>NZ_FTOH01000003.1 GCF_900156675.1 Thalassolituus maritimus
AAGTTTTTGACCATCCTGAATGCGATGATCCGGAATGGTCAGGAGTGGTCTTATGAATAATTATTTAGCTACGGTTGAACCACAGTCGCTTGTTATCTGGTGCTTTCTGCAGCTTTAAGTAATGACAGAACTTCATCCCGAATGCTGCTCATATCTTTTGGGTTAAAGCCAACGTGCTGACTGTGTAGCTTGCCGTTGTGGTCAATAAGGTAGGCAGTTGGCATACCTCTCAGTTGATAAGTTGCCGCTGTGTTTTCGTTATCGAACAGAGTCGGGTAATCAACCGGGTATTCTTTCAGGAAGCGAAGACCCTCTTCACGGGTTTCATCGACATTCAGAGCCAGAACTTCAAACCCACGATCTTTGAGTTCATTTCTTAGTTCGTTGAGCATGGGCAATGATTTACGGCACGGGCCACACCAGGATGCCCAGAAGTCCAGATAAATCACCTTTCCTCGATAGTCTTCTAAGGATACCTGGCGTTTTTCGTCCAGCGTACTCAGCGTAAATACCGGTGCGTTAATCTGGCTTTCTGCGTGAACCCAGGTACTCCCGGTCAGTAGCAGTATTACTAACAGGCGAGTGAATACTTTTATGAGCGAAACAAAACGCGTAGCGACTTGCATAATCGTTACCCTGAAAAAGTGAGTGAATATTCTGAGGGGTATCCAGGTGTTTGACAATCCGGGCTTTTCAGCCAGATCAGTTCTTGGGGTGGTTTTCGGTTCTGGCCCTGCAGGACTGACAGTGTCGTCTACACTGTAAGGAGTATTTGCAGAGGGAACAGGAATGAAATTACAGAAGCCGCTGATTGCGATGCTGCTGGGTTTACTATTGCATTTGGTCGGAATTAGCGACGCGTCAGCACGAGTGGCTTCGATACCGGGGTATTCTGCAGAGGATGACGTGCTCGACGTGGCCGAATCTCAATCTGGTCAGAATTTGGCTTTTATTACCCGCTACGTTGAGGATACCTCTGGCGAACTGGTGATTGGAGATGAGGACAGCCTGGGCTGGAAAGCAGCACGAGAGGACTTATCTTTCGGTTACACCAACTCGGTGTACTGGTTCCGCTTCAATCTGACAAACTCTGGCCACAGGCACCTCAGCCGTTTGATCAGTATCTCTTACCCTGTTCTTGACTATATCGACCTGTACCGAAAAGCCAACGACGGTGAATGGCAACTTATCAGTCTGGGGGACAAGCAGGAATTCAGTGATCGTCTGTTACCCCATCGCCATTTTCTTATTCCGTTTGAGATCGATCCGGGGGAAATTCAGGAATGGGTTCTCCGGGTTGAAACTTCCAGTTCTATGCAGGTGCCAATGACGCTTTGGGATGAGCGTGATTTCTTTGTACATGATCAGAATCAGCTTCTTGGGCTCGGTCTGTATTACGGCATTATGCTGATTATGGTGTTTTACAACCTTTTTGTGTTTTTCTCAGTTAAAGAGGGGAATTACCTTTTTTACGTTCTTTATGTCGGCTGCATGGCGGGTTTTCTTGGTAGTTTGCAGGGCATCAATTTCCAGTATTTATGGCCATCTGCAATTCACTGGAATGATCAGAGTATTATCGTGTTGCTGTCTGGCGTCATTATATTTGCCGGTATCTTCACCAGAAAATTCCTTTATCTTCATACCGATCAGTCGTTCTTTAATAAGCTGATCGGGTTACTGATCCTGATTTGTATCGGCATAGTATTCCTCAGTAATCTGGTGGCGTATCACACCTTGATAAGGGCGTTAATTGTCGTTGCCATGCTCGCGATGATTGGCGCTATCGTACTAGGCGTGAGACGTTGGGCAGAGGGGTTTGTTGCTGCGCGTTATTACACTATTGCCTGGACCAGTTTTCTGTTGGGCGGGATCGTCCTTGCTCTCAATAAGTTCAACATTATACCCAGAAACTTTTTTACCGAGAATTCGCTTCAGATCGGCTCTGCCATGGAAGTGATTCTGCTGTCATTTGCACTGGCCGATCGTCTGAATCAGGAAAAACGTGAGCGTTACGAAGCTCAGATCAGTGCGTTGGAACACGAAAAATTGGCTCGCAAGGCACAGACTGAAGCCCTGGATCAGGAACGTAATGCGCGTAAGGCGCAGGAAAAGGCCCTTGAACACGAGCGGGCTGCGCGGGAAGCACAGGCAAAAGCACTGGATATTCAGAAGAGAGCAACGGAAACCCTGGAGCGTCGCGTTCGCGAAAGGACACTGGAGCTTGAGAATGTAAATGAACAGCTTGAGCGTATGAGTACGACAGACGCGCTTACAAACGTAAGAAACCGTCGCTTCTTTGATGACTTTCTTGATCGGGAGTTCGCTCTGGCCCGCCATGACATGGCCAACTTCTCGATTCTGCTGCTGGATATTGATCACTTTAAACAGGTTAATGATACCTACGGGCATCAGGTGGGCGATGAAATTCTGCGTTGCATCTCCGGCGCAATCAGTGAAACGATTGAAAACAAAGATTCAGTAGCACGCTATGGGGGGGAGGAGTTTGCAGTAGTACTGCCGGGGTTGAGTCAGGAGCAGGTAGCTTCAATAGCAGAAGCAATTCGTATGTCGATCGCATCTATCAATCTTGACCGTATCGCAGCTGGCTTCCGTGTGACTATCAGCGTCGGTTGTTATTCGGCGATTCCTGATGATGCAGATGGTCCTGAAAGCTGGCTGTCCAAAGCAGACGAAGCGCTGTATCGCGCGAAAGAAAATGGTCGTAATCGTGTGGAGTGCTGGTCGGAGGTAGAAGCTCAGGCGGAGGACTAAATAATCCCCGCCTGTTTGTTTCTTGTTATTGGATGGAGGTCTGGCTGGCATATCCCACTCTGAAGCCACCCCAATGCTTGCCATTAACCCAGATCGGCACAGAAAGGTCATGCATTACTTCGCCAGTGTCACGCTTATAAGTCTGGAGCAAAAATAGTTTTTGGTTACTGCCACAGCGTGACCCAGTGCGGTCATCAAAAATACGCTTAGTGCGATTATTCACCAGGTCTTTGTGATAGTCGCCGCTCAGAGGTTGAGTGAACTTGATGTTGTGAGTCGGGAAGTAGCCATTGTCATCCACGGCACCAGCATAGGCGATGAAAGGGTTGCGCTGTAAAATGGGCTCTTGGATATCTGGCAATAGCTCATCAGTGAAAGCGTCGAAATCTGTGGAAAACTTCTTGGGGTTCGTTTCGGGGATCTCGCGATATTCACGACTGAACAGGGCATCGTGTGTGATTTTTCCGCTAGCAATCGCTTCTTCAAATAACCGACCAATCGCTTCAGCGGCACTGAAGGCTTCAGCTTTAACCGTGTCATGCGGCTCGCCTAAATTACCACTACCGAAAGATTCGAAAATGGTCTCTGCGGATTCTGACAAACCGGATGACTTATCAGCAATGGAAGCAACTTCGTTTTCAGTTTCCTGATAGTGAGCTGAAGTCTGTCCGATGATTCCCGAAATGTGCTGGATATGCCCGGTGTTATCGTTCATATTTTCGACAAGTGCATTGACGGCATGTTGTATGTTGTCGGCGCGTTTATTGATTTCAGTGAGGTGATCATTCAGCTCACGCGTCATGCTGACCCCTTCATCAATTACCTTGATCAGGTTACTGCTGTTGCCTGCTGCAAGTTTCACTTCCTGATTGATTTGAGCAATGGTAGTGCCAATCTGTTCGGTCGCATCTGATGTCTTACCAGCAAGAGCGCGCACTTCGTCAGCGACCACTGCAAATCCGCGCCCCTGTTCGCCAGCCCGCGCAGCTTCAATGGCAGCATTTAATGCCAGCAGGTTGGTTTGTTCTGCAATGTCATTAATGATGCTGGTTACCTTGCTGATGTTTTCAGACTTGGCTTCGAGGTTGGAAATAAGCTCTGCATTACTTTGCACCTGATCGCGGGTTTCTTCCATTTTCGGAATCGTGCGGTTAATGGCCTCGCTGCCAGCTCGGTTAATCTCCATGGCTTCATTAGTGGCGCGTGCGGCTTCTCGTGTCTGCTCCAGCATATCTTCCATTGTGTTGGATATACGCCCAGTGCTGTGCACTATCTGTTCACTGTCTTTTGCTTCCTCGTGAATGCGTTTTTGCAGCTTGTCTGCGGCGTATGACATTTCGGCCGCAGAGATGGCGATATGACCACCGTTTTCTGCAAGGTTCTGTTGGATTTTTCTTGCTGAAGTCAGGTAGTTGTTGATGTCTTGGGTGGCATCTGTAAGCCAGTCCGCGGATGGCTTGATATCGTGTCTGTCGCCTTTTATCGAAGCGGTCAGATTGGAGATAAGATCGGTCGTTGGTCTCAGTATCAGCCTGTGTTGTAGAAGAGCAGTCGTACAGGTCGCGATAACCGCACTCAGTATTAAGGCCAGTATTGGCTCTGCGTCTGTTTTAAGAATTGCAAAACCCAAGACGATTCCGGCTAAGCTGCCGACCAGCATCGACCCAGCGATCAAACGTGAACTAGAAACCATAGAGAACTCTCCGCTTTGTCCTCTTTGAAGAATAGTTCATATGGCCTGAAAGGATATTTGTATGTGTCAGACGGCACAGAAAGTCATGCACCTGCGCGCGTAGCGGGACAGATTATTAGCGTGCTAAAGACGGATTGCTTGCTAAGAGGAGATAGGGAAATACCACCGAATGGTGCCGAAGGGGAGACTCGAACTCCCACGGGCGTAAGCCCACTGCGACCTGAACACAGCGTGTCTACCAATTCCACCACTTCGGCAAAAGGGTGTGACGACAATGTCGTCTACAGCACCACCAACACGGTAGGTTGTTGATGGTGCCCAGGGGGAGACTCGAACTCCCACGAGCGTAAGCTCACTGCGACCTGAACACAGCGTGTCTACCAATTCCACCACCTGGGCAAACAAGATTCTTCTTGCGAAGATTCTTCACTGACCGAAAGATCCGTTGGTACTGAAATATTGGTACCAGAGGCCGGACTCGAACCGGCACACCCGAAGGCGGGGGATTTTGAATCCCCTGCGTCTACCAATTTCGCCACTCTGGCAAATCAGTATCGGTCAGTGGCCGCGTATATTACTCAGTATTTTCTGAACGTCAACAATTTTTTCTAAGTATTTCCTTAACTTAGGAAATTATCTCGGGTAACCTTGCGTCCGGTTTTACGCGCATACTCCGCCCGCTATCCTCAGGCCAAATGAATGAAAACGAGTGACTTCAGCTTCGAGCTTCCTGATCACCTGATTGCCCGACATCCTGCTGCTGAACGCAGTGCTTCGCGGTTGCTGGTATTTGATCCGCAGCAACAACAGATAGACGATCGCATCTTTCGCGATATCGAGTCCCTGATCGAGCCAGGTGATCTGCTGGTGTTCAATAACACCCGGGTGATTCCAGCGCGCTTGTTTGGTGAAAAGGCGTCGGGCGGCAAGCTGGAAGCGCTGATTGAACGGGTTGTTTCTGAACATGACGTTCTGGCGCATCTTCGCAGTTCGCGCTCTCCGAAGCCGGGACAGTCAATTTCTCTCGGCGGGGAAAATGCAGAGGTGGTTGGCCGCGAGGGAGCCTTGTTTCATCTGCGCTTTACCTCTGAGCGCCCAGTACTGGATATCCTTGAAGACGTCGGTCACATGCCTTTGCCTCCTTATATGGAGCGGGAAGATGCTGAAGAAGATCGCGAGCGTTATCAGACGGTGTATGCAGAGAAGCCAGGCGCCGTAGCTGCGCCGACGGCCGGTCTGCACTTTGATGACGGCCTGCTTGAGCGTCTGACAGCGAAGGGAGTGAACTTTGCGTTTGTGACCCTGCACGTCGGTGCCGGTACCTTTCAGCCCGTGAAAGTCGATAACATTCACGAGCATCATATGCATTCAGAGTACATTGAAGTTCCTGAAAATGTTGTCGAGGCTGTCAAGGCGACAAGGGCGGCGGGTAAGCGTGTTATTGCTGTCGGTACGACCTCGGTGCGAAGTCTTGAGTCGGCCAGTCGCAGCGGGGCAATTGAGACGTTTCAAGGAGACTCGGATATTTTTATCTACCCTGGATACGAATTCCGCAGTGTTGATGCCATGATCACGAATTTCCATTTGCCTGAATCGACTCTGATTATGCTGGTGTCTGCGTTTGCCGGTCGAGAAGGAACACTTGCTGCCTACGACCATGCGGTAGCCAATGAATATCGTTTTTACAGTTATGGTGACGCCATGTTTATGCCGTGTCGTCTGTACCAATCGAGCGGGAGCTGATTATGACTCGTGAATGCTTTATGCAGTTTGAGCTGCATGGCACGGATACGCCGAAAGACGAGGGTGGTAGCTTTGCGCGTCGCGGCACCATCACGTTTCCCCGAGGAAAGGTAGAAACGCCTGCTTTCATGCCTGTTGGAACCTATGGTTCAGTCAAAGGCCTGAACCCTGAGCAGGTCGAGGCGCTGGGTGCTCACATTATTCTGGGTAACACCTTTCACCTGATGTTGCGTCCCGGCACCGAGATTATTAAGGCCCATGGCGATCTGCATGATTTCATTGGCTGGGATAAGCCTATTCTCACTGACTCCGGCGGTTTTCAGGTGTTCAGCCTTGGCGATATGCGCAAAATCACAGAAGAGGGCGTTACCTTTGCTTCGCCGGTAAACGGTGACAAGGTTCTGATGACGCCGGAAAGCTCAATGGAAGTTCAACGCGACCTCGGTTCAGATGTCGTCATGATTTTTGATGAGTGTACGCCTTACCCGGCAACGACTCAGGAGGCCGCAGACTCCATGCGCATGTCTTTGCGGTGGGCGCAACGTTCGAAAGACGCGCATGGTGATAATCCATCCGCGTTGTTTGGCATTATTCAGGGCGGTATGTATGAGGACCTGCGGGACGAGTCTTTGCAGGGGCTTATGGATATCGGCTTCGATGGCTATGCGATTGGTGGTCTGAGCGTTGGTGAACCTAAAGACGACATGATGCGCATTCTTCGTCATACCGCACCTAAGATGCCAGAAGACAAACCACGCTACCTGATGGGCGTTGGCAAACCGGAAGATCTCGTGGAAGGTGTGCGCAGGGGCGTTGATATGTTCGACTGCGTTATGCCAACCAGGAATGCGCGCAACGGGCACCTTTTTACACACAATGGGGTTGTAAAACTCAGGAATGCCGCCAATAAGACTGATACTGGTCCCATCGATGCTGAATGCGACTGCTACACCTGTAAGAACTACAGCCGTGCATACCTGCATCACCTCGACAAGTGCGGTGAAATTCTTGGTGCGACGCTCAACACCATACACAACCTGCATTATTACCAGACGCTGATGGCCGGTTTGCGCAGTGCCCTTGAAGAAGGTACATTTGCCGCATTCGTCTCAGACTTCTATGCCCGCCGCGGCAGGGAAGTGCCGCCGTTGGATACACCAGCAAGTTGAGACCAGAAAAATTTTATTTACAGGCGATGCCTGAACATTGGGAGTAAATTTGAATGAAAGCTTTAATGGCGCTGTTTGCTGTTGTTCCTGCAACTGCTTTTGCTGAGGCTGCCCCTCAGCCTGCGATGGGCGATGCCTTTTCCTGGGTATTCCTTCTCGGCTTTGCAGCGATCTTCTACTTTATGCTGTGGCGTCCACAGGCAAAACGTCAGAAAGAACACAAAAATCTGATTGAAGGTCTGGCGAAGAATGATGAAGTTGTCACTGCTGGTGGCATGCTGGGTAAAGTGACCAAGGTCACCGAAGAGTTCGCAGTGATCGAAGTGGCTGACGGCGTTCAGTTCCCTGTTCAGAAAGTTGCCGTAACAGCAGTACTTCCGAAAGGCACTATCAAAGAAGTAAAAGCCTGACCAACCCTGTAACGGCCTCCTTTGAGGCCGTTTTTCATGCTGAAGGAATAGGGCAGTTGTATGCTCAATAAATATCCACTCTGGAAAAACCTCCTCATTCTCGTGGTGGTTGCACTGGCGTTCATCTACGCCGCCCCGAATTTATACCCACCTGATGCCGCTATTCAGGTAACGCCAGCACGAGCTGGTGCTGAGATGTCTGCCGCCACGCTGAATAATGTTCGTAAAGCGCTGGACGAGGCAGAGATCAGTTATTTTGGTGAGGAAGTCAATGGCAGCACGGCGCTGCTGAGACTCGAATCCGCCGACGCACAACTCCCTGCGAAAGCCGCTATTCAGCGTAAGCTGGGTGATGAGTTTGTAGTTGCTCTGAACCTCGCACCGACAACCCCAGACTGGCTGGTCGATCTTGGTGCTGGCCCTATGACGCTGGGTCTTGATCTGAGTGGCGGTGTTCACTTCCTCATGGAAGTCGATATGGACGAGTACGTTTCCGGGCGTATCAAGAACTATCGCGAAGACCTGAGAACCAGTCTACGTCAGGAGGATATCAAATATCGTCGTGTCGTCGTTGAAGGTAATAAGGTCCGGCTGAGCTTCCGCCAGGAAGCTCTGCGCAGCGAGGCGCGAACTTTCATCAATCGCAATTACCCGGGTGAGTTCCTTCCACAGGAAGAAGAAGTGGATGGTAACTTCGACCTGATCCTGATGCTTACTGAGCAGAAAATCCGTGACTTCGAAGACTATGCTCTTAAACAGAACCTCATGACGCTGCGCAACCGTGTTAACGAACTTGGTGTTGCTGAGCCACTGGTTCAGCGTCAGGGCCGCAACCGAATTGTGGTTGAGCTGCCGGGTGTACAGGACACAGCAGAAGCCAAGAAAATTCTGGGTAAGGCTGCGAATCTTGAATTCCGCCTTGAAGCAGAACCGGGTGCCAGCCGCTTTGCGACGGAAGAATACAGCTTCCGTGACAACCAGAACCGTACTGCGCGTCTTGAGAAAAAAGTCATTACAACAGGTGACAGCGTTACAAATGCCAGCTCTGGCTTTGATGAGAACAGCTTCCCTCAGGTAAATATCAGCCTCGACAGCAAAGGTGCCGCGCGTATGACGCAGGTGACCAAGAAAGCGGTTCAGCGCAGAATGGCTGTGCTGTTCGTGGAGCGTAAACCGAAGACTACCTACGAGATGGTCGATGGCGTAGAGCAGCCTAAGACGATTCAGGTTGTCGAGAAGTCGATCATTTCTCTGGCTACGATTCAAAGTGTTCTGGGTAGCAGCTTCCGTATCACCGGGCTGCAGTCTGCCGAAGCGAATGAGTTGGCACTGCTGCTTCGCTCAGGTGCGCTTGCTGCACCGATGGACTTTGTCGAAGAGCGGACGGTAGGTCCAAGCCTGGGTGCAGAAAATATCGAAATGGGCGCACGCTCTGTGATGGCGGGCCTGGCTCTGGTACTGATTGCCATGCTCGTGTTCTACCGTGCGTTTGGTCTCATCGCGAATATTGCCCTTGCGGTTAACCTTGTTCTGTTGGTTGCCCTGATGTCGATCATCGGCGCGACCCTGACCTTGCCGGGTATTGCCGGTATCGTTCTGACTGTTGGTATGGCGGTGGATGCGAACGTGCTTATCTTCTCGCGAATACGGGAAGAGCTGAAAAATGGTCGCTCACCGCAGCAGGCCATTCACGAAGGCTATGACCGTGCCTTCCTGACGATTTTTGATGCCAACCTGACCACGCTGATTGTAGCGGTCATTCTGTTTGCAGTGGGTACTGGCCCGGTTAAAGGCTTCGCCGTCACACTGTCTTTCGGGATCCTGACGTCTATGTTCACTGCGATCATGGTGACCCGTGCAATGACTAACCTGCTGTACGGTGGTCGCCGTGTAGAGCGCCTGTCGATTGGAGGTAAGGCATGAATACTGTGAATTTTATGCGTTTCCGTCATATTTCGACGGCAATTTCACTGACGTTGCTGCTGATTTCAGTCGTTGCGATTGGGATGCGAGGCCTGAACCTTGGTCTCGACTTCACTGGGGGCACGCTGCTTGAAGTGGAGTACGAAACTCCAGTTCCTCTCTCTGAAGTGAAATCGGTCCTTGATACCGCAGGCTACCGGGACGTTGTCGTGCAGAACTTTGGGTCTGAGACCGATGTTCTGGTTCGTATGTCGGAGTCTTTCCGAGATGACTTGGGAAATGAGGTCCTTGGGCTGCTGCAGACGAATGTTGAGGATAACTCACTGACGTTGCTGCGTAGCGAATTTGTCGGTGCAAGTGTCGGTGAGGAGTTACGTGACCAGGGCGGTATCGCCATGCTGGTGGCGCTTTTCGTTGTGATGGCCTACGTGGCATTCCGCTTTCAGTGGAAGTTTTCACTCGGTGCGGTCATGGCCTTGTTCCACGATGTTCTGATTATTGTGGGCATGTTTGCACTCTTCCAGTGGGAGTTTGACCTGAACGTGCTGGCAGCCTTGCTCGCCGTTATCGGTTACTCGCTGAACGACACTATCGTTGTGTCTGACCGGATACGCGAGAATTTCCGAATGATGCGTATTGGTTCTTCTGTGGAAATTATCAACGAGTCGCTGACTCAGACCCTCGGCCGTACCTTGATGACGTCTTTGACGACAATCCTGGTGCTGCTTGCTCTGTTGTTCCTGGGTGGAGATATCATTCATAACTTCGCCCTGGCATTGACCATCGGCGTGGGCGTGGGTACGTATTCTTCGATATATATCGCAGCGAACCTGCTGCTGGCATTCAATGTCAGTCGCGAAGACCTGCTACCGCCAGAGCTAGAAGAAGAGGGTGACGAGGCTCCTTAGTTTCGGTTTACTATCTTCGGAATGAATAAGAGCGGCCCAGCCGCTCTTGTTGTTCTATCAGCCAGATACTCATACGTCTGTTTTAAACGTACTGTTGTAACGGCGTACGCCATTCATGACTGGCGTGTTGCATTTTACGCCATTTGAATGGTATCAATATGTAACGGGATGGCATGGGGGTGTCCCGGGTAGGGTCGGAACATAAGCTTCGGGATGGAGCAAAACAGGACGTTTATGGTGAAACTTGTGTCAAAAAGGGACAGTTAGCCAGATGCGTCTTTATAACAATAATGAAAGCGGTATGCTGCCGCATTGCTGATTCTCTACTGACCTTTTGGGGGCAAAAGTCAGTAAGCCTCAGAATCAGTCACCAGAAGAATAATGAAGGAAGCAGAATGAACGTCAGAACCTTGTTTGCCACTCTGTTTGGTCTTTTGTTTCTGTCGTCCGCAACACTCACTTATGCGGCTGACGATCTCGAATCCCGACGAAACGCAAAGCTCGAAGCAACAGTAATGAACCCCAATCTGCCGCTTGAGAAGCGCATACGTGCGCTCAAGAAATTGCAGAAGGATGAAATGGTTAACGGCCGCATCCTGAGAACTTTCTGTGTCTGGGACCCGCTGGGTAAAACGGGGCCTATTTCTTCCACCGTTGAAGATCAGAAATTGCGTTCTCTTCACTACGGTATGGACCTCAGTGTCATCACTTATCAGGACGAATCTGAGCTGGTCGAGGCTCTTCGCAGCGGCGAAGAATGTGATGCCGCCTTGATTCGTGGTGTTGCCGCAATGGAATTCAACCGTTTTGCCGGCACCATTGAGTCTGTAGGCGGTCTTCAGAGCCGCCAGCAAGTTCAGTTGCTCATGCAGGTAATTGCCAATCCACGAATGGCGCAGCGCCTGGGTGACGATGATTATGTCGTTCTCGGCCTGGCGACTCTGGGTTCTTCTTACCGCTATAGCGCGGATCGTAAGAATCGCTCACTTGCGAGCTTTAAAGATAAAAAGATCGCAACTGAGTCGTTCGACCCCGGAATGGCTCGTCTGACTGAGGCTTTCGGTGCCGATGCTGTCGTTGGAGATATGATGAGCAACGTTCAGAAATACGCGGATAATGAAGTTGCGGGCATGATGTCGCCTATCGTTGCTTATCTTGTTATGGGCAGTGGGCAGATATCAGGTGATGTGTCGATTATTGATACCCCCGTTGCGCAATCTACTATTCAGTTAATTGGTCGCACTGAGAAATTCCCTCCGGGGCTTGCTCAGATTCTGCGTGAAGACTTCCTCTTCAAGTTCGATAACTATGCACGCCGCGTTGATAACGAAATGGCGCTTGTTCCGGAGTCTTTCTGGGCAAAAGACAGTGCCCAGGATATTGCTGCGCTGGAGAAGCATTCTCTGGATGTTCGTCTTAAACTCCGTGAGGAAGGGTATTACGATCCGGCAATGCTCAGGCTGCAACGCAAGATTCGTTGTAAGTTTGACCCCTCTCGTAGTGAGTGTACTAACCCGAAGGAGTAATTCTCCGGCTGGGTGTAGAAACGAACAAAAGGCAGCTCAGGCTGCCTTTTTTAATAATTAATCGTTCTCAGAGCCAAAGTGTCCCCGACTGTTCTCTGTTAATTCGAGTACGGCAGAGTGACTGTGGCGCCGTTCAGCAACGATGGCGTAGAAGGCTTGCTGAAGTTCCGGTACGGTGCCGGCGACTTTAACGTCGTAGCGGCGACAGATCTCTTCAGTAATGACTTCAGGAGCAAAAAAGAATCCATGTCCCTCGCTGCCAAATGCTTTGAGCAGCGCGGAGTCATCGAACTCTCCGGCGATGCGCATTGAGATAGACTGACGTTTGAGCCAGCTCAACAGGTTGGTTCGCATTGTCGATGAAGAGCCGGTTGGTATCAGAAGCGGTGCGTCAATGAGGCAATCTGGGAATGACTTGTCCTCCAGCAAGCGGGCATGAGCAAAGCACGCCAGTCTGCTGGCGCCAAGCTCATGACTGAAGCAGCGTATGTTCATGCCCGGTGGCACAGGGCTATCAGCCAGAACGACATCAAGCCTGTGCACTGCCAGCTCCCCCAATAGCGTAGTCATCTGTTCTTCTCTGCATATCAGCTTCATTTGCGGATTCCTGGCGATGATGGGGGCAAGTAGCTGGTGGGTAATTGACTTGGGCAGAGCATCTACAATCCCCACTCTCAGTTCTTCAGGGCGTGTGGCCAGCCCTTGTTGCATTACCTCCTGCATTTCCTCGCCAAGGCGAAAGATATCTTTGCAATACTCGTACGCCAGATGCCCGGCATCGGTCAGTTCAACGTTACGGCCATTGCGGCGCAGTAACGCTTCGCCCAGCTCATCCTCAAGTAACTTGAGCTGACCGCTGATCGTTTGTGGTGTAATGGCCAGGCGATCGGCAGCGGCCTGAATGCTGCCGCTCTCTGCGACTGCAAAGAAATAATGCAGATGCTTATAGTTGAGTCGATGCATAGTTCGTAAAAATCGATGTATGATATATAGATAATACGAATATTATTGTTGGAAACAGCGTCATACAATACATAAATCAAAAAAGGAGCGAGACTATGAAACGTCCAGATTATCTGAATTCAGAAAGCAATGAGCCGGTTGCGCGCAGCATACCGGTTGATCAGTATCAGGCAGATACCGGTAGCAATGCGGTTGCTCCAGATGCTCAGAAGGTGCTGCGTAACACCTATGCACTGTTGGCGATGACGTTGGTGTTCAGTGCTGTAGTGGCTGGCATTTCTATGATGTTCAATGCGCCGCACCCTGGCCTGCTCATCACTGTGGTTGGCTTTTACGGTTTGTTGTTCGCTATCGAAAAAACTAAGAACAGCGCAATGGGGCTTATGTTTACCTTTGCTCTTACCGGTTTCATGGGATATACGCTAGGCCCGATTTTGTCGATGTACGCTCAGCTGCCTAATGGTTCTGCGCTGATCGGCACGTCACTCGGTGCGACTGGTCTGATTTTCCTGGCTATGTCGGGATGGGTGCTTACTACAGGTAAAGATTTGTCCAACATGGGCAAGACCCTGATGGTCGGCATGATAGTCGCGCTGGTAATGATGGTGGCTAGCATCTTTTTAAATATCCCCGCGTTATCGTTAGCGGTCTCTGCGCTGTTTATTATATTGATGTCTGCGATGATTGCTTATCAGACCAGTGCCATCATTCATGGCGGTGAAACTAACTATATTTCAGCGGCAGTTACCTTGTACGTTTCAATTTATAACCTGTTCCTCAGCTTGCTTCAGATTCTGGGCGTATTCGGTTCAGACGATTAATTACACTCTGACTCTCTGTGCTCACGAGGGTATGCCGCAGGCCTTTGGTCTGCGGCTTTTTTGTTTCTGGACTAAGCTGAACGTATGAAAATACTTTTGTTCTTAGTCGTGATTTCTGGGTTCAGTTCAGTGACCCGGGCTCTCCCGGTGTGCTCAGATCGCGATGCGAAGGCTGCATCAGACGAAAAAGCCCTGAGCTACTTTCGCAAGCAAGGCGAAATATTCCATCCTGCCCGAGTGCTTAAGAAACACAATACGAGCCGGCACAAGGAAGTTGCCAGTTACGTAAAGTTCGGCGAAAAACGCTACAGTATTTTCACTCTGGTCGACACGGAATGCTATGCCAGATTCATTAAACGAACCCGACAGGGTGACTAACCAGGTTCCTTGGTTACTCACAGCTTCTCATTCGCCTGGGTTACTGATAACTTATACTTAAGTTATACAATATCGAGGCATCTTCTATGATTCCGTTCCGCAAGCTGAGCAAGCGTGAGCCGATTGAAAAGGTGATTGTGCTTTCTATTGACCTGGCTCTCTATCAGGTGAGTGTTCTGATGAATGGCGAAGAACATCTTTTATCCGACAGTCGAGGCAAACCACTACGGGCGCACAATACGCTCGACATCGAAGCCTTGTTCGAAGGATATAACGTTCAGAATATGGTTCTGCGTCATGAAAGTGCTTATGACGAAATGGTGAATCAACCCGTTCGCCAGGGGAGTAATCGGATGGAGGTACCACTTGGGCGCAACGGCCTTGGGTTCGCGGCGAACGATAGCGTGTAGATCTTTCCTTTCAGGCCGTCTGGGCTAGGCTTAGTCTATCTGTAATTGCGAGTATCTCGTATGCGAGCGTTATTTGCCCTCATAGATGGCTCGGCCTTGTCGATCCGGACTAAGCTGTTTATCCCGGTTGGTATTCAGGCTGTTATCGTCCTGCTTGTCTCAGCAATTCTCCTGAATGGATATTTCGCGGTGGGAGAAATGCGGAACCGTGAAGCTTCGATGGGTGATCTGCTGAATCATTTATTTCGCCTTGGTGCTGACATCGAGTCATTCATCAATGGCGAAGCTTCTCTTGACTCCATCACTGAAAGATCGATCTCACTGAAGCAGGAGCTTGCTGCTAAAGGAGAGGGGGAACTGAATCTCCGCCTGTCAGGTCTGGAAGTGGCCTTGGCTAAGTACGATCAGTTGCGTACTGAGAAGAATGAAATCCTTAGCGGGGTCCAGGAGATCACCTCTTCCTCCCGGGCACTGTCAAACGCGTACATAGTAGGCGTCAGTAAGCGCCTTGCCGATGCTGAACAGCGTTCTGAAGTGACGACGATTGAGAGAGCGGTTATCCCAGGGGCCCTAAAGAACACCACTAACAACTATGCGATTGAGGACATGTTTCTGCTGCTTGACCGTGGTGATAAATCTGCAGAAGAGGCGATACAACTACTCGATGACACCATCGCCAATACGACACTGGACATCAAACTACTGCAGGGAACGCCTTTCGTGAGTAAAGCTGAGGCGGGGTTGCGGGTGAATAATCAACTCAAGCAGACTCTGTTAGTGTATCTGGAAATTCTCGCGCAGGAACGACTGGCCAGACAGAATGCGGTGAAGTTGCACACGGGATTGATGGAAGATGTTCTTGCGCTTTCCAGTAGCTCTTTGTTGACCACTCTTGATCGAATAACGGTGGGGATATGGACCCTGCTAGTGGTCTTTATTGCTACGGTTGGCATCAGTCTGGTGTCGTCAATTCTTGTATCTGCGTCCGTACTTCGTCCGATGAAACAGCTTCGTCATCATATTGATTCGCTGGCCGATTCCGGAGGCGACTTGAGCTATCGCCTTGATGCCTCGCGTCAGGATGAGATCGGGATGTTGGCGTCGGGGGTGAATCGATTCCTACAGACACTTCAGGAAATATTTTCTGAGGTGAAGCGGGTAGGTGAACGGTTATCTGACAGTTCACATTCTATGGCAGAGGTCACTTCGGGATGCTCTGAGCGTATGAACGAGCAACAGGAGAAGGTGCGCGGCGTTGTTGATGCAACGGGTAAAATTAAAGGTATTGTCGAGCGCGCAAGCGATGAGAGCGAGTCTGCTGCTGAGGCTGTGGAGCGTTCAGAGAGTCGCGTTGTAGAAGTCGTGGACAGCATTCGGAAAACGATCGCTGTGGTGAAAGAGGCAAATATAGAGCTTGAGAACGCCTGTATCGTGATTAACAGACTGGCAGAAGACAGTCAGAATATCGGTGGCATTCTTGAGGTGATACGAAGCATTGCAGACCAGACTAACTTATTAGCATTGAATGCCGCCATCGAGGCTGCGCGGGCTGGTGATCAAGGTAGGGGCTTTGCTGTCGTGGCGGATGAGGTGCGCTCACTCGCACAGCGTACTCAGACATCAACAAAAGAGATCGATAAAATGATCAGCAGCCTGCAGGGAGCATCAAGCCTTGCTACGGGCGTACTCACCAGTACCACAAGTAATATCTCGGCAACCCTGGATTCCAGCCAGATGGCAGGGGATGGGGTGCGTGTTATCTCTGACTGCATAGCCGAGATAAAACAGATCAATACAGATATTGCAGAGATGATGGAAAATCAGCTCTGCAAAGTGCACAGCATTAACCGTGCGGTGAGAGAGATCGGCGAAATATCAGACAACAATACTGATGCCGTTAATCAGGCCAGTAAAACCGCGGAACACCAGGCTCTGGAAGCTGAGACGCTGAGTGCTCTTATACAGCGCTTTAAAGTCTGAGTTACCTGGACGTCAGCATGCCTGCGACACTGATGACGTTCATCGCGACTTCTACAATGCGCTTATTGCTGTCCATCGCTGCCTGACGTAAGTGGCGGTAAGCCTCTTCTTCCGTAATCCCCTTAGACTGAATCAGCATGCCTTTGGCCTTATCGATCAGCTTCCTTTCATCCAGTGCCTGGCGAGCTTCAGCTAATTCGCTACTGATACGCTGCAAGCGCTCAGCTTGTCCCTGTACCAGGTCGGATATGGATCTGGCTAGTTTGACATTAACGCCAGGGGTCAGGCTATTGTCCGTGTTGAGGTTAGATTGCGGAAGCAGACTCAGCGGTGATTCGGGTGGTTCGCTGATATCCGCAAGATCTTTCAGGTGCTCGCGATGCAGCCTCAGATCTTCTTCTGCGGTATTTATTTTCTTTTCACAGAGCTCCATCAGGTCGGCTGTCATATCAAGCTCGATACTTTGCATTTCATCAATGCGACGAGTAGCGACTTCGTACCAGACTTCGCTGATAGAGGTTGGCAAAGCGTCTTCTGCACGGTATCGCTCAATCATTTTACGCAACCGCTCCAGTTCCGAGGTTGCTTCACATCCTTCGAGTTGGTTCCAGCGCGCTTTGGGTATACTGGTTGAGAACTCAGTAAAGATGCCAAAGCAACGTTCCTGAGCATCCAGCAGTTCATGCACTTTGTCTTGCAGGGCGTTACTGAAACTACCACTGGTAAAGCCGATTAACCCCATGGCCCTCTCCTGGCCGGCGTACTCTTTACCTTGAACGAAGTTAAACAGTGCGACGAGGGCGCGTGTGATCTCCGGGTCGTCGGCGATATCCGCGGCTTCAAATATGACTGTCAGCAGACCCGTAATGAGGCGGCTGTAGAGTGCGGTGTTTTCGCTCGCCGATACCTTCCGAGCGGTTACTTGAGCGCGTAATGCGTCAATGCCTTCCAGGCATTGAATAACAAATGCGAGGCTACTTAGCAGCCGGGTGGAGAGCGCCAGAGAATCGCTTTCGCTGAGCTCTGTCAGTGTTTGTCGGAATTGCTGCTGGGCAATTCCCGAGACCTCAAGTTCATCGGCCCGCTGCTGGGCGTAGCGTTGACCGTCAGAAACAAGATAGATGTTGGATAGCCCTCGCTCCCTCTGAAGTTCATGAATCAGCTCGGTGACACGCCCTACGAGGCGACAGTTAACCTGTAGTTGTTGGAGTGCGGCGATTTCAGCGTGTTTCGCAGCGAGCAGAAAGTCTTCCGAAGTGGTCAGTAGAGGCATGAATCTGAATGAATCCTGAAAGTTTGTGGGGATGATACGCCTGACGGAGGACAAGGTGAATTATGACGCGGCCGAAAAGGTGACAAGTTGACCAGTTGTGGCCCGATGAGAATGTTGTCACTAATGTTATGTCACTGATGATTGCGGAATACCTTACTTAGACTTTACTCCTTACAGCCGACTTTAAGAAAGGCATGCTAATCAATGAGTTAGAGTAAATATCAATAGGTGCACACATCACACATTGTGTGGGTGGCATGTATTGATACATCTGTCAGATGGTCATTGGATACACGATCTAATACCATTTACCTATACGGGTCTTACTCCGCGTGGCCGATTTGGACCGAAACGGATAAGTAAGAAAATAATAAGAAAAACAGTGGCTTTAGATTGCCGGGCTCGTACTCCATACCCCGATCAGCCTCAGTCACTCGTTCTCGCAGGTCAATGCTCACGCATAGACTCCATAGGAGTGTTACTTTGATTAACTTCCGCACAGCACTACTCGTCTCACTGATTGCAGGTCTTACCGCTTGCTCATCAGGTGGTTCAGATGGCGATGATCCACGTGTTCCCGATCCAGTGAATGGGGGAGATCAGGCACCAGTGTCGCTTGATTTCTCGTCAACGCCAGAAGGTAACCCTGTAGAAGACGAGCGCTGGGAATACCAGATAGAGACGAACGCAGGAACTGCTGATAGTGTCACTTTCCGTTTGCTTAGCGGTCCTACTGGCATGGAAGTCTCGCCTGGCGGAAGAGTGACCTGGACGCCGACCGATGACCACGGCGATACAGTAAATGTGACGTTGGAAGCGGTTTATGACGATGGCGAGACCCGGCTGACCGCTCAGCAGGAATTCACGTTACAAGTCGTTCATGTTAACGATAAACCTCTAATTGTCTCTACGGCGCCATCTTCTGCAATTCTCGGTGGTTGGTTTAGGTACCAGGTCGAGGTTGCGGATTCAGATGACGTTAATAACGGTACTGATTTAATATTCAGCGCTTCTTTGCCTCTCGTTCTGGAGGCCAATCGAGATAAGTACAACCTTGAGATATCGCCAACCGGGCTGGTGTCGCTCTTTATTCCCCAAGATTTCCTTAGCGATATCGACACAGAGGGTCTGGGCCTGGAGAAGATGCTTGTTGTATCGGTTTCAGTAACTGACGGCGAAGAAGATTGGCGGTCTCTTATTAATCTCCCGTCTCGCCAGCAATGGAATTTGCAGGTTGTTGAGGGCAACCTACCACCAGAAATTATTTCCGATCCTGTCACTACAGCGACAGAAGACGTTAAATATCAGTATCTGGTAGAGGCTCTTGATATCGCGGGTCAGAATGGTCTTGGTTTTGATATCAATGATGATCTGAGTTTTACCCTGACCGATGCACCGCAAGGCATGACCATTTCATCAGCAGGCCTGATTGAGTGGACGCCGACCGAGCAGGGTGCTGAGCCATACTCTGAAAACGTCACTGTAGTCGTTGCTGACGGAGGCGAAGATGGCGCTGACCCCGCAACTCAGTCATTCTCTATTGATGTAACTCCTGTCAACGATGCACCGGTGTTGTTAGGTGCGCCAGTCAGTTTTGTGGACATCGGTACCACTTATTCTTATCAGGTAGAAGTGCTCGACCCTGACGACGACAATAATGGCACAGATCTGACATTCTCACTTCTGACCGCACCTGAAGGGATGACTGTAACTGACCAAGGCTATGTTACGTGGATTCCGGAGCTGGCGTCTGGCCTCATCAGTGTCGAGGTCGAAGTGGTTGATGGCGGTGAAGACGGTGCTGTACCTGCGACGCAAAGTTGGACTATTGAAGTCCGCGGAGGTGACAACATCGCCCCTGTAATTGATCAGGGCGAAACAAGTGTCCTGACGATGGCTGAGGATTCGGTCGGTAGGGTTACCTTCACTGCGAGCGATGTTAACGGTGACACACTGAACTGGATGATCAGCTCTGATGCAGGTAATGGCGCTGCCACAGTGTCTGATTCTGGCGAAGTTACATATACCCCAGACCTGAACTACAACGGCACTGACAGCTTCACGGTCGAAGTGTCTGATGGTGTTCTGTCCGACACGATTGATGTCAGTGTGACGATCAGTGCCGTCAATGATAAGCCTGTGATCGTTTCTGAGAAGCCAACGTCTGCTGTGAAAGGCGCCTGGTTTGAATACCAGATGGAAGTAACTGATGTGGATGATGAGAACAATGGCACTGATCTGACGTTCACTGCGTCTTTGCCTCTCGTCAGTGAAGCCAATCGCCCTCAGTACAACCTTTCTGTCTCGTCGACCGGGTTGGTACGGGTTTATGTTCCTACCTCTTACAGCTACAGCGTGCTGAGACTGAAAGTAGGAGTGACTGACGGTGAAGAAGACTGGCGTAACGGGATCAACGTGGCGCCTTATCAGTTCTGGGATCTTGCTATTGTAGGTGGCAATACCGCCCCAGTGATTACTTCAGAGGCCGTAACTACCGCCACTGAAGATGTCCTCTATTCGTATCAGGTCGCTGCTGAAGACAGTGCGGGTGAGACCGCCGAAGGTGACCCGCTTCAGGACGAACTGACATACAGCCTGACTGAAGCACCGGCAGGCATGACCATCTCTGATACAGGTCTGATCGAGTGGACGCCGGCAGAGAACGGAGCGTCCTCATATTCTGAAAACGTCACTGTTATCGTTGCCGACGGCGGTGAAAACGATGTAGAGGCTGCAACTCAGAGCTTTACCGTGACAGTAACGCCTGTGAACGATTCTCCAGTGCTGAGTGGCACGCCAACCAGTTTCGTTCAGTTGGGCAACAGCTATTCCTACCAGCTTGAAGTGGCGGATGCCGACGACAATAACAACGGCAGTGATCTGACCTTTAACTTAGTGACTGCACCTTCGGGCATGACGGTCAGTGATACCGGTCTGGTGACCTGGACACCTGCGATCGCCGCGGGCGTATATAACGTTGCTGTCAGTGTCACGGATGGCGGTGAAGACGGTGCGATTCCGGCAACTCTGGCTTGGACCGTTGAAGTCCGTGCTGCTGCTAACGTCGCTCCGGTGATCAACGAAGAAAGCGCCTCGATTGAAATCGATGAAGATACGCAGGGCAATGAGACGCTGACCGCGACTGATGCAAACGGCGATACTCTGACCTGGTCTGTTATCAGTGCGGCCAGCAATGGTTCTGCAACAGTAACTGGCGGCAATGTGACTTACACACCGGCCGCTAATTTCCACGGCAGCGACAGCTTCACTGTTCAGGTGTCTGACGGAGATCTGACGGACCTCATTGTTGTTGATGTCACCGTAAACTCCGTTAATGATCTGCCGGTGATTGACCAGGGCGCGACCACTTCTCTGACGACGCCTGAAAACACCGAAGGCAATATCACGTTGACCGCCTCCGATGCGGATGGTGATTCGCTGAGCTGGTCTGTCAGCGCGGCAGCGACTCATGGTTCTGCCTCTGTGGTGGACGGCAATGTCAGCTACACCCCGAATGAAAACTTCAACGGCAGCGACAGCTTCACTGTTCAGGTAACTGATGGCACAGCCACTGACATTATCGTCGTTAATGTGACGGTCACCGCAGTGAATCAAGCACCGGTGATTGATCAGTCGGAAGCTTCTGTGACGACTGATGAAGACACTGAGGGTACGACCACACTGACGGCAACTGATACTGATGGCGATGTCCTGAGCTGGTCGGTCTCCAGTGCAGCAAGCAACGGCTTGGCGGCTGTGACCGGTGGCAACGTCACCTACACCCCGAATGAGAACTTCAACGGCAGCGACAGCTTCACTGTTCTGGTTTCTGATGGTGAGCTGAGCGATACGATTGAAGTGTCCGTGACCGTGAATGAGCTGAACGATGCGCCAGTTATCGATCAGGGCGCAACGACCATACTGACGACCGACGAAGACGAAGAACAGACGCTCGTACTGTCTGCTTCTGACGTTGAAAATGACAGCCTGAACTGGTCTGTTAGCAGTGCAGCCGCTAACGGTTTTGCCAGTGTGGTTGATGGTACGGTGACCTATCAGCCAGCGCCTGACTTCAATGGTACCGATGCCTTTGTTGTGATGGTGTCTGACGGTACTGATAGCGCGACGATTGCAGTCAGCGTGACGGTGAATGCCGTTAATGACCTGCCAGAAATCACCTCGTCCGCAATAACGACGGCAACCGAAGGCGTTGAATATTCTTACGCTGTTCTGGCGAGCGACGTCGAAGACGATTCTCTGACCTTCTCTCTGAATACGGCACCTGCGGGCATGAGCATCAGCAGCAGCGGTGTGATCACCTGGACGCCAGCAGACGGCATCAGCACCGCCAACGTGATTGTGGCTGTGTCTGATGGTAGCGGAAGTGTGACTCAGTCGTTCACGATTGCAGTGACCGATGTGAACGATGCCCCTGTGATTACCTCGGTGGCTCCAACGTCTGTCGTACTGGGTGAGGAATACACCTATACGCCAAGCGCCACCGATACCGAAAACGACACCCTGACCTGGAATCTGACTCAGAAGCCAGCCGGCATGACGATCAATGCAACAACCGGTGCGATCAGCTGGACACCAGCCGAAGCAGGTAGCAGCGGCACTGTGCGTCTGGTCGCCAACGATGGCAACAGTGATTCTGTGGCCCAGACCTTCGTGATTACTGTGTCTGAGCCAGACAACGAAGCGCCGGTCATCGCTCAGGGCGAAACAGACACGCTGACCACCGATGAAGATACTCAGGGCAGTACTACTCTTATCGCCACCGACGCTAACGGTGACAGCCTGAGCTGGTCGGTATCCAGCCCGGCGAGTAACGGCAGTGCTGCGGTCGTGGGTGGCAATGTCACTTATACGCCAAATGCAAACTTCAATGGCAACGACAGCTTTACCGTTCAGGTGTCTGATGGTTCTCTGACCGACAGCATTGTAGTGAACGTGACCGTGAACGCGGTGAACGATCTGCCAGTCATTGCACAGGGTGCGGGAACTACGTTGACCACCGCAGAAAACACCGCAACGGGCGTGACTCTGAACGCGTCTGATGTCGATGGAGATAGCCTGAGCTGGTCGGTCAGTACCGCTGCTTCTGATGGCTCGGCAAGTGTAACGGCTGGCAATGTCAGCTACACCCCGAATGCCGGTTTCAATGGCAATGACAGCTTCACGGTTCAGGTCTTTGATGGCACGGCACCAGTCAGCTTCGTTGTTAATGTCGAAGTGACTGCGGTGAACGATGCGCCTGTGATTGATCAGGAAACGGCATCAGTTTCGACGTCTGAAGACAATCAAGGCACGACTGCTCTGACGGCTACCGATATTGATAGCGCCAGCCTGAGCTGGACCGTTTCAGTTGCGGCCAGCCATGGTTCGGCGGCTGTGTCCGATGGGAATGTCACTTACACCCCGCATGAAAACTTTAATGGCAGCGACAGCTTCACCGTTCAGGTGTCTGATGGTGAGTTGAGCGACAGCATTGTGGTCAGCGTGACCGTAACCGCAGTGAATGATGCGCCGGTCTTTGCTAATGCCGCGTCTACTTCGGCCGTAGAAGGTAGCGAGTACCGATATCAGGCGGAAGTGACTGACCCGGATGATGCCAATAACGGTACGGATCTGACCTTCACTCTGGATCAGGGGTCGATTGATGCGGGCCTGACTGTATCTGGCACCGGTCTGGTGACCTGGACGCCAGATAACGGCGTGACCTCAACCTCGGTGTCACTGAGCGTAGCGGATGGTGGTGAAGACGGAGCGTCTGCGGCGGTTCAGAACTGGACCATCACCGTCGGCAGCGTGAACGACGCCCCTGTGATTACCTCCGAAGCGCCAACGACAGCGACTGAAGGGGTGGAATACCAGTACTCGATTCAGGTGAATGATCCGGACGACGCCAATAACGGCACCGATCTGATCTTTACCCCTGTATTGGTTCCTGAAGGTATGTCGGTATCGAACATGGGCCTGGTGACCTGGACGCCAGAAAACGGTGTTGAATCTGCGAATGTCGAAGTGCAGGTGCGCGACGGCGGTGAAAGTGGTGCGCTTCCAGACAGCCAGAGCTGGACCATCACCGTATCTCCGGTGAACGATGCACCTGAAATTACTGAAGGCGCGAGCGTTGCGTTGCCAGCAACCGAAGACGTGCAGGCAACTCTGGCACTGAACGCAACCGACATCGATAACAGCGGCGCTGAACTGACATGGTCAGTACTGAGCGCGCCAGTGAACGGTGTTGCTGCGATGTCTGGTACTGGCAACAGCCAGAGCCTGACCTACACCGGCAACGCTGACTTCAATGGTAGTGACACTCTGGTTGTTCAGGTGACCGACGGCGACCTGACCGACACCATCACAGTGAATGTGACGGTGGCGGCTGTAAATGACGCTGCGGTATTTACGTCAACGCCTGTAACAACTGCGACCGAAGGTGAAGCGTACGTTTACTTCGCGACGGCAAGTGATGTCGAAGGCGATACCCTGAACTTCAGTCTGCCCGTGAAACCGGTGGGTATGTCGATCAACAGTACAACGGGTGAAATGACCTGGACGCCAGCCAATGGTGTTGAGTCTGCCAACGTGACCGTGCGTGTTAACGATGGTATTACGGATACGAACCAGAGCTTCACGATCACTGTGACTGCGGTGAACAATGCCCCGGATATTACGTCAGTGGCCGTGACCACGGCGACAGAAGGTGAACTGTACAGCTACACCGTGACCGCAAGCGATATCGACAGCTCTGATCTGACGTTCAGCCTGACCGAAGCGCCAGCAGGCATGAGTATTGATTCTGAATCTGGTGTGATCACCTGGACGCCAGAGAACGGCGTTGAGTCTGCGGCGGTAAGCGTCGAAGTCTCTGACAGCGATCTGACTGACAGCCAGAACTTCACCATTACCGTGACCGCGGTGAACGATGCGCCTGAAATCGATCAGGGTGAGAGCACAGTTCTGACCACCGATGAAGACGAGACTCAGACACTGAGTCTGTCCGCAACCGACATCGACGGCGACAGCCTGAGCTGGAGCGTTACTTCTGGTGCCGCCAATGGCGAAGCGTCAGTCGATAGCGCTGGCCTGGTAACTTATGTGCCTGCGGCCGATTTCAACGGGTCAGATACTTTCACTGTTCAGGTCAGCGATGGTGAATTGACTGATTCCATTCTGGTGGATGTATCTGTGAGCGAAGTGAACGACGCGCCAGTGGTTGCTCAGGGCAGCGTGGTTTCTATGACGACCGCAGAAGACACTCAGAAGTCTGTCACTCTGACGGCCAGCGATGTTGATGGCGACAGCCTGAACTGGGCGGTAAGCACGCCTGCGAGTAACGGTTCTGCTGCTGTAGCGGCCGGTGTTGTGAGCTACACGCCTGCAATGGGCTATAACGGCAGCGACAGCTTCGTGGTCTCTGTGAGCGACGGCACTGAGACTGTGACGGTACAGATCAATGTCACCGTGACCGCAGAAAACGACGCGCCGGTGATTGATCAGGCAGAGGCGTCTATCACGACCGCAGAAGATACACAGGGCACGGTAAGCCTGAGCGCGACCGATCCGGAAGGTACTTCTCTGAACTGGAGCATCACAGGTGTTGCGGCGAATGGTACCGCCTCTGTGAGCAGCTCTGGTCTGGTGACCTATGATCCAGCCGCCAACTTCAATGGCAGCGACAGTTTCACTGTCACCGTATCTGACGGCGATCTGAGCGACAGCATCGTTGTGGCTGTGAGTGTAACCGCGGTGAACGATGCGCCTGAAATCACAGAAGGTGAGGCCGCTTCTCTGAGCACCGACGAAGACAACATGGGCAGTGTTACTCTGAATGCTACTGATGTTGAGGGTGACGCCATCAACTGGAGCATCCAGTCTCAGGCCAGCGATGGCGTTGCGGTTGTGTCAGGTGCTGGTACCAGCCAGACCGTGAATTACACACCAGCAGCGGACTTCCATGGTAGCGACAGCTTCGTCGTCCGTGTTTCTGATGGCGATCTGACCGATACCATCACTGTGAATGTCACTGTTAACGCCGCGAACGATGCGCCAGTCATCACTTCAACCGAAGTAACGACAGCGACCGAAGGCGAAGCGTACCTGTACACCGTGGCCGCGAACGACGTTGACGGCGATGCGCTGACCTTCAGCCTGACAGAAGCACCAGAAGGCATGGTGATCTCTGGAAGCACCATCAACTGGACACCAGAAAACGGTGTTGAGACAGCGAACGTGACCGTAACTGTGGCTGACGCTACAGCAGAGGCGACACAGAGCTTCACTATCACCGTGACGCCAGTGAATGATGCACCTTCTATCACGTCAGCCGCGGTAACTAACGCCACTGAAGGTGAAGCCTACAGCTACACCGTTGTGGCCGAAGACGTGGACAGTACTGAACTGACGTACAGCCTGCCTTCTGCTCCGGAAGGTATGAACATCTCTGGCGCGACGATCAGCTGGACTCCAGCCAATGGTGTTGAGTCGGCGAATGTGACTGTCGAAGTTTCTGACGGCAGTCTGAGCGATAGCCAGAGCTTTATCATTACCGTTGGAGCAACCAACGATGCGCCTGAAATTGATCAGGGTGCCGTTACTGCGCTGACAACGGATGAAGACACCTCTGCAACACTCAACCTGACGGCGACCGATGTCGACAGCGAAAGCCTGACCTGGCGCATCAGTAATGCGTCTGAAAATGGCAGCGCGAGCGTTGATGCATCGGGTGTTGTCAGCTACGAACCCGCCGCTGACTTTAACGGCAGCGACAGCTTCGAAGTCGAGGTCAGTGATAGCGAACTGACGGATACTATCGTCGTTAACGTAACGGTTAATCCGGTTGCCGATGCGCCAGTGATTGCTGAAGGCGAGACTGCTTCACGCACCACCAATGAAGATACCCCTCTGACCTTCGCATTGAATGCGACCGATGTCGATGGCGGTACTCTGACGTGGAGCATCAGCAGTGGCGCGTCCGAAGGAACAGCGACCGTATCCGGCACTGGTGCCTCTCAGACCGTAAGCTACACGCCTGCGCCTGACTTCAATGGCACAGACAGCTTCGTGGTACAGGTAAGCGATGGTGCACTGACAGACACGATCAATGTCACTATGACCGTTACGTCGATCAACGATCTGCCAGAGATCACGTCTGTAGCACCAGTGGTAGCAACGGAAGGCGAGCTCTACACGTATCTGCCAACGGCGACCGATGTAGAAGGTGACGCACTGACCTGGAACGTGGGCACTGCGCCTGCGTCTATGACAGTGAACTCAGCGACCGGTGAACTGAACTGGACGCCGGCTGAAGGTGTAACCTCTGCGGAAGTCACTCTGTTGGTCAACGACGGTGGTGCTAACGTGACGCAGGCCTTCACTATTACTGTGACGGCAGTGAATAACGCACCAGTGATAACTCAGGGTGAAAGCACAAGCGTGACCATGTCGGAAGACGGCGCACCAACTCCGTTTACCCTGGTGCTGAATGCGACCGACAGCGACCACGCAGGCTCTGAACTGAGCTGGTCAGTGAGTTCGGCTGCAACCAACGGCACTGCGACTGTGTCGGGCACTGGTCTGAGTAAGACGGTGAACTACACCCCGGATACTGGCTTCTCAGGAGCTGACAGCTTCACTGTCCAGGTCACTGATGGTGAACTGACTGACAGTATTGTGGTGAACGTCACTGTAGAAGCAGTGAACGCCGCACCTGTGATTGATCAGGGTGATACCACCACCATGACACTGGATGAAGACGGTACTCAGACTCTGTCACTGAGCGCGACAGACAGCGACGGTGATTCACTGACCTGGAGCGTTACTTCCTCTGCCAGTGATGGTGGGGTGAGCGTCGATACTAACGGTCTGGTGACCTATGTTCCTGTTGCTGACTTCAACGGTAGCGACACCTTCACAATTCAGGTCTCTGACAGCGAACTGACTGACAGTATCACCGTGAGTGTGACTGTGAACTCAGTGAACGATGTACCGGTCATTGCCGAAGGTGCATCAGTGACGCTTGAAGTGAATGAAGACAGCTCTGATTCTGTGACCTTTACCGCATCGGATGCGGATGGCGACCCTCTTACCTGGTCTATCTCTTCCGGAGCGGTAGAAGGCATCGTTACTCAGACCGGTTCTGAATTCAGCTATGCGCCTGCAGCAGACTTCAACGGCAGTGACAGCTTCGTAGTGCAGGTCAGTGACGGTACGGCAACGGGCACCAGCACAGTCAATGTGACAGTGATCGCAGTGAATGATGCGCCGGTTGTCACCTCTTCGCCTGTGACTACGGCTAATGAGTATCAGGTCTATGCCTACGATGTAGCGGCCTCTGACGCTGAGGGCGATGCGGTAAGCTACTCTCTGACAAATCCTCCGGCTGGCATGGTGATCAGTAGCGCAGGTGAAATCCGCTGGATTCCGGAATCCGCAGGTACTTACAGCGTGGTTGTGAATGCGACTGACGGCTCTGATGCTGGGACACAAAGCTTTGATATCACCGTCAATGCTGAGCCTGCTGTTGCTGGCCGCGCAGTGAAAGGTGTGCTGGCGAATGCGCCAGTGGAAGCTGCCGTGTACGCAGGTCTGGATGCCGAAGGCGAGCACAGCTGGAATGTGATTGGCACCACCACGACGGACGCCAATGGTTATTTCGGGTTTAACCTGGGTACCCAGTCCGCGCCGGTACGTGTACGTGTCACAACCGATGCAGAGACCACCATGGTGTGTGATACGCCGAGTGGCTGTCTGGTATCACCGCCTGCCAACTTCGGAGACAGCGGTACACCGGCTGCGGGTATGATTCTGGATACCATTGTGTCGGGTGCTGATTTTGGTGGCCCAGTAGCGGTTACTCCGATGACACACATGGCTGCGACCTGGCTGCAAGCCTTCCCGCAGGCTCTGGATGACAACAATGTTCTGCTGGCTCACAAGCGTCTTGCCGTCCTGTTTGGCTTCACTGATGACTCCTATGTCAGCCAGCGTGTGCCAGACCTGACGGATGCCTTCGAGCGTAACTTTGCACTCAGCAGCGATGAACAGGCTCTGCGCCACGCAATCTTCTCTGCGAGCCTGCAGGAGACGGCCATCGTTGCCAGTCTGCCGATTGATAGCCTGGCGGAGAACATTGGTCTCATCTTCGGACTATTGGGCGGTCAGATGCCGCTTAAATCTGGCGAGCTGGATGTAAGTACGCTAGGTCTGACCGATCCTGATACTGAAGAGCCGATCACTACCATCAGCTATACAGGCTTCGATACCTTCGTTGCCAGTGCTGAAACCGTAGGGCAGTTCATCAACGACGGTAGTCTCGACACCATGATTGCAGGTTTCGGAAGCCTGGTGACCGATTGGTCGCCAGAACTGGCGGACCCATCGATCTGTCTGGTTACTGACAATCCGGAACTGGATCGTACAGAGTGTCGTAACGTCACTACTATTGGTGAGGCTACTGGCTACGATGCAGCGAACTTCGCACGTGCACTAGCACCAATCGATGTAGCTGGCGGGTATCTGGACGATGCGCAGGCAGCAGAGCTGGCGAACGGTTCGACGGTGAATCGTGATCTGGGGTGGTTGTATGTTGATGAGGCTGCGCAGAACGAGACGGCAGAGATGCTGGGAGGACTCACAGAAGTTCTTGGCTATGGACTGAAGACGGCCCTGTGTGTGCCTCAGAAGAATAACATTCCGTATACCTGCACTATGGAAAAGAGTGCTGGGTTCGAATCTTTGAATGTCTCTCTGAGTAACTGCGAGGGCTATAACGGAGATGACTCATGTGATCTGCGGGTCACTGGCTCTGCGAATGGTCAATCTTTCAATGTGTCTTCTCGAATTGAGGATATACGTGAAATGCTAGGTGGAAAACGTCGCATTGGTTTGTTCCAGACTAACTACGACTTTACAGCCGGTCCTTTACCGATGTGCTTCACCGGTACCATCAGCAACTCCATTGCGACGATGAACCTGAATAACTTCTGCTTGATTCTCAATGTCTCTGATAGCCGTAGCGATTTACTTGCACCTTTCGAGGACTTGAACGCTGTTGCCTACACTTACATAGGTGATGAGGGTTCAGATGCGTACAACGCGATGGAAAATCTTCTTGATGAGATTGTCCTGGAAATTGGTGCTAGTGGCGGCCTTAGCCTGGCCAGTACCGATAGCAATATCGGCACGTACAGCATGAGCAATATTGATATGTCGTTCGTGTTTGACCGTGAGAGTCTGGTGAAGGTGAACAAGGGAACTCCGGTGTTTGACTTCGAGGTGGCCTCGTTCAGCCGTACAAACCCTTGGGGTGAGACACTGAACTCTGTTTCAGGCTATCCGATGTTCAAATTGCAGGTGGATGACACAACTATTCTGACTGGCCGTAACGTCAAAGATAACGTCGGTGTTCCACCAACGCTGTCAGTGACCAATGCGATTGTTGAAGGCTTGGGCCCTGTGGTCGATATTGCTAAAGAGTATGCCCTGAGCATGATCGATACGACGGTCGCTGCACCTGAGCTGACGCCAGAACAGTGGGATGCGATCATCGCTGAGGTTGAAGCGAATCTGGCCTATAACGGCACGATTACCACGACGATTCAGGATCCATCGGTTGGCGACCGCACCTACATCGCGACACTGACGCCAGAAGGCAATGTGTTCATCAGTCAGGAGAACAGCACAGCGAATGCTATGCAGCTCTACCTGTCCGGTGCTACTGGCTACATTTATGCTGACGAAACGCTGGTGGCGACTGCTCACCTGGGTAACAGTCAGGATGGCATGTTGCTGAGCTTTGTCGATGGCAGCCAGCGTCGCTATACCAACGCTAACCCGAATCTGTCGGGGCAGTTGGATAGCTTCCTGGAGTTCCTGCAGGTTCTGGTTCCGCCGGCTGAAGAAACAGCGCCTTAACCGGCGCTGGTTAATCCAGCTCTAAAAATGAAAATAAAAGCAATGACAATAAAAAGGCCACGCAATGCGTGGCCTTTTTATTGTCTGTGTGATTTATAAGATTAAGGGCACTCAGGATCGCCGGGGCATATCATGCCTGGTCCGGGGTCAAGTGGATCAAGGCCCGTTCCGGGGCCTATCGGATCAAGCGGATCTCCGCCCGGATTGGTTGGCAACCCGGAGCCAGTGCCTGGTTCCTGTGGTTCTGTTATTGGGGGCTCAGGCTCAGTAGCAGGCTCTTCCGGTTCTGGCTCCTGGGGCTCTGGTTCTTGAGGGACGGGCGGCTCGGGCTGAGAAGGCGCCTCAGTCGGTTGTTCCGGCGTGAAGGTTGGGTCAAATTCGTCTGGCAGGCCAAACCTCGTCTCCATACGCTCGATAATGCGTTGGACCTGAAAGTCGTTGATGTACTGCTGTGACTCCCGGCGGCTTTGCTGGCGGCTCTCGTCAGAGGACCGTCGGTTGGCATTCTCTTGTGCTCGTGCATCGGCGGGGTCATCAGTATTAACGCCGTTAATATTGCTGAGAGTGCCGTTATTTTGCTCCGTGTCACTTTCATTGCTAGCCTGAGGCTGTTCAAAAGTAAGTGGCGGCGCAAAAAAGAAAACGGGTGCCAGCCCGTCGCCAGCAATAACACTTCCTTCAGGCTGATCAACCGTGATTCTCTGACTTCCCGCAGTCACCACAAAGGTACCTGTTGGAATGGAAGAGTAAGGGCCGGGGCCCATCAGCGACGAATAACTCAGGGGGCCAGTCTCTGGCGGCAAGTTGATATCAGGAAAATGCACCGATGCCTGCTCAGGTGAGAGTATCGCGGTCACCCCCATAGTGCCCAGCACAGCGACTTCGGTGGCGGGTTGCAGGATTCTGAAAGCATTCAGGCTACCATCAGCAATGCGTCCGGTGGCGAACTTCAGTTGTCCTGCTTCCTGAGTGATCTGCAATTGCCCGGTCTTGAGGTCATCGTCAAATTCGTAGTGATCCAGAGTGATCACAGAACCTTCGCCGAATGTGAAGGTACTTTCGTCCCGCAGAAGTAGCTGGAACAGCTGTCCGTTGTCAGACTCAATCCGGTCACCAGAGAAAATATCATCGCCGCTGTACGCGGTCAGAAGCTGGTCATCGCGATAGACAGTCACTGATCCTTTCAGCCCAGCCAGTACACCCGCTTCCTGTGCATGTGTATGGACTGCTACGGCCAGCGCGCTGAGTGTCAGAAGGGTGGTTTTAAGGCGCTTGCCGGATTGGAAATGTCGGGTCATTGCGATATCCGTCTTCATTTCAGGGGCCCTCACAGACTGAAGAGTTTTGTGACCGAGGCCGACCAGCGGGTATTACGGTACTCATAATTAGAAATATCTGCGCGATTCAGCTGGCGTTCGCCACTGATCGTCAGGTCCATATTCTCAACCAGATTTACCGGCAATGTCAGTGCCAGAGATGCGAACAAAGGTTTGCTGTGTCGCACCAGCGAAGGGTCACCGGTGACGAATTCTGAGGAGCCTGAGTAACGCGTGCGACTCTGGCTGACATAAGCGGCAACTGACTGCCCGGCGGCCGCTGTCCAGCGGTAACTCATGCTGGTGGACCAATTGGTGTAACTGGAAGCCTCCGAGCGGGCTTCTTTGGTACTGTATCCCAATGCCAGATAGAGATTGTGCACTTTATCGAAGGTCAGCGAACCAGATACTTTTGAATAGTAACGCTTGCCTGAACTGGCATCGCTGCCCGGAGCGATGTAGTTGTCTGTCGAGACGCCTGTACTCAGGCGCGTATTAACGTAGAGGTTGAGGCTTTTCAGGTTCCAGGCGTACGAAGAGCTGAGGCTTCCTCCGTGGCTTCTCAGCAAGCCTTCTCCATGCAAAGACTGGTGTTGAGCATTGCCGGCGAAGGTCAGCTTTATTCCATCAAAATCGAAACGATTTCCGAGGGTGCCATACCAGCTCGAGAAATCGAGCGTGTCCTGGGTGGCATAGTTATCCCGGGTGTATTGAAGCGAAGCAATGGCAGCATGCTGACGATACTCACCCCAGGCATAATCAAGGTCATAACTGATATTGAACTCGGTACCGTATTCCTCAACTTTTTTCTGTGGGAATTCGAACTCATAGCCATAAAACAGAATGGTATCGTCGTCAGGGGCATTATTGATGTTGTCGTCGTGATGCCCTGTGATAGATAACGAGAGGGTCTGGGTTGCGCGCTGATCCATCTCATCAATTCTGCGAAGATAGTCCAGAACCAACCACTCGTCGCTTTGCGGCAGCGGCCGGGAGCGTACTTCTTCAAACTCCTGACGCGCTTCAACCATCATATCTGAGTGATAGAGCAGACTGGCGTAGATAATTCTCGCTCGGTTCTGATGGGGCTCAAGCAGAAGAATCCGCTCTACGACCGGAATCGCGGACTTAATGTCGCCTTCATCGATTTTCTGTTGGAGGTAACAGTAATTGAGCGCCAGATCATCCGGGTTACGGTAGATGTCACTGAAGCTGATGTCTGCCGGACAATTGTCTGACTCAGTTGCAGCTGGTGAAGTGGCATCGGCTCTGACCACGATGGCAGCCAGAGAAGTAATGAAGAAAATAACGTACCGCACGTTCCGTACTCATAAAAATCCTGAGCGCGAATTGTACGCCATTTGCGCCAGCATGTATTCCCATGGGCGCATGTAGGCGGGCCAGTTTCACTGGAATTCAGCCTGTCAATCTGGGCTGCTTTGCCTTAGCCAGCTTGTTTCAGTCTGGATTTCAGTTCGGAGCAAGCCTGCTGGAATTTTTCGAGTTTGTGCTGTTCTTTTTCGATCATAGCGGCGGGTACGCGGGATAAGAAGCCATCGTTCTGAAGCTTGTTACTGATCTTGTGAATTTCTTCTTCGAGCTTCGACACTTCCTCCCGGATTTTGTCGACATTGTCTGCGTTAAGCGCCTGTTCGCCCATCTGAAATTACCTCCGTGTTAGCGGGACCCCATAGTCCTGCCTGCGTGGTTCATCAATAAGTATAGACAAGATTTTCGTGTTTGCCTGAAAGGCCATTTCAAACAGGCCGGAACTCTTAGCAGCTTTACCGTTCGTAATATTGGAAGGCCGGGAATACTGAGAAATACAGGCGTGGAACTGAGTACTTGAAGTCTCAGTACTGAAGCAGAGAAGCGCAGCATTATTCAGAACTGGCTAAAACGCTAACGATATTTTGAGGTGACAACAATGGATATTTCAGCACTACTCGTTTTTCTGTTAATCGGCGCACTTGCAGGCTGGCTTGGTGGCGTTATCACTAAAGGCGGTGGCTACGGTCTGCTAGGCGACATTGTCATTGGCGTGCTCGGTGCCGTTGTTGGTGGCTATGTGTTTTCAGTCGCCGGTGTTGCCGCAGGTGGTTTCATCGGATCGGTTATTACCGCCACGGTCGGTGCCGTGATATTGATCTTTCTGGTTCGCCTGCTTAAAAGAGCGTAACCATTGATGGTTTAACTCAATGAAAAAAGCCCCGTCTGTCGGGGCTTTTTTATGTCGATCACTTATTAAGCAACGCCTGCTATTTCAGCTTCCGCTTTTTCGGCTTTTGTTTCGTCCAGCATCAAACCGCTGCCGTCGATGAAGGTGACATCAGTCATTCCCATAAACGCCAGAATGTACTTCAGCCAGCCACTGACGAAATCATTTTCCGCGCCCAGAACAGTGCCACCCGATGTCACTACGACATAGACTTTTTTGCCTGTTAGCAAGCCAACCGGGCCTTCTTCTGTGTAGCGGAAAGTTTCACGGGCGCGCGCCACCATATCGATCCAGGCTTTCAGAGCAGCCGGTACGTGGAAGTTATAGACAGGTGCTGTAATAACGACGGTGTCAGCTGCACGCAGCTCATTCACTAACTGGTCGGATGTTGCCAGAGATGTCTTCTGCTCATCGCTGCGGTCGGATGGATCTGTGAAGTTCGAACCAATCCAGTTTTCATTGATCAGTTCAATGCCGTTTGCCAGATCTCGCTCGGTAACCTGGGTGCTGCTGTCAGACAAGCGTTCGATCAGTTTATCCGCGAGATTACGGCTAACTGAACCTTCCGTTCTCATACTGCTGTCTACGCGAAGAATATGTGTCATTTCCTTCTCCTGTGTCTTGTGAGGATACGTTTAACTATTCAACGGAAACCACGATAAACATTTCTTAACTATGGAAAAATACTCTATGATTGAAAATATTATTCTGAAAAGTAGAAAAATTAGAGGTGATGGGTGCTTAACGTGATGCATCGACGGGGTCATATCAGAAAAGGGAGTAGCCTATGAGTGAGCTGGAAGAAGTACGGGTCTTCGTCACACTGGTAGAGTGCCACAGTGCATCAAAAGCGGCAGAACGCCTTGGTGTTGCAAACTCGGCGATCAGTCGACGTATGAAGGCCCTTGAAGAAAGGTTGGGAGTGCAGTTACTGCAACGCACCACACGGACGATGCACCTGACTGATGACGGCCAGCTCTACTATGAACGCTGCCGCAAGCTACTTGACGACTGGAAGGACGCAGAACAGGAGGTGATGCAATCGGCCACGTTACTGAGCGGCAATATCAGGGTATCCATGCCTCTCAGCCTTGGCATTTCCCAACTTTCACCGATCATTGCTGACTTCATGAGTGAACACCCCGGGGTGACGGTCAATTTCGATCTGTCTGACCGCAGGGTTGACGTTATTGAAGATGGCTTTGATCTTGTCTTTCGCATTGGTCACCTTGAAGATTCGACCCTGATCGCCCGCAAGGTTACACGGGTGAGGCATATGGTGTACTGCTCACCGGATTTCGTGGAAAAGTACGGGCCGTTTAATACCCCGGATGATCTGCACGGCGTACCGGTTTTTGGATACAGCAATCTGCGCTATCCCGGACGCTGGCCATACACATCACCAGATGGAAAAACAGGGGAGATTCGTCTTTCACCAGGTACGTTATCGAATAATGGCGAAGCATTAATTGCTGCCGCTGAACGGGGACTGGGAGTCGGTTGCCAGCCAACATTCACTTTGCAGGAAGCCTTCTCAAGCGGACGATTAATTCCGGTGCTGACCGACTATGAATGGTTTGGGATGAACCTTTACGCTGTGTATCCCCGGGCCCGGCATTTATCGCGGCGGGTACGTGCTTTGATCGACTATGTCATTGAGCGCCTCGGCAAAGAACCATACTGGGATAAATGTATTGATGAGTTGTGATACTTATACGGATAGTTGGTGTCATAGTTAAAAACACGGGTAGGTTTATATCCATGTGCAGGCGACAAAGGAAACATCATGTTCAGTAAATGGCAGTGGTTATTTATCAGGTTCACTCATAAATTATGGGTCAGAGCGGCGCTGTTTGCGGTCATGGCGATAGTCACTGCATTGATCGCCGCGCCAGTAGAGCGATTGCTGCCCGAGGCTCTGTCGTTTCAGATTTCGGTCGCCACGATCGATCAGATACTCGATATTCTGGCAACCAGCATGCTGACTGTAACGACCTTTTCGTTGGGAGTTATGGTGTCAGCCTTCACTGCGGCGAGTACCGGGACGACACCCAGAGCAACTCAGCTCGTTCGGGAAGATCCGATTACGCAAAATGTTCTTGCAACGTTTCTGGGTGCATTTCTTTTCAGTCTTGTGGGCATTATTGCGCTTAATACCGGTGTCTATGGTGAGGGCGGGCGTTTGGTTCTGTTTGCCGCAACGCTGCTGGTGATCGGCATCATACTGGTCGCCATACTTCATTGGATTGAACATCTTTCGGTATTAGGGCGAGTCTCTGAGACCACCGATCAGGTCGAAGTCGCAGCCGCCAATGCGTTGCACGCACGAGTAGAGCATCCGCACTTGGGAGCACGGTGCTTACCCGAAGACTGGCAGCGCCCAGCCAATGGCTTTGATATTAAGTCAGAATCCACGGGTTACATTTGTCATATTGATATCGCCAGCCTTCAGGAAACTGCTGATGAACTGAAGTTGAATATCAACGTGTTATTGACTCCGGGTAGTTTTGTCTTTCCCGGTAAACCTCTTGCCTGTGTCGAGTTTAAAGAGAAAGAAGTCCTCAACAGTGAGCAGGAAGCGCACCTGATCAATCGTGTCACGTCAGCTTATACCACTGGGAAAACCCGGTCGTTCGAGCAAGATCCAAGGTTTGGTTTAATTGTACTTTCTGAGATCGCGAGCAGAGCACTGTCACCGGCAGTCAATGATCCTGGTACAGCAATCGACGTACTGGGCAGGGCAGTAAGATTGTTCTGTATCTGGAGAGATCACCGGGTGCTGGACGATGACGATGACGATGAATCTATCTGCTTCCCGTCGGTACGTGTACCGGCATTAAAAACGTCTGACCTGATTGAAGATTTATTTATGCCAGTTGCACGTGACGGTGCGGGGTTAATTGAAATTCAGATACGCGTTCAGAAATCTATGGCGGCTCTCGGAGATATGGCTCCCGAGGCCTATTGTGATGTCATGGCCCACTACGCGGAGCTTGCAGTAAAACGAGCCAGTCAGAGTCTGGCTCTTGAAGAGGAAGTGGAGCAGTTAAAAGCGGTACAGTACAAAAAAGACTGACCTTCCGCGTATAGGCAGTGTTGAGGTTGTGTTTGAGTCAGTATATGAATCAGCGGTAAATGCGCTGAGCCCACTCTGTCAGGCCCGACACAACGCTGCCAAAGTGATCACCATCGAATAGTGGTACTTCACCAAAGACGTTTTCGACCGCATTTGTGATCACGGGAGACTTTGCACTTCCGCCAGTGACGAAAATCAGATCAGGGGAGACGCCAGCCTGGTCTTTAGCCTCTTTCATCAGCGCAATAATTTTTTCAAGTGGACGCTCGATTGCATCGGCAAGTTCGGCTCGGTTGATATCCGTACTGAGCGATTTTTCGACGAACTCAAGATTCACCGATGTGATTTCAGCATCGGACAAGGAAATCTTTGCCTCCTCCGCATGGCGAACCAATTGCTGATTCTGCTTGTTTTTACGCAGTCTGAGTAATCGACCAATCAGCTCGGGTTCAGCACAATCGCGCTGCAGTTGTTCAAGATACAGCCCTGTTTCCAGACTACTGAAGCGAGTCAGAGCGGAAACATCGTTAGTAGACACTGCATCAATAAAGGTTTTTGTCGGCATTGGCTTGCCACTTTTGAGCGCGGCATTCATGCCAAATAGTGGCATCAGAGATTCCGTTGCCAGGCGGATGTCGAGGTCGTTTCCGCCGACCCGTTCGCCCGTATGTGCAAGAAAATCCGCTGCACGATCTGCTTTCTGAATATGATCCGGCCCCATGCGTACCATTGCACAGTCACTGGTACCACCGCCAATATCGACAACCAGAACGGTTTTATCCTCAGTGAGCTGGCGTTCAAAACTTAAGCCAGCCGCAATTGGCTCGTATTGAAATTCGATGTCTTTAAAGCCGCTGCGTCTGGCTGCCGTTTCGAGAATAGATAATGCTTGTCGGTTACTTTGCTCTGAATTCAGCCCCTGAAAATTCACCGGGCGACCAATAACGGTTTGAGTCAGAGTATCGCCAGCAGAGACTTCTGCGCGATGTTTGATCGTCTGCATCATGGCCGTGACGATATCTTCGAAGAAGCCCACAAACTCAGGGCGAAGCCCGCTGGCACCAAGAAAGGATTTTGGGGATTTAACGAAGTAGCCTTCTTCCGGATCGGCAAAATACTCTTTGAACGCCGCATGCCCGACGAACATCACATCATCATCCGCGTGAAGGTCGAGCTCGCTCCGAGCCCTGAGGGCCATCTGCAACTGGGGTTTGCGTGATGCAATAAATGCATCGCGGTCAAAAATCAGTTTGTGACTTACCTGCTCAGTAATCAGTTCGCGGGCCATCGCATATAGGGCAGAGGGCATAAAAGTGCGCTCGCCATCGACCGGCAATAAACGTATCCCGCACTCCTGTTGCACGCCAATAGCGCAGTTGGAAGTGCCGTAGTCGAAACCGCAGATCATGTTAAGCAACCCAAAACCGCGAAATTTAGCACAGGCGTGAAGTCATAATCCAGACAGTTGTTAGAGTATGTGAAACGACCTCCAGCCTCTCCTGTCAGGCACTGAACATGGATTTAAAGTCGACGTCGTCGCCAGAATCCTGTGTGGTATTAATCGTCTGGTAAATCGCATCCAGGTGATGATCCATCCAAGTCTGCGCTTCTGCCACCTGATTGCTTTCAATTAACTTGAGCAGCTCAGTGTGCTCGCCACAGTCGCAGCCAACACTCGAACTTGTGCCATAAAGAGAAATGATCAGCGACGACAGAGAGGTCAGTTGTGCTACCTGTTCACCCAGAATGAGGTTACCGGTTGCTACCGCAAGTTGCACATGGAAGCGTGCAGAGAGCTGAACTTCCTCCTGAAACTTACCTTCCCTGTGCGCCGCTTTTTCCTGCGCGACTAAATCATGCAGCTCTTTATAAGCGTCAGAATGACGGTTTTCGTAGACCGCCGGGATCAGCGCGACCTCAATCAGACGACGGGCTTTGAAGACATCCGCCGCTTCTTTCCGACCCGGCTGTGCAACCCGCGCGCCGCGGTTGTGCTCCATACTGACCAAACGCTGCTGGGCAAGCTTCTGCAATGCTTTGCGAATGGTAGTACGGCTGACCTTAAAGGCCTCGCCGAGAGAGTCTTCGGGCAAGCGGGTGCCGGGGCGCAGGCGCCGATCAACGATGGCCTGCAATAGCTCCCTGACGATCTGTTCATCGCGCGAGGTGGCTTTGCTGCCGGGCGGTGTTACGTATAGCGAAAGATTGGGTGAATGCGTCATGTATACCTCAGATTGTATACAGAATTGATCGTGTTCTGTGCTCCATTATCACCCAATATCATCGGCGGCGCACCAAATATCAGCACAATCGCTGTAGCATGGGCTTCAGAGCATTAACTGGCTTTCGGCTGGAAACCTACGGTAACGCTAATGATTTCAAAGGCTTGATCATAAAGTCGTGACAATTTCGTGATCTGGCACAAATTTAGCTACTCAGTGTATACACGATTGTATCCAATCCTGATATTTTATCGTGTACGTTAAAACTGGGGGCGTCTTTTCCTGCGATGGTTCTGTAAAGAATCTGAAGAAGGAGGCAGAACACAAACAATGTTCTGAGCGGTGCCATGCTGATCCGGCTCTTGCAACGCAGACCGGGAATACAGATGGGAGAAAAACAATGTCGGGTACACAGTCGGTCGCTGCAGACAGCAGCTATGACCTGAAAGCTGGACAAGAAACTATAGCGGGAGAGGGAAAGGCCCTAGGGGAAGAAAGCCTCGCACCGCAGAAGCAACGCATTATGGGCAAGTTGTCGTATTACTTCGCCTGGACCGGGGGCTGTGTCTCTATCGGTACTTTTACCATGGGGTCGAGTGTGGTCGGCACACTTAACCTGCTGCAGGCGACACTGGCCATAGCCATTGGTTGTCTGGTCATCGCAGTGGCACTGATGATTAATGGCGCGGCAGGTTACAAGTACGGCATTCCTTTTATGGTGCAGATCCGCAGTTCTTTTGGCTTTGCCGGATCGCGCTTGCCCGGATTAGTGCGGGCGTTGCCTGCGGTGGTCTGGTACGGCTTTCAGAGCTGGATAGGGGCGGGTGCACTCAATGCCGTATCCGAAACCCTGTTCGGTTACAGCAATCTTGTGGCCTTCTTTATTGGCTTCCAGCTGCTGCAGATCGCCTTGTCTATGCTCGGCTTCAAAGGCATTAAGTGGCTGGAGAATGTCGGCGTTGTCTTTATTCTCGGTTCACTGATTTACATGTTCTTCAGCGTGATCAACCGCTATGGCTCAGCCATTACTGAGCAGCTGGTGAATATTGAAGGCACCTGGGGCATGCCATTCTGGGGGGCGACCATGCTCTTCCTGGGCATCTACAGCACCATGATGCTGAACGTCAGTGACTATTCCCGTGAGCATACGAAAGGGACAGGCTCTTCCATGCTGACGACTATTTACGCCTTTTCTATTCTGCCTGTGACTCTCTTTATGGGCCTGATCGGTCTTATGGTCTCGGGGGCAACCGGCGTGATGGACCCGATTCAGGTGTTCGCCAATGCGGTAGATAACCAGTTATTGATGGTCATTACTCTGCTGTTCATTGCGTTTGCGCAGGTCACTACCAACGTACTTAATAACGTTATTCCACCGACCTATGTGTTGATGGATGTGTTCAAAGCACCGTTCAAACTGGCGACTATTTTGGTTGGTCTGGCAGCTTTCGCTACTTTCCCATGGGAGCTGGTAAAAGACGAGTCAGCATCTGGTCTGCAATTGTTTGTACAGATTTACTCTGCGTTCCTCGGTCCTATTTTCGCCATCATGGTGGTGGATTATTTCATTATCCGTAAGCGCGAACTGTCGCTCGATAATCTTTATGACCCTAAAGGCCCGTACGCTGGCGTGAACCCGGCTGCCATTGTCGCTGCGATCGCAGGCTTAGCTGCTGCGTTCTCATTCCCAGCAGTGTCCTGGTACGCAAGTCTGATTCCGGCAGGCCTGACGTATTACCTGCTTATGAATCACTGGTCAGCGTGCGCACGTTTCCGCCAGTAACGCACACATAGATTTCAAAGCAGATTTTAAAAGAACGAATTTTTCAGGAGAACACATATATGGCTCGCATTCTGGTGATCAATCCCAACACCACGGCAAGCATGACCGAAACCATCGGCGAGGCTGCTCGCTCCGTGGCCGCCGCAACCACTGAAATTGTTGCGACGAACCCGGAAGACGGTCCGGTATCCATCGAAAATCACTACGACGAAGCCATGAGTGCAGCGGCTATGTTGCAGGTCGTTCGTCAAGGTGAGGCGGACGGATACGATGCGTTTGTTATTGCTTGTTTCGGTGATCCGGGGCTGACCGCCGCGCGTGAAGTTGCCAGTGGCCCTGTCATTGGTATTGCGGAAGCCGCCATGCATGCAGCCAGCTTTATTGCGACAAAATTTTCGGTGGTTACGACTCTGTCACGGACCTGTGTCATCGCAGAGCACCTGGTGCGTAATTACGGCATGGAGCATTTCTGCGCCGGCATCCGTGCCTGCGATGTACCTGTCCTGGAGCTCGAAAACGAAGAGAGTGGTGCCTATCAGTTAATCCGTGATGAGTGCCTGCGGGCAATCGCGGAAGACGGAGCCGGTGCCATTGTTCTGGGTTGTGGCGGCATGGCCGACCTGACTCTGAAACTTCAGGCCGACATCGGTATTCCCGTGATTGACGGTGTGACTGCTGCAGTGAAATTTGCCGAAGCGCTGGTGGACCTGGGTCTGAAAACCAGTAAGCACGGCGACCTCGATTATCCGGGGCCAAAGAAATATACAGGCGCGTTCAGTCAATACGCACCTGGCAAGAATTAATCCATTTTAAAACTTTATACGAATTTAAATACTTCAGGAGTTCATCATGAAAAAGACAATCAACTTCCGCCTGTCGGCTTGTACTGTTGCGATTCTGAGCTGCGCAGCATCCGCACCTGCAATGGCCGAAATTGAAATTGGTAATGGCTTCAGTGCCATCGGTCAGTTTGATGCAGGCTATCGCTTTACTGATGCCGATGACGACAACAGCGAACAGACGCAGACGTTTTCTACGAATGAGTTTCAGATCGACCTGAACTACAACCACGCAGAAACTGGCTTGTACGCTCACCTTGAGCTGGAAGGTCGCACTAACGACAGCAGTGACAATCAATTCCGTACCGAAGCTGCCTTTATTGGTCGTAATTTCGAGAACGGTGCAGGTTTTAAAATGGGTCAGTTTATCAGCCCATCCGGCTACGAAGGTGCAGAGCCATGGGATCGCTTTGGGCGCACGACCGCGTTCGGCGGCATCTTTGCCTATCTACAGAACGGTGTAGCAGGTTACTACCAGAGCGGCATCTTCAATGTGTACGGCGCTTTCGTTGATGGTGCGTGGAGCGGTGACAACGACATCACAGATCCAAGTGCCGAAATTCAGTTTGGTATCACCACTGATCAGAGTGTTACCCGTCTGACCATGGCCTACGAAAAAGTCGATTCAGAAGACAGCGACGATGATGGCATCGCTGATACCGAAGAGCAGGACCGCACAATGGTCAACCTCTGGTCTCAGTACACACTGGGTGAACTAACGGTCGCAGCCGAATATAACTACCTGACCGACATGAACCGTGCTCTGACCGACACCACCACAGCGTGGGATGGTCAGGCGTATATGGTCTTTGCCAAATACAGCCTCAGCCCAGCGTGGAAACTTGGCGTGCGTTATTCCGAAGCCGAATACGAAGATATCAACGGCGACACCGTGTCGGATTCCTCTGAAGTCACTATCACTCCGCGTTATCAGGTGCTGAGTGGTGATGTGAACTGGGACTTCCGCGCCGATTTCCGCTTCCAGGATGGCGACAACGAAATTGCCGGTGTGCAGGATGGTTTCCTGTTTGAGCTCGGCACAACTCTGAAGTTCTGAAGTTTTAACTGTGTGTCGGCGTGCGGGGTATACACCGCACGCTGGCATGTTTTATCTGTAGTAAATAGTGGAGAACCCATGCGCGGTGATCATTTAAACCTCGACCAATATCCTCGTGATATGGTCGGTTATGGCAGCAACACACCATCAAATCCTTGGCCGAATAAGGCGCGGATTGCTGTGCAATTTGTGCTGAATTACGAAGAGGGTGGCGAGAATTGTGTGCTGCACGGCGACAAAGGATCGGAAACCTTTCTGTCTGAAATCGTCGGCGCCAAATCCTTTCCGGCGCGACACATGAGCATGGAGTCCATGTACGAATACGGAAGCCGGGCTGGCTTCTGGCGCATTCACCGGTTGTTCGAAGAAAAGAATATTCCGGTGACTGTCTACGGCGTAGCAATGGCATTGGTCCGCAATCCCGATGCCGTTGCGGCTATGAAAGCGAGTAACTGGGAAATTGCCAGCCACAGTTACCGCTGGATTAACCATCAGTTTATGCCGGAGATTGAAGAACGCCGCCATATTCAGAAAGCGATCGAAATTCATACCGAAGTCACAGGCTCACGGCCACTGGGCTGGTACACCGGACGCGACAGTCCGAATACCCGCAAGCTGGTGGTAGAGCAGGGCGGCTTCTTATATGACTCCGACAGTTACGCTGATGATCTTCCGTACTGGACGACTGATTACGGTGATCCACACCTGATTATTCCCTACACGCTGGATACCAATGATATGCGTTTTATGACACCTCATGGGTTTCATAACGCCGATCAGTTTTTTGCCTACCTGCGTGACAACTTTGATGTGCTTTATGCCGAAGGTGAGCATGCTCCCAAGATGATGACCATCGGCCTGCATAACCGGATTATCGGTAAGCCTGCACGCTTCAGGGCATTGCAGCGCTTTATTGATTATGTGCAGCAACACGACGATGTCTGGATCTGTCGTCGCGAAGATATCGCACGTCACTGGCACGAAAACTTTTACCCGGCGTAAGCCGGTACACACCCGGCCACTACGGCAGGGTAAATAAAAAACTACTGCAGGAGGCTAACAATGTCTGCTCACCACTACGACGCCGGAGATGCCGGTCTACACAATGATTCTTTAGTGCCTCTGAAGAAAAAAGAACAGACCTGGGGTTGGTTCGAAATATTTAACGTCTGGGCGAATGATATTCAGAGCCTGTTTGGTTACTCCCTTGTCGCCTCCCTGTTTATTGCCTATGGCGTGACAGGCTGGACTGCCTTTGCGGCATTGATTGCAGCAGGGTTTCTGGTGATGTTTCTGGTTAATATATCGGGCAAGCCCGGACAGAAACACGGTATTCCATATCCGGTACTCGCGCGCGCAAGCATGGGCGTAAATGGCTCGAAACTCCCGGCAGTATTACGTGCAATTGTTGCTGTGTTCTGGTTCGGTGCGCAAACCTATTTCGCGTCGACGGCACTCGAACTCTTTTTAGTCTCAGTGACAGGCAATACCGGCGGCGAGGAATTTCTCGGTCTGACGGCCTTCGGCTGGATCAGCTTTGTCGCGGTCTGGGCGTTTCAGGTGCTGCTGTTTTCCCGCGGCATGGGTTGGGTGTCTACCTTCCTTAACCTGGCCGGGCCTATCGTTTATCTGGTGATGGTTGGTCTGTTAGTCGTACTCTGGATTGAGTCCGACGGTAAGCTGCTGAGCGCTGCGCAAACCATCTTTGCCCCCGAGAATCCAACGTTTTCTAGCGAGTTCACCGGCTTTATTGCCATCGTTGGCACTATGGTTGCGTACTTTGCTGCGGTGATGATTAACTTCAGTGACTTCTCGCGTTACTCAAAAAGTACGTCTTCCATGAAGTTCGGCAACCTGGTTGGTTTACCTGCGAATATGGTGATCTTCTCTGCATTGGCCTTACTGATTACTGCCGGTGCTGCCGTTGTTTACGGTGAAGAACTGACGAACCCTACCACTATTGTTGAGCGTACTGACAGTGTTCTACTGAGCGTTATTGCTGCCTTTACTTTCTTTGCTGCAACCGTGGGCATCAACCTGGTGGCGAACTTTGTACCTGCTGTGAATGGTATTGCCAACCTGGCCCCAAAAACGCTCGATTATCGCCGCGCAGGCTGGATCGCTTCATTGCTCGCTCTGGTGATTGGTGCTTTCTGGGTCAGCCTCATCAGCCAGATTGGTATCAGCGCCTTTGTGAATACGCTGGGCGCCACGCTGGCTCCTCTCTACGGCATCATGATTGTTGATTACTACTGGCTTAAAAAGCAGCAGCTTAAACTGAAAGACCTCTACAGCTCAGACCCTGACGCGGCTTACCACTACACAAATGGCTGGAATAAGTCGGCGCTTTACGCGTTCGCGGTCGGTGCAGTCTTCTCTGTGGCAACGGTATGGGTGAAGGAGCTGCAGTTTCTTACTGGTTACGCCTGGTTGTTCGGCGCGGTACTCGGGGGCGCTGTGTATAAAGTGCTGTCGCCCTCCGCTGCCGCACAATCAAGTGCAAAAGAGGCAGCTGCCAATTCTTAAATTGTATACAAAGTAATAATCATATTGTGTACAATAATTTTTTCAACATGCCACCTCATCCCCTGAGGCTCAGCATAACAACCGCAAGTCCAGCGTGCTCCCTCAGGAGCCGCTGTCTTGTTCTTTGGAGAAATACAACGATGAATGCAAGCACAGAGGCTCCGGCCGTTATCCATACCCATATCGACCTACTAGGTGAGAAATACGGCGGACAGGCACTTTCCTGTAACGACGAGTTCTTCGCAGAAGCCAGCAATATGGTGAAGCGTGAAGAACCAGTCTTTATTGCCGACAAATACACCGATCGGGGCAAATGGATGGACGGGTGGGAAAGCCGCCGTCGTCGCACAGAAGGGCACGACTGGTGCATTCTTCGCTTAGGTGTACCGGGCCGTATTAAAGCGTTTGATGTGAACACCACGCACTTCCGTGGTAACGCGCCTGCTCAGGTGTCCATTGAAGGCTATATCGGTACCACAGATCCGGGCAGTGATGCTGAATGGCAGACGATTCTTGAAGTCTCAGACGTCAGCCCACACAGCCACAACTTCTTCGAAATCGACAATGCTGAGCGCTGGACACACCTGCGCCTGAACATCCTGCCAGACGGCGGTGTGGCGCGTCTGCGTGTTTATGGTGAGCCGATCCCGGACTGGTCGACCCTGCTGACCGGTGAAGTAGTTGACCTTGCAGCCTGCACTAACGGTGGTCGTGCGGTGGATTGTTCAGACATGTTCTTCAGTCCGATGAACAATCTCCTGGCACCGGGCCGTGGTATTAACATGGGCGATGGTTGGGAAACCCGCCGTCGTCGTACTCCGGGCAAAGACTGGATCATTGTGCGCCTGGGCACGCCGGGCAAAATTGCACGCTTACTGGTCGATACCTGCCACTTTAAAGGTAATTACCCGGATACCGTATCGCTGGAAGGCACTGTGTCTGACTCTGATGGTGTGCCAGCTGAAGATGCAGAATGGGTAACGATTCTGGATCAGGTGAAAACGGAAGCACACACCGAGCACTATTATCAGGAAGAACTTCAGAACACCGACGTGAAATACACCCACGTGCGTCTGAATATCTTCCCGGACGGTGGTGTCAGCCGCCTGCGTGTTTACGGTTACCCGGAACTGGATTAATACGCAATAGAGCAAACTGAGTAGATCCCAGCCCGGCAGTTGCTTCGCAATCGCCGGGCTGATTTATGAGAGGCAGATGATGACCGAAATAAAACCACTGACCGCTGAAGCGTTCGCAAAATATGGCGACGTGATCGAAGTCGATAGCAAAGAACCGATCGGTATTAACTATGGCTACACCGAGCGCTTCCATGATTTAGCGAATATCGATGCTACCGCTGAAGGTGGACGAGCAGGAGTCAGTATTTTCCGTTCACAGCCACTCCCGATGCCGATTTCCATCAAAATTATGGAACGCCACCCGCTGTCGAGTCAGGCATTTATGCCACTGTCGAACGAGCCCTATCTGGTCGTTGTAGCGCCTGCGGGAGAATTTGACGAATCCAGGATTGAAGTCTTTCTGGCGCAGCCCGGGCAGGGCGTGAATTACGCTGCGGGAACCTGGCATCACTTCTGTCTGGCACTCAATAAACCAAGTAACTTCCTTGTTGTCGATCGTATCGGAAAAGGCCACAACTGCGATGAAGTTGAGTTGAAGGAACTGAAGTCGATTGTCGTGTAACATACCGGGAAGGAAGCCGGAGCAGTTGCATGCGTACGAAGATAGGAAACTACAAGCTCACATACCTTAATCGCGAAAAGAAGGACTGGCGAAGGAAGGTACTGACCGAGTTTGGTCTACTGGCTAATATCTGGATAAGTGGTTTTTACATACCATTCCATCTATTCGATGGGCAGGATTATGCCTCTTTTATTTCACTTGGCTGCGCGTTAATCCTCAGTCTACTTTGTTGCTTTGGGTTGTATCGGTTGCAGGGCTCCCCTGTACGACAACTATACTGGCTGGAAAATATTCCCGTTCTGATTATTGAATTTTCAGCGGGTGTTCCTATTTTCTATCTCCTCATCGGCGTTATGACCGGAGATTTTTCAGCCGCTATTCTTTTCTTTCTTGCCGCAATATACGCGTTGCCGTTTATTTTTGACTACGTTCTGCCTTCACAGCCTGAAGTACCAAAGTTCTTCGGTACCCTCGAAACTGATGATAACAGCCCAAGTAGTGGCTCACGCTGCATGACCAAGGAAGAGCTAAAAGAGTCCTGGAACCGTTGCTGGTCAGGTATTGGAGCTGCTGGGGATGGGGTGTCGTTGAAAAACGACTTAGTAACCGCTTGGAATGAACCTCAGCGTAAGTACCATACACTCCAGCATCTTCATGAGTGTCTTTCTATTTTCGAAGAATTCCAGCACCTTGCCGAACATCCTCACGAAGTTGAACTCGCAATCTGGTTCCACGATGCCGTGTACGATATTAAAGGCAAGAATAACGAGCAGAAGAGTGCGGAGTGGGCACGGGCTGTACTCCATGAAGCAGGCGTCAGTAAAGAGCGTATTACGCGGATTTACGACCTCATCATGGCTACAGAACACAGTGTAATGGATGAGCTAGATACGTCAGATAAGCGATTACTCGTCGATATTGATCTGGCCATACTAGGCAGCTCTCCAAAAAGATTCGCTGAGTATGACAAGCAGGTAAGGGCGGAATACAGCTATGTTCCGGGCTTTCTCTATAGAAGAAAGCGTAAGCAGATACTGCAGTCGTTTCTTAAGCGAAATCCGATTTATCAGACACCCGACCTGAAACTCAGATTTGAGCTTCAGGCGAGACGAAACTTGAGCTGTTAGCCCGCGCTACCAATCACCATCTGAGCTTCCACCGACACCGGTACGGACTTAAATGCCGGTGTCCGGCTGCGCTGATCAACGGTCTGGCCGACGAGGACATTCGCTTCAGGATAGTAAGCCGCGATATTGCCTCGCGGAAGGTCAAATGCGACGACATCCAGATTCCGCATCTCGCCAGTATCAGAACGCAGGGTGACTTTATCCTTCTCTTTTAAACCGAGTGCTGCGATGTCGTCTTCGTTCATCAGAACCGAATGTCGGTGGGTGGTATCCCGGTAGCTGTCACGCTCTTCATAAATGATGCTGTTGAACTGTCCTTCGCTGCGGATGCTCATCAAGGTAAAGGCATGTTGTGCTTTTCGCTCTTCAGGGTGATCGTGCGGGTTGACGATAAACACCGCGCGGTTATCCGGCATATTAAATTCAGGCGTGTGTTTAATACGATTGCGGATAAAGAATTCTTTTTTCGCAACATCAATATCGGCGAGATCCTGCATACCCGGAATTGACTTCGCAATGGCATGGCGAATCGTGGTGTGTTTTTTAAAGGTCGAGAAGTCGAAGTGGCTTTTATCGACAATGCCCATGCCAATGTCCGAGAGGATATCGACTTCTGAACGCAGGTTATCAAGGCGATCGATGCCACCATCACTCAGCCGCACGTAGTTGAACATGGATTCCTGACTCGTAGCATCATGCTCTTCATCGCGTGCCAGTACCGGGAAGATTATGCTCTCGCTGTTATCGCAACCATGCACATGGCCCTGATTCAGGGTGGTGGTTAAAAAGACTTTAAACGGAATATTATCCAGCGATTTTTCTGCCCACTGGCTGTCAGGTGAGGCCGCATACAGATTGCCACCTAGCATAAGAGCGTTGTCGATATCGCCTCGTTCAGCAGCCTGAAGGCAGGCCATAGTATCCATGCCTTTATTGCGGGGCAGGGTTATTTTAAGTTCATTTTCAATGGCACTGAAGACGTCTTCAGCGAGAACAGGTTTAACACCGACGGTTCCCACACCCTGAATGTTCGAATGCCCTCGAAGTGGTAGCAGTCCTGCACCGGGTTTACCAAGCATGCCGCGAAGCATGGCAAGGTTGGCGATGGCCTCGACGTTATCAACGCCGTGCAGGTGGTGGGTCATGCCCATGCCCCAGGCGAATACGGTATTTTCAGAGTGTGCGTATACCTCGGCGACGGCGTGAATATCATCACGCGAAAGTCCGGTAATCGACTCGATCTCGTTCCATGACGTCCCTTCTATGTCAGCCAGATAGGCATCAAAATTGCGGGTGTACTGCGCGATAAAGTCAACATTGTGCTGTTGGTTCTCAATAATACTTTTCGCAATGCCTTTAAATACCGCGACATCGGTTGCGATTTTTGGTTGCAGGTATTCCGAGGCAATATCGTTGCCGCCCATTAACAGAGATTTCGGGCTTTTCGGTACGGCGAATTTCACCAGCCCGGGTTCTTTGGCCGGGTTAATTACAACTACGTGGCCGCCGCGCTCGCGACAGTTTTTCAGTTGGTGAATAAAGCGTGGGTGATTTGAAGACGGGTTCGCGCCCAATACAAAAATCAGGTCAGATTTTCCCAGGTCTGCGAGTTCTACGGTTGAGGTACCTGTGCCTATCGTTGTCGCCAGCCCGTCACCGGAGGCCTGATGACAGTAGTAAGAGCAGTTATTGATGTTAGTGCTGCCATACAGGCGCGCCATTAACTGCAACACAAAGGCCGCTTCATTGGATGAACGACCAGACGCATAAAAGAAGCTGCGCTCCGGCGCCGAAGCCGAAAATCGCTCTACCGTGCGGGCGATGGCATCGTCCCAGCTTATAGGCTCAAACTTATCCGAACCGGCTGCTTTATGGAGCGGCGTGCCTAAACGGCCCAGATGCTCAATTTCGTGGGATGACAGCTCTTTAAAGTCTGTAATCGTGTGATCGAATACGGGCAGAGGGATGGGACCCTGAATGTCGGTCGACTGCGCCTGAACGCTTTTGTTACACACCGACGGAAATTCATCCAGCTCATTGATCATACCGCCACGCTGGCCGCCCATACCCAGACCGCAGGCCTTGCAGGCATTGTGCGCTGCCAACGCTTTCGCGGCGTCTTTCACGCCAATACGACGCACGGTATTCAGGGTGTAGAGGACTTTCTTAAAGCCACCGCCAACGATCTTCTTGTGCATCGAGCTGTCTCTGTATGTCGTGTTAACAATAAGAATCAGTAAAGCGTAGATACTGGAGGCGGGCAATACGTCGGATTACGTATTTGCAGATATCTGATCGCTGATGTGTTTTGGTTGAAGGAATCGGGGTTAATAATGTTGTATGGTAGCGCTCTCGGAGTCGCAGCGACAATCAGGTATCAAACAGCGCCCGCCTGAATAGGATCCCGACTGGTAGGGTTTGTAGCGACGATGGATTGAACAAACATGGATTGAACAAAAGGATAATAAATGTACACCGATTCAGATCTGGAAAGTGCTGTCACCAAAGGCATATTCACGCGTGATTCCGTAGAGCGTTTCCGCCAGGACTACGAACAGCAGCACGCCAGCCCCATTGTTGATGAGGAGAACTTCCGCTTAGTCAGTGGCTTCAACGATATCTTCGTCGTTGTTATCTCTGTGGTCGTACTTCTTTCCTCCCTATCCTTTTTCAGTTCCATGTTTGGCGATGTGATTGGTTTCGCTGTCACGGCCTGTGCCGCTTGGGGACTTGCTGAGTATTACATTCGTATTCGCCGAATGGCGTTGCCTTCCATCGTGCTGCTATTTGCTTTTATTCCCAGTGCAACGGCAGTCATGGCGTTCCTATATTTAAGCGCGGCAGACATCAGAGAGTTGCCGATAAATGACCTTGTTAAGGAAAGTGGATTTGTAATTCCGCTGTTTTCTCTTATTGCTGCGCTTGCACATTGGTTACGTTTTCGGGTTCCGGTTACCATTGCGCTCATTACTGCTGCCGTGGCTGCTACGGTACTCGCCATACTGTTTACGTCGTTCCCACAACTTAGTGCCTACCTGTACCCGATGATGATGGTGGCTGGTGGTGTGGTATTTATCTTCGCCATGGGATGGGATATTTCCGATACTCGCCGCGTCACGCGTCGTTCGGATGTAGCATTTTGGCTGCACCTTCTATCGGCTCCGTTATTGATGCACCCCTTGTTCAAGATCATTGGCGTGATGGATGGTGATGTGAGCACCTCGGTTGCGGCTGTGATCCTCGGCGTATTTGTTCTGATAACGCTGATCTCTCTGCTGATTGACCGACGTGCGCTGATGGTTTCTTCTCTTGCCTATGTTCTTTATGCCATGAATGCGCTGTTCGATAATGTCGGAACACTTGGGCAACAACTCGGCCTGACAGGTTTGATCGTAGGCTGCAGCATGGTGCTCCTCACTGCATATTGGGATAAAGCCCGAACCTCGTTGCTGAAGCCGTTACCGGATAGTGTCTCCCGTTTGCTTCCGAACAAGGCGAGCGACGGTCCGACTTCATAGGGTGTTTGTTCAGCAATGTCGTAAAGAGTCTGAAAGTTACGAACTAGTCCAGAGCCGGTTTGTACAAATATTGTTCTAATTTGGTTACCATTGTTCGCCTAACGAAATAGGCATATCGCGACATCCCCTGGCGCGATAGGCAATAGGAAAGCCAGACAGGACATAATAATCATGGCGATTAAACGACTTGCAGCAATCATTTCCGCACTGGCGCTAGCATCTTGTGGTGGAGAAGGGTCGAGCATAGAGGGCCCCGCAAATCATCGCGTAAGTACATCCGTTACCGGGCAAGGCCAGATCTCACCCGATTTAGCGGATGTCGCTGAGGGCAGCAGCGTCCAGATGATTCTGCAACCTGTCGATGGCTATCAGGTCGCTACCGCCAGCGGTTGTAACGGCTCAATGCAGAGCAACCTGTACTACATCAGCAGTGTGACTCAGGACTGCACGGTGAACGTGTTGTTTACTGAAGTTCAGGAAGCACCAGCTGCACAGGAAGAGCCGGACGAAGAGCCTCCACGAGTATCCGGCGCAGTCTCTGCCGGTAACGGCCTGGTGATCGTCCAGTTTAACGAGCCGATGTCTGCGGACCTGATCGATTCCGTCGTTAACTTCAATATTACCCGTACCGACACCCAGCAGATTCTGCCGGTATTGGCTGCAAGCTTTGTCGATAGTCGCCAACAAGCCGTGCAGTTAGCAACCGGTGCTCAAATTAACACCGAATACAGTCTCGTCGTTGTGAACGCCTACGACATTGCGGGTAACGCGATTGCGCCACCAAGCGAAGAAGTCGAAATCAATCCTAACTCAGCCACCTTTATTGGTACCCGCCCGGATGGCGATGAGTTGATCGACAGCGACGAAGACGGTCTTGCCGATTACATCGAACTCGAAGGCTGGCCGGTGATCGTTACCCGCACCGACGGAAGCACTGAAACCTTCCACGCCAGCTCTGATCCACTCGACCCCGACACCGACAACGACGGCGTCCCCGATAACGACGAACGTCACGGCGGTTTAAACCCGTTAAGCATAGATACCGACGGCGACACCCTCGACGACGACGCCGAATGGAACCGCATCTATTCAGACGGCACCAAGCAAGACACCGACGGCGACGGCATTCAGGATGGCTTCGAATACGTCTTCTTTAAAACTTCGCCGATTCTGGCCGATACCGACGGCGACCAGATGGACGACCCCAGCGAAGTGGCATCAGGCAATCGTAATCCATTGATGGCCGACATGCCGATCCCGGATATTGATGTGGGCTTGGTGAATCTGCAGCTGGATACCCGTTTAACCTACACCGATGAAAGCGGGCAGGTCGTTACTGAATCCAACACCAGCGAAGCCACACTGACGCAGGGTAATAACCAGACGTACTCCTCGGCCAACGAGAACTCAACCAAAGAGACGGTAGAAAACTCCGTCTCACTGACGCTCAGTGCAGAAAAAGAAATTAAATACGGCGTGACCGATGGCGGTGGTAAAGGCAGCACAAAATTCAGCGCGAGCCGGACAACGTCCGCATCCAATACTAACGAATGGGGCAGCACCGTCTCATTTGGCGAAGAGAGTAACCAAAGCGCCGAAGAGGCCTACCACGACTCGCTCACTACCGAAAACGCCCGTGATACCCGCGAGAGCATTACCCGTGAAGTTTTGGGTGCATCAATGCGTGTCGACGTGACCGTGGCTAATGCCGGCAATATTCCATTCTCGATCAGCAACCTTGAACTGACCGCACAGGCACAAGACCCGAATAACCGCCGCCGTATTATTCCTATCGGCTCGCTTGTGCCGGAAAACGACAACCTCGATTCTGTGAATATCGGTGCCATTGGCGAAACCGCTCGTGGGCCGTTCATCTTCCGTACCGAGAACGTCTTCCCGCAAGAAATCGAAGACCTGATGAAAAACCCGCGAGGTTTAGTCGTGCAATTAGCTAACTACGACATCACCGATGAAAACGGCAACAACTACGCCTTCACCTCACAGCAGATCCAGGACCGAACCGCCGAGATTACCTTTGATATGGGGAATGGTGTGGTCGAAAGCTACCGCATTGCCACCGCCAGTGATCATCATTCTTCGACTGGTGCACCCAACGGCATCAGCATGAAACGCGCGTTAGAGATTGCCGGTATCCGTGGCACACAGATTATCCGCGACGGTGGCAACGGTGTGGTCGAAACCGTCGCCGCGCCAACCTCCGATGATGAACAACTCGAAACCGCGGGCAGCAGCGTTGAGCCGCGCAGCATTATTATTGCCGCCGGTGACGACAACAGCATCACTACCAGCCCCGGAGGTGACGACATTCTGATAGAGCCGGATTACGCCACCGAACTGTTCGCTACCTCTGCGGTTATTATTGACGGCGGCAATGGCATCGCCGAAACCGATGCCTCCGGTGATGATGATTTTGTCAGCACCCTGAACGCCGACATCGAACCCGGCCAGGTAGTCATACGGGCGGGCGACGACGGCGTGATTGATTCTATCCCGACCGGTGACGACGTACTGGTTGAAGCAGGACAAGAGCATTACGTACTGACGCGCTTCCGCGATGTAGAAGCCATCGCCGGTGAAGCCCGCTTCTGGGTACTGTTTACCAACAACCAGAATATCGAAAACGTCGACTTCGATAACCTGCGTCTGCGTTCTGGTCAGCAATACAACTTGACCTACGTGCAGGACAAAGACCTCGACCGCGTCTGGGCGCGTGAAGAATACCTGCACGGCAGCTCAGACGAGAGCATTAACACCGACGGCTGTGATCAGGACAATGGTCTTGAGGTGTGCGATACGCTTACTGACTACACCGAAATCAAAGAAGGCTGGCTGGTGCAGCTCAAAGGCGCACGTCAGAGCTACCGCGTGTTCTCCAATCCGGCACAAGCCGACTCCGACCGCGACGGCCTGACCGATGATCTCGAACGCGCTTGTGGCCTCGACCCACGCCTGCGTGACACCGACCTTGATGGCCTTACTGATTATGAAGAAATTACCGGTCAGCGCGTCGAAGGCAACATCGTAACGCCGATGGTCAGCATCGATGTTGATGACTCCAGCGTACCGTCCATGACGATTACGCCTTACCTGGGTACAGAGCCTGATCCGATTCCAACAGAGCGAGAGACTGGTGCCATATGGACGGAGCACAGCGTTAGTGCTGAATGCCAGCAGATGCTTGAAGACAAACTCACCGGAGGTTACGCCACTGATCCGCTGAACCCGGATACCGACGGCGACTTCGTCAATGACCTCGCCGAACTGTCACTGGGTCTGCACCCGAACGACCGCGTCGACGGCGCAGACTTCCTCGATGACGACGGCGACGGGCTGGTGAATTCTGCTGAAAGCAACGGCTGGATCGTGACCGAAGCCTTCTGGGGTGCGAACCGTTTGGTCACTGCTGACCCTACTAAAACCGATACCGATGAAGACGGCCTGCCGGATCTGCTTGAGTTCTACCTCAAAACCGACCCACGCAGTACCGACACCGACGGCGATGGTATTAGCGACGGTGATGAATACCGCAACGGCGGTGACGTCTGTGTCACACGAGCCAATCCGTGCATCACCTTTAATCAGGTACCGGAGAACGACTACGCCGCCTTCGTGCGTGCCTGTAACCTCGCACCGGCCTGTAACGTCGCCCAGATCGAAGCGACACTCGCGGCCGAAAGCCAGTACGGCACCAACCCAAGCTCTGTTGATAGTGATACCGACACACTCTACGACAGAGAAGAACTCGGCCTGCCACAGGGCGCGACACCGCCACGCCGGATTACCATTAACGGCAGTGATATTGGCATCTTCGTATCAAACCCGCGCGTCAGCGACACGGATAACGACGGCCTGAACGATCAGACGGAATACCTCGACTACACCAACCCGAACGCGGGCGATTCAGACGGCGACGGTAATTCAGATTTTTTTGAGAAATACACTTCAGGCACGAATCCGCGCCAGGGTGATATCAAATATAAAATCTGGCTCGACGGTTTTGACCTGCGCGTCAACGCCGCCACCTGGTTGGATGTCAACGCAGGGCGGACACTTACCGAATGTGACTTCCGCATATCGGTTGGTACCTTCTCGTACGATGCGACACTGCCAGCAGGCACACCCATCCCGTGTTATTACGGCGAATATATCGTCGATACCAACAACGTGTTGCAGCCGGGCTTAGGCTTCCCAGCTCTGGAAGCCTATATCCAGACCAATGGCGGCAATAACAACTACTGTTACCTCAGCATCCCGCTGGATTACGGTAAGGTCGAAGGTTCGCACTACACCGTGACCTGCTCGCACAACAACGGCACCTATAACGACATCGACTTTACTGCGCGCTTCTACTTTGATCGGGTGGAAGAATAAATAAAGTGGGTGAAACGGTAGGATGAAGGGACTTTTGAGTGATAAAACAGCCGCCGTTTGGCGGCTGTTTTGGTTGTGCCTCAGGCCCGTCGTTTGGTGCGGGCTTTCTGGCGCTTACGCCACCAGATTTTCACTCCGCTGTAGCTGAAATAGGTGACCATCAGTCCTAGCAGGCACACCAGTAGCTGATAAGGTCGGCCAAATACTTCCGCCATATGAAGAGCGTAAAGCCATTGCGTAACTGTGGTGCCTGAGTACTGACCGGTTGGCCAATACACATCAAGGAACTCACCCGTCGCAGCATCAATATAGATCACACTTCTGGCGATGGCATCGTCAACGTCCCGCGATGAATGGAAGCGATACTGAAACGTATTTTTTGCTTTCAGGTAACGAAAAGACCGCTCGTGCCCCAATGAAACCTTGTACTCGCTGGCGATACTTTCGGCATGAGCGCGGGCCATCGACAATGCCTCCTGAAAAGGCAGAGGCGTTAACGTGTGTCCTGTAGAGGGAGTTTCTGGCGGCGCTTGAAAAACCGCATAAGTCACAGGCTTATAAACATCACGAAGATTAAACGCCACCGATGACCAGGCGAATATCAGCAGTAAGGCCCAGAGCCAAAGACCCGCAGAGCGGTGCAGTAAAAAGTGAAAGGTATAGCCCTTGCTTTTCCAGCGCATTTTAAAACTTTGCTTCCATCGCTGGCGGAAAAGCTTCCACGAAAACCTCTTCATGATAGGAAGAGTCGTGGCGACTGCGATAAAGCAATCGACTGTCCAGATGAGCGCGATAATGCCCAACAACAGAACACCCCAGGTGCCGGGCAACCAGAGCGTGTAGTGGAGCTTATAAATGAACCCAGCGATGTTCCGCCAGCTGTCTGACAAGTCACCCCATTGCCGTGCGCCCATCACCTCGGCGGTATAAGGGTTAATAAATAGCCGGTTAAATTCCTCAGAGCCATTAACATACAGGCGTAGCGAACGCCCGGACACAAACTCCAGGCTCATGGTGTTCAGCGTACCGCCGTGCGATTCGGTGTACCCCTGAGCGGCTCTATACAGATAATCTTCTTGTAGAAAATTACTGCCTTTCTGCTCAGTAAAAAACAGATCAGGGTTCAGCCACTCATCAAGCTCGTGGTAGTAAGCCAGTATGCTACCGGTCAGGCCAGATACCACCAGAAACAGCGCAATGGTTAATCCAAAGTAGCGGTGCAGAGAAACAAATTTCTGTTTATGTTGTGCGTGTGAAAACATAACTCTCAATAACTAAAAAGGGCCCGCGTTGCGGACCCTGAGTACAGGATTCGATTCCTGGTTAGGAACGTACCGGTGATCAGAACTGCAGGCGGCTGCCCAGCACAATCGTACGACCCGGACCTTCTGTGTAGTAGCTTGCATTCGTTGTCAGGCTCTGTGACGCAACCGGGAAATAATCCTCGTTAAACAGGTTTTCTACACCTGCATACACCTGCCAGTCACCTGGTTGATAGGTTACACGTGCATTCGCCACCTGATAACCAGAAATCGGGCCTTCATAGTTTGAATAAGTACCGTCTTCCTGTGCGTCGAACTCATCACGCTCACCGATATGCGTAATATCTGCATTCACAGTGACATTGTAAGACACCGGCCAGTTAACGTATGCCGTCAGCTTATCAGGGCTGATAAAACGATTGCTTAGCGGATCGTTGGTATCCGGATTTTCGCCACGGATATGGCTGTAAGTAGCACCTAACAGCAGGCCAGAGTTAAATTGATAATCCGCAAGGATTTCAACACCGTAAATTTCCTGAGGCTCGCGCACAGGCAGGTAAATACCCGTGTTCGGATCTTCAACGGTAGAGGTACCCAGCGTGGAAGTACTTCTGTAGATAGCGACTTCAAGGTGCAGATTATTGACGTCACTGCTGGCACCAATTTCGTAGTGTTTTACTTTTGAGGCTTCGGTTTCTACCTGAGACAGACTGGTAACCGTGGCACTGCGAAGCAGGCGACCGAGGTCTGAAATGTCGTAACCTTCAGAGTAGTTAAAGAAGGGGCTGAACTCCGGCATTGCTGTGTAGCGTACACCCAGGTTGTAGGTGGTCAGGTTATATTTCAACGTACCACCTTCAACAGCAAACGCTTCAGAACAGGTGTCTTCGCTGCGGCAAAGTCTTAATGTATCGTAGTCATCCACCTGGATCTCAGTTCTTTGCTGACGGATACCCGCCTTAAACATCCAGTTGTCATTCCAGTTCAGGTTGTTCTGAACGTACGCTGCCGTATTATCCATATCCATTTCGGGCACCCAGATACGGCCATCGACCAATGGTTGCGAGCTTACGTCTTCAACGTAGTCGACGCCGTAAGTAATGCGGTTATCAAAGTCTCCGAAGCTGAAGACGCTGGATAAATCGGTACGTAAACCCTGTTTCTCAGACAAAATCACAGACTGACCACCGTCATAACCTTCATCTGGGTTGGCCAGGCGGGTACTGAAGAAAAAGACGTTCTCAATTCGCTGTTTATACGCATCTATCGAGAAAGAAGTACCAGGCAGTACTTCATCGTGGCTGTACTTCACCATAAGGTTGTAATTGTCGTTGGGACCCTGTGGGTCACCCGGGCGTGCTTCGCCAGTGTCGTTATCAACCGCAATGGTTTTCTCGCCCGTGGCGTAACTGCCTGGCTCATCAATCAGGTTGGTGTCCTGCTGAGAGTCAAAGTAGTTGTAGGTCAGGTGAATGCGTTGCTGATCATCAAACTCCCAGCCCAGTTTAGTGAGCAGGTTCTGAGTCGTTAAATCAGAGAGACCATAGACCAGACCCATAGTGTCGCCATCAGAGTCTTTCTGTTCGCCGTAACTGTCGTAAGCGCCGCTCACCAGATAAGAGAACTGCCCCAGCGTACCGCTAACCGTAGAATCGATACGCTTACTGAGGCTGTCTTCAAACTCTACGGCTGAGAAGCGGGTGCTGATGCCCACATCGCCACTGAATTCTGAATCCGGGTCAGCCTGCTTAGTGATGTAGTTGACCAGACCGCCCGAAGCGCCGTGACCATACAAAGAAGAAGAGCCTTTAATGACCTCGATACGCTCGATCGCAGCGGCATCAATGGTACGCAGACCCAATGCGCCGTTACGCAGAGGGGTAGACTGAGGTACACCATCAATCAGAATCAGAGCATTACGACCGCGTAGCTTAAAGCCGGAGTTACTGGTGCTCGCTTTCGACGGCGAGAAGCCCGGCACCTGAACCGACAGCAGCTGCTGAATTTCTGGCGATACCTTCAGGCCTTCCTCAATGGCTTTCTGATCCAGAATGTTCACCGACGCAGGCATACTGGCCACGCGCTCTTCGGCGCGGCTGCCCGATACAACCATGTCATCGAGGGAAACATCCTCGGCCTGAGACGTGCCTGCCAGCACGATAAGAGTGGCCGCAGAGAGACTACGCATGAAAGACTCCTAATAATTATTTATGAGAATGATTTGCATTATGCATATATTTGTCAGAATTGTAAGTGATTTGTATTTACGAAGGGGCAAGTTCGAGAGGAGCTGTAGGAGCGCAACGCGAAGCTTGCGCGATGGCTGCACGTTTCCGTTAGGGTAGTGGACTTGTAGGAGTGGAGGTTATCTGCGACCTGTTCACACAACAGCGGCATCTGCAACGACATTGATTTCACTGCGCGGTTTTACTTTGATCGGGTGGAGAAGTAAATGAGATGGAGTGACCTCGAAGGGAAGAGGGGCCTTTAGAGTAATGAAACAGCCGCCATCGGGCGGCTGTTTTGGTTGTTGGGGTGGCGGAATATGGGGTTGTGAGGATTGGGGATATCCGACAAACTATATTTCTCAAGGAATAGGAGAACCAGGGATGTTAAAGGTACATGTATGGCCACCGCATGGCGGGATGGTTGGTCACACTTCATTGTCGTTCGGGGCGGACTACATTAGCTTCTGGCCACAGGATGTAGCAGGTAAAAAAGATCTGAAAATCAAGAGGACGCATCCTGGTCACTTTATGGCGGCCTTGCAGGAAGATATTCGCGCTGAAGGTGGTCGGCAGCCCATTACAGTTGTGATTAACAACGTCAACAGAACCGAACTGGCCAAGCATATTGCGAACTTGATTGCTAATAAACCCTCGTATCAGCTAGCTCGAAACAACTGTTCCAACATTGTCGCTGAATGCCTGGAAGTGGCTTGTGGGATTGGCCCATCATTCAAACCCTCAGCACATGATTATGGCAAACTTGGAAAAGTGCTTGGGCGTGGTATATGGACGCCTAATGAGGTATTAAGATACGCAAATGAACTTGCAAGAGATAGCCGGACGCTCGCATGAAAATCATATATAACGAGAACTTCAACTTTGACCTCGGGTTGCTGAAACATCTGCACCCTTTTGAGGGAATGAGGTTCCGTAAAATATATGATCGACTCTCTCAAGATAATGGCATTGAATTCTTGTCGCCCGAAGAGCCTGTATCTGATGAGATAATCAGTGAATTTCTTTCTGAGGTAATGCTGCAACTCGTTAAGAATCGAAATGGCGTTTTAAAAGCACTGGAATTTCCTAGGCTACCGTTTATTACTCAGGCGTACCTCGAACGGAAAGTTCTGAGTCCGATGCGATGGGGTGTGGCAGGTACTCTGTTTGGCGCTGAAAACGCATTGCAAAGTGGTCAGAATTATTGGAACTTATCGGGTGGTTACCACCATGCCATGCGAAATCAGATGGAAGGATTTTGCGTTTACAACGATATAGGTATCACATATCAGCAGTTGCTTAAGAGCGGTCAAGTGACCGGCGATGATCGTATTCTGATTATCGATACCGATGCTCATCATGGTAATGGTACCGCACACGTGTTTATGGATAACCCAAATGTTGTCCTCATGGATGTGTATAACGCCAGTATTTATCCGACCAGTGAATACACTCGCGATCGTGTCGATATTCCAATGAAGCTCAAGCCAGGGACCGATGGCGAAACCTACCTTGAGTGTTTGAAAATCGCTTTGGGAGAAATTCAAGGAGACTTCAGGTTAGCGTTTGTTGTCGCCGGAACGGACGTTCTGAGTTCTGATAAATTGGGTGGTTTGAAACTTACTCCTGATGATGTAGCAAAGCGAGAAAGGCTGACTTTAAGTCGTTTAAAGGAACTCGCTATACCAGCGGTCATTACTGGCGGAGGCGGCTATTCCTCAGATGGAGTGGATGCGACAGTGAAAGCTGTTCTTAAAGCAAAGTCCGAAGGGTTGTAGATGGTATCCGGAGGCTAAAGCCAGTGGCAGATCCTAACGTATATTCATTGGAAGTTGATTTCGCACATATCAAAACCTTCAGTTGTGTCAATGGACGGCCTTTCCGCTGCAAAGGATTACTAGTCACCGTAGAGCAACCAGTAGCCGTCAAACCTGACGAAGATGATGCCGAGCTTCCACTGTGTGATATGTCACTGGTAAATGTCGGCTCTTTCGTCGTCAGTAATGATCTTTATGAGTACTTAAAGCCACTCGCTGGCAACACGGTGCAATTCATTGAGCTGCAGTGGGAGAATGCTCGCTTATGGCTCTGTAATGTCGTCAGCGTGGTTGATTGCCTTGATCAGCAGAAGTCAGAGATGAATCCATTCGGTGGGGTTGCTAATGCTGTTTTCGATTTGAGTAAAGTTCCGGAGCAAGGCTTCTTTAAAATCAAGGAAGACAATTTTACAGGTATTTACCTGAGCCCAGCTATTTATGAGGCATTGATTGCCTATCAGCCAAGTGGAGTTGAGTTTGAAGAGGCCGCTCTTACTTGAAGCTAAGGGACTTGCGACAGGTCATGGGCGGATACCATGGTGTACAGAATCTCAACGAATGATTTGGATTTCCTTAGTTTGATCTATAACGATGAAGAAGTCATAGAAAAACTCGGGGAAGATAATCTGATCCAGGTTGAATGCGACCCAAGAGAATATGCACCTATATGGTAGAAACTGTCAGTCCGCTTTGAGTCTGCACTAGGTGGTAAGAGCGATAAACCTATTCCTGATCTTCAGGTACACAGCGGCCATCTCTTTTTATCAGAGAGAGCCCTGAAGGCATTGAAAGACGTTCTCGAGCCTCATGGTGAGCTGCTACCAGTAGTCTATAGCTCTGAAAACGAAGCTCCGAAAGAGGGAGCTATTTTCAATCCTTTGAAGGTCGTACCAACCAATGAGAGGACCAGTACTAAGGATTCATTCGGGGAGGTTGCTTCTTTGTTTTTCGATACTGAGGAAGTGATTTTCAAGACAGATTTTGATGATTACTTTGGTTTGTACTGTAGTAACGAGTTTCAGAGGTTTATTAAAGCGAATGAGCTTACCGGTTTGGAAATGAGAGAAAACCTTGCTTCTAATGAAGCTCAGATTAACACTCGGATGTGATCGATGAAGATTGTGACGTGGAATTGCAATGGAGGACTCAGAAATAAACTTCATGCAATTGACTCACTAGAGGCAGATTTAGTTGTTGTTCAGGAATGTGAAGATCCTGCCCAGTCTACGAAGGCCTACAGAGAATGGGCCGGCGATTACATTTGGTATGGAAAGAACAAAAATAAGGGGATAGGCATCTTTCCCCGCAATGGAAATTGTGTTCGGAAAGTAACATGGTCGGGAGAGTTTACGATCGAAGGCTTGGGTTCCCATGATCGCCCTATATTCTGGCGAACTGAAGATCTGGAATTATTCCTACCATTTCGATTAAACAATAGGTTCACGTTGCTGGCTTGTTGGACAAAAGGTGGTTCAAAGGCCTTCGGGTATATCGGTCAGCTGTGGAAGTATCTTCAGATACATAAATGCGACCTCTCTGAACCGAATACTATTGTATTAGGTGACCTCAATAGTAATTCTATTTGGGATAAAGACGATCGTTGGTGGAATCACTCCAATGTAGTAGAGGAGCTGCGTGATTTGGGCTTGCAGAGCGTATATCACAACAGAAGAAATGAATCTCAAGGAACAGAAACTCAGCCTACTTTTTATCTCCAGCGAAACAGAGCTAAGGCGTATCACATTGACTATGCGTTTGTTTCAGAGAACCTTCTTTCCGGCTGCGTGTTGACCATCGGTGACCCAGATATCTGGCTCTCGATTAGTGATCATATGCCACTCGTTTTGGCATTGTCGCTAGATAATCATGTTTGATCGGCCGATCTGTCTATTGAGAGAGGCCAGTAGTCTCTCTACAATGTGAGGCTTTAAATATTTGCCAGGTTGCAGTTATGTCCGACAACAAACCAGAACTCCCCAATCACCTGTCCATCAACCCGCGCAGCCCGCACTTCGTTGAAGAGTGCTTTGAGTACGACATCGGCATCCGCTTCAAGGGGAAAGAGCGCACGGACATCGAGGAATACAACATCAGCGAAGGTTGGGTGAAGATTTCTTCTCCGACGACTAAGGATCGCTTTGGTCGTCCGCTGCTGATTAAGCTGAAGGGTGAGGTTGAGGCGTTTTACAAGTAAGCGCTTAGTCCCGCATCTGATAGCAAAGAAACCGCCTTTTGGCGGTTTCTTTGGTTTTATAGGTCGGATTACCGGTGTTGGCAAAAGAGAGGTTTAGATGCGGGAGGTCGTAGGCGGGTTGTTCCAACCCGTATCGCCAAAGCTGCGCGTATGGCTCCTACAGGGGCGGCTCAGGCGGCGATGCCGCCTTTGTGTTGGTAGTGTGAGAAGAGCATGGTCTTTTCATCTACCAGGCAGAAGACTGCGATTGCTTCATCATTCCTCATCATCGCCTTTGACGCTGCTTTGGCAGCTGCTTCGTTTTCCCAGACGATGAACTCAATCCAGTGGCCGTTTTCTTCGCTGTAGTAGTAATCCCTTGATTTGAAGCCTTCTGCAGTCTGTACGACGGCGTTAAGGTTGGCCATGGCGGTCTCCTGAGCGGCGAAATCGACGTCTGCGCGGAACTGCAGTGCGATTATTTCGAAGCTGTTGTTCAGGTTGGCAGCGGTGGCATTAAGAGTCGTGTGCATATCCGTATCTCCGGTCTGTTCTGTTCAATTCGGTTCAAGTCAATTGTCGGGGGGTTGCTCCCGAGTTGTGTGTGCGCCTTTGTCTTGGCACAGATTCAGAGTAATCTTATAACCGACGCTAAATGTCGGTTATTTTGTTAGGCTGTGAACATCGAACTAACGCAGGCTGTTTCAGGAGAAAGATACGCGTGGCGAAAGGGAGCTTACTGAATAAGCAGAATCGCCTGGATCGTCTGGTCGGATTGTTACGGCAGGATGAGGTATGGACGATGAAGCGCCTCGCTGAACAACTTGAGGTGAGTGATCGTACGCTGCTGCGTGATATCAATGAGCTGCGTGAGCAGGGAGTGCCGATTGAAGCCGAGCGCGGCCCCGGTGGTGGTGTCAGCCTGAGTCGTCGCTGGGGTGTCGATAAGCTGCGGCTGAATCACGAAGAGGTGATCAGTATGCTGGTGTCGCTGGCGATTACAGAGACGCTGCAAAGCCCGTTATTGGCAGAACCTGTGCGCAGTGTTCGACAGAAGATGACGTTGGGTTTACCAGAGCATCAGCGTCAGGTGGTCAATCAGTTACGTAAACGTATTCTGGTGGGTGATCCGGCATCAGGGCAGGTCACACAGACCTACAGCCAGCCCAGTGCAGCCATTACCAGGCAGGTAACGACCGGGTTCTTTGAGCTGGAGATGCTGGATATTGAGTATATCGCGGGCACGGGGGCAGTGACTGAGCGTCGGATCGAACCTCAGTATTTGTTCTTTAATTGGCCGGTCTGGTATCTGCTGGGTTGGGATCACTTGCGTGATGCGCCAAGGGTGTTCCGAATTGATCGGATGCAGAAGGTGAGGCTGGCAGGTAAGGTATTCAGGCCCAGGTCAAAGTCGCTGATTTTGCAGGGGCTGGATGATTATTATCGGTTGTTGTGAGGGGGCTTCAGGCTTTTCGCCGTTAGCAAAATGCGCTGAACGGCTCCTACGGGAATATGCATGGCACTGGACTCCCGCCTTTGCGGGAGTGACAAACTTGGTTCAGAACTTATCCGCGAGGCTTCGTCTGTTCGCGAATATTTTTTGTGCAGGCCGCACAGGTTCCCATTCCAAGTCGCAGTTGCAACTTGTAAAACCGAAAAATAGGGCCTGATCCAATTCTGGTGTAATCAAACTTTACTGGAAGGACTCGATCTGGATCATCAAAACCGTCCTCAAAAGGACTGATACCACACTCCTGGCAGCGAACAGTACGTCGAAGCTGCACTACCGCGAAAATAATGAATGGGACGACTAAGAATAGTGCGGCTAGTGGGATGTTGTTATTCACGATTACCTTGTGCAGCATGAAGATCGATGCTGCACCAGAAGCGACGAGTGCGAGTTTTAAAAAGTGCATTTGATGTCTCATTGAATGGCCAATACTTCAAACGTTGAACCCGTAATGGGTGCCATCAGGCAGTTCGATATCAATTTTCAGCTTGCCACCAGATGCTTCAACGTATCGTTTTAGCGAAGAGAGCTTCAGGTCTCTGCCCGGCTTTTCCATATCGGATACCGTCGGCTGTTTGACTCCAAGCGCTTCTGCGATCTGGCCTTGAGTCATATTCATTTTTTCGCGTAGCTCAGCCAGGTGAATATCAAGGAGGGTATCAGCTGCAATCTTCTTTGCCTTTACGACGACTTCAGGCTTTTCATTAGCAATGATGTCTTCAAGCTTCATTGTGTTTACCTCGACTTCAATCTGTTCAGATGTTCGGTAAATTCCCGATCAGCAATCGGGATCATAGTTTTATAAAACCGCTTCTCGTTTCCGGTTTTGTTTCCTGCGCAGAGCAGAATGGCTTTGCGTTCTGGGTCAAAGGCGAAGAAGGCACGTATCGGGTCGCCTTTGCTTTGTACCCTGAGTTCTTTCATGTTGCTGTGGACTGAGCCTTTGACGGTATCTGCGTATGGGCGTGGCAAACCAGGCCCTTGTTCTCGCAATACCAACATGGCCGCAAGCACGTTAGCTCGGTCGGTATCGGAGAGGTCTGCGTACCAATCATCAAACCAGTCGGTTGTTTCAACACTCCACATGACGAATCCTTGTCTGTATAGGTTTTAGTCTATATAGGTTTTGGTCTATGTCAATCGGTTGTTTGAGAGACGCCTAAGAGGGCGGTGTTCGCAAAATAGGGCTTTAGATGGGGTAGGACGTAGGCGGGTTGTTCCAACCCGGTTCGCCAAAGCTTCGCGTTTGGCTCCTACAAGGGGAGCGCAGTTAAACCTTAAACCCGGCAGGTCTGTCGGGGATAAGATCCCCTCCTACAGGCGATGGCAGTAGCCTGAAAGAAACGAGATATAAAAAAACGCCAGGTCTTTGCAGAGCTGGCGCTTTTGTTTTCAGAGCGGTGTCGCTGATTACAACGCTTTGATCTTTTCGATCTGGTCGTTGAGTTTGGCGATGTCACGCTCGAAGCCGGCGGCTTTTTCTTTCTCTTTTTCGATCACGGCTTCTGGTGCTTTATCAACGAACCCTGGGTTACCCAGTTTGTTCTGTACGCGCTCCAGTTCTTTGCCGAGTTTTTCAATCGACTTGGCCAGACGCGCGACTTCTGCGTCTTTGTCGATGAAGCCAGCCATGGGTACGAGTACTTCCATGTCGCCAACCAGTTGGGTGACAGACATTGGTTCTTCGTCGCCTTCGTTCAGCCAGGTCAGTTTGTTGAGCTTGGCGAGTTTCATCAGGAAGGCCTGGTTTTCTTCAGCGCGGCGGAAGTCTTCGTCGCCGCCGTTTTTGAACAGCAGTTCCAGTTCAAAGCCTGGGGCGATGTTTTTCTCAGCGCGGATGTTACGCACAGCGGTAATCACGTTCTGCAGCCATTCGATGTCGGCTTCTGCGCCTTCGTCGATCAGTGCTTCCTGTGGCTCTGGGTAGGCCGCCAGCATAATGGTGTCGCCTGATTTACCCGCGAGGTCTTTCACCTGATGCCAGATAGACTCGGTGATGAATGGGATGATCGGGTGCGCCAGTCGCAGAATGGCTTCGAGTACGCGTACCAGTGTACCGCGGGTGCCGCGTTTCTCTTCTTCGGTGGCGTTCTCATCCCACAGTACTGGCTTAGACAGCTCGAGGTACCAGTCGCAGTATTCGTTCCAGATGAATTCGTACAGCGTCTGTGCGGCCATGTCGAAGCGGTACTGGTCCATATGGCGGCGTACTTCGCTTTCGGCGCGCTGCAGGCGGGAGATGATCCAGCGGTCTGCCAGTGACAGGGCGGCATCTTCACCGTTCACGCCGCACGCGGCTTTCATGGCGTCGGTGATTTCGATCAGGCCGCCATCTGCGTTTTCGACGGCTTCTTCGCCCGCTACAGACAGCATCACATAGCGTGAGGCGTTCCACAGCTTGTTGCAGAAGTTACGGTAGCCTTCGAGGCGCTTCATGTCCCAGTTAATGTCACGGCCGGTCGAGGCCATAGCAGCGAGGGTAAAGCGCAGGGCGTCGGTGCCGTGTGGCGCGATGCCTTCCGGGAATTCTTTTTTGGTGCGCTTGCCGATTTTCTCAGCCAGTTGCGGCTGCATCATATTGCCGGTGCGCTTTTCCATCAGGTCGTCGAGGGAAATACCGTCGATCATATCCAGCGGATCGAGGACGTTACCCTTAGACTTCGACATCTTCTGACCGACTTCGTCACGGATCAGGCCGGTCACGTAGACGGTTTTGAACGGTACTTGCGGCTTCCCATCGTCGTCTTTGATGAAGTGCATGGTCATCATGATCATGCGCGCTACCCAGAAGAAGATGATGTCGAAACCGGTAACCAGAACGTCGGTCGGGTGGAAGTCGAGCATGCGCTTGGCGACCTCTGGGTCGTCCAGGTTTGGCCATCCCAGCGTACCGAAGGTCCAGAGAGCAGAGGAGAACCAGGTGTCCAGTACGTCTTCGTCCTGAACCAGTTCTACGTCGTCAGCCAGTTTGTTGGCAGCGCGTACTTCGGCTTCGTCGTGGCCAACGTAGACGTTGCCTTCTTCGTCGTACCAGGCTGGGATACGGTGACCCCACCACAGCTGACGGGAAATACACCAGTCCTGAATGTCTCGCATCCAGCTGAAGTACATGTTTTCGTAGTTCTTAGGTACGAATTGAATGTCGCCGTTCTCAACCGCTTCAATCGCAGGCTTCGCCAGGGTTTTAGCGTCGACGTACCATTGGTCAGTGAGCATCGGTTCGATGACAACGCCGCCACGGTCGCCATACGGCACTGTGAGGTCGTGGTCTTTGATTTCGTCGAGCAAGCCCGCTGCTTCGAAGTCTGCAACGATGGCTTTACGCGCAGCGAAGCGCTCCATGCCACGGTACTTCTCTGGAATGCTGGCCTTCACGTCTTCGTTGACACTGCCGTCGGTATTGAATACCTGCGGCACGTCACGCACGTCGGCGTTGAAGGTGAAGATGTTGATCATTGGCAGGCTGCAGCGTTTGCCGACTTCATAGTCGTTGAAGTCGTGTGCTGGGGTGACCTTAACGGCACCGGTGCCTTTGTCCATGTCGGCGTGTTCGTCGCCAACAATCGGAATGCGACGGTCTACTAAGGGCAGAACGATGTCTTTACCGATCAGATCTTTGTAGCGCGGATCTTCCGGGTTAACCGCAACACCGGTATCGCCCAGCATGGTTTCTGGGCGAGTAGTCGCAACAACGATGTAGTCTTTGCCTTCAGAGGTTTTCAGGCCATCGGCAAGCGGGTAGCGCAGGTGCCACATGTGACCTTTCTTGTCTTTGTTTTCGACTTCGAGATCGGAGATGGCGGTGTGCAGTTTCGGGTCCCAGTTGACCAGACGCTTGCCACGGTAGATGAGGCCGTCTTTGTACAGACGGATAAACACTTCCTGAACGGCTTTGTAAAAGCCATCGTCCATGGTGAAGCGCTCGGTTTCCCAGTCGACTGAGTTGCCCAGTCGTCGCATCTGGCTGGTAATGGTACCGCCAGACTGTTCTTTCCATTCCCAGACTTTTTCGAGGAATTTCTCACGGCCAAGTTCGTGTCGGTCTGGCTGGTTTTCAGCGGCGAGCTTGCGCTCAACAACCATCTGAGTAGCAATACCGGCGTGGTCAGTACCGACCTGCCACAGTGCTTTCTGCCCCTGCATACGCTTGTAGCGGGTGAGGGCGTCCTGGATGGTGTGCTGGAAGGCATGACCCATGTGCAGCGAGCCGGTAACGTTCGGCGGCGGGATCATGATGGAGTAACCGTCTCCATCAAGGCCTTCCTGATACGGTTTGAAGTAACCTTTCTGTTCCCACTCCTGATACCAGGACTGTTCAATTGCGCTGGGCTTGTACGTCTTATCCATTACTCGCTGCTACTCATATCGGACTTGAAAAAATGAGCAGCAGTATACCGGAATTGAACGCGGCCGTCAGAGGTCTTCTTTGTTGTTGAGCATGTCGCGTACGCGGGCACGAAGGCGGCTTTTGATCATGGGCATCAGCTCTTCAACGAGCTCATCGACCATGCGCTCACGCTGGAGCAGGGAGGTCAGCGACGCTGTGGTTTCGGCCATGTTGGCATCCAGCTCAGCACGCTTTGAGCTCAGTGCTGTTTCGCTGGCACCCGGGATCGGCGTCATTGCGGGCGTTTCGGTTTCCTGGCCGCGATTGATCTTGTCGAGGATCTGATTCAGCGGGCTCAGGCCACTGGGAGGCGCTTGCTTAGGTTCAGGTTGAGGTGCTTCAGGTGCGCGTTCAACAGGAGGCTGCGGCTTTGGTACTGCACGCAGTGACGCTGGCTGAGAGGCGACGTCATTAACTGTTGGAATATCTGTAACCGTCGGAATGTTGCTGAGATCAAGTTCAGCAGGTTCGTTGACGGTAGGGATGCTTCCGTCGAACAGGTCATCCAGAACCGGAATGTCATCCGCAGAGGAGCCAGATGAAGTCGGGTTATCAAGCACCCGTTGCAACATCTCGAGTTCGGCCAGAAGGTCTTTTGGCTCTTCCTTGTTTTTCATCAGCTCATTCTCATATCGTTGTGCGTCACCGGGTATCCCCGATCTTTCAGAAACCGGAAGTGTTGGCGCGTGTAGGCCAGAATATCGTCTTTCTGAACGACAATTTCTACCAGTCTTTCAAAACGGCTGAAAAAAGCCGGTAATTCAGCGCTCAGGTTAATAATGACATCGTGGTGATGTCCGGGTTCCTGAGCCCAACCAATGCTTACCGGACAGTCTACAGGTGCGTCTTTTGCTGTCAGCAGCGCGTGCGGTACAAAGGCGTCTGCCCGGAATTGCCAGAGCATATCATCGAGTTCTCTGGCTTTCTGCTCATTGTCCACCTGAAGCAGGATTTTATGACCTTTCTGCTGAATCTGTTCTACCAGCCGACAAGCGAAGAACCACTGATCATGGTCTGCCTGGCCACCTAGTATGTAGAAGTCTGCTCGGGTCATTACGAATCTTTCTGCCTGCGAAACCGGTGTAATACTACGTCGATTTCGAGTGTCAGTGAATCAATTGTCTGGAGTTTTTCTGCGCGTTCCGGACTTACCTTCCAGCGATGCGGTGTCATATTGAACAATGCGACCAGGGGATCACCACCGGGCACCGTTACTTCGTAGGTCAGCTTTTGCTCATCGACTGCGATGAAACCGGCATCTGCCATCTTCGGAACCGGCGTAAAACTCTCAGCCTTCACTTCATCGTAGATGACTTCCCGCAGTTGCATCAAATGCTGGGGGCCGGTGTTAACGGTAATGATTTCACCGTCATCCGCAAGCGCATGATCCAGGCCCTTAGGCATGAGCGGGGTAAACAAGCTGATAATGGTTTTTATACTGCGGGCGGAAACCGGAGGCCGCGCGCCACTGGCGACCAGCCAACGGATATCTTTTGTACGTCGGCACGCCCCTTTGATGGCTTCGCGGGAGATATCCAGACCGATGACTTCACACCCTGATTGCTGCTGGAGGCGATGAGTGTAGTAGCCCTCACCGCAGCCTATATCAAGCACGGGGCCTGTCTTTACCAGTGCATTCAGAGCGTCTGAAATCGGCTCATAGATTCCGGAATCCAGAAACGCTGTACGCGCCCGGACCATATCTACGTCATCTCCCGGATTTTTCGACTTTTTCTGGTTGACCAGCAGCAGATTGATGTAACCCTGCTTCGCTGTGTCGTAGCTATGGCGGTCAGGGCATTGCCACTGGTTACCCTGAGCTGTCAGGGGTTGCTCGCATTTGGGGCAGATAAGCCCGGAGGCAGAGTCTTTCATCAGGCGAGTAATTCAACCAGCATTGCTTCGTAGATGTCGGTCAGTGTGTTCAGATCATCGGCGCTGACGTGTTCATTGACCTGGTGGATGGTCGCATTGATCGGGCCAAGCTCGACGACCTGAGCACCTGTCGGAGCAATAAAGCGTCCGTCTGAAGTACCGCCAGATGTTGATAGTTCGGTCTCGCGACCGGTGACGTCTTTAATCGCTTTAACAGCAGCTTCGACTAAAGCGCCTTTGTCAGTAAGGAAAGGCTGGCCGCTCAGTTTCCAGTCGATGTCGTACTCAAGACCATGCTTGTTCAGAATCGCTTCGGTGCGTTCTTTCAGAATATCTGCGGTCAGTTCAGTCGAGAAACGGAAGTTAAATACGACTTCGCATGTACCCGGTATCACGTTAGTCGCCCCGGTACCTGCATTAATGTTTGAGATCTGGAAGCTCGTTGCAGGGAAAAAGTCATTGCCCTGGTCCCATTCTTCTGTGGCTAGTTCTGCTAAAGCCGGAGCAGCGATATGCACTGGGTTTTTCGCGAGGTGGGGGTAGGCAACGTGACCTTGTTTACCTTTGACCGTAAGGACGCACCCAAGAGAACCGCGACGCCCATTCTTAATAACGTCACCCACCAAGTTCGTGGAGGATGGCTCCCCAACAACGCACATATCGATTTTCTCGTTGCGGGCTTCCAGCGTTTCAATGACTTTAACAGTACCATTGTGCGCCGGACCTTCTTCGTCAGACGTAATCAGGTACGCAATTGAACCTTTGTGGTCAGGATATTTTTCAACAAAGCGTTCGGTGGCTACCAGAAATGCAGCCAATGAACCTTTCATGTCGGCAGCACCTCGGCCATGCAACATGCCGTCGATGATTTTCGGCTCAAACGGCGGGTTGTCCCAGTTGGCTTCTGGTCCGGTAGGCACTACGTCTGTGTGCCCAGCGAAGCAGACAACCGGCTGGCTGTTGCCTTTACGCGACCAGAAGTTATCTGTATCACCGAAGCGTAATGGCTCGTTGTTGAATCCGAGAGCGGCAAGGCGCTCCATCATCAATGCCTGGCATCCTTCATCTTCAGGTGTCACGGATGGGCGGGCGATCAGATCAACGGCAAGTTGCAGCGTCGGTGTCATGGTGGTTCCTGCGTTTTTGATGTTAGTTATTGTGATTCAGAGGCGTGAATCATATCACACAGGGGGTGTATGAGGCGTTTGTTCGCTTGCCGCGAGTACATCTGGCCCATACCATAACAGTCTCTTTACAAATGTATGTGGACTTAGAACTTATGACCGAGAGCCTTTCGCGCGAGCAACTTAATACCGTGATGGATGAAGCTGATCTTCTGAAAAGCAAAGAAGAAGTCGAAGCTGCCCTTGATACTCTGGCGGCTGACATCACAGCGCGGCTGGCAGACAAGATGCCTGTGGTTTACAGCATTATGAATGGTGGACTCGTGGTTGCTGGACAACTGCTGACGCGGCTGAAGTTTCCTCTGGAGCAGGGGTACATGCATGCGACCCGTTATCGTGGGGAAACCTCGGCTCAGGCTGATCTTCAATGGCAGGCGCCACCATCCGTGCCCATGGATGGCCGTACCGTGCTGATTGTCGATGATATTTTTGATGAAGGCTACACGCTGGAGGCAGTCGTTGAGGCCTGTAAAGCACAGGGCGCGGCGGAAGTTCTCACGGCGGTGCTGGTGGATAAGCAACACGATCGCAAAGCCCCCGGTATGAAGGTCGATTTCATTGGCCTTGAAGTCGAAGATCGCTATGTTTTCGGCTTTGGCATGGACTACCGCGGTTACTGGCGTAATGCCCCCGGTATATACGCTGTAAAAGGTCTCTGATCAGCGTTTCGCCAACGCTCACCAGACCTGACGACTGAGGGAGCCAGTACCCTGTGTACTGGCATCTCTGTAATAGGTAAATCTTTCCGGCAAGGCCAGGCAACTCGACTACACTGAGATTGCGGAGGTGGCCGATTATATGAATGTTCAATTCATCAATCCCTTCATAGAGACGATTAGCAACATACTCGCAACCATGGCATCCATGACGTGTGAGCATGGCAAACCATATCTGAAAGAAGGCGAGAATCCCCTTGGAGTCGTGACAGGGCTGATCCCTATGGAAGGCGATGCGGTTAATGGTTCTCTCGCCATCAGCTTTAACGAAGACACCATCATCAAGATAAGCAGCAGCATGCTCGGCGAGGAAGTCGCGGAGTTTGACGATACCTGCAAAGACCTGACCGGTGAACTTACGAATATGCTATCTGGTGGCGCTCGTAAGCTACTCTGGGAGGGCGGGTACAGCTTTGAGATGGCTACTCCCAAGATGTTAACGGGCGACGCGCCTATCGTGCACCACGTTGAAGGGCCTGTAGTCGTTATTCCGTTCGATACAAAAGCCGGTGAGTTTTACATTGAGGTTGTGATCGGCAGCCGACTCAAACGGGCCGAAGTCGCAGGCGCGTAGCTGCAACAGACTGTTGCGATATTCGTAGTAACTGTCCTTTTTTGTGCATTTGATTCCCCTTCCTTAGTGTGTAATATGACGATTCGTCAAAAATGACGGATCGTCAAAAATGATTGTATTGCACACAGCGCTACAGACCTTGAAAGGTCTGCTCTTCAACATACGCCCCTACTGCCCCTTTCAGCAGTGGCGGATGGCGGGTTGCCCGGATTCGACGGTCATGTTGATGGACGACATGTCGCCCAAGAGTTCTACTAAGGCACCTGAGCCCGTAAAGCCTGAGCGCACCCCGCGTCAGGAAGAGAAGTGGCAGAAGCGCGAAAACACACTACTTGATCACGTTCAGTTCATCATTGATGACGTGGGTTACGCGCATTTCAATATGGATCGTCTGGTCCGCGCCAGTGATGTATCCAAGGGCACCGTCTACAACCACTTCACCAGCAAAGAGGATTGCCTCGCTGCACTCTGTTGCCGTGGGATGGAAGAACTCAAAGATATGTTCTTACGGGCGCAGGCATTTGATGGCAAGCCTCGGGAAAAAGCCCTGGCGATTCATTACGCCTACCGCCTGCATATGAAGTTGCACCCGGTGATGTCGACTGCTTTGGTGACAGCCCGCACGGCGGCCTTCGTCGAGAAAACCTCACCGCAGCGTGCTGCGAAAGTCCGCCACAACGATGAAACCCTCTTTGCAATCGCCTTTGAAGTGATCGATGCCGCCGTTCAGGCGGGTGACCTTGAGATCACAGAGGATCTGGATGCCACCGTAATTACCTTTCTGACATGGTCGACCTCCTACGGGATCAACATGTTGGAGGACACAGGATTCGAGCACACGATCAGTGATCTGCTTGAAGAAAAGAACATCGCTTTAATCGGAGCGAATGTGCTGATGGACGGCATTGGTATGAAACCTTTGTCGAGGGATTGGGATTATCGGGCAACCTGGCAGCGTATTGCCGAAGAAGTATTCCCCGAAGAAAGTCAGAAAGCTTCGCTTTAATTCAGGAGAGCGCACTATGCGTCAATGGGTAGAAAAACTGGCAACGGAACGTGCATGGTTAGTAATTGCCGCGCTGATTATTGCGGCTCTGGCCGCAGCGGCAGGTGGTGGCAATCTTTATTTTCGGGGAGATTACAAAGTCTTCTTCGAAGAAGGGTATGGCCCGCTGAATGATTTTGAAGAGATGCAGAAAATCTTCAATAAAAGCGACAGTATCGCGGTATTAGTGGTGCCTGAATCGGGCGAAGTGATCGACGAGACGATTCTGACCCTGATACAGGAATACACAGAGGAAGCCTGGCAAACGCCGTTTTCCAGTCGCGTAGATTCGCTGACCAACTATCAGAATACGTGGGCCGAGTACGACGATATGATCGTCGAAGATATGGTGCTTTATCCTGAGGAGCTAACGGAGGACGATCTTAACCGAATCCGTGAAACCGCGCTGGCGGAGCCGTCTCTGAATGGCCGCATCATTTCACCGGATACTGACGTCAGCCTGATCAATATTACGTTGCAATTGCCGGACGTCACGGACAACACAGCGAACGTCGCCAGTGTGATGGATTTTGTGCGTGATCTGAGCGCGCAATTTGCCGAGCGCTACCCGGATGTTGCTTTCTATCACACCGGAATTATTCCGATGAACTACAGCTTCGCGACCGAAGGCCAGAAAGACATGTCGACTCTGGTTCCAGCAATGCTGCTGTTGATCATCGTCCTTCTGGCGGTTCTGCTGCGCAGCGTACTGGCCATGCTCGCCACCGTCGTTGTTCTGGTACTGACCATTATGGCCACCATGGGGCTGGCGGGATGGATGGGCTTTTTCCTGTCGACGGGGACGATTAACGTACCAATTGTGGTTCTGACCATCGCGGTGGCGGATTGTGTTCACGTTGTCGCGACCATGCAATATGGCATGAAGCAGGGTAAGAGCAGAAAAGAAGCCGTGCGCTACAGCCTCGAGTTGAACTGGATGCCGATTTTTATTACCAGTGCGACGACCGCGGTTGGCTTCCTGACACTGATGATGTCGGAGTCTCCCGTATTCGCTGACTTCGGCTTTCTGTGTGCCATGGGTGTGATGTTAGCGTACGTGATGTCTGTCACTCTGTTCCCTGCATTGTTGTCGGTGCTGCCGGTCGGAGCGGGTGGCCGCGTTGACGATAAAGCGCCTGCGATGGCTCACTTTGGTGATTTCGTGATTCGTCACCAGACGCCTTTATTATGGGGCGGTGTCGCTGTTGTTGCTGTATTAAGTGCACTGGCGATGCGTAATGAAATTAACGATGTCGCAACAGAATACTTTGCTGAATCGACGGCGTACCGTCAGTCGGTTGAAAAGCAGGCCGATACGCTCTCAGGTTCACAGTCTATCGATTGGGCTATGTATACCGACGAAGCGGGTGGCATCAGTAATCCTGAGTTTATTGCAGTGATGCGCGATTTTACCGAGTGGCTTGAACAGCAACCGGAGATTGATCACGTCAGTGGCCTGTCGGATACCTTTATGCGTCTGAATAAAAACATGCACGCAGACGATCCTGACTGGTACAGAATTCCAGACGATCGAGAGCTGGCAGCGCAGTATCTGTTGCTTTACGAGATGTCATTGCCGTACGGACTTGATCTGAATAATCAGGTTAACGTGGATAAGTCTGCGGTACGTATGACATCGATTCTGAAAAATCTGGGCAGTGTTGAGATTATCTCGCTCGAAAATCGCGCCAAAGACTGGATGGATGCGAATGCGCCCGGTATCCGGCTTACTGCTGCCAGCCCTTCAGTGATGTTCTCTCACATTGGTGAGACGAATATGAAGAGCATGATTCTCAGCATGATGATGGCCCTGGTGATTATCTCGGGTATCCTGATTTTTGCTTTACGTTCACTCAGACTGGGTGTGATCAGCCTGTTCCCGAATATTACGCCGGCACTGGTTGGTTTCGGTTTCTGGACCTTTATTTCGGGTGAAATAAACCTGGGCCTTTCTATCGTCAGCTCAATGACTCTGGGCATTATTGTCGATGACACAGTGCACTTTCTGAGTAAATACAAGCGTGCACGGTTGGAGGGTATGACGACCGAAGCGGCAGTGCGTTATTCGTTTATCAACGTCGGTCGTGCACTGCTGATCACAACTCTGGTTCTGGTATTAGGCTTCTCTATGCTGGCGTTCTCGGCATTCCGCCTGAACTCAGACATGGGTATCGCAACGTCCCTGATTATTCTGATCGCACTGATTATTGATTTTCTCATCCTGCCACCCATGCTGTTGTGGCTGGATAAAGATAAGCCTGAAGCAAACGCTGAAGAGCAGACATCCCTAAAAGGAGAACACGCATGAAACTGATAACTACACTCGTGACGGGACTGGCATTGGTTGCACCTTTCGCTATCGCTGATGACGGTGGGCGAGGCCTCGAAATCGCTAAGGAGCGTAAAGCGCGGGACACCGGCTGGGGCGATTCTCAGGCTGAGATGACTATGATTCTGCGTAATTCACAGGGGGAAACCTCTGAGCGGAAAATGCGCCTGAAGAATTTTGAAATCCAGGATGACGGTGATAAAGGTCTGACGATTTTTGATGAACCTAAAGATGTCAGCGGTACGGCGTTTCTGAGCTTTTCTCACAATACGAAACCTGATGATCAGTGGCTGTATTTACCTGCACTGAAGCGTGTTAAGCGTATTTCTTCCCGCAACAAGTCAGGCCCTTTTATGGGCAGCGAATTTGCTTATGAAGATATGGGGTCGTTCGAGCCTGAAAAATACGAATTTACTTACCTTCGAGATGAACCTTGCGCTCAGGATATGACGTGTCATGTGGTTGAAAGTGATCCGGTGGATAAGTTTTCTGGTTATACCCGCCAGATCAGTTGGATCGATACCGAGCACATGCGTGCCGTAAAAACGGAATATTACGATCGTAAGAATACGCTGCTGAAAACACTGGAGCTGTCTGAGTGGAAACTCTACAAAGATAAGTTCTGGCGTGCTCACAAGCTGGATATGCAGAACCACCAGAACGGCAAGAGCACAACCATCATCACACACAGCATTGAGTTTGATACCGGGCTGAGCGAATCGGATTTCAGTCAGGCATCGCTTAAGCGTGCGCGATAAGGCAGTGATATGAAAAAGCTAATTCTGACAGCGTCTGCGTTGCTGGCAGGCGCGGGGACTTCCCCTCTGGTGAGTGCGCTCGACTGGTCGCTTGAGGCGGGCATTGAAGGACGTCGCTTCCTTGAATCCGGTGCTTACAGCGGGCAGGTCGATGATCAATGGTCTCTGACCTTGCAGCCTGAAGTCGTCTGGGATGCGGAATCTGGCAACGGGCGCTTCACCTTTGTACCTTTTTATCGCAAAGATTTTGCAGATAACGAGCGAACGCACGGCGATATTCGCGAAGCCATGTTCATGACGTGGAATGGCCCATGGGAACTGCGTGCTGGTATCGGTAAAGTGTTCTGGGGCGTCACAGAGTCTCTCCACCTTGTGGATGTCATTAACCAGACGGACTACGTAGAAGCTATTGATGGGGATCAGAAACTGGGTCAGCCGATGATTCAGGGTATCTGGTTGTCTGACGTTGGTACCTGGGAGGCGTTCGTACTGCCCGGCTTCCGGGAACGTACATTTCCGGGCGAAGCAGGGCGTTATCGCACAGAACTTCTGGTCAGTGATGATGCAGAATACCAGGCCGACGAAGAGCAGCAGCATGTTGATCTGGCGGCGCGCTGGTCATATGTGTCTGAACTGAACGGGTATCCACTGGACCTGACAGCGTCTGTATTCCGCGGTACTTCGCGAGATCCTTTGTTGGTTCCTCAGGTGGAAGTGGTCAACAGTGTGCTCACTCCGACTGAGCTGGTGCCGTACTACGCTATGCAGAATCAGATTGGTTCTACCATACAGTTTGCGCCTGAGGGGTGGTTGCTTAAGGCAGAACTCCTGTATCGCGATTATCAGATTGATACCTTACCGGGTGTGATTGAGGTGAAAGATCAGACAGCGGCCGTTGGTGGTTTTGAATACACTCTGGTTGGCCCGTTTGGGGATGCTGCCGATCTTGGCTTACTTGCCGAGTATCAGTACGACAGTCGTGGTGCAGACTATTCTGACGCTCAGAATGATCTGTTCCTGGGTACGCGTTATGTCTTCAATGATATGGCATCGAGTGAAATTCTTGCGGGTATTACACAAGATCTCGATTATACGGGCACTCGTTTATTTCTGCTGGAAGCCAATACCCGGTTAAATCCGTCGATGACGATTGATGCGACCATTACGCTGGTAACAGCAGAAGAGGAGTCACTTGCGAGCATTTTCCGCCGTGATGATACCTTCGAAGTGGCGTTAAACTTTTTCTTCTGAGCCATTTTGCACTGACGGCCTGTCGAAGGCCGTCAGAGGCGGTAAAGAAGGGTAAAATGCAATATCAGTCGCTCTGCTGAGGCTCTATCATTGGGCTCAGATTATTATGGAGCTTCTTCCGTGAGCGGACCCCCTTCCTACCTCTCTGGCCGGTCGACAAGACTGGCGTCCCGGCTATTTCTGCTTTCTTCTGCGGTCATGGCGCTACAGGGTTGCAGCAGCGTCGCTGTCTCTGAACCTGACCCCATCGTTCTGCCTGATACGTTTACTGATCAACAACAGGTTCTACCTGCAGTCGACTGGTGGACGACGTTCAATGACAGTGAGCTTAATGAGCACGTAAACGATGCTCTGCAAGGCAACTACAGCCTGCAGGCCGCAGAGGCGCGCCTGCGCCAGAGCCTGGCTCAGTTGCGGGGCTCGCGCAGTGATTACTATCCAGAAGTAAATGCAGAGCTTGGTAAAAGCCGGGAATGGACCAGCGAAGACTCAACCACGGATACCTGGTCGGCCGGCTTAACCGCTAGTTATGAAATCGACCTATGGGGTGGCATTCGTGCAGGTGCGGCAGAGTCCCGTTTCAGTGCCGATGCCAGCGAAGCGGCGTACCGTACGCTGGCAAACACCGTGGCGGGTGAAGTTTCGACCTATTGGCTGGGGTTACGAGTTCAGGCCGGAAAGCTTCGTCTTCTCGAAGATCAGAAGCAACGTCTCGCAACTGCGCTTAAGGTAGTCGAAGGGCGTAAACGTCGAGGTCAGGCAGCGTTGACGGATGTCTGGCAACAACAGCAGCTCGTTGAGTCTCTGAGTGTTGATATCATCGAAGCTGAAGCACAGCGTGATATCTATCTGCAGCAGCTCGCTCTCTGGCTGGGTCGTGGGCAAGCGCCGCTAACTGCTGATATGGTGTCTGACCTGACACCAGTGCCTCAGCCTGATATGACACTGAATAGTGTCCCTCTGGAAGCCCTGAAAGCACGCCCGGATATTCAGGAAGCGTACGCCAGGCTTCAGGCGGCCAGTGCCGGTGTAGCGGTTGCAGCCGCGAACCGTTATCCCCGTTTTTCGCTTTCGGCAAGTTATCGCGACAGTGATGCAGATTTCAGTCAACTGTTTGATAACTGGGTAGCCAACCTTGCTGCCTCTCTGGTGTTGCCGATCATTGATGGCGCAGGCCGTCGAGCAGAAGTCGAGCGCCAGAAAGCAGCAGAGCAGGAGGCTCTCGCGGACTATAGTCAGACCGTTCTTGAAGCCGCTCAGGAAGTTCAGCAGGCGCTGGTAGAAGAGCAGCGTTACCTGAAGACGCTACAAAGCCTGACGGATCAACTTGAACTGGCACGAAAAACTCTCGAACTACAGGATTACTACTACGCGCGTGGTCAGATTGATTTTCTCGACCTGCTTAACGCCCAGCAAGAACTCCTGAGCCTTGAGTCCCAGCAACTGACCGCCCGCTGGAACCTCACCCAATCAAGAATTCAATTATACAAAGCCGTTAGTCACGGTAGATTCGGAGAAACTGACGCATGACCGATCGTAAGAAAAACCTGGCATTAGCCGGTGTCAGTATTCTTATCATTCTTGCGAGTTTTGGCGCGTGGAAACTCATTCAGGACACGGCACCTAAGCCGGGTAAAAAAGAGCGGGAGAAAATAGCGCGGCTTGTAGACGCGACGCCGCTTGAGAAAGTGGCCTCCCGTGCGTCGTGGCAAACTGGCGGTGCGGTAACAGCCTCCGACAGTGTGACTCTGGTTGCTCAGGTAAGCGGAAGAGTGGAACAGGTTTCAGCTCAGGCGGTGCCCGGTGCGCTGTTAAAGAAAGGCGCGTTATTGGCGCAGCTTGAGAAGGGTGATTATGAATTAGCGCTGGAACAGGCTCAGGCAACACTGGCTCAGGCGAAAGCGGCGCTGGCAATTGAAGAAGGACAGGTCAGCCTGGCTCAGGAAGAGTACGCGCTTTCAGGTACCGAGCTGTCGACGTCGGACCGTGCGTTGGTTCTGCGCGAGCCTCAGCTTCAGGTTGCTGAAGCCGACATGGCCAGTGCTGAAGCTGCGGTTAAACAGGCGAGAATTAATCTGGCGCGTACCGAAATTCGTATGCCTTTTGATGGTCGCTTGAGTTCCCGAGCGGTCAGCCCGGGGAGCTATGCCAGTGCAGGTAGTGAACTCTTTTCGGCCGTTGCAACTTCTGAATTCTGGGTCGAGGCGAAACTCCCCCGATCTTTCTTACCGCTTCTGGACCGTGATCACGAAGTGATCGTATCGCACTCCGCCTGGGGCAATAGAACCCGCACGGCTTCTATTCTGAACGTGTTACCGGGCGTCGACAGTGGTGACCGTCAGGCACGCGTTATTTTATCACTCAAGAGTCCTCTGGACCCAGAGTATGGCCCGATCGTTCTGGTGAATGATTTTGTCACACTGACGCTCGCGGGTCGGGAGTTTGACGATGCCTATCAGGTACGTCGTGATCGCGTTAATGACGACGGCAGTGTTTGGGTTATTAATGACCTGAAGTTACGCAAACGACAGCCTGAACTTCTTTATTCCGGGCGTGACTTTGTTTGGTTCTCGGAAGGCTTTGAGCCAGGGGACCAGCTGCTGGCCAGTCAGGTTGATGCCGCAGTTGAGGGGATGCCTGTGCGGGTTTCAGGCCAGAAATCTGACGAAAGCGCAGGAGATCAGCCATGATCAACAAGGCTGGGCCAGTCTCCTGGATGGCGCGACACGGTGTTGCGCCTAACCTGCTGATGGCATTTCTGATCATTGGCGGCATTCTTATGTCGCTGGCAATTCGTAAGGAATTTATCCCGAGTACTGAAGCCGATTATGTTTCGGTGAATGTTGCCTATCCGGGAGCGACGCCTTCAGAGATGGAGCAGGGCGTTGTCTTACCGATTGAAAATGAACTGACGGGCCTCGATGGTCTGAAAGAAATTACGTCGACGGCTGCTCAAGGCTCCGCCCGTGTTTCTGTTGAGATTGAGAATAGCGGCGACCGTCAGAAAGCGTATCAGGATATTCAGCAGGCAGTCAGTAATATCAGTAGCTTTCCGGCGGGTATCGAGCGTCCTGTAGTTAGTTTGTCCGGCCACTCTATTGATGTCATGGACATCAAACTCTTTGGCCCTCTGAGTAAATTTGAACTGAAGAAGCTGGCCGAGCAGATACGTAATGATTTACTGGCGGCGCCAGAAATTACCAACGTTGAAGTTAAAGGTACGCCTGATGAAGAACTGCACGTTGAGATCTCTCAGGCGACGCTTGAATCTTACGGCCTGACCCTTCAGCAGGTCGCGAATACCATTGCTGCTAACGCTATCGAGCAGAGCGCCGGTACGGTTCGTACCAGTGGCGGCGATATTCTGCTGACGTTGGATAATCGTATTTACTGGGCGGATGAGTTCAGTAAGTTGCCTGTGATCAGTGATGACTCAGGTGTGCTTTTACAGCTTGGTGATATCGCTACTATTTCTGATGGCTTTGGCGATACCAACCGTGAAGTAACTTATAACGGTAATCCTTCCATCGGGCTGGATATTTACCGTAGTGAAAACCAGACGCCGTTCACCGTCACCGAAGCTGCGTATCGGCAAATGGACGAAATCAAAACCCGTCTTCCTCCGGGCGTTGAACTGATCGTTACAGATGACGATGGTGAAACGTATAACCAGCGTGTCGGCCTTTTGATGAAAAATGCCGCCATTGGTCTGGTGCTGGTTCTTGTATTGCTGAGTCTGTTTCTGGAATATCGTCTCGCCTTCTGGGTCACGATGGGTATTCCAACAGCGTTCTTGGGCGCCTTGCTGTTAATCCCAGCGGCCGATGTATCCATCAATATGATCTCGATGTTCGCCTTTATTATTGCACTCGGGATTGTGGTGGATGATGCCATTATCGCCGGTGAAAATATCTTTGAGCATATGCAGCAGGGCATGGCATTTCCGGATGCCGCAGTACAGGGGGCGAGAGAAGTCGCCGTGCCTCTGGCATTCGCCATTCTGACCAACGTCGCAGCATTTTTACCGATCCTTGCGTTGCCGGGGATGATGGGGAAACTGTTCCTTGCGATCCCCGTGGTTGTTATCAGCTGCTTCCTGATTTCTTGGATCGAAGCCCTGTTTATTCTGCCTACACACCTCGCGAATCTGAAAAAGAAACCGAAAGACGCGCCGCTGAACTTTCTGGAGAAAATTCAACGAAACGTCGACAGCAAGCTTGGTTACTTTATTAACGAAATTTATCAGCCGATATTACACCGTGCAGTCCGTGCACCTGGCCTGACCTTCGCTGTCGCATTTTTCTTTCTGATGATTGCGATGGCGTGGGCTGCAAGCGGTCGAATGGGCTTCAGCATGTTCCCGCGTCTTGAAGGAGAGTTTGTTGTTGCGACGGTCGAGCTGCCTTCAAATGCACCTCTGCAGCAGGCGACGGATGTGCGCAAAAAACTGGAGCAGGATCTTCGTACCGTTGTTGCGCCATACGAAGCTGACGGGACTGAGTTTTTGTTAAGTATCGAGGGCGACGTTAATGGCACCAGTGTTGAAGTCGAAGGACAGCTGGTTGACTCGGATGCACGACCAATTCCTGCAGCAGAACTGGTGAACTTATGGCGTGAAGAAATCGGTGAAATTGCGGGTATTCGTAGCTTGACGTTTGACTCTGAGCGCGGCGGCGGTCCTTCTGGGGGCGCGGGCCTGACGGTCGAACTGCGTGGCAGCCATACCGATGTGCTGGAGCGAGCCAGTGAAGATATGGCGAATGCTCTGGCGGGTATTACTGGGGTCAAAGACATTGCGAATGGATTTAACAGCGGTAAACCTGAATGGGATGTTGAGCTGACGGATCAGGGGCGCAGTCTGGGGCTTGAGGCCGACGATGTTGCGGCACAGATCCGTGCGGCGATATACGGCTCACGTGCATTGCGCCAGCAGCGAGGTAACAGCGAAGTCACGGTATTAGTGCGTTTGCCGGAAGATGAGCGTAGCCGTGCCGCGGATATTGAGCGTTTACGTATTCTGACGCCGTCTGGAAGTTACGTACCTTTGGCAGAAGTCGCGATACTGGAGAAGGGCGTGTCGCCGTCATCCATATCACGACGCAACGGTCGTCAGATTGTGAATGTAACGGCGAACGTCGAGCCGAGAGAACAGGTGCCCGCGGTAATGACTTTGTTACGGGAGAGTATCTTCCCGGACATGCGTTCGCGTTATCCCGGCGTTGATTTCGGCTTCCAGGGGCGTCAGGCCGAAACTCAGGAAAGTATGTCGTCACTTAAGCTTTATGGCTTTTTCTCGATGCTGCTGATTTATGTCTTGCTGGCGATCCCGTTCAGAAGTTACTCGCAGCCTTTGCTGGTGATGGCGGTGATTCCCTTCGGTGCTGCAGGAGCCTTGTACGGGCACCTGATGATGGGCTATGGCCTCAGCGTGATGAGCATTATGGGGATCGTTGCGTTGGCGGGCGTTGTAGTGAACGACAGCCTGATTCTGGTCGATTTTGCTAACCGACAGCGTCGTGATAAAAAAATGAGCGCGCATGACGCGATTATTTCGGCGGGCATCCGTCGTTTCCGACCGATTCTGCTCACCACCCTGACGACCTTTGGTGGGCTTGCGCCTATGGTGTTCGAGACTTCGCGTCAGGCGCAGTTTATTGCTCCCATGGCGGTATCCCTCGGGTTTGGCATCCTGTTCACGACCTTCGTCTGTCTTCTGGTTCTGCCAGCGCTCTACATCATGTTAAGCAATGTGCTTGATAAATTGGGTCTGAGTGATGTTGTGGAGACTGATGAGGCAGGTGAAAAGGACCAGAAGCCTGTGGATATGCCTGTAAAACCAGTAGAAGCATGAACTACTGGTGAAACCAGTGCTTCGTATCAGTAAATTGCCTGGCGGCCTTTATCGCGTCGCTGGGCTTTACTGATGGGCATGACCATGCGGAAGTGCACACCGGTGTCTGACGGCTCAATACTGATTTCGCCTTTCATGCGCTGCTTGATAATGTTGTAAACCAGATGCATACCCAGGCCAGTACCGCCGTCGCTCCGGCAGGTCGTGAACATTGGCTCGAATATCTTTTTCGCAGCTTCACGGCTGAGGCCGATACCGTCGTCCTGATAATCCATGATCAGGTTGTCTGAATCTTCTTCTACCGTAATAACCACAAGCCCCTCAGCCCGACCTGAAAAACCATGTTTCAGGGAGTTGGTGATAAGGTTAGTGAGTACCTGAGTGATCGCTGTCGGAGATGCCTGTATGCAGATATCCTCAGGGCAGTTAACCCGGATTTCGTACGGGTGATTGCGCAACATAGGCGACAGGCTACGCAGCAGATCAGAAATGGTTTTGTGAATATAAATCCAGTCGTTGTCATCATTGATATGACCCGCCGACACCGATTTGAAACTCTTCATCAGGCTGGTAGCACGGCGCAGATTTTCTCTCAGCAGCTCCAGGCTCTCAGAAACCCGCGACCATTCTTCCGTTTTTGCCAGCTCTGGATGTTCAGCGATGACCGCCTGTACATCATTACGAAGGCAGGACTCCATTGTCAGGCATAAGCCCAGTGGTGTTTCGATTTCGTGTCCGATGCCGGCAATCATGCCGCCGAGCGCGGATTGTTTTTCCGCTTCGATCAGTTGTGACTGGGTAGTGTTCAGTTCGTCGACGGTCTGATTGAGCTGTGCAATGGTTTCTGACAGGTGCTCGGTACGCTCCTCGACTCTGTCTTCAAGCTCGGTGTTCGCTTTACTTAACTGGTGTTGCGCCAGCTTGTTGCGCTCAAGCTCTTTAATCAGCTGCTCGTTGAGTTCACGAAAGGCCACCATCAATTGATCGACGTCGTCCATGGAGCGGCTTGGGCTGATATCGACTGGCGTCAGAATGCCGTGTTCAATCCGGCTGTTTACAGCCCGTGCGAGCTTAGTGATGCGTCGTGTGACAATCTGATGGAGTACGAGCACCAGGGCGCCCGCGAGCACCAACAGCAGGAGGAAGATACTGCCGATATAGGGGGAGGCATTCTCCAGTGCTTTCAGCCAGGGGCTACCATTGAAATACGCGACACTGAGATCGCCGACTAACAGTTCGTCGTAGTAAACCGGGATACGGGTAACGTGCGAATGGTATGGCCTTGTACCGGCCTCGGTACTGAAGTTCGTTGTGTCGACGGCACGGACATAAGAGACCCCCGGGTCCCCCTGTAAACCGGCTACAAGAAGACGTAACTGCTGTTTGTCGTACTGCCAGAGAGCGTGGGCAATGGCGGGTTTGAAGGTGTTCGTGATGCGCATCATTTCCTGATGCTCACGCTCAATTTCACGTTCAAACTGAATACTGTAGAGCAGGGTGCCGGCAATGCTGCCAACGAGGGTTAGCGTCAGGCAGATATACAGAAACATCCGACAGACGATGGAGCGTCTGGCGGATGTTGATATCTTCTGAGGTTCTTGGCTCACGCTGGCTCTTCCTTGTAATACTTGGACTCGCTTCCTGTTATCCCCCGGCGTAACGGTTACCCGTTATCGCTGGGCTGGCTGGTGAGCTTTCCACGCATGGCGCTGAAGTAGAGCAGCGGAATCACAACCAGAGTCAGAACAGTCGATACCAGAATACCAAAAATCAGCGAAATCGCGAGACCGTTGAAGATCGGGTCATCAAGAATAAAGAAAGCGCCAATCATAGCTGCAACGCCTGTCAGAGCAATGGGCTTTGAACGTACGGCCGCAGAGTGCACGACGGCGTCTTCGAATCGCATGCCTTCGCCTGTTTTCTGGTTAATGAAATCAACCAGCAAAATAGAGTTCCGCACAATGATGCCGGCCAGCGCGATCATCCCGATCATTGATGTGGCGGTAAACTGGGCCCCAAACAGGGCATGCCCGGGCATGACACCAATGACCGTTAATGGAATAGGCGCCATGATAATGAGCGGTACCAGATACGATCTGAATTGCGCGACCACGAGCAGGTAAATCAGGATCATGCCGATACCGTAGGCGATGCCCATATCCCGGAATGTTTCATAGGTTATCTGCCATTCGCCATCCCATTTCATTTCGATCGTGTCGGCCATAGGCGGTTGCTGAATGAACCATTGCTCCCAGTTCAGGTTGTGCTCTGGCATGTCCATGGCAATTGAGAACAAGCCATAGAGAGGACTGTCCAGTTCGCCAGCCATATCTGCGGTCACGAAGACTACGGGCTTGAGGTTCTTACGGTAAATGGTTTTCTCGACTGTCGATTTTTCAATCGTCACCAGGTCCGCGAGCGCAAAATAACGACCGTCTGCACTTTTTACTCTGAGAGTCAGGAGATTATTCAGACCGGTTTTATCACCTTCGGGTAACTCCAGACGAATCGGTAAAGGGTACTTCTGCTGGCCTGTATGAAGGTAACTGACATCTTCACCACCCAGCGCGGTATTAATTGCCTGCACAATGCTGGCTTGCGCTACGCCCACATGAGCAGCGCGTTGACGGTCGATACGTATCAGCCACTTCGCCTGATCATCTTCAATCATATCGTCGGTATCAACGATATCGGGTGTCGCTTCAAAGACTGTGCGTAGCTGTTTTGCTGCAGCTATCTGGCGTTCGTAATCGGGGCCATAAATTTCAGCGACAATGGGCGCCATGACCGGTGGTCCTGGCGGTACCTCAACGACTTTCACATTGGCATTCATTTTCTCGCCAATGGCTTGTAGAGGTGCGCGGACTGACAGAGCAATGTCGTGGGACTGGCGATCTCGCTGATGTTTATCGACAAGGTTGACCTGAATATCTCCCTGATGAGGAAGCCCTCTCAGATAATATTGTCGTACCAGACCGTTAAAGTTGATAGGCGCCGCTGTCCCCGCGTACATCTGAACGTCACGAATTTCAGGAACCGTCATCAGCTCTTCAGACAAGGCTTCCAGCACAGCGAGTGTTTCCTCGACGGGGGAGCCCTCAGGCATATCTACGACGATCTGAAATTCTGATTTATTGTCGAAGGGCAGCATTTTCATCACTACCGCGGTAAATACCGGCAGTGACACTGCGATCATGATCAGAAGAGTAATAGCGGCAAACAGTAACCCGCGTTTCTTTCCTGCACCTTTGCCTTCAATAAAAGGTCGCATCGACTTATTAAATACGGCATAGAGTTTTCCTGATGCTTCGTCGTCATCGTGCGTTGCTGGTGTGTTCTCGTGTTTCTCTGACACTTTTTTAAGCAGCTTGTATGACAGCCATGGTGTGACGACAAAGGCCACAACCAGAGAAATAAGCATACCTGTCGAGGCGTTAATCGGGATTGGACTCATATACGGGCCCATTAATCCAGAAACAAACGCCATCGGCATCAGTGCAGCAATTACCGTAAACGTAGCCAGAATCGTAGGGCCACCGACTTCCTCGACGGCGGTAGGAATAACTTCAAGAAGCTTTTTGCCGCCTTTATGCATATGGCGGTGAATATTTTCTACGACGACGATGGCGTCATCGACAAGAATACCAATGGAGAAAATAAGGGCAAACAAGGAGACTCGGTTGAGGGTGAAGCCCCAGACCCAGCTCGCAAATAAAGTGATTGCGAGGGTAATAAATATGGCGCCGCCAACAATAATGGCTTCGCGCCAGCTCATGGTCGCCAGTACCAGCACAACGACAGCGGCAGTCGCGAACAGGAGTTTTGCGATCAACTTGTCGGACTTATCCTTCGCTGTAATACCGTAGTCACGAGTGACCTCGGCAATGACGGTGTCTGGAAGCAAGCGGTTTTTCAATGTAGTAAGCCGAGCTTCAATGCCTTGTGTAATATCGACTGCGTTTGTCCCCGGCTGTTTGGCTATAGCAAGAGTGACGGCTGGCAGGCTGCTTTCCATACCAAGGGCCCGGTAGCTGACGTATTGCTCTGGCGTGTCATTGGCCAGCGTTATATCTGCAACATCAGCCAGGTATACCAGCCCGCTTTGACTGCGACCGACAATCAGCTGGCCCACTTCAGAACGGTCGCGGAGAAAATTTCCCGACTGAATCTGAATAACCTCGTTATTCTGGACGAGTGACTGACGATAGCCTCCGACATTCGCGCTCAGAAGTGCATTCCGGACATCGCTGAACGCGAGCCCGTGACCATTCATGCGTGCAGGGTCGAGTTTTACCTGTAAAACATCTGAGTGAGTTCCAATGCTGTAGATATCCCGCGTACCGGGTATCTGCTTCAGATCAGTCTCGAGTGTATGTGCAATGGCGGTCAGTTCGTTGGCGCTGATGGAAGCGTCTTTACCGCGCAGGGTAACACTCATGATGGGAACATCATCAATGCCCATCGGTTTAATGACCGGCTCCATGACGCCAAGGTTGGGTGGAAACCAATCTTTGTTGCTGTGCACCTGGTTGTAGAGATTCAGGATCGCTTCTTCGCGAGGAATTCCGACTTCAAATGCGACGGTCAGTATGGCCTGCCCCGGCTGACTGATTGAAAAGATGTCGTCGACTCCCTTTATTTCAGACATGACCTGTTCAGCGGGGATCGAAACCAACTGCTCAACATCCTGTGCACTGGCTCCCGGATATCCGATGAACACATTTGCAAAGGTCACGTCGATCTGTGGTTCTTCTTCTTTCGGCGTCACCAGGATGGCGAAGAAGCCAAGTAATAAACCGACGATGGCGAGGAGAGGAGTAATCGCGGAGTTCTGAAACGCGCGCGCGGTTTTTCCTGATATTCCCAGAGGTTGTGTCATGGTGTCCTCACTTACTTAACATCAGGCTTAGCATCGGTGCTGGTGCTACTGTCGGCACTTCTGTTGGCACTGGGTGAAATGTCGCCCAGTTCATCAAGCGCATTGGCCTTGATGGTTTCGCCAGCATTCAGACCCGCCAGAATTTCGTACCAGGTTTCTCCCTGGTGTTGTTGCGGGAGTTGTCTTTGAGCGCCGACGCGCACTTGTCTCAGAGTAGAGCGCTCGTTCATTGTGACAAAGACAGCGGTCATTTCGCCACGGCGCAGAATCGCGGCTTCAGGGACGAGAATGGCAGGGCGTGAGCCTACCTGAAGCTGAACTTTAACCCACTGGCCCGGAACGACCGTCTGGCTCGTATCTTCAGCAAGTGTTGCCCGCAGGCGGACACTGTGGCGGCTGCTATCTGCGAATGGGTAGAGGGTAACGCCTGTTGCTGGTGTGTGTGTGTCTTTTACCTGAATACTGACCTGACTGGTATCTGTGTACTTTGCAGCGATACGCTGTGGAACGTCTGTCACAGCGCGCATTGCGCCAGTGCCATAGCCACTCATTAGGGGTGTTCCCGGGCTGACAAACTCTCCGACTTCGACAAAACGCTCCATGATGATACCGGCGTAGGGTGCTGTGACTTCGGTATAAGAGAGCTGTGTGCGGGCCTGACGCAGAGCTGCTTTAGCTGCCTCGACGTTGGCAGCTGAACTTTTCGCCTGTGCTTCCGAACGGTCATATTCACCTTGAGAAAGTGTGCCTTGTTTAACCAGCCGTGCATTGCGTTTCAGCAGTGTCTGGGCGTCGTCGTTGAGTGCCTGGGCTTGAGCGAGCGCTGCTTCTGCTTGAGCTACCGCCGCCTTTTGTTGGGTGTTGTCGATACGGATGAGTATCTCGCCATTTTCTACTTTGTCGCCGACATCACCATTGATTGAGAGAATATTGCCACTCGTCTGTGCTGAAATCGTACCTGAGTTGACTGCTTCTATAGTGCCGTTGAGGTTAAAGGTATCTGGCAGCATAGTTTCTGTGATGGTGAGTGTCTCTGCCATCGAGTGAAGAGGCATCAGGATAACGCTGGTAAGCAATGCGCTGTTCAGAAACTTCTGGAGACTCATGGTTGTTCCTCTCTGGTTCTCTTCGGCTTATTCACTTCTGGCTGATTCCTGTCTTCGCCGGAAATGTCTAAATATTACTACTTGGTAATATGCTAATAAAAGAACATGTTTTGCGCAACTCTTCTGTGCCGAATGATTTAACATCATTCCATGTCCACTGTAGACAGGGTAGTCGACAGTGGACATGGCTTTCGACAAAACGGGCTTATACCGAGTGGGCTGGTGCAGAGGGCTTTCAGAAGTCAGTAAAAGGGTCGTGCCAGTCGTCAGGGATGTCGGGCCAGTGGCTGCCGGAAGGGGATGAAAACAGGCGCTGCTGTACCTGGCCGTCGTTGAACTCCAAAGCCCAGGCATGCAGATAGGTCCGGTCGGCTTGATCACCACCGTATCGGGTATCGCCGAGAATAGGGGCGCCGAGGCTTTTCATGGCAACACGCAACTGGTGAGTTTTTCCGGTATGAGGCTTCAGCAGAAAAAGGCGCTCACCCCCGGAGGTGTCAAACCTGCTCCAGAAACGGGTGATTGCGGGGTTATCGAGGGTGCGTAGAAGGCGGTAACTGCCGTTCCGGGCTTTACCCATATCGCCTTTGATGATGCCCTGCTTCTTCTTAGGCCGCTGCCGCGACAGGGCAAGGTAGTACTTACTGGTTGTCCGCTCTGCAAATTGCTGCGACAGGAAAGCGGCGCTCTCTGTTGAGGTGGCGACCAGAACCAATCCTGAGGTGACTTTATCCAGCCGGTGCACAGGCCAGAGCTTCTGGCCAAGCGCGGCTTCGGCTGCGGCGAAGAAGCCTGGCTCTCCGTCTTCACTGTGAAAGCTTTGGCCTGCGGGTTTATCCAGTACGAGCCAACCTTGCCCCTGAGCAATGACTGTGGGCGCCGACTCGGAGGGTTCAGTCGCAGAGGATTCACTCAACGGTGTGCGTCCTGCTCCATGATTTCGAGAAGACGTCTTACCAGGGCTTCGAAGAGCTCCGCTTGCTGATTACCTGACTCGGCGGTTGTGGTGTACATCAGGCTTTCTATTTCTGCTCTGGACATGTACTTAACAGCAACAGGGTTCGTCATAGAGGTTCCTTACGGGCAAGCTGTTCTGATCAGAAGCGGTAGCTGATCAGAAGGTTTGAAAGGATAGGGGCTGGAGGTGTGTCGTTTCCGGTGGCTGCCTTATTTTCCTGGCGGTAGTCACGGGTATCGCGGTAGGTCGCCGCGATTTCAAGAGTAAGGGCCTGGTATTGGTAACCTGTGCCAAGCTGCCATCCCCAACCATTAAAGACCTGTGGGTCAGCCTCGCCATTACGGCGCACATCAATCACTTCGCGATGCCATGCAGGCCCTGTGTGAATGCGGAATCCCGGCTGGGCCAGGCCGTAACCTATCATCATCTGGGTCTCATAGCCCCAAAGTGAGGTATCGCCCTCATCGAGTGCGTAAATAATAAAGCGGGAGCCGTGGTAGTTGTCCTGAGGAAATTCGGCAAAGATCGTAGTGCCTGACTGGCGGAAGTCCGGCATGTAGTCAGGAGCCGGGTGAATGTCGTACTTCAGGAGGCCAGCCCCGACTCTGAAGTTAGTAGGCTCAGCATGTACAGTATCGACCGTTGCGAAGATTGTTGCGAACACTGCAATGAGCGGCAATAGCAAGCGCATGATTTGGGCTCCAGATTAAGTCCCGCAAGGCTATCCCAGCAACCCGCGGCTGGCAAGCGCTACCAACGCGGCGTCAGGCCGGGTAAGCTAACACTCTGTTCGCTCCGCCGAACAGATACATTCTCTACCGGTGTTAGCGTGTCATATGAAGTGTGAGCCTGGCTGCGGCGCCTGCTGCGTTGCTCCGTCGATCTCTAGTCCGATTCCCGGAATGCCTGAGGGTAAGCCTGCCGGTGTCCGCTGTGTTCAACTCGACGACAACAACCTTTGTCGCTTGTTTGGCGATCCATCACGTCCGGATGTCTGTCATCAGTTCAAAGCTGACCCTGATATTTGTGGCGAGGGGAGTAAACAGGCCATGGCGAATCTGATTGAGTTGGAACGCATCACCTGACCTACCTCGTTGACTGGAGGCTAACGTGTATAAATTCGTATTTTTTGTACCAGCGGATCATCTGGAACCCGTGAAGGAAGCTGTCTTTGCTTCTGGGGCGGGCCGGATCGGTGACTATGAACATTGCTGTTTTCAGAGCAAAGGAGAAGGCCAGTTCCGTCCTCTCGAAGGTGCACAGCCACATATCGGCAAGGTTGGTGACATCGAGAAAGTCGTGGAATACCGCGTCGAACTGGTCTGTACCGACGATCTGATCAAAGCGGCAGTCGCCGCAATGAAGTTGGCGCATCCCTACGAGGAGCCTGCTTACGACGTGTGGCAGCTCGCTGATATCTGATCGTCAGTCATTGCCCGCGTGTAAAGCCTGGTCGGGGCGGATATCAAATACGTGAGGCCCGGTAGCGCCGTCGATAAAGCGCTTCAGTGTTTCTGATACCGTTGGGAAGGCGATCTTATCCCATGGGATTTCAGCGGGTGTGAAAAGCGCAACCTCCAGACTTTCAGGGCCGGCAGAAAATTCGGGTACCTGCATCTCAGCGAGAAAGAAAATATGTACCTGGTTGATGTGCGGCACGGTAATCATGCTGTAGAGGTTACCCAGTACAGGACGGGCTTCCGCTTCTTCCCAGGTTTCTCTGAGAGCCGCCTGTTCGGTACTTTCACCGTTCTCCATAAACCCGGCAGGGAGTGTCCAGTAGCCTTTGCGCGGCGAAATCGCGCGTCTACAAAGCAGTATCCGGCCGTCAAAAACAGGAAGTGTCCCGGCAACGATTCTGGGGTTTTCGTAGAAAATGGTGTCGCAGCTATGGCAGATGTGACGATGGCGATTGTCGCCTTCGGGAATATCGAAGGTGACTTCAGCTCGGCAATGGCTGCAGTATTTCATGATGATGGCCCCCAGTAGAACTGAGGGCAGTATATGCAATCAGCTATTAGCCTGCATAGGGAAGGCGAGAACCTGAGCCTGAGAAGGCGCTTCCAGTGGCATCACGAAGTCGTCTGCCGTCTCGCCCACAGCTGCATTCAGCGTCTGACGCATTGTGTACAGAGAATCGTGCATCATCTTTGAGATTTTGATGCATGCGCCCATCGGGTTATTGGCACGGCGGCGTTCCATATCGATCTGGAACTGCAGTCCACGCAGGCGGCGGTGGCAATTTGCTGGTGCTTCGGCGATGGTTTCTTCAATCAGTTTCAGGCGGATACGTTCCAGTGTTTCAGGATCGTTCTTCGCTAAGCGAACCATTTCGTCAAAAGATGGCATGTCCACGGCTCAATACCTCGTATCTGTTTCTAGATTCTGCAAGTCGCGCATTTGCATATTTCGGAAACTAGTCTACCCCAAGGTGAAAGCGTCAAACATACATCACTGCCATTGTTTAACCTGTCTAACTATCTGATTATCTTGAAAAAAATCTTTACTGTAACTTTGTGTTACTTGGAAAATTGTTATAAATCAGTGGGTTAACCGCTTGTTCAGCGAAAGTGGATTGCGGTTTTTCTAGTAGGTTAGGTTATTTAATTTATTGCTCTGATTATAAAATGATCTATAAATTGGTCAAGATACGACAATTAATGTAGTTTGATGTTTTTAGTATTCAGTGGCTGCGATTTTTTTGACAGGGCGTACGGATAGCCACGGATTACCTCTGAGCTTACAATGGCCATATGACGAATATGCCCCTACATGATCTGTTGTCGATGAAGCATCAACAGTTGACCCCCAGACAGATTCCTCAGCCTGACCTTGCTGAGGCCGGTGTCTTGCTTGCTCTTACCGATGAGCCTTCTCCGAATGTTCTTCTCACACGCCGGGCCGCACATCTGTCTTCTCACAAGGGGGAAGTGGCCTTTCCTGGTGGTAAACGAGACCCGGAGGACGACAGCATTGTAGCCACGGCACTTCGCGAGGCGCATGAGGAGGTGGCTCTGCACCCAGCGGATGTTACCGTCATCGGGGAGCTTGATCAGGTGGTCAGTCGTTTTGGGTATCTGGTGACTCCGGTTCTGGCGATTATTCCGCCTGGGCTTCAGCATGTGGCCAGCCCCGATGAATTGGATGCAGTATTCGAGGTGCCGCTGTCGTTGTTCACTCAGCCACCCAGTCGCTATTTTGAACGCGGGAGTATTCGCTTACCGAGCTACGATTTCGAGGACTTTCATATATGGGGGTTAACCGCCATGATGATTGCCGAATTTATGAATAACTTCTGGGATACGGATATCAGTCTCAAATACTGATCCTGTCGTCCCGGACATCTGAACCGCCTGTCGAGGTTCATCACTCGTCAGAACAAGAGGTACGTTATGTTTTACCGAATCGATGACCGAACTCCAGAAAAGAAAGAGGGGGTATTTGTCGCCAGCAATGCAACGGTTATCGGCAGTTGTGTTCTGTGTGAGGAATCGAGCATCTGGTTCAACGCTGTGCTGCGCGGTGACAACGATGTTATTACAGTGGGGCCCCAGTCAAATGTTCAGGATGGTGCGGTTCTACACACGGATTCAGGCATTCCTCTGACTTTGGGTAAGGGGGTGACTGTTGGTCATAATGCCATGCTGCACGGGTGCGATATCGGCGATTATTCGTTGATTGGTATTGGTGCTGTGATTCTGAACAAAGCTCGTATCGGTAAGCACTGCATTATTGGCGCCAACGCTCTGGTTCCTGAGGGCATGGATATTCCTGATGGTTCTCTCGTGGTGGGGTCTCCAGCGGTCATAAAGCGAGAGTTAACTGATATGCAGAAGAAACTATTGGAAGCGAGCGCCGCGCATTACGTGCAGAACGCTGAGCGTTATACGAGCACTCTGGAAGAAGTTGATTTATGACGGACACAAACGAAACGCCGCTCAGATCACCTTGTGTCAGTATCTGTGCTCTTGATGAAAATAATGTCTGTCTGGGCTGCTACCGCACCGGTCAGGAAATCACAGACTGGGGCAGCATGACGAATGACCAGCGTCGCGAGGTGATGCAGTTAGTCGGCGAGCGGGAGCGCGCGGCAATGAATTTTTTTAGTGTGGATACTTCAGCAGAATAGTCTCTCCGTACTACGCACATTTAACAGATTTGGATTGATATTATGACCACGATTGGTACTCCGTTCTCACCTTCGGCAACCCGCGTCCTTCTCTGTGGCTCGGGAGAGCTCGGAAAAGAAGTCGCTATTGAACTGCAGCGGCTCGGCTGTGAGGTTATTGCTGTCGACCGCTACGCCAATGCGCCTGCTATGCAGGTGGCTGATCGTAGCCATGTTATTTCAATGCTCGACGGCAATGCTCTCCGTGAGGTGATTGAGAGTGAAAAGCCTGCTCTGATTGTTCCTGAAATTGAAGCCATTGCGACAGATACTCTGGCTGAACTGGAGTCAGAAGGATTTAACGTGGTTCCGACTGCGCGTGCGACTCAGCTGACCATGAACCGCGAAGGTATTCGCCGGCTCGCGGCCGAAACCTTAGAAGTACCAACATCTTCGTATCAGTTCGCCGCTTCCGAAGAAGAGTACGAGGCTGCGGTAAAGTCCATCGGACTGCCATGTCTGGTGAAGCCGATTATGAGCTCCTCAGGCAAAGGCCAGAGTTTTGTTAAATCAGAAGATCAGATTAAAGCCGCCTGGGATTACGCTCAGGAAGGTGGACGTGCTGGTAAAGGTAAAGTCATCGTTGAGGGTTTTGTCGACTTCGATTTTGAAATCACTCTGTTGACGATCCGACATGATGATGGCGCTGGCAATACCGTTACGAGCTTCTGTGATCCTATCGGGCATCGCCAGGAAGATGGCGATTATCAGGAGTCCTGGCAGCCGCAGGCAATGACGGATGCCGCTTTAGGAAAAGCAAAGCAGATTGCAGAGAAGGTCACGTCAGAACTCGGTGGTCGGGGTCTGTTTGGTGTCGAACTGTTTGTGAAAGGTGACGAAGTTATCTTCAGTGAAGTGTCTCCACGTCCGCACGATACTGGGCTGGTGACTCTGATCTCTCAGGATCTCTCTGAGTTCGCTCTGCATGCGAGAGCAATCCTTGGTTTGCCGATTCCGAATATCGTGCAGACTGGGCCTTCAGCGTCTTCGGTTTTGCTGGTGGCCGGTGAATCGACCAATATGCAATTTGGTAACCTGACCGCCGCACTGAGCCGACCAGATACTCAGGTACGTTTATTTGGTAAGCCCGAAGTTGTGGGGAAACGCCGATTAGGTGTCGCTCTGGCACGTAGCCAATCTATCGAGGAAGCACGCGATACAGCGAATGCTGTGATTGCCGATATTTCTGTCACTTTATAAGGACGAAACCATGAAAACAGCACTCATTACCGGAGGCAGCGCTGGCCTTGGCAAGATCACTTCTGAGACTCTGGCAGGTCTTGGCTACCGGGTAGTGATTGCTGCGCGAGATGAAGTAAAAGGCCAGAGAGTGGTGCGAGAAATATTGGAAAAACATCCCTCCGCAGACGTCGAATTCGCTCAGGTGGACATGGCTGACTATACGAGTGTCGCTGAGTTTGCAGAAGCTATCGGCTCCCGATTTGATCAGATTGATCGTTTGATACTTAATGCAGGTTTGTTTACCTCGTCGATCCGGAAGAACGATGCAGGCCATGAATATATGTTTGCGGCCACGCACATGGGACATTTCCTACTGACTCACAAGTTAATGCCTCTGCTTAAGCGTTCTGATGATCCCCGCCTGATCGTAACCAGTTCTGTCGCTCATTGGGTTGGTAATATTCTCGATTTTAATGCGACCATCACGAATCCACCGCGAGGCGACCGCTTCCTGTTGAAGCAATTCCTGCTGTATGGACGCTCTAAACTAGCCAATATCCTGTTCGTTAACGGTCTTGAAAAGCACCTGAAGGACAGCAATGTAAAAGTATTTTCTTTTCATCCAGGTGGGGTGAAAACCGAGTTTTACAGGCAGTTTCCTGATTTGTTTGTGAAGCTGTTTTTCCCATTTCTTATTTCTGAACGAAAGGGTGCTGACACGCAGATATTTCTGGCGACGGATGATTCAAAGAGCCGGAACGGTGGATATTGGTGTCGCAGAAAACCAGGTATCAGAAGCCGGTCATCGCGTAGTGAAAAGCTTACGGATGACCTCTGGGACTTCAGTAAAGAGGTTTTTGGTATTTCTACTTTCGGTGAGTCATAACGGGACGTTGGTCGACTCAGGGCTGCAGATCTGATCTCTTCCTTGTGATTTGGCCTGATACAGAAGTTCATCGGCTGCCTTAAGCAGAGTATCTGTTTCGTCCGAGCTACCTGGTTGGCGTGCAATTACTCCAATGCTCGCGGTCACTCTGATGCTGTGACCAGAGACGGAGACAGGTACTTCTCTTATCAGGGACAGAAGAGTCTGCGCTGCTGCGCGAGCGGTGGAGAGATCTTCATCGGCCATCAGAATAATAAATTCTTCACCGCCATATCGGGCACAGACTGCATCAAAATTTTTAGCAACTGACTGAATACGGTTAGCGATATCGATCAGGCAGGCGTCACCTGCGGGATGGCCGTAGTGGTCGTTAATGGCTTTGAAGTGGTCTATATCTAACAATATCAGGCTTAACGAAGATCCGTCATAGGTAGCGTCCTGATGAAGTCGCTGAAATTCCTGGTCGAAGTGGCGTCGGTTAAACAGGCCCGTCAGCGGATCGGTGATACTCGCCTGATGCAGTTGTTCGTTCGTTTTCTCCAGCTCAACTGTTCTTTCGCGCACTAACACATCCAGTTTTTTATTCAGCTTTTGCTGTGTTTGCAGCAACTCCGCATTGCTCAGGCGCACGGCCAGCTCGGCCTTATGCCTCTTGTGCTGTTCCCAGCGCATACGTTGAGAAAGTAATAGTGCGTAGAAAATGGCCATGATAGTAAAGCCTACGTCGCCTGCGGAGCGGGTGACGGGTGTCGACACAATCAGACCTGTTTTTTCTAATATTGTGATGCCCATTCCTATTAACAGAAATGCACTGGCGCTGAAGCCGTAATAAGCGGGCTCGTACTGATCAAGGACCCTTATAGCCTGTGAACTGATGACGACCAGAGTAGCAAAAATGGCGTAGCCGGTAAGAAGCTTGATGGACAAAGAGTAGGGAATGTACATGGCGGCTATGGCCAGTATGACTCCGGAAGCAATAACAGCATTGAGGGCTTTAGAATACCCTGGACGGCTACGAGGCAAGTCGAGTGTCCTTTGTATGTAAAATATGCAGGACAGCGCAACGAGTGCATACGACCACGACAGAAAGTGGTTACTGTGTCGCCGGAGGCTTTCGAATGCGTATGCGTTTATGTAGCCCTGAAAGTAAGCGAAGATGCTGACCAAAGTAATAAGGAAGGCCGAATACCAGAAATATGAGGGTTCTCTGAGCTGGGCAAACAGAAGCAGGTGGTAGAGGGCAATCCCCACTAATATGCCGTACATCATCATGTCGAATACGGTTGTCCGGACCGAAGATGATACGAACGCACTTTGCGCCCAAAGTGTCAGCGGTACATTGAGAGTCGCCTCGGTTTTCACACGGACAATTATCTGGTGCTCACTCATCGCAGGGAGTCGGAAATCGGCAAGCAGATGTGGATGCTGTATCTTCTGAGCACTTGCAGGGCGTGTGTCACCCAACTGATGAAGGGTCTCATTGCCTGATTCATCTTTAATATACACATCCACTTCATCGAGCAGAGGGTAGGGGAAATCGAGAATCAGGTTTTGTGTCTCGGATGAGGTATTGCGCACGGCAAAGCGGATCCAGAGGTTATCTGGGTTGAATCCGAAAGTAAGTGTATCGCGGGCGACTTCCCAGTCGGTATTCATTTGCGGACGATCTGGAGATGCCTGCAACCTGTATTCCAGCCCTCCTTCGAGGTTGTAGTGTTCGAACGAGTTTCCTGTAATGACTGTGAGTGCCTGCGTTGGCATGCAGAACAGTAATACGAGAAACAGTGTTAGTCGCATATCGGGATAGTCCAGTGACGGAAGATTGAGGTAGTCAGTCATGTGTGTCAGCGAGTATGTCGTTTCCAAGCCGTTCTACTCATAAAAAACCCGCTGTAACAAGGTAGTTCAGAAATGTAGAATGCGCAGCATAGGCTGGATAGTTAAGAGATATTTTGAGTGCTTGACCTGAGAGTTACTCGCAGGTTTATCGTACACTGAGTTCGAAGCTAAACAGGTGAGTGAGTGTATGAAAGCGAGTGAGCTTGCGAAAAGGTTTGCCGTGAACGTGAATACCGTTCGGCATTATGTGCGGTCGGGGCTGCTGACACCCGGTAAAGATGCTTCGGGGTATCATAGTTTTGGCCACGAAGAAGTCAGGCGACTCTCGTTTATTTTGAGGGCTCGGGCGCTGGGCTTCACGCTGGATGATATCCAGCAACTGCTTTCGGATGCTACCCAGGGGCAGTCTCTTTGCCCTCATGCCCGTGAATTGATTGAGCTCAGGTTGAGAGAGGCTCAGGAAAAACTGATTAATATGCAGGCTTTGGTAAAGCGCATGGAGTCTGCGGTGGAAGAGTGGAAGAAATTACCGGACTGTTCCCCTTGTGGCGACCATATTTGCCATCTGATTGAAGGAGGTCACTATGAGTGACGATAAGAAAAGCTGCTGCAGTGCGTCATCTCCGGCAGACACGTGCTCAGATACTTCCAGTAAGCCTGCGGCAGAAAGTACTGGTTGTTGCGCTGGTAAGCCAAAAGAGCCTGTCAGTAGCTGTTGTGGCCCCGAGGCTACTGCTAGCAGTGGTGATGCTTCCTGTTGTGCTCCCACCGACAAACAACGCCGTGACTGGATTATGTGGACCTGCTTACCGGCGGTGGTGGTGGGCTATCTGGGCTTTCTGGTCGTCGGTCATACCGAGCAGCTTCCTGATTGGCTGGGCACTATGTTCCATACCAGCTATGAAATGGTGAATGCCATGTGGTGGGGAATACTGTCAGCGGCGTTCTTCGTTGGCATTCTCGGGCGGATTCCGCGTGAAGCGATCATGTCGGTACTCGGCAGGGGAGGCAGTAAGCGCGGTATATTCCGGGCGACGCTCGCCGGGCTGCTGCTTGACTTGTGCAACCATGGCATCCTGATGGTCGCGATGAAGTTATATGAGCGTGGAGCGAGTATCGGACAGGTGATGGCGTTTCTTATTGCCAGCCCATGGAATTCCCTGACACTGACACTTATTCTCGTCGGTTTGATCGGCCTGCAATGGACGTTACTGTTTATCCTTGCATCATTGGTGATCGCCTGGATCAGCGGTTGGATTTTTGATCGCTTGTGTGACCGGGGTGTCCTGCCCGGAAACCCTAACACTGTGGAGTTTGACGACATTGCGTTCTGGCCGTCTGTGAAAGCATCCTGGAAGGAACACGACTGGCGTCCTAAGGCCTTGCTCCAGATGTTCTGGGGCGGATTGAAGGAATCCAGAATGGTGCTGAGATGGGTGGTTTTCGGCGTTGTACTGGTCGCCTTGATCCGGGCTTTTGTACCGCCCGAGAGTTTTGGCGTGTGGTTTGGGGCAAGTATGTCTGGGCTGCTATTGACCCTGCTGGCCACCACGCTCATTGAGGTTTGTTCTGAGGGTTCAAGCCCCATCGCTGCCGACCTGTTCAATCGAGCCGGGGCACCTGGGAACGCGTTCACCTTTCTGATGGCTGGTGCAGCGACCGACTATACAGAGATTATGGCGTTGAAAGATACGACACGTAGCTGGAAGATTGCATTGTTTTTGCCTCTGGTTACGGTGCCGCAGGTTTTGGCTATCGGTTGGATTATGAACGTGGCAGGTACGTGACACTTGCAGGAACTCCTGGGTAAATGGATACTCTGTATAAGTATTGAATAACTTTGGAGTTCCATATGCGCATTTCTCGTCAGCTATCTCGTTCAGGAGTGCTATCCGGGGTACTGGGGATTGCGGCAGCAGTGACTGTTGCAGGGTGCTCGAGTACTCAGGTGGATCATGCGGCCGGGCGCTCACCAAAACTAATCCCTCAGACCTTTTTTGAAGGGAAAATCTGTGCCGATGGCGTGGTTCGTGATCGCAGTGGTGCAGAAATACGTTCGTTTAACGCACGTATCGATGCCAGCTGGGATGAGAATGGCGTCGGTACATTGGATGAGGTATTTTACTTCTATGATGAACCGGGTGCAGAAGCCAAGCGTGAAACGCGAATCTGGACCCTTACGCCAGCGAGGGAAGGTGGGCGAGAGGTACTCAGTGCCAAAGCCTCGGATGTTCCTGAGGCAACCACCATGGAGTGGGCGGGTAACGCGATTCACATGGCATACACTCTACGTTATGGTGAGCCAGGTGATACGATTGATCTGAATATGGACGACTGGATGTTTCATGTCGCTGATGGTGTGGTTGTTAATGAAACGCGCATGACCAAATTCGGCATCCATGTCGGTCAGATACTGCTGGTGATGCGTAAGGTCGATCCCGAGACACAGTGTCTGTGATTATCCGCAAAACAGACTATTAGCTGGTATTTCGATAGCTACCTGATCCATTCAATACAGAGGACGTAAGTGTGATTGATCACCTGAGTACATATGCACGTGACTTTCTCAAAACCAGAGATTTTTATGCGGCTGCCTTTGAGCCTTTAGGATACTCACTGCAGATGGAGTTTACTGCTACCTGGAACAAGTATTTTCCGACTCAGAGAATGTGTGCCTTTGGGCCTGAGGGAAAGCTGGTGTTCTGGGTTATTGAAGTGAAAGAGACATTTACACCACGACACGTTGCTTTCTCTGCCAAAGACCGCGTTGGGGTCGATGAGTTCTATTCTGCTGCGATGAATCAGGGAGCTGAATGCAACGGAGAGCCGGGATTACGCCCACAATACCATGAGCATTATTACGGCGCCTTTGTGATCGACCCGGATGGCAATAACATCGAGGCAGTCTGTCACACACCAGAGTGACTGGTCATTCTCAGGATCAGCGAACTTGCAACATTATTCAGCCGGGTGATTTCTGTCACCCTGTCGCTTGTTTTCTCCGTCATGAAGGTTTGCAATATCAGCTCGTTAATCCCTGCAACCAGCGCCAGAGCTTCCTGTCTCGATAAGGCGTGATTCAGCTCCGCTGACGAGCGCCTCAACTTTGTCTGACTGCTGAGAAACTCCGCAAAGGTCTGACTGATCTCTCGTCTTACTTCCAGGCCACTCTGGCCGAGAGCCGCCACCTCCACATATAAGGCGTACATAAGAGTGGGGTGTTCGGCGATGAACTGCAGATACCCGGATGTCACTTTTGTCACAGTTTGTGGCCAGTCATCAGCCGCGTCGTATGAGCTGATGATACTTTTCATAATGCGCTCGCTTGTCGTTCGAGCCAGCGCCAACAGACATTCGTCTTTGTTCGTAAAGTGCTCGTAGAAGGTGCGTCGCGATACTTTGGCACTGCTGGTGATATCAGCCAGGGTGACGTCGCGATAGCGCTTCGTCGCCATTGCATTTTCGAGTGCGGAGAGGAGCCTGTCTTTATGATCCCTGGCAGGTGCAGTCATTCGCTTTGTTCATACCGCTTATCGTAATTTCACTCAAGTATAGCGGATGGTACTTGACAGTACCAGTGCTGATGGATAGGTTGGTACGCAAGAGTACCGGTTGGATTTTCCAGATCTGGTGAAACTTCAGGGAAACTGTCCATGAATACTCCAGAGCGCCACGGCATCCATATCCATACAGCCAGAAAAATAGCATCTCCTATTTTGTTGACGATAAAAGATCAAGCAGCTGCCGAGCCGAACTCTGTCGAGTGGCAGGAATTGGGGCAGCAGCTTCTGTGCGGCGATCCATTAGCTGACGATGTGGCGGCTTGGTTGGCAACCAGTGAAGGGCAGTGGTCAGTCATAGAGTATGCTTTGAAAGGCAGTATGGCAGATGTCTCTTCACTACCACCTGAGTTACAAGCCTTTGTTCAGCATGCGCACCAGCTTCCGGATTGGCTTAATGAGGAGGCGTTGAGCCGAGGTTGTGCTGTCGTTGCCCGGTCAGGTAAGACGGGGATGCGTATTCTCAGGGATTTCGGCCTGATGGCTGGCTATCAGGCCAGCGCGATTAACCAGGCTCTGTTGAAAACCGGCGCTCTTGGAAAGGGTGCACAGCGCAGAGTGGCTGAGACAACGAAATGGTGGATGGATTGTACTGAGCCGGGCTCTATCCTACCCGGTGGTCAGGGCTTCGCTACGACTCTGCGTGTCAGACTGATACATGCTATGGTTCGGCGCCAACTCTCGGTACGCAAGGACTGGGATCATGATTATCTGGGTCTGCCAGTAAACCAACTTGATATGCAGGTCACTTACCTCGCGTTCTCTGTCATGTTTCTCCTTGGCCAGCGCGTACTCGGTGTCATTGTTTCGAAGGAGGAGGGTTCAGACGTAATGCACCTTTGGCGCTACATAGGTTGGCTGATGGGGCTGGATGAATCGCTGCTGGTGGATAATGAACAGGACGGACGCATTGCTTTATATCGTAATCTGCTGAGCCAGGCTCAGGCAGATGAAGGCTCGAAGCAGTTGGCCCAGGCTTTGATGGATGAACCTCTTGGGCGTTATTACCCAAGCTTCCAGAAGTTGAGAGGGCATTGGGACAAAGAGGTGCATCTCAGCATTATCCGTTTGTTTATTGGCTCTCAGGGAATGCGGGCATTGGGCCTACCCGCTTGTCGTTTGCCCTGGTATCCACTGCTGTTCATGCCCCTCAATGCAACGTTTCACACGGTGATACGCTTGATTCCGGGCGGAAAAACATGGCTCTCCAGGCGCGGACGTCGTGCGCAGAACCAGATGCTAGCCGTACTATTCGGCCAGCATAAGCCTCGTATTATTCAGGTTGCAGAGACGCAATGATGCCAAGGGCCAGTGCCTGAATACCCGCAGGATCTGAGGTCGAAGATGCGCCTTCATTATTGAAAGTGACACCTGTGCGTACGATCACCAGATCATAGTCTGGAAGCATCATGACTATTTGTCCCTGAAATCCTCGGAAAGCGTAAGTTGATGCCGGAAGTGACGGCCAGAAACCTCGATCGGTATTCAACCATATTTGATACCCGTACAGGGGGTTACTGTTTGAGGGTGTCAAAGTTTTGTTTATCCATTCTTCTGAAAGAATCTGCTGGCCGTTCCACTCCCCGTTATTGAGGTAAAGCTGCCCGAGTTTCGCCCAATCGCGAGTTGAGAGGTAATGAAAAGCTCCGCCAACAGGCTGACCTGTCGCGTCAAATTCGACAATTGCGCTAGTGATGTTCAGTGGTTTGAACAGGTGGTTCTGAATGAATTCATAGTAGTCGCTGAGCGCACCACCTACTTTATCCTGAACCAGACTAGCGATCAGATTGCTGCTTCCTGTTGAGTAGTTAAATACTTCGCCGGGGGTAGCTACCATAGGCTGATCAACGTAGTAGCCGGCCATGTCCGGTACTTCAAAGAGGCCGTAGCCCTGATCAGGATCGTCACCTTGAGCAGCTTCATTCCAGTCCAGACCAGCGTTCATCTGGAGCAGGTTCTGGAGTTTAATGGTCGATCTTGCATCATCTCTCCACTCGGGAACTAATACGTCGGCATCCTCCATGAGAACACCCTGATCGTAGAGAATACCGGCGGCCGTCGCTGTGATGCTTTTTGCCATAGACCAACTAAGCAGAGGGCTGGCTGGCTCGATGTCATCGGAATATCGCTCAGAAATCAGTTCTCCTCTATATGCCACTGCAACGGAGAGTGTATTACGTGTGACTCCCTCCGGTTCTGCAAAGGCTTCATCAATTACGGACTCAAGGAGAGTATGATCAAACTGTGGGTGGAGGCTCTCGATTGGGGCATCGCCTGCGGGCCACAGTGACTGATAGTCTGTATTAGGATACGTCATCTCATAAGGTATCTGACGATCCAGCTCTTCCAGTGTTTTATCGTGGATAAGAGTGCAGCCTAAACCTTCACGGAAATATGCGGTCTTGGCATTCTGCGAACCGAATAACCGATCTCTTACTGTGACAGTGTGGCTGGTTTCGTCGATGTCGATTTTCCAGATAAGGGGCAGGGGGGCTACTTGAGGAGCGATGAAGTCTTCAGTCAGACGTTGTTCATCAATCTGGCTTATCCATAGCCCGGAGCAAAGGTATTTCGCTGCATAGCCAGTGCCAATGGGAATATCGTCTAGTATGCATCCTGACATCGCAATGGATGTGCCTACTAACAAGGAGAACTTCGTCCAGCTCGTGTGCTTCATAGTGTTATCTGCCAGTATTATTATTCTTTTGGACAGTATCTCATAACTCCTCCATTAAATGACTAAGTGTTATCTATTGGCGCGCTTTGATTGAATTCGGCGCTAAAGTCAGAGACCCTGTGCCAGTCTCCTAAAACTCAGGACGTCCTATTGAGATCAATTCTTCTATTACTAGCTAGTATGGGTGTAGCTGCTGGTTGTGCTGCGCTTCTGAATAACGATACTGAAGAAGCTCATATGAGCCGGCCAGCTCATCACATGGCTGACGGTACTTTCGTGAACACCGATGGCAAGGCAATCAGTAAATCCTTCACGGATCTCTTACGTTGGCGGTGGAACAGGGCGGAGCCAGACGCTCAACACTTCGATGTTATTAAGCCAGACCCTGATCTCATATCGAAGCCAGCGGTCACTCAGATCACATGGTTGGGACACAGTGCTTTTCTATTGCAGGTGAAAGGTAAAAATATTCTTACTGATCCACATTTCTCGAAGCGCGCATCACCTCTTAGTTTTTTAGGCCCTGAACGTATCGTTGAGCCTCCGATGATGATTGAAGAGCTCCCTCATATTGATGCCGTGGTTATTTCTCATAACCATTACGACCACCTGGATGAAGAATCGCTCACTGATATTTATCTCAGGCAACAAGGTACCCCTCCTGTATTTCTTGTACCGCTGGGTTTGAAAGAGGAGTTACTCAGTTACGGAATTGAGCAGGTGGTGGAGCTTGATTGGTGGGAGTCCTACGAATATGACGGCGTGGTACTCACAGCTCTTCCTGTAAAACATTGGTCTCAACGAACCTTCTTTGACAGAAATAAATCACTCTGGGCTGGGTGGCTGGTCGATGTGGAAGATTTTCGCTTTTTTCACACAGGAGACAGTGGTTATTCCGATGACTTCAGAAAAATCGGAGAGGGCTATCCGGGGATAGATCTGGCAACCATTCCGATTGGCGCCTATGATCCGCGCTGGTTTATGAAAGACGCGCACATGAGTCCGGAAGAGGCGGTGCAGACATTTATTGATCTGAAGGCTGAAAAAGCCATAGGAATGCACTGGGGGACTTTTATTTTAACGGACGAAGAGATGGATGAGCCGCCAATAAGATTAGCTGATGCATTGCAGGAAATGGGGATTGAGGCGAGTAACTTCCCGGTCATGGGACATGGCGAGATTTATCAAATATCTAGCGCTGACGAATAAGTGGAAAGCGTTTTAAAGAATAGGGCTATCGACCAGTGCATCGATAGCCCTCCGTTTGTTATTGAGGCACGTTGAAAATCATATCAAGCACGATAGTTCTGTTTGATGTATTCAATTCTACGTTTTCAACGGCGTAGTAACCGTATACAGGACTGTCGTTTTCAATGTTTCCATCGAAAAATGCTGGGTTGATATTGCTTATTGGTAAGTGCATTTTACCCTTCATCCAGCTCGGCGCGTGAGGGGTTGTCCTCCAGCGCTCTTCAGTCTCAAAATCATGGTAGGTTACGTTACATATCTCTACGCTGATTACTTCCCCATCAAGTCGGCATGTGTAGCTGTAGAGGTTGCGCGACTCAATACTATCAGTGATCTCCAGAGTGACTGGCTCCGATGTAGGTAAAGTGAAGTGCTGCCCCCGGAAAGGAGAGAAGTAGAAATACTCAGGTTCAGAATAAAGATCGTTATAAAGTTCGCCATCATTAAAGGCACTGGCAACGGCAATGTCCAGGCTGTTGGCGCTATTACTATAACTAATCGGAGCGGTAAGTGGAGTTCCGCTATAGTCACCTGCTCTGACCACTGTGTTGATACCTGAATCCGACGTTACTAATGCTGTGCACGGGTAATATTCACCTTGTCCGCCATCGAGTGTTGCATAACAGCTCAACTGTCCTACCGCAGTCTCAACTTCATACTCTTTGATGATCACAGATGGAGCATCTGCCACGTTAATCGTGTCGGTAACTATGTTCCCCTGTAGTGAAAGAAGTAAATTGACAGGTTCACCTTCAACGAGAGGAACTCTGACCGGTGAATTAGAACTGTTAGATTCCAGAAGAGTAGAATGTCCGCCATCGTCTCTTACAGTAGAACCAAAACATTCAACAGGGCGCACAACACTCCCATCAGTCACTGTGCATGAAATAAATGCAGCGCCCTCGCCGGTATAGCCCAGGTTTACGTTGACTGAAATATTACCCGGGACCGTCGTGAAAGAAGTCTGGCCAGTATACAGGTCACCATTGATCGCTCTCACTCTGGCACTGGCGGTTAGCTCGATGCCAGGAGCCAGATTTACGATAGTAACGCCCTCGCGGCCTATTGACGTTGTCCGATAAATACCGTCCGCAGAAAGAGAGACATTACAGTTGTCTTGTGGGCCGATCTGTGAGCCATTAACCAGACAGTTAAGTGTGATAGATGCTCTGTCTTCGGCTTTATAATAATCCCAGTTCCACGTAGTGAAGTGCTCTACTGTTGCGATCAGGCGCATACCTGTTGGTGATGTCGCAGAGGCAACGATTTCGCCAGCACCTTCTTCAACCCAAAGGCCAGTGGCCTCATCAAACCACCACATTTCAATTTCTTCGCCGATTGCATATATGCGTCCGTCCGGCCCGGTTTCGGTCACCAGATCCATTTCAATCCGTGCGCTGGCTTCTGCTGCCAGTTGCACTGCTTCACCGTTCTGGGTGAATTCAAAATCGATCATACCCAGTGACAGAAGCTGAACGACTTCGCTTTCTTCGGTCAGAGCAACGCCACCACCGAGGTAAGACGCACCCATTTCACGGGTATCAACAGGCGTAATAGTGGCTGTGATTTCTCCTGTGACAGGATCACCATTGGCGTCCACAAAGGCACCTGCCGGCAAGGTGACGCTGGTGTTCAGGTCACTATTTTCGACAGTCACTTCAGTGTCGTTGTTGAATGAGACAGGATTGGCGCGCTCCATCAGCGTTAACTGAATATCGGCACTTTCTTGAGCGGATGCGAGATCAAAGCGATAGCTTTGTGGGATATAGCCCTCTTTATTGGCAGAGACGGTCAGTACCGGGGTCTGAGTCAGGCCGGTAAACGCAGCGATACCCTGGGCATCGCTTTCGACGGTCACACCGTCAATAGTCACAGTGACGTTTTCTAAGGGAGCTTCTTCCATATCCAGAAGCTCGACATTCACTGCAAAGTCAGCATTGAGGATCTCGGCAGGGAGAATATCCAGCCTAACTTCTGCCTCGCCAGTTTCACCTTCTTCATCGGTGATTTTTACGCTCAGAGTATGCTCTCCGGCGGTGGCGATCAGGGCATTATCAATAGGCAGGCTGCTGATGATCGCGCCATCGAGGAACCATTCATACGCGATCTGGCCAACAGCATCCGGGTCAGCTTCAGCTTCATAAGAGAACGGCTCGTGTTGGGTAATGGAATCCGGCACGATGATGTCGACGGTCAGGGTATTACACCCAGCCAGTATCAGCGTGAAGAGTAGAGTCGAAAGTAGTCCGGCGATTCGGGACATTGATGAACACTCCGTGTGTAGTTGAGATCAGGGTGAAGGGGCCTGACTTCATCGGTGATCCTTCACCTTTTTTAGAAATCGTCACAGCACTTGGACGACCGCGTCAGTATGCCAGATAGACAGGCGTTAAGGTACTGTCATGCTGCGACGAATCAGCGCGAAGTCAGTCTTTGCCTGAACGCTTACGCTGGGCTTCTTTGTAAGCCAGCTTTTCTTTTCGGCGCTGGTCGCGGATGTCGTTCAGATCGGCGCCCAGATGGTCTAGACCTCGCTCGCGAGCAAGCTGCATCTGCTGCTCACGCTGGCGGAAACGTTCCTGTTGTTCCGCTGTGTATTCGTTAATGCAGTGATGGCAACTGACACCTGCTTCATAATCGGCGTGTTCTTTGTCTTCATCGGTGATAGGGCGTCGGCACGCATGACACAGATCGTAATGACCTTTGTTCAGTTGGTGGTCGACGCTGACGCGATTGTCAAAGACGTAACATTCACCTTCCCACATGCTCTCTTCAGCGGGCACTTCCTCGAGGTATTTCAGAATGCCACCTTCGAGGTGATAGACCTCTTCGAAACCCTGCTCCTTGAGGTACGCGGTGGATTTTTCACAGCGGATACCACCGGTACAGAACATCGCCACCTTTTTGTGCTGCTCAGGGTTAAGTTTCTCCTTCACATATTGTGGGAACTCACGGAAGGTCTCTGTCTCTGGATTGACGGCCCCTTTGAAGGTACCAATACCTATTTCGTAGTCATTTCGCGTGTCGATCAGGGTAACGGCGGGATCTGAGATTAAATCGTTCCAGTCCGCAGGCTTTACGTAGGTGCCGACAGTATGGCGAGGGTCGATGCCCTCTACACCCATGGTCACGATTTCTTTCTTAAGTTTGACTTTAGTCCTATAGAAGGGCATTTCGTTTTCATAGGACTCTTTGTAACTGATGTCTGCGAGGCGATCGTCCTGAGCTAACCATTGGAGCAATTGGTCGATACCTTCACGTGAACCGGCAACCGTACCGTTAATGCCCTCTTTAGCGAGGAGTAGGGTTCCTTTGATGCCGAAAGCGACCATAGCGTCGTGAAGTGGCTCACGTTTTGCTTCGTAATCATCAAGTGTCACGAACTTGTACATCGCACAGATGACGAAAGTATTGGGCTGACTCATAAAGAAACCTACTGGGTCTGAGGGATCGGCGGAACCGGTTTAGTGGTCGCCTGATACTGGTAAACACGAGCCTGAGAGGCTAAACGCGGCGGAGTATACCTGAAAGTAGTTTTTGCGGCATGCCCTGTAGCTTTTGAGGCCGGGTCTGTGTGAATCAACTCACAGTCCATTGCGATGGACTAGAGTTAAATGTGAGCAGTTCACAAAAACTGAGCGGAAGGATGCAGATTATGTGGCTAACCATAGGCTTTGCTTGTCTTGTACTTTTTGCAGTAGCGATGTTAATGCACCGTTTTACGGCAGAATGGAAGGGCGTGCCGGGTGAGTATGCAGGAATCAACTACGAGTACCGGACCCACGAGGGAAAGACAGGGCGTCAGATTAAAGTCGGTATGGAGGTCTCCCTCCGCTATGACTTTGTAATGCGCCGCCATGGTGCGCTTGATCGACTGCTGGCCCGTGTCGGCGTCGACAGTGATAAACGAATCTGTAATCCCGCCTTTGACGACTCTCTTCTCATTTTGTCTGACGACTTCACTGCTTCACAGGCGCTTGCCGCTGCGCCAGGCCTGAGCGATAAACTCTTGAGAATGTTTAATCTTGGATCGCCGGAGACAGTGCAGATCAACAAGCTGGTTTGTCGCCGCGGGCGGCTCTGGGCGCTGGTCGATGATAATTCGCAGGACAGAGCGGAGATGAATGCCTTTGCGGATGTGGCTCTGCCAGCCATGGCTGAGTTTGCCGAAATACTCCAGCGACTCGAAGGTCCTGAGCGTCAACAGCGTCCGGATCGCTATGCTGTCCCCGCGGTGGCTTTTTTACTGCTGGCGACCGGTTTTCTGACTAAAGGAACACTGGCATGGTTTGAAACCGGAGCGCAATTGCCCGATACCAATCTGATGCTGCAATCGCTTATGTTCGGGGGGCTTGTTGCCCTGGCGCTGGGTGTGATCACGATTCGTCTGATGCATTACAATTTCGGCAATCACAAGGTGTTCGCGGAGTTGTTTTTCGTTGGCATGTTGGGAGCATCTGCCACCCTATACGCGGACAAGGCAATAGAGAACCGAACTAATGCAGGCTTTGCGCAGGTGCACTCAGAGCAAATGGCAGAGTTACAACAAGCGAAAGGACGCAGCTGAGCAGTGCGCTCAGCTGATTTTTCCGGTAACACGGACGCGCTTCGAGCCCGCTTCAACTGGTGCTGCTTTAGCGGCAGCCGCCTTATCAATCCGGTCGTCAATCAGGTTCTTGAGGGCGATCAGCAGACCCATGCCAACAAATGCGCCCGGAGGAAGAATCGCAAAGAGAAAGTCTGGATAGCTCTCAACCAGAACAATCTTCCAGTCAGCGGCAGACGGTCCGAATAAGAGTTCCATATTGCCGAAAATCTGCCCCTGACCCAGGACTTCACGCAGTGCGCCGAGCAGCACAAGAACAACCGTAAAACCAATAGCCATCATTACACCATCGACCACCGATGGCAGTATCGGATTCTTAGAGGCAAAAGCATCAGCCCGCCCGAGGATCGCACAGTTAGTAACAATCAATGGAATAAAAATCCCCAGTACTTCATACAACTCGTAGGTGAACGCCTGCATCGTCAACTCTGCGACGGTGACGAATGAGGCGATAATCATAACGAACGCAGGGAGTCGGACCGCGTCAGACACGTGGTTACGGATAAGTGAAACGGACAGGTTAGAACCGACGAGTACCATCATGGTCGCAAGCCCCAGCCCTAAAGCATTAACAACAGAGCCCGTTACAGCGAGAAGAGGGCATAACCCTAACAGCTGAACCAGTGCCGGATTATTCTTCCACAGGCCGTCGAGGGATATATCTTTGAGTGACTTAGTTGCCATCGCTGTTTTCTCCCGAAAGTGCGTTACCGTAGAGCAGCTCGTCACGGTGCATCTCAAAAAATTTCAGTGCGCGTTTAACGGCGCGAACAACCGCTCTTGGTGTAATGGTTGCGCCAGTGAACTGATCAAAGCTGCCACCATCTTTCTTTACTGCCCACTGCTCAGGCGCAGGGCGACCGAGTGACTTACCCTCGAAGCTGGTGATCCAGTCAGATTTCCTGATTTCAACCTTGTCACCCAGTCCGGGAGTTTCTCGGTGTGCGACAACACGGACGCCAGCAAGCGTTCCATCAGACTTAACACCGACAATCAGATCTATTTCAGCCGTGTACCCGTCTGGAGCAACCGCAGGCAGAATCACTGCGCTGACTTCACCGTTATTGCGGGCGCGATAAATAACGGCACTGTCCGGCAGGGGGCCCAGCAGCTGTTGATTAAATCGCTTATCCACATTCATTGTGTCGTTCAGCAGGTCGTTGTCGTAACTGCTTGCCGGAAGGATCTCATTCAGCGCGCGGGCTTCGGCCGCTTTGATATTGTATGCGATACGGTCCGCTGTCAGTGTCTGGGCGAGGGCGATCGCACCGGCCGTCACAACCGCGAAAATTGCCAGACCAACAGCGTTTTTGCGTATAGCTGAGAGCAACTCAATCATGATTTCTCCCCCGGCTTGAGGCCACGCTTAGGCTTGCTATGGCCATAACTGCGTGGCTGGGTATAGGCGTCAATGAAGGGAGCCGCGAAGTTCATCAGCAGTACGGCAAAGGCTACGGCATCCGGGTATGCGCCCCAGGTACGGATGACATAAAGCAGAATACCTATGCCGGCACCGTAGATAAGCTTACCTGTCGGTGTGGTCGACGCTGAAACGGGGTCCGTGGCAATAAAGAATGCACCCAGCATGGTCGCACCACTGAGCAGATGCAGTGACAACGGCGTATACAGATCTTCATCCCAGCCCAGAATCAGTGAACAGATGCCCAGTGCGGCGAGCATGGACACCGGAATGTGCCAGGTAATGATGCGTCGGACCATAAGAAACAGGCCGCCAGCGAGGAAGGCCAGATTAACCCATTCCCAGCCACCGTTCAGCCAGCCATTAAACGTGTTTCTCTGGAGAAGTTCGTCAGAAGTCTCTTTGCTGATCAGGTACTTGTATTGATCAAGCGGTGTAGCCCCTGTGAATGCGTCAGCGGTTGAAGATGCGCCCGCAAAGATAATGCTCAAGGCGTCAGTGAACCCGGCAACATCTGATCCACTGACCTGAAAAGAGGTCACCCAGTTCGTGGTCATCTGTACTGGAAAAGAGATCAATACGAGCGCGTAACCAACCATCGCAGGGTTAAATGGGTTATTACCCATGCCACCGTAAATCTGCTTCGCAAAAATGATGGCGAACGAGGTGGCTAAAACAGTGATCCACCAGGGGGCGAGGGGAGGTAACGCCAGGCCCAGTAACAGACCCGTGACCAATGCGGTGTTATCTTTGAGGAAAAAGCTCACCGGATATTTACGTAGCTTGAGTACAAGCGCTTCAGAAGCCAACGCTGTGATAATCGCAAGTACTGTATTGATCAGACTGCCAAAGCCGAAAAACCAGGTCATCACCGCGAGGCCCGGCAGAGTCGCCAGTGCCACGGTGAGCATAATGCGGCTTGTGCGGTTTGGCCCGTGAGTGTGGGGTGAGGACAGCGTCAGCAGTGCCATGGTTATACTTCTCCTGTGGTACTGGCCTGAGCTTCAAAGGCTGCCAGTTTATCCAGCTGTTTGTTCAGCGCCTTCTCAAGAGCCTCAACAGAATCCAGGCCCTCGGCACGTGCCATCTCGAGACGCTCTTTCGCTTTCTCCACGCGATCTTTCTGGGCGAGTAGCTTTTTCTGGAGCTGTTCCGCGTCAGGCTTTGCCGCGACCGTTTCAGCTGATGTGTTGTCTGTACCAGCGTTATTTGACACTGCAGTTTTGAGTGAAGCATCACTATTGAGAGAAGCCTCATAGGCCGACTTTGCTTCTGCGACGCGAGCCTCTTGTTTTTCAACGCCCGCACGCAATGCGTCAACCGTGTCAGCGCCGTCCACTTCAGCATCTGCTAAGCGTTTTCTGGCGGTTTCCAGTCGGGCTGCTGCGGTTTCCCACTTTTTCTGCAGGCGCTCGGGGCTATTCGGGTCGCCCTTGTCTGGCCCCGCAGCTGCTGGCGCTGACTTAGCGGCTTTCTTCGCGGCTGCAATATCTTTTGCCAGTGTTTTGATCTTGTCCTGGGTCTTAGCAAGCGCAGACTCAAAGGCCGGTATCTTATCGGCTTTCTCCGGGTCTTCCCGTGCAGCTTCCAGCTTTTCTTTGGTTTTCGCGACGGCGGCCTGAGCAGCAGCTAATTGCTTCTGGAGTTTCTCGAGGTCAGCATTCGCCGCTGGCTCCGCCGCAGGAACAGCTTTAGCGGCAGGTGCTTCTTTCTTAACCGACTGTGCTTTAGCCGCTGCTTCGGCGCGGGCTTTACGCTTAGCTTCTTTCTCGGCTTTCTCGCGTTCCTGGCGGTCAATCCGGGCCTCGTAACGGATGCGAGCCTGTTCGGCTTTTTCGGCAGCCGCACGCTCTTCCCGGATAGCGCCTTTTGAGAACCGGTAGTACTGAACCAACGGAATTTCACTCGGGCACACGTAGGAGCATGCACCGCACTCAATGCAGTCAAACAGGTTGTGCTGCTCTGCTTTATCAAACTCCTGGGCTTTACTGAACCAGTACAGCTGCTGGGGCAGAAGGTCTGCCGGGCAGGCTTCGGCACACAAACCGCAACGGATACAAGCCATCGCTGGGTTGTTAGTCGGTAACTCTTTTTCTGTTGGCGCAAGCAGGCAGTTAGTTGTTTTCACAACTGGCAACTCAGTGGTCGGGAGGGCAAAGCCCATCATCGGGCCACCCATGACAACACGTTCACGCTTTGCCGGACGATAGCCGCTGAGTGATAACAGATGACTGACGGGCGTACCCAGAAGAACTTCCCAGTTGCCCTTATCCCGAACCGCATCTCCGGTGACTGTGGTAATCCGGCTGATCAGTGGCCGACCGAAATCGACGGCATCGGCAATGGCGGCCGCTGTTCCAACGTTCTGGCAGACGATACCAAGGCTCGCAGGAATGCCACCGGAAGGAACCTCTTTGCCCGTAAGAATCTGAATAAGCTGCTTTTCACCACCCGATGGATATTTCGTCGGAATGGTTACAACGTCGATGTGGTGTTCTTCATTGTGCTGAACGAGGGCATCGTCAAGCGCTGCAATGGCTTCGGGCTTATTGTCTTCAACGCCAATAAGGCAGCGCTCTGCGCCGAGTATCTGTAGCAGTATCTGGGCGCCGCGAATGACTTCGCTGGCGTGTTCGCGCATCAGCATGTCGTCGGCGGTGATATAGGGTTCGCACTCAGCACCATTGAGAATCAGAGTGTCGATCTTGTGCTTGCCAGTATGCAGTTTAACAGCAGTTGGGAAGCCCGCACCGCCCATGCCCGCAATGCCGCAGTCACGAATGCGCTCCAGTAACTTGTCGACTGGGATGTCGTCGCAGTGATCAAGTCCCAGAGCGTCACACAACCCCTGATGCTCGATCCAGGTGTCTTCTCCGTCGGGCTCAATCACGATACACGTCTCGCTGAGACCCGAAGCGTGAGGTACCTGACGTGCTTCAATGGCGCTTATTTTTCCTGACGTCGGTGCATGCAGAGGAGCCGAGACAAAGCCTTCTGGTTCGGCGATAACCTGACCTTTTAAAACGGTATCACCGACAGCAACGACCGGGTTTGCAGGCGCACCTATGTGTTGATGCAGGGGCAGAACCAGCTCTGAAGGCAAGCTCGCTTTGCGGATCGGCCGGCTATTCGACTGTCGCTTGTTCTCTGGAGGATGAATGCCGCCATCAAATTCATGGAGTTGAATCAGGTGGGTCATGCGTGTGCCTCCGTCTTCAGCGAACGACGGTCTGTCGCAATCAGCTCTACTCCCGTGGTGGGTGCTTGCCAGTACCAGCTGCTGGTGTCGGTTGACTGAGGCACCATATCAATACAATCCACTGGGCAAGGCTCCACGCAAAGGTCGCAACCTGTGCATTCATCGACGATAACTGTATGCATTTGTTTCGCCGCCCCCAGAATGGCATCGACAGGACATGCCTGAATGCACTTAGTACAGCCGATACATTCGTCTTCGCGGATGTAGGCGACCATGGGAACGTCTTTTTCAGCGCCGTGCTCGGCATCCAGTGGTTCAGGCTCTACGCCCAGTAAGTCAGCCAGTGCCTGAATCGTGCTTTCACCACCAGGCGGGCATTTGTTGATCTTTTCCCCATCTGCAATTGCCTCGGCGTAGGGTTTACAGCCGGGGAAACCACATTGCCCGCACTGAGTCTGCGGTAGCAGGTCATTCACCTGATCGACGACAGGGTTTCCTTCAACCCGGAATCGCACTGAAGCGAAGCCGAGCAGAGCGCCGAAGAGTGCAGCGAGGCTGGCCAGAACAACAATTGCGATAATGATAGTACTCATGCCAATACCTCAGATGCTGACCAGGCCGGTGAAGCCCAGAAATGCCAGAGACATAAGACCCGCAGTAATCATAGCGATAGCTGAGCCCTGAAAGGCGACGGGCACATCAGCAACAGCAATGCGTTCACGCATAGCAGCGAACAGAACCATGACCAGTGAAAACCCAACGGCGGCACCGAATCCATACAGGATGGATTCAACGAAGGTGTTGTCTCGCTTGATGTTTAGGAGGGCAACACCCAGGACCGCGCAGTTGGTCGTAATGAGCGGAAGAAAAATACCCAGAACACGATAGAGCAGCGGGCTGGTTTTGCGGATGGCGAGCTCTGTAAAGCCAACCACCACGGCGATAACCATAATAAAGCTGATGGTTTTCAGGTATGTCAGGTCGAGCGGTACCAGAAGGTAGTTGTACACCAGATAGCTACAGACGGAGGCGAGTGTCAGTACGAAGGTGGTGGCCGCGCCCATGCCAATGGCGGTTTCCAGTTTGTTGGAAACCCCCATAAAAGGGCACAGTCCCAGAAACTGAACAAGCACGAAGTTGTTCACCAGGATAGTACTGACCAGTATCAGGAGGTACTCTGTCATCTTTCCTCTGCTATCGTTACAACCCCACGGAAAGTGTGTGTTTTCGTGGGGTCTGGAGAATTCGGGCGCGCATTATCCCAAAAGAGCGTTATGTCGTACAAGAACATAAGTCACTAGTGGTAATAGCCATTTGGAATAAGAAGCGTTCCTGTTACCACTCTTAGCTGTAACGCCAGTGGGTTGGTGAACGACCACGAAGCAACTCAATGGCAGCCAGAGAGTAATGACAGGAGTTTGCCTGATCGCTAAAAGCTGGCAGACTCGTTGGAATTACGATAAAAATCATTGAACCGGTTAAGCTCAGTTTGCAGTCTGGTCTGCATCCGACCAGTACGGGAGATAAATGAATACACAGGGATCGCTCGTCGTCGCTGCATTGGCAGTGGCGTTTACGTTTCTCACCAGCGGTTGCAGTGAGGGAGCGTGGAACAACCCCCACCCAGCGGATGAAGCAGGAAAAAATATCCTGTACTCGAATTTCTCCGGGCCACCCAAACATCTGGATCCTGTGATCTCCTACAGTTCTGATGAAGGTCGGTTTATCGATCAGATTTACGACCCACCGCTTCAGTATCACTATCTGAAACGACCTTTTGAGCTGGAGCCCAACACGCTGTCGAGTATGCCAAAGATCGTTTATCTCGACACCGAAGGCAATGAAGTGGCCTCGGATTCCCCGGATCTTGCCTACAGTGATTACCTCTTCGAGTTAACGCCGGGCATCTATTATCAACCACACCCAGCGCTTGCCCTGGATACCTCAGGGGCACCTGTCTATGCGTTTGAGTCGTCGGATGATGCGGAGCCCTATAGCTCCTTGAATGATTTCAGCGAAACCGGTACCCGTGAACTTGTGGCCGGTGATTACGCTTACCAATTAAAACGGCTGGCTGATCCGACACTGCTGTCGCCAATTCGTGGCTTGATGTCAGAGTACATACTGGGCATGAACGAGTTTGCTGAAGTTGTTAAGGCAGAACGTGAGGCGCAGCAGGAAGGTGAGTGGCTTGATCTCCGTACGCTCGACTTCAGCGGGGTTGAGGTCATCGACCGCTATCGCTTCCGGATACGACTCAAGGGCAAGTACCCACAATTCAGCTATTGGCTGGCGTTCCACTTTTTTGCACCGATACCGTTCGAAGCAGACCGCTTCTACAGCATGCCGGGAATGGCCGATAAAAATATAACGCTTGATTGGTATCCGATCGGTACGGGTCCCTACATGATGACTCAGAATGATCCGAATGAGGCCATCATTCTGGAAAAAAATCCGAATTATCGTGATGATTTTTACCCAGCAGAGGGCGAGATTTCAGATCGTACCGCAGGGTTACTTGATGATGCAGGGCAGAAAATCCCATTCATCGACAAAGTGGTGTATCGCCTTGAAAAAGAGTCGATCCCGCTATGGAGTAAGTTTCTGCAGGGCTATTACGATCGCTCGGGTATCGCAAGCGACAGCTTTGATCAGGCGATCAGCGTCGGCTCAGAGGGGATAGGTCTGTCGGATGAAATGCGCGAGCGCGGAATTAGCCTCGATGTGGCGGTCACTCCGGGAACCTATTATTTCGGTTTTAACATGCTCGACGATGTGATTGGTGATACAGGGACGGCGGAAGAGCGTGAGAAGAAGCGTCTTTTGCGACAGGCCATCGCGATTATTTACGATCAGGAAGAGTACATATCCATTTTCTATAATGGACGCGGAGAAACGGCGATGAGTCCGATTCCTCCCGGTATTTTTGGATATCAGGAAGGACAGGAGGGCATGAACGAGTCTGTATTTGACTGGAGTGATGGCGCAGTCGTCAGAAAAAATACAGACGTCGCCCGCGAACTGATGGTGAAAGCAGGGTACCCGGATGGTCGCAATGCCGAAACGGGGGAGCCTCTGGTACTGAATCTCGACACCGTTGGCTCAGGCGGGAGCGCGGCTCAAAGCTGGTTGATTAAGCAGTTCAAGAAAATCGGAATTCAGCTCAATATCCGCGGTACTGACTACAACCGCTTTAAGGACAAAATGAAAGCGGGTAATGCTCAGATGTTCCAGTGGGGCTGGCTGGCGGACTACCCTGATGCTGAGAACTTCCTCTTTCTCTTATACGGCCCGAACGGGCAGGTCGTTACTCAAGGTGCTGGTGTCAACTCGAGCAACTTCGATCACGACCGATACAATGCGCTGTTTGAAGAAATGAAACTGATGGAAAACAGCCCCGAGCGTATGGAAATTATCCGCGAGATGATCGATATTCTGCACCATGAAATGCCCTGGGCCTCGTCGTTTCATCCACACAGCTACGTACTCAATAATGCCTGGGTGTATAACAGCAAACCCCATGGCATCAGTAAGTCTGTCCTCAAGTATCTGCGTATTGATCCGGAGCAGCGTGCCCGCATGCAGGCAGAGTGGAACAGCCCGGTTTTATGGCCATTATTCATGGTCGTGATAATTATTCTAGTCACTGCACTGCCAGGTTATCTGGCCTATCGACGCAGGCTGAATCATCGTATTCGTCCAGCAGGGGGAGATAAGTAATGCTGGCCTACATTATCCGTCGACTGATTTATGCCATTCCTATTCTTATCGGTGTAAATCTTCTTACTTTTGCTCTGTTTTTTGTTGTGAATACACCGGAGCAGATGGCGCGCGTACAGCTGGGTGATAAGCATGTCACCGAAGAAGCTGTGCAGGAGTGGAAAGCGCAGCGCGGCTATGACAAACCTCTGCTGATTAACGGCGACGCAGAAGGAGCAGGGGCATTCACTGAAACCATCTTCTTCGAAAAGTCCCTCAGTCTCTTTGCTCTGGATTTCGGTAAATCGGATGCCGGACGAAATATCGCAGCGGATATTGAGCAACGAATGTGGCCGAGCCTCGCCGTTGCTCTGCCAACATTTATCATCGGTATTTCCGTCAACATTGCATTTGCGTTGTTTGTTGTGATGTTCCGGGCCAGTATCTTCGACACGTCAGCCATGATCCTCTGCGTTGGGCTGATGTCTGTCTCCGGTGTGTTCTATGTGATTGCGGGTCAGTTTTTCTTCGCTAAAGAGTGGAGTCTGGTGCCTATTTCCGGTTATCTCGGCGGTGCAGATGCCTGGCGCTTTCTGTTATTGCCGGTGATTATCGGTGTGATATCGGGTATTGGCGGTGGCACGCGGCTGTATCGTACTTTGTTTCTGGAAGAGGCGAATAAAGATTATGTGCGTACTGCGCGCGCTAAGGGTGTGGCCGAGTTGACTGTGCTTTTCCGGCATATTCTGCCAAACGGTATGATCCCGATCCTGACCAGTGTGGTCGTGGTCATTCCTTCACTCTTCATGGGCAGCCTGCTGGTGGAGTCTTTCTTCGGCATTCCGGGGTTGGGCAGTTATACCCTGGATGCTATCCAGGCTCAGGATTTTGCCATCGTGCGCAGCATGGTATTTCTTGGCTCGGTTCTTTACATCATCGGACTTCTGCTGACTGATATTTCGTACACACTGGTTGATCCACGGGTGAGGTTGTCCTGATGGAAGTATTTGATGTGCGCCTCCACCTCCTATGGAGTGATATTTTAATTTTCCTTTTAGTGGCCTCACTGTGTGCGTTTATTGTCACTGTGGTTCGTAACCCTCTGGCCCGTAAACGCTGGTCTCAGGTCTTTGAATCACGTATCGGTTCTGCGTCATTTCTGGTGATTCTGTTTTACGTCCTGGTCGCATTAACGGACTCGGTTCATTTTCAGAAGAAACTGGATCAGGCCGGAGATTCTGGCGAAGTCCACTATGCACCTGAAGTCACGAGTTTGCTGGACCTTGCGCTGGCACCTATGTTGGGGCGAGACGAAAAAACATATTCCGCCCCATTTGCGATTCACTCTTTCGCTAAAGAAAGCATGGAATTACCGGAAGGCGGTGTTACTCGTGACTACCCACGTCTTGAGCATGGAGGAAGTCACCTGGACGATGATTCACAGCATGGGGCTGACATCGTCGTAAAAAGTATGACGGTGATTGGCTGGACACTGGTCCCTGTGTTGATCCTTATATTCCTGCACCATTCCCTCATGAAAAAGCGTAGTTCGCGACTTCCGTGGCCGGTGATTTATTTTACTTTCTCTGCCATTGTTGTGGTATCGAGTTGGGCTCTGTATATGAGTCAGTTTTACCATGTCCTCGGTACCGATAAGGTAGGTCAGGACGTTCTCTACGGCGCTGTAAAAGCTGTCAGAACTGGCGTTCTGATTGGCACGCTGGCAACCCTGGTTACTTTGCCGCTGGCAGTATTGTTGGGGATTTCAGCAGGGTATTTCCGGGGCTGGATCGATGACGTTGTTCAGTATATCTATACGACGCTTAACTCGATTCCGGGCATTCTGCTGATTGCTGCTTCTGTGCTTCTGATCGACGTGTATATAGAAACACACCCTGAGCAATTCAAACTTTTGAGCGACCGTGCCGATTTTAAATTTGTCGCTTTGTGTTTCATTCTCGGTATGACCAGTTGGACTGGTTTGTGCCGGCTACTGAGGGCAGAGACACTTAAGCTCAGTCAGCTGGAATATGTACAGGCCGCGCACGCATTTGGCGTCAGTCGTTGGCGCGTAATTATGCGCCATATCCTACCCAATACGACGCACCTGATTCTGATTGCACTGGTACTGGATTTCAGCGGTTTCGTGCTTGCTGAAGCGGTTCTGAGTTATATCGGCGTGGGTGTTGATCCTTCGATGAAGAGCTGGGGCAATATGATCAATGAAGCCAGGGCTGAGCTGGCTCGGGAGCCGGTTGTCTGGTGGTCTGTTATAGCCGCCTTTATCCTGATGTTTGTACTGGTGCTGGCAGCAAACCTGTTCTCCGATCGTGTTCGTGATGCCTTTGACCCCCGTATGTCCGGTAGTGGAGATAACAAATGAAGCCATTACTACAGGTAAATAATCTGGTGATTGGAGCGGGCGGCAGTTGTCTCGTCGATGACGTCAGTTTTGAAATCAATGCCGGTGAAGTTTTCGCTCTTGTTGGTGAAAGTGGTTCAGGAAAGTCGCTCACCAGCCTGGCTATCATGCGTCTGCTCGGTGAAGGTTTGAGCATCAGGGGAGGTGATGTTCAGCTTGGTAGTGATTCATTGTTTGCTTTGAGCGAAACTCAGATGAACGCGGTGCGTGGACGCAGGGTTGCGATGGTTTTCCAGGAGCCACAGAGCTCGCTCAACCCAGTACAGACCATAGGTAAACAGATCGGTGAGGTACTGATTCTACACCGGGGCAATGCTCCGGATACTGCCATTATCGAATTGCTGAACGAAGTCGGGATTCCGAACCCCGAAGAGCGCCTTAACTGGTATCCGCATCAGCTTTCAGGTGGGCAGAAACAACGCGTGATGATTGCAATGGCATTAGCGTGCGAACCGGAACTCTTGATCGCGGATGAACCAACGACAGCACTGGATGTGACGATTCAGAAGCAGATTCTTGAACTTCTCAACGAACTCCGCCGTAGCCGCGAACTCGCTGTTCTGCTGATTACTCACGATATGGGCGTCGTTGCAGAAATGGCGGACAGAATAGCGGTAATGCGTCACGGTAAAATTCTGGAACAAGCTGAGCGTTCACAGTTTTTCGTGAACCCCAGCCATGAATACAGCCGTCAGTTAATTCATGCGTTACCGCAACCTGACGACTATCTCGAATATGAAACTCACTCGCCATTGCTGGATGTCCAGGACGTTAAAGTCTGGTTTCCTGAGCGGCGCGGGGTGCTTCAGCGTGTTGTTGGATATACGAAAGCCGTCAACGGTGTCAGCTTTACTATCGGCCGGGGTGAAACACTGGCTCTGGTGGGGGAGTCTGGCTCTGGTAAAAGCACGGTTGGGCGGGCAATCCTACGTCTCGAAGATACGGCTGGAGGCACCATACGCTTCGACGGTGACGAGATCGGTCAATTGAATCAACGCAGATTCGCTTCTTATCGAAAGCGGATTCAGGTGATTTTTCAGGATCCGTTCTCTTCAATGAATCCGCGTATGACGGTCAGAGACATTATCGAAGAAGGAATGCTGAGCCTTGGTCTTGGTGGCACTGACGAATCCCGGGAGACCCGGATTCGAGAGCTTCTTGAGCGTGTTGGCCTTGAGGCCGGGCACCTTAACCGGTATCCGCACGAGTTTTCTGGCGGGCAACGGCAGAGGATTGCAATCGCCCGGGCAATAGCAGTTGAGCCTGAATTAATTATCTGTGATGAACCGACCAGTGCGCTTGATGTGTCTATTCGTGGCCAGGTTTTGCAGTTGTTGCAGGAGCTGCAGGAAGAGATGGGGTTATCGTATCTGTTCATAACCCATGACCTGTCGATTATTCCACATCTGGCACACCGTGTTGCAGTCATGCGCAATGGGCAGCTGGTAGAACAGGGAGAGACCCGTCAGGTCATGACTGCACCGGTGCATGAGTATACTCAGCACCTTCTGCAGGCAGTACCTCGTATTCCAGAGCACGCCTGACTTATTGTTTTTAGCGGCGTACAATCCGGCCATCTTGTTTTCCTTCAGAGGTCTACCCGTTGGCTGGATTAACACAACCCCAGATTGAAGCCGCATTGAGCGGATACCATGATCCTTATCTCGAGACTGATCTTATTTCTGCTGGCTGCGTCCGCGATATTCGCATTGACGGTCCGGCTATCGAAGTCGACATTCATCTGAACTATCCCTCTGAGTACCTGAAAGGTGGTATTGCTCAGGTTCTTCAGACATCTCTTGAGAATATCGACGGTTGTCAGAGCGCGCGCGTCAATATTACCTGGGAAGTCGAAGAGCATAAGAGCCAGTCGGCATTGGAAGCGATCGCCGGGGTCAAGAATATTGTTGCTATCGCCTCAGGCAAAGGCGGTGTCGGGAAGTCGACAACCAGCGTGAACCTGGCATTAGCACTTGCCAAAGATGGCGCCAAAGTGGGCCTGTTGGATGCCGATATCTATGGGCCGAGCCAAGGCATAATGTTAGGCATTGAAGAGGGCACTCGCCCGGAAACCATCGATAACAAGTGGTTCGTTCCTGTTGAGGCGCACGGTATCAAGTCTATGTCGATGGCATACCTGGTCACCGAGAGTACCCCTATGGTGTGGCGCGGCCCTATGGTGTCGGGAGCTCTGATGCAGATCCTGACACAAACCCAGTGGGGGGAGCTTGATTACCTCCTGATCGACATGCCACCGGGCACCGGTGACATTCAATTAACCCTGAGCCAGAAGTTTCCGGTTAGTGGTGCGGTTATCGTGACCACACCTCAGGACATAGCATTGGCAGACGCCCGCAAAGGCATTGAGATGTTCAACAAAGTGAATATTCCGGTGCTTGGAATGATTGAGAACATGAGCATGCATATCTGTTCTCAGTGTGGTCACGCGGAGCATATCTTCGGACAGGACGGAGCAGAACGTCTGGCAGAAACCTACCAGACTAAAGTTCTGGGTTCTTTACCGCTATCCACCTATATCCGAAAACAGAGCGATGAGGGCACACCCGTGGTTGCCGCGGATGATTGCTCTGAGGTATCAATGATGTATCGCCATGCGGCACGACGTCTTGCCGTGACACTGGCCACTTGGGAAACGGGGCAGAAAATTCCGGACATTCAGATCAGCGACGATTGATCCGGGCCTGTTCGGATCAGTGCAGGCTGTCATTGAAAATACTCACCGCATTGACAGCCTCACGCGCACCCTGACGTATTTCGAGAATCACCTCGCCAGCCCGGGTTGCAAGAGCAACCCCTTCACCTGCCTGATGTTGGCAGGATTCCATGCTCTGGATCGCACGAGACGTACCGGACTGCATCTTATTGATCATCTGAGAAATTTCTTCGGTTGAGCTACTGGTTCGGGCGGCAAGCTGCCTGACTTCATCAGCCACAACGGCAAATCCACGCCCTTGATCGCCGGCTCGTGCAGCTTCAATAGCCGCGTTCAAAGCCAGTAGATTTGTCTGGTCGGCGATTCCACGGATGGTGTTTACGATCGACGTGATCATGTCTGATTGTGCACCTAGCTCAGATATTACCGCTGCCGCTTCAGACACGGCGGCTGAAACTTTGGTCATCTCATCGGATGCCTGTTGAATGATATCAGTACCCGTCGACGCGGATTGCTCTGTGGCTGTAGTGATGTGATAGGCACTTGCTGCTCGTTCTTTTTCCGTCAGCGCCTTCTGAACACTTGTTGTAATATCGGTTGCGAACTTAACGACGCCATAGACATCGCCTTCGGAAGAGATAAGGGGCGTATACGATGCTTCGAGCCACAAATCTTTCCCATCTTTGCGCACGCGACGGAAACGGTCACTGAAGAATTTCCCTGCAGCCAGATTCTTCCAGAATTGCTCATATTCCGGTTTGGACGCATCTTCTTCGGGGACAAACATCCTGTGATGTTTGCCAAGAATCTCGCTGGCGGAATAGCCCGTCGCAGCAAGAAAATTTTCATTCGCTCTCTGAATGACGCCATTGCAGTCAAATTCGATGACGGCCATGGATCGTTCAACTGCTTTGAAGGCATCTGTGAAGCGGTTGTTTTCCTCCATCAGCGACGTCACGTCATGAGCAATCTTAACCACTTTGATTACCTGGCCAGTGGTATCTCTGATAGGAGCATAAGTGGCATCCAGCCAGATGGTTTTACCATCTGCGTTTTTCCGGCGGAACTGACCGTTGACTAATGTGCCTGCCGCAAGCTTTTGCCAGAAGGTAGCATATTCTGGACTATTCACGTCTTTAGGATGGCAAAGCTCTTTGTGCGGCCGGTTGATCAAAGATTCATTGTGACAGCCGAACAGGTCGTGATAGAGGGAGTTAGCGGTCAGTATCGTACCCTCTATACTGAACTCTGCAACAGCCTGGGTCTTGTAGATAGATTCCAGCACACTGAGTTTTTCAGCGATATTCAGTGATTCTGCCGAGGGTTTTTCAGATTTCCGTGAGAAGAACATGAGTGTGCTCCAGACTGATTCAGCTTAAATCAGACTAGTTCAGCTTTTTCATTAAGGCCAGTAATGCGAGATATTTAAATGTAGTTCGTAGGTGTTGTGTAGGGTATCTTTATCGTTATCTTTGATCATTTTAATAGACGGTAAACTGGCTACACTGAGCCTTATAACCATGACAATGCAGCCGCAGAGCTGTTTTAGATGAGAGACGACTATGAGCCAGTACCAGCACATTCTGGAACCCCTTGACCTTGGGTTCACCACTCTGAAAAATCGAGTCATGATGGGCTCAATGCACACCGGCCTTGAAGATCGCCCCTGGCACTTCAGTGAACTGGCTGAATACTTCGCCGAGCGTGCCCGCGGAGGTGTAGGCCTGTTGGTTACCGGTGGCTTTTCGCCGAACCGCTCGGGTGATCTCCTGCCTTTCGGTTCTAAAATGCTCAGCAGCTGGCAGGTTCCGTTTCATAAGAAGGTGACATCAGCGGTGCACGAGAATGGCAGTAAGATCCTGCTTCAGTTGCTGCATGCCGGTCGTTACGGTTACACCCCGTTTAACGTTGCTCCTTCAGCGATTAAGTCTCCGATTACCCCTTTTAAGCCACGTGAGCTGACGACTAAACAGGTCTATAAGACTATTGGTCATTACGCCCGTGCGGCGAAGCTGGCTCAGAAAGCCAACTACGATGGCGTTGAGATCATGGGGTCGGAAGGTTACTTCATCACCCAGATGCTGAATGCGCGTACCAACAAACGCACCGATGAATTTGGTGGTTCTTATGAAAACCGCATGCGTTTTCCTCTGGAAGTAGTTCGTGCTGTCCGTAAAGCGGTAGGCCCGGACTTTATTATCATGTTCCGTCTGTCGATGCTGGATCTGGTAGAAGATGCTTCGACTATGGAAGAGGTAATTACCCTGGCGAAAGCCCTCGAAGCTGAGGGTGTCACACTGATCAATACGGGTATCGGCTGGCACGAAGCGCGTGTCCCCACCATCGTAACGTCAGTTCCAAGAGCGGCGTTTGTCGACGCTACCGCTAAGGTAAAAGAGCAGGTGAATATTCCTGTTGTGGCGTCAAACCGCATCAACATGCCAGACACTGCCGAAGAGGTGATCTCAAGTGGTAAGGCTGACATGGTATCCATGGCTCGTCCTCTGCTGGCTGATGCTTTCTGGGTGAAGAAAGTCGAGGAAGACCGTGTAGATGAGATCAATACCTGTATCGCCTGCAACCAGGCGTGTCTTGACCACACCTTCCAGAATAAGCGTGCGAGCTGCCTGGTTAACCCTCGCGCTTGTCATGAAACCTCTCTGAAGTATGTGAAGACCAGCGCTCCCCGTAAAGTGGCTGTGGTTGGCGCAGGTCCGGCGGGCCTTGCTGCTGCGACTGTGGCAGCAGAGCGTGGTCATAATGTCACTCTTTTTGAAGGACGCGGAGAAATTGGCGGTCAGTTCAATTACGCCTCACGCATTCCGGGTAAAGAGGAATTCAAAGAGACGATTCGTTATTTCAATACCATGATTGAACGCTTAGGCATCGATCTGAAACTGAATACCATGACGTCAGCCGAAGAACTCAAAGCCGCTGGTTTTGATGATGTGATCGTCGCGACTGGTGTCGAGCCTCGTGTGCCTAAAATGCCCGGAATTGATCACGCCAAGGTCGTGACTTATCAGGAACTGCTCGCTAACGAAATGAAGCTGGGTGGCAAGGTCGCCATTATGGGGGCAGGCGGTATTGGTTTTGACGTCGGTGAATATCTGGCTCACGAAGGTGAATCCACAACGTTGAACAAAGACGCCTGGATGAAAGAGTGGGGGGTCGATATTACCAACACAGAACGCGGTGGCCTGATTGCTTCAGATATGGAGCCTTCGCCGCGTCAACTATACCTGCTGCAGCGTAAAACCTCTGCACATGGTAAGGGGCTTAACAAGACAACTGGCTGGGTTCACCGTGCGGTTTTGAAAATGAAGCACGTTGAAATGATAGGTGGTGTCAGCTATGACAAAATCGATGATCAGGGTCTGCATATCACTGTGACGAAAGGTGAGACATCCGAACCTCGTGTGTTAGACGTTGATCACATCGTTGTGTGTGCTGGTCAGGTGTCCGTGAACGGCATCTATGAAGCACTCAAGGAAGAAACCGCTTTCCGTACACACCTCGTTGGCGGCGCTGAATTCGCGGGTGAGCTCGACGCTAAGCGTGCTATCCGTCTCGCCAGTGAGCTGGCTGCCGGCCTGTAAAAAAATGGTCCGGGTGCTGCGGTTACGCGGCGCCCGGTATCACTTCCTGGTATTGCACCTTTTCTTGCTACTGCACCATTCTGGTTAAAGGCCAACAATTACCAACTGACTTTACTGCCAGAATCAGCTGTGTCTTCTGTTTCTTTGATTGCTTCAGGCAAGCGTATATTCAGAGTGAAGCCCTGTGACGATGGCGGGCTTACGATGCTGCCTTTCATAATGTTGGTCACAAGGTTCCGCACTTCGTAAAGCCCCAATCCTTTTTTAGTCGCCTCTGAACGACGCGTTGTGAAGAACGGCAAAAATATCTTTTCGCGGTGGTCCGTACTTATGCCACGGCCATTGTCCTGAAATTCAATATCAAGCACTCCGTTGTCAACGGAGGCCGAGACTCGCACATAGAGTGCCTGCTCATCGTATTTTTCAGGGTTGTGTACGACGGCATTCTCGGTAAGCTGATTAAGAATCTGTTCCAACAGGCTGGTGTAGCCGCGCCACAGTGCAGTGTCAGGGTGGCTGATAACTTCCAGTGAGAGGTGTCGGTGCTGATGTTGGGTTCTTTCCCTCCACTCACCCAGCCACGCTCGTAGGTAGATGCTCTCGGCGTATTGAGAAGAACTCGCTCCCATGGAAGACTGGATCAGCTGATTCAGCTCAGCAAGCCGGGATATGTTATCCGTTACCTGGTGAATTGCAGTTTTTAATTCGTCATCGACAGGGATCTCGTTGTCGTCGACCCGTCCTTTAATATGTGTGGTCGCCAGCCGGATATTACCCAGGGGCGTATTCATTTCATGTGATACGCCCATTACCAATTGCTGCAAAGACTGATTCCGATTGTCTTCCAGTTTGCGTAGGGCGGCTTCCTGATCGTATTTTTCAGTGACATCCAGAAATGATCCAACCCATTGATACCCTTGGTCTGATGCTTCCTGGCGCATCGTGAGAATTGAATTCACGGCCTTGCCACGTCGTGGCATCAGAATCAATTCGTATCCAGTGACCTTTGTATCGCTACCGAGCGCCTCCCAGAGCTCAATTGAGGCGTGCGGGGATTCGATAAACTGATCAAAATGCGGCTTACTTTCGACCACTTCTTCTACCGATTGAAAACCGAGGGCAGTAGCGAACGCTGGGTTACAGTCGGTAATCTCACCGCGGCTGTTTAGCTGAAAGCGTGCTGAAATGGAGTTCTGATACAGATCTTCGTATTGCTTGAGGTAGCGTATCGCCTGAGACTGACTATCGCTCAGTCGGCGCTGATCTTCCTGTTGCGCCTCCCGTAACATATTGATCCGCGCGCCCATCGCCAGAGAGATCAGTATGACGTCAAAGACTGAACCCATCTGGTAGCCGTAGAGAATCAGAGGGGTGCCCGGAATCACACCAAGCGTACTCATGTTGGCTGAGATTACGCCCATCATGAAAACAACCCAGGCGATGGTGAAGTATTTGGCGGGTTTGTGGCCCTGGGTCCAGGCGCGGATCCCGGCGATGAGTGTGTAAATCGCAAGAAGAGAGTTCACGTAATTCTGGATGCTGACTGCTGTCTGGTAGGGCGCTGCCATGGATAATATGGCGAAGCCAAGTGTCACAGGGACATAGACCCGATAAACCATGGCGGCTTTAGGGCAATAATTTTTTAGCATCAGCAGTTGGGGCAAAAAGAGGGCGAAGAAAAACTGACTGATAGCAAACGACAGAGGAACCATAAACGCGTTCAGTTCTGGCTTCTCGGGCCAGAAATAGCCGAAAGCAGAGCCTTCAAAGTTCATATGAAAGAACAGGAAACTGCTGACAAATGCGGTGTAATAGAGATAAAGCCGATCACGCACGGCAAAAAACAGGATGAGATTGTAGAGCGCCATGGCTAGCATGACCGCGTAGTAAGCCCCCCGAAAGACACCGTTATTGATGAGCTGTGTGTTAAGAGTCGTTTGATCAACGAACTCCATAGGTAGCTGATAGGTCCCTTCTGTGGTGATGTACAGATAGAGGTCGTAGGTGTTACCCGGCGTGAGGTGCAGCGGCAGAATCAGATTGGGATGATCTATCGCTCTCTCGGTATAGGGGATCCTGTCCCCACCCTGTGATATGTGACACTGGCTGGCGTCGCGAACACCTTCCGGGCACTGGAAGAGTGCAACGGTGTCAAGAAGTGAGTAGCGGTTGCGCAGAAACCAGTCGCGATCATCTGTCGTCTGTACCTGCATTGCGAACCAGTAACCCGCATCGCCAACCCCGAGGTTCGGGTATTCATCAGTGCTTCGTTGCCACGGCTGCTGCCCGTTCAGAGTTGCGAGTTGTTCTGAGGCTGAATCTACTGACAGTTTATCCGTTTTCAGATACTGCCAGTGTTTGCCAGCGAGGTAGGTCAAGCCTCCATCCAGCAAGAGAGGCGATTGACCCTGCTCTGATGGCAAGGCCGAGGCCCGGAACGCAGCGGTGATGAGCAGACAGAGCGCCACGGTGAAAGAGAGTATGGAAGGCACAGAAATTCCTTTGCGCAAAGCGACCTTATCCTGATTGGCTTTTCAGGCCAGTATACCTTCCGGGGCTACAGAATGCAGCGGGGGGTACAGACATTGTGACAGGGCTCTCATCGGGCTGGCCATCGCCCTAACCTTTAAGTAATCTACTCCTCTTTAATCGCGCTGGAATAATAAGAAATCGTATGTTTTTTGAGCAGGAACGGAGCCAGTTTTTCCGCCCGTTAACCGGTAAGTATCGAGCGCAGGTCATGGAGTGTCTGAAAGAGCTCTATCAGAGGCTCTACAGCTCCAGCAGCGCTGACTATGGTCAGGCGATTCAACGAGACACCGTGATTGAGGTCTTTCAGGAAGCTCTGGTGCGGGCGCCTGTACTCGCTGATGGTTACGACAGTGACGATGAGTCCAGCGAGAGCCGTTTTCGTAACAGCCGTGAGCAGGCCGGCTGGGTGCTGAATCAGCTTATAGAGTATGGCTGGCTTGAGAAGCAGGTCGATGAGGCCAGCTTGCAGAGCACCTTTGGCTTTACCCGGTTCGGGCGTCAGTTCACTGAGCCTTTTATCGAAGAAAGCCGGGCGATGGCCCGGACCCGTCATCGGAATACGCGGAATACCCGAAACTCCCTTGAGTCCTTTCAGGAGCGCGGTGACATCTACGATCTGCTCGATGCCTATGAGTATTCAGAGCGTATCATCAGTGACTTTACCGATGTGATTGGCGAGCTAGAGGAGCGTAAGCGTGACCTTGTTCGTGAGATGGAAGACCAGTTACTGATCGAACGCGCCAGTGAAGCCTTCTTCGACTTTATGGAGAACCGCTTCCAGCCAGATCTCTCTGTGCGGTTGTCGGCGGACAACGTTGAGAAGCACCGGGACCAGATTCAGGGCTTGATTGATCGTATCCGTAAGCAGGATGTCGAATTCAAAGCCAACGCCGAGAAACGCCTGCGTGAGTTATTACCAGAACTGGCGAAAGAGGGCAGTTCGGTACTCTGGACTATTCTTGATGGCATAGAACTGCGTATGCGGAATGCCAGCGACATCATGCTGCCTGCATTACGTCGTGCCCTGCAGAGCTTTACCAAGCGGGCAGACATTATCATTCGTCAGATGAGTTATCTGGCATCGCAACAACACAACGACGTTCTTGCGGTATGCAAGCACCTCTCATCGCTTACTGAAGAAGAGCAGGCGAGTGCTCTGGAGAGAGCTGGAGAGCTTATGGAAGTACCGCAGCTCCGCCTGGTTGATCCTGCTTCTGTTCGTATGCACGCCTCACGAACCCGTCAGAAGATCGAAGCGGCACTGGACGATGGCAAAGGTGACTTCGATGTCGATGCACGTCGAGAGATCTATGTGCAGCAGGTATTGGATCAGGCCTTCCTGGTGAACCAACAGGCACTACGGCACTTTATGAGCAGCAAACTCAGTAGAGGTAAAAAAATATCCACACGCGATATCCCGATTGAATCGGCGAAAGACTTCCTGGCGGTTGCACATGCGATTGGTTTGGGCGCAGCCGATGGACTCTCCTCTGAGTTCGAATTCCATATTGATTATGATGAGAATCCGCGCGAAGAAAACAGCGATGGTTACTTCATCAAAAAAGACCACTTTACCTTCGAACTTGTTCAGAAACAGTCCTGAGCGGGTACAGAGAAAAGAATCAGATTATGTTGCATGAAATAGATCGCGAACTGGAAAAAGAAGGCCTCAGCCAGAAAGAATATTCTGAGCTGCTGGTACGCTTGCTCGATTACGGAGTAATTTGCCGTGATGAATCTCAGATCGAGCAAACCCTGTACGACCGGTTTGTCCGTATCGAAGAACTGGTGGGCGAGTACCTTTCAGTTCTGGGTATCCGCATTCAGCACGATAAGCGCTTTCAGTTTATTCGTTTGTACCCGCCCGGCGCGCAGGTACCAGGGATGGACGAAGATCAGCAGAACGTTGGTAACCCAGCGTTCCGACAGCGTCTGAATCAGAGCGAAGTTGCTTTGATTCTCGTATTGCGCGCGCAGTACGACAAAGCGTTACGCGAAGGCGCTGTTGATGAGCAGGGTTGTGTCATGGTGTCACTTGAAGGCCTGACCATCGCCATGAAAAACCTGCTGAAGCGCAGCCTGCCAGAAAATGTTACTGAGCGAAAAGCGCTGTTCCGTAAGCTGCGTCAGATGCGTCTTGTTCAATTGCAGAATGAAGACAGCGTCCACGATGGTGATATCTGGTTGCGTATTCGCCCAATGATCATGAGCTACGTCAGCGATGAGGTGCTTACTGAATTAATGGCGACCGATGAAGAAGATGAAGGCGATAACGAGACTGCAGACGTAACCTCTGAAGCCGGTCAAAGTGAAGATACGCCGGCTGCAGCAGAGACCAACGTTGGCGAAGAGTCTGTTTCTGACGTGCCTGTGTCTGAAGAGCCGATTGCAGAAGATGAATCTGAACAGGAAGCTGAGCCTGAAGCGGTTACTTCTGAAGACATCAGCGCTGGCACTGATGAGCCGAATCAAGATGGAAAGTCATCAGAAAATGTCGAAAGTGCATCGGCGGATGACGCAGCAGAAAGTGAAGACAAAGAAGATCAGGCAGAACCTGAAACTAAGCAACCCGTCAGCCTGTTCGGAGAATAAAACGATATGTTCCTGAAGAAGTTTATTTACATCAACTGGGGCAATATCCCGGCGACTGAATTTGAGTTTGGTCCGATTAATCTGCTATCGGGTGGTAACGGCTCGGGTAAAACGACGGCTGCTGATGCTATTCAGACCATCATGACCGCAGCGCACGATACGCTGTTTCACTACAATCCGGGTCAGGACGAAGCGACACAGCGTGGGCGTGGTAAAAACGTTCGTACACTGGCTTCCTACGTACTGGGTTGTGATGATGGCAGTTATGCGCGCCCGAACGGCGCCGTGGGCTATCTCGGTGCCGTGTTTTATCCGACCCAGGGCGAAAGCGGTGAGCCCTTTACGGCGATTATTGGTGTCAGTGCGACGGTGGATCGTGCTGGTGGTGCACCGGTGGCGCGCCAGAATGATATTCAGTTTTTTATCGTTGCCGGTGAAGAATTAACTCAGAATGACTTTCTGCTGGATCTTGATGACTCACATCAGGAAGTTATTCCGCTCGGCAAGCTGACGAAAAACCTTGCGCGTCGGATTAACCCGAACAGCGTTGAGAAGTACGACACCAAGAAACAATATCTGCGTCGACTGTACGGTGCTCTGCGTGGCCGCAACGATGCGGTTCCGGAGCGCGAGGCAATGAATGCCGCGCGTACCTTCTCGCGCTTTATGGCCTACAAGCCGGTTAAAAGCATTAATGGTTTCGTGGCGAATGAAATTCTCGAAGCTAAAGACATGGGCGATGCGATTCGCAGTGTCTCGGATCTGATGAAAACCATTTATGCGATGGAATCCGACGCGAATAAACTCGCGGAGTCCATCGAAATGCTGAGTGGCACGCGAGACAGTGCAGGGCGGTATATTGACCAATGGATCGACTACAACGTTCTCGAATACACCGCTGCACGCAGTCGTTATCTTAACGACCAGAAGAATTACCTGAACGCGAAAGAAATCCAGCAGCAGATTCGTGAGTCTCTGAATAAAACTCAGAAAGAGCGTGACGTTGCACAGGATCGCCGTAAGCAGGTGCGCGAGCAATTAATCAGTATGGAAGCCCGCCGTCAGGGCATCGATGCACTGCAGGATAAAGATGCCGCAGAGCAGGCGATTAATGACGGTAAAGCAAAGCTGCAACAGCAGGCGATTCCGTTACTTGAACAGGATCAGATGCTGCAGGCATCGCTGCGCGCAACAGAGCTTTTATATGGGGCGTTGCAGAAAACTAATGTCGCTGCCGAAATTCCATCTCTTGGAAGTAAACGTATTGCTGAGCAAGCGCGTGAAGTACTGGCTATTAAAGACAATGGTGCCGTTGACTTCCGTAAACTTCTCGGTAAAGACTGGATCGATCTTTCTCCTCTGGAAGCTCACCTGGACGATGCCCGTGCCCAACAGTCACTGGTAAACAGCTGGCGCGATCGCTTCCACGATACTGAACTGGAAAGCAGTGGTGTATCACTGCGCGATCAGATTGCTCGTGTGGCGGACCGCCGTGATCAGAAGCTTCAGCAAGCGAAGCACCGTATGGTGCAGAAGCAGAACGAAATCTCCAGCCTTGAGGCACGTCAGGCGACGTACCCCGGATATGTACGTCAGGCGCTCGAAGCGATTATGCGTGAGTGCCCGCAGGCAGAACCGCGCGTACTGGCGGACTACGTTGAGGTCACTGACCCAGACTGGCAGAGCGCGATCGAAGGTTATATCGGTGGGGCGCGCTTCAGTATTATTGTTGAGTCTGCGTTTGAAGCCGAAGCTGCGCATATTCTTCGTCAGATTCCGGGTGGCAGCCGCGCTCGTGTTATTCAGGGTGAGAAAGCGAAAAAAGACAGTGAACGGATGAAAATTCCGGCGAATTCTATTATTCACCTGATGGATTTTGAACACGCGACAGCCCGTTATTATCTTGAAGCCAGTTACGGCACGGTCGAGCAGGTAGCCGATATTCAGGCGCTGCGTATGACACGTCGTGGTGTGACGAAAGAAGGTCTGGGCTCTGGTGCATATTCTATTTATCGCTGTGATCTTGAAGATGCGGATCTCGTTTTCGGTTTAGGAGCGCGCGAGCGTGCACTTGCGGCGAAGCGCAGCGAAGTGAATATGCTCGAAGACGTTGCTAACGAAGCAAACTACCAGCTCCGTCAGGCGCAGCAATTACTTGATGCGGTTAATCTTCTGCGCCACGTTACCTTCGCAGACCAGATGCAATCGATGCTCGATACTCAGTATGCGATGACGCAGGCTGAAAATTCACTGAAAGGCGTAGATGTCTCCAGCTTCGGTGATATTGAGCACGAATTTACCGCACTTAAAGAAAAAGCGGACGACCTCGATGCACAGATAAAAGAGCTGGATGGTGAGCTTGGCCGTTTGCAGCAACAGCTAAATGATGCTGAAAAAGCCGTTAAGGCACTGAGTGAGCATCAGGAACAGACATCAGACACGGCTGACGCTAAAGAAGACGCTCTGCGTTCTATCGTGGGTATCTGGCCTGACTTTGATCTTGAGAGACGTCTCGAACAAGCGGATAAAGAAGCTGAAGAAAGTCCGGTTGATGCGATTGAAAACCTGCGTAAATCGGTTTCTCAGGAACTCAATTCCATTGCCTATGAAATTGAGCGGAACATCACTGAGCACAATCAGACCTGCCAGACAGTCGATTCGATTGTTTATGCTCCGGATTATCGTGATGAGCATGGTGCGAAATTCTTTACCGGTGTGTGTGACCTTCAGCGTGAAGTCGAACGTGTTCACAACCGTTTGAAGAATAATATTCTGGTCGAGAAGCAGGACAAGCTGCATCAATTACGTGAAAGCTTTAACAACGTCTTTGTGACCAACCTGTGTCACTCTATTTATCAGGCGATTAACGACGGCAAACGCATTCTTGAAGACCTGAACAAAGAGCTGGCTCATCACCAGTTTGGTGCCGACCGTGAAACCTATTGGTTCGATTGGGAATGGGTGCCAGAGTACAAAGAGTACTTCCAGTTCTTTGATGAAGTGATCAAAAATCCGGCATTGGGTGACGGTGCGACTCTGTTTACGGCGGAACTCTCTGCCAGTTCCGTTAAGGTTCGCGATCAGTTAATGAATATGCTGCTCGACGATGACGAGCAGAAAGCGATGCGCGAGCTTGAGCGTATTTCTGATTACCGTAATTACCGGTCGTATGAGATTTATAAGCAACCGCTGAATAAAGAACCGATCGCTCTTTCACAATACGGTACAGGGTCCGGTGGCCAGCTAGAGACGCCAGCCTACATTATTCGTTCAGCAGCGATTACTTCAGCTTTCCGCTTCAATGAAGGGGATACTCACTTGCGTATTGTGCTAGTGGATGAAGCCTTCTCGAAAATGGATGAAACCCGCTCTAAAGAGGTGATTAATTACCTCACCGAAAGCCTGGGTCTGCAGTTGTTGTTTATTATGCCGACCAGTAAATCGGGACCATTCATGGATCTGGTTTCTAACCAGTTTGTCTTCTCAAAAGTACCGCTTACCGGTGGGCAGAAAAAAGGTGAACTGCAGACCCGGGTTCTGGTCGACCGGCAGCAGTGTAACCAGGAAAAGGTAAAAGAGCTCTGGGCGAACCACCGCCGGACTATCCGTCACCAGGCCTCACTCGACTTTATGGAAGAGTTTGCCTGATGACACAAGTCTATGGCGTCGAAGATGCGTCCTTTCGTGCTGCGGGAGAATATGAGGGCATAAAAGCCCTCGTTGACGGCTTTTACGATGCGATGGAGGCTCTGCCTGCGGCTAAAAAAATCCGCGATATGCACCCCGCGGATTTAACCGAGTCACGCGATAAGCTGACGCGCTTCTTGTGTGGCTGGTTAGGAGGGCCGCGCCTGTATCGCGAAAAGTACGGGCCAATCGCGATTCCTCGGGCTCATGCGCATCTGCCCATCGGCGAGGCTGAGCGGGATGCCTGGCTGTTATGTATGGAAGAAGCGTTGAAGGCACAGGCTTATCCTGAAGAGTTCAAATCCTACCTGATGGCCCAGTTATTCGTGCCCGCAGAGCGGTGCCGTATGGCTTCGCAGGCGATGGGGCATTAAAGACAATTCGCGCCTAATCGCTCTTTGAACGCGTTATTCCATCCTTTTGGCGGGTACTCCCCGCAACCGCTCGATTCTATATTTCCCCGGATTAAAACGATCGCCTGCAAGGAAGGGGAAACTTATGAATTACTCAATAAGGTTACTATTGTGCTGTTTTGCACTTTGGTTAACCAGTACGGCTCAGGCTCAGAGCCTCACTAATGGAAATTATGGTGCCGTTGCCTCTGACGGTGAAGTCACCTGCGGTGGTATAGGAAGCGACGGCAAACTTCAGGAACCCTGTGGCTTCAAACCCGCGATATTTGAAGGGGATGCCGTAGGCGAATGCCCGGCAGGGAGTTTCTTCGATGTAGGCCTTTGGAGTTGTTGGAGTTGCCCTCAGGGATACGATCGTACCCTGGCAGCCGTCGATACTGATCGAGCCTGTGCGAAGCCTAATCCTTCGAAACGGGGTACTTTTGGGCGCGCATCATTTCAGGGAAAAGTATGCCCTGAAGGCAGTTTCTTCGACCCGACCCGTGATGGTGAATGCTGGAGCTGCCCATCAGGCTATAACCGCACCGTAGCACCGGTAGAGTGGGCGGATGCGTGTGTAAAACCCGCAAAAGAAAACTTCAAACGTATTAATCGTCACAACAGAGCGACAGGCCTACTCGGCACAGACTGTCCGTCTGGACAGTTCTGGGATGCCCGCGATGGACATTGCTATTCCTGTCCTTCGGGTTACAACCGTACTGGTTATGCAGTGAATCACGAGCGCGCATGTTCTCAGTTGGTGAGAGAACAGAAGTCTAAAGCGACTCTGGTGAAAAAAGCGCAATGTGAAACAGGCGAGATCCTGGACTTGCGCAACGGTGGCGAGTGCTGGACCTGCCCAACGGCGGCAGATCGCACCATCTACCCGGTTAACGGCGCTAAAGCTTGTGAAACCGGTGGTGGTTTCGATTATTCAACGGCAACACAAACAGCGGCACTAACTTGCCCAGCCGGACAGATTTTCGACACATTGAACTCGCGAAACTCACGCGTGCGTGAACATGTAAAAAGAAAATACAACGGTTCATTCCCATCGTCTGTTGGCCACAAAGGCGGTGGCAGTTGCTGGAGTTGTCCGGTGGGCTACCGTCGCACCGTTCTGGCGGTATGGGATCAGGCGGCCTGTGAATCCAACGGCATCGAATGGAAAATGCCAGAGTACCGTCAGCCGGGTCTGTTTGGTCTGAAAGGTGCTAATGAGGTTGTTATCGCTTTGATTAAAGAGCGCACAACCATTGAAGCCATTGCCGCCGATCTGGCTAAATCACTGAAAAAGTCAGAAGAAGATAATATCCGCGATTCGTGGCAGGAAATTCACGACGCGCCGGAAAGCAGCGGTGTACTTGCGCTGGCAGTATTGTCTCGTATCGAAGTAGCCGCAAGCTCTCCTGGTGAAGCGAGTGCCGACGAAAAAGAGCTGCTGAAAAGCTACTCCGAAGCGGTGGTTCACTTCCGGACTTACCTTGCTGATCAGGCACTTCAGGCTTATCAGGCCTGGGATGAGGCTGACCGGAAAAAGAATGAAGTGTATAGCGCAGTTATGATTGCTGGTATTGGTGTTGCAGCGACGGCCACCACCTTTGGAACAACTGCCGCACTCTACGGTATGGGCGCTGAGGCTATTCGTAATGAGTTATGGCCTGTGCCTGACTTCTCTGAACTGACTCTGGAAGCCATTATTAAAGACCAGCTGAAGGGTGAAGCGATTGGTTTCGTCTATACCAAAGTGCTGCTGTCGGACGCCGTTCTGAAGAAATTCTTTCCGAAGAGTGCTGATTTGACGGCGATCCGTAAGACCATGACAGAAGCGGTAGAGCGAGCTCAGTCGACGATGGCGAAGTATGCTCTTCAGAAAGCATCAACTGAGGCAGCCAGCGCTGCAGCCAGTGCCGGTGCGAAAGTGACGTCTCAGGCAGTACTGAAAGCCATCTCGGCCGCAGGGCCACAGATTCTTGCTGACCTCGCGATTGAGACAGTGATTGCATGGGTTGAGCTGCAGATTGAACGCGCCAATGCTGAACCTCGCCTGAACGCTATGTTGGCAGATGCAAAGCGTCCGTTTGATGTTAAACGACTCCTGGCGACCACCAAGGGGGTAGCGGAAGTCGAAGGGCAGTGGACGACTGTAATCGCCGGTACTACATCGCCAGCGGACAAAGCGGCACTCAGAGAAGCGGTTGCTGAGGCAATGAAAGCCTCTGCAAATAAAGCAGACCCTCAGGTTGCAGCGAACTTCAAAGCCTTGAAATGGAAATCGTTGGGCGAGAAAGCCGATGCTATTTTTATCGGCCATGACGGTGATCTTTATCGACTCACCAAAGCAGGAAAAGGCGATGTTATTGAAGCTTATAATGCGAAAAATCGTAGCAAGCCCTGGAGTGAGCTGGCGTCTGGGTATCGCGCTGTTACTGCTGGGGAGAAAGGCGAGCTCTACCTGATGAAAAATGACGGAACGCTCGCGACCGTTAAAAGCGACGGTAAGTCCCTGCGTAAAATTGACGGTGGGGCGTCGCAGATCGTCGCTGTTGGCGAAGGCGATCTCTGGGTCGTCAGCGACAAGTTATCTGGCGGCGAGGGCGATATCTGGGTGATGCAAGGTAAGCGTTGGTCTAAGAAGTCAGGCTTCACCGCACAGTACCTGGCCGCTGCCAATGGCTTCCTGTGGGGAGTCAAAGATAATGGCGACATTTACCGTTCAGAAAGCGGCGATAGCGCGAATATTCTCTCTTCCCGAATGACCAAACTGGATGGCAGAGCGAATGGCATTGCTGCTGGCAATGACGGCGCAGTCATGGTGGTAGGAACCAACCAGAAGTTATACGGCTGGGATGGTGTCAACCAAAGCTGGTTGGAAATAAAACCGCCTTCGGCTCCTGCTCAGGTGGTTATGAAGGACAGTTCAACTGTTTACATGTTGAGTGAAAATGGAGAAATCTATCAAGGGCAAGCGCGCTGATAGATACCTCTAAAGCAAAGGCAGCCACGGCTGCCTTTGCTTTTATCATGGTGTAAGCTCCCCTTGTCAGCCATGACTTAGAAAACATAACTTGCGACCAAAGACGTCACCGAAACATCTCCCCGAACATTGGAAGAGCTGTAGAATTCAGAGGTATCAGCCTGGACTCTCAGTTGCCAGCTATCTGAGACCATCGCACCAAGTGAGATCCTGTACATTAGGGTAAATGCGTTTGCTCTGTCGTAATTACTTTCTCTGGCCGCAAATGCAGGTCCAATATAAACAGCGCCTTCAAAGTCTATATCATATATTCGTTCGTTCAGATGTAGTCCCACCAGAGTCCAGTATTGAGATATACGGTATTCGATATTTCGGCAATCGGCGGCATCATATCGATTGCAGTTATCCTGAGAAATCGGAGCTGAGCTACGATAGCCTGAGTGAAGCCAGAAGTGTTTCTTGAGCCTTAGCGATGCTTCAACCCCAGCGACACCACGACGAACGTCATCCTCTGGTATCTCTTCATCACGAAAAATATCCCGGAAGAACAGTCGCGCAACTCCTAGTTCACCGCTAACCCTAAAATCACGAGTTTCGATTGAACTATCAGAATACTCACTGGCAGATACGAATGTTGGTAGGAAGATATTAGCAAGCAGAATTAAAGCTGTTACTCTGAGGCTATTTGGAAGCATTCTACAATCCTTTGCTTAGGTCGACAGGGAGTCCTGATGAATTATATGCACAAGACTATACCACTACTGATAATGGTTTTACCTATAACGGCTTGTATCACCCAAGAGCAAACCGATCCATCGGATACGTTATCTATGTCTTATGTTTATCTGGATCTTGAGGTGGCTGCTGACTATGTTTCAGCATCTCCGGTCGAGTACCAGTTCGGCGAGTATGTTACGGAAGCCAGGTCGACTCTGTTCGATGGATTGCAGGAGGAAGAATACGGATCCCGCTTCAGAGCGGATACGCTCTCTTGTGTGGACAGTCTGGACTGGAGAGCGAGTGCTTTCTGTCAAGATACGGCGCTTCTTGAGGGCGCGTATCAGAATGGTGCGGACTTAGACGTCAACAGTCGAGTTTTTGGCCACGATATAGTTCAGGAGTTTTCATTCGAGGCACTGCCCAATCTGCTAACGCCCATCGATAGCGAGTCATACAGTAGGTCTGCAGACACTGTGGTCGTTAGTTGGAATGAACCGGATAGCCACTTGCAACTCAGTCATTTGCGTTTGACCCCTTGCAGCTCTATAACCACTGATGAATTAACTGTCGACTTGAGCGGAGCCGTTGGAAATTCGTTTGAGCTCGTTCTGAGCGAGTACTCGAATCTGTGTGGCTTCGATGATGAGTTAATGCTAGAGGTTGGATATGAAACTTCTGGGCAACTTAGCCCAGAAGTAGCCGGTGGACGCTTCAGAGTCCGTATGTACAGTACACCTGTGACTGTGCAGGTTACAGATTAACGGTATGCAAAACGGGTTGTCACTCAGATACAGTGTGTTTAATCTACTGAAAAAATAATAAACGGTACAGACTATGGGCCTTAACCACAGACTACTCTTCGGGGCAGCTATTTTTCTGCTAAGTGTTGGAGTCAGCTCCGAAACCATAAACGACTACGCCCTGTGGAACATCAAAAGTGATCCGAGTGAAACGCGCTGGATTCAGATCCGCGAGTTCCAGCGTATGGAGGGGGAAGAGATTTTTCATATTGATGTGTACTCACGCGAGAACGGTGATATGCAGGAGCTTGCTATGCGTCTTGCTGACCATATTGCAATCGAGCGCGAAGCTCTCCTGAACAGCATCGGCCAGCCGGTTGATACCGGAGTTCCAGAGCGCGTAGCTTATGATAAAGCCGTCACCCGCTGGATGAAGACACCTGCGGCCCAGCGTGAAATCTGCCGGCGCCCGGTCCAGCGGTGTCTTGATCCTGTGTTTGCCGCAGAGTAGAAATGGTCAGGAGCGAGAATTAAAAGCCTCGCTCGATCAGGTCCCTCATTATCTGCTCGTAGAAATCGGCCACGGAACCCTGATAAGGAGGACGCTCCTGAAGCCAGCTCTCCTGAGGACCGTAGTATTTATTCCGGCCGGTAAAGTAATTGTGATAGTAACCGTGGCCTAAAATGCTGCCATCCAGTGTTTTGATATGCTCGAAGTTACTGCGACCATCCGCACAAGGTGGATAACCAATCTTATCGAAATTCTGTGAGTCCATCGTGGTATAGCCATCATTGGGGCCGTATAGGGCGGTGACCCCAAGATAAAAGGTCGCGTCGCCCCAGTATTCGTAATCCCAACTTCTGATTCGCGCTGAGTAACTGAAGTAACTTACGCCATTGCAGTTCTCGTTGTGCTCGTTAACCAGGTCATACCAACCATGCTCCTTCAAGCCAATTGCATTCAGGAGGTCCCGCCACCCAGTCTTGTCACGGTAAAAATCTTCTCGCATGTAATGACTTGAGAGGGAGGTCAGGCCACTCAGAAAGGCTTTGAACTGGCCGTTAATATCCAGGTCATACTCGTTCGGATTATTAGGGTCGTATCCTTCTGTCAGGACCAGGGGTTGGCTGAACAGAGCCTCGTCTGTGGTTGTATCTCCCACCTCTCGCCACATAAGGTCTGTATTCAGACGCTCGCCTTCTTCGAACTCCCAGAAGGGCTCTCCCGCAACAGGGTCAATCCAGCCGTTGCCAAACACATAATTGGAAAGATACATGCCGTTAATGCCGATGGTCGCGATTTCTGCGCCGAGGTGCTCGCCAGAAAGTCCCACCACTGCAGCCACATACTTTGCCATAGAACCTTCCTCTGGAGCGCTATCGCTGGCTGGCAACGCAGTTGTCATAAAACGAGCATCCTGAGTCCCTTGTGATGTACCAATGATGATTACCTTGTCTGCCTGCGTCGCGGATAAAGCTTCATAGACCGTATTGCGGAGGGAGCGGCCACGTACGTGATAGGTTGCGTAGGCTGGTTTGTCGGCGATAAATACTTCGTTGCCGCAGGCTTCAAGGCGTTCGACGATATCTTTACTGAAGTAGCGGTGGTATTGCGCTATGTCGCTGGTACGTTTGAGGCGGTTGTCATAGAGATTCTCGATGCGCGGCGGCAGGTGAGCTTCATCTGCAGGTAGAATCCACTCTTGGCAGCCCATGTCAGAATCCCAGTCTGCGCAATACTTCTGTAGATTATCCGATTCACGCGTCATGCACTCATCGGCCGTCCAGCTGTCAGGACAGATAGTCCGGAGACCAAAATGATGGGATAAAACAATAGGGTACTGAAGTTTGCACTCACTGAAGTCCTGACCATGAGAGGCCGGAGATAGAGTGATTAAGAGAGCGACGAGGCGGAAGCAGACATTCATATCGATTCCCTGATATTGAAGTGAGGCCCTGAGGGGGTGAAGTCTCAGTATGGTTGACGCCTGAGCCTGCGTTGGTTCAGGTATGCAATGAAATGCGCCAACTTATGGTGCACATGAGGCCAGTTTGTCGGACTCGTTAACCCAGAGGCGGATATGTTTGTGCTGAATACTTGCAAATTACGACACTCCCCGGCTTACTGATAACAGTCAAACGTCAACATGGATATACCATGAAAGGACTCATTCTTAGCCTCAGTATTGCGACTCTTGTGTCATGTGCGCAGATGCCCGCAACTCATCCTGCTCAAAGTAAGCAGCCAGACACGGCCTCGGTGGCTCCTGAGCCCTGTATCGGAACAACCGATTTGCCAGCATCATTGCGCGACAGTTTTGTTCCAGCCGTTGATTCAGACTTATTAAATGCTGCGCTGGGAGAGCCTGGCAAAGGCGGCTTGTGCCAGGGGCAGGTGTATATTTCAACTGGCGTAAAAATCGTTACCCTTTATCGTGCCTGGAACAGTACTAATCCCGGAAGCACCTATGGCAATTGGTGGGCGTTCAATAAGCCTTCAGGAAAGGTTGCTGAATATCGTGAAGACTTCGAAATCTGCTACCAATGGTCACCGCTGGATAAGCTGGTCACTTGTGAGCTGAAGGCGGGTACGAAAGTAGTTGTAGGAAACGGTCAGAGCGCCTTCTGCTCTGAATACCTGTCTTATGGTGTATCTGACAGTCAGCAGGTCTACATCAGTGATGCGAGTAATTCAGTGATGAATTGTGAGACCGCGGATGGGGTGCTCGTCTGGCGGTAAGGTGATAAACAGAGTGGTGTAACTCAAGTACGACATGGAGATATTCTCATGGATAGAGAAATTGCTGGAATCATGCTGTCTTTTGCTTTGTATCTGACTTATTTTCTGATTCCCCTTGTACCTTCAATCCTTATTTATAAGATCTTCCCTTCCACGTCTGTGGTTGCCAGTGGCAGCTTCTCAGGGCTTAAGATTAATTCGTCCGGTGCCTTTGCTGCATATCTTATTACTCTGGTTATCAGTATAAATGCGTTATCTGAAACCGAGGCTCGTATTCTCGAGATCCGAAATCCGAATGAACCAACCTGGAGTATCATCGGAACGCTTGAACTGCGCGATGGCGAGGGTAACGTCATCAATAACCCTCTGCTGTTTGATCTATTAGAAATATCTCTCGAACCCCGTGTATTAAGCAGTGCCAATGGGGATATTCATTTTAAGATTCCGGGCTCACCAGACGGTTCGCCTCCTAAGCGGATGATTACTCTCGATGTGAAGGGCTTTGGCCGTGGAAAAATTAACCTGACGTCTGAAGCAGCATTAACGGGGAGTGATATGGTGGTTAATTATCAGACCAGAACCATCGAGTTCAGTGAGCCTATCGAAATTACAACGCTCACTCAGCCAGGACAAAGATACTCTGAAACCTCGTACATGACACCCGTAACAGGAGCAGGAGAATGAAAACCATCGCATTTACGATACTGCTTCTTTTGTCTGACTTGGCTTTGGCGACGAATCTGAGGGGGCGAGTGGATATTCGTCACCCCTATACCGGCGACCTTTTCCCTGCGTCGGGAGCAACGGTAGAACTTATCGTGTTTACCAATTTTGGTCCTCAACTGGTTTACACCTATTTCACCGGCTCAGATGGTATGTATTACATGCCCAATATAATACCGGGAAATTATATTCTCCGTATTAACGGCTATCTGGACTATCAGGTTCAGGTAGTGAATATGCCTTATCAGGATTTACAACCGGTGTTGATGCAATAAAAAAAAAGCGGCATCCATGCCGCTTCAAGGGTGCTGAACAAGGGGAGTGTTCAACTAACGTTGGCATCAGCTGCCGGATCTTTTACCTCAACTTCCGCTCTTTCAAAAAAGCTCTTCTCAAAGGCATCGGTTAACAGAGCGTCATAGCGCTGCTTGTCGTACTCACGAATATTATCGGCTTCTTCCTGAGTAATAATATTCTGAGAAACAGCGCTGGAGAGCCGGGCATCGATGTCGTCTCCCGCGAGCTTTCCTCGGGACTCTGCTTTGTTGTATTTTCCCCACGCATCTTCAACCGTCAGCAGTTTCTGATACGTGCTTTCAACACGGCCAAAAGCGTCGCTTGGCTCAAGACTGTTATGAATGAACTGACCAAATTTCTGACGCACAGGGTTGTCCTCCATGATCAGATCACCAAGCGCACGAAGCTGATCGTCATCAGGCTTTTTCAGAATCCGACCGTATGGGAAAGCCAGACGCTTAAATACTCCGGCGATGCCCGGAACCGTGAAGTTATCGTAGAAGTCGAACAAGGCTTCCTGTGCTGTGTACAGAGCCTGATGTAATGAGGCACGGGCGTGCACTTTTTCAGCGGTGCTTGCTGGCTGATTTTCGTAGTACTTAAGAATACTGCATGCCATAAACAGCTGGCTGTGAACATCGCCTAAACGAGCACTCAGAAGTTCACGACGCTTAAGGTCGCCACCAAGAACACCCAGTGCAAGGTCTGCTGACGAAGCCAGTGCAGCACTCATGCGGTCAATGCGTTGGTACCACTCTTTGGTAAAGCTGTCTGCTTTTTCTGGTGCATTCGCCAGGCGATTACCACTGAGCCCAAGCACGAATGCGCGCATGGTACGGCTGATGCTGTTGCCAGCCAGTGCAAAGAACAGGCGGTCGAAATCTTTTAGCCCCTGCTTCTTATCATCGGTCTGAAGTGTCTGAATAACGTCGAACAGGTAAGGGTGGCAACGCATCGACCCCTGGCCGAAAATCATCAACGAGCGGGTCAGAATATTCGCCCCTTCCACTGTGATCGCGATAGGCACACTCTGATATGGCAGGGCCATGAAGTTACGGGGCCCCAACTGAATGGCGCGGCCACCGGCGACATCCATACCGTGATTGATCAGAGTACGCATCATTTCTGTAGCGTGGTACTTGGCCATGGCCGTAATCACCGACGGGGTGCCAGACTCGAGGCTCTTCGTCACAAGGTGACGCATCGCTTCGAGCGTGTAGCCGAGAATAGCGATCTGCGATGTTGCTTCCTGCACACCTTCAAACTTACCGACCTCCGTCTTGAACTGGCGACGGATTTTGCCGAACGCACCGGTCATACGATAGCCAACTTCGCCACTTGCGGTAGCCAGAGCAGGAAGCGAAACGCCTCGACCTGCACCCAGGCATTCGATCAGCATACGCCAACCCTTACCGGCCATTTCAGGGCCACCGATGATCCAGTCAACCGGGATAAATACATCTTCGCCGTTAATCGGCCCATTCATGAAGGGCGCACCGGGGTAGTGACGACGACCGATTTCAACGCCTTCATGATCAGCGGGAATCAGGGCACAGGTAATACCATAATCCTGGGTATCAGGATCACCCAGCAGGCCGTCCGGATCACGCAGCTTAAATGCCAGGCCAATGACCGTTGCCACCGGCGCAAGTGTAATCCAGCGTTTGGCAAAGTTGAGGCGAATACCAAGTACTTCTTTACCGTCATGCTCGCCCTTACAAACGATACCCAGGTCAGGAATCGAGCCTGCGTCAGAGCCAACCTCTGGGCCTGTCAGACCAAAGCATGGAATCTCGGTGCCTTTGGCAAGTCCGGGCAACCAGCGCTTTTTCTGCTCGTCAGTACCGTATTTTGCAAGCAGTTCGCCTGGGCCGAGTGAATTGGGTACCATAGCCGTTACTGCGCCCGTGATGGAGCGGGATGCGATTTTGCTCATGATGCGGCTTTGGGCATACGGTGAGAAGTGCTTACCGCCGTACTCTTCCGGAATAATCAGGCTGAAGAAGCCTTTGTCTTTCAGAAACTGCCAGGCCTCTGGTGGCAGATCTTTGCGGTAGTGATGGATTTCCCACTCATCCAGCATGCCGCAGAGCTCTTCAACTTCGTTGTCGATAAACGACTGCTCTTTTTTTGTCAGCGTCGGCATGGTGATCGAAGAGAATTTCTCCCAGTCAGGTTTCCCCTGAAACAGGTCAGCATCCCACCATGTTGTGCCTGCCTCCAGTGCTTCACTCTCAGTCTGGCTCATCTGGGGCATGACGCCTGAAATGGTTTTGTAGGCCGATTTAGTCAGCACGGCCCTGCGCAGCTGCGGCACGTTCAGCAGAGCCAGAACGCCTGCGAGTATTACGAGAGTGACAGGGTGAACCATAGCTGGTGTGATCAAGCCGGTGGTCAACCAGACGGCAGTGAATATCGCAGAGCCGATCAACAGCCCCGGGTTGAAATACATGACCGCGGCGAATGCCACTAGAACACTGAGGAGGGTAATAAGAAACATCCCGATCTCCGAAAGTTAATATCAATACAAAACCTATACAAAAACTAATTTAATGTAAAGGGGTGTGCTGATTGACAAGTTAATCTGGCACGGACATGCTCATCCGCCCCGATTCACTGCAGGCTCGCACTGCAATAGTTATAGGTACGACGGTATGGATAAGATGGAGTTCACTTCTGAAGAGAAGGCGCAGATGGTACAAAAGGTAAAAATGTACTTCCGCGAGGAGCTGGATCAGGAGTTGGGTGGCTTTCAGGCGGAGTTTCTGATTGATTTCTTCGCAGAAGAGATGGGTGGTTTTTTCTATAACCGGGGTCTGTATGACGCAGAAACCGTTATGTCTGAAAAACTGCGGGACATATCAGATGAGTTGATGCAGCTGGAGAAAGCTGTCCGCTGAGCAGAGCAGCCTCAGTAGTTAACAAACCAGTATTTATCCCAGGCCATAAGCACTTTTTCGGGATATTTGGTTTTACCCAGACTGCCGTTGTAGCGAGCGAGGGCGCGAATCAGGTTCCCTTTTTCGCGGTCAAGATAGTGTTTGAGGATCGTACATCCGTAGCGCAGATTTGTGCGTGTATCCATGAGATTGTCTTCAGTTCTGCCGAGCTCATTCTTCCAGAACGGCATCACCTGCATATATCCCTGGGCTCCGACATAGCTCAGGGCAAAGCGGTCGAACGCACTTTCAACCTGAATAACAGAGAGAACCAGCTCAGGCTGTAGACCGGCTCTGGTTGCCTCCTGGTGCACCATGCGCAGTAAATCAAGGCGGATCTTGTCGTCGCGCATATTCCGGTAACGCTTCAGTCGGCCTGACATGTCCATCAGCCAGACCTGAGCATCGAACTGGTCACCAAAGGAATCGGAAGCATTGACGGCTTCCATCAGGGCTGATCTTAACTCCGGGTCAGGGTCCGCACTGGTCATCGCCGCAGAAGGGAGGGCCAGCAGCATCAGCAGAGCAATACCGCACCCGAGCAATCGGGAGCGATATTTACGGCATGCGTACTGGCAGGGGATCATCCGAGTTTGATCCGCTCTTTCAGAACATTGAGCACGTTGTCAGCTGCGATCTCTTCTTTTTCCTCGGCACTGCGGTGCTTGTACTCCAGGGCACCGGCTTCGAGACCACGATCACTGATTACTACCCGGTGAGGAATACCCATCAGCTCCATGTCGGCAAACTTTACACCCGGGCTGGTCTTTTTATCGCGGTCATCCATATACACTTCAAAACCGGCTTCGGTCAGCTCGTTATAAAGCTTCTCAGCCGCTTCTTTTACGGCCTCAGACTTGTGCATGTTCATCGGCACAATGCCCACATGGAAAGGAGCGATAGCGTCTGGCCAGATGATGCCGTTGTCGTCGTTGTTTTGTTCAATCGCGGCGGCAACAACCCGGCTCACACCGATACCATAGCAACCCATCATCATGACGCGATCTTTGCCGTTTTCATCCAGTACAGTCGCCTTTAGCGCCTCGGAGTATTTCGTACCCAGCTGGAAGATGTGTCCCACTTCGATACCGCGTTTGATATCGAGCGTACCCTTGCCACACGGGCTTGGGTCGCCAGCAACGACATTGCGGAGGTCGGCGATCGTACCTTCTTCAACGTCCCGGCCCCAGTTTGCGCCTGTAAAGTGCGCATCGGTTTCGTTTGCGCCGCATACAAAATCCGCCATGTGTGCGGCAGACCTGTCTACATAAACGCGGGCTGAGAGACCGCGAGGGCCTGTGAAACCAGCAACGCCGCCGATTTTCTGGACTTCATCTGCGCTGGCAAACTGCAGCGGGCTGAGAACGCCCGGAAGTTTTTCGGCTTTGATCTCATTCAGCTGATGATCACCACGGAGGAAGAGCACCACTGGCTCACCGGCTTCGCCTTCTTCTGCGTCTTCCGCTTCGCTGGTACCGCGCACGACGATGGCTTTCAGCACATCACTGGTGGCAACGTTTAGTAAAGCGGCGACGTCTTCGATGCTCGTGACGTCTGGGGTTGATACTTTCTCAAGTTCTTTCGATGCAGCGGGACGTTCGCCAGCAGGAGCAAGCGCTTCAGCCAGCTCAACGTTTGCTGCGTAGTCAGAGCTGTCAGAGAAGGCGATGTCGTCTTCACCGGACTCTGCCAGTACGTGAAATTCGTGCGATGACGCACCGCCAATGGAACCCGTGTCAGCCAATACGGGACGGAAATCGAGGCCAAGACGGTTGAAAATGCGGCTGTAAGCTTCGTGCATTCGCTCGTAAGTTTCCTGCAGACTTTCTTCGTTGGCGTGGAAGGAGTAGCCATCTTTCATCGTAAACTCGCGTGCGCGCATGACACCAAAGCGAGGGCGGGTCTCATCGCGGAACTTGGTCTGAACCTGATAGAGATTCATTGGCAACTGTTTGTAGCTGCTGAGGTTGTTACGTGCGATGTCTGTGACTACTTCTTCAGCGGTCGGGCCGTAACAGAATTCGCGATTATGGCGGTCTTTCAGGCGCATGAGTTCGCCGCCGTACTGGTACCAACGACCTGACTCTTCCCACAGCTCAGCTGGCTGTACCGTAGGCATCAGAATTTCCTGTGCGCCGGCACGGTCCATCTCTTCACGAACGATATTCTCGATTTTACGTAAGGTACGAAGGCCCAGCGGCATCCAGGTATACAGGCCAGCAGCCAGTTTTCGGATCATGCCTGAGCGGAGCATCAGCTTGTGGCTGATAACAACCGCATCAGCTGGGGTTTCTTTTTCGGTCGCAATAAGAAATTGAGTAGCGCGCATAGAGACAGTAGGCCATCGGGTCATTAATTTATGGCGCTATTCTAAAGCATGTACCGGTGATGTATAAGCCCCTTGAAGGCGGGAATGAAGAGGCTTCTGTTTACCGGTGTGAGGGACATTACGGCCTTAGTCGGGCTGTCATGTATGACTTTCTATTGTATGATTTGTGAACAGAATCAAAAAAGACTAAGGATTTTGCCTGATTCACAAGAACGGCCGTTGTGTCATTCTGCGTCTGTGAGATAATCCTGCGCACACGGATGTGTATAAGAAGACGTTGGAAACCCGGAGAGATCATTTTTGACTAATGAACCAGGGATCGCCGAGCTCCCCACAGCTGAAGCGTGCGTTCGAAATCAGCGCCCGATACTGGACGTACTCGGTAAGTATGCGCCAGATAACGCCTTCATCCTTGAACTGGGTAGTGGCACTGGCCAACATGCTGCCTACATGACCGCTAATCTGCCGGGAATTCGCTGGCAACCTACCGAATTGAAAGAACGTCTTGATGATATTCGCCAGTGGCGGAAGCATGCTGCGCAGAAAGGCTTTCTTGATCCGCTCGAACTCAACGTAGAGCAGGATATATGGCCTGCCCGAGATGCTGATGTTGTTTTCAGTGCCAATGTCGTACATTTCGTAAGCTGGCCTGAGGTCGAAAAAATGTTCCGTGGTATCAGCCGTGTGCTGAAAGCAGGTGGCCTGCTGCTTTTATATGGTCCATACAATTATGACGGCCAATACACCAGTCAGGGCAATGTCGATCTGGATCAGTGGCTACGGGAGAGAAATCCCGATAGCGGCATCAAAGACTTTGAACAGATCCTGCTTCTCGCTCGTCAGTTCCATCTGTATCTCAGAGCAGATGAGGAAATGCCTGCCAATAACCGAACCCTGGTGTTCCAGAAAGCCGAAACAGGCGAGTGATTCAGCTTTTATGACTAAACACCTCGAAACCTGTCCGTGGGCGCAGGGCGAACTCTACGTTGAGTATCACGATACAGAGTGGGGCCACCCCTGTTACGATGATCACCGTCTTTTTGAAAAGCTCTGCCTTGAAGGCCAGCAGGCCGGACTGAGCTGGATAACCGTTCTGAAGAAACGACCAAACTACCGGCAGCGTTTTTATAACTTCGATCCCGCTATGGTCGCTGCAATGACGGACGACGAGATTGAAGACTGCCTGCTTGACGCCGGCCTTATCAGGCACCGAGGTAAGCTTGAAGCCATCCGTAAAAATGCTCGTGCCTGGGTTGCAGCTCAAAAGGAAGGACTTAATTGGAGTGAGTGGTTGTGGTCGTTTGTCGGCGGATCGCCCGTCATAAATCGCTATGCAGAGCTGAAGGACTGTCCTGCTCAGACTGAAGAGTCAAAAGCGATGAGCAAGGCACTTAAAAAACTCGGCTTCGGCTTTGTTGGGCCGACCACGTGTTACGCTTTTATGCAGAGTATGGGCATGGTGAACGATCATCTGACCAATTGCCCCATACACCCCGATAACGCCTGACGCTTAGTCGCTTGTCTGCGACTCGTTTCTCTTGCCGGAGATGATCAAGGCGCTGACCCCTCTTGCTCTATGAAGTTCAAGTCTGTCCCTACGCCTTTTTCATTGATGATTCGACAGGTAGGCAAATATCCATGTCTGGTTTGAAGGGGTTATCGAAGACCGGTGATACACTCTTGATCAAACTCGAAGAGATCTCGATGGCGGCCGAGTTGCGATCGCTTATGGTCGGGATGCTGCTGATGTGGCAATTTACACTCAGTTTGGCGACCCGGTCGATCTGATCAGCATGCAGGTTGATGTGGTTAAGGCATAGATTTTATTCCGGTTGAGGTGAGACGAGTGAGAACGAGTGCGAGCACAGTTATTGATTTCTGGTTCAATGAAATTCAACCGAAACAATGGTGGGTAAAAGATCCGGACTTTGATGAGTTACTCAGGCGGCGTTTCGGTGAAACACTCAAGCAGGCTTCTGTCTGTGAGTTATCTGAATGGCGCTCATCTGCCGAAGGCCGCCTTGCAGAAATTATCGTCCTTGATCAGTTTTCGCGGAATATTTATCGCAACAGTCCCGGTGCTTTTGCTCAAGATCCCTTAGCCCTCGCGTTAGCTCAGGAAGCAGTGCAGAACGATGCCTTGACCGAGCTCGACCATATCGATAAACGAACATTTTTGTTGATGCCGTACATGCACAGCGAATCTAAGGTCATTCATCAGGCCGGGGTAGAATTATTCAAAGAATATACTCCAGAGAACAACTACGAATTTGAACTTAAACATAAAGCCATTGTTGATCGCTTTGGGCGCTATCCACACCGGAATACGATTCTTGGCCGGGCGTCGTCCGTTGAAGAAACTGAATTTCTGAAACTACCTGGCTCGGGATTTTGAGTCTCTTTGCCATTGCAGAGGAACTGACTGGTGTATGAAGACTCAGACAGTGCGATGGGTTACGACAGGATAATAATGGTGAAGAGTGAGAATAAAATGATAGATGCTGTGTTCAGATTTGTGTCGCGTCTGTGTGTTGCTTTTGTGGCGTCAGTTCTAATTTTTTCTCAACTTAGCGCTGCCGAAGGTTCTCCCTGGTCCTGGGGCGTTGGTGTGGTTGGTTCCGAGGATGTCTATCGCGACTTTAATAGCCGGGTCATACCTGTTCCTCTGATCATTTATCGTGGTGATCGACTTAACCTCTATGGCCCGTACGCAACTTATGATGTGTATCGCCCGGGGGACGTCACTGCGTCTCTGATATTAAGCCCGGTGTTTGCTGGCTACAGCGAAGGCGATAGCCCTGTCTTTGATGGAATGGATGACCGAGGTTACTCTATGGCTGGAGGCGCGGGCGTTGCCTATCGTCCTGGACAATGGCATTTCAGCGTCAATGCCATTCACGACCTGCTTGGCGTTTACTCTGGGTATGAAACTGCGGCCCGGGCATCATACGTAATACCTGCCGGCTCGGTATTTGTAGAACCCGGTATCGGTGTTGAGTATCAGAGCAGAGATTATGTCGATTATTACTACGGTGTAACAGAAGCGGAGGCTCGTTCCGGGCGTCCTGCCTATGCACCCGCAGGGTCCACTAACCCAGAAATCAGTATTGCCTTTTTCACCCAAAGCCTGGGTGGAGGAACGACCCGGCTTCAGCTGACTCATACGACGTATGGCAAAGAAATTTCCAACAGCCCACTGACCGATGCAGAGCAGTCGCTTGGCGTAAATCTCTCATTCGGTCGAATGTTCTGAGAGGTTATGTAGTAACAAAAGGCGATACTTCTGGAGGATTGTGCAAGAAACAGATTGTTTCAGACATGTCCTCGTACTCGCTGTACCCTTACACTGTCTATCGAAATCTGATGAATCCCAGACTCTAAGGAGCGCTCATGAAAACTGTTGGTTACGCAGCACACAACTCAGATGCAGAAATGGTTCCGTATCACTTTGAACGTCGTGCACTGCGCGCAAACGATGTTGCGATTGAAATTCTGTTCAGCGGTATCTGTCACTCCGACCTGCACACAGTGAACGGCGACTGGGGGCCTCAGCCTTATCCGCTGGTTCCAGGGCATGAAATCGTTGGGCGCGTGATCGAGGTGGGTTCCGACGTTAAAAACTACAAGGTGGGTGATAACGTTGGCGTAGGCTGCATGGTCGACAGCTGCCAGGAGTGCGACCAGTGCCACAGTCACGAAGAACAGTACTGCCGTGTTGGCATGACCCCAACATACGGTGCACCGGATCGAATTGACGGCACGATCACCCAAGGGGGCTACTCGAAGCACATTGTCGTTCGTGAAGAGTTTGTCCTGAGCATTCCGGATACTCTGGATATGTCTAAAGCCGCTCCAATTTTGTGTGCTGGTATCACGACTTTCTCGCCGCTGCGCACCTGGGGTGTAAAAGAAGGGAGCCGAGTTGGCGTGATTGGCCTGGGTGGTCTTGGGCATATGGCGGTGAAGCTCGCCGTCGCTATGGGGGCGGAAGTCACGGTACTCAGCCGCTCAAACAAAAAAGAAGCGGACGCCAAAGAACTGGGTGCGACCGGTATTCTTGCCTCAACTGACAAAGATGCGATGAAAAAGGCGACAGCGTCTTTTGATCTGATTATTGATACTGTGCCTGTGAAGCATGATGTTACTGTGTATGCGCCACTGCTCGACATCGATGGCACCTTGGTTATTGTTGGTCAGGTTGGTCCGATGGATGAGTTCATGTCGGTGCCTATGATTATGGGGCGCCGTCGAGTGGCTGGTTCCCTGATTGGCGGTATTAAAGAAACTCAGGAAGTGCTCGACTTCTGCGGTCAACATAACATTCATCCTGAATGTAAGATCATTCGCCCGGATGAAGTAAACGATGCTTTTGATGTTATGGCTAAAGGTGATATTTCTCACCGCTATGTGATGGATATGTCGTCACTTGCTGTTGAAGGCTGATTCTCAGCACCATTATGAAAAAAAACGCCTCGCATGTCGGGGCGTTTTTTTTCGCGTCGTGATAATGTGAGCAAATACGAAACAGAGAACACAGGAGCTATGACAATGAATGACCCGAATGAAGAGTATTGGGGGATGCCGGTCAATACCTACTGCACTATGATTCATCTGAGTCAGTTGAGCAGTATTCTTGTTCCTGGGCTGGGTTTGATATTACCCATCGTTATGTGGCTCATGAATAAAGATAAGAATGAGCAGATAGATCGTCACGGTAAGGTGACCGCTAATTGGTTGTTGAGCCTCGTTGTCTACTCTATCGTCTGTTTTATCCTATGGATCTTTGTCATTGGTGCGTTGGCCTTTTTTGTTCTGGGCATCATGAATCTGGTATTCGCTATCATTGCTGCCGTCAAAGCTAATAACGGCGAACTGTGGGTTTACCCAATGAGCATCACCTTTTTCAAACCCTGAATAAGCTGGTGCATAAAATGGGCGTCGGATGAACGTGCTGGTGTGTTTTTTTGTATTCTCTGCTCACACTGGCGAGAGCCCCGAAGGTCTGGGGGCTTCAATGGTCAGAAAAAGCAGCTTCCCTTTATAAGGATATGGAGCCCAGAATATCAGCCAATCTCAGTAATCAGTTTGAATGGCCGATATTTTTTTATATCGTCTGCCTTGTCCTGATGATCAAGGAGCTGGACAGTAATATCGTTTTTATTACTTTGGCCTGGGCATTTATAGTCGGGCGTGTGATCCACATTGGCATTCAGATACTGACCAGTAATATCCGCTTAAGAGGGCTGGTATTTACCATCAATTTCATCGCCGTACTGGCTATGTGGTACTACTTACTCATGACGGCCTAGCTGACAAGCTCATTTTAAGCATCGCATGAATCACAGTCTGGTACCTTTGAATGGCTGCGCTGATAGATAACGACGAGAATCAAGCCTGCAGCCGAAGTCGCTGCTCCAGCCAGGGCAACAGCGGGTAGGCCAAGCCCCAGATAAATAACAACCCCGCCCAAGGCAGCACCCAGGGCATTTCCCAGGTTGAAAGCTGCAATATTCATTGAAGACGCCAGATTTGGTGCATCGCTTGCTTCCGTGACGACCAATGCTTGCAGTGGAGGGACAACAGCAAAGCTACTGATTCCCCACAGAAATATCAGTGGTGGTACTAACCAATACACCTGCATAGTGGCGGCAAAAAGAGCGAGCAGAAGCATGGTTGCTGCCATAGAGATTATCAGAGTACCTGTCAGGTTGCGGTCGGCAAAGCGGCCGGAAAGCCAGTTTCCCACAGCGAGGCCGACCCCATATAAAATAAGCATACTGGTCACGAACAGGGTGCCCACTTCAGTTTCTTCGAGCAGAATGGGGGATATATAGCTGAACACAGTGAACATGGAGCTCGAGCCTACGACGGTGAGAAGTAGGGCGAATAGTACTGGCCCTTTCGAGAGCACTTTCAGTTCATTACGGATACTTCCCGATTTATCTGCTTCCATTTTAGGTAAGCTGACGCGCAGAGCGATGAGGGTTGCCACGCCTATAACTGTCATACCCATAAATGCAGTGCGCCAGCCAATAGTCTCACTGACGTATGTCGCAAGTGGAACGCCCCCAATATTAGCAATGGTCAGTCCCGAAAAAACCGCTGCAACCGCACTGGCTTGCTTTTCTGGCGGAACCAACTTTGTTGCGACTACAGCGCCGATTCCAAAGAATGCACCGTGATTAAAGGACGTGACGATACGGCCAATCATGAGTGTACTGTAAGTGTCTGCCAGAGCAGAAATGAGGTTGCCCAGAGTAAATATTGACATCGATAGCAGTAACAGGTTTCGACGTGACATTCTGGCGAACCCGAGTGTCATTATTGGTGCGCCAATGACGACGCCGAAGGCATAGGCACTGATTAACATACCTGCCGACGGGATACTGACATCCAGATCATTGGCGATCACCGAAAGCATCCCCATTGGTGAAAACTCGGTAACACCGATACCGAAAGCACCCAAAGCGAGTGCAAGAAGGGGAAAGTTCAGTTTCATGAGAGCGCCTTACGTATTACTGCTGAGGGCGCGTTATGACATGAATTACTAAGATTGTATCCATAATTCCAACGAACAAACTGATTACTGTAAGGAACAATGAATAACCAGAAGTAAAACCCAGAGTCCAGATAACAAAAAAGCCCCAGGCCTTTCGGCGTGGGGCGAGTCCTAAAGTTCGCTTTTCAGCATTGGACCAACAGCTTACTTGGGAATCCGGCTTGCGCCGGTGTGCTCACGCCACGGCTTCACCGTGGGCCTGAACCTGGTTGCGGGCAGCGAACGCCGCCACTTCGCCAACGATTATCAGGGCAGGGCCTGCGCCGGAATATCGCTCAGCTAAAAAAGGCAGATCCATCAGTACACCCGTGTGTACTTCCTGATCTGGTAATGTTCCATTCGCAATCAGAGCGACAGGGGTAGAATCTGACAGCCCCTCACTTAGCAGGCTTGCGGTAATCATCCCAGCCTGTTTAACGCCCATATAAAATACGCGGGTAGGGCTCTGGCTTTTCTGATACTCACCGAATTGACTATGGCCGCTATCCAGCATCAGGGCATTGCCGTATTGGCGGTGAGTCAGTGGTATTTTGGCGGCGGCGGCACAGCCGCCGGCGGCGGTAATTCCGGGAACAATATCAACTTCGATACCGTGCTTCTGAAGATATTCCAGTTCTTCACCACCCCGACCAAAAATAAACGGATCACCACCTTTGAGGCGGACGACACGGGCATATTTTCGAGCGCTGGTGAGCAGAAGTTTCTGAATATCGACTTGAGTCATTTTGTGCGCACCGCAGCGCTTTCCGACATGAATCCGCGTACACTTCTGCGGCAGCATATCGAGGATTTCATCAGAAATAAGACTGTCGTATAGCACAATGTCTGCCTGACTGATCACTCTCATTGCCTTGATGGTCAGCAGCTCAGGATCACCGGGACCACCGCCAACGAGCCAGACTTTACCGGGTTGCTTCTGTGTATTTTTCATTGTCTTACTCCACAGCCTCTGCGGGCTGGTATTTCGCAATAAGAGATTTCAGCTCTGGTATACAGGAGCCGCAGTTCGTGCCGCATTTGAGCTGACCGCCCAGTTCATCTGCACTGGTACAGCCATCGGCAATCGCTTTGTTAATCGTATTTTCACCGACCTGAAAACAGGAGCATATGATGGCTCCTTTATCTTCTACTTTGCCTAGAGGGCGCCCGGCAAGAATGGCCCGGCGGTCTTGCATTGACAGCTCTTTCTGACCAAACGTGTCGATCAACCACTGTCGACTGCTGAAGTCATAATTCTGGTGAATAAAAAGAACCGCTTTGAGTTGGTTACCTTCTACCAGGCACAGGCGATAGTGCAGGTTCGCGGGGTCACTGAACATCACCCAGTTGTCGGACTCAAACTGGTTTCTGACTGAGCTGATGAATCCAACCGGATCGCTTTGCCCACTAATTTCGTACATGTGGCCAGTATCAGTAACGTTGTAAACCCAGTAGTCAGTATCAAGGCTGCCCAGGTCTTTATTCGTCAGTAGAAAGCCTTCCCACTCGGTTGGAAATATAGTCGCTTCAACAGCAGTGATCTTAAGGGCAGGCTGACCAGAAATTGGATCATGATCTTTGTTGATCAATGCACCCATGCGGGCTTTGCTGGCGTAGCGACTGGTCCAGTGCATGGGAACAAAAACTTCGCCCTTACGCTGCGCCATATCACTGCGGACATGAGCGCGTACGATAATCTCTCCGAGGTTACTCCAGAGTCTGACCAGCTTGTTGTCCCTGATGCCGAGACGCATCGCATCTTCAGGGTGAAAGTCCGCATAAGGTTCAGCAATGTGTCGGGCCAGAACCGGCGCTTTCGCTGTTCTGGTCATCGTATGCCAGTGATCACGTACGCGCCCCGTATTCATAGTCAGCCCTGTTTCTGATGTCACGGGTGGCCTGGCATCGACAGGAATGAATTTGGCTTTTCCTGATTCAGTATAAAAACGTCCGTCGTCGTAAAACCTTGCACGGCCAGAAGGGTAGTTATCATTAACCGGCCATTGAATCGGAGCGAGTGCATCGTATTGTTCGCGGCTTAAATTGGTCAGGCCGCTGAGGTCAAAGTCCCGCGTGCCTTTGTTCTCAAACATGGAAAGCCGCGCGTGCTCGTCAAAAATATCGGCCGGATGCTCGTACGGAAATTCTTTCTCGAAACCCAGTCGACGCGCAATCTGAGTAATTATCCACCAGTCAGGGCGTGCTTCACCCGGAGGTGGGAGGAAGCCTCTTTGACGCGATATACGACGCTCAGAGTTTGTGACGGTACCGTTTTTCTCCCCCCAACTTGCTGCTGGAAGAAGTACGTGAGCAGCTGCGGTTGTGTCGGTATTTGCCATGCAGTCCGACACGACGACCAGCTCACAGTGTTTCATTGCTTCTTTAACATCATCAGCGTCTGGCATGCTGACCAGCGGATTAGTTGACATAACCCACAGAAACTTTATTTTGCCGCTTTTGACTTCGTTGAACAGATCGACCGCTTTTAAGCCCGGCTTTTCTGCAATACGAGGCGACTGCCAGAAACGTCGTACGCGGTCCCTGTCAGCAGGCGAGAAGTCCATGTGAGCCGCAAGCTGGTTGGCCAGCCCTCCGACTTCCCGCCCACCCATTGCATTCGGCTGCCCTGTAATTGAGAACGGGCAGGCACCCGGCTTACCAATACGACCGGTGGCGAGGTGAAGGTTGATAATGCTATTTGCTTTGTCAGTGCCGTCGACGCTCTGATTAACCCCTTGGGAGTAAAAGGTTACGGTCTTAGGAGTATCGCGGAACCAGGCAAAGAAGGTTTCCAGGTCCTGCTGTTCCACATCTGTAATGTCTGCAAGCTGGCTGAAGTCTTCGGCAGCCGTTGAGGCTGCTTCGAGTGCTGCATCTATGTTCTCAGAACACTGTTCGATAAAGTCTTTATCGAGTGCATTTTGCTGGTGAAGGTAGGTCAGCAGCGCATTAAATAGCGAAGTATCGCTACCGGGTTTAATCGCAAGGTGCAGATCGGCAATATCACAGGTTGCTGTTTTACGAGGGTCGATTACAACAACTTTCATATCAGGACGAGCTTTCTTCGCCGCAGCCATACGTTGGAACAGGATAGGGTGGGCCCATGCGGCATTGCTTCCTGTGATGACCAGAAGGTCTGCCTGTTCCAGATCTTCGTAGCAGCCCGGAACCGTATCGCTGCCGATAGACCGCTTATAAGAAGCAACGGCCGACGCCATGCAAAGGCGGGAGTTTGTATCCATATTTGCGCTGCCAATAAAGCCCTTCATCAGCTTGTTGGCAACGTAGTAATCTTCAGTCAACAGTTGGCCGGAACCGTAGAAAGCAACGGCCTCAGGTCCATGGGTAGAAATCACCTGACGGATTTTATCTGCCACCAGGTTCAGAGCTGTGTCCCAGTCTGTAGCCTGTCCGTTCATTGTAGGGTGGAGCAAGCGGTCGGTGTGACTCAGCGTGTCATGCAGTGCGGAGCCTTTAACACACAGGCGTCCGAAATTAGCAGGGTGCGACTTCATGCCGGCAACGGGAGCGATAGCCTCCTGGCTGCCGGAGATATCCACGCCACAGCCTACTCCACAGTAGGGGCATGTTGTCTGAACCTGTAATTTTTCATGACTCATAGGGGTATCCCATTACTGGACCTGATCCATCTCAGGTCTTTTCCGAGCAAAAAAAACGCCCGCGGAGTTACCCGCGAGCGCCAATGCTCATAAACACAACACAAAACGACGACACCAACGCTGGTGTCTGGACCGCTGAATCTGGCTCCCTGCCAATGCACAAGGTCTTGATTATTACTTAACAAAAAGGGTGCCAAGTCTGGTTCACGCTTCGGATATAAGTACTGCGTCACCCCGTAAGGCCCATTGTAACTGACCCTCAAAAGGTGAAGGTGACCTTGATAGCGACTGTATGATCCGACTGCCCCTGACTACTTCTTGAGCATATATGACGATGACTGCCTTGTTGGGGTGCAACGAAACTGTAATAAGCACTTTTCTGGTGCGCAATCCTCCATGGGATCTTAATCCCGACGATCAGGGAAGCGCTGAAAACCAGACAGGGCGTAGTACTGCAATCTATAACTTTGTTTAACCATGGCTTGGCATCCAAATTGCTATAGCCTATTCGATACTGTTTGCTGCAACGGCGTAGCGACTAAGTAGAGCAACGATGCACTTATTTAAGGAGACAAGAAGAATGTCTAAATAAGAGAGAGTCATCGCCATGAGTAAGAAGCGCATCATAGTTGTTGGTAACGGTATGGTTGGCCACAACTTCCTCGCCACTATGGCCGAATCTGATCACGCCTCAGAATTCGAATTAATTACCTTTTCAGAAGAACCTCGCCTCGCTTACGACCGTGTACAGCTGAGCAAATATTTTTCAGGCGCAACCGCAGCTGATCTCGCACTCACGACAGAATCTGAGTACGACGACTCCGGTATTACCTATTTAAAAAATGAAAAAGTCGTTGAAATTGATGCTGACAATAAAACAATAACGACCTCAACCGGTCGTATTGAAGGCTACGATAAACTCGTTCTGGCCACTGGTTCCTACCCATTTGTTCCACCGATTCTGGGTAAAGATCAGGAACACTGCCTTGTTTATCGTACGATTGAAGATCTTGAAGCAATTTCTGCGTCCGCTGAAGTATCCAAAACTGGTGTTGTTGTTGGTGGTGGTCTGCTTGGCCTCGAGGCAGCAAATGCACTTAAAGAAGCCGGCCTTGATACACACGTTGTTGAATTCGCTCCACGCTTAATGGCCGTGCAGCTCGATGAAGGCGGCGGTAACCTGCTGCGTCATAAAATCGAGTCGCTGGGTGTGTCAGTACACACTGAGAAAAACACCAAAGAAATTGTTGCCGGTGAAGAATGTCGCTATCGCATGAACTTTGCAGATGGCTCGCATCTTGAAACTGACATGATTCTTTTCTCAGCGGGTATTCGCCCTCAGGATGAACTTGCCCGTCAATTTGGAATTGATGTTGGTGAGCGTGGCGGCATCGTTATCAACGATTATTGCCAGACCTCTGTAGAAGATATTTATGCCATAGGTGAATGCGCGCTTTGGGATAGCAAAATTTTCGGCCTTGTTGCTCCTGGTTATCAGATGGCCAAGGTAACTGCTGCGCATATCACCGATACCCTGATTAACCTGAAAACCCCAGAGCTGGCCTTTAAAGGCGCTGACATGAGCACCAAGCTTAAGCTGCTGGGCGTTGATGTCGCCTCGATAGGTGATGCGCATGGTCACACAGCGGGTTCTCAGTCGTTTGTGTTCAGCGATGATATTGAAGAAGTCTATAAGCGCCTTATCGTATCGGCAGATGGCAAGAAGCTGTTGGGTGCAGTGTTGGTGGGTGAGACTGATTCATACGGTACTCTGCTGCAACTGATGCTCAACGATATGGATATCCCGGGTAATCCAGCTGCCTTGATCTTACCTGCATTGGGTGACGAGGCTCCGGCTGGTCTTGGTGTTACTGCATTACCTGATACGGCTCAGATCTGTTCATGCTACGACGTATCAAAGGGCGACATTGCTGCTGCGGTACAAGGTGGCTGCTGCACCATGGGAGACATTAAAGGTGCGACCAAAGCGACCTCGGGTTGTGGTGGTTGTGCTGCTCTGACTAAGCAGGTAATGGATGCCGAACTGGAAGCTCTGGGTGTAGAGGTAAATAATGATCTGTGCGAACACTTTGCCTACACCCGTGCTGAGCTGGCAGACATTATTCGTGTAAAAGGCTATGCCACCTTTAAAGATGTATTACAGGGGCATGGTAAGGGACACGGCTGTGAAATCTGTAAGCCGACCATTGGCTCTATTCTGGCTTCTTACAAGAACGAGTATGTCCTGAAAGATGATCTGATGCCGCTGCAGGATACCAACGATATTTTCCTCGGCAATATGCAGAAAGATGGTACTTACTCAGTAGTACCGCGCGTACCGGGTGGTGAGATTACTCCCGATAAACTGATTGCCATTGGTGAGGTCGCTAAAGAGTTTGACCTCTATACGAAAATCACGGGTGGTCAGCGAATCGACTTATTTGGTGCACAACTGCATGAGCTGCCAAAGATCTGGGAAAAGCTGATTGCCGCTGGTCTCGAAACAGGGCATGCCTACGGTAAAGCGCTTCGTACCGTGAAGTCGTGCGTAGGAAGCACCTGGTGTCGTTATGGTGTTCTTGATTCTGTCTCTATGGCTGTCGCTCTTGAACATCGCTACAAAGGGCTTCGTGCACCGCACAAAATTAAGTTCGGTGTTTCCGGGTGTACTCGCGAATGTGCCGAAGCACAATCAAAGGATATCGGTGTAATTGCAACCGAGAGTGGCTGGAACCTGTACGTCTGTGGTAACGGCGGTATGCGTCCTCGCCATGCTGATCTGTTTGCAACAGATCTGGACGATGAAACGTTGATCAAATACATCGACCGTGTGCTCATGTTTTATGTTCGTACAGCGGATCGCCTGCAACGTACCTCTGTATGGCTTGAGAACCTTGAAGGTGGTCTCGATTATCTGCGTGAAGTGGTTATCGATGACAAGCTGGATATCTGTGGCGAGCTTGAAAATGACATGACTCGTGTCGTGGGTACTTACCAGTGTGAATGGAAAACTACCGTTGAATCTCCTGAGAAACTCAAACGCTTCAGTCACTTTATTAATGCCGCAGAAGAAGATAACAACCTTCTCTATGTGCGTGAACGCGGACAGCGACGCCCGGCGACTGATAACGAGCGAATCGAACTGGTTGAGTTAACGGCAGAGAAGCACTGATCTCTGGCAGACCTTAATAGAATTAAAGCATGCAGCACCGGCTGCATGCAGGAGAAAAATGATGACTGATTGGACAACTGTTTGTTCTCTTGAAGATCTTGTTCCTGACACGGGTGTATGTGCACTGGTTGAAGGAAAGCAGGTTGCGGTATTCCGCTTTGGTGATGGCGAGACTGTATACGCCATAAGTAACTATGATCCGTTTGGGAAGGCGAACGTACTTTCACGCGGTATTCTGGGCTCAATAGGCGAGCGGCCTGTGGTGGCGTCTCCGCTTTATAAGCAGCACTTTGATCTTACTAGTGGCGAGTGCCTGGAAGATGATGCGGTGAAACTGGAGCACTTCCCAGTGCGCATTGAAAACGGAATTGTTCAGGTGAGCTCAGCCGCGTAAGCGGCCCTCACTCTGATCAGATTGCTTATATATCGTTACTAAGGCCATTTATGACCTCTGAAAAATTTAATGTTTTCTCGTTCAGCGGGAAAATGAAAATATTACACCTCAGCTGGATCGCGTTTTTCATTACTTTTGTCGTCTGGTTTAACCATGCGCCTTTGTTGATGGCAATTGCAGACAGCTTGGGCCTCACTCCGTCTGAAATTAAGACGTTGTTGATTCTTAATGTTGCGCTGACGATACCAGCGCGCGTTGTTATCGGTATGCTCACAGACCGGTTTGGGCCACGGATTGTGTATTCATCCTTGCTGGCAGTGTGCGCAATTCCCTGCTTTATGTTCGCGTTTGCCGATAGTTTTGTGCAAGCTGCTGTAGCTCGTTTCATGTTGGGCTTTATTGGTGCTGGCTTTGTCATCGGCATTCGTATGGTGAGCGAATGGTTTCCTGCGAATGAACTGGGTACAGCCGAAGGTATTTACGGCGGTTGGGGCAACTTCGGTTCTGCAGCAGCAGCCTTCAGCTTGCCCGCCGTAGCCTTATGGTTCGGTGGTGAAGACGGCTGGCGCTATGCCATCGCAGTAACGGGGGCGATGAGCCTGCTGTTCAGTGTCGTGTACTACATGAACGTTTCTGATACGCCGAAAGGGTCGACGTACTTCAAACCGAAAAATATTGGCGCGATGGAAGTAACCAGCAAAGGAGATTTTTTCTTCTTGCTGATCATGAAAGTACCCATGTATGCCGCACTCGCATTACTGACCTGGAAGCTGTCGCCGAACGGTGTATCACTGCTCAGTGAGACTACGGCCTTACTGTGTTATGTAGGCCTGGCATTGTTGTTTGTCTATGAAGTATCGCATGTCTGGAAGGTGAACAAAGAAATTTTTGAAAAGCCAGTGCCAGAAATACACCAGTACAAGTTTAAACAGGTTGCTGTTCTCAATGTACTCTACTTCGCAACCTTCGGTTCTGAACTGGCGGTTGTTTCTATGCTGCCACTTTTCTTTGCTGAAACTTTCACCCTGGACCCTGTTATGGCCGGTATGGTTGCGTCGGCTTACGCCTTCATGAATCTTATGTCCCGTCCGGGCGGCGGCTGGTTGTCTGATAAGTTCGGACGTAAGTCGACCTTGTTGATTCTGACAGCGGGTCTGGCTGTGGGTTATTTTATAATGTCTCTGGTTGATAGCAGCTGGCCACTCTGGCTCGCAGTTGTTGCAGCTATGGCATGCTCGTTCTTTGTTCAGTCTGGCGAAGGTGCAGTATTCGCTGCAGTGCCTCTGATCAAGCGTCGTCTGACTGGTCAGATTGCGGGTATGACTGGAGCCTACGGCAACGTGGGTGCTGTTACTTATCTGACAGTGCTGTCGTTCGTCGATTATTCTGTCTTCTTTATGGTAATCGCGGCGACCGCCGTAGTAGGCTTTATTACTCTTCTGTTCATGGAAGAACCGAAAGGTCACATTGCTGAAGTCCGTGAAGACGGATCGGTTGAGATGATCAGTGTAAACTGATCAGGCTCGGTTCAGTAAAAAAGTGGCTCCGGCCACTTTTTTTATGGGAGAAAGAAAATGACGTCGCCAGGCAACGAACGTAACCTCGAAGTGACATTCGGTGGTTTCAGCTCTGCTGGAAATAAGTCAGAAAATCAGGACGCCTTCGCCGCCTGGCAGCCATCGTCAAACAGCGCCCGTTATAAGGGCATTGCCTGCTGTATCGCAGATGGAGTGAGTTGCAGTGACAACGCTCAGCAGGCGAGTACAACCAGCGTTACCCACTTCCTTAATGACTATTACAGTACGCCAGACAGCTGGGACGTAAAAACCGCAGCCGGAAAAGTACTCAGTTCATTGAATGCCTGGTTATACCACCATGGACAGCAGGCTAGCGCACGGCATAATTCTCTGGTGACCACTCTCAGTTCAGTCGTACTTAAATCGAGTACCTTGCACGTCTTTCATGTAGGGGACTCACGCGTGTACCGATTACGGAACGGTTCTCTGGAGTGCCTGACCCGTGATCATACTCATCAGCATGGTAATGGGCAGGATTACCTCAGCCGTGCAATGGGGATGGATACGCACCTAGAGGTTGATTACCTGAATCAATCGTTGGAAAGCAGCGATGTACTCCTGATGACGACAGATGGCGTACATGGTTTTCTTACTGATAAGCGGATGCGCGATATTCTGATTAAGGAACTGAAGCCGCAGAGTACACAAACTCATTTTGAGCGGTGCGCAGAAACATTGGTAAATCAGGCATTGGATAACGGCAGTAATGACAATCTGACTGCCATGATTATTCGTGTCGAGGCTCTACCTGAGAAGAATATTGAAGAAACTCACCGAGTATTAACGGAGCGTGTCATACCCCCGGTGCTCAACGTAGGTGATTGCATTGATCACTATGAAGTCGAGCAGGTTTTGTATGCGGGCACCCGCAGTCACTTGTATCGCGTGCTTAATCGCCGTGATCATAGGCGCTATGTGCTGAAAGCACCGTCTCTGAATTTTGAAGAGGATCTGGTCTACCTCGAAGGCTTTGTGCGTGAGCAATGGGTAGGCGCTCGGGTAGATCACGCGAACGTTATGAAAATTCTTCCGCCCGAACCTCACGCACGGTTTATGTATCATATCTGTGAGTTGATTGAAGGAGAATCTCTGCGACAGTGGATGAATGATCACCCTCAACCAGAACTGAGTAGTGTACGGAATATCGTCGAACAGATAGTGATGGCGCTTCGTGCATTCCAGCGTATGGGAATGGTACACCGTGACCTGAAACCAGAGAATGTCATGGTCACTACGCAAGGGCAGGTCAAGCTGATTGACTTTGGCACGGTTCAGGTGAAAGGCCTTGCCGAAGTTACCAGTCCGGTAGAGGAAGATTGCCCGGTAGGGTCGGTAAACTATATTGCACCTGAGTACGTCATGTATGGTGTGGCAACAACTCAGAGTGACTTATTTTCTCTGGGCGTCATGGTGTATGAGATGCTTAGTGGAGAGCAGCCCTTCCAGATGTCTCACATACACAGAAGGGGTGCTCGCTCTGTGTCTGAATGGAAATATCAGCCTTTACGTGACGTTCGCTCTGATATTCCTTTATGGCTGGATCTCGCTATAGAAAAATCCTGCCATCCTGATATTCATGCCAGACACACTGCCTTGTCAGAGTTCTGGACGGATCTGACAAAACCAAATGATGCACTGGTCAGTGCCTACTCTGGAAAGCCCCTGATAGAGCGCCATGCTGATAAGGTGTGGCCGACAATATCTGCGGTTCTTTTGCTGGTGGTTATACTTCAGTCGTGGTTGCTATTATCAGAGTAAGAAGGCAACCTGAAGGCAAAACAGCAAGACACAAGGATGAAACAGATGAAGCACGAAAAAATGGATTACGTTGAGTTTGCTGCGCGCGATCTTGAAGCAACCAAAGCATTCTTTTCTCAGGTGTTTCACTGGCAATTTACCGATTATGGTGAGTCTTACACCGCATTCGACTTTCAGGGGCTGATGGGTGGCTTCTATCAGGCAGAGTTAGCATCTGATCCTGCACGAGGTGGGGCGCTACTGGTGTTTTACAGCCGCAATATCGAAAACACCATGAGCAAGGTGACAGCAGCCGGTGGTGAAATCGTCCGGCCCGTATTTGAGTTCCCCGGAGGCAAGCGTTTTCACTTTCGTGAACCCAGCGGTAATGAGTTTGCAGTGTGGTCTGATCATTGATCAGGCCACATCCTCGCAATAGGCTTCGCCAAAAATCAGCATATCCCGAAAATCATTGACGTTTGTCTGTTGTTCCATCAGCTCATAGTACCAGTGGCTGTCGTTGACGTCGCCGATACATAGAGCACCGATCACCTTGTCTTCCTTAAGTATGATTTTTTTATACAGGCCACTTTCCCTATCTTCGAAGGTCAGGGTATCAGCGTGCTCTGGCGCTTCATACTCACCGATGCTATGAATATCTAAACCCGAGACCTTAAGCTTCGTCAGGTGTGAGCGTTCAATATAGTGAGCACTGCCATCTATATTCTTGAGTTGATCAACGACTACACTCGCCTGGTCCCAGATAGGTGCAACTAAACCGTAAGTGTGTCCGGAAAACTCACAGCATTCGCCGAGTGCGAAAATATCGTTAACGGATGTCTGCATTTTCTCGTTGACACAAATTCCACGTTGGACATTTATCCCTGAACTGGCTGCGAGATCTTTGTTCGGCAGGATGCCGGTCGCAAAAATAACCAGTTGAGTATCGCGCTTCTCGAGCGTATCTGCAGTTGCGAACGATACCGCGCGTATACCTGAGTCATTGGCTAATATTTCTTCTGGATTGACTCCGGTGATCACTTCAATCCCTCGTTCCTCCAGGGCCTCTTTGAGAAGATCAGACGCTTTCGCATCCAGCTGGCGATTCATTAAAACAGGGTTACGGTGAATCAGTGTGACATCCACTCCACGGAGTTTCAGTCCGACGGCAGCTTCTACGCCCAGTAAGCCAGCGCCTATCACGGTGGCATGTTTCAGGCCGGTAAGCTTTTCCTCCATGGTATCCACATCACTCATGGTACGGAAACCGATGACATCCGGGTGGTCTGCGCCTTTGATAGGAGGTATAAATGAGCGGCTGCCAGTGGCGAATACCAACTTGCTATAAGGGTAGCTACGGCCGGTTTCGGTGGTCACCGTCTTCTTTGCTGTATCAACCTTAGTGGCACAATCACCTAGCTGAATTGCTATCCGGTGGTTGGAATACCATGCGTCACTGTGGGGTGTAATGTCTTCCAGGGTCGTTTCTTTGGCAAGGAGAGGTGAGAGCATGATGCGATTGTAGTGGGAGATTTTTTCATCGCCGAGCACAATTATCCGGTCGTATGGATGATCATCGGCAAGGCCCTCCAGTATGCGGTTAGCCGCCATACCGTTACCGATAATTACCAGTTGGTTTTCCACTTTCTTGTCTTCGATCTTCACTCGATTCTCCACAATTTTTTAGAACAGAATAAACGAAAACAGCGGCCATTGGCCGCTGAGTTTCGTCGCGGGGTATCAGAACTTAGCCTGAACCCATGCCCACATCTTAGTGGTGTCTGCACCGGTATCTCCTGCAGAGTAGAATGCCGCTTTGGCACCTACAGTGAAGGTATCATCCAGCTTTTTGACTGCCAGCAGATCAAGTTCGCTACCCAGATCAGCGCTTCCTTCAACTGCATCAAACTTGTGGTAAAAACCGACCAGCTTGATACCCGCAGTTTTGCCAGCAGCTTTTACATAGGTATCGCTCAAGCCAGAATCGGGTGTACCAAGGAACTTATCAGCCCACCCATTGAACTTGTGGTTGGTGCCATACGGGAACATGAAGCCATATTCACCATCATCACTGCCCAGAGTTTCGTTACCCAGTGCCAGTGTAACGCCTGAAACTACCGCACCACCTTCAAGGGCAAAATAGGTAGCGTCATTGTCGTCAGTGCTCTGAGTCGCTACAGTACCTGAGTAAATGATTTTAATATCATCAGCCATGCTGCTGCCGCTGTACTTGGCACCGTAGGTGTCCAGTTTTGCTTCCGTATCATCGTTCTCCAAAAGGTAGGCAAAGGCACTTACCTTGCCTGTACCAAGGGTATAGCCAAGGTTGAACAAGATATCAGACTGATCCTGCGCGGTTCCATTCAGGAAGTTTCGCTGATCAACAAAACCAAGGAAGACCTTGATATCATCTTTCGTAAATGTCGCGGTTGCTGCATCGTACGTCACTTCGTTCGCACGCCAGCCGACATTACCTACGAATCGAGCATCATCAAGAATAATACGCTGACGACCAACAACAGCACCAAAGCCATCTTTGCTATAACTGACCTGTGCGCGGTTCCACTCTCGTGTCTCTGGGTCCATAACCGTGTCGTAGTCAGTATCTTCTGGTGCATACTCATCGATAATTGGCTGAACAATCTCGTACTCTACCAGAGCTTTGAAACCCTCGTAGTCCTTGGTTTCGAAACCGATGGCTGCATCCGTAATGAGCGCAGTTGCTGCATCAGCACCGCCTTCAGTGTCGTTTGACTCATAACGAACTTTTACATCAGCATAGGCATTGCCATATTCAGTTTCATACGCAGATGCACCCAGTGTGGCAGTCCCCAATGCGATCGCCAGTAACGTTTTCTTAGCTTGCATGGCATTCTCCTTTTAATTCGAAGCCTTTTTATCAATAGAGGTTAAGCAACTTCACCGGTCTTTTTGTCGACCTTTTCTTCATTACTATCGTCGGAGTCGGCAGCCTTCTTAGCGGGCGCATCTGTATCCGGCTTTCTCTGTTTTTCATACAGGAAACTCAGAACCTGCTGACGGTACTTGTTGTATTGCGGGTCGTCGGCAAGTTGAATTCGGTTACGTGGGCGTTCAAGTTCTACGTCCATAATTTCGCCTATGGTCGCGGACGGACCATTGGTCATCATCACAATACGATCCGAAAGCAATACTGCCTCGTCGACATCGTGGGTAATCATGATGACGGTGTTGTTCAGGTCTTTCTGAATTTCCATCAGAGAGTCCTGCAGGTGAGCGCGTGTCAGGGCATCAAGTGCGCCGAACGGCTCGTCCATTAACAGAACCTGCGGCTCCATCGACAGGGCTCGCGCAATACCAACGCGCTGTTTCATACCACCGGAGATTTCATCCGGGCGTTTGTGCATAGCGTGGCTCATGTGAACCAGCTCGAGGTTGTGCTCAATCCATTCACGCATTTCTGCTTTGGATTTATGACCTTTAAATACGCGCTTTACCGCCAGTTCGACGTTCTGATAGGCGGTGAGCCAGGGCAGGAGAGAGTGGTTCTGGAAGACAACAGCACGCTCAGGGCCTGGTTCATTCACTTCTTTTCCGCTCAGGACGACGCCGCCCTGAGTCGCCTGATACAGACCAGCCACGATATTCAGTACCGTAGACTTACCGCAGCCTGAGTGACCAATCAGCGAAATGAATTCGCCTTTCTTAATTTTCAGGTTCACATTCTGAAGGGCACAGAAAGGACCTTTCGGTGTTGGAAATTCGATACCAACATCTGATAGTTCGAGTAATGGGTTCATAATGAAACTCCTCTGTCCTTTGTGTACTTATCGTGTAGCTGCTGACTTATCCCACGACACTTTGCGCTGAATCATCAGCATGACGCGGTCAAGTAAGAAGCCAATCAAACCAATGGTGATAACGGCGACCATAATCCGGCCTAAGGAGTCAGAAGAGCCGTTCTGGAATTCGTCCCAGACGAATTTTCCAAGGCCTGGATTCTGCGCGAGCATTTCCGCCGCGATCAGTACCATCCAGGCAATACCCAGAGAGAGACGTAGACCGGTAAATACCATAGGGATGGATGAAGGAAGTACGATCTTACGAACGTGTTCCATATAGCTCAGGCGCAAGACCTGTGACACATTCACGAGATCTTTAGGAATAGATGCGACACCCACCGCGGTATTAATTACCGTTGGCCAAAGGCAGCACAGCATGACTGTGATCATGGAAGTCACGAATGATTTCGGCACCATCGGATCGTCTGATACATAGAGAGCAGATACCACCATAGTGACGATAGGGAGCCAGGCTAAAGGTGATACTGGCTTGAAAATCTGGATAACAGGATTGAATGCGCTGTAAAGGTTGGCACTCAGTCCAATAACGATACCGAATGGGATAGCAATCAGTGAGGCCAGGACAAAACCACTTAATACGGTTACCAGGCTGGTCCCAATCTGATCAATGTAGGTTGGTTTACCTGTGTAGTCCCGGGTTTTCGGAACGTAAGTTGGGTCTTGTTTAACGCGGGCAGCGTTACGCTTTTCCTGTCGCTCGTAAAACGCTTCGGCTTTTTCACGTTCAGTGAAGTGTTCAGATAGCAGACCTTTGGTCTGGGTAACAACGTCACCTGGTCCGGGGAACTGCCCCAGAGAGGTATTGATATTACTGGCGGCGGCTTGCCAGATCATCAGAAAAACCAATAAGCCGGCCAGTGGCAGACCAATAGTTTTAATAATCGTCTGGATATTTCCAGAAACATCTTCACCTTTCGCAATACTCACAAAGGGTGAAATCCAGGCAATATTCGACAGCGCAGTAGTCATAAAAACTCCTTCGGTCCGGACCATTGAGTCCGTTGACCCTTTTTAATGGGTGGGTGAGGAAAGCCTCACCCACTTTGTTGCATCCGATCGGATATTCAGATCAGATTTTCTCGGCGCCTTTCAGGCCGATTTCGAACTTCTTGAGGTACTCATTAGGCTTGCTACCGTCGTATACGATATTGTCGATGAAGCCTTTCTGAGCGGGTTTGAAGCCGGTTTCTGTTGCGAAATCCGGAAAGTCTTTCGCATCAAGCTTGCCTTCTTTGATCAGCTCTTTGGCTGCAGAAGCGTAGATATCTGGGCGATAAACTTTCTTCGCTGTTTCCATGAACCAGTCATCTGATTTTTCTTCAGAAATCTGACCCCAGCGACGCATTTGAGTGAGGTACCAGATGGCATCCGAGTAGTATGGGTAGGTTGCGTTGTAACGGAAGAACACGTTGAAGTCCGGTACTTCGCGCTTATCGCCTTTCTCGTATTCGAAGGTGCCTGTCATTGAGTTAGCAATAACGTCATAGTCAGCGCCTACGTACTGGGATTTAGACAGAATTTTTACTGCTTCAGGGCGGTTCGCGTTGTTATCAGCATCCAGCCAGGCTGCTGCACGAATCATCGCCTTAACAACTTTCTTATGAGTGATTGGGTATTTGTCTGCCCACTCTTTGCTTACACCAAACACTTTTTCTGGGTTGTTTTTCCAGATTTCGTAGTCGGTAATAACGGGTACACCAATGCCTTTAAATACGGCTTGCTGGTTCCATGGTTCACCTACGCAGTAACCGTAAATGGTGCCGGCTTCCATCGTTGCAGGCATTTGCGGTGGTGGAGTTACAGAAAGCAGCGCATCGGCATCAATCTGACCCGAGGTATCACCCTTATGCGGTGCGTAGTAGCCAGGGTGAATACCGCCCGCAGCCAACCAGTAACGCAGTTCATAGTTGTGTGTTGAAACCGGGAATACCATGCCCATGTTGAATGGCTTACCGTCGGCTTTATATTTCTCAACGACTGGTTTAAGTGCATCTGCTTTAATCGGGTGAACTGGCTTGCCATTTTCGTGCGGGATATGTTCTTTCATCTGGCTCCAGATATCGTTTGATACCGTGATGCCATTACCGTTGAGGTCCATGCTGAAAGCAGTGATGATGTGTGCCTGTGTACCGAAGCCAATGGTTGCGCCTAGCGGCTGACCTGCCAGCATGTGGGCACCGTCGAGCTGACCATCGATAACTCGGTCAAGCAGGACTTTCCAGTTGGCCTGTGCTTCGAGGGTGACGTACAGACCTTCTTCTTCGAAGTAGCCCTTTTCATAGGCAACTGCCAGAGGAGCCATGTCGGTCAGCTTGATAAAGCCAAATTTCAGCTCTTCTTTTTCTGCCCATTCTTCGGCAGATGCCAGAGGCGCTGACATGGTTGCCATACCTGCGGCCAATACCAGTGCGCTTTTCACAAACGTGCGGCGCAGAGTTTTGATTCCTCGCATTTCCTTCCCCTTTTTAAAGCAACAAAAAAAGGCGCTACGACAGCACTGCTATGAGCAGGAGTCGAAAGCGCCTTTGCTTTGTAAATCTTGATTTGAAAATTGCGAACTTCGCCATTGAAGTTCTGGAATGCTTAATACAAACACTGTGCCAATTTTTAATTTACACACCCAAATATATTTACGAGCCCACGATTTATGCGGCTTTCCGGGATTTTAAAAATAAAGTACAGCTAATGTTTAAATCGGAATTGAGAATTGTTATTGAAATGTCGCTTCTACCTCCGGCTTGTTTTGGTGCGGAGCGCTGATGTTTGGTGATACTCTGGTGCAGCTCGTATCGTAATCACTATAACCATTTGTGAAATAAGGAATTTTTATGCTCAACCGCAAGCGCACCGGCCTGATCATTGTGGATGTTCAGGGTAAGTTAGCCCGATTGATGCACGATTCCGAGGCAATGCACGCCTCTCTGAGAACACTGATTTCCGGCATAAAGGCGATTGATCTGCCGATTATCTGGCTTGAGCAGAACCCGGAAAAGCTGGGCGAGACATCACCTGAGTTAACGGAGCTTCTTTCTGGAGAACCCATCTCTAAGTACACCTTCAGTGCGTGTGGTGAACCGCGTTTCGTCGACGCTATTGAAGCGAGTGATGTACATACCTGGCTGGTCGCGGGCATCGAATCGCATATCTGTGTGTATCAGACCGTACGGGATCTGATTGAGCTTGGGCGCAAGGTTGAGGTCGTGACTGACTGCGTTTCATCGCGGACACCGGCAAACCGTCAGCTAGGAATTGATCGCATGCTGGATGCCGGAGCTCGCCCAACCAGCGTCGAAATGTGCCTGTTCGAGCTGGTGGGCAGTTGCAAGGTACCGGAGTTTAAAGCCGTATTGGATCAGATTAAGTAATCTCTACCGTAATATGGGCGAGGCCAGACACCTCGCTCAGCCAGCGCTTCACAGTTTATTACATGTCAGGTGTGAGAAAGCACCAACCATAGAAGCCATAAAGCCGGTGTGCACATTGGCTCTGGGCTCTGATTTTGAGACAATAGCTGACCATACTCCTCGGTCTTTGCGGTTATCCATGAATCAGCCTTCCAGCCAGACGAACAAGCACTTGTTCTCCAACTATCCATACTGGGCAGAGTGCTTTGGCACCGCGCCGTTTCTGCCTATGTCCAGGGAAGAGATGGATCAGCTTGGCTGGGATTCATGTGACGTTATCCTGGTAACCGGGGACGCGTACGTTGATCACCCCAGTTTTGGTATGGCGGTCATGGGGCGGATGCTGGAATCTCAGGGGTTTCGTGTCGGCATCATTGCTCAGCCTGACTGGAACAACCCCGAAGACTTTACCAGGTTAGGTAAGCCGAATTTCTATTTCGGCATCACCGCGGGCAACATGGACTCCATGATTAACCGCTACACGGCCGACCTGAAAGTCCGCTCAGATGATGCCTACACACCGCATGGCGAGCCGGGTAAGCGACCAGATCGCGCGGTGATCGTCTATTCGCAGAAATGCCGGGAAGCGTACAAAGATGTCCCTATCGTGATTGGTGGCATTGAGGCATCCCTTCGCCGAATCGCTCAGTACGACTACTGGACTGATCAGGTACGTCGCTCGGTGTTGATTGATTCTGGTGCAGACATCCTTTTATACGGCAACGCAGAACGCGCGATTGTCGACCTGACGCATGCGTTAGCTCAGGGGCGGGAAGTCAAAGATCTGACCGATCTCCGGGGTACGACCATCGTCCGTGAAGCAACTCCGGAAGGCTGGGCAGAAGTCGACTCCACACGAATCGACTGGCCAGGGCGTATCGACGAGATACCGAATCCCTATGAGATGAAAGATACAGAGACCATGTCCTGTAGTACCAACGGAGACGGGGAAGAACAGGAAGGCAGCGCAGAAGACAATGATGTGATGCCGGTTAAGATTGTGCCTATGCCACTGCATCGAAAGGCGGATCTTGATCCTGAGACAACGGTCATTCGTCTACCGTCCTTCGAGAAAGTCCGTAACGACAGCGCGCTGTATGCGCATGCATCACGGGTGCTTCATCAGGAGTCGAACCCCTATAACGCGCGACCACTGGTGCAGAAACATGGCACACGCGAAATCTGGGTCAATCCGCCACCGATCCCCCTCGAAACCGACGAGATGGACAGCGTGTTCGGCTTCCAGTACCAGCGTGTTCCTCACCCTTCGTATGGTGATGCCAAAATTCCTGCGTACGAAATGATCCGCTTTTCAGTCAATATCATGCGTGGTTGCTTTGGTGGTTGTACCTTCTGCTCAATTACCGAGCACGAGGGGCGGATTATTCAGAGCCGTTCTCAGGAATCTGTGATTAATGAGATTGAAGAAATCCGCGATAAAGTTCCGGGCTTTACCGGTACTATTTCGGATCTCGGCGGCCCGACCGCAAATATGTATCACCTGAACTGTAAGAGCCCAGAAATTCTGAAAAACTGTCGCCGCCTGAGCTGTGTTTTCCCGGGTATCTGCAAAAACCTGAAAACCGACCACAGTGCAACGACTCAGCTTTACCGTGCCGCCCGTGCACTGCCGGGAATCAAGCGTATTGCGATTGCCTCTGGCCTTCGTTACGACCTCGCAGTCAAAGATCCCGAGTACGTTCGTGAACTGGTGACGCACCACGTTGGTGGCTATCTGAAGATCGCGCCTGAGCACACAGAGATGAACGTGCTTAACAAAATGATGAAGCCGGGCATGGGAACATACGATGCCTTTAAGCGCATGTTCGATAAATTCTCGAAAGAGGCGGGTAAAGAGCAGTACCTGATTCCTTACTTTATTGCGGCGCATCCGGGTACTGAAACCAAAGACATGATGAATCTGGCGCTGTGGCTGAAACGCAACAAGTTCCGGGTCGATCAGGTACAGACTTTCTATCCGTCACCAATGGCACTGGCAACCGCCATGTATCATTCCGAGCGTGATCCGTTGCACCGGATGAGCTACAAATCGAAGAAGATGCATATACCTCGCAAGCTTGAGGAGCGTCGTCTGCAAAAGGCTTTCCTTCGTTATCACGATTCAAGAGGCTGGCCTGCCTTGCGTGAGGAGCTGAAACGCATCGGGCGTACCGATCTTATTGGTAGTGGCCCGAATGCATTGATTCCCGCAGAGGATGAAGTACCTTCCAAGCGTCATCAACGCCCGGGTTTCAAACCAAAGGCGGCTGCCGCGAAACGGAAAGGTGGAGCGCCGGCGAGTTCAGCTAAACCCGGTACTGCAAAGAAGGCTGGCCCACGTAAGCGCCGCTGAACTCTGGTGGCTTGCTGACGTCCAACCTGGATATGGACAATATGACACAGCAGTTTACTTCTTACGACGATATGGTCGCGCAGGTTATTGAGACCTGCGGGCCGGACATTCGTCTGGCTACTATTCTGGGGCTAGGCAAACCCAACCGTTTAATCAACGCGCTGTACGATACGGTGAAAGATCGCAGTGATTTATCACTGACTATTTTCACCGCACTTTCTCTTAACCCTCCTGAGCCTGCCTCCGATCTTGAATCCCGATTTCTGACTCCCTTTGTCGAAAGGTTGTATGGCAAGGATTTCCCGCGGCTGAAGTACGCTGACGATATGAAGGCCGGTAAGTTGCCTGGGAACATTCACGTTGAGGAGTTTTACACTCAGCCCGGCAGCTATGTGAAATCCGCGCAAGGGCAACAGAATTACAACAGCCTTAATTACACAGAAGTGGCGGATGCTTTATCGACCAAAGGGATAAACGTTGTTTTTCAGCGAGTATCAGCTAACGACAGTGGAGAATATTCGCTCTCGTCGAATACAGATTTGACACAGGACGTGCTTGATAGAATACAGCAGGCAGGGCAACCCCGACCTTTCTGTGTCGGTGAAGTTGATCACAACCTTCCGTGGGTCGGTGGCAAGGCCGTCATGCCTTCTCAGTTTTTCGACGCTATCGTCAATGTTACAAGTACCAATGACCAGTTGTTTGCTTTGCCTCGTCAGCCGGTCAGTGACAGTGATTTTGCCATAGGCTTTTATGCGTCATTACTGGTAAAAGACGGAGGTACCCTACAGGTGGGGATTGGGGCATTAGCCGATGCCCTTTGCTACGCACTGGTCCTCCGACATACGGACAATGCACTTTATCGTAAGATTATTAACGCGCTGAACCCGGATGTTCTGGCGTCTGATCTGGTGCGGGAGTACGGGGGATACGAGCCTTTCGAAACCGGAGTATACGGTTGTAGCGAAATGGTGAACGAAGGGTTCAGGGTGCTCGTCGAGCAAGGCATTATGAAGCGGCGCGTGGTTGATGACCTGGCTCTGATGCGCAAACTTAATGCTGGGCAACTGTCCGCAGCGGAGCAGGAAACTGTTGAGTCTGAAGGTAAATACCTTCGTGGTGGATTTTATCTTGGCTCGCCGGAGTTTTATCAATGGATTGAAGAACAGGGCGCGCAACCGAATACATTAGAGATGGATCGCATTGGCCGCATTAACTCTGTCACCGGGCCGGACTATGAGCTTGAGGTTGAACAGAGGCGTCATGCGCGATTTATGAATATTTGTATGATGGCAACGCCGCTCGGTGGAGCTGCTTCTGAGACATTGCCTGATGGTCGCGTCGTCTCAGGCGTTGGCGGACAATATAACTTCGTATCCATGGCAGCGGATTTACCCGAAGCGCGTTCAGTGCTGATGTTACATGCTGCTCGCGGCGATAAGCAGGAAAGTAATGTCCGCTGGAACTTATCCAACCTGACGATACCTCGCCATCTTCGCGATATTTATGTGACCGAATACGGCATTGCCGATCTGCGTTTTGCGTCCGACGAAGAATGTATTCAGCGAATGCTCAGCGTATCGGCGTCGGGCTCAGTCACGAGTCTGAAAGAGCAGGCTGTTGCCGCCGGTAAATTGAAGGCTTCTTTTGATATCAGTACGATTAAACAGAAAAATTCACCGGAAATTCTGGGAAAAAGACTCGCAGAGTTTCGTCGCAATGGTAGCCTGATCGACTACCCACTTGGCAGTGACTTTACCCCGGTCGAGCAGAAACTGGTCACAGCCTTGCAGATATTGAGGCGAAGCACGTCGACCACAGCCGGTAAGTTACAGCTGATATATCGAGCCCTGACAACTCAGCTCCCGGATTACGAAGAAGAAGTATCGCGAATGTCGCTCAGTGAGGCTACGTCGCTCAAGGAAAAACTAACCGCCAGGTTGTTACGTTATGCATTATTCTCAATCGAGTAACAACAATATAAATGTCATCTGTGCAATGCATCATTGCATGAAGATAGGGCAGCCTCAGGAGACGGCGAGTGGCGGATAATCTCGATATAACCTCAGTACTGACGACACTGCGTGAGGATACCGACGATGAGCGTATTTCGCTGGGGGATATTGTCAGTTCGCTGGAAGGGCGGGGCTTTGGTCCGCTACTGATGGCTCCGGCACTGATCGCATTTTTACCCAGTGGTGCCATACCCGGTATACCGAGTTTATGTGGGATTCTTATTGCCCTTATTGCAGTACAGAAAGTATTTGGGAAAAGTCATCCCTGGATTCCATCCCGTTTACGCAAAGCAGACTTCGACCGGGAACGCTTCAGTGAGGGCGTTGATCAGATCATCCCAGTGACTAAGCGAATTGACCGCTTGTTCAAGCCACGGCTGACGTTTTTATTCGGCCCTGTCATCAGTCGCTTAATTGCAGCTTTGTGCGTTATTTTTGGCTTGTTAATGATTCCGCTGGAGCTCATCCCGATGGCTGCAGCAATCCCGGCACTTGCGATTATTTTCGCTGCCATTGGCTTGAGTACCCGCGATGGGGTTATGCTGGTTCTTGCCCTGATTCTTTTCTCTGTTGCCGGTTATTGGGCCGGTACTGAATTTGGCTTTCTTTGAGTCTGGCTCTAAGCTCGGAACAGCGCGAGAGGTCTGAGTAGAGTCGGGCGATAACTTAATACCTGGCCAACGATAAAAGCAGCAGTTGCGCTTAGCATGGCCCAGACAAGCACTGCCATTGAGGCGTGGTCAGCCTGAAGGCACGCCAGACCAGACAGCATGACGCAAAACCAGCCCAGGCTTCTGAGAATACGCGAGGCGGGCTTTCCGTCCGTCACCTGCTTCCAGTGTGACTTGAGAGACAGCGCGAACCAGCTCATTGCCAGCAGCATCAGTACAAAGGCGATTGTTAACCATGCTGCCTCATTCATAAGCGGTTTCTCCTGTAGCTATCTCTTCTTGTCCGGCTTCCTGTTTGCTTTGTGTTTCATTCATTGCGGACATCTTTTTTACTGTCAGTAGAGCGATGAGGCTTCCCGCTAGCAGGCTGAGGTCGACACCCGCGACTGCCCAGTAGGGATCTGTAAAGATTGTTTTAATTAAATGGTCTCCGGTACTGATCCAGTTCGCGATGACCGCGACAACCCCCAGGAGGGCAATTAGCATCGTCTGCTCTTTCCAGGCGGGATTACTTTTCGCCAGAGCAACAGGAGCACTACGCCATGCTGCGTGCAGGAACGACAGCGCCCACACAGACCAGAAGACAATTTTCTCTATCTCACCTTTGCCTTCCGTTGCTGCAGGAATAAAGCGGTTGGCGATCAGCATTGCGATGGCGGCGATGACCATGCCGGTCACTGTGGTCACTGCAAATGCGTCGACAACTCTGCTTCCCTGAGAACCTGCTTTGGCATGCTGCTGCTTGCGCTTTTCGACAAAGAACATAAACCCAGTAGCAATACATGCACAGCCGAGCAGGCCTCCAATAACGTAGAGCCAGCGTAGGAACCAGTGCTCAAAATGCTGGAGGTGCAGGCCGGCGAGAAAATCGCCAATTGATTCGGCAAGACTGTGAGGGGGATCTTCGCGGAGCACTTCCCCCGTAACCCCATTAAAGTGGATACCTTCACCTACGAGTGCAACGCGATCGCTACCCGCGCGATAAATGCTTACATAGGCATTCCGGTCGCCGACATGGTGCATCTGCAAGAAGCCGACTTCGCCAGCCATGTCTCTTGCTGCCCAGCGACGTTTCGCTTCAGCGACCATCGCATCGACAGAGGCCATGGGTGCAGCAATGCCAGCGCGTTCATGAGGTAACCCCATTTCTTGCGCTTCAATTTCCTGCTGAGCGCTGTGCAAGGGTTCCAGCATGGTGTTGGTGACGGGCATATAGTAAAAGGCGACGAAGATAATCAGGCCGGTAAACGCAAAAAAGAAGTGGAACGGCAGTGCGACCACACCTGTCATATTGTGCATATCGAGAATGCTGCGCTGCTTACTTTTATGGCGGCGGAAGGTAAACAGTTCACGGAAAATCTTACGGTGTATCCATACGCCGGAAATAAGAGCAACCAGCATAAAGAAACCGGCAATGCCCACAATGAAAAAGCCGAGGAAGTTCCAGTTAATATTCAGGCTGTAATGCAGCGGATAGAACCATTCACTCCCGATTTTAAGGTGATGATCCGGGACACTGGCACCAGTACGAGGATCGATCGTGGTATTGCCGTGAATATGGTTGTGACCTTCAGTGTCGGCAGGAAAGGGAACCCGGAAACCCGCGCCCATACGTAAGACAGGGTCGCGATGGGTGGTGTAAGCCCAATACTCATCCGCCGGTAGTTCCAGTCGGGGCGTCATCTCGCCAGCGCTGGCATCATGGTATTTCGGCATCATGCGATTGTATTCTGCTTCATCCGGTTCGATGCGCTCGAACACACCCATCAGCAGGTTGTCGAAAGACGGCATTGGTTGCGGATCAAAGCGGGTCTCAGGGATCGCCCAGCGATCAATCTCCCGATCGAACACAGACAGTGCTCCGAAGAAGAAACAGACCATCAGGACGAAGCCCAGAATCAGGCCGAGCCAGGTATGCAGCCAGGCCATGCCCTGGCGAGTGCTATTGAATTGCATGCTCAACCTCCCTGAGTCAGTAGAACGGATTGCAACCAGATTGATATGCCTGTCATAGCAACGCCTCCGCCATAGGCAATGGCATGCGTCAGCAAGGTTTTCCGGCTCAGAAACAGCCAGAAGAACACGAGCAGGAAGACAGGGAAGGCCAGAAGAAATGCAGTGTGCTCTGCGGTATGAAAGCCCCAGCCAAGGGCGACCGTTGCGGTGACCGTCAGGGCAACGAAGCCCCAGGTGAACAGGTAGCCACCAATGAAGGCAATAAGAACCGGGCCAAGCGACCTGCGGGTGAAACTTAAAAGAGTCGACATAAATCCTACACGATTGTGGGTATGGTATTTCGCTTGTGATAGTACAAGAGATAATGGTTCGCATTCAATTGTTATCGTGAAACTCATCGGCCAGTAGTAAGGTCATTGTCAGGTGTTGTGTTTTTGCAACGGGGAGTGTGGTATTTGTGGCCTGAAAGAACATATCGGGCAGGGGTGCTGCTATTCTGAGGAATAAGTCGACAGGAGACGTATTTATGCGAGTTGGCGTACCAAAAGAAATAAAGAATCACGAGTATCGGGCAGGGTTGACGCCCGACAGCGTCAGAGAGCTGGTACATCGGGGACATGATGTCTTTGTTGAAACGGGCACCGGAGAGGCGATAGGTTTCACCGACGATCTCTACCTGAACAGTGGCGCTGAAGTAGTCAGCAGTGCTGCCGAATTATTCGATGTTGCTGAACTCATCATTAAGGTGAAAGAGCCGCAGGCGTCTGAAGTAGAATTACTTACGTCCAAGCACACTTTATTCACATATCTCCATCTGGCACCTGACCATGACTTAACTGACTCGCTTATTGCGTCTGGCGCTACCTGTATCGCATACGAGACAGTCACAGACGAGCAAGGGCGATTACCTCTGTTAGCACCTATGTCCGAGATAGCCGGGCGTATGGCTGTTCAGGCAGGGGCTCATAGCCTTGAGATGGCCGCTGGTGGGCGGGGAGTGCTGCTGTCAGGTGCTGCTGGGGTGCCAGCGGCTGAAGTGATTATTCTGGGTGGCGGCGTGGTCGGGAGCAATGCGCTTGCCGTCGCTGTGGGTATGGGGGCTCGTGTCACAGTGCTTGATACATCGATGAATCGGTTGCGTGAACTCGACTCTCACTATGGCAACAGAATAAATACCGTGTACTCAACGAGAACAGCGCTGGACGAACACCTGGCCCGAGCAGATCTTGTGGTCGGTGCGGTTCTTCTTCCCGGGGCTTCAGCCCCCAAGTTGATTAAGCACAGTCATTTGCATTCCATGAAGCGAGGCTCCGTCATCGTAGACGTGGCGATTGATCAGGGGGGGTGCGCTGAAACATCGCACCCTACAACTCATGAGTCACCAGTATTTACCGAAGAGAATATCGTCCATTACTGTGTGGCAAATATGCCTGGTGCCGTTGCGCGCACGTCTACGCTGGCGCTGAATAACGCAACGCTGCCGTTTATTCTTGCATTGGCCAATCATGGTGTGAAAGAGGCGCTGGTTGCAGATACTAACCTTTTAAATGGCTTGAATGTTTATCGAGGAGAGCTTGTCAGCCCTGAGGTTGCGGCGAGTCAGAATCGATCTTTCACAGATCGCCTGAGACTACTGTCGAGAAGTTGAGAGTAATTGATCTAATGATTTTTGAAAAATTACAGATGTCGGAACTTTGCAGCCTCGCCTTGGTCATTTAATGTAAGCTCAATAAATAAAAGCTTATGGAGATGATTATGAAACGTATTACATTCGCAATGCTCACTCTGATGTTTGGTCTGGTACTGGCAGGGTGTGAACAGGCCAAAGAAACGGCGGATACAGCCAAAGCCGAAGCCGAAGAAATGGCCGAAGCGGCAGGTGACAAAGCGGAAGACGCGATGCGCGCGGCGGAGGATGCTGCAGAAGAAGCCGCTGCTGCAGTCGAAAATACCTTTACCGATAAATCAGCTGCCGAAAAAGCAGCGGATAAAGTCTCTTCTGCCGCAGAGGATGCTGGTGAAGCAACGGAAGATGCTGCTGAAGATGTAGCAGATGAGATTGACGATGCTGCGACCGCAGCTGCTGAGTAACAGTTTCGATGCGGTGAAGTGAAGCGATTACGATAAAATAGCAGTTAGTTTTGCTTCACAGAAAAGGCCACTCTTCGGAGTGGCTTTTTTCGGCTAGGACGTTTTATACCTTTTCTTTTGTTTCCTTCTTTTTGGCCATATTTAACCAGCCCTTTCAGATCTGATCTCCTATACCTGACTGACCATTTTCAGCCCAGGATAAAAACATGACAACAGGACTTCGATCATACCGGCCACGCTACCTCACACTTGCCACAGCAATCGTATCTGCGGCACTCAGTGCGAATACTTATGCCTGGTATTCCCCCAAAGGAGCCGTGCCCGAAGAAAAACTCGAGCGAGTGGCTCGCGACTGGACTCGAGAGCAGGTTGATACTGCGGTTGTATCGAGTTTTATGAAAATTCCATCAACAAATCCAGCTGTGAATGCGACCGTTAGTGAAGGGTGTGCGTCTATACAGTTCGTGCGTCATAAATTACGCAGTGGCCCTGACAACGCTGCTGAGGCGGATGCAGCCTTGTTGATGATGCCCGGTGTAATCGAAGGTGCAAACGGATTCCACTACATTGCGCGCAATATGATTTATAAGGCGGCTATGCAACATGGCATTAGCCTTGAGGTGTGGGCAGTCGATCGTCGCTCAAATTGTCTGGAAGACCTGACGGGCGTTAATGCGGCTGAAGGTCTGACTGACGTCAGTGAAGCGGAAGACGTCATGATTGGTTATTACTACGAGGGCAAAGAAGTCGACGGCAAGATATTTGAAGGATTCAAGACGTCCCGCGATCTTGAGGAAGTCGTCGATTACGGCCTCGCCATGGCCACTGACGATATGTTCGCTGTGATGGAATATATGATTCCGGATCAGGCTACGCGTAAAGAAAAAGTCTTTGTCGGTGGTCACTCATTGGGTGGCCTGCACACCTCGACCTTCCTTGCCTGGGATCGGGACGGCGACAGAAGCACTCTCGATGATGCAGGTTATATGAATACGGCAGGGGCATTTGGTTTCGATACCTCGTTGCGTCCAGTGTATGCCAGCACTGAAGAGGATATGGTCGAATCAACCACCATGATCAGTTTGTCGGACTGGCTGGGAATTCAGCAGGAGGACGACGAAGCGGATCAGGCTGAGAGTTACGCAAACACGGTCAACCTTCTGCGTGACAACTATCTGCCACGTACATTAGCTGTCGAGGGTGCCTTTAACGCAGAGATTCTTGCCCTGCCAGAAGCCATGGCCCTACTTGCTGGTATAGCCCCAGAAGAAGAGAGCATGGCTCTTCAGCGGTTGCCACGTTCGCTGACGTTGAGAACACTTTTGGCTCTGGTACACAGTCGGGATATCAACGATTTCTTTTATAAGCCAAGCATTGATGACTTTCGCTACACCAACGAGGCCCTGGTCGGTCTGATCTTTGATGATAACTCAACCGTTCTGCCATTTATCAGCACCTCCCTTGGGTTCTTCGAAGGCGGTGGTATGGAAGAGCGCAAGGGCATTGCTGATCTGGTGGGGTCGATCGTACCAATTCTGGGTACCGGCGGCGGTGACGTTATTCCAACGCCTTATATCGCGACAGATGCTGGACCTTATCGCTGGCGTACGGGGGAAGGGCCGCTGTACGGCTGGGCCGACTTCGATGAGGTCGCGAGTAATTCAGACACCGAACATCAGGACGAGAACGGCGAGATTACCTTCACGAGCCGTCGTTCAGAAACCTCAGATATGGATGACTTCGTAGAGGCGCTCTACGCCGGTGAAACCAACCTGACTGAATGGTATTTCCCGACGCGTTTGTTGCTGGACCTGACTATGGCGGCACCTTATGACTTTGCCGAGAATTATGGCATGTATCTCTATCACCGTGATGGGGCAGCTAACGTTCCAAAAATTGAGTTTATCGCTGAAGAGGGCATCGGTGCCGACCCAGTTGGTGGTCAAGGTACGGACGACCCGATCGTTCTTGAGGGAATGAACCATCTGGACCCGATGTTCGCAGTGGCAAATGCGAGCGCGACGCACCCCAATCCGGTCATCGACAGCCTGCTGGATTTTGTCGAAAGCAACCTGAACTCATCTCGTCGATAATCGACCAAAGCGACACGTCCCGTAGGTGAAAACGGGGCGTGTCGCCACACAAAACCCTGTTACAATGAACGTCCTCAGTTCAGTCACGCCCAACGACCAGACAGACAAGGACGCCATGTTTCGCTTATACCATTCCAACGATCTTGAAGTCCTGAAAGAGCTCCTGCTCAACGAGATCCGTCAAAACCCACCCGGTGTTTTTGATTCAGAGCAGATACTCGTTCAGTCACAGGGCATGGCACACTGGCTCAAGCTTCAATTGGCCGACGGCCTCGGAGTAGCGGCTCAGGTCGATTTTCCTCTGCCATCGGCCTACGTCTGGAAGGTATTCAATACGCTCAAACCTGAGCTGCCCGAGCGTTCGCACTTTGAGAAACAGGCCATGGCATGGAAGTTAATGCGCCTTCTACCGGGGCTGAAAGATGAACCTGAGTGTGAAGGTATTGCCCGTTACCTCAAGAACGACCCTGATGGCCTGCGCTGCTATGAACTTGCTCATAAAATAGCCGACGTTTTTGACCAGTATCTGGTGTATCGCCCCGACTGGCTGCTTAACTGGGAAAAGGGCATAGACGGGATCGATGACAGTGATGTATCGGTTCATCCCTGGCAGCCGCGGGTCTGGCGAGCGCTGGTGGCTGACAGTCGGGCGTTGGGGAATAGCCTCGAGCACCGCGCCCGGCTGACGACCTCATTAGCGTCCATCGTTGCTGAAAATGGGCATCGCTTAAACGCTATGCCACAACGCTTATTTGTATTTGGTATCGCAGCTTTACCCGGTGGTTACTGGGATGTTCTTAATGCGATTTCTGGTCATATCGATGTGCATTTCTTCCTGTTGAATCCTTGTCGTAATTTCTGGGGAGATATTGTCAGTGACCGACAGAAAGCCTGGATTCTGAAGACCAACCCAGATGCGGAGAATTACCTAGAGCGTGGTAACCCGTTACTGGCCAGCTGGGGGCGTCTTGGTAAAGATTTTCTGACGCTTGTGCACGAAACCTCAGATGAAGGTCAGTTACAGGACGTTGAAGCGTTTACAGAGATTGAGCGAACAAGCCTACTGAAGCATATTCAGGCAGATCTGTTAGACCTCCGGGATGGTCAATCAGCGGCCTATCAACCAGCAGCTTTAAAAAGTAGCCGCTTCAAATCATCAATATCTAAGAACGATGAGAGTCTGAGGGTAGTCTCGGGGCACAGCCCGTTGCGGGAAGTTCAACGCCTGCATGACCAGCTCCTGTTCTGGTTCAACGACAACCCATCGCTTAAACCTCGCGACGTTGTGGTGATGGTGCCCGATATCGACCAGTACGCCCCCTATATCGATGCTGTATTCGCCAGCGCGCCCGAAGGTCATCGTGTTCCGTGGGCGATTGCAGATCAGTCGCAGGTTCAGGAGAACCCGCTACTCGATAGCGTCGTGTCTCTGATGAGTTTATTTGATAGCCGGTTGCAACTGACCGATGTGCTTGATTGGTTGGACGTGCCCGCCATACGTCGTCGGTTCAGCATTGAAGAGGGCGATCTCGAGGGCGTGCGTGCATGGCTTGATAACGCAGGTGTTCGCTGGGGGTTAGACAGTGATCACCGCAGTGACCTTGGTTTTCCTGCCTTTGGTCAGAACAGCTGGCGCAAAGGTTTGCGTCAGTTATTGTTAGGGTTAATGCTGCCCACCGCTGCTACAGCGCATCAGGGCGAAGATTGGCCAGTGTTTGGCGTAGAAGGTGGAGCAGCTGAGCTTCTTGGCCAGCTGATCCAGTTAATCGAAACTCTTGATCATTGGCGCGGCTATCAGTCTGAAACGCATACGGTAGAAGAATGGATGACCGCCATTCCTGAATTACTGGATGATTTTTATGAACCCGACCTTGATGAAGGTGTTCAGCTTCAGCGGGTCCGCGATGCTATTCAGCGCTGGGCAGAAGAACTCAGTGATGCAGCGTACGACCAAGCCTTATCACCTCAGGTGGTGCGCAGCTGGTTTCAGGAACATCTCGGTCAACAAGGTGGCTGGCAGCGTTTTCTGGCGGGTCCGGTAAACTTCTGTACCTTAATGCCGATGCGATCGATTCCGTTCAAAGCAGTCTGCCTGTTGGGAATGAATGATCAGGATTATCCGCGTCAGGTGACTCCGGTCGGTTTTGATTTAATGGTGCAGGGGCGAGCGCGTCGGGGAGATCGTTCCCGACGTGAAGACGACCGTTACCTCGTTCTTGAGGCACTGTGTTCTGCGCAGGAGAATTTCTACATCAGTTACCGCGGACGCGATGCCCGGGAAAACCACGAGTTGCAACCCTCGGTTCTGATCAGCGAACTTCTTGATTACATCGGTGATGCATATTGCCTTGAAGGTGATGAAAAACTACCTGCACGAGAGAGCCGGGAGCGACTGCGCAGCTGGTTAACCGAAGAACTTCCATTGCAGCCGTTTAATCGGCGCACCTATGAGCCTGAGCACATAAATGCCGTAGCTGGCTATCACAAATTATGGGCAGACGTGGCCAACACAGACCACAGTGATTCTGAATTCAGGCCATTCTATTCAGCCCCCGTGGCGATACCAGAAGGCTTCAGTCGTAAACAAGTACTGTGGAGTGATGTAAAAGAATCTCTGTTGAAACCCGCGAGCTTTTTTGTAAAACGCCGACTCCGATTGCAACCCGATCTCCATATGACGCAATCGCGCAATGAAGAGATATTCCAACCGGACGCACTGGAAAACAGTCTTCTGAAACAACGCTGGATACAGGATCAATTAGCCACTTCCGAACCCTCAGATATTCCTGACTTCACATACAGAGAACAGGCACTGGGCAGCCTACCGGTCAATGCGCTGGGAGACATCTACGTAAGCCGGATTGAAAATGAATTAGCGCCGTTACTTGATGGCGTTAAACATTTTATCTCCGGCGAACCAGACAGCGGCGCTCTGACCTTGCTGGTGAATGACCCTGGTATAACCGATGAGAATACGTCGACGGTTGAAATCAGTGGAGAGTATGCACAGTGCTGGAATCGCCAGCTGGTGTACTGGAGAGCCGGAGATTTACGTGGTGAGCATTTGCTGAACTTATGGCTCGACCTGGTGTTCGCGGCGGCCGCACAGCCGGGGCTGGTGGATATGGCGGTGATTGTCGGCGGTAAAAAGAAAACTGAAGAATTTATATTTGACGCACCCTCACAGGATGAAGCCATTCAGTACGTACGTCACTGCCTCGATCACTACTTTGCCAGCTGGACTGCGCCGCAGGACGCTGTCCCCGGGGTACAGTGGACGCTATTACACACCGATGATGCAAAGAAAATGGATACGCTGAAAAAACAGGCGGATAACGAATTTTCGGCATTTAACCGAACAGCAATGCAGCGCTGTTATCCAAACCTGGCAGAGACTCTCCTATCTGGTGGCCTGGAAGACTGGCTGGAAACACACCGTTGGATCTGGGCGCTTCCCGAACAATGTTTGCAGCAGGAGGCCGAAGCGTGAATAAACTCGACCTTCATACGTTTCCTCTTTTGGGGCGGTCGCTGATTGAAGCGAGCGCGGGCACAGGTAAAACCTACACGATTAATCAGTTATATCGTCGTGCCGTACTGGGGCATGGAATTAACCAGAAGCTTGATTGCACTCAGATTCTGGTGGTGACCTTTACTAATGCCGCTGCGGAAGAATTACGCGGCCGGATTCGTGCTGGCTTACGTGATGCCTTTGAGAATTTATTGGCTGCAGAGCAGGGGGTAATGCCTGACCCTGACATTCAGCGTTGGGTTAACGAACTACAAACCGATAAGGTCTCTTCTGAAGCACTTATAAAAGAGCTTCAGACCTGGTTGCAGCTAAACCTCGCCCAGATGGACGAGTCCTCTATCTGTACCATCCATAAATTCTGCGCGCAGATGTTGAAACGCTACGCGTTCGACAGTGGTGTGGCGTTTAACCAGGCATTAGAAGTAGAAGGTGAAGAATATCTTCGCCGCGCCTGTGAAGATATATGGCGTCAGCTGTGCTATCCGCAGAATCGGGACGTGCTTGAGTTTCTGACATCAGATTTCTCTGATCCGGATTCCCTGTTCAGGTATTTCCGCAGCTGGATGAATAAACCAGGTGTGCGTACTAAGCCGGATATCAAAGAAGACTTTGACGCGCTCTGGGGGCGTTTAAAGCAAACGTTCGAAGATGCTAAAAACCTATGGTTTCTTCTTGGACACGACAACATCGTCAAAGAGATCACTTCGGCCGATATCGATAAACGCAGTTACAGCAGTAAGAATTTTCCTAATTGGTTGCAGCAGGCCGGAGATTACTTCGCAGCAGGGCAGGCTTTGCCTATTCCGGCCAACCTGAACCGTTTCGGTTCAGTTATGCTCAGTGAAAAAACGAAAACGGGTGAGCCGCCACGTCATAAGCTATTTGAAAAAATTGATGAGCTGATCGAACTTGAAAGAACACTCAGGCAGTCTCAGGAGCTGACCTGGTTTCGTTCTATTTACGACCGTTACATTGACCTTCTAGAGCAAGCGGCGGTCGTCACCAGTAATGATCTTCAACGCCTTCTTGATAGTGCTCTGCAGTCTGAGCAGGGCGAAGAACTGGCAGCCCAGATCCGAAGATTGCACCCGATTGCAATGATCGATGAATTTCAGGACACCGATCCGGTTCAGTATCGAATCTTCAGTCGTATATATCAGTCTTCTGAGGTCAATGAGTCGGCTGCCGTAAATAACACGGATGATCAGCATGGCCTGATTATGATCGGTGATCCTAAGCAGGCGATTTATGGGTTTCGTGGTGGTGACATCTTTACCTATATGGCCGCCAGTAAACGAGTCGATGAGAATCGGCGATTTACACTGGATACGAACTATCGCAGTGATAGTCACCTGATTCATGCGGTAAATGCACTCTGGCAGAATCACGACAAGCCTTTCGTCTTTGATGACGCAATTCAGTTTTACCCGGTACAGGCCGGCGGTCATCACGATAAAAAGGCTCCCCTCTGGCAGCAGAATATTCCGACGGAAGCGTTACAGCTGTGGGTGGGTGATGATCCGGAAGAATCGAAACCAGAAGCCCAGCAACGAATAGCCTATGAGTGTGCTTCTCAGATTGGCGCTCTAATGTCGGGTGCCGCCAGTTTCCCGGTTAATGGTAAAAAGAATGCGAAAGGAAAGCCGGTTGAGGCCGGTGATATTGCCGTATTGGTTTTCTCCCGGTCACAGGCAAAGATTATTCGGGATGCGTTGACCCGAGTAGGTATTGGCAGTGTTTATCTGACGCGCGACAGCGTACTTGATTCTGTAGAAGCCTGGGACCTGTTAGCAATGCTTGAAGCCATTGCTCATCCCGGCAATGAAACCAGTGTGCGTCGGGCAATAGCTACCTCAATCTGGGGAGCAACAGCCGATGATCTGGTGCAGATGCAGGATGATGAAAATATCTGGGAATCTCAGCTTGCCAGCATGCACGAGTATCACCAGATATGGCAACGCCGGGGTGTCATGGCCATGCTGATGCAATGGCTCGAAGATGATGAGCGTGCCGTGCGTCTGCGCAAAATGGAAAACGGTGAGCGTGCTCTCACCAATATTCTCCACCTCGGGGAAATGCTCCAGGCACAAAGTCGTAAACTTCGTGGCCATCAGGCTTTGATTCGCTGGTTCAGTGAGCGTATAGACCCGGATTCTGATCGTGGTGAAGAAGCTCAGCTACGCCTTGAAACCGACTCACGCCTGGTCAATATTGTCACCATTCATAAATCGAAGGGGCTTGAATATCCTTTTGTATTTCTTCCGTACCTCTGGGCCGACAGTGCCAGGCCCAGACGCCAGAATACAGAAACGATTTACTTTAATGGTCGTGAGCTGGTACGCGATCTTGCACCGGATGATAAAGCAAAAGAATTGCAGGCTCGCGATACGTTAGCCGAGCAGATGCGGCTCTTATACGTTGCTTTAACACGGGCGAAATTCGGCTGTTATATGTGGCTGGCGAATGTGCAGACAGGCGCCAAAAATAAACGTGCGCCGATCTGGCTCGATTCTGCATTGGGTGAGTTATTAAGCAATGGTGGACGTATTGCTGGTATCGCTGACGTAGATATTGACGGCATGTTTATCGGTGAGCTGCCAGAGTGGCGGGTAGCCGGTCAGGCCGAACTTAATGTCCCACCTCCGCCGGTTGTTCCGGCAATCAATAAAGCGCGTTGGCGCGACCACTGGCGGGTGGGAAGTTACAGCCAGCTGGCTGCCCACTCTGCAAATTCTGCCGCCCACAGTGTTGAAGCGGCAGCGGCAGATTTAGGGCATTACTTTGACTGGGAGGCAGGTGTCACAGATGTCTCTTCAGTATCCGATGGCGAATTGCCGCTGGCTTTGCGTTTCCCGAAAGGTGCCAATCCGGGGACCTGTTTGCACGCAATTTTTGAACACTGGGATTTCCACGATAAAGAGGCTCTGCTTGATGTGTGCAAAGAGCAGCTGAATCTCTATGGCCTGCAGGAGCAGCCCGTCGACGAGGTGTCAGACTGGATTGAAAGTATCGTGAGTCAACCATTGGCACTTTACGATACGACTCTCACACTGAAAGACATTGAGCCATCGTCACGGTTGGATGAAATGGAATTTTATCTACCCGTGGGCCAGCTATCGGCGTCGGATATTGATGCTTTGTTAGGAGGTGATCAACGCTTCAGCTTTGAACCTTTAACCGGCTATCTGAAAGGTTTTATCGATCTTATTTTTGAGTGGCAGGGCCGTTATTACGTCGCCGACTATAAATCGAACCATCTGGGTGATCATTGGCGTAACTATGTGCCCTCGGCATTGCGCGATTCAATGCGTGACCACAGATACGATCTGCAGTCCTGGATTTATATGTTGGCACTTGATCAATTGCTCAGCCGTCGATTGCCTGATTATCAGCCGCAAAAGCACTTAGGTGGCAGTGTGTATTTCTACCTCCGTGGTATGGGAAGTCATTTCCGTAAAAGCGATCACAATACAGACCCTGATGCCGGCGTCTGCTTCACGCCCGTGAGTGTTGAATCTCTGCGCCAGTGGCGAAAAGCGATATTGCCAGAGCAAGCGCAGGAGGTTGCCCCATGAGTTGCCCAGTGAGCACCGATTACTTAAAGCTCTGGTCAGAAAGCGATCTTATCCGTGCGATTGATTATCAGCTGGCTCGTCAGGCAGTGGAGTGGGAGTCCAGATACGGTACAACCTCTCCACAAGACCAGCAGGCCTTAATATTGACGGCCTGTGCCGTAAGTTATGTCCTCGGCCGCGGACAGGTGTGTCTCGAATTATCAGCTTGGCCAAAAGCATTGGCTGTATCGCCTGAGCATCTACCGACGACTGACCAGCTGACGCGCTGTCAGACTGTTTCTATCGCAACGTCAGAAGCAGATACATCAGCACTGTTTGTCGTTCAGGGTGAGCGGGTCTACCTGAACCGGTATTTCCGATATGAGCAGTCGGTGCTGGAGCAGATACGTCAGCGCGTCAGCCCGGAAGGCATGCCGGCCAGTAAGGCGCTGGCGACGACGTTGCGAAAACTGTTTCCAGCCCCGGAAGCGGATATCGACTGGCAGGCTATTGCAGCCGCAACGGCCTGTGTTCAGCCGCTGTGTGTGATTACTGGAGGCCCCGGCACAGGAAAAACGACCACGGTGACTCGTTTGCTGAGTGCCTTGTTGAGTGAAAACCCGGATCTACGGGTTGCCCTGGCCGCGCCGACCGGTAAAGCTGCGGCACGCATGACAGAATCCATCCGCCAGGCCCGTGAGCGCGGTGGACTGCCGCATGCCGATGGTATTCCCTCGGTTAGTTTTACTCTGCATCGTCTGCTTGGCTGGAGCCCGCGAGGCTTTCGCTACCACCATGAACGTTACCTTCCGTATGACTGCATCGTGGTCGATGAAGCGTCCATGATTGATTTGCCAATGATGGCTCATCTGCTGAGTGCACTGGCTCCAAAGACACGTCTTATTTTTCTGGGGGACCGTGACCAGCTCGCATCGGTTGAGGCTGGGAGTGTGCTTGCCGATTTGTGCGACGCCGGTACAGAACACGGTATTACCGACGCTTTTGCCGCGCGACTGGGGGCGTTAACGGGTTACGACATGAGCGCCGTTATCGAAGCAGAATGTTCAATTATGCAGAATGCGATGGTCCAGTTGCGTAAATCCCATCGATTTGGTGAACACAGCGGTATTGGCGCTCTGGCGCGTGCGGTGAATCAGGGGGCCGTTCAACAGGCTGATCAGGTGTTAGAGGACCCGGCTTTTGCTGATGCAGTGCGCTTAGCGGTAGATTCTGAAGAGTGGCAGGCGCACGTTGTTGAGGGTTATCGTCAGTATTGTCGCCTGATAGAAGACGGCGCCTCGCCAGAGTGGATTCTTGATGCCTTCGACCAGTTTCAGGTTTTGGTGGCATTGCGCAGTGGACCAGTCGGGGTTGAAGAAACTAATCGACGAATTGAACGTCTGCTTAACAGAGCTGGTTTATTGTCAGACACCAGCCAGCTTTGGTATCCGGGGCGCGCAATCATGATTACCCGCAATGATTATGATGTCGGCCTGTACAATGGGGACATCGGTATTATGCTCAGGCACGAAGGGCAGGAGCGTGTTGTCTTCCGCGACGCGGAGGGTGGTTTGCGTTTCCTGTCGCCGGGCCGCCTGCCTAATCACGAGACGGCATTTGCCATGACGGTACACAAAAGCCAGGGGTCTGAGTTTTCTGCTGTGATGCTTCTTTTACCCGAAAAATGGCAGCAGGTGATTACGCGGGAGTTGGTCTATACGGCCATTACCCGAGCAAAAAAACAATTCTGGTGTCAGGTAGGGAACGCCTGCTGGCAACAGGCTTTGAATTCCAGAACAGAAAGAGCAAGCGGCCTTAGAGACGCGCTCTGGAGCAATAACGACGCACTATGAATGACAGTCGAAAAACAGAAGATAATGCGCAACAGAACGCATTAACAGGATCGCAGAAAAAAGCGCAGAAAAAGGCGCAGAAAAAGTATCCCAAGTATGTTCGTCATCGGGCTAAAACTCCCTTGTGGCTGAAGCTGCCGCTGATACTCGTTGCGGTTCTGGTCAGTATTTACCTGCTGGTGTTTGTTGCCGCTCCTTTCTTTGCGCTGCGCTACGTCGAGCAATGGTATGCCGAGCAGGGAGAAGGGCAGTCGCTTCTTATTGGTGGTTGGACGCTGTCACCCTTCACCGGCGAAGTCGAGCTGCGGGACGTCAGTGCGGTCTATCCCGTTAAGGATTCAGAGGCAGAGGTCGGCGCTGATTTTATCGGTATTAACGTCAACCTCTCTGCGTTGCTCGATCAGACAATCCATATTCAATCCGTGGGTGTGAGCGGATTAAAGTTTCGCGGAAAGCAATCCGAGGAGGGGCTCTCCCTGGCGGGTATCACTCTGCCGGGCTCTGACCAGGCTGAAGAAGCAACGCCTGACAACGGTGAAGTAGCCAATGAGTCGGGCGATCAGGAGAGTGAGCAGGCGAGCGATCAGACAGGCAGCTCCGGGCCTCTTCCTGAAGGCTGGTCACTCCGGGTCGACGATATATCGCTCACAGATGACTTGATTCAGTGGCAGCAAGCCGGGCTGGCAGTCACCGTTGAATTAAGTGAGTTATCGACGGGCTTGTTCAATTCGGCAACCGACGATGCAACGCCTCTCACTTTAGATGTCACTCTGCGCGAGCTGAGTGTTGCCATCGGCGAGGAATCTCTGGTATTGCGTTCCCCAGTCACGCTCCGCCTTCAGGCAGAGGCTCAGAAGGTGTTAACCCAACCAAATATTTCGGGTGATATATCGCTGACTGCACTGGCACTCGATGCACCGGGTATTGAAGGCGTGGAATTCAATGCGCTGGATATCAAAGGTGCATCTTTCAATCTGGGCGAAAGTGGTATGACCGCAGGTCTCAGATCTTTACTACTGAAAAATGTGCAGGCTCAGTTACCGGATGATGAGAAAGCGCAACTGGACCAGTTAATGCTGAGCCAGGTGAGCTGGCGCGCCAGTGAAGATGACGTCTTGATTAAAGAACTTTCACTCGAAGGCTTCAGTGGCAACCTGGCCGGGTTCCCGGAGTTATCGCTTGCGGCCTTTACTACTTCAGAAGTCAGAGTCGAAGGACTCTCTACTCAGCCTGTTGCTGATATTGGCCGTGCCGCACTCGACACCTTAAGGGCACGTCACCCTGAAGCTGGTGTTCTGCAACTGGGTAACCTGACGGTTATCGGCGTTCAGGCAAATGCAGATGAGCAGAAAGTATCCTCTCTGGAACTGAATGCACTGAGCGTGACACCGCCGGGTGAAGAAGTGCCGCTGGCGTCATTGGCGCATTATCAGATCACCGATATTACGGCGACCCCGTCGGGTTTTGCATCAGGCGTACATCAGTTTTACGGGCTGGTGTCTAACGTGACCCGTCTTGCAGACGGCAGCATTAAAGGTGTTCCTCAAGCTGAGGCAGAGGCAACTCCTGAGTCTGGCTCTGGTACAGATTCGTCCGCCACTGAAGATACGACGGATGAGACAGCTACCGAAGCGGTGCCTTTCAGAGTTCAGATTGCCGGTATTCAGTTGCTGACAGAGGGCGATGATATACCCGCTACAACCTTCAACTGGACCGATGAAGCGGTAACACCGACGGTAAATACCAGCGGTAAAGTACTGGAGCTTTCGACGGGAGCAATTGATACCGAGCAGCTCGAAAGTGGCGTTGACCTGACATTGTTGCTTGCTCTGGATACCTACAACCGTATCCGTGCCAGCGGAAAAATGGGCGTGAAAGGGGATTATCCAGAGGGCAAGCTTGAGGTCGATATCGACCAGCTCAACCTGGTCGATTTCAACCCTTACCTCGTCGACGCCATGGGTTATCGACTTAAAAAAGGCATGTTAGGCGTTGACTCAATCATCAGTATTACCGACGGTCAGCTCGGAGGTAATGTGCTGATTAAGCTGCAGAACAGCAAGTTTGAGCCCGCAGATGAAGAAACTATCGACCGCCTGAGCAAACAGATATCCATGCCGGTTGAAACGGCACTGTCAGTGCTGAAAGACGACAACAACAATATCCGCATCGACGTACCGCTATCGGGCGACATCACTCAGCCGGATGTGGGCATTAACGATGTCATTAATCAGGTGAGTCGCAAGGCACTGCGTACCGCGACCCTCTACTATCTGAAGCAGTCTCTCGTGCCATACGGTCAGTTGATCAGTATTGCATCCCTCGCGGGCGATCAGTTGTTTGCGATCCGTCTCAATAACCTTAACTATGAACCTCAACAACTGGAATTGAATGAGGAGCATACCGCTTATCTGGATACCGTGGCTGATATGATGTCGAAGAAACCTGAGCTTGAGCTTCAGGCGTGCCCGGTCGCAGGCCCGCAGGAAGTCGAGGCATGGGGAGATGCCTGGTACAGCGAGGCAGTGAAGCGCGGTGCGGCCGTGAAAGCCTATCTGGCTGAGAAGCAGGACAAAAACGATAAGTCTTTATCGGGCCGGGTCACGGTCTGTGCGCCTCAGAAAGGAGACAAGCCAGAGGTTATTCTCGGCGTCTAGTGCGGGTTGCAGAATGCTTATGGCGCTATCTTGCTGATTCGTATGCAATTTCTTCAGAAAGGGTTGCGTAATGTGAAGCGCCTGAGTAATATACGCACCACTTCAGGACTATAGCTCAGTTGGTTAGAGCGCTACCTTGACATGGTAGAGGTCCCCAGTTCGAATCTGGGTAGTCCTACCAGAATTTAAAAAGCCGCTGCAGCAATGCAGCGGCTTTTTTGTTTCTCTTCCTAACTACTTTGCTATCCGCGATACAGGCCTCGCCAGCAAAACCAAGAGGGCCTCTACACTCCGAGCAAATGAGCGGCTAATACCAGCTCCTCGACCCGTTCCTCCAGCGCGTTGGCGATATCAATACGCTCGAACCGCGAAAGAGTGTCTGCATTACCCAAAGCTAACGCATTGAGATGCAGACAAGGCGTGAGTTGATCAAAGTCTCTGAGGTCGCCACGTTTTACCACGGGAAGAAACGGGCCGCGGAGTTGTTTGCGAACGAGCTGAAAGGCAGTTTCTAAGGGCAGTGTTCTGGATTTCTGATTTTTCAATCTGAGATTAACACCAACACCATCAGGCGTCGGATGCAGTAACAGGCCCGTCGCTTTTACCGATTTTTCTGGGATGTGAGAGTAGGTGGCCGTAAAGTCGGCAGGGTCAGGAAGAATGACCACTGAGGTTTTTGTGAAGTAAGTATCGTAGTCAGAGTAGACCTGACGAAGGGCTGGGCTGTATACGGGAAGAAACTCACTGAGGTTCAGAAGAAACTGCTTGCCGAGTTCCTTCGCCCTCATTTCTTCCAGCGACCAATGAAGGTCTGCTGTAATCGCCAGTTTCCTTTCTCGTAACCCTGCCACCGGGAGACCTTGTGTCAAAATAATGGCTAATTCTTACCCATTACTCAGTCAATTGGAAGGGGCTTTGTCCTGATGGGAGAGACTTAATACTGGATTGGTACCAGGACTAAGACTAGGGCCAGGCCACTACTTCTGTAGTGGCCTGAATGGATTCCCAGGGGGTTAGTTGATAGTCAGTCGCCGCTGAGATTCCTGCTGCACTTTTTTCGGTAAAGTCAGTTGCAGGACGCCATCTTTATACTCCGCTGCGGACCTTTCAATATCGACGTCCTGTGGCAGCTCAAAGCTACGGGATACCGAACCGTAATAGCGTTCGCTGTGCAGCACGCGTTGATCATCGGACGTACTGTCTTTCTGTTTTATTTCTGCCTTAATTGATACTTGTGCGCCATCGATATCAACATGAATATCCTCTTTTGATACGCCGGGAATATCGGCATGTATCAGGTAATTTTCACCAGCATCAGTGACATCAACCTTCACGCTCTTAGGTAACGCATCACCATGAAGCGGTTTTACGTAAAAGCCAGATGCAACATCGCGGAACAGATCATCAAACAGAGATGAACGATTAATTAAATGAGTCATAGAAGTTTCTCCACACCAAATAAAACACTCGTGCGCATTGCGCATTTAAAGGTTTCGCCTGGCGGATGAAGCACTCCCGGGATCGTGCTTTTCCGTTCGGTTACTTCTTATATAAGGCAGGATTTTTAAGTTCCAAGAGGGGCAATGCAAAAAAGTTGATACAGATCAGTGGTGCACTGCTTGTCACTAATCTGAAATCCTTCTGTCACGGATTTGCCAGATGACTGTCACCGGATGGTAAGCGTTCGTTCTTAATGTGTTGGTGAATTTTATCAACTAAACGCATTAAAGGTTTAATCATGAAAGTGTGGAAACTTACAGCACTGGCAGCCATGGTCGCAGGTCTCTCTGCATGTGGCGGTGAAGACGGAAATGATGGCGCTCAAGGGCCAGCAGGCCCTCAGGGCCCCCAAGGTGAGCAAGGCGAGCAGGGCGAGCAAGCACCATCGAACGAAGATAACTCCATGTCGATCAGCATTCTGCACATGAATGATCATCACTCACACCTTGAAGCTGAGTCATTTGGGTTTGATGTGTCCGAGCTGGGGCTTGAAACAGGTGCCGAAGGTGGAGCCATTGCAGAAGTGGATGTCACTTACGGCGGCTTTCCTATGATGGTTAGCCTGTTCAACAGCCTTGAGATGCAGTCAGACAATGTTCTGAAGCTGCATTCAGGTGATGCCATTACCGGTACGCTGTATTACTCGTTGTTCAAAGGTCGCGCCGACGCCGACATGATGAACCAGATCTGCTTTGATGCGTTTGCCCTTGGTAACCACGAGTTTGATGATGGCGATACCGGGCTGGCGAACTTCCTTGATTCACTGAACTCGTCTGCGTGTGTGACGCCAACACTGGCAGCGAACGTTAACCCGGCTGAAGGTTCAGCCATCGCTGAAGGCTACATTGAGCCTTACACCATCGTTGAGCGCGAAGGTCAGAAAATTGGCATCATCGGCATCGACATTGCCGGTAAAACGAAGAACTCATCAAGCCCGGATGACGGTACGACTTTCTCTGACGAAACTACAACGGCTCAGCAGTACATTGATGAACTGACTGGCATGGGGGTGAATAAAATCATCCTGATGACCCACTATCAGTACGCCAATGACCTCGAGCTGGCCGCGGCGCTGAATGGCGTCGACGTCATTGTTGGCGGTGACTCTCACACCCTGCTGGGCGATGAGACCTTCTCACAGCTGGGCTTTAATACACAGGGCGAATACCCAACGGTTGTCACCGACGCGGGTGGTAATACCGTTTGTGTGGTTCAGGCGTGGGAATACGCTCACCTGATGGGCAAGCTGGATGTCGACTTCGATACCGACGGCAATGTCACAGCATGTGCTGGCCAGCCCTATATGCCGATCAGTACCACCTTCGAGTATGAGTACAACGAAGAAGAAACCCGCACTCTTACTGGTGCAGATGTCACTCGTGTGACCACTGCTCTCACAAAAGAAGACGAGATCGTTGCCATCCGCCCGGATGCGACTACTCAGGCTATTCTGGATGTATACGATGAAGACGTCGATGTGCTGAAACAGACAGTGATTGGTACTAACGCAGAAGATCTCTGCCTTGAACGTATACCGGGACAAGGGCGCTCTACGATTTGTGATAGCTCAGCGACCTACGAAAACGGTTCTGATATTTCAAACGTGGTTGCTAAAGCCTTCCTGACAGTAACGCCAACTGCGGATATTGCCATTCAGAATGGCGGTGGTGTTCGTGTCGATCTGGCCGCCGGTGACGTCACCATTGCTGACGCTTTCACATTGCTGCCTTTCTCTAACACCCTGGTGATTCTTGATATGACAGGCCAGCAGATTATCGACGTCCTCGAAGATGCGCTGGCTAACTTCCTCGATAACGACGGTTCAAGTGGTTCGTATCCATACGCGTCCGGCTTGCGCTATGACATTGATGCTTCACAGCCAGAAGGCAGTCGCGTCAGCAATGTCGAGGTGAACTCTCAGGTTGCAGGCACCTGGGCTGCCATTAACCCAACAGGGATCTATCGCGTTGTCACCAACGACTTTATCGCGTCAGGCCGGGACGGCTACACCACCTTCAGCGTACCGTTTGATGCAGGTAACTATGAAGATACCTACACCGAATACGCGCAGGGCTTTATCAACTATGTTGAGGCACTGACAGAAGACGGTCAGCAGGTTCAGAAGCTACCGATCGAAGAGTATTCTACCCAGCTCTTTATTGATGCCGATGGCTGTAACCACAGCACCGGCGCTGGCTGTGTACCGCGTTAAGCGCTGATTCACATCAGTAGCAACAGACGGGAGCCTCGGCTCCCGTTTGTGGGAGTGAATTACCTCTTCTCTTTGTGGGAGCGAATCAGCCGAAGGCTATTCGCGATTACGAAACCCCCAGTATTACACAACCGACGCTACTTACCCCCTGTAGGAGGGGAGCTTCTCCCCGACACGCACGCTCTTCCCGTTACGACTCCTCCCTCCATGTAGGAGCGCTTCAGCCAGCTTGTCTGGCTATGCGCGAAATCTTCAGAGCCGCGCCTTCTGATATCTGGACTGGAATCACCTTGAGTGAGCAAATTACCTCTTCTCTCTGTGGGAGCGAATCAGCCGAAGGCTATTCGCGATTAGGGCATATCCGGCTCTGTACTATTCTCGCTAATCATCATCTGTAGGAGGGAAGCTTCTTCCCGACATCTTCACCACAAAAATCAATAACAGATGCTAACTCTAAACCCCCGGTGGGTCACATTCCCTGTATGAGCAAATCAGTTGTTTTCTATGTGGGAGAGAATCAGCCGAAGGCTATTCGCGAAACCTTCCGAGATTTACCTTCTGATGGTTGGACTTGAAACACCTATTGTCTTGCGTGATCAGGTTGTTGCCTTCTCTGTGAGAGCGAACCAGTTGTTTTCTATGTGGGAGTGAATCAGCCGAAGGCTATTCGCGATTACGAAATCCCCGGTATTGCACGACCGACGCTAATTACCCCCTGTAGGAGGGGAGCTTCTCCCCGACCCAATCCCACACATGCACCTCACCTCCACACCCGGTATACTCGGTCTATCAAGGCAGAGGAAGCCATCTACACCGCAACAAGCCCTCAGCCATCCCTAACAAAAAACGAAGCAGTACACATGAGCCTAACCCAGCAAGAACTCATCAATCAGGATCAGATCAACAAAGCCCTCTGGAACGCCTGCGATACCTTCCGCGGCACCATCAGCGCCGACACCTACAAAGACTTCATCCTGACCATGCTGTTCCTCAAGTACATCTCAGACGTATGGCAGGATCACTACGACGGCTACAAGGCAGAATACGGCGACGAGCCAGAACTCATTGAAGAAATGATGAAAAACGAACGTTTCGTACTGCCCAAGTCAGCCAGCTTCTATGTTCTCTACGACCGCCGCCACGAGCCCGGCAACGGCGAGCGTATTGATCAGGCACTGCACGCCATCGAAGAAGCCAACGGCACTAAGCTCAAAGACGCCGGTAAAAGCGTGTTCCAGGACATCTCCTTCAACACCGACCGCCTCGGTGAAGAAAAACAGAAGAACACCATCCTGCGTCACCTGATGGAAGACTTCGCCAAAGACGACCTCAACCTCAAGCCTAGCCGCGTCGGCACGCTTGATGTTATCGGTAACGCCTACGAATACCTGATCAAAAACTTCGCCGCCAGCGGTGGCCAGAAAGCCGGTGAATTCTATACACCACCCGAAGTCTCAGACCTCATGGCCGAACTGCTCGACCCGCAACCCGGCGACAGCATCTGTGACCCAGCCTGTGGCTCTGGCTCACTGTTAATGAAATGTGGCCGCAAAGTCGTCGCCAACCACGGCAGTAAGGAATACGCCCTCTACGGGCAAGAAGCCATCGGCTCGACCTGGTCGCTGGCAAAAATGAACATGTTCCTGCACGGCGAAGACAACCACAAAATCGAGTGGGGCGACACTATCCGTAATCCCAAACTACTCGATAAAAACGGCGACCTGATACTGTTTGATATCGTAACCGCTAACCCGCCGTTCAGCCTCGATAAATGGGGCCACGACGAAGCCGAGAACGACAAGTTCAGCCGCTTCCGCCGGGGCGTACCGCCAAAAACCAAAGGCGACTACGCCTTTATCCTGCACATGATTGAAACGCTGAAACCCGCATCGAAAGGGAAGAAGGGCGGACGCATGGGCGTTGTCGTACCACACGGCGTGCTGTTTCGTGGCTCCAGCGAAGGCAAAATCCGCAAACAACTCATCGACGAAAATCTGCTTGATGCCGTGATCGGCCTGCCAGAAAAGCTGTTTTACGGCACCGGCATCCCAGCGGCTATTCTGATCTTTAAAACGAACAAGACCGAAGAAGCCGTCACCTTTATCGACGCGAGCCGTGAGTTCAAACCCGGTAAAAATCAGAACTTACTCACCCAAGAGAACATCGCCAAAATCGTCGAGACTTATCATGCAGGCACCGACGTTGATAAATACGCCTACGTCGCCAGCCTCGAAGAGATCAAAGAAAACGACTACAACCTCAATATTCCGCGCTATGTCGATACCTTTGAAGAAGAGGAAGAAATCGACCTGATGGCCGTGCGTGCAGAGCGTGAGCAGCTGAAAGCGCAACTGACCGAGCTGGAAACTGAGATGGCCAAGTATCTGGAGGAGCTGGGTTATGCGGAATGAATGGTCGACTATTGATAGTATTAAGGGGGTTTCACCAGATTGGGAGATTTTGCCGCTACAAGAATTCAGCTCTCCAGAAAAAAATAGCTTTGTAAATGGCCCTTTTGGTAGTGACTTACTCTCATCGGAGCTTGTTCTTGCAGGTCAGCCCGTTATATATATTAGGGATATCAGGAACGGGCGCTATCTGAGAAAGTCAGAGGTTTTCGTTACTAATGAAAAATACCAAACGTTGACGGCGTGTCAGGTAAATTATGGAGACGTTATAATTGCAAAGGTGGGAGACCCTCCTTGTGAATCAGCAGTTTACGATGCACATGAATCCGGAATCGTAACGCAGGACGTGATTCGAATTAGGACGGAAGAGCTCAGATGTTCACAATTTATCGCGTTTATTTTGAATAGTGATATTGGGAAACGGCAAGTAAAACGAATAAAAATTTCTGGCACCAGAGATCGAGTTTCTTTAACTGATTTTAAGAAAATAAAATTTCCGCATCCTCCTGTTAGCGAACAAAGGAAAATTGCCAAAATCCTCTCCACTTGGGACAAGGCCATCACCACCATCGAACAACTGCTCGCCATTAGCCAGCTGCAAAAAAAAGCCCTGATGCAACAACTGCTCACCGGCAAGAAGCGCCTGCTGGATAAGAATGGGGTTAGGTATAGTGGGGAGTGGGAAAGTAAGCAGCTTTCCAAGTTGGGAGAGGTTATTGGTGGCTTAACGTACTCGCCATCCGATGTTACAGATGGGAGCGGTACGTTAGTGTTGCGTTCTTCTAATGTTCAAAACGGACGGCTCTCCTTCGATGACAACGTTTATGTGACATGCACGGCTCCAGAAAAATCAGTCACCCGAGAGAACGATATATTGCTGTGTGTTCGGAATGGTAGCCGTGCGCTAATCGGAAAAAGTGCCTTGCTCAAAGATCAGGCTGTCGGATGTTTTCATGGCGCTTTCATGAGTATTTTCCGGGCAAAAGAGCCACTGTTTATTTTTCAGCTCCTTCAATCGAGCCTGTTCTACAGAGAGGTAAGGAAAAACCTTGGAGCCACAATTAATTCCATCAATGGTTCAGACTTGAAGAAGTTCACTTTCAATGTGCCTACAGATAAGGCCGAGCGAGAAAAAATCGCTGCCGTTCTCTCCACCGCCGATCAGGAAATCTCTGCTCTTCAACAAAAGCTGGATCATCTTAAGAAAGAGAAAAAAGCCCTGATGCAGAAGCTTCTCACCGGTAAACGTCGGGTTCAAATTAACTAAATAGACAAGGAGCGTTTATGTCCGTCTCGGATATGTTTAAAGAGTTTCTCGAAAACATCAAAGTTCAGAAATCTGATCAGTTCAAGCAACGTTATGAACAGATTACCAAGGCTCTAAATCTGAAATTTAGAGGGACGGACTCAACCACTGCAAACTCATTGCAGGTTGGTTCTTACGGCCGATATACCGGAATTAAAGGTATATCGGATCTCGATATGGTCTACATTATGCCTTCATCAAAATGGGATGATTACAAAGATCACAAGCAATCCAAGCTTCTAACCGACGTAAAGGAAGCTATTAAGTCTCGATACCCATCTACTGATGTAAAAGTAGATGGGCTGGTTGTTTCTGTGAAATATCAGAGCTTTCATGTAGAAGTTCAGCCGGTATTCGATCGTTATAACTCCGATGGATCTGGTTACTTTGAATTTCCTCATACCGCAAATAGTGGTAGTTGGAAGAAGACTAAGCCTCGTCAGGAAATGAAAGCAATCAAAGATTTAAACGACGAGAAAAATAAAAATCTTCGTCTGCTGTGCAAGATGGCTAGATCCTGGAAGAACAAGAGTGGAGTAGCCATGGGAGGTTTGCTCATCGATACCTTAGCCTACAACTTTATGAAGTCTACAACCGAATACGACTCTGCCGGGTATTCATCTTTTGGCTACCTTAGCAGAGATTTTTTTGAATACCTTGCAGGCCAAGATAAGCAAGATCACTACCAGGCTCCTGGCAGTAATCAGGACGTAAATGTCAAAAAAGACTTCCGAAAAAAGGCTGAAGAGGCCTACAACCTTTGTGTTGATGCAATAGAAGCTGAAGGTAAGGCCAAGTCAAATAAAAAATGGCGTGAAGTTTACGGAAGCAATTTCCCTAAAGCAGAAGAAAAGTCTGTGGAGAAAGCCGCTGCAACCTGGAGAGACACTGAGCAGTTCATCGAAGATCTGTACCCCATTGATGTTCGCTACAACATGCGTCTAGATTGCGATGTTTCTCAAGCGGGCTATCGCACAGACTCTCTTTTTCAAATGTTATTAAAAAAGACACCTTTGCGACCCGACAAACAGCTCCAATTTCAAGTCGGAGAAACAGAGGTTCCCGGAAATTACACCCTACTGTGGAAGGTTCTTAATCAAGGTCCTGAAGCTCAGCGCAGAAATGAAATTCGAGGTCAAATTGTGACGGACGAGGGATATCGTAAGAGGAATGAACGAACCTCTTTTCGAGGGGAACACTTCGTTGAATGTTATGCAGTTCAAAATGGCGTCGTAGTGGCCCGTGCTTCTATTGACGTACCTATCCAGTGAGGCCCGTATGACGAAGAATGACTTGCTTCGAAGTATTGCCCAGAAAGGCTATGACGTAGGGTTTGGTGCCAAGAAGCACTTTGCTTCGTATGACATCATTGAAAAAGCGCCAGGGTTGATCAGTTTTCTATCCATGGCCTTTGGCATCATCTCTTTAGCGGTAGAAAATTCACCGACCAAATTGATCTCTTCCGGTTTTGTTGTGCTAGGGATAATTGGACTTTATGTCAGCATGTGCGATCACGAGAAATTAAAGTATGAGCAGTGCGGCGTTGCTTTAACGAAGCTTTTTAACGAATTGAAAGCTTTGTATTTAAATGTGCAGACTACGGATGAACAGGCAGATTTCTCTGATTTAGCAGCAAAGTTATCGGAGCTGGAAAGCAAATATTATGACTCTTGCATGAGCAAACAGATCCTCTTTAGCAACTGGTACGCACACTACAAGTTCTTTTGGGAACATCAGATAGACTGGATAGATGAGCAACTGAAGTTCAGATTTTTTAGAGACAAGGTCCCTCTATCGTTGTGGTTTTTTTTGCTTTGTACCCTGAGTACTCTCGGATACTTTTGGTTCCAGAATGATGTCATTGACTTATTTTGCTCTGCAATGAATAAAGCAGCAGAGGAGTAACCAATGAACAATGATCTGCTCCTTACATCACTGATGATGGCGAAACCCAGATCATACTGCGAGAACTGGGTGGTCAGGTATAGCCCACTCAGTTGGAAATGGCTGAGCTGTACCAGACCAGCAAGCAAAACATTGGTAAGCATGTGAAGGCCGTATTGTCAGACGGGGAGCTGGCTGAAGGGGCAATTATAAACTTAAAGTTTACAACTGCCGTGGGCTTTGCGTGAGGTAGCAGAGATCCGGCATAACGACACCGCTGTTTGACTGGGCCGATAGGTTGTCTGACAATAGCTCGACGACTCACCCCTTGCAGCGTCATTCAGTTGGCCTCTGCTTGGGGCGGAGAAACCGCCTTCCGGCGGTTTTTTCATTTCTGGCATAAGGAAAGCCACCGGATCAATGATAAAGTGGCGTAAAGGAAGAAACCCATCACCAAACCGGAGTACTGGTAATGGCTGTTCAGCAGGCCCCCAAATTTCAGGAAGAATACAGTGCCAAGCTACCCGCACTGACGCTATTGACCAGCCTTGGGTGGTCGTTCCTCTCACCTGCTGAGGCGCTGGCCAGCAGCGGTAACATAATCGTTACCAACATATAAGGGAGCCTTCAAATGACCAATCAACCATCGACACCACCGGCCGGTGAGTTCGTGGTGTTCACGACAGATGACGGCCAGGCTCGGGTCGAATGTCGGTTTGAGTCCGATACTTTATGGTTGTCACAGGCCGCCATGGCTGAGCTGTATCAAGTGACTCCGCAAGCGATTACGCAGCACATACGTGCTGTATATGAAGAGGGTGAGCTTGATCAAAACTCAACCTGTAAGGATTACTTACAAGTTCAGATGGAGGGGGCGCGTAGAGTCAGTCGTAAGCGGTTGCACTATAGCCTGTCGGTTATTCTTGCCGTCGGCTACCGCGTCCGGTCCACTCGCGGTACTCAATTCCGTCAGTGGGCGACGCGGACGCTTCAGGAGTATCTGGTTAAGGGCTTTGTTATTGATGATGAGCGCCTGAAGAACCCTCCGGTAGGTGCCTCGGTAGCGCCAGACTACTTTGATGAGCTGCTCGAACGTATCCGCGACATTCGCGCCAGCGAACGCCGGATGTACCTGCGCGTACGCGAGATATTTGCCCTCGCTGCCGACTATGAGCCGTCTCTGAAAGAAACCACGCAGTTCTTTAAAACAATTCAGAACAAGTTGCATTATGCCTGTTCCGGCCAGACGGCTGCTGAGCTGATTCATAGCCGAGCTGATGCCTCACAGCCAAACATGGGCCTGAACACATTCAAAGGCACAGAGGTGCGCAAGGGCGATATCGTCACGGCAAAGAATTACCTGACCGAACCAGAAATCAAAGAGTTGAACCGCATCGTTACCATGTGGTTAGACTTTGCCGAAGATCAGGCCGAGCGGCGACAGCAGGTGTTTTTGCAGGACTGGCAGAACAAGCTTGATCAGTTTTTGCAGTTTAATGACAGAGACGTTCTGGTTGGTGCTGGCTCCGTCAGTAAAAAAGACGCTGATGCCAAAGCAACTGCCGAATATGAACGCTTTGCAGAACATCGTCGGCGGCTGAAAGAGCAGGCCGGAGAGAACGATATAGAAGAGCTGTTACACTGGACGCCGCCAAAGCAGTAAGGATGACGAATGGAACACTACGCCCCCAAGTTTCAGGAAGAATACAGTGCCAAGCTACCCGCACTGACGCTATTGACCAGCCTTGGGTGGTCGTTCCTCTCACCTGCTGAGGCGCTGGCCAAGCGCGGTGGTAAGTACGATCAGGTGGTGCTGCGGGATATTCTGCGGGCCGAACTTGAAAGGCGCACCTTCACCTTTGCCGGGCAAACACACTCGTTGTCGGCAAAAGCCATTGATAATCTGATCGCTGAAATTTGTAGCCCGGCACTGAACGAAGGCCTGCTGAATGCCAATGAGCGCCTATACAACCATATGCTGTATGGCATTTCGGTCACTGAGTTTGTAGACGGTAAAAAAGCCAACCCGACCATTGCCATCATCGACTGGCAGAACCCTGCGAATAACAGTTTTACCTTTACGGAAGAATTTATTGTCACCCGCTCGGGCGGTGCTGGCTCGTCGGCGCAGGATACCCGCCGCCCGGACATCGTCTGTTTTGTGAATGGCATCCCCTGGGTGGTGATCGAGGCCAAACGCCCGGATGGCAGCAGCCGCAAAGGGCCGACCATTGATGAAGGCATCTCGCAGTCGTTGCGTAATCAACGCCATGATGAAATCCCGCAGTTATTCGCTTACAGCCAGTTGCTGTTGTCGGTGAATGGCATTGATGCCCGTTACGGCACCTGCGAAACCAAGAAGAAGTTCTGGGCGGCCTGGCGTGAAGAAGACATCACCGATGCTGGGATGTTTGCTATTAAGAACCGGGCACTCAGTGATGAGCAGAAGAAGGGTTTATTCAGCCACCGTAACCCGGATGATCTGGCGTGGTACGAGAGTCTGATTGCAGGCGGTGAGCTGGCAGTCTCCGAGCAGGACAAAATGCTGATCAGTCTGGTCAGCCCAGAGCGCCTGCTGGAAATGACGCGCTATTTCACGCTGTTTGATAAAAAAGTCGGCAAGATCGTCGCGCGTTATCAGCAGGTGTTTGGCATTAAGCGTTTAATCGATCGAATCAATACCCGTAACTCTACAAACGGCCGCGAGGGCGGTGTTATCTGGCATACCACGGGGTCGGGTAAGTCATTCACTATGGTATTCTTGAGTAAGGCGCTGATTCTTCACGACAGCCTGAAACAGTGCCGGATACTGGTCGTTACTGACCGTGTCGATCTTGAAACTCAGTTGAGCAAAACATTCGCCAGCGGTGGTGAACTGGCGACGTCAAAAGATAAAGACGCGGCAATGGCGACCTCGGGCGCTCGCCTTGCTGAGCAGATCGGCAAGGGCACTGAGCGGATTATGTTCTCACTGATTCAGAAGTTTAACTCGGCCACCAAGCTGCCCGAGTGTCATAACGACAGTGCTGATCTGATCGTACTGATTGATGAAGGCCATCGCAGCCAGGGCGGCGAAAACCATATTCGTATGAAGCTGGCGTTGCCCAATGCATCGTTCGTGGCCTTTACCGGCACGCCACTGCTGAAAGACGATAAAACCACCAATAAATTCGGCCCCATCGTGCATGCTTACACTATGCAGCGCGCGGTAGAAGATAAAACTGTAACGCCGCTACTGTACGAAGAGCGCATTCCCGATATTGATGTAAACGACCGGGCAATTGACCGTTGGTTTGAGCGTATCACCGAAGGCCTTACGGATCAGCAGAAGGCAGACCTTAAACGTAAATTTTCCAAAAAAGGGCAGGTATACGGTGCAGAGGAACGTATTCATCTGATCGCGCTGGATATCGCTAATCATTTTGTGAAGAACGTTCCCGATGGGCTGAAAGCTCAGCTTGCCTGCGACAGCAAGGCATCGGCGATTCGTTATAAGAAATATCTGGATGAGGCCCAAGCCCTTTGGCCAGAAGGCAATAGGTTTGAATCGGCGGTCGTGATGAGTTCACCGGATACCCGCGAGGGTAATACGGCGGTGGATGAATCCGGTACGCCCGAAGTGACGCAGTGGTGGAAAGAGCACGTCGGCACACAAGACGAGCAGACGTACACCAAGCACCTGATTGAACGCTTTGATAAAGATGATTCGCTTAAGCTTCTGATCGTGGTGGATAAACTGCTGACCGGCTTTGATGAGCCAAAGAACGCTGTCTTGTACATCGACAAGCCGTTAAAAGAGCACAACTTGATTCAGGCTATTGCGCGGGTAAACCGCCTGCATCCGAAGAAAGAGTTTGGCTATTTGATTGATTATCGCGGGATTCTTTCTGAGTTAGATACCACGATACAAAAGTATCAGGATCTCGCCTCGCGTACTCAAGGCGGCTACGACATCGACGATATTGCTGGTCTCTACAACCAGATGAGCACGGAATACAAACGCTTACCGCAGTTGTATAAGCAGCTTTGGGCGATTTTCGATGGGGTGAAGAACAAAGCTGATACTGAATCTATGCGCCAGGCATTGGTGCCCAAGATAGAAGAAAGAGAATCGTCAGTGCCCGGCGAACAAAGCGAACTGGTCGATGTGAACCTGAAGAAACGTGAAGACTTCTATCAGGCGCTAACGGCCTTCGCCAGTTGTCTTAAGGTCGCGTTGCAGTCGGTGACCTTCTTTGAAGATAAAAGCTTTACCGATGACGATCGCCATCATTACAAAGAAACCCTGAAAGCCATGACGTCTCTGCGTCAGACTATTCAGCGCGATACGGGCGAGCGGATTGATTACGATGAGTATGCAGAAAAAGTAAAACAACTCATCGACAAGCATGTGGTGGGTGTTGAAGTACGCGAGCCCGGTGGCCAGTATGACGTCGGTAATATGGGTAAAAGCCAGGAACCAGAAAACTGGACTGACAATAAGACCCGCAACGAAACCGACATCATCAAAACCCGTGTTACGAAGATGATTGAGCAGGATCTTCAGGATGACCCTTACGCGCAGGAGGAGTTCTCCAAGCTTTTGCGTCAGGCGATTGAAGAGGCCGAGGCGCTGTTTGATCATCCGTTGAAGCAATACATGTTGTTCCGTGACTTTGAAGAGCAGGTGCAGGAACGGCGTCTGGATGATCTGCCGGATGCTTTCTCGGGCAACCGTCACGCGCAGGCGTACTTTGGTATCTTCAAGAAGGTACTGCCAGAGGCACTGGCAGTGATGGATGAGCAGGTTCAGAAGCGCTGGGTAGAGCTGGCGTTTGAGGTAGACCGGCAGGTAGAAACCGCCGTCGCCGAGAACTCAATTAATCCTCAGAATATTGAGGCTGACATCCGTAATAAGTTGCTGCCGATGTTGTTTAAGTACTGCAAAGACGTTGGCGCCGGGCTGGATAAAGTGAAAAAGATGGTTGAGCTGATCGTGCAGATTACTCGTGTTGGCCTGAGCAATAAGTAACCTATGAACGTGCCTGTTCGCCCCAAGGGCGAGTTAATGAGCTTTTATTACGGGGATGAAAAGATCTCGTTCACCCGCTTGGCCAGAAAGTCCGAAAGCTCAAAAGTATTGATCAAAGTACACCCGGATTGCCAGGTAGTTGCGTTGGCACCAGAAGCCGCGAGCCGTGACTCGGTGTTATCTGCTGTTAAAAAGCGTGGCCGGTGGATTTATCAGCAGCTTTCAGAATTTAAAACACAGTTGGCAGACTATCAGCCACGTCAGTTTGTGAGCGGCGAGAGCCACTACTATCTGGGTAAGCAATACCTGCTCAAAGTGATTGAAGATTCTGAGGCGAAGCAGTCAGTAAAACTGCTGCGCGGTTCGATAGAAGTGACGGTCAGAAGTAAGTCACAGGACAAAGTCTCTGGACTTTTAAAAGACTGGTATCGGCTGCGGGCAAAAGAAACCTTCTCCAAGCGTCTGGATGCCGTATTGGAGCAAGCGCTTTGGGTTGAAGAACGACCACCGATGAGAGTGCTCACTATGCAGACTCAATGGGGGAGCTGTTCGCCTAATGGCAGGATTACATTGAATCCGTATCTGGTAAAAGCCCCACGGGAATGCATCGACTATGTGATTCTCCACGAGTTGTGCCATATCGCTGAACACAATCACAGTGAGCGGTTTTATCGTCTGATGGGGCAGGTCATGCCGAACTGGGAAAGCACGAAAGAGCGATTAGATCAAATGGCAGGGAAGTTGTTTTTATAGCGCTACCTAAGGAACATATGATGGAAACGGAATTGGTCATTACGGAAATAATTGAGAAACGCTTTGCTCATGACAGAGCAAGCACGTATCTGAAATATTGAAAATGATCTATCAATTGGAAGCTGACTTTGAAACATTCTACTCTTTTGACTTTGATGTAGAAGATTTACTCGAGAAAATGCCTGGTTACAGCCAGAGGTTTCGGGCAAAAGCTCGATTGCCCGGCTGGGTCGAGCCCCAAGGGGGATTCTATAAAGGTAGTGGCTTCATTGGTGACGTAGAGTGCATACCAGATATTTCAATATGGGCTCTCGGAAATCTGTTACTAAACGAGAGAGCTTATGAGGTTCTATCTGATCACATTGACGGTGCCGGTGAGTTTTTGCCAGTACAGGTCGACGATAAACAATACTATATGTTCAATACGTTGCATGTTCTAAGCAGTCAAGTGGTTGATCTTACAGATGCTGTCGAAGTAATAGACTCTGGTGTTCATCTAGGGGTGTCAGGATTGAAGGTCATTGAAGACGATCTGAACGATGTTGATGTTTTTAAAATGAAAGAAGAGAAGTTGATTCATAGTTTTGTTACCGATGGATTTAAACGCTTGTGCAATGATACAGGGCTTACTGGCCTTAGTTTTCGATCTATAAATGGAGTTTGAAGTGAAAGTATCTGATGTATCTATCTCAATGTTCGAGAAGCTTCTTCGGGAATCGGTGTTTCCTGAATACAGTGCAGTGGCCAATGCTGAGGAAGGGGAGCAGGTTCATATCTATTCATCAGAATATTTACCCGTCGCCACATCGAGATACCCTCTAAGTTTTAAGGTGACGGCAAGATCCGTTAGTCATGGAGAGTTGCTTAAAAAGGTGACACCAGAGTCAATAACTTCTGTTTTGGGTACGTTCCGGGAGAGTCTTACAGATGCTGAAGAGTGTGTTTTTCAGATCACTAAGTATTCAACCCATATAGAACAAGAAACGGGAGCTTTCAGGCTTTGGTGTGAGGTCAACCTTAGCAATCTCAATTCGGAGATTGTGAAAAACAGCTGGTGATATGGATGCTGCGTAATCGCGAATAGCCTTCGGCTGATTCGCTCCCACAATGAATGTGAAGTGTCGAGAGTACAGTGGGTATCGCACAACGTTTGCTTGGGTGGTGAGGTTGTCGGGAAGAAGCTTCCCTCCTACAGGGTTCATGGCGTTGTCAGTTTTTCGCGCATAGCCAGGCAAGCTGGCTGAAGCGCTCTTACAAGGTGTGGTCACGGCGCAATCGCGAATAGCCTCCGGCTGATTCGCTCCCACAGGGAATGCGAATTGTCGAGAGTTCAGTGGGTATCGCACAACGTTGGTTTGGGTGGTGAGGTTGTCGGGAAGAAGGTTCCCTCTTACAAGGGGTTAGCCCTTCAAGGTTTTTGCGCATAGCCAGGCAAGCTGGCGGAAGCCCTCCTACAACCTTTCACGACCCTCAGGTATCATGCGGCCTTCGTCTGTATGAACTGGGGTTCTGTCTTGTCTGATTCATCTGTTATCCGTCTTACTGAGTACAGCCACGGCGCGGGTTGTGGCTGCAAGATCTCGCCTAAGGTGCTGGATACGATTCTGGCGTCTCAGCTGACGCTGCCTGATAGCCCGAACCTGCTGGTAGGTAACAGCTCGAAGGATGATGCCGCTGCATACGATATCGGCAATGGCCAGGCGGTGCTGAGTACCACGGATTTCTTTATGCCGATTGCGGATGATCCGTTCGATTTCGGTCGTATTGCCGCGACCAACGCGATTTCGGATATCTATGCCATGGGCGGTAAGCCGTTGATGGCGATTGCGATTCTTGGCTGGCCGGTGAATGTGCTGGCGCCAGAAGTAGCACAGCGTGTTGTCGATGGTGGCCGTCAGGCCTGTGCCGATGCCGGTATCCCGCTTGCTGGTGGTCACAGCATTGATGCGCCAGAGCCGATCTTTGGTCTGGCGGTTACCGGCATCGTTGATATCGATAAGCTGAAGCAGAACGATCAGGCGACGGCTGGCTGTAAGCTGTATCTGTCGAAGCCTTTGGGAGTCGGTGTGCTGACCACTGCGCAGAAGAAGAAAATTTTAAAGCCAGAGCATGAGTTTCTGGCGCGTGACACCATGTGCATCCTTAATAAGGTCGGTGAGAAAATTTCTGCCGTTGATGGCGTTGAAGCACTGACGGATGTCACCGGCTTTGGCCTCGGCGGGCATCTGCTGGAGATCTGTGAGGGCAGTGGCGTAGACGCTGAGATTAACTATGATGCGCTGCCTGTGATGGCGCCGGTGAAAGACTACATCGCACAGGGCTCCATGCCCGGCGGTACTGAGCGTAACTTCGAGAGTTACGGCGAGAAGCTATCCGTGATGACAGACGAGCAGCGCGCCATCATCTGCGACCCTCAAACCAGTGGCGGTTTATTGATTGCCGTGCGCCCTGAGCAGGCAGCAGAAGTCGAGGCGATTCTAGCCGCAGAGGGCTTGCAGAGTGACTGCATTGGTGAGCTTGTCAGTGGCTCTGCGCCTGGTTCTGGCTCAGCCGTGCGTGTGACAATTCAAACAGGAAGTTAATAATGAGCCGCCCGGATACTGCTGACTTCAGAACGCTGTTTTTGTCGGATACCCCGATGATGGATACCCGTGCACCGCTTGAGTTTAAAAAGGGTGCTTTTCCTCATACGGTGAGCTTACCGTTAATGACGGATCAGGAGCGTGCGAAAGTCGGTACCTGCTATAAAAAGAAAGGCCAGGATGAAGCCATTAAACTTGGCCATCAGTTGGTATCGGGTGACATCAAAGAGGAGCGCGTTCAGCGTTGGCTTGAATTTGCTCAGGCTAATCCGGAAGGCTATCTGTATTGTTTTCGCGGAGGTCTGCGCAGTCAGATTACGCAGCAATGGCTGAAAGAGGCGGGTTGCGAATACCCTCGCATTACCGGTGGCTACAAAGCCATGCGACGTTTCCTGATCGATACTCTCGAACGCGTTGTGGTTGAGAAACCCCTTGTTGTGGTTGCAGGGCAGACGGGATGTGCAAAAACTGAATTACTGAAGCAGGTTCCGGCCAGTGTTGATCTTGAAGGTCTGGCGCACCACCGAGGCAGTACGTTTGGTAAACGCCCGGGTGGCCAGCCTGCACAGATCGGGTTTGAAAATGCACTCGCGGTTGATTTGCTTCGTCACGAAGAATTTAAAGCGGATATGCCGGTTATTCTCGAAGATGAGAGCTTGTTAATCGGGCGTTGTGCATTGCCTGAAACCTTACGCAACCAAATGGCGAAGGCATCGCTTGTGATCGTTGAAGCGAGCTTCGAGTCCCGCGTTGAGCACAGTTATAACAATTACATTCTGAATAAATTAACCGAGTGGCAGCAGGCGCTTGGCACCGACGAGGGGTTTGCGGCGTTCGCTGATGATCTGCGTCAGAGCATGAGTAAAGTGGAGCGGCGCCTTGGCGGGGTTCGCCACCGCGCGATCACCGAGCTGCTCGAACACGCTATTCATCAACACGAGCAGGGCAATCCTGAATTACATCGTGAATGGATTGGTCATCTGCTTGAGCAATATTACGACCCTATGTATCAATACCAGCTGTCCCGTAAAAAGGGGCGCCTGGCCATGCGGGGCTCTTTCGATGAAGTGCGCGATTATCTGAACTCTCTTTCTGTATCTGATCTAAAAGGATAAATAATGATGTTACGTTCTGTTTTTGCAGCCGCAGCAGGCTTACTGATGAGTGCGGCAGCCGTCGCCGAAACCTTTACCTTTACGGCCATTCCTGACGCCGATGAAAGCCGTCTGAATGCACGCTTCGGAAAAGTGGCAGATTACCTGTCAGAGCAGCTGGGCGTGGATGTAAAGTACATCCCAGTAAAATCTTACCCTGCGGCGATTACGGCATTTCGCAATGATCAGGTACAGCTGGCCTGGTTCGGTGGTTTGTCTGGTGTACAGGCGCGTGCACTGGTTGAGGGATCTGAAGCCATTGCTCAAGGCTATGAAGATCAGTTCTTTAAAACTTATATCATTGCTAACACCAGCACTGAGATCGAAGCATCTGATGAACTGCCAGAGGATATTAAAGGCAAGACGTTTACCTTTGGTTCAAAGGGGTCTACCTCTGGCCGCCTCATGCCTGAATTCTTTATCCGTGAAGCCTTCAATGCATCCCCTGATGAGCTGTTCAGCCGCGTGGGTTTCTCGGGTGATCACAGCCGTACTATTTCGCAGGTACAGAGTGGCGTGTATCAGGTCGGTGCTGTGAACTACAGCGTTTGGGATACCGAAGTGGAAGAAGGCAAGATCGACACGGATAAAGTCAAAGTGATCTGGACGACGCCTACCTATCCGGATTATCAGTGGACGATTCGTGGTGATGTCGACGCCCGCTATGGCGAGGGCTTTAAAGAAAAAGTCAGAACCGCGCTGCTGGATATGAAAGACGAAGATCTGCTCGCGAGCTTCCCGCGTAAGTCGTTTGTTCCTGCGAGCAACGATGACTATGCCCCGATTGAACGCACAGGCAAAGCCATCGGCCTGCTGGATTAATCATGCCGGGTCAGGCCATGTTCCAGCTTACCGGAGCGTCTTTCGGGCACGATGATCAGCTTGTGTTGCACGACATTAGTCTGGAAATTCGTGACGGTGAAAAAGTCGCTCTCGTGGGCCCATCGGGTGCGGGTAAGTCAACGCTGCTTTCGCTTTTATGGAAGCAGCAGCCTGACGCCGTTGCTTTGTGCCCGCAGGAAAGTGGTCTGGTGGATCTGTTATCCACCTATCAGAATATTTATATGGGCGGGTTATCCCGCTTTTCGACGCTGTATAATCTTATCAACCTTATTCGTCCCTGGGCTGCTCGTCGTGAAGAAGTCGCTCGCGTTGCGCGTACCTTAGGTATCGAAGAGAAACTCTGGAATTCGCCGGATCAGTTATCCGGCGGGCAACGTCAGCGTGTTGCGCTCGGGCGTGCTCTGTATCGCAATAAGTCTGTATTTATGGGCGATGAGCCCGTGTCTTCGCTTGACCCCGAGCAGGGCGAACAATTATTGATTCACGTACTGCAGCAACATACGACGGCGATCGTTGCCATTCACAGCCCGGAATTAGCGGCTAAGCATTTTGATCGAATTATTGCCTTAAAAGACGGTCGCATTTTCGGCGACTGGCAAGCGGCAGAGTTGGATCTCAGTACCCTCGAAACCGTTTATCAGGATGCCTGAAATGGGCGGTAAGAGTGTTTCCCTAGCTAAAGGTGAAAAGTCTAAAGGTGAAAAGCCTAAAGGCAAAAAGTCTACCGGCGCACGCTTTCGGGACCTGAGTCTGTGGTTTGTGCTTGTTGCCATTGTTTCTTTGTTCTTCGCCGATATTTTTCTGTATCAGCCTGACCCCTGGGAAGAGTTTACCCGCATAGGCTGGGGCATGGTGACGCCGTTCTGGCCGGACGCGAATGAGCTTCTGATGTCTGCACTGTATACCGTCAGTTTTGCCTTGCTCGGTGTGGCAGTGTCGGCAGCCTTAGGCGTGTTACTGGCCATCTGGTTTCACTGGCGTGTGGTCAGAGTATTTTCTGCCGTTATCCGCTCGGTGCATGAAATTTTCTGGGGCCTGCTGTTTATGCAGGTATTTGGTCTCAGTGCATTAACGGGCTTGTTGGCGATTATTATTCCGTTCGCAGGCATTTTTGCGAAAGTCTTTTCAGATGTCTTTCATCAGCAGTCTTCTGCGACGGTCGATACGCTCGCAGGCTCCAGTCGTTTAAGCCGTTTCTTTTATGGATGGATACCACAGGCCTGGCCAGCCATGCGCTCATATATCCGTTACCGCTTTGAGTGCGCACTGCGCTCGAGTGCGATTCTGGGCTTTATTGGTCTGCCAACGCTAGGGTTTCATTTGGAGACCGCTTTCCGTCAGGGAGACTACAGCGAAGCAGCGGCGGTATTCTGGGTGTTTCTGTTATTGATAGGCACCGTCAGGTTCTGGTTTTACAAAAAGCTCTTGCCAGCCTATCTGCTGGGGGCAGTTTTTATGCTGCCGGAAATGCCGCCTGTGAATGCGAGTTTCGTGTGGCAGTTTTTTACTCAGGATTTATGGCCCAGCCCATTACTGAACGGCGACCTTCCGGGCGCGATGAGTTGGTACGGCAATGTATTGGCTGATGAAGTTGGCCCTGCACTGATTCAGACGATTGCTATTACACAAGCGGCGCTGGTGCTCAGTGGGGTAATGGCATTGGCCTGGTATCCATTCGCCAGTCGTTGGCTTGTCGGGCGGTATTACTGGGTAGGGCGGTTTAAACTTCTGGTATTGAGGTCTGTCCCTGAGCTGATGCTGGCGTATCTGTTTATGTTGCTGTTTGGCCCTTCGGCCTTGCCAGCGATTTTCGCATTGGCGTTGCATAATGGCGGCTTAATAGCGTTTCTTCTTGCTAATCACAGTCAGGATGCGTCTTCTCAACAGAGGCTGGATTCCCCCTCTGGGTTAGCGCGCTATTTTTATCAGGACTTGCCTCAGCGTTACCCGGCGTTTCTGGCCCTGCTGTTTTATCGTTGGGAAGTGATCATGCGTGAGAGTGCCATGATGGGCGTGTTGGGTATTGCGACGCTGGGCTTTTATGTTGACTCTGCGTTTGAGGAGATCCGCTTCGATAAAGCGTTTTTCCTGATTCTTGTCGCAGCAGCGTTGAATGTTATCGTGGACAGCCTGTCCCGCCGTTTGCGTAGAGCGGCCGGTTTAAAAACACCGCGGATGTAGTATGTCGATTGCCTTTCTTTTTATTTCAGCCATCTGCTGGACGTTGTTTGATCTCTCACGTAAGAAACTGGTGGCCAACGAAACGCCTCTGGCGCTGACTCTGGCATTCAATGTCGGGGCGATCCCTCTATATCTTGCGGCGTATTTTATAGCCTCAGATTCCACCGTGTCGGCTGGATACTGGCTTCCGTCTTTGGTAGCTGCAGTACTTGCGGCGATGGCCGCGGTTGGTTTTATTACGGCGCTCAAACTGGGGGATGTGGCTAAGGTTATTCCGGTGCTGGCCCTGACGCCTGTGATTTCGACCCTGGCTGCAGGGTGGCTGTTGGATGAGTCATTGAGCGTCTACCAGTGGCTCGCCATGTTGGTTACCGTGGTGGCGATCGGTGGTGCGCAGGGCGGTTTGCACCATGTTAAGGGAAAGCCTTTTCTTCTGATGTTGCTGGTCTGCTTTGGCTGGGGCGTTGGTATTGTCTTTGATAAGCAGGCGCTGGAGCACAGTGGGCCTTTCTTTCACGGTGTCGTGCAAACAACGTTAGGGTCGCTATTGATTGCGAGTTACGCCTTTGCGACGAAAACCCCGGCAAGATTACAGGGCCAGGCGTTAAGGCTGATACCAGCACTGTTGGTGTTTGTCGGTGCTGTTGTCTTTCAGTGGCTTGCGCTCGATGGTCTGGATGCGGGGATTGTTGAGACCGTCAAACGCAGTGTCGGCATTGTTGGAGCTTTATTAGGTGGTTTGTTATTGTTCAGAGAGGCCATAACAAAAGCGCAGGTATTCTGGTGCATTGTGATTCTGGCCTGCATTCCGGTAATTCTTCAGCCCGAGGTGTGAAATGAACAAGAAGGTTCTGATCGGTATCGCAGACGGTACCGAAGAGTTGGAAGCCGTCACTATCATCGACGTGCTGCGCCGAGCGGAGGTCGACGTCACGGTGGCTTCGGTGGCGCCAGGCCATGAAGTGGAGTGCTCGAGAGGTGTCCGTCTGGTTGCAGACAAGCTCATTGGTGAGTGTGTCGCAGAAGACTGGGATGCGATTATGGTGCCGGGCGGTATGCCGGGCGCGCAGAATCTCTCGGATAACGAAGCCTTCGTCTCCCTCCTCAAACAACAACACAGTAGCGGTAAACTGATTGCAGCCATCTGTGCTGCGCCATACGTTGTTCTGGCGTGTCATGGTTTACTCGAAGGCAAATCAGCGACGGCTTATCCCGGGTTCAGAGAAGATCTGACAACGGTCGGAGTCATGCCGAGTGATGAGGTGGTTGTTATCGATGGCAATATAATGACCAGCCAGGGGCCCGGTAGTGCAATGCAGTTTGCTTTAGCTCTGGTGACAAAGCTGTGCGGGGAAGAGGTGTCTCACCAGGTCGCGGACGGTTTATTAGTTTAATGCGCCCCTGAACAATTCTCTCAGGAGCGCATTAGTGTTTACGCGTGGTATACGCGTGAGCCTCAGAGGTTCATGCAGTTTGCATAGTAAGTGGTGGTCGCTGGCCAGTCAGAGAAAACGCCGATAACGCCAACATCCTGAGCCAGAACATCCAGCACTGTCATAACGTCACCGTCGTTATCGATCACATCCATACCGCCATCATCGCCATTCACCGACTGGAAGTACCAGCCACCGTTGTCCGTCAGGCGACCAGAGCGTTCAAGTGTCCAGGCGATCAGTTTCAGGCCCGCTGCTTTGGCATTGATCGCGTACTGTGAAGGTACGATCTCGCCGTCGCTGTTCACGTTCAGCAGCATCCACATAGGTGGCGCCAGAACGCGTAGGCCTTCATCAACCCATTCTTCCATCTGTGCCTGTGTCACGCTGGTATCGTAAACGCCATCGAGATAAACCGCCTGGCGACCATACCAGGTGTTATCAATCCAGTATTTTACGTCTTCGTAATTAAACGATTGCGGCCAGACTTTGCGTGGGTGGATACCCGCATCACGGTATTCGTCGATCATTTGCTGAGCGTACATTTCCTGGGTGTAGTCGCCTTCAAACGGCATCTCTACCGAAGGGGATTTCAGTTCAGGTGTGTAGTGGGCGCCCAGTTCTTTGAACAGTTGGATGCTTTCTGCGTGGGTCAGCAGGGTACCTTTCGATGCGTAGAGGTCTGTGCGGTAGTCTGCTGTGGCATTCATGTAGCCTTCAATGGTGGTTGCCGTGCGGTCTGCCGCGTCCATTTTTCCCTGCAGACTTTTGAATTCAGCGAGGGTAATGTCGCTGGTACAGCAGGTGATATCCGCTGCATTGGTAAGCATGCCATTGCTGTCGAATTCAGGTGGTACTGAACACTTTTCAGCCAGTGGCGTTGCCAGAATATTCGTTGTGGTGTGAAGGTCGCATTGTGAATGGCGGCACACCAGCTCGCGATCTTTCGTGAAGGTTACGTCGCATTCAAGAATGCCTGCGCCCATTTTTGCCGCCGCTTCGTAGGATTCTTTCGTGTGCTCTGGAAATTGCAGAGGTGCACCACGGTGGCCGATTGAGAAGCGGCTCTGGAAGAAAGGACCAGTGTCACAGCTTTTCAGCTTATCTTTGAGTTCGCCTTCGTCCATATCTTCAACAAGGTAAAAAGGGCGAGGGCCGATCTGGGTTTCAGAGAATTTACCGAAGAACCATTTACCAAAATGGCTGTTGCGGTGGTCAGGGCCAGCATGGGTGGCGCAGCCGGCAACCAGCATCAGAGATGCCAGAGCGTAGGTCAGAAGGGATTTCATTATTAACCTCCATATCAGTTGGAAAACAGGGAGGTTCAGGCTAGACGCCAAGGATGTCAGTTTTAAAACTGCTGGGTGACGGTCTTATTTCATTTGGTCTTCCTGATGACGTGGCGTACCTTGTCGACATCCTATCATCAGGAAGAGAGGGTTCGTTATTGGTCGGCAGACTGATGCTCACCGTATTTTTCCGTTACCCAGTCCGGGTGCTTCCACATAATTCTCGGGTCTTTGTATTTTTTCAGATCCCGGAACATATTCTGCCAATCATACACTTGCGCATGCCAAGGATTATTCGGCTTGGTCGGCATACGCTTGACGCCATAGACAATTTCGCCGGCTGTTTCTTCTGCCTGAAACGTACCGAAGAGTTTGTCCCAGATAATGAGTACACCGCCGAAATTCTTATCAATCTGCTCAGGGTTGCTGCCGTGGTGCACTCTGTGATGTGACGGAGTATTGAAGATTTTTTCTGCCCAACCCAGCGTCCGGACTTGCTCGGTATGCAGGAAAAACTGATAAACCAGATTGGCCTCGATCGCGATTAAGGTCCAGGTTTTATCGAAACCGACAAACGCGGCAGGAATCCACCAGAGAATCCAGGTCCCTGAAAATGCATAGGTGAAGTTCTGCCGCAGTGCCGTCGAGAAATTCATGTGCTCAGAACTGTGATGCGTTACGTGCGCATTCCAGAACCAGCGAATTTTATGCATCAGGTAGTGCGCGGCATACATACACAGGTCGATAAACAGAATCAGAGCGATGATGCTGACAACGCCGACCTCTGGGTTCCATTGAAAGCCAAATTGATACACCCAGTCGTAAAACAGCTGAATAAACAGTGCGATGGCGATGCCGTCGACGATTTTATACGACGCACCTGTCATCAGATTGGTGAAGGTTTCAGGGAAGTGATAGAGCTTAGTAACCCCACGACGTTTGGCCCAGAGGTTTTCAATGACCATGGTTCCGATGAACACACCGGCAAACAGCCCAATAAATAGCAGTGCGCGCAGTAAGTCTTCCATCAGTGTCTCCAGCTTTCTTATTTGATGCTGATAGATTAGCGCAGTCGTTGTGGGCTATATTGATATTTTCAGACTCTTAATTGATATTTTCAGACATTCTTACTCAGCGAGGATCAACAACTTATGACAATTGTGCACGAGTGCTTCTAAAAGAGCGCGGCGTATGAAAGAGCGGGATTCTCGTTTAGCCGGGCTGTCTGTCACCGGGGACTTAATGTCTCTGGTGTCGTCGTACGTCTCCGAGCAGCGCCGCTCTGTGCCGGCGGTACTGAGCCGTGAGGGTGGCGCTCGACGCCTGACCTTCGATGAATGGTGGGCGTTGCTGGACAGCGTCCGCGACGGTTTAGGCTCATCCTCGATTGGGATTGATCTGGCTCGCCGAGTCGGCCCTGAGCATGTTGGCGTCATTGGTTACCTGACCTTGTCATGTCAGACGGTTCTGGAGGCTTTTCAGTACTTTGAGCGCTTTCAGACCTTGCTCTATGAAGGTCCGAAGGCCCGGCTCGAATTGAGAGACGGCCTTGCTGGCTTGGTGTGGGATACGAGCTTTGGCGGCTCGACGCGTGTATCGGATCAGGTGATCCTCGGCGGCTTTGTGACTTTCTTGCGAAGAATGACGGGGCAGAGCGAACTCACAATAGAACGTGCGGAAACTTGGTGGAACGACGTGCCCGCCAGCGATCTGTTCGAGCGCCACCTAGGTGGGAGCCTCGTGTGCGGCGCCAGTGCGAATGCACTCTGGTTCGATGCCAATGTGCTGACACTGCCACTGGTCAGCCACGACGATGTCACGTTCAGGGCATTAAATGAAAAGGCAACCGCAGCACTGGCAAACATGCCCGACCTTGGGCGGTTTGCGGATACCGTACGGCAACTCATCATTGAGCGTTTACCATTGGGTGACGCCGACCAGAGCGCAATTGCTTCTCGACTGGCGATGTCAGAGCGCACATTGCTGCGCAGGTTGCGTCAGTCGGGTATTGGCTTCAGGGATCTGCTGGGGCAGGTGCGGGTAGAGTTGGCGCAGGTATATCTGCGGGATAAGCACCTGACCCTCAGTGAAATCGCTCTGCTGCTTGGCTACTCAGAGCAGGCGCCTTTCAACCGGGCTTTTCGTAAAGCAACGGGCAAAACACCGGGCAAGTGGCGGGCTGAGTTCAAAACAGTTTAGCCCAGCAAAACTATAGGCAAGAAATAGTTGGCCTGATAGTATCAATGCCCTAACTTAGAGCATAAGGATGTGTAACGTGAGTTCACCGGTCATTTCCAATCTTTCCCAGTTCCAGCTATCTCCATTCGGGCCTCAAGCCTCTGGTCGTCAGATCCTCGCTGACGAGCAAATGCAAAAGTTGCTTCAGAACTTTCAGGCGAGCTCGCAAGAGCAAAGCAGTACTGGGTATCATGCTCTGGCAGTAATAAGTGCAGTTAACAGCCTTCGTAGTAGTGCCGTTCCAGTGAATTCTTATGTTCGTAACGGCTCCCCATCGACCCGTTGCATTTCGGGCCCAGGTTTCGAAATTGAATATGAGCTGAATATGGGGCTCTCGCAGACCGATATTACGATCACAGATATTCGGGTTGTGAGGCAAAGCGCTCGTAAGGTAACTGAGCCCGGTCTATGGAATGTTGAGGCGGACGCTGAGAATGGGTCATGGAAGGTTGCCTCTACTCCTTCATATAACCTCCAGGCTGCAAGCCAGAGAGGCGGAACTATAGAGAAGCCCTTACAAATAGGTATTAACGGCTATTGTGGCGGCATTAGAGAAGCTGCTGAAATACTTCCTGATCACATATCAAAAGGTGACCCTGCTGTAATAGATAAGCTTAAAGCGTCTGGTTTCGAGTTATTTTATACACCGCAACACAAAGCGGGTAAGGCTGGCTGGGAATTTGTAAGGCGTCTCGGGAAGAGGACTCCCTCAGAAGATGTTGTTAAGGCGGGGCGGGTGTTAGCTAGTTATATGAAAGATGCACACCAGCGAGGGTTGCGCGTCGAGTGGACGAGTCATCGTGGTGGTTCGGCTGTTTTGACCGAGGCAATGAGATGTTTGAAGCAAGCCAATGTTGACTTGAAAGGAACGCAGCGCATTTTTCTTAGCGATCACACTAGCAGCCACTATGAAGCAGATATCGCTCGGCGGGCTATTGGTATGGATGTGCGTGATTCTAAGTGGTTCAATTCTTCTCCGGGACTAGCCCAGGTTATTGGTGGCCAGAGGTTCGGTGGTGCGACGGTAGCGTGCTCTCTTAATAAGCTTGTCAATCATACTCCGAGGGACCAAATAGCAAGTGAATTCGTTGGTACGGCCTATGATGTCGTCGCACAAAGCAAGAATACTATGGCAGTCGGGGGATTAGTGGGGGCCTTAGGCACGACACCAGGATTTGCCCTTGTAGTGTTGGGCGCTATTCTGGCCAGTGCACCTACGTTGACCGAGGGCTACCATAGAAGCCCTGTTGAGCCACTCAAAACATTAGCGAAGAAAGTTCAGAATAAGGTCTTCTGAGGATTATGCGATTATTTGGTACTGAGAAACTCCCCAAGGGGCCTAGTTTTCGCTCCGCAAGGCTTATCTGTAAAGACTTGGGATGTAGCTCACTGGAATTCAAGGCACCAGCCCCTCGGCCGGCTTTTGGAGGGCGCTGGGAGGAGGAGCCAGGCTCAGTTGATCTAAATTCTCCAGCGCGCTTTGAGTTGGCAGAAACTTGGGATAAGAAAGTTATCGAAGGTATGCGCTGGCAGCGGCTTTACTCGAATAACTGGCGTTTTAATGGCTTTCCAATTATCCAGCCTCGCGTCGGATATCTCAGTTGTTTTGTTGATGTCCATGCGGTAGATGGCCTCCCGATTAATGAGAGTTTGTTTGATTTTAGCGTATTGGCAAATCAGGTGTTAACTAATAGGGAGTTGTGTATTTATGCAAGAACTGAAGAGGGCTATACAGAGGCCGCTCTCGACGTAAACCCTGATCTATGGCCGGATGTTTTAGGGCCTGTTAATAGTCAGTGGTTGAATAAGCATGGTAATGACTGGCTGTACATTGAAGAACAGCAGCTGACTGATACCGCTTATGCTATCAATTGGATCTCGCCAATTACTCATCAGCATTATGTGTGTTTTCGGTTTGTAATCAGACGTTATTCTATTGAAGGCCCTAACGCTTATCGAATCGAAGAGCGGGTTCGCCCCGACACCTTCCTTGATCTGATGCACCAGATCATGGACTCCGTAAAGCTTGAACTTTGTGAAGAGATGAAAGTTGAACGGGACCGCATTCGAACAATAGAACCGTCGGAGAGGCGTCCGGTAATTGAGTTTACTCCGGAGCAGTTGAAGGTTGCTAAACATGTACTCTACATGAGTAGTTTCAGGAAATCAGAGGATGGTGATGACAGGTGGAGTTCTGGAATGGAGCGTCTCGCCCCCCGCGAAGAGGTCGAGGCCTTTCTGGATGAGCGTGTGAAGTTTAAGCCATTACCGGGAAGCTATCCGCGCGGTGAGATTATTTATAACCGTGTGCCTGTGTTACCGATTACCAGGCTTTTAGATTCGCAGCCGCAGTCGTCCCTTGAAGAGAAGGTGAATTTCTGAACCGGATACTGTCTCCTCGAGCAACTGGTGACTAAATTGCAGAACAAGGTTTCTTGATTCGATGAGACTATTTGGTACGGAGAAATACCCTAAAGGTCCTTCTTTTAGAACGGCAAAACATGTTAGCAAAGACCTTGGCCTTGCTAGCCTTTCCTTTATGGCTCCAAACCCTAAACCAGCGCACGGGGGCTCATGGAATAAAGAACCAAATCACTTCAATGCTGCTAGTGATGCAGGGTTCGAACGGGAATTGACTTGGAATCAGTGTGAGATAGAGTCTTTGAGTCGCCTGAGGGTATATTCAAGCAGCTGGGAGTTTCGAGGTATCCCAGTGATAGAGGGGTATTGCGGGTTCCTCAATTGCATTGTGGATATTAGACGGGTAGGTGACCTGCCAGCGAACGAAAGTCTCTTCGATAACTGGGTTCTTGCCAGAGAGCTACTAAGAAACGAAGAGCTCTGTACTTACGCCGCAACGTCAGAGGGGTATACCGCCGCACCGTTGGATTCGAATCCTGATCGCTGGCCGGAAGTTTTAGGTCCTATCAATAGTCAGTGGGTGAATAGAAATGGTACTGACTGGCTGTACACAGAGGAACAGCAGCTTTCAGATACAGCTAATGCTGTTACATGGGCTACCCCTATTTCTCATGATCGGTATCTAAGTTGTTTATTTCTAATTGAACGCTCTTCTTGGCATGGCCCTAACGCCTATCGAATCGAAGAGCGGGTTCGCCCCGACACCTTCCTTGATCTGATGCACCAGATCATGGACTCCGTAAAGCTTGAACTTTGTGAAGAGATGAAAGCTGAACGGGACCGCATTCGAACAATAGAACCGTCGGAGAGGCGTCCGGTAATTGAGTTTACTCCGGAGCAGCTGAAGGTTGCTAAACATGTACTCTACATGAGTAGTTTCAGGAAACCAGAGGATGGCGATGACAGGTGGAGTTCTGGAATGGAGCGTCTCGCCCCCAGCGAAGAGGTCGAGGCCTTTCTGGATGAGCGAGTGAAGTTTAAGCCATTGCCGGGAAGCTATCCGCGTGGGGGTATTATCTATAACCGCGTACCGGTTCAGCCAATAACAAAGCTGGTTGATTCACTTCCTCAGGGGGCTATTGCACGAAAGGCTATTCCAGAGTGAGTAAACCGCAGGCATCAACTGTTTACAGGGATTTTTCCGACCTGTAGAGTACTCGGTCTTTACATTCATGTGGCCTGTCGTGGGGGCCACCACTGACAAGGATTTACTATGCCTGTTATTACCCTTCCAGACGGCTCCAAACGCGAGTTCGATCAACCCGTTACCCTGATGCAAGTTGCCGAAGATATTGGCCCTGGTCTCGCCAAAGCGACCGTATGTGGTCGTATTAACGGTGAACTGGTCGATGCCTGTGAGCTGATCACCGATGACGCCGATGTCACTCTGATCACCGGTCGCGACGAAGAAGGTCTGGAAGTTATCCGTCACTCATTCGCTCACCTCGTTGGTCATGCCGTTAAGCAGCTGTACCCAACGGCTAAGATGGCCATTGGCCCGGTGATCGAAAACGGCTTCTATTACGATATTGATTACGAGCGTCCATTTACACCCGAAGACCTCGAAGCCATCGAGAAGCGTGTTAAAGAGCTGATCAAGAAGGATTACGAAGTCATCAAGAAGATGACGCCGATCAAAGACGCACGCCGCGTGTTTGTTGATCGTGGTGAAGACTACAAAGTTGAGTTGATCGACGATCTGATCGAAAAAGGTGAAGAGGCGGTTGGCCTGTATCACCATGAAGAATACACAGATATGTGTCGTGGTCCGCACGTACCGAATACTCGTGTTATGCGTATCTTCAAGCTGCAACGTGTGTCTGGCGCCTACTGGCGTGGAGATTCTCAGAACGCTCAGCTGCAACGTATCTACGGTACTGCGTGGAACGACAAAAAAGAAATGAAAGCGTATCTCCAGCGTCTTGAAGAGGCTGAGAAGCGCGACCACCGTAAACTGGCGAAGCAGCTGGATCTGTTCCACCTGCAGGAAGAAGCGCCGGGTATGGTGTTCTGGCATCCGAACGGCTGGACCATTTATCAGGTACTCGAGCAGTACATGCGTAGAGTTCAGAACGATGCTGGTTATCAGGAGATCAAGACCCCGCAGGTTGTTGATCGCACCTTGTGGGAGAAGTCTGGCCACTGGGAACACTACTCAGATGCCATGTTCACTACGGAATCTGAGAAGCGCAGCTACGCGGTGAAGCCGATGAACTGCCCATGCCATATTCAGGTGTTCAATCAGGGTCTGAAGTCTTATCGTGAACTGCCGCTGCGTCTGGCTGAGTTTGGTTGCTGCCACCGTAATGAGCCATCCGGTGCGCTGCACGGCATTATGCGTGTGCGTGGCTTCACTCAGGATGATGCACACATCTTCTGCTCGAACAGCCAGATCCGTCAGGAAGCTTCTGATTTCATCAAGCTGACTCTGGACGTCTACAAAGACTTCGGATTCGACGCGGTTGAAATGAAACTTTCAACGCGCCCGGAAGGTCGTATTGGTGAAGAGTCGCTTTGGGATGAAGCTGAAGCGGCACTGGAAGATGCTCTTAACGACGCCGGCCTCGACTGGGAACTCCAACCGGGTGAAGGTGCGTTCTACGGTCCTAAGATTGAATTCTCTCTGCGCGACTGCATCGGCCGTGTATGGCAGTGCGGTACGATTCAGCTTGATTTCATGCTGCCAGAGCGTCTCGGTGCTCAGTTCGTCGACGAAGATGGCGAGCGTAAGACGCCGGTTATGCTGCACCGTGCTATTCTTGGCTCGTTCGAGCGTTTTGTCGGCATTCTGATTGAACACTACGCGGGCGCAATGCCGCCATGGTTGTCTCCGAAGCAGGTCTCAATCCTGAATATCACAGACAGTCAGGCCGAATATTGCACGGAAATCGCCGAAAAACTCAAAGCTGCGGGCTTCAGGGCCGATGCGGACTTGAGAAATGAGAAGATCGGCTTTAAAATCCGCGAGCATACTTTACACAAGGTCCCTTTCCAGCTCGTGGTGGGGGACAAAGAAAAAGAAACAAACACTGTCGCAGTGCGCACCCGTAAGGGTGAAGACCTCGGTACAATGAGTGTCGACGAGTTTATTGCCATCCTCGAGAAGGCGATTGCAGAACGCGGCCGGTTTGGAATGGAGAACTGATCATCAGACGCGATAATAGAAGAGGAGCACGTGATAATCGTGCCCCCATTAACGACCAGATTCGTGCAAACGAAGTCCGGTTAATCGGAGCAGACGGCGAGCAAGTAGGCGTCGTTTCTTTACGCGAAGCCCTTGAGGCCGCCCAAGAAGCCGAACTGGATCTGGTTCAGATTTCAGATGGCGATCCGATCGTCTGTAAGATCATGGACTTCGGCAAGAAGCTCTACGAAGAGAAGAAGCAGAAAGCCGAAGCCAAAAAGAAACAGCACCAGGTGCAGATTAAGGAAGTCAAATTCCGTCCGGGTACGGAAGAAGGCGACTATCAGATCAAACTGCGTAACCTGAAGCGCTTCCTCGAAGCGGGCAACAAAGCGAAAGTATCGCTGCGTTTCCGCGGTCGTGAGATGGCGCACCAGAACCTGGGTATGGAACTGATGATGCGTGTCGAGAAAGATCTCGAAGAACTCGGCAGCGTAGAACAGCGTCCTAAGATGGAAGGTCGCCAGATGATCATGGTCATCGGCCCATCCAAAAAGAAGTAGTCTGGTTTTCAAATGAATACGCAGACCCCGGCGCTTGCCGGGGTTTGTGCGTTCTGCCAGACGCTGCGTCGGCCTGAGTTGGGCAGGCGTTATTACGGCAGAGATTGTACAGGGTCTTAGTTTCTGTACGTCTCATAACTTTCAGGAGTATGAAAATGCCTAAGATCAAAACTAAGAGCGGCGCTGCGAAGCGCTTCAAAAAGACTGCGAACGGTTTCAAGCACCGTAATGCTTTCCGCAGCCACATCCTGACTAAGAAGAGCACGAAGCGTAAGCGCCACCTGCGTGGTATGTCTCAGCTGCACGCTGCAGACAAGAAGCTTGTTATTCGTATGCTTCCTAATCTTTAATCGACTGTCAGGAGATAAATTATGGCTCGTGTAAAACGTGGTGTTGTCGCTCGTCGTCGTCACAAGAAAATTCTGAAGCAGGCTAAAGGTTACTACGGTGCCCGCAGTCGCGTGTTCCGCGTTGCTAAGCAAGCGGTAATCAAAGCAGGTCAGTACGCTTACCGTGACCGTCGTCAGCGTAAGCGTCAGTTCCGTCAGCTGTGGATTGCGCGTATCAACGCTGGTGCACGTCAGAACGGTCTGTCTTACAGCAAGTTCATCAATGGCCTGAAAAAAGCCACTGTTGAAATTGACCGTAAGGTTCTGGCTGATCTGGCTGTGAATGAAAAAGCAGCGTTTGCGGCTCTGGTTGAAAAAGCCAAGTCCAGCCTGTAATTTCACCGCGCTCTTCTGAGCACGCGGAACCGGGCCAGCCATTAGCTTGACTGGCCAAAGGATAGGGGAGTGGCTTTCTTTGAAAGACCTCCCCTATTTTTTTGCGTTATTAAACACATTCAGTGCTTACCAGAGCTTCTTCTATAGGATGCCCTGAGGGAATTCCGGTAAGCACTTAATCAAAAAATGACCTTTCAGGATCATCACGATGGAAAACTTAGAGGCTCTGACGCAACAGGCGTTGGATGCAGTCGCTGCCTCGAGCGACATGGCAGCACTCGATCAGGTACGCGTTCAGTATCTGGGTAAGAAGGGCGAAATCTCTGCCCTGATGAAAAACCTGGGCAATGTTGCTCCGGAAGATCGCCCGAAAGTCGGCGCGGTGATTAACGAGGCGCGTGGCAAAGTTCAGGACGCCTTGAATGCGCGTAAAGAATCACTCGAGAGTGAAGCACTCAACGCCAAACTGGCGTCTGAAACCGTCGACGTGACGCTACCCGGCCGTGCCGTTCAGGAAGGTAGCCTGCACCCGGTTACTCGCACACTGGAGCGTATTGAAGGCTTCTTCGCTAATGCCGGTTATCAGGTCGCTGAAGGCCCTGAGATCGAAGATGATTTTCACAACTTCGAAGCGCTGAATATTCCTTCGCATCACCCGGCGCGTGCCATGCACGACACTTTCTATTTTGATGCAGGCACTCTGCTGCGTACCCACACCTCGCCGGTTCAGGTACGTACAATGGAGTCTCAGGAGCCACCGATCCGCATTATCTGCCCGGGTCGTGTATACCGTTGCGACTACGATCAGACTCACTCGCCCATGTTCCATCAGGTCGAAGGTCTGCTGGTGGATAAGGGCATCAGCTTTGCGGATCTGAAGGGCACGATTCAGGAGTTTCTGAGCGTCTTCTTTGAACGTGATCTGGTGATCCGTCTGCGTCCGTCTTACTTCCCGTTTACTGAGCCTTCCGCTGAGATCGACATTGAATGGGTGATTGAAACGCCGGAAGGCACTAAGCGTCGCTGGCTCGAAGTCGGCGGTTGCGGCATGGTCCACCCGGAAGTCTTCAAACATGTGAATATTGACCCTGAAGAATACACAGGTTTTGCCTTTGGTATGGGCGTTGAGCGTCTGGCGATGCTCCGCTACGGCGTGAATGACCTGCGTCTGTTCTTCGAAAACGACCTGCGCTTCCTGCAGCAGTTCAAGTAATTCAGGGGATATTAAGAAATGAAATTCAGCGAACAGTGGTTACGCGAATGGGTTAACCCTGAGATTACGACTCAGGAACTGGTCGATCACCTGACTCTTGCGGGTCTTGAGGTCGATGGAGAAGAGCCGGTTGCCGGTGAATTTTCTGGTGTGGTTGTTGGTCAGGTTGTCAGCCGTGAGCAGCACCCGGATGCCGATAAACTGAGTCTGTGTCAGGTGACTGATGGCACTGATAATTTCCAGATCGTCTGTGGTGCGGCGAACGTGCGCGAAGGCCTGAAAATTCCTTTCGCCAAAATCGGTGCGGTTCTGCCAACCGAAGATGGCAAAGGCTTCAAAATTAAAAAAGCCAAACTGCGTGGCGTTGAGTCATTCGGCATGCTGTGTGCCGAAGCAGAGCTTGGCATGGCAGAAAGCTCTGAAGGCCTGATGGAATTGCCGGAAACAGCACCTGTCGGCGCAGATTTCCGCGAATACCTGAACCTCGATGACACCGTCATTGAAGTCGACCTGACACCAAACCGTGCAGACTGCCTGAGCATTGCAGGTCTGGCACGCGAAACTGGCGTACTGACACGCACAGAAGTGAAACCGCCGCTCGTGGCTGATGTTGCAGCATCAATTGATGATAAAGCGTCTGTCGAAGTGACTGCGTCAGATGCCTGCCCACGCTATCTCGGTCGTATCGTGAAAGGCGTGAACGTAAAAGCAGAAACGCCACTGTGGATGGTTGAGAAACTGCGCCGTGGCGGTATCCGCTCGATTGATCCTGTCGTGGATATTACCAACTACGTATTGCTGGAACTGGGTCAGCCGATGCACGCTTTTGACCTTGCTCAGGTAGAAGGTGGCATCCGTGTACGTATGGCAGAAGAGGGCGAAAAGCTGACTCTGCTGGACGGACAGGAAGTCGAACTGAACGCAGACACTCTGGTGATTGCTGACCACAGCAAACCTCTGGCTATGGCCGGTGTAATGGGCGGCGAGCACTCAGGTGTGAACGGTGACACGCAAGACCTGCTGTTAGAAGCGGCCTTCTTCAACCCGATTGCGATCGCCGGTCGTGCACGTAACTACGGTCTGCACACCGATTCTTCGCACCGTTTTGAGCGTGGCGTTGACTACAACCTGGCCAATACTGCGATGGAACGTGCGACTCAGCTCGTTATTGATATCTGCGGTGGTCAGGCGGGTCCGGTGACAGAAGTAACTGCCGAAGACAAACTGCCAGAAGCAGCCACCATTACTCTGCGTCGCAAGCGCATCGAGCAAGTCCTGAGCCTGACCATGGCTGACGACGAAGTGACCGATATTCTGGTGCGTCTTGGCATGGATACTGAAACCACCGCTGAAGGCTGGACAGTAAAAGCACCGTCGTATCGTTTTGATATGGCGATCGAAGCTGACCTGATTGAAGAGCTGGCGCGCATCTACGGCTATAACCGTCTGCCTACCCGTGTTCCTGCGGCGGCGACGCCTCTGGCAAAAGCCCCTGAATCCCGTATGCCGATCCGCGACCTGCGTCGCCAGATCATTGCTCGCGGTTATCAGGAAGCGATTACCTACAGCTTTGTTGAGCCAGAGCTGCAGAAAGCCCTCGATCCTGAGCGTGAAGCTCTGCCTCTGCTGAACCCGATTTCAGCGGACATGGGCGTGATGCGTACGACTCTGCTGACAGGTCTGGTGTCTGCCGCCAGCTACAACCTCAAGCGTCAGCAGCCACGCGTTCGCCTGTTCGAGACTGGCCTGCGTTTTGTGCCTGAAGCTGATGGCCTCAAACAGACTCCTACGCTGGCGATGCTGGTGTGCGGTAATCGTCTGGCTCAGGGCTGGAGTGAGCAGGAAACACCGGTAGATTTCTTTGATCTGAAAGGTGACGTTGAGTCTCTGTTAGCTCGTGGCGGCGATGCCTCCGCGTATCGGTTCGAGTCTGCTCAGCATCCAGCACTGCATCCTGGCCAGACAGCGCGCGTTCTGAAGAACGGCGAGCCGATCGGTTGGATAGGCGCACTGCACCCGGCGACTCAGAAAAAAGTTGGTGTGAAGCAGACACTGTTTGTTGCCGAACTCGACCTTGAAGCCGTTCGTGATATTGCCGTGCCTTCGTATGGTGACATCTCGAAATTCCCTGAAATGCGTCGTGACCTGGCGTTGGTTGTAGACCAGTCAGTTCAGGTGGATCAGGTATTCGACGGAATCCGAAGCGTAGCGGGGGATTACCTCACTAAGCTCAACCTGTTTGATGTATATGTCGGCAAAGGTATTGATCCTGATAGAAAAAGTCTCGCTTTGGGCTTGACGTGGCAGCATCCTTCACGCACTCTGACTGATGAAGAAGTGAACAACTCTGTGGAAGCAGTCTTGGCTCACCTCTCTGAAAGCATAGGAGCAACGTTAAGGGGTTAACATGACCGCCCTGACCAAAGCAGAACTGGCAGAAAAACTGTTTGAAGATCTTGGTCTTAATAAGCGTGAAGCGAAGGATATGGTGGACATCTTTTTTGATGAAATCCGCGATAGCCTGAGCCGTAATGAGCAGGTGAAGTTATCAGGATTTGGTAACTTCGACCTGCGTGATAAGCGTCAGCGTCCGGGAAGGAATCCGAAGACAGGCGAGGAGATCCCTATTTCTGCTCGCCGGGTCGTGACGTTCAAACCGGGGCAGAAGCTCAAAATCCGGGTAGAAGCCTATGCTGGAAGCCAGCCACAATAACGAACTACCACCTATTCCATCGAAGCGTTACTTCACTATCGGTGAGGTCAGTGAGCTTTGCGATGTGAAGCCTCATGTTCTCAGGTATTGGGAACAGGAATTTCCAACTCTCAAGCCGGTCAAGCGTGCCGGTAATCGTCGTTATTATCAGCGTCAGGACGTCATTCTCGTCCGTGAAATCCGTGCTTTGCTGTATCAGGATGGCTACACCATTGGTGGTGCCCGACAAAAGCTGGAAGACAACGGAGAGTCCCAGGCGGTGGCTATGGATAAAGCCCTGATCAAAAACATGATACGCGAGTTAAAAGAGCTGGAAGATATGCTTAATCCAGACGCTAACTTCTGACGAGCATCCCAAAAAAAGTTTACCTTTTCAGGCACTTAAGTATACTTAAACGCTCTGTTCACAGGCTTGTGGCAGCATAAGTCGGGATGTGGCGCAGTCTGGTAGCGCACTCGCCTGGGGGGCGAGTGGTCGCAGGTTCAAATCCTGTCATCCCGACCAATTTTAAATCCTGTCACTCTGATGAAACTCCATCTCTTCGATAGTCTGATGATTCTTAATAGCGCACTTTAAAACCGGGCTTTTGCCCAGTTTTTTGTTTCATGGCTGATCAGTCGACAGTAACAGACCCCTTGCGCTAGTAAATTGTCCCAATTTAACACCAGAGTGGTGTGGGGATGAGATGCTATCGTTGCTGTCAGTAAGCGGTGGCTGCGCTCACCGCTGGATAAAGTTGTATCAGAGAAGCAATGAGAATTATGCAGACGACGAAGCCAGTTTCTGAAAATCATCCATCAGTATCGTACGATAATAATGCTTCAAACCAGCGTCTGGTCGAATCACTCAGAATACTGAGTAAGCCATACCGGGCTACTCCCTGGTTGTTTAATGCACATACCCAGTTAATCTTTTATAGCCTGCGCAAGTATGGCTTTCAGCAGCGCAACGAAAGCGCATCGCTCTACGATTACCATGAACAGCTGACAATGCAGGACGGTGGTCTGACAGCTTTATATTGGAGTGGCTACGATTTACCTGAAACAACACCAACGATCGTATTAATTCACACCATCAGTGGTAGTCCGGATAGCATGGCAGAGCTCGTGCGCGATCTCGGGTTAAAAACGGGGTGGCGAATCGTGCTGTGTTTGCGGCGTGGGCATGGTCAGCTGCCATTGTTAACGCCACGGTTTAACATGGTGGGCTGTACTGAAGATTTTCGTGGGCAGCTTGCTCATATAAGAGAGCGCTTTCCTGATTCTCCACTTTACGCTGTGGGCACATCAGCTGGTTCCGGTTTGTTAGTGCGATACCTGGGAGAAGAGGGGGGCGATGCTCCCTTCAAAGCGGCCTTTGCTTATTGCCCCGGATACGACACAGGCACCTGCTTCGACAATGTGCATCCGCGATATAGCCGTATCATGGCAAAGAAGATGGTTCGCCAGTTTGTCTGCCCTAATGAGAGTGTGCTGTCTTCTCTGCGGACAGCAGACAGCCTGCTGACGGCTACTGATCTCGGCGATCTCTATCAAAAACTGTACGAGTTAGCGGGGTACGATGACTATCCGTCGTATGACCAGAATACGAATCCCATGAACGTCTTCGAGGATATTCGGATCCCCTTGATGGTGCTCAACGCAGAGGACGATCCAATCTGCCACATCAACAACCTGGAGCCCTGGCGAGACAGGATGAAAACGATGGACAACGTTATTCTGGTGACAACGAGAAAGGGGAGTCATTGTGCGCATTATGAAGGTTGGTCCGCGCGTTCATGGTCGGCTCGCCTGATGAGTGACTATTTCAAGTCTGTGTAGAGACCATTGCAGCTCTTAGTGATTAATATCGATTGCTATTTGCATTTTTTCTTCGGGTTATTATTTCTTGAGGTTACAACTTTTTACAGAAAGGGTGTGGCCTGAAGAGATACATATTGGCTTAATATGGCGCATGAAAAATCACTATAAAAAAATCATGCATCGCTCGATCTTATCCAGTCTCTTCGTGGGCCTGTTGTCATTATCCGCCAATGCTGTCGCCGATGAGCAGCCGACAGACAAAGAAATTCTCAAGATTCAGACCATCGCCAGTTGCATCGATGATGTCTACTACCAGGGTGGTTACGAAGAAGGCGATACTGCTCGTATCGACTTAATCGATACCATGCTGGTGCTGTTTGAGTTACCCGCCTATGACGAAGAGTATCTGTATATGGATGTTCCATACGACGGCAAACTCTCATCTGAACTCTATTATCAATGTATTAGCGGTCAACGTGACATGCTGGATGAAGCTGCGGACAGCCTGGGCTTCGCAGCTCACTAGTCAACCCTAATGTGAACGGGATACAAACGCGTGTCCCCATATCCTTCTGATTTCCCCCATTTCTATTTTCTGTATTTCATCTTTTTTCTATTTTTCTATAAAAATATCATACCGTTTATCCTCTGATATTTAACGCTTATCTGAAGCTGAAATTGCACCTTGAAAATCGATAATTTAAAAGCGTCACACTGGTCTTTGTGACTATTGTGCTTTTTATTAATTACTCATCAAAACTGGAAATTTACGATTTTAAAAAATTCGTTTAGTTTGGGTTACTAATAATTACATATCCATCCTAAGTCATTGATTTTTATAGTTAAAAAAATCGTGTAAATAAGGAAACCAAGAGTAACAATTGTTTAGTAGCTGTAATTTTAAGTGCTCTGATAGAGTTTGTTGTAACTCCTTGATCTAAAAATATTAATAGTGGAGACAACATAATGCCTTTCTCTATTCGCCCGTTAGCGGGTGTAACTGCTTTTTCTGCTCTGATGATGACAACAGGCGTACACGCCAATATGGGCACCATCGGCAATACCTATGGTCTGTTTCCGCAGGACGTAGCAACGACGCAGGCGCTTTCTATGTTCAACCAGGAAGTGTCGGCGACATATTACAACCCATCAAGACTGGTAAAAGATCAGCGTGGTGAGCTTTCTACCGGGCTTCTGCAGGCTGAAGCCAAGCTAGAGGCTGCGGGACCAGATCGTTCAGGTGATCTGCTGTCGCGAACGCCAACGGCATCGGTATTGCTGGGATTGAAAACTGACCTGTCGAAGCTAACGACCTTTGACCACCCGATGTTTTTAGGTGCTGTTATCGGCGTAGAGAATTACGGCTTCTCTCTACTTGAATTTCAGTCTGAGACCAGCGAAGGCGGGCAGTTTCTGGAATACGACCGCCAGCCTCTGTTTGTCAGTGTTGGTGGTGCTACCGAACTGTTCCGTGGCTTTAGCGGCGGCCTGTCTGCGCGGGCGACGTTAAATAACAATGCGACGCTGACAACCACGACTGACCTCGCAGGTAACACACAATACGAATCTTTGAATGTGCAGGCTGAGCCAGCCTTATCATTTACGCTCTCGAATACGCTTGATCTGGGTGAAATGTTCTGTCCGTATTACGACTGTGCCGTCACCGGGCTTGAGTTTGCTGTGGCATACCAACAGCGTTCTTACTCTCGCACCAAAGTAGAAGCAACGACGGTCATTCCGGGTCTTATTCCGGCCTCTGATCCCCTTAATTTCACCATTCAGACGTACGACTCTTTTCAGCCAACCACCATTACAGCAGGCACGCAGTTCGATCGGGGATCAATCCGCATTGGCGCGGCGCTCGAATATCAGGAGTGGTCGACTCTCGAAGACCAGTTTTCAAGCGACACCATCAAAGATCAGGCCGGTGCCGAATTTGAAGACATCATGATTCCGCGGCTTGGCGCAGAGTATCGTTTGGGTGAGTCGTTCTCACTGTTGGGCGGCTTTTCTTATCGACCAACTGCGCTGAAAAGTACTCAGACCGTAGACGTAAACCTGTTTGATACAGATCGCTATATCGTTGGTGTAGGGCTGTCGGCCAAGGTGGGTAAGCAGATGTTCCTTGCTCATCCACTGCAGATTGACCTCGGCTATCAGCGTCAGGAGCTGGTCGACCGCGATTTTACCATTGCGAATTCCCGTCCTGGCACAGCCAATAATATTGAAGTGACTACCGGCGGTAGCGTGGATGTATTCAGCGGCTCTATCAGCCTGAAGTTCTGAGGAGGTCGACATGAAAAAGTCATTAATTATTGCATGTACATCACTCGCGTTAGCGGCGTGTGGTGATAAAGACACACAGACGCTGCTCGGCGGAACCATGGTCGAAGGGCCTGACGGTACTTTTCTTGCGCCGTTTTTAAGTGCGAGTGTCGAGTATTCGTATCCGGCTGACGGTCAGATTAATGTGCCACCTGTCACCGACCTTGTGCTCCGTTTTACCACCCCTGTAGATGATCCATTATTAGTTGAAAAACTGGTTCTGGTGGACGGCGATGGTAATAATGTCGCCATCAGGTCTGTGCGCAGTGTAGATGGCGGGCGCGGTATTGTCGCGACTCCTACACAAGAGCTTTCTCCGGGCGCTGATTACAGCCTGACGTTTGATGGTGTACTTGGCTCGGGCACCAATGCGATTGCAACGCCGAACGCAACTGGCCCTGAGGGAATCCAGTTTTCTACACGCCCGGAAGCAACCGGTCCTTTGTCGCTGACATCGGTGGATGATGATTTCGGTATTCTGGAATTATTGCCTGATGGCAGTAATTTTGAAGTGATGGATTTCTCCACATTCCGTTTTCTGTTTACGCAGCCTGTTGACCCTGAATCCGTCGAATACGGCGTGAATGTACGACTCCTTGATGCCAATAATAATCTTGTGCCAGCTGACGTTATTCTTAAACACCAGTCATTAACGATTGATCCATGTACTGTCGCACTGGTGGCAGAATGCGGCAGCGAATCAGATCGACTGATCGCAGGTGAGGCTTATCGCCTTGAGCTTACAGGGGTACGGCCTCTGAATGATGATGGTACGACGGGCATCAATTACTCCCTTGATTTTGTGCCACGGGATACCACGCCAACATCCATTCTGATTCAGGATATTGTCGATTCAGAAAACTCAGAAATATCGCCGTTAAACGAAGGTCTGGTCAATGGGGTAGTGCTTAATTCGGTATTGCAGGGCGTCACTGATTTATCGCAGCAGACCGGCACTCTGAATGCAGAGCTGGCCTATGCGGTTAACTTCCCTGGCAATCAGCCCGTACCACTGCGCATTGCTCGCGGCAGTACGCTCATGAGTTCATCACTTGATGTAAAAATTAATGGCAATGTTCCTCTTCTGGATGCTGAAACAGGCCTTCCGCAGGAAACCGGGTCAGTTATTGTGACCTTTATTTCTGACGCTAACGGGTACCTGTACCCGAACCCTTACACCGATGACCCGGAAGCTCAGCGTCATATACGCTTATTTATGGATGTCAGTATGAATACCGCTGCAGCACAGCCAAATGCGTCGCTCTCGCAGGATTTAATGCGCGTCGAACTGGTTGGGTTGGCTCAGGTACGCAATGGTTTACTGGAAATCAATTCCATCGGTATTGTCGAACCTAATATTCTCGGTCAGGACGTTGGTAACGCCACCATCGCGTTTAAATTGCTTGCCGAAACGAACGACCAGATCGAACGCTTATTTGATCAGGAGCAGAATCAGGCGCCGAATACTCCGCCACGCCTCGTAAGCTGGGTGCCTGGCTTTGAGACCGCCATTCCGGCGACACGCCAGTCGATGCAGCGCCCGGGTGATCCTATTATTCTGAATTTCGATCAGCCGCTGCGCCGACAGGCCGGAGAACTCGTCGTTATTGAAGAGAATGGCGTGCGGCTATCTGCTGAAAACGTGACCAGTGACATTGACGGAACCGTACTGACGGTACAGGTTCGTGGCGGTCTTAAACCTGCAGCGGAATACGTAGTCACTACGACCAGCCGCTTACAGAACCTTGAAGGGTCGCCAGCACTGGCTGACACACTGACGTTCAGTATGCCTGCAACACAGCAGACAGATCAGGAAATTAAAGTTTCGCCTCTGGCGCTGACGACGTATCCCGGCTTCCCGTGTGTATCAACAGCCACTCTGAGTGATATTTTTCCGCTGCCACCCGAGCAGCCAAATCACGGCCAGTGCGTCGTCTCTGAGAATACGCCTGCTGAAGTAGAAAATCAGACATTGCCATTAACTACGATGCCAGCTGATCGGCCGATCGCGGTTATTTTCTCGCAGGTGATGGATATTGATTCAATCAATCTGAATACCTCGTTTAAAGTTGAGCGAGTTAACGAAGACGGAGAAATTACCCCGGTGTCGGGTCGTCTTGAAAAGGCTCGTCAACGTATTCGTTTCTTCCCGGAAAATGCTTGGGAAGAAGGGCAGGTCTATCGTTACACAATGGCGTCAGCACATGCTGATTCGGTAAACGATACCGTATGTGATGAGCTGGATATCATCTGCTCAGATGCCGGTCTTCCACTGCAGACGGATCTTCTTGTCGACTCTGAAGATTTCGGCGGCCCGGATATGGTGATTTACTTCCGTGGCAGCGCTCCTCAAGAATCTATTTTTACGCCGCTGCGTAATTACCCTGTGCGAGATGCTAACGCCAATTACGTTGTCGATTGCGGGGAGCCATGCCTGGAACCATCAACCAGTCCGATAACGGCGTCAGGGGATGTCTTGCCGTCAGAGAATGCCGCAATCCTTACGGTAGTTAACGGAGAAGCAACGCTTCTCAACGAGACACTCTCACTGCCAGCACGTAATGGGTGTGATCCGCTCGGTGACGATTGCCCCGACAATAAGGCCGTATTCCAGACATTAGCCCTGAATACAGAGGTGATAGGGCCAACGGTCGATCCAGAAACCGGTCAGCAAGCCGTAAAAGTACACCTGTATCCCATGCTTCTGGCGACCACACCTACCAGTGTTTTTCTCCCAGTGCTGGGCGAGCAGACCACCGGCACACAAATCCTCCGTATGCGCTACACCACACCGACCGAAGACAACCCAATGGGGTTGGTGCCCGGTATGATTGTTACTGGCGATAACGGTCAGCCAATCTTCAAAACAGAGGTTACTCTGGCGCTGGATTCTCCTAACCTGGCGTTACCTGACGGTGGTAAAATACTCAGCCACAATCTTTACAACTATCCGCTGCCTTTGACGCTGGTGGGAGACATCACATTCTTTGATGATGGCCGCATGCAGATTGAACAGCGCAATCAGAACGTTCCGCCAATTAATGTACTCGTGAACATTGATCTGGAGTCGGCACTTGGAGAAGTCGGTTCAACCGTGGACGACCTGGTAAACGCGATCACTATCTTTACCGGAGATCTCACTGAGTCACTTGACCCTGTCACCTGTGGCGCAACCGATGTTCCTCTGCTGGGCATCCTTGCAGACGTTCTCTGCACAGAGAATGAGTCAGACGAAGTTGCTTCTCTCCTTATCCCTCTGGAAATACAGGAAGAAGATCTTTATCTGAACTTTATCTCACTGCCAATTAAAGAAGCGCCGGAGGTCAGACGGTAACGTCTGCGCCGGTTAATCTAATCCCTTTGTTCGGGGGCTGCGGGTTTGTTATACCGAGCCTCAAGCCCCCGAAATACATCCCGCCAGGTCAGAATACCTGCAATCTTATCTTCATCGTTGAGTATCGGCAGACAGGTGACGCCGTGTTGGTATATCAGCGATACAGCCTCACGGATATTACTGCCTGCTTTGATGGTAACCGGGTTCCGACTCATAATCTGATGAGCCTTCTTGTTAATCGTTGCAGTATCGTGCGTGGTTTCTGCCGGTGTGCCAATGTATGGGCTCACCGCTTTAAAAAAGTCGCGATCGGTAATAACCCCACGTAACCGGCCATTCTCAGCCACCAGAACGTGATGGAAGCGCGTATTAATGAATATTTCCTGGAGCTTTGTCAGTTTGTCATCAAGATGCACGGTAACGACTTTGGTGGTCATCAAAGAATCGACAATCATAGGGACCTCCTGCCTATCAAACCTCTGTCAGATGAGTTTAGCACTCACCAGCGAAAGTGACTGATGACCCGACGTATCTACTTGGCTCGCTGGGTGGCGGCACGTTTCTAGCAGCTTGTGTAGGATGTTTCACAAATCTGAAGCACTGGGGCGTTACACTCAGTGGTTTTATTGCAATGTTGGTCTGGAGACAGAAGATGAAAAAGCTCGCATTGATGGCGCTGGCCGTACATTTACCCGCCTATGGCATGTCCTGGTTTCCAGAGGAACCTGAAGAGCCGGTCGTTGAGGTGCCAGAAGGCGCAGTTTCTTTTATCGCCATCGGTGACACCGGTACGGGCGAAGACAAGCAGTATAAGGTTGCCGCAGCCATGAAGGCAGTCTGTGATGAACTCGGCTGTGATTTTGCACTGGGGCTGGGTGACAACATTTATGAAACTGGTGTTGATTCAGTCGATGATGTTCAGTTTATTGATAAATTCGAAAAGCCGTATGCAGACGTTGATTTCCCGTTTTACATGACGCTCGGCAACCACGATAACGGCTGGTTCAGTGGTGACGGCCTGGATAACGACAAGGGCGAGTTTCAGGTTGATTACCACTACGCCGAAGACCGTATGAGTGATAAATGGAACATGCCAGCACGCTATTACTCGTTTACCGCGCCTCTTGAGTCAGAAGCACCACTGGTGACTTTTTTCTCTCTGGATTCTAACCCGCTGGCAGCCGTCTCTGATCCTGATCCTAAATACCGTCAGTTTAAATACTATCGGGTTCAGGAAGAGTGGATCGAAGCTGAAAAAGAATCTGCGACGACACCATGGAAAATTGCGTTTTCCCATCACCCGTATATTTCAAATGGCCGTCACGGTAACGCAGGCTGGTACGATGGTGTTCCTGCTTTCGGATACGCTTTTTATGATTTCGTAGGCGACAATTTGTGCGGCGATTTTGATCTGATGATTTCAGGCCATGATCATGATCTTCAGATTCTGCCCCCCGTAGAACGTTGCGATGGTATGACCCAGATAGTGTCAGGTGCAGGCGCAAAACAACGTCCACTGGACGATGTAAATCGTAATCCGGCAGAATTTCAGCAGGGCGATGTACTGGGTTTTATGCATTTATATATTGAGGGAAATCAGCTGACAGTCCGTGTCTATACCGTCGACGAAGTGACTGGAGAGCACACGCTGGCGCACAGCTATCAACTGACGCGAGATTGATTTACTCACTTGCTGATGCATGTAAAAAGCCACTGGCAGCCTGTCAGTGGCTTTTAATTTTTAATCATGCTGCAAACGTTACCGGCCCAGAAGTTGAGTCAGACTAAAGTTTCTCCTGCTTGATTGGCAAGTGTTGTGCCATCTATTTATATCTTTGTAACTAACGGCAAGTTATGTATCGCAGCTCAGCAGCGATGGGCTTTTAGCGACAGGATGGAAATTATATGGAAAGGGGATTTAAACCGCTTTTACGATATTGGTGCGTGAGTGGTTGGTATTGGTGCGCCAAACTGGTCGAAAACAGTGCAAAAAAACGACATCGTGGGGCACGATTATTATTCACCTCGTAACGCTTCAATCGGGCTCAGGCGTGATGATTTATACGCAGGCCAGATACCTGAAATTAGCCCGGTAATAACGGCGACAGCGATGGCCAGTCCGAGTGTCGAAAACTGAATCTGAACCGGAAAGGCCGGTGCCAATAGACTTAATAGGGCAACAACAACGGCTGTGATAACGATGCCGATAAAAGCTCCGAATAAAGAGAGCATGACGGCCTCGCCCAGAAAGAGACTGAGCAACTGCCGTCGCGGACAACCAATGGCTCGCAGTAACCCGATCTCTGCGGTGCGCTCGGTCAGGTTGGTCGTCATGATGGTGAAGATACCCACGCCGCCGACTAATAAAGAAATCCCACCCAAAGCCGCGACGCCTATGGTCAGGATGCCGAGAATGCGGTTCATGCTACTGAGCATTTCATCCTGGCTGGTCAGGGTGAAGTCTTCCTGGCCGTGGCGTTTTATCATCACCGCTTTTATGCGCTCAAGCATTTGGGTGGATGTTGTGCCCTCAGAGAACACGACATCCACTTCCATTAAGCCTTCGCGATTAAAAAGCGTAAGAGCACGATCCGCAGGAATGTACGCCATATCATCAAGATCAAACCCCAGTGTTGAGCCTTTGGGTTGCATCACACCAATGACCCGATAACGCTGGCCACCAATGCGGATAAACTTCCCGAGCGGGTTTTCGCTACGAAACAGCTCTCGGTATAAGGTGTCGCCTATCACTGCAACGGCAGGGCTATTGCCGCCGGTGTCGGGCAGAAACTTTCCCATCGCCAGAGGGAAATCCCAGGCCTGATTAAAATCAGAGGTCGTACCGAGAATCTCTGTACTGCGAACGCGCTCGCCATAACGTACAGGCCCCGAGCCCTGAACATTTGATACCACCCATTCGCTGCCGGTAATTCTCGCTAAGGCTTCGGCGTCATCGAGGGTCAGTAATCGCACCGAGCTGATTAACCCTCCGGCCATACCGGCGGTTTCGCTGTGGCCCGGCGTGATCGCAATAATACGTGTGCCAAACTGTGAGAAGCTATCCAGAACATACTGGCGAACGCCGTGACCGAGTGTGGTTAACAGCGTGACTGCGGCAATACCAATGGCGATGCCGAGCGCAGTTAATACGCTTTTGCCCGGCTGGCTGGTGACAGGTGAGGTAGCAAGGCGAAGCCAGTCGTCAGGTCTGATCATTTATATTTCCCTCGCAGCAAGGTCTACCACAGTTATTTCCCTGCCTGAGCTTGCAGTGCCAACACGGGTGGTAGCTTTGCGGCTTTCTGCGCCGGTATCCAGGAGAAGAGAATACCCGCAATGGCAGACACACCAATCGCCGATACGCTGGCCCACAAAGGGGTTGCGAAGGGCACTTCGGGAAATTTAAATCTGAGGCCCCAAAGAATAAACTCTGCGATCAACATGCCGAGTACAGCGCCACTGGTGGCGAGTAACGTAGCTTCGGTAATAAACAATAAGCGGACTTCTTTTGATGAAGCCCCGAGTGCTTTTAGTAACCCAATTTCAGCCCGGCGCTGAGCAACGCCGATGAGTGTCATATTCATAATTAAAACCCCGGCGACTAACAGGCTGATGGCCGCAATACCGGCGACTGCAAAGGTCATGATTAACAGTACATTATTAAAGGCGCTGAGCAGGCTGTCGGGTGTAACAATCGTAATATCCAGTTGGCCGTCGTGGCGTAGCTTCATTTGCTGCTCAACGGCTGTGGTCATGGCTGGCACAGCATCAATGTTCTCAATCTGAATCATTACCCTGAACAGACCTTCGGTATTAAAAATCTGCATGGCGTTATCTACGGGCAAGATCAGAGCGTTGCTCATATCGAATCCGAAACCCGTTCCCGAGTCAGTGAGTACGCCCGTCACGCGGCAGCGATAATCCGCGACATTTATCCATTGCCCCAGTGCGCGTTTCGGCCCGAATAATTCATCCCTCAGGGTTGCCCCTAAAATACATTCCGAGCGGCTACGGCTACCTTCGCGAGTGGTAAACGCCTGCCCCTGGCTGAACGCGAGATCACGGATGCTGAAGAAGTCCTGAGTTGTCCCGAGAACTAAACTATCGCGGCTCAACCCTGAAATGCTCAAACGGCTGGTGCCCACAACGATAGGTGCAATACGCTCGACATCGGAAATTCGCATGAGGCTTTGGGCATCTTCAAGCGTGATATCACGGGTGCCTTCGCCGGTTAATGGCGGTAGGCCGCCGGTGGTTTCTTTTCGGCCGGGCAGCATGACTAACACATCGTTGCCGAGGCTTGCGAACTCGGCCATCACGAACCGTCGTCCGCCTTCGCCAATGCCGGTCAGCAACACCACTGCCAATACACCAATGGCCATAGCCACTAACTGCATGGTGGTACGAAAACGCGTTCGTGTCAGTGAGCGCAGGGTAAAGGTGAAGTGATCCTGCAGGCGGATCATAGGGCGGGCTCTTCTGATGAGCTAATGGCGAACGTATCGTCGCTGACGATGGCGCCGTCCACCATACGTAAACGTCGCTTTGCGCGCTGGCCGAGTGCCATGTCGTGCGTAACCACCATTAAGGTAACGCCCTGAGCATTTAATTCTTCCAGCAGCTCAACTACGTCGGCGCCCGAATGAGTATCAAGATTACCGGTAGGTTCGTCGGCGAGCAGCAGCGGTGCCTGCATAATAATGGCGCGGCCTATCGCCACGCGCTGGCGCTGTCCGCCAGACAACTGCTCTGGTTTATGATCGGCGCGCTCCGTTAACCCTAAGCGTTGAATAACAGGTGCTAAGCGTTTACGGCGTTCTGCTGGAGGAATACCTGCCAGCACCATAGGCAGCTCCATATTTTCACGGGCACTCAGGCGCGGTACTAAGTGGTAAGACTGAAACACAAAACCAATGTGGTCACGGCGATAACCCGCGCGCGCTTCCTCGCTCATGGGTACGGTGTCTTCGCCCGCGAGCCAGTACTCGCCCTCATCGGGCACATCCAACAGGCCCAGCATATTCAACAGTGTCGACTTGCCTGAACCAGACGGCCCCATCACTGAAATATATTCGCCTTGCGTAATATCCAGATTGATATCATTGAGCGCATGCACTGTCTGATCACCGAGCTGAAAGCGACGATGCACTCCGCGAACTTTAATGGCCCCAGTCTTCATCGCTTCAGTCATGGACAATAGTATCCAGAACGCGCACGGTGCGGCCGTCTGTCAGGTCGCTCTGGCCGGGTTCGTTAATGATCAGATCATCTTCACTCACACCGCTTATGACTTCACTCCAGGTCCAGTTAGTCAGGCCCAGTTCTACCTGCTGCTTAACGGCGTGACCGTCTTTGGCGAGCATCACATGATCCGTATCGATTAATAGCTCGGTAGGAAGCCGCAGGGTGTTATCAGAGGTTGCCGTAATAACCTCGATATCGGCGCTGTAACCAATCAACAGATGGGTGCCGTCAGGGAGTTCGTTGAGGCGTACATCAACATCCACCGTACGGGCCTGTTTCTCTTCATCCTGAATATAAGGCGATATACGCGAGACATGGCCATCAAAGGTGCGGTCGCCGAAGGCATCCAACGTAACGCGCACAGGCATATCCAGTGCGACCTGAGCCGCATCTACTTCATCAATTGGCGCCTGCACGTAAAAACAATCGGGGTTGATCAGATCAATGGCGGGTGGTGTGGCCACGCCCGGAGGCGATGGTGTGGCGTATTCACCGATCTCGGCGTTCACCTCAGCAATAATGCCAGCGAAGGGAGCGCGTAACTGGGTTTGCGCAAAACGCGCTTTCTGCAGATCCAGACTGGCAGACGCCTGAGTAATCAGGGTTTCTTGCTGTTTGCACGAAAGCTCACTGATGGTTGCGGCGGTTTCGGCGCGGTCTAACTGCTCAGAAGATGCCATCTGGCGTTTATGAAGATCATGAATACGGCGCTCTTCACGCTTATCCGATTGTGCCTGCGTACAGGTAGCCTCGTGCGAAAGCCTGGCAGTATCCAGCTGGGCCTCTGCAGTCGCCAGAGTGGCACGAATGTCTTCGTTCCAGAGCTCCATCAAAGGCGCGCCAGCTTCAACTTTATCGCCCTGAGCAACATAAAGAACACTGACCTGGCCACCAAGAGGTAACGACAAGCGCGAACGCTGGCAAGCCTTAACCGTGCCTGAGCGGGTATTGGCGACACTGGCTTCAACTAAGCCGACAGAGGCCTGCGAGACCGTGACATCAAGCGGGCTCTCAGGCCAGTAGCGCACAGCGGCGACACCAGCGCCAATCAATACGATAGGAATCAAAATTTTAGGAGAGGGGAGACTCATAATGGCCTTCAGGGTCAGTGACCGTGGATTTCCGTATACGCCATAACATATAGAGTGGGCGGAGGAAGGGCAATGATGTAGGTCAGGGTATATGAAATGAATCGGGAGCTGATATGGCGTCGCCTCAGGCACTTTGCATATAGCGCTAAGGTCGGTATGCTCGGTATATTGAGAGGAAGCTTGGCACCCAAGCACAGGCGTAATCGCGAGCTAAATAGCCAAGTGTGCTCGTATGTCGGAAGGGAGATCTAAGTTATGGAAGATACTTCAATGCAGTCACTTAATTACTTCCGGAAATCTCGAGAGAATGTTCTAGGGAAATGCGCAGGCGGACTAATAAGTTGGTAAGTAAACAGGGGGAGGGGGATGGATTTTCCAGGTGAAACGCTTCTCATAAAAATGTGGGAGACGCTCGCTGAAAAGGGTATTGGTTCTTTGTTGGCGCCGTGGCACGAAAAGCGCATGGGTGAAGCGAGGTCTCAAGTTCGGAAACAAGAGATGCTGGTTATTGCTGAAGCGGAGAGAGAGGCTGAGGCGATAAGGTCTGGTGAAAGAGGTGTTCTAGCCAATAGTGACGTTCAGCTTCTTGAGGGGCCAAGAAGATGCCACTCTGTAGCAGGTAGAAAGGAACCTACTATCGATCTATCGATCTATCGAAGCTAGCGGTTGCCATGAGGAATGATGAGTTTTCAGAATCTCTAAGAAAGGAAAGGAATGTCGCGATGTCGATTCATGTGGCGGAGGACGTTCTTTCGCAAGATGTTCAAGAGCCATCGGATAGAGATGTGGATGATGATTGGCTTTATTTCTGGCGAGATTATGAAGGCAAAGTTTCAGCTGAGGAATTACAAGAGCTTTGGGGAAGAGTGCTAGCAGGTGAAGTGAAAAACCCAGGAACATACTCCGTAAGGACATTGGATTTTTTAAAAGTCCTGTCAAGGGAGGAAGCAGAGCTAATAAGTAAAGCGGCGCAATTTGTTATAGATGGCCGAATATTTAGAGGTAAAGACGAGTTTTTAGAAGAAAGTGGACTGATTCTTCCTCAGATGCTACATCTCCAAGATATAGGTGTGCTTTCTGGGTTGGAATCCCTTGGCTTTAAAGCTACCTATACGTCTATTAAACCTGATTGCTTTTACTTGGGCTTGGTTGCTAGTAACAGGATATTGCTGATCGAAGGCGAAGATACAAATAAAGAAGCGGAAGCAGAAGTCTATTTGGTGACTAGCATAGGCCGTGAGGTCTTAAAATTAGCAAGCTTTAAGGTCAATGAGGGCTACTTAAAGTCAGTTGCCAAGGACTATGTCAAAAAGGGGTTCAAGGTTAGTGTTGCGGATTGGACTTGGGTTTCGGATCGAGAAGGGCGTTACTCTAATAGAATCGAAATAACAGATAATGCTTAACATGGAGAAGTAGTGGGTAGGTTCATTTTCTTGCAGAAGGACTAGATTGATGGGATATGCAGCGTTAACAACACCGTCCAGAGCAAAGAGGGCATCACTTTTCTTTGATGAAGTTCATATTGTTGTTGCCGATCCTTGGTGTTCGAAAGCTGATGAGGAAATTCTCAACTCATTCTATTTTGAGCCAAATGTTTCTGACTCTGACATGCCTATTACGGTGCTTAAACGTTATCAACAAGGCCTTCATGAAGGAAAATATCGAGAAATGGTTCTGTCTGACATAGCAATATCTAATAATAGAGTTGTCCCTATTATTGATGTTTTAGCTCTCACTTACCCCAAAGATGATATTAGAAACCTTGGCGTTGGATTCTGTGCAACGCTTGATAACCTTCCGACAATTGATGAACGATTATTAGAGTGGGAGCAAGCCTTGGAAATACGATCTGACACGGACAGTTTAAAAAGAATTCGTAGGCTCAGAGGGTGGTTTCTCACCGGGTTAGCAAATATGGGGGTGGATGAGGCCTCAGATGTTCTTTCTTTGGCTATTGAAGATTATGAAAACTCATTGAAAAAGCATGGTGTTGCTACCGTTATTGGGTGTATGTCAATTTTAGTAAAAAAAGAACAGTTGATTGGCACAGCAAGCGCGACTTTAAGTGCAGGTTATTTCGGTGGAGAAGTAATGGCCGCACTCACCGCTAGTGGAATGCTCTTGGCAAATGTTGCTCTATCAATAGCAGAAAAAAAATCTGAACTAATTGAAATAAAAAATATTGATCCTAATGGTGTAGGTCTTCTTTTGGATATAGAGGAGAAATTATCAATCACAGTGAAAAACTAACAATTAAAATAACACAGACGATGATCTTCCCCCGATAAAACGGACATCAAAGTCAAACTGACGAGGTGTCCAATGCCAAAAATATACTCAGCCAAGAAAGATCTAGCAGTGTTCGAACGAGTTTAAAGTTAAAGCGGCTCAGCTAAGTCTGATAGAAGGAATTCAGGGGCAGAAACTAGCGAATACTCTCGACATTCATTTATGCTGTCACGATGGCGAAAAGAATACCCTGAAGGCAGGTCGTGGTAGATATGCCTAAAGATTTATCAAAGGGACTCCTAAGAAAGAAAATGAAATCTCGAACATTAAGAATCTTGATGCAGAGAACTAGAAGCTCAAACATGAGTTTGATCTACAACGCATTACTTCTGAATGAGAATACCTTCTAGTCATATTCCGAATGGGCAGTACTAAGAAAGTGAGTGACAATAAGGGCCAGATTGGATCGCTAAGCAGGGTCTGCTTGATCCTGATTCGGGTCCTGATCGAAGGTTGTTGAACTCACGGTACTCTCAAGGAGGAATGTATATGCCAACACGTGCAGAGCTGTTAGATGCAATCATTAATGCAAGAGGGTGTCAGTGCCAAAGCCCTAATACCGCCGTTAATATTAGAAATTGTGGCCGCTTCAGCTGGGTCAGTCGCAGCTGTCTGGATGCAATGGGGCTAGCTCCCGAGCCAAGTCACTGCCCGGTTTGCAATGGCACCGGCCCGTGGCAGCTGGACCATATGAACCCATGGCGGCAATATATTGTTACTGTGGGGGCTCCACACGTAGCAGTTGATCCTACACACACTAACTATATGATGCTCAAAAAACTGGGAAGAGCACTCTATAATGACCCTCAGAATCTGTGGTGGCTTTGTGCATCCTGCAATCGCAAGAAAACGGACTACGTATACGACACGGCGGCTCAGCTAACAGATCTGACTAACTCGCAAGTGCCTTCTGGCGTGAAAATGCGCGGCCCCGCAAATTTATGGAAGATTGTCTCGCCTGCGAAATAATAGAGTCTTATTGAATAACACTAACTTAGTAGTGGAATTATAAAAACATCAGAAAAGGACAGTAGAAAATGGGAATGATAAAAATTCTCGCGCTGGTATCATTTTTTATGATTCCGTCTATGAGTGCACAATCACAAAGTGCGTCTGGTCTTCAGATCATAAGGCCTCTGGGTGACTCAATCACGTTTGGCTATAGTAGTGATTTCTCCGCTACGGGACAGAACTGTTATAACGCACAGGTATGGTGCCTTTATCCGAATGTAAAGTACGGCGGTAATTTTGGTGGAGGTTATCGAGGTATTCTGACCTGGCTTGCTATTAGCGAGAAGAACAGAGTTCTTAAACCCTTCACAACAGTGGGTTTTCAGAGTGGCGGTTCATCAATCCAACAATGGGTGACGAACAGTCAACTACATGATGGCTACCCTGGTGCGCGAACTGATCAGCTGGTTCCGTACTCTATGATGTTTATGCCACCGTTCCCTGAAACACCCGTAACTTTCATCCACCTTGGAACGAATGACATTACTCAAGGGCACCTTGACGACAAGCTGGATCAAAACACGATAGTCGATGCTGCTATAGCTAATCTCTCTACGATCGTGAAAAACGTGGTTAACAACACCAAATCAAAAGTTTATTTGGCAAAGATAATCAAGTTTTCTATATCTAAGTATTGCCCAGGCCAAACCACTAGCAAGTGCGCAGATTTCTCTCTGGCAAACCCGATTGTTGAAGCCTATAACGAAAAAATTGTGAAGGAATTTTCGAGCAACAAGAACGTTACCATAGTAGAAATGGATAATATTCTTGAAGCCAGCGACTATAGCCCGGATGGGGTTCATCCTGCATTGTCTGGTTACTTTAAAATGGCTTGTAAGTGGGCTGAATCGGCAAATATGTTCTTAGACAATAAGTCATGTGATGATGTGTCGGTTGCAGATCTTACGTCACTGCCTCCAGTCGCTACCGTGCTACCATATGATTAATTGAACATAAAACAGAGTGCAGAGTCTCTGCACTCATTGGGGAGTCATATTGAGTATAACCATCCGCAAAGAGCAATCAGGTGACGTAGAAAGTATCCATCGTGTGACGGTTTCTGCATTTCTTGATGCGCCACATACTGATCATACGGAGCAGTTTATTGTTAAAGCGCTTCGTGATTCGGGCGTGTTATCGATCTCTTTGGTTGCTGAGATCGAAGACAGCGTTGTAGGGCATGTGGCTCTGTCTCCTGTCACCATTAGCGATGGTTCTGATCACTGGTATGGCCTGGGCCCAATTTCAGTTCACCCCAGCAATCAGGGGCAGGGCGTTGGCGCGATGCTTATGAATGCAGCAATTGAAGAGCTGAAACGTATCGACGCCAAAGGCTGTGTGTTACTCGGTGATCCCGGTTACTACCATCGTTTTAGTTTCAAACCTGAAGAGGGTCTGGTACTTCCTGATGTACCTGCGGAGTACTTTCAAGCTCTTTTATTGCAGGGAAGCATCCCTCAAGGCATTGTCGCTTATCATGATTCCTTCTCTGCAACGAGTTAACAGGCCTGGCCATCTTTATGAAAGAACATAACAAGAATGATCCTCTTCACGGAGTGACTCTCGAAGCCATCCTCAACCAGTTGGTTGATCATTATGGCTGGGAAGGGCTGGCTAGCCGGATCAACATCAACTGCTTCAAATCAGACCCTTCAGTTAAATCGTCGCTGAAGTTTCTACGGCGTACGCCCTGGGCGCGAACCAAGGTAGAGGATCTGTTTGTTGGCACTTTCCATTTGGACAGTAAGCATTCAGCCAGTAAGCCAAACCCCTGGGGTAAGTAAGTTCGCTGATTAAAAAAGGAATTTGCCGATGGACCTGTTCAGGATACTTCTCTCAATATGTGTTTTTTGTATAAGCGCGTATCTCGCGGTTGATTTGTTCGTGTATGGCTTCAGTCTGCCGGTACTGCTTTTCTGTATCGGTGGTTTTGTCCTGGTGCACTTTCTACTTCCTAAGAAGTCATCGGTTGATGAGGGCTTTTACGAAATTGTCGACCTCGTACTCGATTTACCTTATCGGACAATAGCGACCATCATTCGTAGTATAGGAAGGTTGTTCCGCGATGGAGATGGTGGGGTCGATCTGGATATCTGATGGTATTTTCTGAATTTTGTATGGCAGAGACAAAAAAGCCCGCTTATTAAGCGGGCTTTTCGTTTTAGTCACCACGTCAAATCATCAGAATCTGATACGCTGCATGCTGATAAGTTTACGAAATTGACTGTCAGTTGGTGGTCAATTAGTATTGAAAAAATTTAATACCGAGAGAGATTTCTATCTCTTTGAGGCCTGAATGTTAATGGAAGTTATCGGGTTTGATGCCTAGATTGCGACTTGAAATGCTTTAATATTGGGCTGGCTTTTTAAGATTTTAGTCGATTTTTGTTGAATGGGTTTTAAGGAATAAAACTAAGGATTTTTATGAATGCGGCAATTAAAAGCCTGACTCCGAAGGTTTTGCGGGATTTTGTACTTACTGCGATTCTCAGCCGTTGGGAGGGTGATAGGGACTGGGGGAGTGTTGATGTTGAAATTCGCCAGTTTAAGTATCTAGGTATAGGTGAGTCAAATGAGCCGATTGAGTTTTATTGTCGTATCTATTCCCGAGAGTGGTTTTCATGGCTGTGTGGTTTTTCCATCAAAGATGTTTGTGATGTTATAGCTAGTTACTTGGAGGATTCGTTAGATTGCCTCAACTTTCGTTGCGAGGCTGTGCGATACGAGATGAGGAAAGTTCCCGGTACTAATGAATACTCGATTGACCTGGAAATTAAAATAGTAGATTCAGATAACTATACAGGAAATTTAGGGTGGTGAGTTTGGTTACCTCCATTTTACAAGGAGTTGAAAATGTCGACTGAATATTTTGGTGCGATTAGCGTGGCGTCTATCGAAAATTCTCTTAATAGAATGTTGTCGGAATTTTTGAATGTTGATGTCGATTCGGCAGATTTTTCAGGATTTTTTGTTTCTCGATTTGGCTTCTCCAGTAGAGATACGGAGCAGTACCCTGTCACTTTTCAGGTGAAACTAAAAAGCTCTGGAGACTTTAAGGAGTTTTCATTACCACCTAGTGAGATAGTGGCTTGTATGAACGCATTTTTCTCGTCACTTGATGGAGCAGAAGATACAAGGTTCCGGATGGCGAGAATCAATTATGAGTATCCTCAATATGAGGGTGATGCGGAAATTTCTATGTATTGCTTACTTGAAAACACTTCAGACGTTGCGGTTAAAAGGAATAGTACTACCCTGACTGATAGCAGTGTTATGGCATGGTAAGCGTTAAAGTAGTTTGTTATCAGCTATTTTGATTAAAGATGGTTTTTCCATCTTATTCAGCAGGCACCTCTAATGCAGAATATTTTATCTGGTGCAGACATGAAGCAGAAAAAAGCCCGCTTATTAAGCGGGCTTTTCGTATCCATCACCACATCAGATCATCAGGAATCTGATACGCTGCATACGGATCATCTTCATCCATCTGGCCGTCGGTCTGTTCGGCGATCACGATAAAGTGGCCATCGTCGCGCTCACGGATCTTCTCAGCTACTTGTAGTGGAATCACGGCGTAGCTGTTGCGATGCGCGATGATCGCCAGCTGGCCTTTTGACAGACGGTCCCATACAGCCTGATCAACGTAGAGGCTTTTTACTTTCTTGCCATCAACAAACTGATACTTGATGTCGCCTTGTGCAGCGCTGATCAGGTTGTTGTCGACGAGTTGCTGCACCTGAGCTTTGATGGCTTTTTTCTGGGCTTCTTCGTCGCGTTGTTTGTTCAGTTCTTTGTCGCGGGCGGCTTTTTCTTTACGCGCTTGCTCCGCTTTTTCGCGGGACTCGTCGGCGTTGTTTTCCTGCCCGGTGCGCTTCAGGTGTTCCTGGCGCTTCTTTTCTTTGTCGTTTTTCTTCTGCTTCTTGGCGTCGGTTAATCCGAGGCCAAGCAGCTGATCCTGAAGTGACTTTGCCATTAGTTCGCCTTCCTTCTGCTTTTTATTGCTTAGGCGGCCAGATGCCTTCGGGCATCAGGGCGTTCAGTTCTGTGATGGTGGCGTCGCGTTCTGCATCGGTGCTGCCTGTCACGGTTACGTGGCCGAGCTTACGGGCAGGGCGAGCTTCTTTACCGTAGGAATGACGGTAGGCGTTGTCGATGCCTTCGGCTTTTTCTGCCGGAGTTTCTTCGCCGATCACGTTGAGCATAGCGACGGAGGCAAACTTAGGCTCGGTCGCGCCGAGGCTTTTGCCTGTGATGGCCAGCATGTGGTTACGGAACTGAGAGGCTTCGGTGCCTTCAATCGACCAGTGGCCAGAGTTGTGTACGCGTGGTGCTACTTCGTTGCCAACAAGGCCGTCTTCGGTGTCGAACAGCTCAAGGGTAATGGTGCCGACGTAGTCGAGGCTTTCTGCCAGCTGACGGATATAGCGCTCAGCCTGTTCAGCTTTCTCTTGTGAGAGTGCCGGTGCAGGGTAGAGGCTGTAACGCAGGATGCCTTCGTGGTGTACGTTTTCGGTCATTGGGAATACAACGATGTTGCCGTCGCGGTCGCGGCTGGCAATAACTGAGGTTTCGCGCTCGAAAGGTACAAAGGCTTCAGCGATGAGTTCGCGGTTGCCGATGGAGTTCCAGGCCGGTGCTGCATCGTCTGGTGTACGCAGTACGAACTGGCCTTTGCCATCGTAACCTTCGGTCGTGGTTTTCATCACGATCGGCAGACCGAGTTCTTGTACCGCTGTATGAACGTCTTCGAGTGAGTTCACGGCACGGAATTCTGCGGTTGCGATGCCTGCGTTACGCAGTGCATTTTTCTCCAGCAGACGATTCTGGAAGGTTTTCAGGGCGTTCAGGCCTGGGTAGAGCTTGTCGGCGTGTGGCTCAAGTAAGGTCACGATGTGCGCCGGGATGTTTTCTGTCTCGTACGAGAGGATGTCGACCGAGGCAATAAATGCTTCCAGCGCTTCGTCGGTGTGAGCGCGCAGGTCGTACAGTGAAACCTCAATATCCTTAAGATCAGTGATACTGGTTTCTAACATCTGGCCAAGCTGGCCGTTACCTAAAATACCTACTTTCATCGGGATGTCCGTGCTGCGGTTATTCAATAATTCGTGGGTCTGGCTGTGATAATACGGTGTTCTTCTGAGTTTCGCGGAACTCATCAACACGCTTCATCAGGTCAGCGTCTGAGGTGGCCAGAATCTGTGCGGCCAGCAGACCTGCGTTTTTCGCGCCTGCATCACCGATGGCCAGTGTACCAACGGCTACGCCGCCTGGCATCTGAGCGATGGAGAGCAGTGAGTCAATGCCGTTCAGGGCGCGGGATTTTACCGGTACACCCAATACTGGCAGTGAGGTCTGGGATGCTGCCATGCCCGGCAGGTGCGCTGCGCCGCCTGCGCCCGCGATGATGACCTTGAGGCCACGCTCGTGTGCGGTTTTTGCGTAGTCAAACAGCAGGTCGGGGGTGCGGTGCGCCGAAACGACTTTGACTTCGTAGTCTACGCCCAGCAGGTCCAACATATCGGCTGCGTGCTTCATGGTGGGCCAGTCGCTCTTGGAGCCCATGATAATTCCGACAGGTACTGTCATGTCTTGTGTCCTCATGTTTGCGGCGTAACTTCGCGCAAGCGTGCAAAGAAAGCGGCGAATTCTACCACAAGGGGGCGGGGATGGGGGAAAGGTTCAGGCGTTAAGAAGGGGATGCCAGTGCAGAATGACTGCACTGGCAATGACGATAACCGTCAGATGATCAGAGGCTGAGTTCACCTGCGTCGATTTTCGCTTCGGTATCGCTGGTCAGCTCGGTGTAATCGCTGTCTTTGCCAACGATCACATACACTGGCTCATCGCCCACTTTATCGAGGTGGTAGGCTTCTTTCTTGAGCTCCACTTTACGATATTTGAAGGTGCCGGTGACTTCCTGCTGCTCGCGCACGCGGATGAATACCGGAATCTCGTAAGCAGGCATCTTCTCACGAACGTGCTTAGACAACGCCGCCCAGTCGAACTCTTCCAGAGGGACAGATGGCGTAATGGTTGCCATGCCCGCACGACCATCGGTGTGAGGGATCTGAACACCGTATACAACGGCGTGCTCGATGCTGTCGAGTTCCATCAGGATGGATTCAACTTCTGTGGTGGCGACGTTTTCGCCTTTCCAGCGGAAGGTATCACCCAGGCGGTCTGCGAAGGATACGTGCTTGTAACCCTGGTTATTCACCAGGTCACCGGTGTTAAACCAGCAGTCGTCCTTCTTGAAGACGTTGCGCAGCAGTTTGCTGTTGGTGGCGTCTTCGTCGGTGTAGCCTTCAAACGGTTGCTTGTCGTTCACCTCGGTGATCAGCAGGCCGCTATCGCCTGGTTGCACCGGAATCATAAAGCCTTTGTCATCACGCAGTGGTGCGTCTTCTTCGATGTCGTACTTAACGATGTTGTACGAAAGAGGGCAGAAACCCGCGGTTTTATCGAGGTTAAAGGCGTTGGTGAATACCAGATTACACTCGGATGCACCGTAGAACTCATTGATGTGATCAATGTTGAAACGGTTTTTAAACTGCATCCAGATGTCCGGGCGCAGACCGTTACCTACACAAACACGGATCTTGTGCTGGGAGTCAGACGGCTTGGCCGGCGCATTCAGCAGGTAGCGGCACAGCTCGCCGATGTAGCAGAAGCCCGTGGCGTTGTGGTGACGGATGTCGTCCCAGAAACGTGACACTGAGAACTTACGCGCAATCGCCATACAGGCGCCTGACCCCAGAACTGCAGCCATGGATACAGTCAGTGCGTTGTTGTGGTACAGCGGCAGAGACACATAAAGAATGTCTTTGCTGCTCATGTTCATGGACGCCAGACCCATGCCCGCCAGTGACTTGAACCAGCGATAGTGGCTCATCACGGAGGCTTTTGGCAGGCCGGTGGTACCGGAGGTGAAAATGTAATAGCACGGCTGGTGCATTTTCACTTTTTTGGTGGAATCTGGGTTTTTGTCCGACTGGCCTTCGATGGCCGTCAGGATGTTGGTGTAATGCTCAGGGCATGCAGTTTCGCCGGTGTCACGCAGATAGTGCAGTGACTTCAGCGAAGCGTCATCGAGATCACCTTCGACCGTCTTAACGTTCTCCAGCATCTCTTCCCCAACGATGATCATCTTTGGCTTTACCAACGTCAGGCTGTGCAGCAGTACGTCGCCACGCTGACTGGTGTTGATCATGGAGGCAATGGCACCGAGCTTGACGATGGCCAGTACAGAAATCAGGGTTTCCGGGCGGTTCTCAAGAACCACGGCTACCACATCACCGCTGCCGATGCCCTGAGAGGTCAGATAATGCGCGATCTGGTTCGCTTTACGGTTGACCTGATCATAGGTGTAAGTCACATCTTCGTAGCGGATAGCGATGTGTTCTGGGCGCTGGCGTGCGTGTTTCTCCAGCAGAAGTCCGATTGATTTCTCTTTCTCAGGTTTGCTGGTTGCCAGCTCATACACACCTTTCAGCTTGATCGGAATGCTTGTGGCCTGGCTTGCCAATTGCGTCAGAATATTCGGCAGTGAAACCAGTTTTTCATTGTATTGAGTCATACGGGTAAGAGTCTCGCTCGAAAGTCCGGAGTGCGACGTTACCGGAAAATTATCATTATTAATACAGCAACGGGGCGCCAGGCCCCGTGCTTAGTTTGTCGTACAGATTACTTCAGTTCGGCGGATGACTTGCCGAGCAGGCGACGAGCAACAATCAGTTGCTGGATCTGCTGTGTGCCTTCGAAGATGTCGAGAATCTTCGAGTCACGTGACCACTTCTCAAGCAGTTCGTCTTCGCCATAACCCAGCATGCCAAGCATCTCGACACAGCCAAGGGTAATTTCGTTCGCAGTACGACCAGCCTTAGCTTTCGACATGGATGCTTCTTTAGAGTTCGGCATACCGTTGTCGGCCATCCATGCAGCTTTGAGAGTCAGCAGGCGCGCTGCTTCCCATTCTGCTTCATAGCGATACAGTTTGGCTTCGAGTTGTGAGGCCAGTTTGTAAGGCGTGCGGTAATCGGCTTTTACTTTGAGCTGCTTGAGCAGTTCGCGGGTGCGGTCGATAGAGGCCTTAGCCACACCAATCGCCATGGCCGCAACGACCGGGCGGGTATTGTCGAAGGTCTGCATGACACCGGCAAAGCCTTTCTCAACGTTAACCTCTGGATCACCCAGCAGGTTGCTCACTGGAATGCGGCAATCGGTGAAAGTGATCGCAGCGGTGTCAGACGCTTTAATACCCAGCTTCTTCTCAAGACGGACAACTTCCATGCCCGGCGTACCTTTCTCGACGATGAATGACTTAATCGCCGCACGGCCAAGAGAGCGGTCAACGCTCGCCCAGACCACAACGCAGTCAGCGCGCTCACCTGAGGTGACATAGATTTTTTCACCGTTGATGATGTACTCGTCGCCATCACGAATCGCAGTGGTACGAACGGCTGCAGAGTCAGAACCGAAACCTGGTTCAGTAATGGCCATCGCTGCCCACTTACCACCGAAACGTGCAAACTGCTCGTCGTCGGCAACTGCTGCAATCGCGGCGTTACCCAGGCCCTGACGTGGCAATGTCAGAGACAGGCCAACGTCACCCCAGCACAGCTCCGCCAGAGACAGTACTGTCGACATGTTGGTGCCGTTCTGGATGCCTTCTTTCTTCGGGCCGTTATCCTGCTTCAGTTTGCCAGCACCGGCGCCTTCGCCTGTGGTGCCGTCGTTCATGCCGTCCATGATGGAGGCCAGCATGTCCAGTTCGACTGGGTAAGCGTGCTCAGAACGGTCGTACTTACGCGATACCGGACGGAAAACACTCGCCGCTACCTGGTGTGCCTGGTTAACAAGGGCACGGAATTTTTTCGGATTTTCTAAATTAATCATCTGTGCTTCTCCTTACAGGTGCATGCCGCCGTTGATGCAGGCCAGAACCCGCAGATCACGATACCAGCGCTCAGCTGGGTGTTCTTTGGTGAAACCATGGCCACCCAGCAGCTGAACTGCGTTGGTGCCGATTTCCATGGCTTTTTCAGAACACAGGATGTGTGCAAGGTAGGCTTCGCGGTGGAATGGCTTGCCAGCTTCAGCAAGTGCCGCTGCGCGCCAGACCATCAGGCGCATAGATTCGAGTTCGATACCGATATTCGCAACCATAAAGGCTACGGCCTGACGGTGAGAAATCGGCTCGCCGAAGGCCTCACGCTCATTCACGTATGGAATCAGGTAATCGAGCGCTGCCTGACAGGCACCGATGGCCAGTGCACACCAGTGCAGTTGGCCGAGATCCATAAAGGCTTCAAAGTTAAAGCTGTCATCGCCGAGCAGGGCATCCGGGCCGAGCAGTACTTTGTCGAGAGTCAGTGTGCCCGTTGCGGTAGCGCGCAGGCCCATGGCCGGTGCTGCCTGCCACTGAACGCCTGGTGCATCACCCGGAACAATAAACAGACGGTTACGGCGCTTGTAGCGCGCTGCCACCAGATACATTGACGCTTCGCCGCCAAATGGTACCAGGCTTTTAACCCCTGAGATGGTGTATCCGGCTTTGGTTTTCTTCGCTTTTGCAGACAGTTTTGCCGGATCAAACAGTGGGGCAGGTTCCTGTACCGCAATCGCTGCTTTAACAGGCGTTTCTGCCAGGTATTCAGGCAGGTACTTTTCTTTCTGCTTCTGGTTGCCCCATTTAACGATGGCATTTGCGACTGCAACGGGGGCCAGTGTGGCGTAGGCCAGTGAGAAGTCGCCCCAGGCGAGTTCTTCAGCAATGATGGCGTTGGTGGTCGGGCTGTAGCTCTGAGCCGCGCCGCCCATGCTTTCTGGCACTGAGAAGTAGTTCAGGCCGAGGTCCATGATGTCCTGCAGGTAGGTTTCCGGCAGTTTCATGTCTTCGTTGGCATCGTGCGCCAGACCGCGGACAACTTCTTCTGCGTATGAACGCACGGTGTCTTTAATCATCTGCTGTTCTTCTGACAGGGTCAGGTCGAACAGGCCAGCCGTGCTCGGCTCTGGCAGCATTTTAGGATCTTCGGATTTCTTAGCTTTCTTCTTTGCCACCATCTGACCGATGACTTCGAAGCCTTTCTTGGTGCCTGCGTAGGCCAGCTTTTCTGCCGGACGGCGGAGCTTGTACTTCTTGGCGAACTCACTGCCAGAAAAGCGTACCGCCAGACCTAAGCCCAGCCCCTGAATATCTTTTGCCATTTTTAACACCTCTTGATGACTCGTTTGAGGAAACACGACAGAGTGAATTTATCCTGTGTCAGCCATTCTCACATCTTTATTACAGTGGCTGCATTGGCAGCCCTGACCGGACATAACGGGCCGGAATGCCAAAACACAGGGCACGTTTGGGAGTTACGCGGGCACAAGGTATCATGACCGCAACCAATATCTGCTGAGGATCGACATGCTTACATTGCTTTCACCCGCCAAGACTCTGGATTTTGAGACACCGCCGGTTACGGATCAGCACAGTCTGCCAGATTATCTGGATGATTCGGCTGAGTTGATCGATGTATTGCGTAAGTATTCTCCGGACGAAATCGGCGCTTTAATGAAGCTGAGCCCTAAATTGTCTGAGCTGAACGTGCAGCGTTACAGTGACTGGAAGATTCCTTTTCCTGAAGGGGAATCAAAAGCCGCTGTGCTGGCGTTTAAAGGGGACGTTTATACCGGCCTCGATGCCGACAACATGAGCAAAGACGACCTGGATTACGCACAGGGTCACCTACGTATTCTTTCAGGTTTGTATGGTTTGCTGCGTCCGCTGGATCTGATTCTGCCGTATCGCCTTGAGATGGGTACGAAACTTGGCAATGATCGCGGCAAAGATCTTTATGCTTTCTGGGGCGACAAGATCACCGACGCTCTGAATGAACTCACAGAGCAATCTGGTATCAATACCATCGTGAACCTGGCGTCGAACGAGTACTTTAAGTCGGTGAAGCCGAAGGCGTTAAAAGCAGACCTGATCACGCCAGTGTTTCGTGATGAGAAAAACGGTAAGTACAAAATTATCAGCTTTTATGCGAAAAAAGCGCGTGGCCTGATGGCGGCGTACCAGATCACTCAGCGTATTGATAACCCTGAAGATCTGAAGAAATTTGATGTGGCGGGCTATCGCTTTTCTGAAGAAGAATCGACCGCCACAGAGTGGGTATTTAAACGTGCAGAGAAGGATGTACCGAATGCGTAAGAGCGTTCTGACTTTGCTGGCCAGCACTGTGCTGGCCACCGGCCTGACGGGGTGTGTTCTGGCTCCGCAGACCATTGAACTGAGCGAGAATTATGAGATCGAGCAGCCCGCTGCATCGGTGTCCCGTGGTGCCTTGATCCGTGTGGTCGACAACCGCGAAGAAATCAGCCCTGACGAGCGTCAGTCGCTTGGTAGTCGTGGTGGACGTCTGGCCGAAAACTCTCCTTTGTATGTTCAGGATGAACTGTCGGCAGTGCTGACGCGTCGTCTGCAGGACAGCATGACGCAGCTCGGGTTCGGCGGTGAAAGCCCGCTTGATCCGGTGAAGCTTGAGCTGGCGGTGAATCGTTTCCGTTACAGCTGTAATGAAGGTTTTCTGGTCACAGCCTGCAGTGTCAGTATCCGATTCAATATGACGGTACTGGATGGTAATACGACGTTCACTAAGCCGTATGGTCTGAGCGAATCGCGTCGTGTTGCTGCGGCACCGGTGAAAGAATACAACGAAAAATGGGTAAACGATGTACTCGACCGTCTATGGGAATACATCTTCAGCGACCCAGAGCTACGCGAATATCTGGGCGTTTAAGCTCATTGCTGAACTGGCAGTTCTACCAATAAAAAAGCCCGCATAAGCGGGCTTTTCTATGAGCGTTGCTAACTGATTGGTTGAGCAATTAGCTCAACGCTTTACTCAGTCGGGCTACGGCATCACGCAGAGTATTCATGCTGGTCGCGAACGACAGGCGCATATAACCCGGTGTACCGAAGGCTGAGCCAGGAACCAGAGCAACGCCTGCATCGCTGAGAAGCTTTTCTGCAAACTCAACGTCGTCCGTAATGCCCAGTTTTTCCATAGCGCCTTTCACGCAAGGGTAGGCATAGAAAGCACCATCGCCTGGGATACAGGTGATGCCCGGAATACCGTTCAGTGCATCAACGATGTAATCGTGACGCTCTTTAAATGCGGTGACCATAGGCGTCACGCAATCACGGCCGCCACGCAGTGCTGCTTCTGCAGCAACCTGAGAGATAGACGCAGGGTTAGACGTACTCTGTGACTGAATTTTCTTCATCGCGCCGATCAGTTTAGCCGGACCTGCCGCGTAGCCGATGCGCCAGCCAGTCATGCTGTAGGCTTTGGAGACACCGTTCAGAACGATAGTGCGCTCGTACAGGTCTGGGTTGGCAGTAACGATATTTTCGAAACCAAAGTCAGCCCACCAGATGTACTCGTACATGTCGTCAGTTGCGATCAGTACGTCTGGGTATTTACGCAGAACGTCGCCAAGAGCAATAAATTCATCTTTGGTATATGCCACACCAGATGGGTTTGATGGGCTGTTCAGTACCACCAGACGGGTTTTGTCTGTGATGGCCGCGTCCAGCTGCTCTGGGGTAATTTTGAAACGAGTCGATTCATCGGTCTCGATGATGACGGGCTCGCCTTCCGCTATTTTGACCATGTCTGGGTAAGATACCCAGTAAGGCGCTGGAATCACGACTTCGTCACCTGGGTTGATCAGCGCGAGAGCCATGTTGAAGAAACTCTGCTTACCACCACAGGAAACCAGAATTTGGTTCGGTTCGTAACTGAGGCCATTGTCTGCTTTCAGCTTGTCGATAATGGCAGACTTGAGACCGGGGGTACCGTCAACGGCTGTGTACTTGGTGAAGCCCTTATCGATAGCTTCTGCAGCCGCTGCTTTGATGTGGTCCGGAGTATCAAAATCCGGTTCGCCAGCACCGAGCCCGATAATGTCTTTGCCTTCCGCTCGTAACTCTGCTGCACGGTTGGTCACCGCCAGGGTCGGGGATGGCTTGATCAGTTGAACGCGATCAGACAATTTAAGATCCAATGTACTTTCCTCTAGCACGGCCACGATGTGTGCCTAAAAAATAGCGGGCCTCAAAATAGGCCCTAAAACAACGTATAATCTTACTGGATTTAGACGTTAACTGGAATCCTCATGAGTAAGCCATTCGAGCTGTCATCCAAATATTCGCCCGCCGGCGACCAGCCAAAAGCTATTGATGGCCTTGTGAAAGGCGTCGATGCCGGCCTGCTCAAACAAACTTTGCTGGGTGTAACGGGCTCTGGTAAGACCTACACCATGGCCAACGTGATTGCCCGGTGTGGGCGTCCGGCCATCATAATGGCTCACAATAAAACATTAGCAGCGCAGTTGTACGGGGAATTTAAAGAGTTCTTCCCGAATAACTCCGTTGAGTACTTCGTGTCGTACTACGACTACTACCAGCCAGAAGCCTATGTCCCGTCGTCTGATACTTTCATTGATAAAGACGCTTCGGTGAACGAGCACATTGAGCAGATGCGTCTGTCTGCGACTAAGGCACTCATGGAGCGCCGCGACGCCATTATCGTCTGCACCGTGTCGGCTATTTATGGTCTGGGTGATCCTGATTCTTACCTTAAGATGATGTTGCACCTTGTGCGCGGTGATCAGGTCAATCAACGTGACATTCTGCGCAGACTGGCGGAGTTGCAGTACACCCGTAATGACGCAGACTTCCATCGCGGTACGTATCGTGTGCGCGGTGAGGTGATCGATATCTTCCCAGCGGAAAGCGATGATGAAGCCATTCGTGTGGAGTTATTTGATGATGAGGTCGAGCAGTTAAGCACCTTCGATCCACTGACTGGCCAGATCTACAGCCGCCTGGCGCGTGTCACTGTGTACCCGAAAACGCACTATGTGACGCCGCGTGAGAAGATCCTGGATGCCATTGAAGGTATTAAGGAAGAGCTGAAAGAGCGCCTTGAGTACTACCGCAAAGAGAATCTTCTGGTAGAAGCGCAACGACTTGAGCAGCGCACTAAGTACGATCTTGAGATGATGCAGGAACTTGGGTACTGCTCAGGCATCGAGAACTACTCCCGATATCTGTCGGGGCGCGCAGCAGGCGATGCGCCGCCGACCTTGTTTGATTATATTCCCAACGATGCCTTGGTATTCGTGGATGAGTCCCACGTGACGATTCCACAGATTGGCGGTATGTACCGGGGTGACCGCTCTCGTAAAGAAACTCTGGTTCAGTTCGGTTTCCGTTTGCCATCGGCACTGGACAACCGACCTATGCGTTTTGAAGAGTGGGAATCGATTGTGCCGCAGTGCATATTTGTTTCTGCGACGCCGGGGCCGTATGAAAAAGATCATCAGGACAACGTGGTCGAGCAGGTAGTTCGTCCGACCGGGCTGGTGGACCCTGAAATTGAAATTCGCCCGGCCACCGGTCAGGTGGATGACTCACTCCATGAAATCCATCAGCGGGTTGAGAAGGGCGAGCGGATTCTGATTACCGTACTGACGAAGCGGATGGCCGAAGACCTGACCGAGTTCCTGCATGAACAGCAGGTTCGCGTGCGGTATCTGCACAGTGATATTGATACGGTTGAGCGGGTTGAGATCATTCGCGATCTGCGCTTAGGTGAGTTCGATGTGCTGGTGGGGATTAACCTGCTGCGGGAAGGTCTGGATATTCCGGAAGTTTCTCTGGTTGCTATTTTTGATGCCGATAAAGAAGGCTTCCTGCGTTCTGAGCGTTCTCTGATTCAGACCATTGGTCGGGCGGCGCGTAACCTGAACGGTAAAGCGATTCTGTACGCCGACCGTGTGACCGACTCAATGCAGCGGGCAATGGACGAAACTGAACGCCGTCGTGAGAAGCAGCTCGCCTTTAATGAAGAGCATGGTATTACACCGAAAGGTGTTATGAAATCAGTCGAAGATATTCTTGAGGCTGCTCCGCCTCCGGGTAAAAAAGGCAAGCAGCGAGGACGTGCTCGTCAGCAGGTGGCAGAGAAAGAAGCAGGCTATTCGGCGGACGACTGGCAGCACCTGAATGCAGCGGAACTTGGTAAACGTATATCCAAAATTGAGGACGATATGTTTAAAGCTGCGAAGGATCTGAACTTTGAAGAGGCGGCCAAACTGCGTGACCTGCTGCACTCAATGAAAGAGAAAATGATCCAGAATAGCTGAGTGGGTTCTTCTCACTGCTTGAATCAAAAAGCCCTCTGTCTGTACAGAGGGCTTTTTAGTGCTTAGGCAAAGGTTGTGCGCTATCAGGCAGTCACGATGCCTGTGAAGATAACAAACAGGGCAACGATACCAGTGTCCCAGACCAGAGTACGGACTACAGGAATGCCCGCCGCATAGATCACAGGGTAAACAATACGTGCTGCGGCAAACACAATTGAGCCCCAAATGGTCAGGCCGTTTGAAACCTCGGTTTGCGCTGCGACCAGAACCAGAGCGACAAAGATGAAACCTGTTTCAATATTGTTGCTGACAATCCGGTTGAAGCGTTGTGCCAGAGGGCTTTCCTCAGCGGGTGCTTCATCACGGTTGCTCATAAAGTACGATATCCCATACGCTTTCATTGCAATGGTGGCCTGAATTAACAGAACAATCAGGCAAGTCATCGCAAACGTCAGCAGTGACATCATTTCGGTCGTCATTCGGGTTTCTCCTGTAGAAAAATAGTCAAACTTCTATAAAACTAGGCCGCTGTGCTCGTAATGAGGTGACAGTCTGGCGGTAGGTCTCTATAAGAGGCGGCTGGATTCAAAAAGGATTCACCAGCGAGTAAAAATATTTCACTGAAAGGGATAAGGAGTTGATTCGGTGACTATTAAGGGAATTCAGGATGCGGTTATTGAACGTGCTCAGGCGGGTGATGATAAGGCCTTATCTGAGCTGCTGCAGGCAGTTCGTCCGAATGTACATAACTACGCAATGAAGCACTGTGTGATTAATGACGTCGATGATGCCGTGCAGGAAGTATTGATCACTGTATCGCGCCGCTTGGACAGTCTTAAAATTGTGGCTGCATTGTCATCATGGCTGTTTACGACAACCCGCCGCGAGTGTCGCAGGTTAGGGCGTGTTGCCTTTGATTTCGACCCGCATGGTGATGGTACCGCCCTGGAGTGGTTGAACACGACGTCAGAGCAGGATCAATTGATCGACCTGACGCGGGCTATCCGTGATCTCCCCGATATATATCGCGAAGTGCTGCTGATGAAGGATTATGAACAGCTGACTAATCGTGAAATCGCGGATAAAACAGGGCAGTCAGTCGCGGCAGTTAAGAGCCGTCTGCACCGGGCGAGAACCATGGTCAGAGATCAGCTCTTGCAGGAGACCAGTAACCTGAGCAACGAAGCCTATCAATAAAAAGAACACATAAAAAAGCCCGCAATTGCGGGCTTTTTTATTAACTGAGCTGATCACAAGTGTGAGACGAGCGATCAGGCCTCAGCGACAGGTTTCACAACGAAGAGCAGGTCGCCCTGATTCACTTGCTGACCATCCGTGTTCATAACACGAGTTACCTTAAATTTCTGTTTAGCCGGATAGAGCTGACTGCCAGCACGGTTAAACTGTTTAAGGCTCAGCGGTGTGAACATTTTCATGGCTTCCATCAGACATAGGGTCTGAGAAACATCAATTACGTCGCCTTCTTTCACAAAGGCAGGCTCGCTCGGAGATGATGAACCATAGAAAATACTGGTCGACGGTGACAGTACTTTCAGTTCGTCTGAGCCTTCAATTTTGAGCTGTGAGGCGTCGACGGCATCTGCGTTCATGTCTGCCGCGTCTTCGATATCTTTAATCAGTGCATCGAGATCGATCCGGTCCAGGAATTTCGGCAGGTAGGTTGTATCGTAAACGCCATCAACAAATACGTTGTCGTCCAGCACGCGCTTGAGAAGCGGGATGTTGGTGCATACGCCGGTGATTTTTACTTCATCCAGGTACTTACGCAATTTTGCGATGGTGTCGTTACGGTCTTCGCCATAACAGATGATCTGCGCGACCATGCTGTCGTAGAACGGCGATACCTGTTTGCCTGCTGCAGCCATCGAAATCAATTCGATGTGGTCGTATTTCGGTAATACACATTCGCGGATCGTTCCTGGTGTTGGAACAAACTCCACGTCATCGCCTTTGAATACGGCTTTTTCGGCGTTGATACGAACTTCAATGGCGTAGCCTTTGTGATCTGGTTTCAGATCAGCGATATCACCACCTTCCGCAATACGGAACTGAGTCGAGACAATGTCGATACCAGAAACCAGTTCGGTCACAGGGTGTTCTACCTGAAGACGGGTGTTCATCTCCATGAAGTAGATCGCCATATTGTCGAGGTCGAAAATAAACTCAACGGTACCGGCGCCAACATAGTCGACAGCGTCTGCCAGTTTTTCTGCGTAATCGTAAGCACCTTGCTCCAGCTCGCGCGGCAGCATGGTAGAGCCTGACTCTTCGAAAATTTTCTGGTTATTACGCTGAACGGAGCAGTCACGCAGGCCAAGGATTTTGGTGTTGCCCTGAGAGTCACGCAGAACCTGAACCTCAATGTGGCGCAGAGACGTCACATATTTCTCGAGGTAAACATCACCATTACCAAAGGCGGCTTTTGCTTCGGTAGAAATCTGGTGGAACAGGGCGTGAATGCGGTCTGCTGATTCAACAACCTGAATACCTTTACCACCACCACCGTGTACGGCTTTAAGCAGTACCGGGTAGCCAATTTCATCTGCAACGCTCGCGGCATTCGCGGAGCTGGTCAGAATACCGTGAGAGCCGGGGACAACAGGCACGTTAACGCGCATCGCGGTGTTAATGGCGTTCGATTTGTTACCCATGGTTTCCATTGAGGAGACCGGTGGGCCAACAAAATTAATGTCGTGGTTGCCACAGAGAGCAGCGAACTGGCTGCTTTCTGACAGGAAACCAATCCCCGGGTGCAGTGCATCAACACCTTCGTGATGCGCAATGCGCAAGACAGACTTCGCGTTGAGATAACTTTCATCCGGTGTGTTACCACCAATACAGACAACGCGATCCTGTGGCCCAAGCATATCAACAGGTACGGATTCCATATCCGGATCAGACTGGATCAGTACGACTTTAATGTCGTTTTCCTGTGCCTTACGGATCAGCTTGACAGCGGTACAGCCACGAGCGTGGACCATGACCTTGTCGATCTTACCGTATTTTTTCTGGCTGACTTCGTCTTCGGCGGTCAGTGGTGCCATGCGGGCCGCAGAGACATAACCTTCAAGGACGCGTTCGAGTACGTCGTTAACGCTGTAGCGTGCCACCGGCATATCCGGGTCAATTTCGCGCAGGCGTTCATCGAGATCGTCGAAGAATGGGTTCGAAACCAGTCCGTCCATTGAATCTGAAGACACGGATAAATAGTTCGACAGAGTGCAGGTACTTGGCAGGTAACTAGGGACAACGATCTGCCCAGCGAACGGCATATTTGTACCTGAGAAATAATAGGTCTGCGCCAGCGGGTGCGTTACGAAACTCGCCTGAGCACCACCAGTACAATCGCCAAAACCAAAGACCACCAGAGGCAGGTCATTGTCGCGAACAAAGCGGGTAATACGGTCGTTAACAACAGCCATTGAGAAGAGCGCCGCTGCACCTTCTTTAGTTTGCATGCCGCCGGAGGATACGAAGCAAACGACAGGCAATTGCTGACGTGCACACTCGACCATCAACTTGCAGAATTTCTCGGCACTGGCCATATCAAACGCGCCAGCCTGGAAATCCAGGTTCGATACCAGCGCACCGACGCGCTGTGTCTTGCCACCGATATTAATATCCGCCAGGCCTGTGATAACACCACATGGCTGAATATTATTTTTCAGTGCTTTTTCGATAGAAGAACGGAAACCCGGAAAAGCCACTGGGTCTGCCGACATCAGGTTGGCATTGATCTCTTCGAAGTTATCAAAGAAACGCTCAATAATGGCCTTCGGTGATGTGCGCTTCTGACGTTTGGTGTCGTCGAGTACGTCCTGAATCAGCAGGTCGTGATAGGCCATGGTCAGACGGTTCCAGAAATCTTTACGACGACCGATGCTGACTGGGTTGATGCGGCCGTTATAGCTCTTTCCTGATTGCTCTGCGTTGTAGTACTCAGGCAGAAGCTTCTCGAAAATAAACGTGATCACCACGAAGAGAGTTTCTGACAAACGCGGGAACGCGAGCTTTTTCCATTCTTCGACAGACTTCAGGAATTCACCGCTCTGCGAACTCTTGATGAAATAGCTGAGCCAGTAATTGAAGGACTCGAGCTCCTTCATGGTGTAGCTTTCGCCTTTGGTCGCTTCCGACAGAGATTTATCCAACAGTGCTTTCACAGAATCACGAGAAAGCGCACGGTTGTTGTTCGCTTCTTTCGCGACGCTGACCAGGTTATGGATAAAGTTGTCGTAGAGGCTGCCAAACACCAGCATGTTCTGGCAAACGTGACGGAATTCTTCGCGCAGTTCGTCATGCAGAATGGCATCCAGAATCGTGATGTCTGGGTTGGCCGGGTTCTGAATATTTTCCTGACGGAACTGAATATAAGGCGCTAGCGCTTCTTCAATAATTCTGCGGTTGGCTTCCGTCGCTTGTGTTTCTTCGTTGTTGCACAGAGCTTCTGAACGTGTCGAGAGCTTCAGTTCGGCACGGATACTTTCTGGCAGTAGTTCGTCTGAAAGAATGGTGTTTAACGCAGTGGCCAGAGACTGACGCAGTGTCCCTTTTCCTTTTTCGGCGTTGCGTTCGGAGGTCAGCTCCTGACGGGTTTCGTGTGGTAACTGCTCACGAATATAAGCCGCCAGTGGGTGCGGATTGTCTTCAATAAAATCGGCAACGGCGCTGGCATCGAGAATATCGGACGAGCGCAGCAAAAAGCGGCTCTGGCGATAATCTTCAAGGTAATTAAGCAGGCCCTGGAAATTAACCGCGGCATCAGATTTCCAGCGGTTAAACAGGTACAGACCGAAATTAAAGCAGAGGTCCTGCTTTGCTTTCAGGTAGTTATTCTTTGGCTCACCCAGAAAGAGACGGACGATGGTATTACGGCTTTCGTCACGTTCTTCGTACTTCGCCCAGAAGTTTTTCCAGCTTTTTTGCAGGCCATCGTCGTAAACGATTTTCTCAGGCGCCTGTAGCCATTTCTGGAACTTACGGTTCTGCTCATTCTGGATGCGTTGCTCCAGCTGACCCGCTGGAATTTCTTTATCCGCAAGGCGGCCGTAGTTCTCAACCGTGGTGGAGTGAATACGACGACGCAGAGTCAGGTAGCGCGTATAGCGATAGCACAGACCGAAGATGTTGATGTGTTCGGTCGGGCTCTGAGCAAGGAAGAAATTCGCGTTATTCTCAAGCGTTGACAGTTTTTCTGATGGGTTCAGGAAACGATCAATACTGCGCTTGTAGTGATCCATCAGGTAAGGGTTGTTGCGCGTAAATTCCTTCGCACCTTCTTCGATGGATTGAATACCACTGGTAATTGCACGCAGCAGATTTGCACGCTTTTCATCGGCATCGGTCGGTGCGTAATCGATGATGCCATCAATCACGCCGGATTCACGCAGCTGGTAGCCCGACACGCCGACGTATTTTGCACACTCCTGCCATGACAGGTTGTACTTACGTGCGATGCTGGCAAGACCCTGCGGCTGAATCGTATTGAAAATACCATCGCGTACTGACAGCAGAATATTGGTTGCGGCCAGAGGAATAGCGCCGCCTGAGTAACCCGCGCCCCAGATAATACCGATGGTCGGTACATCGTTGTTCACCATTTCGGTGATCAGGTGGCTGATTGAGTGCGCCTGGTTATTGGCATTGGCCAACTCACCAGCGTCGGCTCCAGGTGTGTCGATAAAGGTGATGATCGGCATCGCACGACTGGCGTAATTCTTTGCCTGTTGTGCCGCACGGTTGTGATGAATCGGCCCCCACGCGCCATTGGAGTGGGAGCGGTTCTGGCAGATAAAGCCAACACGGCGAATCTGACCACCGAAATCGAGATCAGCTTCAGCGCAGTACAGTGGCCCGTCTTCGACTTCTGAGACTACACGAACAACGAGATGCTGAACGATACTCTTTGCGTCAGTGCGCTGAGGATTTTCGCTGGGTGCAACGACGCTCTGAATGTAGTCGTCGATGTTGAGCTTTCTCAGTCGATCCAGCTCAATAGCGCATTGCTGAGGAGCAATCAGGCCTTTAACTTTGTGATCAACCGCGTTGTCTTCATACTCGGGAAAAAGCGAGAAGTCCGCCGATAATTTTTCGGCGATCTGAAATAACGGGTCCGTATGATTCGGTAATTCTTGTTGTGTCATGCGTTGTATTCCGTTGGTCATTTTCAGGCGTTTCACTGAACCCGATGTCACTGGGTTACATGCCTGACTTTTTTAGTTTTTATGCCCCATTAAGTAAGCTCCGGTATCCCGGATAGAGGTATGCCACGGTGATCCGCTTGTTACACCTTTTTAAATACCAGGGTGGCGTTTGTACCACCAAAGCCAAAGCTGTTTGACATGATCGTCGTCAAACTGGCATCGCGGTTTTCGGTAACAAGCGGCACGTCCGCCGCGCCCGGATCGCGTTCAGTCACGTTCGCGCTTCCGGTGATAAAGCCGTCTTTCTGCATTAACAGGCAGTAGATAGCTTCCTGAACACCCGCCGCTCCAAGAGAGTGGCCAGTCAGAGATTTGGTTGAGCTGAAAGGGGGCACGTTGCCACTAAAGGCACGCTTAACAGCGTCAAGCTCGCAAATATCACCCGCTGGCGTACTGGTGCCATGGGTGTTCAGATAATCGATGTTCGGGTTGCCGGCCATTTCCAGAGCATCGCGCATGCAACGCTCGGCGCCTTCGCCTGAAGGAGCAACCATGTCAGCGCCGTCAGAGGTCGCGCCATAGCCTATGATTTCGGCATAAATCGTCGCGCCACGTTTGACCGCGTGTTCGTATTCTTCAAGAACGACCATGCCCGCACCGCCGGCAATAACAAAGCCATCGCGAGTCGCATCGTAAGGGCGGGAGGCCTTGTCCGGGGTGTCGTTGTACTTGGTCGAAAGGGCGCCCATCGCATCAAACTGCATGGTCAGCGTCCAGTGTTCTTCTTCACCGCCGCCAGCGAACATAATGTCCTGCTTACCCCACTGGATAAGCTCCATTGCATTACCGATACAATGGGCGCTGGTCGCACACGCGGAGGTAATGGAGTAGTTCACACCACGAATAGAAAATGGAGTGGCCAGGTTGGCCGATACGGTGCTGCCCATAGAGCGGGTCACACGGTATGGGCCTACACGACGGATGCCTTTTTCGCGCAGGGTGTCGACGGCTTCAACGATGTCGCTGGATGATGCACCGCCAGAACCTGCAATCAGGCCAGTACGCGGGCTGCTGACCATATCTTCGCTGAGGCCTGCATCTGCGATGGCTTCTTTCAGAGCAATGTAGGAGTAGGCAGCAGAGTCGCCCATGAAGCGGCGCTGCTTGCGATCGATATGATCATCTGGGTTTATTTGTGGTCTGCCAGCGATGTGGCTTCTGAAGCCCGCATCTTCGTATTCGGGGATGTAACGGATACCCGATGTCTGGCCTTTAAGGGAGGTCAGTACCTCTTCCTTATTGTTGCCGATGCAACTAACAATTCCTAACCCAGTGATAACGACGCGGCGCATTACGACTAAACCTTGCCTTCTGTTCTGATACCTTAAACACACGTGGAAGGCTCACGGACGCCTCCTCCCACAGAAGCCCATCACTATAAAGCACTGGGCGCCGGGAACAAATCAAAATGTGTGATTTCGGTGGAGAGGGGCCGGATTTGGCTCACTTGCGCAAAGCAGCGACTGTCTGACGCCAATATGTGGCAAGCGACAGTAGAGCAATGACAGCAGCAGCAACAGTAAGAATGCGGGTGTCGGGGTAGCGGCTGTCGTGAAATAACATAGTAACGCAGGTGATCGTCATCAGGCCCGCGGCGAAGCGTTCGAGCCCTTTCCCTTGCAGCCACCAGATCTCGTCAACCAGCTTTTGAGCGATCAGCGCAAAGATGAGGCCTGCGGCAGAACCGACCAGAATATCCAGCGGCCAGTGCGCGCCAACTGCCGCACGGCTGATTGCGGCAACCAGAGCGATCACGAGAAGCGCAATCGTCCCACTGATGCTTCGCATGTTGAGGGCGAGTAAACCAGCGGTCGCTAATGCAGTGAAGGAATGCCCGGACGGGAACGCGTGGTTCTTAACGACGGGGCCGATGACCTTGAAAACGTCGGCATCTAACACGGCAGGTGGACGCGGTATCTCGAGCAGGTTCTTCAGGCCATGAACGAACAGGGCGCCGATAATCAGCAGTACAAACCCGGAATTGAAAATATGCGGGTAACGGCTGGCCACAATCGCGATCACAGCAACGGCAAACAGGGTGTCTGCAACAAAGGTCATGTTGGCCCAGAAGGCATCTGGCAGAACGCCCGCGTTAGCGTTGAACCAGAGGAATATTTCCTGATTAGAGCCTTGCGAAGTTACGCCTGCTGCCAGAACAAGCAGCAGCATGGCGAGACTGATGAGCAGCGTATCTGTCTTCATTCGGTCGCTTCACTTTCCGGTTGGCCGCCGCTGTGGCGAATAATCATGATCGGGCCTGACTGATATAAAACATCAAAGGGATGTTCAATGCGTTTCACTCTGTCTTCACGGGCGAAGCCGACTTCGCCTGGTTCCAGACGACGACGCTCAGTCCAGGTGTCGAGATAAACGTTAAAGCTTGGCATGTCGATTGATTGCGTGACTACCGGCTCGCCCAGCTCTTTGGCAAACATTGCGGCGTCCCAAACCGGACGCTGCTGGGTTTCACTGAAGGTCGGGATAAACAGGAACCAAAGCAGAACAGACTGCACGACGCCCGCCATAACCAGGCCAAACCATGGGCTGAAACGCTTCCAGAAAATCAGAGCCAGCGCCGCGATCGTTCCCAGAGCCGCCAGAATCACAAAATCATTATTAAAGTACTCCGCTGCTCGCTGCGCAGTGGCGATCTCAATGGGGTTGGTCAGGCGTGCCTCTACAATCGGGATCAGCAGAGGGAAGGCGACCATAAGGCCAAACAGGATCAGTGGGAAAAGGGCGGCCAGAAGGCGACTCTGTAGCCAGTTACGATAACGTGCCATCAGAATAACCAGAGGTGTTACCCCATAGAGTATGTAGTGCGGCAACTTAGTACTGGCGAGGCTGAATAAGACAAGTACAACAAGGAACCAGATCCACAGGAAGCGGTTCAGATGGTCGCCGCCTGTCAGTGTGGTTTTGATGGACGGCAGTATGCGCAGCAGAAGGCCACCAAAAGGGGCGAGCACGAAAGGCAGTACCATAGGGTAAAACAGAAGCCCGCCATCGTGTCCTTCCATGGCGTTATTGAAACGGTTGACGTTGTGCTTCATAAAGAAGCCGTCGATAAACTCCTGACCATGAATCTGATACGCCGCGATATACCATGGGGCTGCGATCAGCAGGAATATGATCCAGCCGGGAATGTAAAAAATCGCGCGCAGGAATTCCTGTCGGTAGCCACTGCTCAGGTAGAACAGACCTCCCGCCATAAACGGAATAGCAACCGCCACTGGGCCTTTGGTGAGTGTGCCGAGTGCCATGAGTACATAGATCCCAATCAGCAGGCCGCGAGATGGCGCCTGAGAATAGAGATACATGGCCAGCATGGTGGTGGCCAGGATCATGTTGAGCAGGCCGTCAGCCGTAGCAACGTGGGTAATGGCATTGATGCCTGCAGCGGTCGCTGCCATAAGCGCGGCGGCAATGGCGGTCTGCTGGTCTGTTACTTTGCGGGTAAAGGCAAAAATCGCAAGCACCCACAGAATGCCTGCCAGAGCTGATGGCAGTCGGAATACCCAGACATCGGTGCCGAAGGCTGCGACAGAGGCGGCCTGGAGCCAGTAAATCAGAATGGGTTTATCGAAACGGATGCGATCATTGAGGTAAGTGGTGATGAAATCACCACGCTCGAACATTCCCCGTGTCGCTTCGCTGAATGCGCCTTCGTCATGGTCAAACAGCAGGAAGCCGTTGAGGTTCATAGTCATCAGGACGATGACAAACCCCAGCAGCCAGAGAGGCAGTGCAGTGCGGCTCATAAAGAAATCAACTGGTGGATGAATTCGTTGTCTCGGAAGCGCCCGTGTCGGATGCCTGCGCTGTTGTGTTGGCTTCAGCCCAGTCGTCTTCACCTGCTGGTACTTCATCGTCTCTGTGGTAGATGACGTACTGTTCGCGTTTCGAAGATTCGAAGTAAGTACGCGAGATCAGCTCTGAGAGTACACCGGTTGTCAGGAACTGCAGCGAAGCAATCAGGAAGACCACAGCAATCAGGAAGAGTGGTCGGCCCCCTATATCTTCGCCCATCGCGAATTTAACAATCGCGAGGTACACCAGCAGCAAAGAGCTCACAGAGCCGAGCGCCAGGCCGATAGAGCCGAAGAAGTGACCCGGGCGGGCTCGGTAGCGCATAAAGAAGTAGACAGACAGCAGATCCAGGATCACCCGGAAAGTACGTGAGATACCGTACTTCGACTCGCCTGCGGTCCGCGCGTTGTGATTAACAACAATTTCACCGATGCGGCTTGGTGGCACAACCGCAGCTACCCAGGCTGGGATAAAGCGGTGCATTTCACCGTAGAGGCGCACCTGCTTGATAACAGACGACTTGTAGATTTTCAGAGAGCAGCCGTAGTCATTGATACGCACGCCGGTGATCTTGCCGATCAGGCGATTTGCAATGCGAGATGGAATCTTACGCAGGAACAGGTCGTCCTTACGGTTTTTACGCCAGCCAGTAAGCAGATCGAGGTCGCGCTCAATCAGGTGGTCGACCATGCGTGGAATATCATTCGGGTCATTCTGCAGGTCACCGTCCAGGGTAGCGATCAGGTCGCCGCGGGCTTCATCGATGCCCGCCTGCATGGCTGCGGTCTGGCCGAAGTTACGGCGCAGTTCGATCACACGGACATGGCGGCCGTAGTCGTCGGCTTCGCGTTGCAGGGCCTGAGGCGTGCCGTCAGTCGAGCCGTCGTCGACGACCAGTAGCTCCCACTTACCTTCGTAAGTAGACAGAGCATTATGAACCGCTTCCACCATTGGTTTTGCATTTTCTATTTCGTTATACATAGGAATAACGATGGAGAGAGATGGCTTGGCGTTTTTTGCCTCAGTCAAGGGAGATACCACGCTTAGTCTTTAGAAAGTCGTGCGCGATGATACCGGAAACTCGTACCCGGTAAAATAACCGCGTCCCTCAGAATTCCGGGACTTCAGTGCTTAATAACCGAACGCTGAGTTGCAAGCGTCAGTAAGCCAGTAAGGATAAATGTACTGCCGAGCACGAACAGGTGCAGGTTTACGGCTGCTGCGAGAGCTGGACCGCTCTCAATCCCCCAGGGCAGGAGGCCAGCCAGTACGCCTGCTTCATAGGTGCCTGCGCCTGCTAATCCGTGGATGGGCAATACCGAGCTGAGCTCGCCTGTCGTCGCACCACTCCAGCTGGCGCTGAGCGTGAGGCCAGTGAAGGCACTGAGTAGCCAGCTGAACACGGCGAGTTTTACCACCCAGTTGATGATGGTCCAGAGTAGGGCACGGATAAAGGTAAAGGGGTTGTCGGGCAGCGCCGTCATCAGTTCAAGTGCTTTGGCTTTCCAGCCCTCGCCTGATTGCAGATGCTTGCGGACGGTCTCCTGTAAAATCAGCGCGAGCAGAGGGGCCGCGAGTACCGCGCCTGCCAGTGCGTAGCGGACTTCTGATCCCCAGGGCATCAGGCTTTGCAGGCTGATAAACGCCAGAGCCAGCAAAACATAAAGGTCGAGCAGTCTTAGCCAGAGCAAAGCAGGACCGGAATGACGGTAAGGAACCTGATACTGCTGTTTCATTAATAGCGGGAAGGTTGCTTCACCGCTGCGCATCGGCAGGAGATTGTTAAAAAAGTTATGCAGGACGGTGATTCGTAAGAGTGGGGCAAACTGCCCTTTGGTGTAGCTGCCGAAGAAATCGTAGAAGCGCAGCGCACGCAGCAGGTAGCTCACCAGCATCAATGACAGTGCAATGCCCAGTTGGCGTGGTTCAATTGCTTGCCAGCTCTCAGCTATCCTAGCCCATCCATAGTGTGCCTCTACCAGCCAGATAAGACCAAAGAGTAGGGCCGTACCCAGCCAGAATTTCCACGAAGTCAGCACGAGAAGAAGTGTCCTGTAATGAAGCTGGCGCGTATTCTCTATGTTGAGCACCATCGTGGCAATACCGCTTAAAAACCACGTCTGCTATTCGCACCTGTTGTGCATTGCGCCATTCCGCTACAATCTGGCGATCATAGCGCCTGAAGGGTCAGGCTGACTGCTCGTTGTTGGAGAAATTCAGTTGAAAGTTCTGTTGGTAAAAACATCGTCTCTTGGAGATGTCTTTCATACGCTTCCTGCGGTGCAGGATGCGTTCCGGCAGGTGCCTGATATTGAATTTCACTGGGTGGTTGAAGAAGGTTTCAGCGAAGTGCCTGAGTGGCATCCAGCAGTCACGCGCGTTATTCCTGTAGCGTGGCGGCGTTGGCGTAAGTCGTTAAAAGATCCGGCCGTGCGCGCAGAAATGAAAGCCTTCTATCGCTCTATCCGCGAGGAAAAATACGATCTGGTGCTGGATGCCCAGGGCTTGATTAAAAGTGCTGTGTTTACTCGTCTGGCGCGCGGCACTAAAGCTGGTCTTGACCGCGCGAGCTTGAGAGAACCTTTGGCAGCGCTAGCTTATAAACGTCGCATTCGTGTGCCTAAGGGCCAGCACGCTATTTTACGGACGCGTCAGTTATTTGCCCGCGCACTGAATTATCGCCTGCCTGAGCAGCTGGCTTACGGTATTGATAAGTCACGGTGGGAACGCCCGGATATCGAAGGTGAGTATTGGGTATTTCTTCATGGAACAACTTGGGTAACCAAGCTCTGGCCCGAGACCTATTGGCGTTCGCTGGCTGAACTTGGCGTAGCTCAGGGGAAGAAAGTGGTCTTGCTCTGGGGCAATGATGAAGAGCGCGAACGGGCAGAGCGTATTGTTGATGGCATTGATGGTGCTCAGGTTCTTCCCCGTATGCCGTTGAACGAGGTCAGTGCCTGGCTTGCCTATGCCGAAGGCGTCGTCGGTGTGGATTCTGGTTTGTCTCATCTTGCTGCGGCAATGGAGACAGGCATGATCGCTATTTTCGGATCAACCGATGCGACACTGACAGGCGTGCTTGGGCCGCATTGTGAAATCATTAAGAGTGAGCTGGAATGTGCTCCGTGTCGTTCTAAACAATGCTTGTTGAACGAGCCCGGCGACATCCAGCCGCCATGCTATCGGGAAATTACCCCTCAGCGCGTGAAAGATCAGTTACTGATACAAATCAGCGAGGCCTGAAAAAGGCCCCGCTAATTTTTGTTTTGCTGTCAGCTACTGATTCAGGCGCTACGGGCCTGGCGGCTAGACGGCTCCATTGAGGAGTTCACCTCACGGCGACGGAATTCACCCGGCGAGATGCCTGTCCAGGTTTTGAAGCGACGTTGGAAGGAGCGTGGCTCTGTAAAGCCCAGTCGCAGGGCTATGTCGGACACTGACCATTCCTTTGTTGTCAGCCAGTCCTGAGAGAGTTCGAGTCGGAGTTCGTCGAGGATCTGCTGATAAGAAGATTCAGCCTCCAGAAGACGTCGCTGCAGAGTTCGTTCAGACATGCCCAGCTGGCTGGCGACGCGCTCACGTCGAGGGATCGTCCTCTCCATCATGCTCTGAAGGGTAGAGCGCACCTGAATTACAACAGGATCACACTGCTGCAGCTCCTGGTGTTGCTTTTCTGCCTGCTCCTGCAGGGTTTTGAGCAGTGTTGGATCGGGATGGCGAATCGGCAGGTCCATCAGTGATGCGTCAAACTCCATTACGTTTACTCCTGAATCAAAGATCAGTTCACAGCGGAAGTACTCTTGATATCGTTCAAGTGTCTCCGCCGGTGGGGCTTTGTGTTCGAAATAGATTCTTATCGGTGCGATATCGTCCCGGCCGGTCACCCAGCGGGCGTATTCCACTGTGGTAGCCAGATATTCATCAATCAGGTGAGGGCGGACCAGTGGGTCGCGGCAATAACAGTTCCAGCGCACTGAAACTATGTGCTCACCCTCAGCGAGATCTGTTGTGCCCAGGTTGCCGATCAGAGCCTCGTAACGCGGAACCAGCCGAAAGGCTTCGCCGCCACTCTGACAGTTCATGATCAGATAACCGACCAGACCGAATGCGCCGGGCGCGACATATCTGGCACTTTTGAAACCAAACTCTGGATCGGCTGCCTTAGTGATCATCCAGCGCATCATGGCTTCGAAATCACAGGCCTCTACTCTGGCCAGGCGATTGTCCAGCACTCCGTGATTAACAGAGCATGCGTTGAGTACATCGGTAGGCGCTATACCGTAGTCCTGCGCAGTGCGCAGAAACAAACGAACGAACGCCGACGACACTGTGCCGGGGACATAATTATTATTCTTATTCATAAGCTCTTCCATGTATCTGGAACATTCTGTGTCAGAACCGCACCTAAGGGTCGATCAGCAGAAACATAGGATGATCGTTATACTGATTTAACGCTTCGTGTGCGGCAAGCACATGTGTGTTACAGAATGTTAGTGCTCGGTTACATAGTTTCTGGCTCTTTCATTTGAGGCGAGAGATGGCGCAGAATGCTTAAAAGGGGGAGGTCTATGTCCATAACTGATTGGAAGTCTGGTGGAAGAGAGCAGAGCTGGCGAGCTCTGACAGAGAATACACACTGGGATATTGTCATTGCTGGCGGTGGTGTCACAGGCGCAGGCGTGGCCAGAGAGGCCGCCCGGCGGGGGCTGCGTGTGTTACTCGTTGATCGTCAGGACTTTTCCTGGGGGACCTCCAGCCGCTCTTCCAAGATGGTTCACGGTGGGCTTCGTTACATTGCTCAGGGCGATGTCCGGACGACGCTGCATTCGGTTAAAGAACGCGAGAGACTGATGAAGGAGGCTCCGGGGCTGGTGGACCTGATGCCGTATATGATGCCGCACTATGACGGACGCTTTCCTGGACGTTTTGCTTTCGGCATGCTGCTCAAGGTTTACGACCTCCTGGCGCGTCGTAAGTATCACACTTTTCATGGGGCCGATTCCGTCCGTGAACGCTACCCCTTCCTTAACCCTGATGGGCTGACCGGTGCATCGGAATTTGCAGATGCAGTCACGGACGATAGCCGCCTGGTAATGCGTATTCTCCACGAGGCCCGGCGTGACGGTGCGGAAGTGCTGAATTATGTCGCCGTTGATCGTACTGAGCAGAATGCAGATGGTGTGACCATTTCGCTGCGAGATACGGTGGGCGGCGCCAGCTGTAAAGTCACCGCCTCAGTGCTTGTGAATGCGACGGGGGTCTGGGTTAACGAACTACGGGAACAGCTGGGCCAGAGTGCTGATGTGCGACCGGCGAGGGGGAGCCACATTGTGATTCCGGCAGAGCGCCTGCCGGTAGATGTCTCCTTTACTATCCTCCATCCTCAGGATCAGCGTCCCATCTTTGTGTATCCATGGGAGGGCCGCACGGTGATCGGCACTACCGATCTCGATCACCCAAAACCCGATAATGGCGAAGTGGGCATTACCCGTCGCGAGATGGACTATCTGCTTGCCTTGGCAGCGTTCCAGTTTCCTGAGGCAGGCATTCAGGAGAAGGACGTCATCTCAAGCTGGGCAGGGGTTCGCCCTCTGGTGGCCAGCGGCGCCAAGAACAGTTCAAAAGAGAGTCGTGACCACACCGTCTGGAAAGATGGGCGTGTGGTGTCCGTCAGTGGCGGTAAGCTGACGACTTTTCGCCTGATTGCGCTTGATGTTCTCAAAGAAGCACGGGATGAGCTGCCAGAGTGTGAGGTCGATAAAAAGGCCCCGGTATTCACGATAACCGATCCGGCCATTGCCTCATTAGCAAGCGAACAGATGGCGCATCGGCTGGCTGGGTTCTATGGCCGCGATGCGGCTGAGATCATTGGCACTGCGAAAGCACACGGTGGTGCGGAGGATCTGGAGCCTATACCGGGAACTCATACATGCTGGGCCGAGCTTCGCTGGCAGGCCGCAAGTGAGGCTGTTGTGCATCTGGATGATCTGATGCTCAGGCGCAGCCGTCTTGGCCTTTTGCTTAAAAATGGAGGGCTTGATCTGTTGCCTGATCTGAAAGAAAGGCTGCAGCCAATGCTTGGCTGGTCTGATGAGCATTGGGCTGCCGAAGTTGAGCGCTATCGTCGGCTGTGGTCGCAATTCTATTCGCTGCCATCCGTACAGTCTGAGCAGGCTGCAAAGACTTCAGAAGGCGAGATCGCCTGATTGCTGTGACACCGTATGGATCGCTTGCTCAATGCTTGCTTCCAGCTCGCCGGGCGTGACTTCAAGTGACGCCCAGTCGATCGTGTCGGCGGCTCCTTTTTCCCACTGCATCAATGCTTTCAGATGTTGACCGTATACCCCCGAGTTTTCGGTAATTGCCTGGGTGAGCTCTTTTGGCAGATTTACGCGGGCGCAGACTTCATCGATGGGCATATCCAACATGGCATCAAGAAGAGAGAAGAGCCCCAGTGTGAACGCGGTATCCGGCTCCATTGTGTCTGTTCCGGCTGACAGGCTCTGCATCAGGTAACCACGAAACAGGGCCTGTTGTTGAAGCACTGCCGGTTTGTCGGAGAGCTTGCCCAGGGCGAGTAGATTCGCCCAGTTGCGGATACGGCTTAGCCCAAGTGCGGTTGCTGCTCTCTGAAGGGTTGTGATAGGGGCTCCGTGATTCACTTGCGGTGAGTTCGCCATCTGTAACAAGCGATAGCTTAACTGAGGGTCGCGGCGGACGGTGTCGACGATATCGTCGAAATCGGCTTCTTCCTGATTTAATGCGCCTAGCAACTGCATGACCGCAAGGTGAGAGTCAGGTGTTCGTCGCCCGAACAGAATCACAGGCTTTGAGAAAAAATAGCCTTGAAATAAGTCGTAACCTGCAGCCTTGCAGTGCTCGAATTCTTCGTGAGTTTCTACCTTTTCCGCCAGCCAGAGTAAGCCTTCACGGTGAAACTTTTTGCGAACCGCGCCAGCATAATCCGGAGAGCCAAGCGCGGGTAGGTCAACCTTGACGATATCTGCGTACTTGAGCCAAGCAGCCTGTGCCTCATCACCTGTAAAATCGTCGACAGCGATACGGAAGCCCTGCTGCTTCAGGCGAACAACAGCATTTATGTTCTTTTCGGTTGCCGGGATGTGCTCAAGCAATTCAATCACCATCTCATCCGGTGATAGTGGTAAATCAACGCTCAGGAAATCCGCTGTAAAGTTAACAAACGCAGGTCGCCCGCCAGTCACGAGGGCCATGCCGATTTCATGCATGGCGCCTATAACTACCTCTGTCGTGGCACTGTTGCCATGTGCGTCCTGCCAGGCCTCTGTCGCGTCAGGAATGGGGCGGCATAGCAACTCGTAGGCATATATCGCTTTGTTGCTATCCAGAATGGGCTGTCGTGCCAGTAATGGGCGGTCTTGCATGCGTGATCCTGACTGTCTGGTTGAGCCTTTTCGACATGTGTCGCACCGGAGCGCACGTTTGTCCGGCAATTAAAGTGAGTGTAGCTGGTATTTTGTTCTGCGTTTTGGTGATGCTTGACTACACTTTTCTGAGTAACGATGTCCGGAGTAGATTATGAGCAACGTACTCAGCAGTGTTGACGCCCGAACCCAGTTAGTTGGGCAGAACAGGCTGGAACTACTGCTGTTCCATTTGGGTGGCCAGCAATACTTTGCAATCAATGTGTTCAAGGTGCAGGAGGTTATGCGCCTGCCTGAACTGACCAAAATTCCGGACAGTCACCCCTGTATTCGCGGCGTCTGTCATGTCAGGGGCCAAACAGTGCCTGTTGTTGACCTCAGGGCGGCCGTGAAAATGGGTCCGATGACAGGGGATACCAGCAACTGCAATATCATCGTCACTGAGTACAACATGACGATTCAGGCGTTTCTCGTTGGTGGTGTGGATCGTATTGTGAATATGAACTGGAATGAGATTCTGCCGCCTCCGGGTGGCGCGGGTCGGCAACACTACCTGACGGCGATTACCCGGATTGACGAGCGCATCGTTGAGATTATCGACGTAGAAAAGGTCCTGGCTGAGATCAGCCCTTACGAGCTCGAACTTACAGAGGATGCCTATGACCGTGAGCTGCTTGAGAAAGTGCACGGCAAAGACATCCTGATTGTTGATGACTCGAATGTCGCTCTTGAGCAGATGAAAAATGTGATTGCGCCTATGGGCCTGAATATTGTTCAGGCGCGTAACGGCCTGGAAGCGTATCAGACTCTGATGCACTGGAAGCAGGAGGGGCGTGATATCCGCGACCGCCTATTGATGATTATCACAGATGCTGAGATGCCCGAAATGGACGGCTACATGCTGACCACGGAGATTCGTCAGGACCCGGATCTGAAAGATACCTTTGTGATACTGCATACGTCACTGTCGGGCAACTTCAACAAAGCCATGGTTGAGAAGGTTGGTTGCGATGGATTCCTGTCGAAGTTCAAACCCCACAGTCTTGCCGATGAAGTACAGAAACTGATTCGTATGAAAGTCGAGCAAGCCGAAGGACGGTAGCAGCGTATACCTGCCCGGATTCGCCGTATACACTAAGGGGCTCTGAGGAGCCCTTATGAAAATATCCCGCCTGTTTATCTATCCGGTTAAATCCTGTTCCGGCATCGAAGTTAATTCTCTCAGTTTTGACCGCGATGGTCCGGTAGGGGATCGGCGTTTTGTCATTGCCTCGCCCGCGGGTGACTTTATAACCCAGCGGGAAGTACCTGCGATGGCACATATTCAGCCTGAATTTAATGCTGGAGATCTTGTGCTCACTTATCCGGGGCGAAGTGAAATTCGTGTATCAACAAGGTCGTCAGCGAAGCCACAGCGCGTCCGTATCTGGAGTGATGAAATAACGGGCGTTGATTGTGGAAACGAGGTCGCTACTTGGCTTTCAGGAATTCTTGCTCGGTCGGCCCGGTTATTTATGCTTCCGGAGCAGAATCCCCGTCGTGCGGATACTGAATACGCCCCAGAAGATACTGCTGTCGGATACGCTGATGGATTCCCGCTCCTTGTTGTAACGCAGGAAAGCCTCGATGCATTGAGTGAGGCGGCTGAGTTGCCTGTTGATGTCAGGCGTTTTCGGCCAAATGTGGTTGTGGAGGGGGCCGCTTCTGCATTTGTAGAGCGTGGGTGGACTGCGTTGAACACCGATAATGGAGAGCAGCTGACACTGGTTAAGCCCTGTGAACGTTGTGTTATTCCCACTCGTGATCCGGACACTCTGGAGCGAAGCCCCGAGGTGATGAGTGCGCTGAAGGCTTTGTGTCGGCTTGATGGGCGGATAATATTCGGTCAGAACGCTTTGTTCACCGGGAAGCGTCTCGGAGTGGGCGAGACGCTTTTCGCGCAATCAGAATAGTTCGATATCGTCATCTGTACCGAAGGAATCATCCATCGGTTTATTAAAGTGGTGGTGGTAGATTTCGAGCGCTTCGGCGATTGAACGTCCTGCAAGGATGTGCTCGAACATAATGCGTTCGGCTTCCATGGTGTAGTTCGCTTTAATTTCGCTCTGTAGCTGAACCCATTCTTTTTCGATATACCGGCCCTTGGGATCACTGATCAGATGGCCCATCTTCTCAAGACTCTCACCTACGTGCTCCATGCGTTGGGACAGGCGATCGTAAAACTGAAAAGCGACAACGGCTTTGCCTACTTCTGCGTGGATGATTTCAGCGGCGTCTTTGATTTCCTGCGGTGCGTCCGGGTCTACCTTTGCAAAGTGGTCGAGTAGCAGGCGCGACCTGCTGGCGATTGAGGTGAAGCTATGCGTCAGAGTATCCACAGAGTCGTTACCTTCCTTCATCGAGGTATCGATCTGTGCGACGGCCAGCGCCAGTAAAGTCAGTGTTTCGCCTATCTGGCTCCAGTTCAGCTGATCGTCCGGGACGGAGCGGCTGAGAGAATGTCGTTCAAGTTGCGCCATGGAGTTCGCATCCGGAAAAGGTTTGAACTTAGCTTAGTACAAGTACGCGCCGGAGCCAGTCATGACAGTGTAAGTCATGCAATAGTCAGGTTCTGTGTCGTTCTGCTTCTTGCTTTTATTCGCGCTGCTGTAGTCGTAAAAGCAGGGATGACGTGTCTTTATTGCCGTTTCCACCCGATTCGAGCTGTTGGTAATAGCTATCCACAATCTCGGTGATGGGCAGAGAAACGCCTTCTGCTTTGGCTTCGTGCAGGCAGATTTGCAGATCCTTGTGCATTAGCGAGACAGCGAACCCATGGTCGTAGTCGCCGTCTATCATGGTTTGGTGGCGGTTGATCAGTTGCCAGCTACTGGCGGCACCTTGCCCGACAAGCTCCATGACCTTCTTTGGATCAAGGCCGCTTTCCTGAGCGAAGTGGATCCCTTCGGCCAGAGACTGAATCAGTCCGGCGACACAGATCTGATTGACCATCTTGGTCTTCTGGCCACAGCCCGGATCGCCCATGTGCGCAATGGCTTTTGTGTATGGTGCTGTGAGATCTACCAGTCGCTCGTAGGCGTTGGAATCACATCCCGCCATAAGTGATAGCTGACCATTCTGAGCACCTTGCTGACCGCCTGATACGGGAACATCACAGAAATATACGCCATTCTCTGAGGCTTTGGCGGCCATCCGTTCGGCCAGGCCTGCACTCGTGGTGCTGTGATCGACGATCAGCGCACCTGGCTTGAGTTGATTTATTATACCGTTATCTATCAGCCACTCTTCGACGTCTTCATCCCGGCTCACGCAGAGTATGACAGCCTCCGTCTGCACGGGGAGGGTAGAGGGCGTTGCCAATGCCTGCCCCTGGTTGCTGGCGAGCCACTGGGCAGCCTTGGCAGGGCTGCGGTTTGCTACGGTCAGGGAGTGGCCTGCGCTAGCGAGGTGCGCAGCCATAGGGGCGCCCATATTGCCAAGGCCGATAAAGAGAATATTCACTGGGTATCCTTATGTGCAGTTCTTCGAGGCGAAAAAAAAGCCGCTGGTCAGCGGCTTTTCTTATCCCTGGCGTTAGCCTGGGTAGTCACGCTTAGCGTAACCAGTGTACAGCTGACGCGGACGACCGATACGGTAGTTGCCGCTGATCATTTCGTTCCAGTGTGCAATCCAGCCCGGAGTACGGCCAGTTGCAAAGATCACAGTGAACATCTCCGTCGGGATGCCGATGGCTTTCAGGATGATACCCGAGTAGAAGTCAACGTTAGGATACAGACCACGTTTAATGAAGTACTCGTCTTCAGTCGCAATTTTCTCCAGCTTCATCGCGATCTTCAGCAGTGGATCATCTTCCATGCCGAGTTCAGCCAGAACTTCGTCACAGGTCTGCTTCATGACTTTAGCGCGTGGGTCGAAGTTCTTGTAAACGCGGTGACCGAAGCCCATCAGACGGAATGGATCTTCTTTGTCTTTCGCTTTTGCAACGAACTTGTCGATGTTCGACTCGTCGCCGATCTCGTTCAGCATGTTCAGAACGGCTTCGTTTGCACCACCGTGGGCAGGGCCCCAGAGTGCAGCGATACCAGAAGCAATACATGCGAACGGGTTGGCGCCAGTTGAACCAGCCAGACGTACGGTTGACGTCGATGCATTCTGTTCGTGGTCAGCGTGCAACAGGAAGATACGGTCCATTGCTTTTGCCAGAACCGGGCTTACTTTCTTCTCTTCACATGGCGTGTTGAACATCATGTGCAGGAAGTTTTCTGCGTAGCTCAGGTCGTTGCGCGGGTACATGAACGGCTGGCCGATACTGTACTTGTAAACCATTGCAGCGAGGGTCGGCATTTTCGCGATCAGACGGTGTGCAGATACCATGCGGGAATGCTCGTCATGGATATCCAGTGAATCGTGATAGAACGCAGAGAGCGCACCAACGACACCACACATAACAGCCATCGGGTGAGCATCACGTCGGAAGCCGTTGAAGAAATGGCTCAGCTGCTCATGAACCATAGTGTGGTTCTTAATGGTGCTGACGAATGTTTCTTTTTGCTCTGCATCAGGCAGCTCGCCGTGCAGCAGCAGGTAGCAGGTTTCCAGGTAGTCTGACTTCTCAGCCAGTTGATCAATCGGGTAACCGCGGTGAAGCAGTACGCCAGCTGCGCCGTCGATGTATGTAATCGCAGATTCGGTTGCTGCGGTTGATACAAAGCCAGGGTCGTATGTAAACAGGCCTTTGCCAGTCAGACTGCGAACGTCGACGACATCAGGTCCTACGGTGCCTTCGTATACCGGCAGTTCTAATGTTTCTTCTACGCCATCGACTTTCAGTGTTGCTTTCTTGTCAGCCATGAAATGAGGCCTCCTGCTATCTGATTAATACCCCAGAGAACATTGTAAGTTCTCCAACTCTCCCGGTCGCTGTGCTTTTTACAGCTGCGAAATTCAGCCTGGTCAGCCAGAATTTCAGCACAGGAGAGAACACTTTTTAAGGTGTTACCCCCAAACAAAGGGGCACAACTATAGATTGTGGAGCTGGTTTGTCAATTGTCGCCAGGGCAATGATAAGTTTCTGGTTCGAGTCAAGTATAGATGGTTCAGATTGTTAACCCGGAGCCTGCGACCAATGTCTGACGTTGGAGCCGGGATTTGCTGGTGGTGCGGTTACTGCTAGCATCATCAGGGATACCTCAACCAGTCAACAGTGTAGATATACGGGGTGAAATTGCCGAATGCTCTGTCATAAGGCTGTCATGCCATTTGTAAAACACGGTTACGCTGCTTATAATTTGTCGCGGCGACAAACTTGTGCAAGACTTGTACAGGGAGATCGTCAACCTTCGTGAGCCTGTGCCCGGGGCCAGTCTGAGTGATTTCGGACAGGAGTTTCGGGCCCATATAAGAGTGTAATAGAGCCGTGAATAGCAATAGACCTAAAAATCTGGATCTGACTACTATTGAGCTCCCACTTCCTGCCAAGGCGTCCATCCTGCACCGTATTTCTGGCTTTGCTCTGTTTTTTGCAGTGGCCTTCATGCTCTGTGCACTTGGAGCTTCGCTGGAGTCTGAGCAATCTTTCAATGAGCTGAAAGAAGTAATGAATGGTGGCCTGGCCAAGTTCATCACCTGGGGCATTCTGTCTGCTTTGGGTTATCACTTTGTGGCGGGTGTAAAACACCTGTTGATGGATATGGGAATTGGTGAAACCAAAGAAAGCGGTCGTACCGGCGCAATCATCACCTTGATTGCCGGTGTCGTAGTGATCGTTCTGGCGGGAGTCTGGGTATGGTAAACAGTGTTACAAACTTCGGCCGTAGTGGCCTTTACGATTGGGTGATTCAGCGTCTGTCAGCTGTCATCCTTGCTATTTACACTCTGTTCCTGTTTGGATTCGTAGTCGCTACTCCGGACCTGACTTTTGCTGAGTGGCACGGTCTTTTTTCTCAGGTGTGGATGAAAGTATTCAGCCTGGCGGCACTGATCTCTATCTGTGCTCACGCCTGGGTTGGTATGTGGACAATTTCCACTGACTACATCACCGGGTCGACGTCTCTTCGTTTTATTTTCCAGCTGGTAATGGCAGGTTTCCTGTTCACGTACCTGGTCTGGGGCATCGATATTCTCTGGAGCGTGTAAGTCATGAGCAGCAAAATCAGAACTATGTCGTTTGATGCCATCGTAATTGGTGGTGGTGGTGCAGGCATGCGTGCTGCACTGCAGCTGACTGAGTCAGGTATCAAAACCGCGTGTGTTACTAAAGTATTCCCAACTCGCTCGCACACTGTATCTGCCCAAGGCGGTATCACTTGTGCGATCGCGTCTGCCGATCCGAACGATGATTGGCGCTGGCACATGTACGATACCGTTAAGGGTTCCGATTACATCGGCGACCAGGACGCTATCGAATACATGTGTTCCGTAGGCCCTCAGGCGGTATTCGAGCTTGAGCACATGGGTCTGCCTTTCTCCCGTACTGAAGAAGGCCGTATTTATCAGCGTCCATTCGGTGGCCAGTCGAAAGGTCCTAACGATCCTACTCAGGCAGCCCGTACCTGTGCAGCTGCTGACCGAACTGGTCACGCGCTTCTGCACGCCCTGTACCAAGGCAACCTGAAAGGCGGTACTACCTTCCTGAATGAATGGTATGCCGTTGATCTGGTTAAAAATGCTAACGGTCAGGTAGCGGGCGTTATCGCTATCGATATCGAATCTGGCGAAACTGTTTACATCAAAGCTAAGGCTACTGTACTGGCGACAGGTGGTGCGGGTCGTATCTATCAGTCCACGACCAACGCCCTGATCAACACTGGTGACGGTGTTGGTATGGCGGTTCGTGCTGGCGTTCCTATGCAAGACATGGAAATGTGGCAGTTCCACCCGACAGGTATTGCGGGTGCTGGTACTCTGGTGACTGAAGGTTGTCGTGGTGAGGGTGGTTACCTCATCAATAAAGACGGCGAACGTTTCATGGAACGTTATGCACCTAACGCAAAAGACCTTGCTGGTCGTGACGTTGTTGCACGCTCTATGGTTATGGAAATCCTTGAAGGCCGCGGTTGTGGTGAAGAAGGCGATCACGTATTCCTGAAGCTGGACCACCTGGGCGAAGAAACCCTGAACGCTAAGCTTCCGGGTATTCTTGAGCTGTCTCGCACATTTGCGCACGCTGACCCTGTTAAAGAACCAATCCCTGTTGTCCCTACCTGTCACTATATGATGGGTGGTGTTCCAACAAACATCGGTGGTCAGGCGCTGACCGTTGATGCGGACGGCAACGACGTTGTTGTTGAAGGTCTCTACGCTGCTGGCGAGATCGCTTGTGTATCTGTACACGGTGCGAACCGCCTTGGTGGTAACTCTCTGCTTGACCTGGTTGTATTTGGTCGTGCGGTGGGTCTGCAGGTTGAGCAGAACTTTAAAGATGGTTTCGACTTTGTTGATCCAACAGAAGAAGACATTGAGCGTGCAATGGCTCGCCTGAATCGTCTGAATACTCAGACTTCTGGTGACAGCGTTGCTGCTGTTCGTGCGGATCTTCAGAAAACCATGCAGCTGTACTTCGGTGTATTCCGCGAAGGTCCGAGCATGGAGAAGGGTCTGGAAATGCTCAAAGAAATCGGAGAGCGTGTTAAGAACACGGTTCTCGACGACAAGAGTAATGCGTTCAATACTGCGCGTATTGAAGCTCTGGAACTGGATAACCTTTACGAAACTGCGTATGCAACTGCGGTTGCTGCCATTGAACGTAAAGAGTCACGTGGTGCCCACGCCCGTAACGACTTCACCGAGCGTGATGACGAAAACTGGCTGTGTCACTCACTGTACTTCCCGGAAACCAAGACGATCGGCAAGCGTGCGGTGAACTTCGCGCCTAAGACCGTTGAGGCGTTCCCACCTAAAGTCCGTACCTATTAAGAGGGGAGTGTTGATATGTTAGTTAGTGTTTATCGTTACAACCCTGAGAAGGATGAAGCCCCATACATGCAGGATTACGAAATTACCATCCCAGGTGGTAAAGACGTAATGGTGCTGGATGTGCTGCACCTGGTTAAGGAACAGGACGTTTCTGTTGCTTACCGCCGCTCATGCCGTGAAGGTGTGTGTGGTTCTGATGGTATGAACATCAATGGTAAGAATGGTCTGGCGTGTATTACTCCGATTTCTGAAGCGACCAAAGGCAAAATGGACAAGCTGGTTCTGCGCCCGCTGCCAGGCATGCCTGTAATCCGCGACCTGGTTATCGACATGTCGCTGTTCTATCAGCAGTATGAGAAGATCAAGCCGTACCTGCATAACGATACTCCGGCGCCAGCTATTGAGCGTCTGCAGTCGCCAGAAGAGCGTGCGAAGCTCGATGGTCTGTATGAGTGTATCCTGTGTGCATGTTGTTCAACGTCTTGTCCTTCATTCTGGTGGAACCCAGACAAGTTCGTTGGTCCAGCAGGTCTTCTTCAGGCTTATCGTTTCCTGGCAGACAGCCGAGATACGTCAACTGAAGAGCGATTGGCAGGTTTGAGCGATCCGTTCTCAGTATTCCGTTGCCGCGGAATCATGAACTGTGTCAATGTCTGCCCGAAGGGTCTGAACCCAACACGCGCCATTGGACACATCCGTAACATGCTGCTGTCACAGCAGGTGTAACGGTACCACTTCCGACCGGTGGTATGAGACGTAAGTCGGGTTGGACATACAACCCGCTTACGTCGACAATTTTATTCGCAATGGAACCCAAAAAGTCCCATTGTTGACTAAGCTAGTTTACAGTTGAGGGAACCGGGCATCCCGGTGCTACCTCAGAGGCCTTGCGATCTATCCGATCGACCCTCTACTTCGCCTTGTGCTAGAGTCGGTGCATGCATCTCTGTGGTGGCATTCCCTTGTTCAGAAATTGACACAGGGTGGTCATACATGCACGAACTGACAATGGAGCAACTATGGAGCACTTCGCAGCTAGCGGGTGGTAATGTTGCTTACATCGAGGAGTTGTTCGAAACCTATCTCCGCGATCCAAACGAAGTGCCCGAAGAGTGGCGCAACTATTTCGACAAACTCCCTCGCGTTGACGAAAACAGCACCGTCGACACCCCGCATAAGCCCATCCGGGATCAATTTCTACTCATTTCAAAGAATCAGCGTCGCGCTAAGCCTATGATGTCCGCGCCAGTGAGCAGCGAACACGAGCGCAAGCAGATGAAAGTGCTGCAGCTGATCAACGCGTATCGTGGCCGTGGTCACCAGCACGCTAAGCTTGACCCTCTGGCGTTGATGACTCGCGAGACTGTACCTGACCTTGATCTGCATTTTCATGGTCTGACTCGCTCTGATCTAGACACAGTGTTTCAGACAGGGAATCTGTTTGTCGGTCAGGATCAGGCAACACTGAAAGAAATCATTGATGCGTTAGAAACCACTTATTGCGGAACGGTGGGTGCTGAATACATGCACATCGTTAACACCGCAGAGCAGCGCTGGTTCCAGCAGCGTCTCGAAAGCGTCCGCTCTCACCCGAAATACGGTGAAGAAATCAAAATGCACCTGCTGGAGCGTCTGACGGCTGCAGAAGGCCTGGAAAAATACCTGGGCTCTCGTTATCCAGGTGTTAAGCGTTTCGGCCTGGAAGGTGGTGAGTCTCTTATCCCGTTAATGGATGAGCTGATTCAGCGCAGCGGTACTTACGGTGCAAAAGAGATCGTGATCGGTATGGCCCACCGAGGCCGACTGAATACCCTGATTAACACACTGGGTAAGAAAACCTCAGATCTTTTCGATGAGTTTGATGGTAAAGCAGAATACGAATCTCACGGCGACGTGAAATATCACCAGGGCTTCTCCTCGAACGTGATGACACCGGGCGGTGAAGTTCACTTGGCTCTGGCATTCAACCCATCTCACCTTGAGATTGTTTCTCCAGTAGTTGAGGGTTCGGTGCGTGCACGTCAGGACCGTCGTAGTGACCCTGTAGGTGAAAAGGTGGTTCCTGTCAGTATCCATGGTGACTCAGCATTCGCGGGTCAGGGTGTTGTTATGGAGACATTCCAGATGTCTCAGACACGCGCTTACAAAACCGGCGGTACTGTTCACATCGTCATTAACAACCAGGTCGGTTTTACGACTTCTAAGCGTGAAGATACCCGCTCAACGGAATACTGCACTGACGTGGCAAAAATGGTCGAAGCGCCAATTCTGCACGTGAATGGTGATGACCCTGAAGCCGTTCTTTTCGTTACTCAGCTGGCCGTTGATTACCGTAACGAGTTCCGTAAAGACGTAGTGATTGACCTTGTCTGCTATCGCCGTCGCGGACACAACGAAGCTGACGAGCCATCAGGTACTCAGCCGCTGATGTACTCGAAAATTAAGAGCCACCCGACAACCCGTACACTTTACGCGAAGCGTCTGGTTGAAGAGGGCGTCCTGACTGAAGACACCAGTAAGCAGCTCGAAGAAGAGTACCGACTGGCTCTGGATAATGGTCTTCACGTGGTTAAGTCCTTGGTTAAGGAGCCGAACAAAGAATTGTTCGTCGACTGGAGTCCGTACCTCGGCCATGAGTGGACGACCAAAGGCGATACTAAGTTTGATATGAAGCAGCTGCAGGAACTCGCGCATCAGCTTCAGGAACCGCCAGAAGGCTTTGCAGTACAGCGTCAGGTCGGCAAGATTCTTGAGGACCGTCGTAAGATGGCTGCTGGCGCTCTGCCGATCAACTGGGGTTTCGCAGAAACCATGGCGTACGCCACTCTGATTAAACAGGGCTACGGAATCCGCCTGACAGGGCAGGACGTTGGTCGCGGTACTTTCTCTCACCGTCATGCCGTGCTGCATAACCAGAAAGACGCGAGCACTCATGTGCCGCTTCAGCATATTGAAGAAGGTCAGCCGAAGTTCGATATCTACGACTCGCTTCTCTCTGAAGAAGCCGTACTGGCATTTGAATACGGCTATGCAACCACGACACCAGGGACTCTGGTTATCTGGGAAGCGCAGTTTGGTGACTTTGCCAACGGTGCGCAGGTGGTATTCGACCAGTTTATTTCGTCGGGTGAACACAAGTGGGGCCGTCTGTGTGGTCTGACTATGCTGCTGCCACACGGCTACGAAGGCCAGGGCCCAGAGCACTCGTCTGCGCGTCTTGAACGTTATTTGCAGCTTTGTGCAGAACACAATGTTCAGATCTGTGTGCCTTCAACACCGGCGCAGGTTTACCATATGCTACGTCGTCAGATGATTCGCCCGCTGCGTAAGCCAATGGTTGTGATGTCGCCTAAGTCGTTACTGCGCCATAAGTTGGCAACCAGTACGCTTGAAGAGCTGGCTGAAGGCCGCTTCCGTACTTGTCTCGACGAAATTGATGATATTAATCCGAAAAAAGTCCGCAGAATTTTGCTCTGTTCCGGTAAGGTCTACTACGATTTACTTGAACGCCGCCGCGCGGAAGAGATCGACGATATTGCGATCATTCGGATTGAGCAGATTTATCCGTTTCCTCATAACTTCCTCGGTAAGATTCTGGAGCCATACAAAGGCGCCAAGGACATTTACTGGGTACAGGAGGAACCGATGAACATGGGCGCCTGGTACAGCAGCCAGCACCATATGCGCAAAGTCGCGCATGACCTGAATCCAAAATGGCATCTTGAGTACGCAGGGCGTGATCACTCTGCGTCTCCAGCTGCTGGTTATATGGCGCTCCATCTGGAGCAACAGGAAAAATTAATCCGTGACGCTCTGGATCTCCAGGGCTGACGTATCGCAGGAACTCTAAGGAAAATCGAATGAGCATCGAAATTAAGGCACCCACCTTTCCTGAATCTGTCGCTGATGGCACTGTGGCAACCTGGCACAAAAAACCGGGTGAACCCATCCAGCGCGACGAGCTTCTGGTGGATATTGAAACGGATAAAGTCGTACTCGAAGTTGTCGCTCCTGCGGACGGTTCATTAAAAACCGTTCATAAAGAAGAGGGCGATGTGGTTCTGAGTGACGAAGTGCTGGCAATCTTTGAAGAGGGCGCGGTGGATGCTGCGTCTTCTTCAGCGCCTGCTGAAACCGAGTCGGCGCCTGCTGAAACTGCAGAAGCATCTGATGATGGTGACATCATCATGAGCCCGGCTGCGCGTAAGCTGGTTGAAGAAAATGACATTGCTCCGTCAACCATTAAGGCGACTGGCAAAGACGGTCGTGTTACTAAAGAAGATGTCGTTAATCATCTGAAGGGTGGTTCTGCACCGTCGCCTGCCGCTGCTCCAGAACCAAAAGCAGAAGCGCCTAAGTCGGCACCTGCTGCACTTGCCGCCGCTGCACCTATGGCTGATGAAGGTGACCGCATTGAGAAACGTGTTCCTATGACTCGTCTCCGTGCAACCATCGCTCGTCGCTTGGTCGAGGCGCAACAGAACGCAGCCATGCTCACGACCTACAACGAAGTGAACATGGGCCCGGTTATGGAACTGCGTAAAAAGTACAAAGATACTTTTGAAAAAGCGCACGGTGTGAAACTCGGTTTCATGTCTTTCTTCGTGAAGGCAGCTACTGAAGCCCTGAAGCGTTTCCCTGCGGTTAACGCATCTATCGATGGTAACGACATGGTTTACCACGGATATCAGGATATCGGTGTCGCCGTTTCTACTGAACGCGGTCTGGTTGTTCCAGTTCTGCGTGATACTGACAGCATGGGTCTGGCGGAAATTGAAAGCACTATTGGTGATTTCGGTAAGCGTGGCCGCGAAGGTAAGTTGGGCATCAATGATATGCAGGGTGGCACCTTTACCATCACAAATGGTGGTATTTTCGGGTCACTGATGTCGACGCCTATTCTGAATCCTCCTCAAACTGCTATTCTGGGAATGCACAAAATTCAGGAACGTCCGATGGCAGTGAATGGTGAAGTTGTTATTCAGCCAATGATGTATCTTGCTCTGTCATACGATCACAGAATGATCGATGGCAAAGAAGCAGTACAGTTCCTGGTAACCATTAAAGAGTTGCTCGAAGATCCAGCGCGTCTGTTGCTGGATATCTGATAGGGTCTCGGAAATTTAAGGATTTATTATGAGCAAACAATTTGATGTTGTAGTCATCGGTGGTGGTCCTGGTGGTTATGTAGCAGCAATTCGCTGTGCGCAGCTTGGTCTGAAGACTGCGTGTGTTGAAAAATGGGTCAGCAAAGAAGATAAGCCTGTGCTGGGTGGCACCTGCCTGAACGTAGGTTGTATCCCTTCAAAGGCACTTCTCGACAGCTCTCACAAATATGAAGAAGCGCACGAGAAATTTGAACTGCACGGTATTTCTACCGGTAAGGTCTCCATCGATATCGAAAAGATGATGGCCCGCAAAGAACAGATCGTGAAAAACCTGACCATGGGTGTTGCGACGCTGTTTAAAGCAAACGGTGTAACGTCGTTTGAAGGGACAGGTAAACTGCTTGCTAACAAGCAGGTAGAGTTCACTGACCACAGCGGTAACGTTGAAGTGCTTGAAGCAGAAAACGTAATTATTGCGACGGGTTCTGTGCCGGTTGAAATTCCACCAGCGCCATTGGCCGACGACGTTATTGTTGATTCTACCGGCGCGCTGGAATTTACTAAGGTGCCTAAGCGCCTTGGTGTTATTGGTGCCGGTGTTATCGGTCTTGAGCTTGGTTCTGTCTGGGGTCGTCTCGGTTCAGAAGTTACGGTTCTCGAAGCGCAGGATAATTTCCTTCATCTTGTCGACCAGACGGTAGCTAAAGAAGCTAAAAAACTGTTTGGCAAGCAAGGCATGGATATTCGTGTCGGTGCACGAGTCACTGGTACGGATGTTAAGCGTAAGAAAGTGACCGTGACTTATCAGGATTCTGAAGGTGAAAAGTCAGAAGAGTTCGACAAGCTGATTGTAGCGGTTGGTCGTCGTCCTTACACTGAAGGTCTGCTGTCAGGTGACTGCGGCGTTAACCTTGATGAGCGTGGTTTTATTCACGTCGACGAAACCTGTAAAACAGACGCTCCTGGAGTCTGGGCTGTAGGTGACGTAGTACGTGGTCCTATGTTGGCACATAAAGCGTCTGAAGAAGGCGTCATGGTTGCAGAGCGCATAGCCGGTCATAAAGCGCAGATTAATTACGACTGCATTCCTTCCGTTATTTACACGCACCCTGAAATTGCCTGGGTCGGTAAAACCGAAGATGAACTGAAAGCAAATGGCGAAAAATATAATGTTGGTATGTTCCCGTTTGCTGCTAATGGCCGGGCTATGGCTGCTGCAGATACGGATGGCTTCGTGAAGATTATCGCCGATGCTGAAACAGACCGTATTCTTGGTGCCAGTGTGATCGGTCCGAATGCCGGTGATCTTTGTCAGCAGATCGTTGTTGCTATGGAATTCGGTTCCAGCGCTGAAGACGTGGGCATGATGGTGTTCGCACACCCAACCATTTCTGAAGCCGTGCATGAAGCTGCGCTTGCGGTGAACAATCAGGCCATTCATAAGGCCAATCGTCGCCCTAAAGCCAAGTAAGCTGGTCTATGCACCACAGTGTGCAGGACATAATACTAAAGCCCGGTTTACCGGGCTTTTTTTTTGTGGCTTTATTACAACCTGTCTAAACTGTAACAGCGACGGTGGATTGGCCCCTTATTTCTCTAATCAGAAAATCAGGACTATCTTTTCCACACAAGTTTCTGAAATGGCGGAACCCATACAATGTGTCTCCGTCAGACAAGACCTGAACGTTAAATTGTAAGAACAGGACAAAGCGATGAACCTACACGAATATCAGGGTAAGCAGCTGTTCGCTCAGTACGGCCTGCCAGTCTCAAAAGGAGTGGCGGCAAAAACAGCGGAAGAGGCAGCTGCAGCAGCCGACACAATCGGTGGCGACCGTTGGGTCGTAAAAGCACAGGTACATGCGGGTGGTCGCGGTAAGGCCGGTGGTGTGAAACTGGTCAGCTCAAAAGAAGAGATCAGCGATTTTGCTAATCAGTGGCTGGGTAAAAACCTGGTGACCTATCAGACAGATGAAAACGGCCAGCCGGTTTCTCGCATTCTGGTTGAATCCTGCACAGATATTGATCAGGAACTCTACCTCGGTGCCGTTGTTGATCGTTCTTCCCGTCGTGTTGTGTTCATGGCATCGACCGAAGGTGGTGTGGAGATTGAGAAAGTCGCACACGAAACACCTGAAAAAATCCTGAAAGCCGAGATTGATCCCTTAGTAGGCGCGCAGCCGTACCAAGGTCGGGACCTGGCCTTTAAATTGGGCCTTGAAGGTAAGCAGGTCAGTCAGTTTGTTAAAATCTTCCTTGGTCTGTCTAAGTTATTCCACGAAAAAGATCTCGCTCTGCTGGAAATTAACCCTCTGGTAGTTACCAATGAGGGCGACCTTCACTGCCTCGATGCGAAAATTAACATCGACAGCAATGCTGTGTATCGGCACAAAGATCTGCAGGAAATGCACGATCCTTCTCAGGAAGATGAACGTGAAGCACACGCAGCGAAATTCGAACTTAACTATGTCGCCCTTGATGGCAACATTGGTTGTATGGTGAACGGTGCTGGTCTGGCGATGGGTACCATGGACATCGTTAAGTTGCACGGTGGCCAGCCTGCGAACTTCCTGGATGTGGGCGGCGGCGCGACGAAAGAACGTGTTGTTGAAGCATTCAAAATTATTCTCTCCGACGAAAATGTCAGCGCCGTACTGATCAATATTTTCGGCGGTATTGTACGCTGCGACATGATCGCTGAAGGCGTAATCGGGGCGGTAAAAGAAGTCGGTGTAAAAGTGCCGGTGGTTGTACGTCTCGAAGGTAACAATGCAGAACTGGGTTCTAAAGTTCTGGCTGAAAGTGGTTTAAATATTATTGCAGCAACCAGCCTTGCGGATGCTGCAGAGCAAGCGGTTAAAGCTGCGGGGGGCAAATAATGAGTATTTTAATTAATAAAGATACCAAGGTTATTTGTCAGGGCTTCACTGGCTCTCAAGGTACCTTCCATTCTGAGCAGGCCATTGAATACGGCACAAAGATGGTTGGTGGTGTTACACCGGGTAAAGGTGGCACTGAGCACCTTGGTCTTCCGGTGTTTAATACTGTCGCTGAGGCGGTTGACGCTACAGGGGCTGAAGCGTCTGTGATTTATGTACCTGCGCCGTTCTGTAAGGACTCAATCCTTGAGGCGGCAAATGCCGGTATCAAACTGATCGTTTGTATTACTGAAGGCATTCCTACTCTGGATATGCTGGATGCAAAAGTTAAGTGCGATGAGCTTGGTGTGCAGCTGATCGGTCCGAACTGCCCAGGGGTTATTACTCCGGGAGAATGTAAGATCGGTATTATGCCTGGTCATATTCACCTGCCAGGCAAAGTGGGTATTGTATCCCGCTCAGGTACTCTGACTTACGAAGCGGTTAAGCAAACCACTGACGAAGGTTTCGGCCAGTCGACCTGTGTTGGTATCGGTGGTGACCCGATCCCTGGCTCAAACTTCATTGATATCCTGAAAATGTTCCAGGAAGACCCTGCCACTGAAGCCATCGTAATGATCGGTGAAATTGGTGGTACCGCCGAAGAAGAGGCGGCAGCTTTCATCAAAGAGAACGTGACCAAGCCTGTGGTTTCTTACATCGCAGGGGTGACTGCACCTCCTGGTAAACGCATGGGCCATGCCGGCGCGATTATCTCGGGCGGTAAAGGCACTGCCGACGAGAAATTCGCAGCGCTCAATGATGCTGGTGTAGCAACCTGTAAGAGCCTTGCTGATATCGGTAAGACACTGAAGGAACTGACTGGCTGGTAAGTCTTAGCTGAAGTCAGACGATATAAAAGCCCGCCACTGTTTCAGTCGCGGGCTTTTTTATTTTAAGAGCAACCGCGATTCTATCCCTAAGTCGAATAGGCGCTGTTAGTCGACTTTCGTATTCTGAACGAATACTTGGAGGTGGCTAATGATGTATGAAACCGATTACCGCGAAGCTCGCGACAATCCAAAGGCGTTCTGGTCTGCACAGGCAGAAAAAGTGCACTGGTTTAAAAAACCAACCAAGGTACTCAGCCAGGATAAGAATGGAATAGACCGTTGGTTTGCCGATGGTGAATTGAACACCTCTTTTCTGGCACTCGATTATCACGTTCTGAATGGCCGTGGCGATCAGGCTGCACTTATTTACGACTCGCCTGTTACTGGAAGCAAACGCTCTTATACCTATCGTGAATTAACTGAAGAAGTGGCGCTTTTCGCAGGCGTGCTGGCTGCCCGGGGCGTAGAAAAGGGAGATCGGGTTGTTATCTATATGCCGATGGTGCCTGAAGCCGCGATTGCTATGCTGGCTTGCGCTCGTCTCGGGGCGGTTCATTCGGTGGTGTTTGGTGGATTTGCGCCCAACGAATTAGCCGTCCGTATTGATGATGCAACGCCTAAAGTGCTTGTCACGGCCTCCTGCGGAATAGAAGTCGACCGGATTATCCCTTATAAACCGATTGTGAATGATGCCTTGGCGATGGCAAGTCACCGACCTGATTCCTGTGTGGTACTGCAACGAGAGCAGCATCCTTGTGACCTGATTGCTGGTTTTGATCTGGACTGGAAAGAGGCGCTGGCGTCGGCATCTCCGGCGGACTGTGTGCCTGTGTTGTCGACGGACCCCCTGTATGTTCTTTACACCTCAGGAACTACTGGTAAGCCCAAAGGGGTTGTCCGCGATAATGGCGGTCATGCCGTGGCGATGCGTTATTCCATGGATTCCGTCTATAACATAGGTCCGGGGGATGTCTTCTGGGCGGCATCGGATGTGGGCTGGGTCGTTGGGCATTCGTATATTGTTTATGCGCCTTTGATTACTGGCTGTACTACGGTCTTTTATGAAGGCAAGCCGGTTAAAACACCAGACGCTGGAGCCTTCTGGCGGGTGTGTGCTGAATATAAGGTGAAGGCCTTATTTGCTGCACCAACGGCGTTTCGTGCTGTACGTAAGGAAGACCCGGAGTGTGCTCTTGCCGGACAGTACGACCTCAGCGCATTAACAACCATTTTCATGGCCGGTGAGCGCCTTGATCCACCCACTTACGACTGGGTGGTCGGGCACCTGAAACGGCCCGTCGTTGATCATTGGTGGCAGACAGAAACTGGCTGGGCTATTGCGGGAAATCACGTGGGCTATGGTCTTGCGGAAACGAAACCGGGCTCGGTAACGCGTCCGTCTCCTGGTTTTAATGTTCACATTCTAGATGGTCACGGCAAGCCTGTGCCTGCCGGTGAGCAGGGCAGTATTGCCATCAGATTACCTATGCCCCCGGGCTGCTTGCCAACGATCTGGAACAACCACGACCGCTTTGTGGATGGTTATCTGAGTACCTTCGATGGCTACTACGTTTCGGGTGATGGCGGTTACATCGATAAGGATGGCTACCTGTTTGTTCAGGGACGCACCGATGACATCATCAATGTCGCAGGCCACCGCTTGTCGACCGGTGAAATGGAGGAGGTCGTGGCAGGTCATGATGCAATTGCGGAATGCGCTGTGATTGGCCAGGCCAGTGACCTCAAAGGCGAAGAGCCCCTGGGGCTTCTTCTGTTAAAAGATGGTGTGACGATCGATGAAGCGACTCTGGAGTCCGAAGTCATTCAGCGAGTGCGTGACAACATCGGTGCCGTTGCCAGTTTCCGTCATGCTGTGGTTGTCCAGCGTCTACCGAAAACCCGCTCAGGGAAGATTCTGCGTAAGGTGTTGCGCAACATCGCTAACAGTGAGGAGTACCAAACTCCGTCAACTATCGATGATCCGGCGTGTCTTGTCGAAATAGAAGAAGTTTTATCGAAAAAAGGCTTAAGAAAATAAAACTTTGAGGAACTGATACGTGAATGTCGTATCTGAGCTTACGGTTGTTGCAAAACAACCGTTATGATTGCTCCCCCTCTACGCCGGCCTTCGGGTCGGCGTTTTTTTATCCTGCTAAATAATACCTTCTGACAGAGCGGTTGCGATGGCCTCACCAATCTCACCGACTTCGTCCAGCCATGCTTCCTGCCACGCACCTCTGAGCACCACTGGTTCCTGAACCCAGCGCCAGCGTAATCCGGTTGTGATGGTTTGCAGGGCGCGGACAGTGCCTGTGCCGTCGTGGCCTGCACGTACGATGGCTATACAGGGGAGTCCCTGTTTGTTATCCAGCACCGGGTAATAAACGCGGTCAAACCAGTCCTTCATTGCACCTGACATATAGCTCAGGTTTTCAGGGGTTAATAAGATAACTCCTTCGGCTTGCATGAGTTCATCGACGCCTGCATCTAACGGTGCTTTGGCGGTGAATGTGAGATTAGCGCCAGCTTTTTCTATGCCAGAAATAAGCCCGTCACGGAGACGGGCCAGATTTTCAGAGGGGCAGTGCGCAATAATCAGGAGGTTCTTTGTCTGCTTATCAGCGGATTTCATATTCTCTCGACTTACGGGGTTACGCGATATGTGGGCTATTCAATATCAGGATTAACGCCGTCTTTGGGTTTAATGATTAATACATCGCAACTGAGTTTATCGACGAGCGCTTCTGCTGTGTTGCCAATCAGGACACCGCTCAGACCTTCGCGACCGACAGTGCCAACGACGACGAGATCGGCTTCAATCTCTGCGGCCACATCCGGCACGACTTGTTCAGCATCACCTTCAAGTATGTGGACATGATCTTCAGCGACGTTGAACTTTTCGGCCCAGCGAGCTGTTGCCTCTTTATGCTGGTCAGTAATGTAATTCTGAATGTCTTCTGGTGGAGAAACCTCAGGCACCATGGCGAGGGCGACAGCGACCATAGGGTAAGCGTTTGCAATATGCAGGTCCGTATCAAAGTGATCAGCCAGATGCTCTGCATAAGACAAAATGTTGTCATTGATAAGAGTGTGCCCTTTGTCTGAGCTGGTGGCATCAATACTGGCGAGTATACGGTTGCGCTTCCAGGCATCGGATGATTTAACCATCATGACAGGCGCCGGGCAGTGGCGCATCAGGTTCCAGTCAGTGTGCGAGAACAGCCGATCGATCAGGCCGTGTTTCTGAGTCGACTTAATAACCAGGTCAAACTCCGTATCGCGAGCCGATTCAATGGCGGCATCGTGCAGGTGCTTCTGCCAATGAACTTCTGTATTAACGCGCAGGCGTTTGCAGCTATCCAGCTCAGTAAGCGAATCCAGCCAGAATTGCGCCTGGCGCAGGAGGGCTTGCTTAACACTACTTGCGGTCGTGTCTGCCAACTGTGAGGCCTGGTCGCCAAAGCTGTCCCACGCCGAGGTGATTAATGTCAGGTCGGCATCCAGCGCGTTCGCCAGCCAGCAAGCGCGGTGCAGGCCAGGCTGCTCTTCGTCGTGTTTATCCAGCACTACCAGAATGTGATTGATATCGAGCATGATATTCTCCTCAGCGCCGCAATGGCGTAGTCCGTTCTTCTCTTAGTGAGCATATCGCTTCAGGATGTCAGCGTCTTGCTCTGCCTCAAGGTAAGTAGTCTCAAGGTAAATCGCCTCACGGTACGACCCCTATTCGCCGGTCAGGTTCTTACTTTAGTCGTCGGCACTGGCGTGCAGGAGGTCCATCAGTGCGGTAGCTGCATTGCTTTGCGTTCGATGTTTCAGGAATACAGCGCCAAGCTGTCTGCGAAGACTCGTCCCCGGCCAGTTGATCACGGTTAAAGCGTCATCATTCACCATCGATGAGGGCAGCACCGACCAGCCCATCCCGACTGAGACAAGCATCTTAATGGTTTCGAGATAGTTGGTAGGCATGGGTGCCTTTAAACTCAGTCCTTCGGCAGCAAAAACATGGTTAATGAGCTGATAGGTAATAGTATCTGGCTCGGGCAGTATGGCGGGTTCGGACGACAGATCCTGAAGTGAGATCTGAGGGATACCAGCCAGCCGATGATTGGCTGCACAGACGCACACCATATCGTCCTGCCAGAGTGGGATGGCAGCAATGTCACTTTTAGGTGTTTGCTCCAGTGTTGTCAGGGCCAGGTCGACCTGACGTAGTCTCACCGCCTGGTATGCACGCTCAGAGCCCATAAACTGCAGGTCGAGATCGACATTTGGGTGAGCATGTACAAATTTTCTGAGAACAGGCGGCAGCCGGTGCAGGCCGATATGGTGGCTGGTCGCTAAGGTCAGGCTGCCGCTGATGTCGCCGGAAATATTCTCCAGTTCAAGTTCTGTGTCTGAGACAAGATCCAGAATATGTTGCGCTCGGGGGAGGAGTGCTTCGCCAGCCTCGGTCAGGCTGATGGTTCTGTTGTGACGATCAAAAAGAGTGGTGCTTAGCTGCTCTTCCAGTTGCTTGATACGTTTACTGACCGCTGATTGCGTCAGATACAAAGACTCTGCTGCCGCTGAAAATGACTTTTGCTCAGCGACTGCAATAAACGCCTTTAACGATTGTGTATCCATGTCACACCCCGAAAGAGCTGATACTAAATATTAGCTGGTATTCCCGGTAGGAATTCAAACTAGAAAAAATATGAATTTCTGTTGTTTATCAGCTCAGGTATCATTCAGCAAGTGATTAATGATGAGAACCTAACTAAAGAGATGGGAGTACCGAGCATGGCCGGCAAGACTCTTTACGACAAACTCTGGGATCAGCACGTGGTGAAAACCCGTGAAGATGGCACAGCGTTGATATACATCGACCGTCAGCTTCTGCACGAAGTGACGTCTCCACAGGCGTTTGAAGGTCTGCGTATCGCGGGTCGCAAGCCATGGCGCTTAGACGCTAACCTGGCAACGCCAGACCACAACGTACCAACGACCTCTACCGAGCGCGAATCAGGTATCGAAGGTATTCAGGACCCGGTATCGCGCATTCAGGTGAAAACCTTAGATGACAACTGCGATCATTTTGGCATTAACGAATTCAAAATGGCCGACAAGCGTCAGGGCATCGTGCACGTCGTAGGTCCTGAGCAGGGCGCGACGCTGCCGGGCATGACGGTTGTGTGCGGTGACTCCCATACGGCAACCCACGGCGCGTTCGCTGCACTGGCTCACGGTATCGGTACGTCTGAGGTTGAGCACGTGCTGGCGACTCAGTGCCTGATTCAGCGCAAAATGAAGAACCTGCTGATTAAGGTCGACGGTGAGCTGGGTAAAGGCATCACGGGTAAAGACGTGGTTCTGCACGTGATTGGTGTCATCGGTACCGCCGGTGGTAACGGTTGCGCCATGGAGTTCGGTGGTTCTGCTATTCGCTCTATGAGCATGGAAGGCCGTATGACCATGTGCAACATGGCCATTGAAGCCGGTGCCCGTGTGGGTATGGTAGCGTTTGATGAGATTACTGCTGAATACGTGAAAGGTCGCCCGTTCGCGCCTAAAGCCGATCAGTGGGAACAGGCCGTTGCCGCATGGTCTGACCTCAAGTCTGATGACGATGCTGAATTCGACAAAGTCGTTGAGATTCGCGCCGAAGACATCAAGCCTCAGGTCACCTGGGGTACTTCTCCTGAAATGGTTACCACGGTTGATGGCACTGTACCGACGCTGGAAGACGCGGCTGACGACGTTGAGCGTTCTGGTTTTAAGCGTGCTTATGAGTACATGGGCCTGACTGCCGGTCAGAAGATCACAGATATTAAGCTGGATCGTGTATTTATTGGTTCGTGCACCAACTCCCGTATCGAAGACCTGCGCGCCGCCGCTGAAGTAGCGAAAGGCCGTAAAGTTGCTGAGAGCCTGATTCAGGCTTTAGTCGTACCGGGCTCTGGTCTGGTGAAAGAGCAGGCAGAGAAAGAAGGTCTGGATAAGATCTTTATCGAAGCCGGTTTTGAATGGCGTGAGCCAGGTTGTTCTATGTGTCTGGCGATGAACGCTGACAAACTGGGCAGCGGTGAGCACTGTGCGTCTACCTCTAACCGTAACTTCGAAGGTCGTCAGGGCTACGGTGGTCGTACGCATCTGGTGAGCCCGGCGATGGCGGCTGCGGCTGCGATTGCTGGTCACTTCGTTGACGTGCGTGAACTTTAATAGGAGAACATAAGATGAAAGCATTTACTGTACATCAGGGTGTTGTCGCTCCTATGGATCGCGCCAACATCGACACCGATATGATCATCCCTAAGCAGTTCCTGAAGTCGATTAAGCGTTCTGGCTTTGGCCCGAACCTGTTTGACGAACTGCGTTATCTGGACGAAGGTCAGCCGGATGCGGACAACAGTGGTCGTCCGCTGAATCCTGATTTCGTACTGAACCAGCCACGTTACAGTGGTGCCTCTGTACTGCTCGCTCGTGAAAACTTTGGTTGTGGCTCCAGCCGTGAGCACGCGCCATGGGCACTGGAAGACTTTGGTTTCCGTGCGATCATTGCGCCGAGCTATGCAGACATTTTTTACAACAACAGCTTTAAGAATGGCCTGCTGCCGATTGTTCTGGATGAAGAGACGGTTGATCGTCTGTTTAAAGAGACTGAAGCAAGCGAAGGTTATCAGCTGACGGTCGATCTGGAGAACAAGAAGGTAGTTACACCTTCTGGTGAAGAGATCGCCTTTGAGGTGGACGACTTCCGTCGTCACTGTCTGCTGAATGGTCTGGACGATATTGGTCTGACGTTGCAGGACGCTGACGAAATTCGCGCCTATGAAGAGAAGCGTCGTGCATCGGCACCGTGGTTGTTTGGTGCTTAACCGCTGCGGATTAGTTAATTAGTTGTTCTGTGGCACGCCGTGAATACGTCCCTGTAGGCTCGGGTGCCGCGTCCATGCGGCACACGGCCCCCGAACCAACCAATTAACTATCCGATATCTACATGTTTAGCCTCCAGTGAGGCTTGAGGAATGTTGGCAGGTGCTATTACAGCCCTTTGTGCCATGGATGGCACAAGGGAGCCCCCAGGGATGGGTTTACGGCGAGCTGTATTAGCACCTGGCAATGTTCCGGATGGGTATTGTGCTGCTGCATCCCTGTGGTGGTATTAAAGAATTGCGAAGAGAGATTTTGAGGTTTTAGAAATGAGCAAAAACGTACTGATTCTGCCGGGCGATGGTATTGGCCCGGAAATCGTTGCAGAAGCCGTTAAGGTTCTGAACGTAGCGAATGAAAAATTCAATCTGGGTCTGGAGCTGGTGGACGGTCTGGTAGGTGGTTCTGCTTACGACGTACACGGCACACCACTGCCAGAAGAGACTATGGAAAAAGCCCGCGCAGCAGACGCAATTCTGCTGGGTGCGGTAGGTGGTCCTAAGTGGGATAACCTCGAAGATCGCGAACTGCGCCCTGAAAAAGGTCTGTTGGGTCTGCGTTCTGGTCTTGAGCTGTTCGGTAACCTGCGTCCGGCAATCCTGTACCCGCAACTGGCGGACGCGTCTTCACTGAAACCTGAAGTGGTTTCTGGTCTGGATATTCTGATCGTGCGTGAACTGACCGGTGGTATTTACTTCGGTAAGCCACGTGGCATCCGTACTCTGGAAAACGGTGAGCGCGAAGGCTACAACACCTACGTTTACAGCGAGTCTGAAATTAAGCGTATCGCTCACGTAGCTTTCCAGTCGGCAATGAAGCGTAACAAGAAACTGTGCTCAGTCGACAAAGCGAACGTTCTGGAAGTGACCGTGCTATGGCGCGAAATTCTGGAAGAAGTCGGCAAAGAATACCCAGAAGTTGAACTGTCGCACATGTACGTGGACAACGCAGCTATGCAGCTGGTACGCGCACCTAAGCAGTTCGACGTGATGGTTACCGGGAACATGTTCGGTGACATCCTGTCAGACGCTGCTGCAATGCTGACTGGTTCTATCGGCATGCTGCCTTCCGCCTCTCTGGATAAAGACAACAAAGGTATGTACGAGCCATGTCATGGTTCAGCACCTGATATTGCCGGCCAGGGCATTGCTAACCCATTGGCAACCATCCTGTCAGCTGCGATGATGTTGCGTTACTCACTGGGTGAAGGCGCGGCTGCAGACGCAATTGAAAAAGCGGTCAGCGATGTACTCGATAAAGGTCTGCGTACTGGCGACATCTTCTCTGAAGGTATGCAGAAAGTTTCAACCGCCGAAATGGGCGAAGCAGTGGTAGCTGCTCTGCAGGAGGTTTAATTACATGTCACAGATGAATGTTGGCCTGGTAGGCTGGCGCGGAATGGTCGGCTCAGTCCTGATGCAGCGTATGCAGGACGAGAAAGATTTTGACCTGATTAATCCGGTATTTTTCACCACGTCTCAGAAAGGTCTGCCAGCACCGGATTTTGCCGGTAAGGACTGCGGAACTCTGGAAGATGCATTTGATATCGATGCACTGAAAGCACAGGATGTCATCATTACCTGTCAGGGCGGCGATTACACCAAAGAAGTGTACGGCAAACTGCGCGAAGCTGGCTGGAACGGTTACTGGATCGATGCAGCATCTTCACTGCGTATGGCCGACGATGCCATCATCGTCCTTGATCCTGTTAACAAAGACGTGATCGAAAAGGGCATTGAGTCAGGCGTAAAAACCTACGTTGGCGGTAACTGTACCGTTAGCCTGATGCTGCTCGCACTGGGCGGTCTGTTCGAGAAAGATCTAGTGGAGTGGGTTGCTCCTCAGACTTATCAGGCAGCGTCTGGTTCAGGTGCGCGTCACATGCGCGAACTGATCTCTCAGATGGGTGCTATCCGCGACGAAGTGAAAGACAAGCTTGATGACCCTGCCAGTGCGATTCTTGAAATCGACCGTCAGGTCGCTGACTTCATCCGTAGCGATGCGCTGCCGACTGACCAGTTTGGTGTGCCTCTGGCGGGCAGCCTGATTCCATACATCGACTCTCAGCTCGAATCTGGCCAGAGCCGTGAAGAATGGAAAGCGCAGGTTGAAGCGAACAAAATTATGGGTCGCAGCGACAATCAGGTACCAGTCGATGGTCTGTGTGTTCGTGTAGGTGCGATGCGTTGTCACAGCCAGGCGATGACGCTGAAGTTGAAGAAAGACATTCCGGTCAGTGAAATCGAAGAGATCCTTGCCGGTCATAACGATTGGGTGAAAGTAATTCCGAATGATCGTGATGCGAGCATGACGGAACTTACTCCAGCAAAAGTGACGGGCACATTAAGTATCCCGGTAGGCCGTATTCGTAAGCTGAATATGGGTCCGGAATATATTTCTGCCTTTACTGTCGGCGATCAGCTCCTTTGGGGCGCAGCTGAGCCACTTCGCAGAATGTTGCGCATTTTGTTGAATAAGTGATGAGAAAGCGGGGCATTTGCCCCGCTTTTTTCATGGTGGCTGATAGAAAAATGCTCTAAGTGTTTCATACGTCACGCTTTTATCCCCCGCAAACCGGGCAAAATATTGCGTTAGCTGACTTTATATTTGATACTACGAATCGCTTATGAACGGAATCTATAAGTAAGCTGGGTCAGGATCATCTAAAAAGAAAGCGGTTTTTCGAAAACCTGCGATACATCGTCGCGAACGACAACAAGGAAGCAATAATGAAGCGCCTACTTGCTAAAAGCATTCTGTTGGCTGGGGGAATGTCCTTATCATCTCATATTCTGGCGTTGGGCCTGGGCGAGATGGAACTGGACTCTGCACTGAATCAACCCCTGAGCGCAGAGATCAAGCTTATTGACACGCAAGGTCTGACCAGCTCGGAAATTAAACCAAAGCTTGCCAGTGCTGCTGACTTCGAACGCGCAGGTATTGATCGCTACCAGTTCCTTACGCAGATGAAATTTTCGGTCAATGGCGACCGTATTCTGATCACGACCCGTGATCCTGTTAATGAACCTTTTCTGAATTTCCTCGTAGAGCTCAACTGGCCGGCAGGTCGTGTGCTCCGCGAATACACCGTTCTTCTTGATCCACCGGTATTCGAAGAAGGACGGGTTCAACCATTAGTTGCAGTGCCTGCGGGCTCTGTTCAGTCACAGACGACGGTAACAGCACCTCAGTCGCGTCCAGAACCGAAGCCTACACCTAAGCGCTCAAATAGCTGGCAGACTCCAGCTGCGCCGGGCACCTACAAGGTTCAGCCGAACGACACCCTCTGGGAAATCGCTCTGGCAACCCGGCCAGATGCGTCTGTGACTCCACAACAAATGATGATCGCTCTGCAGGACGTTAACCCTGGAGCTTTCATCAATGGCAATATCAATCGCCTCAAAACCCACACTGTTCTTGATATCCCTGATGCTTCCATCATTGAAACGGTAAATAACCGCGAAGCTGTTGCTGAAGTAGTACGTCAGAACCGTGAACTGAAAGCCGGTGTTGCTCAGATTGATGCAACTGGCCGTAATACTGATACTTCTGGCCCACGCAAATCAACCGGAAATGGCGAAGTTCGCCTTCTCGCATCTGAAGCAAGCGGCGACTCGAACCAGTCGGGTGGGGCTGTTTCGGGTAAAGCCGGCACCGCTGGTGCGGCTGAAACAGATCTGGCGATTGCGCTTGAGAATCTCGATAAGAGCCAGCGTGAGAATCAGGAGCTGGTAGAGCGCCTTAATGCGCTTGAAGAGCAGCTCGCTAAAATGGAGCGTTTGATTTCGCTTCAGAATGACCAGCTAGCCAATATGCAGGCTGGGACCGAGCCAGCTGCAAAAGCGGACGCGACGGTTCAAGAGCCAGCGGCGGAAACGGCGGGCGTAGCTACCACTGAAGCCGCAACCGAACAGACAAGTGAATCAGTAACTGAATCTGCCACAACGCCTGCTGAAGACGCTGCTCCAGTAGAGCAGCAAACAGAGACTGAGGCAGTAGCCGAAGCGGCACCTCAAGAAGCTCCGGCAACTGAAGACGCTGAATCTGAGTCTGAGGCAGGTACTGATTACAACTACAGCGAAGGTGCTGCAGCCGAGACTGAGCAGGCTGCTCCAGTTCAGACTGCTGAACAGAAAGCTATGGCTGAGCGAGCGGCAGCGGAAGCTCGTCGCTCTGCGGCAGAATCGGATAAAGGTATCGTCGCTAAAGTTATGGCTGACCCTTACCCGTACTTCGCCGTTGCGGCGGGTCTGTTGCTAATGCTTGTTTACGCGATCATGAAGCTGAAAGCGCGTAAAGAAGAAGACGCCGTTGCAGAAGCCGAGGCGGAGCTGAATGCAGCCGAGGCAGCAGCGATGGCACCAGGTAATTCTGAGCTTGATCTGCCTGATAACAATGATCTTCCGGGATTCGATGACAACCTGTCATCTGATCATGGCGATGACAGCTTCGGTAATTTCGATCTGGGCGACGAAGAGCTCGGTAGCAATATCGAATCTGATCTCTCTGATATCGATCTGGATGCATACGAAGATGCCGATGGGGAATACGAAACTGTCGGACAGACTGAGGATGCCATCAGTGAGTCGGACATTTACATTGCCTACGGGAAATTTGATCAGGCGATCGAGCTTCTCAAGGGCGCAATTGCATCTGAGCCAGAACGCACGGACCTGCGTCTGAAGCAGCTTGAAGTACTCTCTTCGCTTGATGATGCAGAGGCCTTTGCCGAGGCTGAGGCGAACCTGATTGCGATTGGTGATTCGGCCGCGAATGCAGAAGCAGCAGAATTCAGACAGCAACTGTCTAATCCAATTGAGCCGGAAATCCGTGCTGACGAACCAGGTGCATTGAGCCTTGATGGCGAGCTGCCTTCAATTGATGAATCAGCAGAAGATGAGTTTGAAGGTGGGATGGACTTTGGTGCCGCGTTGGACTTCGGTGATGATGCAGCACCGGAAGACGATGGTATTGGCGCTCAGCTGGAAGAGGTGCCTGACCTTAAGTTGGATGAGTCTTCAGATTTTGACGCAGAAAAAGAGGGCGTCGACATGTCCCTCGAAGATGATGCGCCGGAGCTGGATGATGACCTTCTTAACTTTGATTTGGGTGACGATGATGAACTCTCTGCAGAGACAGTTGCGGCTGATTCGTCCGATGATGTGTTAACTGAAGAGAGTGACAGTCTCGCGTCGCTTGATGATTCCGACGATGAGCTTCCTTCCCTCGATCTTGATGCAGACGACTTAACGACTGATTTTGAAGATATTACAGCGGAGCTTCCTGCTGAATCTGAGAATGACACTGAGTCTGCAATCGATTTCAGTGTCGATGATTTCGATCTGGATTCAGAATCTGACGATCTTGTTGATCCTACAGAAACACTGGAAGGGCCAGCAGAGTCTCCGGTTGCTGGCGAACTGGCAGATGTCGAAGATGATCTGTCCCTCGATTTCGAAGTCGACGAAGCTACGACATCTTCTAATGAAGAATTGGACGACCTTCTTGATGCGGACGGTGATCTGAACTCTGTCGGTTCGTCTGAAGAAGAGCTTCCAGAGCTGACGTTCGATGTGGAAGATAGCTCTGATTCTGAACTTGCTGAGTCTGCAGATGATGTTTCTGTTGAAGAGGCCGGTGAGGAAGCTGGAGAAGAGGTCGCGCACGAAGCGCCTGAATCCGACACCTCTGTTGACGAAAGCTCTGCAGACGAAGATGAGTTGGTTGCAGCGCCAGACTCCGAGGGCGAAAACGTATCGGACGATCTCGAAGCCCTGATGTCTGGTGATGATGACCTGGCGGGTGGCAGTGACCTGATCGGAGGTATCGACCTTGATGAGCTGGCAGCCGCTGATGACGAGTTCGACTTCCTGGCGGGCACTGATGAGTGTGCTACGAAACTTGATCTGGCGCGCGCATACGTCGATATGGAAGATATTGATGGTGCGAAAGAGCTTCTTCAGGAAGTCGTCCAGGAAGGGAATGATGCTCAGAAGCAGGAAGCGAAAGACCTGATGGATAAGCTCGCCTGATTGCATGACTGATTTAGAGGATGGCTACCGTCGCTACGCGGCGGTTGTCGAATACAACGGTGCTTGCTTTCATGGCTGGCAACGTCAGAAACATCACGACGAACCTACCGTACAGGCCGCTCTCGAAGCGGCCATTTCTGTTGTAGCTAACCACCCTGTAAGCGTTGCCTGTGCCGGTCGCACCGATGCCGGCGTCCATGCCACGAGGCAGGTTATTCACTTCGATACGAAAGCTCAGCGCAAGGACTATGGCTGGATGATGGGGGTGAATACTCATCTTCCGGACGGCGTTGCTTTGCAGTGGGTTGGTGAGGTCGGAGGTGACTTTCATGCTCGCTACAAGGCCCAGGCCCGTCGCTATCGGTATGTGATTTATGACAGCCCGTCTCGTATGGCGCTGATGCATGACCAGCTGACCTGGTGGAAATACCCACTGGATGCCGAGCGTATGCATGAGGCGGCTCAGCACCTTATTGGCACTCATGACTTTACATCGTTCCGGGCGAAGGACTGTCAGGCTAAATCTCCAGTGAAAGAGATGCATGCCATATCAGTGCAACGTTTTGATCGTATTCTGGTCGTAGAACTGGAATGTAGCGCGTTCCTGTATCACATGGTTCGTAACATCGTAGGCGTGCTCTTGCCAATCGGAGAAGGGCACAAATCTCCGGACTGGATGAAAGACGTTCTTGAATTCCGGGATCGCTCAAAAGCAGGCATCACGGCACCGGGTGGTGGGTTGTATTTTGTTGGAGTGAAATACCCTGACCAGTTCACCCTTCCATGCGAGCCTTGGGGGCCAGCATTGCTGCAGCCTCTTTTTGAAAAATAGAATTCTGGAGTGAATCACCCATGCGAGCGGCGTTAAGACAATTTTTGACAGTGGCGTTGTTTTCGGTAGGCCTTGCATCTTGTGGCGGAGATTGGGGGCCTGAGAATGACGGTGACGGCTTTGGTGATCGTGATGACCCGGTGCGCTCTGACGTGGCGCGATTGGCCCTCCATCAGGGAACCAATAACGGAACCGGTGCTACCCACGAGCGTCAGGTGCGCTTTCTGCGTGACCAGGTGAGTTATGAGGACGCACTGCTTAACTACTCGTCCGACGATAGTTCAGCGCAGGACGTCGACTTTGAAGAGTTTCAGCTTTTGCTCATCGATATGGGCACCCGGAGTACAGGCGGTTATGCCATTGCCGTGAGTGATGTTTATGAAGAAGAGGGTGTTGTCACTGTAGAGTTGCGATACACCTATCCCGAGGCGGATTGCACAGTGACAGATGCTGACACGACCCCGTACCTTTTTCTGCGGCTCGAAACTCAGCTGCCGGTCGTACTGTCTGAGGAAGTGGCTTACACGGAATGTTAAGCGTTTTCTGCTGAGAGCAACATCGCTGTTCTGGTATTATCAGGTGTTTTAACAGACTGAACGAATTGTTATGCGCCGAACCCGAATCAAGATTTGTGGAATTACACGCGCCGAAGATGCAGATGCCGCTGTTGAAGCCGGCGCTGACGCATTGGGCCTGGTTTTCTATCCACCGAGCCCCCGAGCAGTGAATGTCGGCCAAGCAGTGGACGCAGTCAGCAATGTCCCTGCTTTTGTCAGTGTAACTGCTCTCTTTGTAAATCCTACCGTTGAGGAGGTGCAAAGAGTACTTGATAGCGTTAGAATTGATCTTATCCAATTCCATGGTGATGAAGATGACGACTTTTGTCGACAGTTCAAACGCCCCTACATCAAAGCCCTCCGTGTCCGGCAAGCGTCGGATGTGGTGGCGTCGTGCCTGCGCTTCCCTGGCGCACTGGCAATTCTCCTAGACAGCTATAAGCCCGGAGTTCCGGGTGGTACAGGAGAGACCTTCGACTGGTCACTGATACCCGAAACTCCACCAAAGCCCATTATTCTTGCCGGTGGCCTTGAGCCTGAGAATGTCGCATCTGCGATTACTCAGATTCGTCCTTTCGCTGTCGATATCAGCGGAGGCGTTGAAGCCTCGAAAGGCATCAAGGACCACTGCAAAATCGAAGAATTTGTGAACGAGGTGTATCGTGTCGATCAACACTACCGAGAAGCAAGCGACTGACTTTAATGTTGAAATGCCAGATGCCGATGGCCATTTCGGTATCTTTGGGGGACGTTTTGTCTCCGAAACCCTGACAGCAGCATTGGACGAGCTTCAGGAAACCTACGAAAAACTGCGTAACGATCCAGACTTTCAGGCTGAATTTGATAAAGAGCTGGCGCACTACGTTGGCCGCCCATCGCCACTCTATTTTGCAGAGCGCCTGACGGATGAATGCGGTGGCGCGAAAATCTATCTGAAGCGTGAAGACCTGAATCACACAGGCGCTCACAAGGTTAATAACACCATCGGTCAGGCCTTGCTCGCCAAGTTTATGGGCAAGAAAAAAGTGATTGCTGAAACTGGCGCTGGTCAGCACGGCGTCGCGTCTGCAACCGTTGCTGCGCGTTTTGGTCTTGAGTGTAAGGTATTCATGGGCTCCACTGACGTTGAACGTCAGAAGCTGAATGTGTACCGCATGAAGCTGCTTGGCGCTGAAGTTGAATCAGTGACCTGTGGCACCAAAACACTGAAGGACGCCATGAATGAGGCTATGCGCCATTGGGTTACCAATGTCGATGACACCTTCTACATCATCGGTACGGCAGCTGGGCCGCACCCATATCCAATGCTGGTACGTGATTTTCAGAGCATTATTGGTCGTGAAACACAGCGTCAGTGTGATGAGCAGATTGGTCGTCAGCCTGATGCTGTTGTTGCCTGTGTCGGCGGCGGTTCAAATGCCATTGGTATGTTCCATCCGTACATTAAATACCCTGAGGTTGAGATGTACGGAGTCGAAGCCGGTGGTCTGGGCCTTGAGGGTGATGACCACGCTGCGCCTCTGAGTAAAGGTAAACCGGGTGTTCTGCACGGTAACCGCACCTACCTGATGGAAGATGAGAATGGCCAGATTATGGGCACGCATTCCGTTTCTGCGGGTCTCGATTATCCGGGAGTGGGGCCAGAACATAGCTGGTTGAAAGATGTTGGGCGTGCAAAGTACGTAGCTGCGACTGATGACGAAGCGATCGAGGCCTTCCACAAGCTAACGCGACTTGAAGGCATTATGCCAGCACTTGAGAGTTCGCACGCGATCGCATATGCCATGAAATTGGCGGCAACGATGGATAAAGACAAAGTTATTGTCGTAAACCTGTCAGGCCGCGGCGATAAAGACATACACACCATCGCAGAATTGGACGGTGTTACTGCATAAGCTGGAGTTTGGCGAGTGGTGACTGTTTGTTTGTAGGCTTTGGCCGTTTTAGATCCATTTGCCAGTTCCATGTCATCCATTTGTGCCTGCTTTTTGCTATCTACCTATTGCGCGGCAATTTCTTGTTGAAGTTGTAAGGCCAGCAGTGGCCCGCAAGGAGCGTAGAACTGCAGGAGCAGACATGGCCGAAGTGATGTTGTATTCGTCGCAACGGCCTAAATGGATGTTTCAGCTTATCCACGGATTGACGGTATCTGGAGACGGGTGCCGGCTAAAAGTAGAGTGAAAGACATGAGCCGAATTACAAAAACGTTTGAGCGTCTGGCCGAAGAGGGCAAGAAGGCGCTGATCCCTTATATAACTGCGGGTGACCCGGATAAAGCCACCACAGTACCAATGATGCACGCTTTGGTTGAAGCAGGTGCGGATGTTATTGAACTGGGTGTTCCTTTTTCTGACCCGATGGCGGATGGCCCAACCATCCAGCTGGCCTGTGAACGATCTCTTAAACACGGTACGTCCCTGCGCGATGTATTGGGTATGGTTGCTGAATTCCGCAAGACCGATAAAGATACGGCGGTCGTGCTGATGGGGTACCTGAACCCGGTGGAAGCAATGGGATATCCGGAGTTTGTTGAGCAAGCATCAGCGGCCGGTGTTGATGGTGTACTGGTGGTAGATATGCCGCCAGAGGAAGCGCGCAGCGTCGATTCCATGTTTGAAGAAGCAGGTCTCGATTTTATATATCTGCTTGCTCCGACGAGTACAGAGCGACGCATTAAAACTATTGGTGAAGTTGGTCGCGGTTACGTCTACTACGTGTCATTGCGGGGTGTAACCGGATCAGCAGCCATTGATGTTGAAGATGTTGAGCGTAATCTGGATCGTATTCGTCAACATGTGAAAGCGCCTCTTTGCGTTGGTTTCGGTATTCAGAATGCTGAGGCTGCTGCACGCGTATCTGAGGTCTGTGACGGTGTTATTGTTGGCAGTGCGTTGGTGAGTCGTATCGCTGATCAGGCAGATAACCCGGTCCAGGCGATCAAAGACGTTACTGGCCTTGCTGGCAGTATGCGCGAAGCGATGGATGCAAATGCTGCGGCGGAAGTCTGATCCCTCTGGAACTGTTTGATGCTCTATAGCTCCCCTGATGAATGGCTTCGCTATCTTGAAGCCATTCACCCCTCTGGTATAGATCTTGGTCTTGAACGTGTTGCTCGTGTTGCAGGAACGCTCGACTGTGTGAAACCCGCGCCGCTGGTTATTCTGGTCGGCGGTACCAACGGAAAAGGTACGACCTCGGCATTAATTGCTGCGCTGCTCCGAAAGCAGGGTATGAAGGTCGGGATGTATAATTCTCCTCATATCCACCGTTACAACGAACGAGTGTCAGTGGATGGTACTGATATTTCAGATTCCGATTTATGCCTCTCTTTCGACGCGGTTGAACAGGCGCGCGGTGATATCACACTGACGTATTTCGAATTTGGTACGCTGGCAGCGCTCTGGCACTTCAAGCAACAGATGCTTGATGCCGTTGTTCTGGAGATCGGCCTGGGTGGGCGGCTTGATGCCGTAAATGTTGTTGATCCTGATATTTCAGTAGTGACGAGTATTGGTCTCGATCACCAGGACTGGCTTGGTGATACGCTCGACGATATCGCCTATGAGAAGTGCAGCATAGCGCGCAAAGGGAAATGGCTTGTCTGTGGTCAACCCGATGCCCCTGCACAAGCTTCGGAAACCGTTGAAAATATTGGCGGACTTTTCGCGGCGCGAGGTGAGATGTTTGATGTCATTGAGTCTGAGCAGCAGCTTATTGTGAGCTATAAGACGAACAGTGAGCCTCGCACAGTCACTCTGACCGGTTACCATATTCCTCATCACAACGTCGCGACGGCGATACAGTCGCTCGCGCTTATTGATCTATTGCCCTCTCCCGAGATGGTTTCAGAGGTTGTGGCTGGCCTTCGGGTTCCGGGAAGGTGGCAGAGTTGGAAAAACGGTTCAGCGACCGTGGTACTTGATGTTGCACACAATCCTCAGGCGGCTGCCTATCTGCGTCATCATATAGAAGAGCTGGACTGTCTTGTTCTGGGGATGCTGAGTGATAAAGATGTTGCAGGTGTCCTTGAGGCGTTGCCTCCGTTTAAGCGCTTTTGCGTAGTGACTCTCACAGGTTGGCGTGGCCTGACGTGTGACGAGCTGGCGGCAAAAAGTAGCGCAGCAGGATTTACAGTGGATCAAAGCTTTGAAACTATGAGCGCTGCTCTGGAGTCTATTCCAGCAACGGGGACCACGCTGGTCGCTGGATCATTTCACACAGTAGAGGCTGCAGCTGAATGGCTTCACGCCGGAGAGGGTAAATGGAACTCCATTTAAAGAAGCGAATTTTAGGTGCCTGGCTTACAGTGACCGCGATTCTGGTTGTCGCGCCTATTGTGCTGGACGGTTCGCGCACCCATATTCTTCTTGAGTCAGATGCCCCGGCAATGCCCGATACTGAACGCTGGGCAACAGAGGAATACGAACGCCAGGTACGCAGAGATGTTGAGGCGCTGGCATCAGGTGAGGCTACCGCCGATGTATCCATGCCTTCTGTTGACGTTGTCGACCGTGATGAGCCTCCTGCGCCCGGTGTTCCGGCGGATCAGACCAGACTGGATCAGGACAAAATCCCCTACGCCTGGACCCTGCAGGTTGGGGCGTTTGGCCAGCGGGACAACGCGTATCGTTTTCGTGACCTGTTGCGCCATGATGGCTACAAAGCTTACGTCCAGGAATTTCAGCAGGAAAAAATCACCCGGGTCTATGTTGGGCCTGAGCTGCGTAGAGCCGATGCTGAAAAAATACAGCGTCAGTTAAAGCAGCGGGATGATATCTCTGAAGCATACCTTCGCCGTTACAAGGCAGAGAGCTGACGCAGCGCTATTGTCAATTCTTTTATAGCGCGCAGGCTCTGGTATACTGCGCGCTTTCTTTTTTCTGCCGGGGCAGCGAATGACCATTATCGACTGGGTGATCCTGGGTATCATCGGCGTCTCTGGCCTGATCAGCCTGGTGCGTGGCTTTGTGAAAGAAGCCCTGTCTCTCGTATCCTGGTTGGTTGCCTTTCTTGTCGCCCGTTATTTCAGCGGTAACCTCGCCACTCTCCTTGAAGACAGTATTTCGACAAACAGTGTTCGTTGGATGGTCGCTTTTGGTATCTTGTTTGTTGCGACTCTGGTTGTTTTAGCTATGGTGAATTTTCTGGTAACTCAACTGGTTAAAGCCACTGGTTTGAGCGGTACTGACCGGGTATTCGGCATGGTTTTTGGCATCCTACGGGGTGTTATCATCGTGGTTGCTCTGGTGTACGGAGCTCAGTTGACCGGGATTCCTCAGCAGGATCTCTGGTGGCAGGAATCGACAATTATTCCATACCTGGAAACGCTGGCGGACTGGGCGCGTAAAACGCTTCCCTCCGCCGTGAGCCAGGTATTGGCAGCTTAATAAACTTCGCTTGTTTGAGGTAATACGCGCATGTGCGGAATAGTGGGTGTAGTTGGTAAGTCCCATGTTAACCAGGCAATCTATGACGCTCTGACGGTGCTGCAGCATCGTGGTCAGGATGCCGCAGGAATTGTGACCAGCTACGGTAACAAGCTTTGTCTGCGAAAGGATAATGGCCTTGTTCGTGATGTATTCAGAACCCGCCACATGCAGAGGCTGCTTGGCAATATTGGCATCGGTCATGTGCGCTACCCAACGGCTGGCAGCTCAAGCTCTGCTGAAGCTCAACCGTTTTATGTGAACTCGCCGTATGGTATTACCCTGGCGCATAACGGCAATCTGACGAATACAGAGCAGCTCGCAGAGGACATCTACCGTGAAGACCTGCGCCACATCAACACCACTTCTGACTCCGAGGTGCTGCTGAATATTTTCGCGCACGAGCTTCAGGAACAGCGTCAGCTCAAGCCATCACCAGAGGTCATCTTCAAGGCCGTGCGGAGAGTGCACGAGCGTATCCGTGGTGGGTATGCTGTGGTCGCTATGATCACTGGCTACGGTATCGTTGCTTTCCGCGATCCCCACGGCATCCGTCCGGCTGTGTTTGGTCACCGTGATACTGCGAACGGCCCTGAGTACATGGTTGCCTCTGAGTCAGTTGCCCTGGATGCACAGGATTTCAAACTCGACCGTGACATCGCGCCGGGTGAGTGCGTTATCTTTACCGAAGATGGTCAGCTCTTCACAGAGCAGTGTGCTGAGCAGACAGAACTGACGCCGTGCATTTTTGAGCATGTTTATTTTGCCCGTCCTGATTCCATCATTGATGGCATCGCTGTGTATAAAGCCCGCCTGCGCATGGGTGAAAAACTCGCCGATAAGATCATGCGTGAGCACCCTGACCACGATATTGATGTCGTTATTCCGATTCCGGACACCAGCCGATCTTCAGCACTGGAATTGGCGAATCATCTGGGTGTGAAATACCGCGAAGGCTTTATGAAGAACCGCTATATCGGCCGGACCTTCATCATGCCGGGGCAGCAACTGCGCAAGAAGTCCGTAAAACAGAAGCTGAATGCACTCGACCTGGAATTCCGCGGTAAGAATGTCCTCCTTGTTGATGACTCTATCGTGCGCGGAACGACGTGTGAGCAGATCATTGAAATGGCCCGCGAGGCTGGCGCCAAAAACGTGTATTTTGCCTCTGCGGCACCGGCCGTTCGATTCCCGAATGTGTACGGAATCGATATGCCAGCGAAAGAAGAATTTATCGCGCACGATCGCTCGACCGAAGAAATTGCAAAAGCCATCGGTGCTGACTGGCTTGTTTATCAGGATATTGAAGATCTGGTAGACGCTTGCCTTGAAGGTGCGACAACAGATGCTAAAGCATTCGATTGTTCTGTATTTAATGGCGAATATGTCACTAAAGATATTAACGACGAATATTTCCGACGTTTGTATGAACTTCGAAATGACGCTAACAAAACCCTGCAGGTGATCGATAATGAAGCGATTGACCTACACAACCAGAAAGAGGCCTGAAGACAATGGCAGACTTACCTGATTGGCCGGAGCGCTATCAATCTGATCTGACGGATGCGGAGTTTGATACTCTCGCGGTTCGTGCCGGTCAGATGCGTACGCCGGAAGGTGAGCACGGGGAAGCTATTTTCCCGACCAGCAGTTATGTTTTCTCTTCAGCCGCTGAAGCAGCAGCGACCTTTGGTGGCGACCGGGATGGCAATGTCTATTCCCGATATACCAACCCAACGGTCAGAACTTTTGAAGAGCGCCTTGCCGCTCTTGAGGGTGGCGAAGCCTGCGCAGCGACAGCCTCCGGCATGTCCGCTATTTATGCCTTGTGCATTGCACATCTGCAGGCGGGCGATCACATGATCTGCTCCCGTGCTGTGTTTGGCTCGACGACTGTACTTCTCGAAAAATTTCTGCGTAAGTTTGATGTAGATATTACTTATGTAGACCTGTTGGATCTGTCAGCCTGGAAAGAAGCGGTTCAGGAGAATACAAAGTTATTGTTTCTTGAGTCTCCATCGAACCCGCTGACTGAAGTCGCTGATCTGCGCGCCATCTCTGAGATTGCGCGATCTGCAGGCGCTTTGTTTGCCGTCGATAACTGCTTCTGTACGCCCGCTGCTCAGCTGCCGCTTGCGTTAGGCGCAGATCTTGTCGTGCATTCTGCGACCAAGTACATCGATGGGCAGGGGCGCTGCCTTGGCGGTGCGGTGATCGGTTCGCATGAGTTGATTGAGCCCGTTATTGGGGTTCTGCGTTCTGCTGGCCCGACAATGAGTCCGTTTAATGCATGGGTATTCCTGAAAGGGCTGGAAACACTGTCATTGCGCATGAGGGCGCACAGTGACAATGCGCTGGTGCTCGCCGAATGGCTCAAAGAACACCCGAAAGTAGCAAAAGTGAATTACTGCGGTTTGCCTGATCATCCTCAGTACGAGTTGGCAAAAAGCCAGCAGCGTCTGTTCGGTGGCGTATTGTCATTTGAAGTAGCAGGCGGGCGTGAAGAAGCCTGGAGAGTTGTCGACGCTACACGCATGATCTCTATTACTGCTAATTTGGGTGATACGAAGACGACCATTACTCATCCGGGAACGACGACGCATGGCCGTTTGACGGACGAGCAGAGAGAAGAAGCAGGAATATCTCAGGCGCTGTTACGTATTTCAGTTGGGCTCGAGAGTGTTGAAGATATTAAGCGTGACCTCGCGCGCGGACTTGATGCTCTGTAACTGCCAGTATCGCTTACCACCTGATATCAAAGGCTGCTTTATGCAGCCTTTTTTATTCGATAGGTGCCCCGATTATTCGACGGGATTTTTACACTCACTCTCGTCCGGAGAGAATCGGCAGCGGATTTTGCGTGCGAGCCTCAACATGACCGGGTCGTAATAGCCCTCGTTGCGCAGAGTCAGTCGGATTTGCTGGGCGTTTTCGTTCAGAGTCGCCATGTCAGCAGAAGACGGGTTTATCCAGAAGCTGGTTGGTATGTTACCCAGCTCTTTGTCCAGCATTCGTGCGTAGCTGTTAAATTTAAACAGAAAGTCTTCCCGTAAAATCTGAGCCAGACCCGGCGGAAAACGATCTGAGTGACCAATCAGTTGGAGTGTTGACTGCCCTAGCGGCATGGCCAGTCCGCGGGTTTCTTTTCCAGTCCTCCCATTAGCCATGGCCAGATAGCTGATGTCTGGAGCGATCATGAATTCGGTTAATTCATTGGTGAATGTCTTTACTGTGGCAGGCATGTCAGCAGTACGGGTACGACCTCGCAGGGTATCTACCAGGCGCACAAAACCGGTATCGGTATCTGCCACGGATACTGATTTTCCGTCCAGAGAATTCAGGGACGCTTTCGCTGCTGAGTCAGCGTACAAACGACTGTAGCCAATTGTGACCAGCCCCAGGGCTGTGTACTGAGCGTTGGTCATATGCTCGGCGATCTCTGGTTTAGCGAGTACCTGAGCCAATAATTGCAGGTGTTGGCGATCTGGGAGGGCGCCTGGTGCTTCTGTTGTTGCCAGAAAACGATTAAATCGTTGTGCGGTCGCGCCGCGGACAAGAATGGCGTCGCAGGCCTTTTTGCTGGCAAAAGTCTCGACCATTTCCTGTTCATTCTGGAAAACGTCAATGGTCAGCTGCATACCATAATGCAGAGAGCGCAGTACCTGGTCTTTCGCCGCTGTTGCGATAGGGCCTGCTTTACCGATTGGATCCCAGATGCAGAAGGTCCTGGGCAGTTTTCCACCCGTCATTTCACCACTGAGCAGAGTTTTAAGAGCCTTTATTCGCTTCTCAAGCGGCAGATTCTGATTGAGAACCGCGGCTTCAAGCGTTTGATGGCTGCGGATTTTTTCGGTTGTTTCTGCGGTTCCTGGCAGTGCTATTAATAAAAACAGAAGGCAGAATGCTGGGAGGAATAGCGGGCTTTTCATTAAACGTCCTTTTTGTGTAACCCAGTTTGCTCAAAGGGAGCGCAAGTATACCGAGTCAGACACCTGTCTGTATTCGTCCTCTATGTGTCTGGCTCGAGATGGCCCATAGCGTGCCTGAACGAAGGTGTAGCTGGCAAGAGAGATCCTTTAGCGAATGATTCCTGAGCGAAATTTTATGTGCGGGATGTCCGTTTTTCGGATTTTTTCCGTACATTGTCGTGAGCTGAGCACTTAAAAACCGTCAGCGGGTCAGATACTCTTATGTGTCAACTTTTCTGAGGTTTATGCATGTCTGCCATTGAAAGGGCGTTATCCAGTCTTTCGACCGTCATACTCGGTAAGAATCAACAGTTAAAACTCTCTATGTGCTGCCTGCTGGCAGACGGACACCTGTTGATCGAAGACTTGCCGGGAATGGGTAAAACGACACTGTCGCATGCCCTGGCACAGGTTTTTGGTTTGAAATACAGCCGGATCCAATTTACCAGCGACCTTTTGCCTGCTGACATTATTGGTGTCAGTATTTTTGAGAAAGATCCGGATTCTGGCGAAGGAGCCTTCCGTTTTCATCAAGGCCCTGTCTTTGCGCAGGTCGTTCTGGCCGACGAAATTAATCGAGCCACGGCGAAGTCGCAGAGTGCGCTTCTTGAAGCCATGGAGGAGCGGCAGGTCACCGTCGAGGGTTACACCCGACAACTGCCTCAGCCGTTTTTTGTGATTGCGACTCAGAATCCGTCTTCCCAGGGCGGTACATTTCCGCTGCCTGAATCTCAGCTTGACCGGTTTCTGATGTGCCTCAGCCTCGGATATCCAGATGAACGTGCCGAGCGGGAACTGCTTGAAGGAGTAAGTCGCCGCCATCTGGTCGAGGACTTGCAGACGGTGATCAGTCCGGAAACACTCGTGCGGCTACGTCAGGCCGTTGAGGGTGTTAAAGCGTCTTCTGCGGTCCTCGATTACCTGCAGCGTATACTGGCGTTCAGTCGCAGTGATGCGCGCTTTACTCATGGCCTCTCACCGCGAGCGGGGCTTGCTTTACTGCGAGCAGCTAAAGCCTGGGCCGTTATCGAGGGGCGGACATTTCTGATTCCCGAGGATGTTCAGGCGGTATTAGAGCCAGTCGTCGATCACCGCCTCAAGTCCGGTGCTGCACGGCACATACTTGAAAACGTCGCTGCTTTAGCCTGATATGGTCAAGCGATCCCAATCAGATAAAAAAGGATGGGGCAGGCGACTGTTTCAGTCGTGGTTGAATCGCAGAATTCCGCCTGTGTCGCGTTTGGCTCTGTCTCACCGGAATGTTTTCATTCTCCCGTCGCGAACGGGATGGGCCTTTGCGGGTCTGCTTGTGGCCATGTTGCTGACCGCTATTAATTATCAGAATTCACTCATCTATGGCTTAACCTTCTGGTTGGTCAGTCTGGGGCATGGCACCATCTGGTTAACTTTCCGTAATCTCTCAGGGCTTGAGATGTCCGCAGGTAAGGTCGAGTCCTGTTGTGCCGGCGAAAGTCTTCAGTTGCCGGTCAGAATTTCTTCTGCCCGGAATTGGGCCGTCGCAGTTGCTGTGGGGTACCCAGGGGAAACCGAACAGGACTTTACTCTGGCTCCGGGCGAGTCGCTCGAGGCAGCCCTTACGCGGCGTACTCTTAAACGGGGGCGTCTGCCATTGAAGCGGATCCGGGTAGAAACTGAGTACCCATTTGGTTTGTTCCGTGCCTGGAGCTGGGTCGCGCTCGACTTTGATGTGGTTGTTTATCCTAAGCCAGAGTTCACACCCGTGCATCTGTCAGCCGGTGACGGTGATGAGATTGAAGGCACAGCTATGGCGTTGATTGGGCGTGATGACGTGTCGGGTATCCGTGAGTATGGACGTGGTGACAGCATGAATCAGATCTCCTGGAAGCATACCGCCAGAACCGGCTCTCCTAAGTCGTTTGAGCGTGAGCAGGAGCAGGGCGTTATGTGTTTGCTGGACTGGGAGAGCCTCAAAGGCCTGGAGCCAGAAGTTCGTTTATCGAGGTTGGCCTCGTGGGTTGATCAGGCTGAGGCATTGGGGTGGCAGTATGGTCTGTCGATACCTGGCGTAGAGATATCCGCTGCTACCGGTAGCGAGCATCGCCATCGTTGCCTCAAGGCTTTGGCGCTATGGGGAGAAGGCGAATGACCAGTGTCGCTCTCCCAAGAAAGGCCTTGTTACTTCAGGTGCTGGCGGTGCTGAGTTCACTCGTGCCGCATCTGGGGTACCTGCCGGTATGGCTTTATCTCATGGTGGCATTCGTTCTAGGCTGGCGATGGCTTGTATATACCGGCCATCTTTCATTTCCGGGACGATTCGCAAAGCTGGTTGCGGTTGTTCTGGCATGTGTGGGGGTATATACGCTCAGTGGGGGCAGGATTTCGCTTGAGGGTAGCAGCGCTTTCCTTATCTCGGCGGGAGTTCTGAAGCTTCTGGAGCTGGCCACCAGAAGAGATGGCATAGTCGTTGTCTTTATTGCTTTATTTATTCAGGCCTCAGGTTTTCTTTTTAATCAAAGCATTCTGTATAGCCTTCAGGGGATTGGGACACTGGTTTTGGCCTGTGCGGCAATGGTTGCAACGCAGGCTGCCACCCGAACGGGATTATCTTCGCAGGTTCCTGTATTTGGCGTCACTGCAAAGCTATTACTGACGGCTTTGCCGTTTATGCTCATCGTCTATTTCTTATTTCCTCGTCTTGGTCCGCTCTGGAGCGTAGCGCTGCAATCGGACTCAGCCTTGACCGGTTTGTCTGAGCGGCTGCAGCCGGGGGATATTTCGGAGCTTAGTCAGTCATCTGAAGTTGCATTCAGGGTGACCTTTGATGGTGCCAGGCCTGCCCGCAACGAGCTCTACTGGAGAGCCATGACGCTGGATAAACATGACGGGGACGGTTGGGATAAGTCAGTATTGGATGCGGCTCAGCTACCCATGCCTGCAATTATTGAAGAGGCCACTTACGACTACGAAGTAATACAGGAAGCAACGGGGCAGGCGTATCTTTTTGCGTTGGCGGGCTCGGTAAGCCGAGACAGGGATATCGAACTGACAGCAACCCGTTTATTGAGATACGACCGTCCTGTTTACCAGCGCATCAGATATGACGTCAGTGCGCCAATAGAGCCGGTTATTGGTCCTGCCTTTGACTCTGAATTGAGAACCGCTCCTGATTTGTATCTCGCGCTTCCTTCTGGCGCTAACCCCATGATCCGGGAATGGGCGAGGGAGCTGCCCTCTGAGGCCGGGCAATTTGCTAAAGCGTTCGTACGATTCGTACGAGAGCAGCCATTTTATTACACGCTTAAACCACCTCGTTACGGCGAAGATGATATTGATCAGTTTCTGTTCTCTGGTCGCAGAGGTTTTTGCGAACATTATGCCTCGGCAATGGCCTTCGCTGCCCGGGCGGCTGGCATTCCATCCAGAGTGGTTGCTGGATACCAAGGGGGGGAGTGGCATCCGGATGGCTATCTGACCGTAAGACAATATGATGCACATGCATGGGTTGAACTCTGGGATGGCCAGCAATGGTTCCGGGTTGATCCGACCTCAGCAGTGGCGCCAGATCGGATTGAATATGGCCTGCAAAGAGCCCTGCTAGAGGAGGACACTTTTCTTGAGGAGAGCCCTCTGTCCCCGCATCGTTATACCGATATTGGATGGGTAAACAGTTTGCGCTTGCAGCTGGATACTATTAATTACCAGTGGAGCCGGTGGGTGCTGGCATACGACGGTGAAACGCAGAAAGGTCTGTTGTCCCGCTGGTTTGGCATCGATGCTTTGGTTGACGGTTTGTATATTATCGCCGGCTCAATCGCGGGTCTGTTCGTTATTGGTGCTCTGTGGCAATGGTGGCAGCAGCGCCCGGAGAAAAGAAAGCGGCTGATTCTTATCTGGTCAGAGTTGCGTCGCACTGCGCTAAAAAAAGAAATTACGGTCGGGGAGGGGACGGCACCCTTATCGTTGCTGGCGGAAATCGAACTTACATATCCGTCTCTTGCAGCCCAGTGTCACACTGCACGTTGTGCTCTTATCCAGGTATACAAATCAGAGACAGAGGATATGTTGGAGCGCGCTGAGAAAAATCTTGCTCGACAACTGCAGCTACTCAACCGGCAGCTGCGTCGGGTCCGGCCAGGCGCAGAAGCAACCACTTCCGGCAATATTCAGAAAAGGCCCGTATGATTCGCCCGCGAGCAGACGCTCAATCATGTTGGTGAATAACGCTTCGTCCGAGAGACTGCAGAGGGCACCAAAGCCATACGCGCCAAAATATGCCAGGCTGGCATTCTGGCTGAGTACCGCCAGCCCGGGGCTGGCGGTCAGAGGTAGCTTGTCATTGGCAGACGCCCTCATGACCAGAGCATTAGGGTTGAGTTTACGTGCTTCCGCCAGTCGATTTTCTGGAAGTGTTTCTGGCGCTAAGATAACAAATCTCACTTCATCGCCTTCTGGCCATTGCTCTATAATGGCCCGGGTGTGACGAGCACTGACGTTGTTGCACAGACAGTCTGGGTTCCACAGATGTACCACAGTCACCAGTGCATCGGAACTTTCAGGATATTCAGCCGACACTCTCTTCAGTAGCGCTGCCAAGCCTTGCTCAACAATGTCGGGGCTGCGCGATTCCGCAGGGGCGTCTGCTTCGACAAACGGTCGCAGTGACTGCTGCTGAAACCACCACAAACCAAACAGTGATCCTGCCAGCCATACGAAGATCAATACTGAAACCAGAAGTGTTTTCTTTCGACCTGGGATATCTGTGCCGGGTGATACTGACATCGTAATAGTGGCTCTGAATATGGGGTGTTGTTTAGTGGCTACCCAATTGCGGGTGGCCGGCGTTATCATACATCGCCTTTGAATTGTAACCGATTATTGGGAGTAGCCGTGTCTTTGAAGGTGTTGACTGCGGAGCAACTGACTACTGAGTCGCAGTTGTGTGATCGATGGTTTCTCGTCGAGGTGACAGCTGAACATTGTGCTCCTTGTCGCGCATTAGAACAGCTTCTGACATTGCTTGAGCCTTCTTTGGATTCCCGCTGCTCCATTGTACAGGTTCGCTCTGAAGCGTCGCCAGAGTGGGTAACAGCGCATCAGATCCGGACAGTTCCGATGTTGCTTGTCTATCATCGTGGTCACGAGATCGCACGCGAACACAATAACCTGTCAATGTCAGGGATCAGGCATTTTTTAAGGGATCATTTGCCGTTCCCGTCAGAGCCTCAGATCAATACGTTTCTCAGAGAGGGAAAGTTCGATCAATTGCGCTCCGTACTCGAATTAATGACAGATGAAGAGTCACGAACGCCGGAAGTACAGCGAGCCCGTTCATGGCTTTCTCTGCGAGATCTTGAACTAGATGGGGCTGAATCAAACTTGCGTGATGCTTTTTTTGACTGGGCCAGCGCAGGTGAGTGGGTTGCGGCACTGGCTGCGCTTGAAGCTGCCGTCGACCATTCTGATGGTCTACGTGGTTTGAGCATCGCCTTGGCAGATCTGATCCCTGATCGCAAATTAGTGGCACAGTGGCGCCGTAAATCCCTTTAGTTATACCGTTATCTAAATGGCCTCAGGATTTCATCCAATCCTTGTTTTCAGAGTAGTGGGATAATTAGGCCTGGCCGGATAATTAATCTGGAACCTCGCGGTTACCCTCCTATAGTCAATGCTGATGACATAACGATCAATAGTGGAGTGACTATGCAAGGTGAGCGCCTGAGTATTCGTCAGCGTTTATGGATAATGCTGTCGGCTGTATTTCTCATGGGTGTTATTTATATAGCTGTCGATTTTCATCAGTATCAGAATCAGCTGGTGGAAGAGAAGAAACAGCAGCTATCGGCGTTAGTCGAGTCACAGGCAAGTCTGCTCAGTCAATTGCTGAGCAACGGTGGTGACCTACAGGAGGGCCTCTCCGCGATTAACGGTTCTCGCTACCACGGTGAGGAGTACTTCTTTGTAATTAACGAGCAGCTAATTATGAAAATGCACCCCTTCAAGCCCGTACTGAATGAGACGTCGGTGTCCAAGGTTCGCGATCCTGATGGCGTTTATCTGTTTCGTGAGATGAAGAAAGCGGTCGAGAAGGGAGGTACAGGATTCGTTTACTATAAATGGCCTCGCCCGGGTGCTGGTGAACCGGTCAGTAAACTCAGTGCTATCACACCAGTTGCCGGATCGGATTTATATATTGGTACCGGTGAATATATCGATGATATTCAGGCGGCTATCCTGAGTCGGGGAGGTTGGACTTTGTTTAGTCTTCTTATCTGGGGTGCCTTTATACTGGTGTGCTCACGATATATTGCTGCCGCTATTTCAAAACCCATCCGCAGAATTGAAGAGACAATGGCTACCCTGGCAGAAGGCGATCTGTCATTTGAATGTGAGCTATCGGGTGTTCCTGAGTTTGATCGTATTTCTGTTGCGATCAATAAAATGCGATCGCGCCTGTCCGAGTTGTTAAGCCGTATTCGGGACGACAGCGACCGACTAAACCGTGAGGCTGACATCGTGTCACGCTCCACTTCTGAGGTCAGTGCTGGCTCAGATAGCCAGTATCGGGAGCTGGATCAACTATCAGTCGCGATGACTGAAATGGTTCAGACAACTCAGGTGCTCGCCGGTAATGCGCGTGATGCTGCGCAGCGGATGACAGAAGTTACAGATGCGGCTTCCAATGGAGCTAACTCAGTATCAGCAGTACGGAAACGCGTTTATACGGTACTTAGTCAGCTGGAAGGCGCATCGGTCGCAATTACTCAGATGAATGCATCGGCTGAGCAAATTTCAAATGTCGCCGAGGTTATTGCGAGTATTTCTGAGCAGACAAATCTTCTTGCCTTGAATGCAGCAATTGAAGCAGCACGAGCGGGGGAGTCGGGGCGTGGTTTTGCTGTTGTTGCAGATGAAGTTCGTACGCTCGCTCAACGCACCGGCGTGGCAACCAGTGAAATTAAAGATGTCATTGAAACCATTACTCAGGTTGCCAATGACTCTGTTCGCGCAATGCAGTTGAGTGCTGAAGAGACAAAAGCCTGCGCTGATGAGGTAAATACAACGGAAGAACAGCTGGCCGGAATCTCAACCAATATGACGCTGGTAAAAGATATAAATCATCAGGTAGCAGCGAGCGTTACGCAGCAGGAGCAAGTGGCAGCTGAGATGGATAGCAATCTGTCCAGAGTTGCTGAGTCTGCAGATGGTCATAAAAATATTTCAGACCTGCTCCGTCGTACTTCAAAAAATGTAGAGCGACTCGCTGAGGATCTTGTCGAGCAGCTTAAATATTTTCGTACGGACTTGAACTGATCCGAGCATGAAAAAGCCCCGCAGTGCGGGGCTTTTCTTTTTTCAGGGCGAGTCGTTATTTTGATTAACGGTCGTTGTCCACTTTCCAGCTACTCATCATTTTCTTCATGACTTTAGGAATAACAGTCAGATTAAGACCAATCCATTCAAACGCAGAGCGAGGTTTCGCGTAGGCAGTCAATTTCAGCATGGTCTCGTAGGTCGCTTCGTCGAAAGGGAACCACCAGGCGTTGTTTTTACTCAGTGTCGGTAAAATATCCCAGTTCACGATTTTTGATTCAGCCACTTCAAGCAAACCAAGGGCGCCATGTGTACGACCAATACCTGACTCTTTCGGGCCACCCCATTCGGTGTTACTTAATCCATGGGTATACAGGTGGTCGTTGACGGTAACCGCACCAGCGTGAAGCTGTTTGGCAACTTTTTTGCCGTGCGCGTTATTACGAGTCCAGACCGATGCTGTCAGGCCGTATTGTGATTTATTCGCCAGTTCGATCGCCTCTGCTTCAGAGCTGACTTTCACAACAGGCATAAATGGACCGAAGATTTCGTCCTGCATGAACTCCATATCAGAGGTCACGTCAGTCAGTAGGGTCGCAGGGAAGAAATAACCATTCTGGTTGCCGACTGCCTGAGACTGAGCAGCGATCTGAGCACCATTATCGAGAGCCATCTGAAGTTCTTTTTCGAGCTGCTGGAATTGTTTCTCAGTGGTTACTGAACCCATATCGGCATCATGACCGTTATCACCGTGGCGTAATGCTTTGGTTTTAGCGACGGCCATTTTGATGAAGTCGTCATACACTTTTTCGTGTACGTAAACCCGCTTCACGCCACCACATGACTGTCCCGCGTTCTGATAGGCCGCCCACATGCCACCGTTTACGGCACGTTCGATAGGTGCATCTTCAAGAACGATCATGGCATCGTTACCGCCAAGCTCAAGGCTGCACGGTACAAGATACTCTGCGCATGACTTCATAACCTGCTTACCTGCGAAGGTGGAACCGGTAAAGAATATTTTATCCGCGCCGTTCTCAAGCATGGATGAAAGAACTTTTGAGCCGGAACCAACAACATGAGTAAACAGGCCATCAGGTAAGCCTGATGCTTTAACAACGCGCTCAATGGCTTCGCCGACCATCGGCGTCTGGGCAGCCACTTTAAGCACAACTGCGTTACCTGCCATAAGGCCCATTACCAGCTCACCGAATGGAATGCTGAATGGGTAATTCCATGGGCTGATGATGCCGAGAACGCCAATTGGCTGAAAAACACGCTTTGACCATTTGTTGAAGAACATCATGGACGCAGGAGGAAGCAGTTCATCTTTGAGCACTTTAGGCGCGTTTTTTGCGTACCAAGTACAGCTCATGATGGATGGAATAACTTCAGTATTTAGGGCATCAATTTTCAGTTTGCCATTGTCCTGGCTGATGATGCCTGCAAGCTCATCTGCGTTATCACGAATGTAATCTGCCATTTTCAGAACGTAAGATGCACGCTCTTTATAAGAAGTCTGTGCCCAGATTTTCTGAGCATCGCGCGCGCGATCAAATACCGTGGTGAACTCTTCCTGAGTTGTCAGTGGCAGGCGACCGATTTCTTCTAATGTCGCTGGGTTGATACTGACTTCATACGCCACGTCTGGATTGGCTACATTCATGGTGAAATACCTGTGCGGGTTTCTGTAACTTTTGACGGCCAGATGTTAGCACAGTAAACCCGGCGCTGAACAAGTCGGTTCCGGCCTTGCAGAGCAGGCTAAATGAGCCAGTCTGTCGCTATGTCACTCGGGAGAGACGCCTTGGGAGCGGCGACTTACGATGCGCAACCTCAGCAGCAGACAAACTGCTGCAGAGCTTAAGCCGGCAATGAGTCCGATCCAGAACCCGGCGGCCCCCATCGGTTCTGAGAGCCCGTAAGCAAGGTACCAACCGGTACCAAAGCCAATGACCCAATAAGACAGGAAGGTAATGAGCATGACCACGAAGGTATCTTCGTAGGCCCTGAGCGCACCAGCGGCAGCGATCTGAATAGCGTCGGGGATCTGGAATATCGCGGCGTAGATCAATAGGGCGGCACCGATTGAGACCACGGCTGGGTCTGGAGAATAGAGATTCGCGATAAGACCAGCGCCAGACAGAATGACTGCGGCATTAAAGAGAGCCAGCAACAGGTTGAGCTTCACTCCCAGCCAGGCACACTGTCGAGCAGGGCTGAGCGCTCCTACGGGGGCATTGTTCTGCTGGCCGAGATGATGACCCACTCTGACCGTTAACGCCATGCCAAGGCTGAGAGGCAGCATAAAGGTCACTGAAGAGACGTTCAGTGCTACCTGATGACCTGCGACGACGACGGGACCTAGGTCGGTCAGGAAAAGGGCAATAACGGTAAACAGGCTGACCTCAAAAAATATGGCCACACCGATGGGAAGTCCAACACGGCTCAGGCTTTTTACATGGTCGGTGACGGTTGAGCGATAGAATGACAACAGGCGTATGCTTTGCTCGGCCCGATAGCGTCGGCAGTCCCATTGCAACGCCCAGGTCATAAAGCAGACGACGATCGCGCTTCCGATGCCGCAACCGATACCACCCAGTTCCGGAAGGGGCCCCCAGCCATAGATCAGCGCCGCATTTACCGGAATATTAAGTATTAAACCAATCAGCATGATGCGGGTAACGTGATGGGCCTGGTCAACAGCTTCGGCATGGAATCTGAGTGCGAGGAATATTCCGGATATGGGCATCGCGGTTGCGATGGCCAGTAGGTAGTATTTCGCGGTTGTTGCCGTATGCGTGTCGTCAATCCAATAGGGCAGAGCTACCGCGATAGCGGCAGTAATACCTCCGAGAATGACGCCCGTCAGAAGCCCGAGCGAAATGCCCGAAGCCAGCAGGGATTGTATGGCGGATGACGCCGATGGACCTGAACGTGCTTTGGCTACGGCAGGTGAGAGAGCAACGAGAACGCCTGCGAGAAATAGCCATATAGGCGTCCAGACGGCACTGCCAATCGCGACGGCGGCGAGATCACGGGTGCTCACGTATCCCGACATGACGGTATCAATGGTGCCCATACCGACCTGCGCGAGCTGTGTAAGAAGAATCGGGCCCGTAAGTTTAAGAATCGCTTTGAGGTCTGATGCTGGTTCTTGGTGGTAAGAGGTAGGGTGTGCGGTAGACATAGCGAAACAGAGGTTGAACCGTATAATTGACAGGCGCGGCTATTGTGCCTGTGCTTGATATTGAATAACAGAAAGAAAATGAACTTGCTAAAACAACCCGACGTCATCGAACTTTTGCCGGCTGATCTCGTAACTATTTTTGACCGGCTTTTCAGCGTCTCTGAAAACACTCGCCTGGTCTCGGGTGGTGGTGAGCCTGAATATCTCCCGGCGGATACTGAAGTGCCTTACCACAGGGTTATTTTCGCCCACGGCTTCTACGAATCTGCGCTGCATGAAATTGCACACTGGTGCATTGCGGGCGCTGAAAGGCGTAAGCTTGTTGACTATGGTTACTGGTATGAGCCCGACGGCCGTTCTGCCGAACGACAGCGAGAGTTTGAGCAGGTCGAAGTAAAACCGCAGGCATTGGAGTGGATACTGTCAGAGGCGAGCGGGCGCAAGTTCCATATCAGTACTGATAATCTGGATGGCGACCCCGAGGCGGTGGAACTGGGGCGACAAAAATTCCGTGGTGCCGTGGTCAAACAGGCGACATGGTATCTCAAAAACGGGCTGCCAGAGCGTGCTGAGATACTAAAAGAGGCGCTATTGGATTATTATCACCGCCATACACTATTTGGTACGCATCTGTTTGTGCCAGAAAATATCTGAACGGAGATAGGTTTGTTAAAGAAACTGTTCAAATCCAACGCCTCAAAGCCGGCGCCGGAATCGAAGAAGCCCGCAGCTGCTAAAAAGGCCCCGGCTCAGAAAAATAAGCCAACGCAAAATGCCAAAAGTCATGGCTCTAAGCGCAACGCTGGGGCTGATAAGGCCACTGCACAGAACAAGAAGCTGAAGAAAGACGTTATAGAAACTCCGTGGAATCTCTCGGATTTCAAAGTAGAGCCTCAGGAAGGAAAAACCCGTTTCCACGATCTTCAGCTGCCTGATTCTGTGATGCGCGGTATCCATGAGTCCGGGTTTCAGTATTGCTCACCGATTCAGGCGGAGAGCCTGCCTGCAGCGCTGACAGGTCGTGACATGATTGGTCAGGCGCAGACTGGCACGGGTAAGACAGCGGCCTTTCTGCTGACGATTTTCAACCGTCTCCTGACTGTCCAGCCGGAAGAGCGCTTCGCCAGTGAACCTCGTGCGCTGATTATCGCGCCGACTCGTGAGCTGGCACTGCAGATTGGTAAAGATGCGGAAGCACTGGGTAAATACACCGGTCTGAATACTGTCACCGTTGTCGGTGGTATGAACTACGACTCGCAACGCAAAATGCTGCGGGATCATGTGGTCGACGTACTGGTAGCGACACCGGGCCGTCTGATCGACTTTATGCGGAGTCAGGATGTGTTCCTGGATCAGGTTGAGGTGCTCGTTCTTGATGAAGCTGACCGAATGCTCGATATGGGATTCATTCCTGACGTGAAGCGGATTGTCCGTGGGACGCCGCCAAAAGAATACCGTCAGACTCTGCTGTACTCCGCAACCTTCAATTTTGATGTGCGTATCCTGATTGATCAGTGGACCACGAACCCGATGAAGGTTGAAATTGAGCCGGAGCAGGTAACGACTGATCGTGTTGATCAGAAGCTTTATCTCTGTGCCGACTCAGACAAATATAGCTTGCTGGAGCGGGTACTGAACGAAGAGAAGCCAGAGCGACTGATTATTTTCGCCAACCGTCGCGACCTGACCCGTAATCTGTGCGATAAGTTGAACAAGAACGGCCACGTTGCTGTTCTTCTGTCTGGCGAAGTCAGCCAGGATAAACGGGTCCGTACACTGGAGCGTTTCCGTGACGGGCGGGTAAATATCATGGTTGCCACAGACGTCGCTGGTCGCGGTATTCACGTTGATGGCGTCAGTCATGTTATCAACTACACCTTGCCGGAAGATCCGGAAGATTACGTTCACCGTATCGGCCGGACTGGCCGGGCAGGTGCCAAAGGTGTATCGGTGAGCTTTGTGTCAGAGGATGATGCGTTCGTACTGCCGGACCTCGAAAAATACCTCGGCACCAAGCTGGAACTGACGCAACCCTGAGGATTAAGGTTGGGTATGTGCTGGCGGGTATTTCTGTCTTTAGTACTATTGGTTCCCGTGACCTACGCGCTGGAACCGCAGGACGCTGCAAGTTACTTTGCTACCGAGGCGGTAACGCCTCAGCAGGCTGAACTGTGCCTGGAGTCTATGAGGTCCCCGCTGATTCATAACAGCGAAGGCGACCACGTGAATTCGTACTATTACTTTGGCGTTCACCATGATCGGACACTGATTGGTCTTGAGCGGGTAAAGGGTGCGGATTATTCCCAATATTTCAGCTTACTGGTGTTTGATCAGACCACGCTGCTTGGTTACTACCGCAATATTGCCAGCCTACCGCTTTTTATTGAGCCAGATGGGCAGCTGTCGTTTCCGCGGGGTGTTGAACTGGCGGACACCATCTACATTGATCAGGATGAATTCCCGGCTCTTTGCCTCGCCGGGCAACCGTGCGTCGAGTGGGTATCAGTCGGTGCGCGGTGTGAGCTGAGCGCGGATTGATTGCTCCAGCCAGTCCGGGTCGTCGGCAGGTAAGTCGTGCCCTGCAGAAGGGTGTGTGAGCAAAGGCTTCTTCCAGCGATGCGCAATGCGCGCGGTGCAGCCTGGTTTTACTAGCCTGTCGCCTGCTGCGTTGTAGAAGAACACGTCATGGACTGGTGCGCTGGTCGGGCCTTTGTAGCGACTTGCGGCGATCAGTTGCACGAATACGTTACGCCAGCGCAGCGGGTGTTCATCTGCAAAACGGATCCATGGAGCAGATTCACCAGCGGTAAGTGCGCGGTTTATGGTCAGATCAAAAATGGTCCGCTCGAGTCGCAGGCGGTCGCCAAAGCAGAACAGCAACCTGAAAAATGACACGGCCGTCATACGCTCCCACGGATATGACATATTGGCGAGGCTGGTATTGATCAGATGGAGTGATTCAATCTCGTCTGGGTACTGGCGGGCCCATTCTGCAGCAATCATAGCCCCCATAGAGACAGCAATTACTGTTATCGGCCCCTGGTACTCAGCGCGAACCTGTGCACGAATGTTTTCCATCATAGACGGAATGTCAGAAGGGGTTGTCTGGGAGTACTGATAGCCATTGCCGGGTAACTCAGGTTGAATAACCTGAAAGTCCTCTGCAAACCTCTCCGGGAATTCCAGCCAGTGATAACGGCTGCGGATCAGGCCCCGAAGAAAAACGAGTACAGGTTTATCAGAGGACGGCTTCAAGCGTTTACCCTGTTACCAGATACGGAAGAAGCGGTGGACGCTGAACTGAATCAGAGTGCCTGCATCGAAGTCGCCACCCAGATTAGTGCGTTCCAGGGTCAGGCGGTAATCCCAGTGATTCCAGGTTCTGGCGGCTCCTACGCGGAAGTGCCAATAATCGTCAGCCGTCGAGCTACCGAAGTTCGTCGTTTCGTCGGTGCCGTCTAAGCGGTGATTGGCGCCGTAGAGTTCGATTGAAAAAGACCCGGTCTGAAAGGTGTAGGCTGTTTCGAGGGTATGCAGGTTGTACTCGCTGCCGTAATAGCCGTCTGCCGCCCGGTATCCCAGAGTCAGGTTGTTATCCCACAACAGACGAAGTGCTGTTTCGTTATATGCATCGCCTTTTTCTTCAGCGTCACCATGGAAAGTGAAGCGCGTCAGGCTGGCATCAACAGACCATGCTCGCCAGAGCGGCAGGTTAGCACCGCCATACACATCCCATTCGGAGTGCAGGCTATCTGCGCTGCCGTGGTCTACGTTACTGCCCCAGGCGCCAGCATAAAACCCTGAGTTATGGGTGGCCGTCATGCCTGCCTGCCAGGCGGCTTTGCCACTGGTCTGGCTTATGCCGTCACGCACAAATTCAGAGGTGACTCCAAGGTCGGCGGTAACATCAGCCAATGCGGCATGGTGACAGGTCAGTAAAGCGGCTGACGTGAGTGATACAAGCAGGTGTTGCAGACGTGGCATAAGGTTAGGAAATCCGTCAGATACATCAGGCGCCTAGTGTAGCGGAAGCGGCGCTCGCTTCACACTGCCGGTGTGATATTTCCGCTCATTCCCGGATACCAGCGTTCAAGCGCAGACTGAAGGGCTCGCGTCTGATCTGCCGCTGATTCAGGCGCCCACTGCGGCATGGTCCGCGTAGCAGACATCAAAAAGTCGAACAGAACCAGATGCCGGCGCAGAATGCGCTGTTGGCGATGGGGTAGTACCGGGTTAAATAAACCGTGGTAACGCAGGAGGTGTCGTGGGTTTTTCTTAACCCAAAGCCAGGAACCCATTTCCAGAGTGATAGGAATAAAACAACCTTCTGGTTGCATGGCCCGGTAATCATCGTAGAGGTAATCCCACATATCACCGTTGGTGGTATAGCTATGCGCCTGCGGCTCAAACAGATACTGCTCGTGACTTGGGAAACTGTGTTCAAACAGCTCAGTCAGCGTATGAGCAGCGCCTATTCCGGGCCACGGGGCAGTGCTTTTAGCGTATGGGAACCAGAGTCGGTCGCGGGTGCCGAAGCCCGAGTGGCAATCAAGGCTAATGCAGTATTTCTGATCGCGCAGAGCATGATGAATGGCGTCGCTTAGCGCTTGATTCTCGGGTTCCATGGGGCGGCCAGGCTTGCCGCGGTACCAGGGCAGTGCGGAACTGATGCGTTGTCCGCCCACCAGCCATGGCGTTTTGCCCTCGGCTTCAACCGGCGCATTGCGCATCAGGTCCACACCGTTAGGGTTGCAGCGGGTATTCTCAGCCATGCCACCCGGATTGACGATGGGGATGATTAATAGCCTGAGGTGTTCAAGTTGATCGCGAACAACGGGGTCCCAGTGCAGACGACGCACCAGGCTCTTCATAAATGACAGAATGACCTGGGTGCCGATGCGTTCGACACCGTGCACACCACCGACCAATGCCAACACCGGAGCATCTTTGGCAGCACTGCCCATTTCAAGAACATAGAAAGGAAGATGTTCACCTTTGTGTTGTATGTGAGCAGGCACACGAATCCGCATGTACTGTTTGCCCTCTTCGATGAGGGACTCAAGTTCTGCCAGTTCTGGCAAAGCCGCGTTAAGGCGGGAAATGCGTTGAATCACGTTGAGGTGAACCTTATGCTCTTTGGCCTTTTGACTATATCTAACAGGTTACACCGCCAATGAGAAGCTTCCAGTCAACACCGGTGGACATGCCTGACAAACTGCGCGTTCGTCGTTGGCTGACCACCATCTGGCCCTTCCTGCTGGAGTATCGCGGTCGGGTCATCGGGGCGATGATTTGCTTGTTGCTGGCCAAACTGGCCAGCGTCGTTATGCCATTTCTGCTCAAGTATCAGGTCGATCATCTGGATGCAGCTGGCACCATTGGGGAGAACTGGTGGGCGGCGTTTCCGCTATTGTTGTTGCTGGCTTATGGCACTGTGCGATTTATGACCGTGTTTGCCGGGGAGCTCCGCGATCTTCTGTTTGGCCGGGTTGCAGAGCGGGTGATGCGCAGAATGTCACTGGCGTTGTTCCGGCACCTTCACAGCCTGAGTCTTTCTTTTCACCTGGACCGTCAGACGGGGGCATTGCAACGTGATATCGAGAGAGGGACTAACGGCATTTCGTTCCTGATGCGTTTTCTGATTTTTAATATCCTCCCGACATTTCTAGAGCTAGGGCTGGTGATCGTTCTTCTCTTAATTAACTACCCACCTGTGTTTGCCGGGATCACCCTGGTAGCCGTTGTTCTGTACGTCGGCTATTCAGTGAAGGTCACGGAGTGGCGTACGCGCCATGTGCGGGAAGCCAATCAGATGGACTCATCAACGCATGCCCGGGCGCTTGATAGCCTTCTCAACTATGAGACGGTTAAGTACTTCACCGCAGAAGAGCGGGAGTCGGCTGACTACGATGGTTCACTTGCCCGCTGGGAAAAAGCCCGACGCATGAACCGCTTGTCGCTGTTTACCCTGAACAGTGGTCAGGCGCTTATTATTTCAGTCGCCATGGCCTGCATGTTGATGTCAGCAGCACACTATGTGCTCATCGGGGAGATGACGTTGGGTGATTTCACGCTGGTGAATGCTTTTATGTTTCAGCTCTTTTTGCCTCTGAACTTCCTTGGCTTTGTTTATCGCGAGATTAAGGCGTCGGTCGCTAATATTGAGAGGATGTTTGTTCTGCTCGATATTGAAACCGACGTGCCCGATAACGCCACCAAAGGCCTGAATGTGACTCGCGGTGAGGTGGTGTTTGATCGGGTCGGTTTTGATTATGGCAACGGTCGACAGGTACTTAATGAATTGAGCTTTTCTGTGCCTGCAGGAAAGACGCTCGCGCTTGTTGGCGGCAGCGGCGCGGGTAAGTCAACGATAACCCGGTTGCTGTTCCGTTTTTACGATGTGGCATCCGGTCAGATACGTATCGATGGTCAGCTTATAACCGATGTTTCTCAAGCGTCGTTGCGGCAGGCCCTGGGCATCGTTCCGCAGGATACCGTCCTGTTCAATGACACACTCAGAAATAACCTGCTTTATGCCTGCCCGGATGCCAGCGAGGCAGACCTGCAGGACGTTGTACAGATGGCAAGTCTGGACAGGCTGGTTGCAGAAAATCCAGCCGGTCTGGAAACCGTCGTGGGGGAGCGAGGGTTAAAACTGTCTGGTGGTGAAAAACAGCGCATTGCCATCGCCCGAATGCTACTTAAAAGACCCGCCATTATGGTCTTTGACGAGGCGACCTCATCGTTAGACTCTGAAACTGAGCGCAGCATTATGAAAGAGATTCGCAGAGTGTCCGAAGGGCATACTGCGTTAATCATTGCGCACCGCCTATCGACGGTTGTCGATGCCGATGAAATTGCGGTTCTGGAAAACGGACAGATCGCAGAACGTGGCAACCACAGAGAACTTCTGGCAAAGAACGGTCGTTACGCGGCGCTATGGCAGGCTCAACAAGCCTCCGGGGAGGTTGACTGATGCATCTGCTGTTAATCGATGCGATGAATCTGATACGCCGGGTCTATGCTGCGGTGGAAGACTCTGAGTTTGCAGCTGAAGCAACCCGCAATAAAGTGATCGATATCATTGGTGCCAACGTCCGGGGACGCAAAGCCACACATCTGTTAATGGTCTATGAGGATCAGGAGCCGACCTGGCGCCACCGCATCTGGCCAGAGTACAAGGCCGGGCGTTCGCCCATGCCTGAAGCGCTGGCTAACGATCTTTCTGACATGCGGGCGGATCTTGAGCGCAGCGGTATCCACAGTTACCGCATGTCGGGTTGGGAAGCGGATGATGTCGTCGCAACGGTGGCGGACCGGGCTGCCCGTAGCGGCCTTCAGGTAACCATTCTGTCGACCGATAAAGGCTTCTGCCAGCTGGTGTCAGAACGTATATCTGTACTTAATCACTTTGATCGATTTCTCTGGAATGAAGAAGCTGTGCACCAGCGCTGGGGACTGGCACCTGCTCAGTTGACCGACTATTGGGCTCTGTGCGGTGATCAGACAAATCATTTGCCGGGCGTGCCGGGCATCGGTAAGAAGGGTGCCGCTCAGGTTCTCGATCTCTGTGGTAGCCTGGATCATGCGATCGGCTGGCCAGAGGTATTGCCCGAACGTCTTTCAAATGCGCTGGAACAGGGGATTCCTTCGGCGATCCGGACTCGTGTTCTGGCGACCCTCAGAACCGATCTCGAGTTAGGGATCAGTCTCTCTTCATTGAGGGCAAAGTCATGATCGGCTAAACTTGCCCGCCATTTTGACAGGCCTCAGCGGAGCAGATATGTCTTCTCAGATTAAAGTTCGTGGATTCCATATTGATGTGTACCAGCACGTTAATAACGGACGCTACATGGAGTTTCTGGAAGAAGCTCGTTGGGAGTTTATGGATCACACTGGCTTTGCCGAAAAAATCGCTGCGCTTGGGCTTTCGATGGTGGTGGTGAATACCAATATCAACTACCGACGCCCTGCGGTTATCCATGATGTTCTGGATCTCGGGATTCGTGTGGCAAAAATTGGCAGTAAAAGCGCCGTTTTTGAACAGACCGTGACTCGTCAGAAAGATGGGGCGACTGAGATGGTGGTCGATGCCACAGTGACCTTCTGTGTGATGGATCCGGTGGCCGAAAAGGCTGTCCCGCTCGAAGGCGAGATCCGGACCATTCTTGAACAGGTTGCAGAGGAAGCCGGGGCATGAATCTTGATGACGTGATGGCAGAGATTAATCAGTTCCTGCTATGCCCAACACCTGGCGCATGGATTGATGTTGCTCTCGAGAATCAGGAATTACTGCTGATCGACCATGCTAACTGTGAGAAAAAAGCCGCTTCGACAGCAATGAACCTTCTGTACCGCTACATTGATCGCGATGACCTTCTCAAAAAAATGAGTCAGCTTGCGCGCGAAGAGCTGCTGCATTTCGAACAAGTGGTTGGCATCATGAAGGACCGTGGTGTCAGCTATCGTCACGTGTCGTCGTCACGCTACGCTTCTGGGTTGCGCGAACTGGTTCGTAAGGGCGGAGAGGATGAGCTGGTCGATGTGCTTATCTGTGGCGCTTTAATCGAAGCGCGTTCCTGCGAACGGTTCGCGGCGTTGGTTCCGCACCTCGATGACACCTTGGCCAAATTCTATCGATCTCTGCTTCGCTCAGAAGGGCGCCACTACCAGGATTATCTGGAGCTTGCCAGACAATATGCGGGCACAGATATCCAATGGCGGATTGACGAGTTCCGTGAAATTGAGCGGGAGTTGATTCTTAGCCCGGACCCGGAATTCCGTTTCCACAGTGGCGTTCCTGCCGCCGCTTAATCCTGACAGGCGCGAATGATCTTGATGCAGATGTCAGTTTCGCGCTGATACGTCGCTTCATCAATAGCGCCAGCCTTAAGGTCCCGGCTGGCTTGCTCAAGCCGCGCCTCTGCGTCTTTTAAGTCGGTAAACATGCGGTTGGCTTCAAGTGCTTTTAAGGTTACTGCTGCAGTCATGGGTGGGCTCCTCAGGACGTTCTGATGTCACAATCAAACTAGACTCCCTCTCAGAACTGCACCAGTAGCTATCGTTCCCAAGACCTGCAATGATTACAATTTCTTTAACAGGGTGGTCGCAAAGTGAACAAACTCCCGTTAGATGGCGCAATCTGCGCTGGGCATTCATTGGACACCCGGCAGGTAGCTGGACTGGCTACCTACGATTGCATTGAGGGTGAAGGAGAACCGCTTCATTTTCTTCACGGCAACGGTTTTTGCGGACTCACGTTAGCTCCCCTGGCAGAAGAAATTACAGATGGAAGTCAGCCCCTGCTGTTCACTGATTTACCAGGACATGGCGCCTCAGAGGGACCGGATGTCAACGCACAGCCAGACTGGAATGATATGGCTGACCGCGTTGCAAACAGTATCGCCGCTCGCATTGACAGGCCAGTAACGGGGATAGGTCACAGTATGGGCGGTGTGGTGACGCTGCTTGCCGCAGCGCGTTATCCTGACTTGTTTTCCCGAGTTGTGCTTCTTGATCCGGTGCTGTTCAGCCGGGAAGTTATTTTCTACCAAAGACTGATGAGAAAAACAGGGCTATGGCAGCGGACGTCTCTGGTGCGTTCGGTTGCCAGGCGTCGCTCGGAATGGCCGTCGGTGGATGCATTGAAAACAGACCTGTCAACGAAGTCGTTATACCGCAACTGGACCCCCGGAGCGCTGGACGCATTTGCTCATTATGCAGTCCGTACAACTGACTCTGGTGAGATCGAGCTAGCCTGTGATCCCCGTTGGGAGGCCTCCATTTTCGGTTCTTATCCTCGAGGCCTCTGGCAGGCAGTGAGAACGGTCAGTGTGCCGGTCGATATTGTTGTCGCCACACGTTCATATCCGTTTATCCGTCCAGCAGTAAAGCGTGCAGTGGGCCGGAACAAGCGTATTTCGCAACATGTTTTTGATGGTGGTCATTGCTTTCCTATGGAAGCGCCAGAGGCCGCAGCGGTGCAAATTAATGACATATTGGTCGATTCCGGCCGGGGGCTATGAAAACCTTTGTCAATTTGCGCGCTCTGGGCTAAGGTGGTTTTTACTTGGGCAATTAAGTGAGTTTCGAGTAGGACCCTATGAACATGGAGATTCAGGCAGCCTTAGATGTTGCCGATGAGACTGATTCCTTCCTGCAGATCACCGATGTGATCTACGACAAAGAAGCCGAGAATGGCTATGACTCCCTGAATGAAGCAGAGAAAACTGTCTTCTGTCTCGATCAGTTGCTGAGAGAGATGGAGAACGGTGGTTTCGTGCAGTTCGTTCACCACGAAGCAGGCGCTAAAGCGGAAGACACGCTCGAAGCACTTGAGCGTATTAAAGCGCCAGTGTCGGCTGGTCTGCTTGATCAGATAGTCGATCTGTTTCCTGATCGTAATATTCCTTCAGATGAAGATGATCGCATTGATGCTTTCGATAATATCGAAAGCGAACATGCTGATAAAATCGCAGCTCTGGATGATCGTTTCTACGACAGCGGTGAAAATCTGGTCGGGTTGACACTGCGATTTGTTCAGAAAAACCTGCGTGAGTTTCACTGATCAAACAGGTGGCAAGGCTGTTTATCAGGAGGGGCGCTTGGGCCAGTATCGGCGCGAGTTGAGGCGTATCTTGTAATATCCAGGGCAAACGCTGAAACTATGTAGCAGCAATAAAGGGATTGCCTATGATTATAAAAATGGTCTCATCGTGTTTTCTGTGTACAGCGCTGGCTCTCTCTGCCTCCGCTGCATTTGCAGATGTAAAGCTCAAAGGTGTATCTGTACCAGAAGAGGTTACTTTTTCTGGTCACACTATGGTTTTAAATGGTGCCGGTGTTCGGTCTCGTTTTTTCATCGATGCGTATGTCGCCGCATTGTACCTCCCGGAAGTTTCGACTGACGCAGACGGAATTCTTGCCTCCGGAAGCCCGCTGGATATCCGTGTCGTTATTATTTCGGATCTGGTGACCGCTGATCGTTTTGCAGAGTCTGCAATGGACGGCTTCGTCAGATCTACCCATGGAGACCTGGGTCCGATACGTCCTCAGGTTGAAACTATGATCAAAACCTTCCGGAACTCTTTGTCGGTCGGCGATGTCTTTGATCTGGTTTATAACCCAGACGCCGGAACCGAGATTTATCGTAACGGTGAGCTTCTTGAAGTTGTTGAGGGGCTGGATTTCCGTTCTGCAATGGCTGGTATCTGGCTCTCCGATGACCCGGTGCAGACCAGTCTTCGGGAAAAAATGCTGGGTCTTTGAGCCGGAACAGGGCTTTGAGTGCAGAAAATAGTGCAAAGGATTGCTAAATGACAGAAACAGAACTCACGCGCTCGGGAAGCGATCTGTTACCTGACGAAATACCCGTTCTGGTTGTTGATGACGACCAGTCGGTACTCGATGTTACGAGTCTTGTTCTGTCGCGGTACCGTTTTGAGCAGCGCCCGGTTACTGTTATCCAGGCCCGTTCGGCTGCGGCTGCCCGCGAAATACTGTCTGCACGCAGTGATATCGCGGTGGTGTTTCTGGATGTTGTCATGGAAGAAGATGACGCAGGCCTTAAACTGGTTGAATGCATTCGCGAAGAACTCAATAACCAGAAGATCCGGGTTATTCTCCGTACCGGTCAGGCTGGTTTCGCGCCAGAATATCGGGTTGTTCAGAATTACGATATCAATGACTACCTCGCCAAAAGTGAGTCCACGCAAGAGCGTCTCTACGTTTCCCTGACGACAGCGCTTCGAGGATACCGGGATATTCTGTTGTCCGAACATTTTGCCACGCTGGCGATGAATGCTGAACGTGAGCGTGAACTTGCCAGCGAAGCTCTGGAAGAAAAATCGCGATTCCTTGCACACCTCAGCCATGAGGTACGTAATCCTCTGACTGGTATGGTTGGCATTATTGAGTTGCTCGGCGATGCGGATGAAGCCGAACGGACTGAACTTCTGCAGGGTCTCGAATTCACCACCCAAACATTATTGGCCGTAGTCGATGATGTACTCGATGTTGCTAAAATTGAAGCGGGTAAGTTCCGTCTTCAGGAAGCTGCGTTTAATGTTCGTTATTGGCTGGAGAAAACAGCCTCAACTTACGAAGCAATACTCCGGCAAAAGGATATCAGGCTTACGTGCGAAGTCTCAGCGGATATTCCTGTTAATCTGATTGGCGATCAGGCCAGGTTGCGTCAGGTGTTATCTAATTTTCTCAGCAATGCTGCAAGGTTTACTCCAGCGGGCGGCCAGGTCGCTGTGCGTCTGAACGGTACTCAAAGTGGAGATAAGTGGGCGCTGTTTGTATCGGTCAGTGATACTGGGATAGGCATAGCGCCAGATCGCCTCACGTCTGTTTTTAAACCTTACGTACAAGAGACAGAGGCTACCGCAGAAGTATACGGTGGCACCGGGCTGGGTCTTAGTCTGTGCCATGACCTTGCGTCCTTAATGGGGGGGAGCGTCGGCGTGACAAGTCGTCAGGGAAAGGGGTCGACGTTCTGGCTGGAGGTGCCGCTTGGCATTGATAGCTCGCTGGTTATGGGGAGCCAGGACGGGCCGGCTTATAAAGTTCTCGTGTGTGAAGATGATGCCACCAATCAGAGAACCTTGCAGGTAATTCTGGAAAAGAAAGGTCTTGATGTCGCAGTCTTTGATAATGGCCAGGAGCTTATCGACAGTGAGGCGTGGCGAGTGGCTGATGCGATTATCATGGATTGTCATATGCCAGAACTTGGCGGTATGGACACGACGCGAATCATTCGAGCTGAGGGTGGTGGGTTGCCGGTGTTAGCTTTGACGGCTGGCGTGTCAGACGCTGAGCGTCAGGACTGTCTGGAGGCTGGTATGGATTGTGTTATCAGTAAGCCTGTGGATTATTCAATGCTTTATGATCAACTGGTTTCGCTAATTATTAAGGGGCGTCACCCGGTGCGCATTGCCTGACGCTGGCGTGTTGCTGTGACGTCCGATATTTATAAAAAAGGGCTGAAAACTCAGCCCTTTTTTCTATCTGTCTAAATTCAGCGGTCACCTGTCGGTCTATTTTCCCGAAGCGTCATCTTCCGAAGACTCCCCATCTTTGCGAGAAGGGTCAGTCATGCGGGCGATGGCTTCAAGGCGTTTGATGATTTCTCCGTTTACGCTACCTTCTGGGTAATTGCCCTCTGCATCTGCGATACCAGGCTCCCGGTCCAGCAACAGATGGATTGCTTCGTCGACGTGGCGGACGCAGTAAATATGGAATTCACCGGCCTCGACGGCCTTAAGCACATCATCATGTAAAACAAGATTACGCTGATTGGCTGCTGGGATAATTACCCCTTGCTTGCTGGTCAGTCCCCGAGCGTTGCAAAGACGGAAGAAGCCTTCGATCTTCTCATTCACGCCGCCGATGGCCTGGGCTTCACCGTATTGGTTGACCGAACCTGTAATAGCAAAACTCTGATCAATCGGCGAGTGAATCAGAGCCGAAATAAGACAAATCAGTTCAGCCATAGAGGCGCTGTCGCCATCGACGTAACCGTAAGACTGTTCCATTGCGATATGAGCAGAAATAGCGAGAGGGAATTTCTGTGCATAGCGGTTCCCCAGGAAGCCTGAAAGAATCATCACACCTTTAGAGTGAATCGCCTGGCCCAGAGCGACTTCACGTTCGATATCGACAATACCTTTTGAACCCGGATATACCGACGCTGTAATTCTGGCAGGTGAGCCAAAGCTGGTGTCGCCGAGTGACATCACGGTCAGTCCGTTAATTTTACCGATGGCGGTGCCGGTGGTCTCGAGAAGCACGGTGCCGTCCAGCATCTGCTCAAAAAGCTTGTCGTAGACCCTTCCAGTACGTTCCTGTTTGGCCTTAAGCGCACGATCGATATGAGTTGTGGTGATTAATTCGTCCTGCGCCAGCTTGCGAATGAAGTCGGCTTCGGCCAGAAGATCAAACTGATCACCAATTAACGCACTCAGGGTATCCTGCTGTTCCGCAAGACGGGCGCTGTGTCTGACCATGCGCTCAACGGCAGCTTTATCGAGGTCGGCGTATTGCTGCTCTTCGATCCGGCTCTTCAACAGTTGAGCGTAGGCCTGAACGTGGGGTTCAGTCAGTTCGATATCACTGTCGAAATCCACCAGTGTACGGAACAGACGTTTAAAGTCTTCGTCGTATTCCTGAAGCAGATAATAAATCTGACGAGAGCCAATAAGCACCAGCTTAAAATCGAGGGGAATAACATCTGGGACGAGTGATGTTGTGTTCAGCAGGCCGACCTCGGAATAGGGAGATTCCATCTTGAGCTCGTTGGATTGCAGTGCACGTTTCAACGCGTCCCACACGAAGGGTTCGGACAGCACTTTCTCGGCATCCAGAATCAGGTAGCCGCCGTTGGCTTTGTGCAGCGCACCGGGGGCGATTTTCTGATAATTGGTGACCAATGCGCCTTGTTCACTGACGTATTCAATACGGCCAACGAGGTTGGCGTAAGACGGATGGGGCTCATAGATCACTGGCGCGCCACTGTCAGGCGCATGATGCGTGGCAATATTTGGCAGCAGTGAATCTTCGAGACTGCTGCGCTTCGCGTACTCTTCACGCAGGTCCATCAGGCGCTCTTCGACCAGCTCTTCCAGAACAACGGACGGAAGGTGCTCTTCCATCACCGTGATGTAGTCCATCACTGGCTCATGATGAGAAAAGGCTTCGCGAATCGGAGCGAGCAAGGGAGTGATCGCCTCGCGAATCGTTTCCTGATTCAGGCGGCGCAGTTCATTGCTGCTTTCGCGTTTCCATTGTGGCAGTTCTGCAAGTTGCTCACTGAGCATATGTTCAAGCTCAGCGATGTCATTGTGGAAGGTTTCCCGCTCTTCTTCGGAGAGCTGAGCAAATTCGGTCTCATCCAGTGCTTTGCCTTCGCGCATCGGGGTGAAGCTGATAGCGTTGGAGTCCCGATAAACCGCTACGCCACGCTTGTGCGCTTCCCGCTCTACCGTCTCAATCGCCCGGTCATAACGACGGTTGAATGTGTAATCAATGGCCGACTTTTTCTGTTGATAGGTCGGGTGCTCCAGTACCGCTGGGAAACTGGCAATCAGCTGATCAATTAACTCAGTCATAAGCCCGCGGAAGTCGCTGGCCTCCTGAGGGAGCAGTGCGAGCACCTTAGGTTCGCGCGGATTATTGAAGTTATTTACATAGCACCAGATGTCTGGGGTCTTCTGACGTTTGGCCTCGCTTTTCAGATAGTCGCGCACGTAGGAAGAGCGCCCTGTTCCGGTGTCTCCCATTACAAAAATATTGTAGCCGGGGCGCTCCATTGCAACGCCGAACTGGATCGCGTTGACGGCTCGCTCCTGACCCAGAACCCCGTGAAAGGGCTCAATATCCGCAGTTGTTTTGAAGTCGAGAGAATCGGGGTGGATCGTCTGTGTGGCAAGAGAGTGGGGTAACGCTTGGGGCTTCTGTGTCATTGTCGCTCTGATGTCGCTTCTTTAATGAGGTACCCAGTTACAGTATTGCGCTCGCCGCAGTATGACAAGTCTGATTAGAGAAAAGCGCACACTGGTAAGCTCTGTCAGTTGCTTTTGTGCGGTTCTCGGGGATAATTCACGCTTTGTTGGCATCTGTTGCCGGCAAGTGTCATCGCAGTATTCAGAATGTGCAGTTAAGGTAGCTCCATGTCGGTCCAGCCGGAAGACAGAACAACGATAGATATGTTCAGCTCGTCAGGGCCGGGCCGCCCTCGCAGTAACCCCTATGACAGAACTCAGCAGTCTCGCCTTAATAAACGCAGTCAGCGTCTGCGCGACAAACATGCTGGTTTGCATCGTCTGGAAGTGAAATTGCCTGCGCACGTCGTAGCCGCTCTGGATGACGCTGCTGACGAGTTAGGTTTGTCCCGTGCGGAAGTAATCACCAAAGCACTGGAGCAGTGGCTCCACATCTGACGCAATGAATTGTTCATAAGACCTTGATTCTGAAGCGGGTTTTGGCTAATGTACGCCTCCCCGCTGATCGCGGGGCGTTATGGTGGCCTTTGTCGGTCCCCTCGCAACGATACACCGCGAACCCCGCCAGGTCCGGAAGGAAGCAACGGTAGTGGTCGACTCGTGTGCCGGGGTGTGGCTGGCAGAGGTCATCTCCAGTTTCTCTTCCGTATTTTCCTTTCCAGATTGTCACTGACTTTACCCGCTTATCCAGTTATTATGCGAGCTGAATACAGGTATTCAGGCCGAATAGATTTTCATGAGTTATCAGGTACTTGCGAGAAAATGGCGTCCGCGTTTCTTTGATGAAATGGTCGGGCAGGAGCACGTTCTGCGCGCGCTCATCAATGCGCTGAATGAAGGGCGTCTCCATCATGCGTACCTGTTTACCGGCACTCGCGGTGTTGGTAAAACGACGATTGCCAGGATTCTGGCCAAGTGCCTCAACTGTGAACAGGGCGTCAGCGCAAGACCCTGCGGCGAGTGCTCTTCTTGCCGTGAAATTGCAGAAGGCCGCTTCGTTGACCTGATTGAAGTCGATGCAGCATCCCGTACCCGTGTTGAAGATACCAGAGAGCTCCTTGATAACGTTCAGTACGCGCCTACAAGAGGCCGCTTCAAGGTCTACCTGATTGACGAAGTTCATATGCTCTCAACCCACAGTTTTAACGCCTTGCTGAAAACGCTCGAAGAGCCGCCGGAACACGTTAAATTTCTGTTGGCGACGACCGACCCACAAAAGCTCCCGGTAACTATTCTTTCGCGTTGCCTTCAGTTCAGCCTGAAGAATATGACTCCTGAACGTATTGTCGGTTACCTGGGCAAAGTACTGCAGGCCGAGTCTGTGCCATACGACGAACCGGCGCTCTGGTCTCTGGGCCGCGCAGCTCAGGGCAGTATGCGGGATGCGTTAAGCCTGACAGATCAGGCCATCGCCTTTGGTGAAGGTGAAGTGCACGAGTCTCAGGTCAATTCCATGCTCGGAAGTATGGATCGCGGCAGGCTGTTCAGACTCGCTGAAGTGATGGCGAAGGCAGATGCCAGTGAGATCCTGGCTGAAACGGCTTCCATGGCTGAACATTCTCCGGATTACGATGAGATCCTTCAGGGGCTTCTGCATATCTGGCACCGTGCATCGCTAGCTCAGGTTGTTCCTGATGCCATCGATAATGCCGAAGGGGATCGTGAAGCGATACTGCAGTTGTCGATGGCAATGCCCGCCGAAGATCTGCAGTTGTGTTATCAGATCGCACTTCAGGGACGGCAGGATCTGGCGATGGCACCAGAGCCCCGGCAGGGCTTTGAGATGATATTGCTGCGTATGCTGGCATTCCGTCCGGCGCCTGATGTCGTACCTGAACTCGACCTGGCGTCGGCGCTCGAAAAAAAAAAGCCACTGACAGCTCCGGCGAGTAAGGGGGCTCCTGAGTCTGATTCAGAGGCGACTACAGCGCCGATCAAGCCTTCACCGATGACTTCTGTACCGCCTTCACCTGAAACGTCTGTTGCTGAATCAGCGCCGACAGAGCCTCAGGTTGCTGCGCCTGCTCTCTCAGAACCCGAAAATGCTGAATGTGACGCGTCAGAGTCACCAGGTTTTGAGGCTCTAGATTCTGAGTCTCTAGATTCAAAGCAAAACCCGGATTCGACGGAAAAAAAGCCCCCTCAACCGGAATCGCATGCGATTGAAGCTAAGCCGGCCACTGATATCGCCATCGAACATGAAACAAAAAGGGAATCAGAGCCAGAGCCGGTTCAGACCACGCAAAGTGATGATCAGAAAGAACGTCGCGATGGCTCTCTGGCCGATCTTATGGAGAATCCGGTTTCGCCAGCCTCGGGGGATTCTGTGGAGGAGCAGGATAGGCCAGTCTTAGCTGAGCCGGTCGAAAGTGAGGCTCCAGTGGCGAGTGTCGACGAGCTACCTGAGTTGGCTCCACATACCTGGCACATGTGGGTTGATCATCTGGCGCTCGCAGGATTACCCATGGCAATTGCCCGAAATAGTGCACTTATTCAGCGTGAAGATGCGCCGGAAGGCACGGTACTTGAGTTTGATGTCGATCCCGCACAAGGCGCGTTGTACAACGATACTCAGCGAGAGAGAATCGCAACGGCTCTGAGGGAATTTCTGCCCGGTGTGACTCTTAGAATGACTCTCACTGCGACACGTGGAGAGACACCGGAGCAACGGCGGCAGAGGCTGCTGGCCGATGCGCTGTATTCAGCGCGTCAGGCAATCGACAGCGACCCTCTGGTGGATCAGATAGTTAATGAATTAGGCGGGCAGGTCATCGAAGACACTGTCCGGCCGAATACCTGATGTTTTATAAAGAATTGACCTGAAGAATTGAAGAGAGGTACGCATGATTAAAGGTGGAATGGGCAACCTGATGAAGCAGGCTCAGAAGATGCAAGAGCAGATGGCAAAGGCTCAGGAAGAACTGGCTTCAGCAGAAGTAACTGGTGAAGCCGGCGCGGGTCTGGTGAAAGTCGTTATGACTGGCCGTCACGATGTTAAGCGCGTCGACCTTGATGATTCCATCATGGAAGAAGAAAAAGAACTGCTCGAAGACCTTCTGGCGGCTGCTGTGAATGATGCCGTTCGTAAAATCGAACAGAATAATCAGGAGCACATGTCGAAACTGACATCAGGCATGGGGCTTCCTGCAGGCATGAAGCTGCCGTTCTGATTTATGGCCAGCCGACCGCGTGACTATCAGCTACTTTGTGAAGCATTCGATGGCTTGCCCGGTATCGGTGCGCAGGCAGCAGAGCGGCTGGCGGAATGGTTGGTCTACCACGGCGATAGCAGGCAGATGGCAGAGGTCTTGACGCGTATTGGCGAAGCTGGGCTTTGTCGGCTCTGTAATCGTATTCAGTGTCAGTCGGAGTGTCAGGTCAATGTCGATGGCGCCGATTACTTTCTGGTGGCATCGACAGAAGCGGCACTCAATCGGTTGTTTGAGATTGTTGATTATCAGGGGCCGCTGTTTGTTTTACACGGCGAGTTGTCGCCAGCAAGCGGTGTCGGCCCCTCTCAAATAGGTATGGATGATCTTCTTGCGTCCGTTGAGCGCTTCCCGGAGGCGTCGCTGTTGATACTCGCCAGCGACTCCGTTGAAGGGCGGACAACCGCAGAATATATTTTCCGGCGCTCCGGCCGGGCTGGTGAGCGTGTCAGTGTCGAACGTGCGTGTGAGATATTAAGGGGTCTTGATTGACAGAACCTAGAGTACAGACTGAAGTGCCGGTGCCGGAATGGATCGCGACGGATCAGCAACTTAACGATGCCTGCATCAGGTGGTCTTCGGCGGATTTTCTCGCGGTTGATACTGAGTTTGTCAGAACCAGTACGTTTTATCCCAAGCCTGGATTGATTCAGGTTGCGGATAAACATGCGTGCGCATTGATTGACCCTCTGGCAATCAACGACTGGAGCAAGTTCAAAGCTCTTATGCAGAGCCCGGATGTTGTGAAAGTATTCCATTCATGCGCGGAAGATCTTGAAGTCTGTAAGCGTATTTTTGATGCCGTGCCGAGCCCCTTGTTTGATACACAGATAGCGATGGCGCTGTCGGGGTATGGTGGTTCTGTAGGGTTTCAACGAGCCGTCAGTGAATTGCTTGATCTGGATATCCCGAAAGAAGCAACCAGAACGGACTGGCTTCAGAGGCCACTGACTCCGGTGCAGATGGAATACGCAACCGCAGATGTGTTTTATCTTTTTCAGATTTATCCACGGTTGAAACAAAAGCTCGAAAGTCTCGGAAGAGAGGCGTGGGTTGAAGAAGAGTGTGAACGTCTTGTAGTCGCCGCGAGTCAACCTGATACAGACTTCTCAGGTGCGTTCCAGCGAGTGAAATCAGGTTGGAAGCTAAGGCCGCAGGAACAGAGCATTCTGCAACAGCTGGCTGTCTGGCGTGAGGAAGAGGCGCGCGCGCGCGATGTCCCGCGAAATAAAGTGGCGGATGATCCGGCGCTTTGGAATTTGTCCAGATTTAAAGCACGTAACCGCGATCAGCTTTTCAAAGCAGGGTTGCGGGCAAATATCATCAAAGAGTGTGGCAAACAGGTTCTGCAGATTATTCAGCAGGCACAGGCTAACGATTCCGATGAATGGCCAGAGTTGTTGCAGCGGCCGCTCTCTGTTGATGACGGTAATCTGATGAAGCTTCTGAAAAAAGGCGTAATTAAAAAAGCGGAATCGCTGAATATTCCGCCGGAAGTGCTGGCCAACAAAAAAGCGCTGGAGGCGTTAATGCGCGCTCCAGACAATGAATTGCCACCCATACTCCTTGGGTGGAGAAAATCAGAAATAGGTGATGCCCTGTTGGCGCACCTGAAAGAGATCAGGCAATAAATTATGACGGCGACTAAGCGCGTTTTGTGTGACGTTTATAAAACACGTCGCAAGGATGAGATGTACCTCTACGTTGAAAAGAAAGAGGGCATGGCTCGTGTACCGGATGAGTTGAAAGAAATGTTTGGTAAACCTGAGCTGGCATTAACCCTGTTGCTGACGCCAGAGAAAAATCTTGGTCGGGCAGATGCTGAAAAGGTTCTCGCTGATATCGAAGAGAAGGGCTTTTACCTGCAGATGCCTCCGGCAAAAGAACCTTATATGCTGGATCTCTTCTGCCGAAAGGACGACGAATGAGTGCGGACCGGCGCTTCTGGGAAACGACACCTTTAAAAGAGATGAGTCGGCAGCAGTGGGAATCCCTCTGCGATGGTTGTGCCTTATGCTGTCTGCATAAACTGGAAGACGAAGACAGTGGTGATGTTTATTACACCGACATTCATTGCCGCTATATGGATCAAAGCAACTGCCAGTGTACGGTTTATCAGGACCGGCAGACCTACGTGCCTCACTGTGTCTGGTTAACACCAGAGCAGGCTTCTGAGTTTCACTGGTTGCCAGAGACCTGTGCTTACCGCCTTGTTGCTGAAGGTAAACAACTGAAAGAGTGGCACCCCCTGATTAGTGGAGATCCGGAGTCTGTCCACTACTCCGATGTTTCGCTGCGCGGCAAAGGTGTTGCGGACAATCTTGTGAATGAAGAGGATTGGGAAGATCACATCATATGGAAAGCCTGACTGATTATTACGCCTTCTGGGCCATTTATATCCTGGCTGGCCTGCTGGGTTTCTGGTGCTGGGGGAAGATGGCGTTCTGGGTAAAAGAACGCGGCGCTGCTTACCATATTTACAGTGCGGTAGGGGCCGTCATTATTTTTACGCCAGTGCCGGTTCCTGATGCCAGCATTGAAGTACTTTCTCCGGGGTTTATCGCGGTACCATTCGCTTTAATATCGGATGGTCTGGCCGGGTTGGAGCAGTTTGTTCCTTGGTTTTCTGTCGCTGCGGGGATCGCACTGATCGTGACACTGGTCGGTCTTATTGCAGGCCTTGCACCTAAACCTGACGAGCAACAAAAAGATCGGACGACTGCAACCAGACCTGCTAAGAAAACGGCGTCCGTTAAAGGAAATCCGTTCCGCTGAAGCACAGGCAAGACAGGCTGTCTTGCCTGTCTGTCAATCTCTATTTACTGTTTTGTCAGTTTTCTTCTGGCATAACAGAACATACTTCCATGTCCCTCCTGTATCTTAGTTCTGCTGTGACTTACAAGCTGATACGTACTTTTCTGGCTAACTCTCAAAACTTTGCTAGTTTTAATTCATACCGTGCCCAGATTGGGCACAGAATTAAAAACGCATGTCTGATTAGTGACACAGGCACCTGGCGGTGCTACTGAGGGTTTAGAAAATGGCTAACCATATATTCATTCTTGCTACCGTAATGCTTCTTGCAGGGATCTTCGGCGGTCTGGTGAACTTTTACCTTTACGGCGATAAAGACCCGGATTCGGCAAGTCTTCCACGATTTCTGGTTGTAGGTGTCGGCGCATCGTTTCTGGTACCGGTTGTTCTGGATATGGTGAACAGCGAGCTGGTTCTTGAAAGTCAGGGCGACCCCTCACAGCTACTCATTTTTACCGGTTTCTGTCTGGTTTCAGCGCTGCTGAGTCGCTTTGTTATCGACAACATGTCGGACCGGATTCTCAACGAGGCGAATGTTGCTCGTCAGCGTTCTGAAGAGGTCGAGCAGGATCTCCGTATTATTCAGAATGAGCTGCTGCCTCTGATTGATACTGAAACCGAAAAAGACATGAGCGGGTACGATCCGCAGATGGCGAATGTCTCAGAAGAGCTGGACACAACCTCTACCCAGATTCTCAAGATTCTGTCCAATGGTCGGTATATCTTCCGCTCGCTGGCAGGGGTGTGCCGAGAATGCAATCAGGAAGAGTCGACAGTCCTGAAAACACTGCATGTGCTGACTACACGCAGCCTTGCAGGCAAGGTGAGTGGTAAAAATGGTGTGCGCTGGCACATCACAGAGAAAGGTCGTCGTGTTCTCGAAAATAGCCTCTGATTCTGATTGAGCTTGAACTTGAAATTGAAGGTGACTGAGTTAAAGGGAGTCGGAGCTTTTATGCTGCTTTTCCGAGCGATTTTTCTTGCGGTGTTCTTCACCGCTTTAACCCTCAGCGTCCGGGCTGAAGAAGCTCCGGCTCCAGACGTAAGAATCGTGATCGATATCTCCGGCAGCATGAAGGAGACAGATCCTGAAAACCTCCGACGCCCCGCACTTAACCTGCTGACGGAATTATTACCTGAGGGAGCTCGTGCTGGTGTCTGGACCTTTGGGCGCTACGTGAATATGTTGGTGCCTCTGGGTGCTGTAGATGAAGCTTGGCGCCAGAAGGCACGTGCAGCCAGCGGTGATATCAGCTCTGTCGGTCTCAATACCAACCTCGTTGAAGCCCTCGATAAAGCCCTTTATGAGGCGACCCAGAACAGTCAGTTTGATCAGACAGTCATTCTCCTGACCGATGGTCGGATTGATATGGATACCTCCGGTGGTGCCCCTGACACGCCGGCGAATACCGCCGCTCGCGAAAGGCTTATCAGCGCTGTTCTTCCTGAGTACATGTCGAAGAATGTCCGTATTCACACTCTTGCCCTGTCCGATGCCGCAGACATTAATATGCTTGGGCAGCTTGCTATGGAAACAGACGGCCTCGCGCTAAAAGCGCATACCAATGACGAACTGATGCCAGCATTCCTGAAAGCATTTGATCGTGCCGTACCCAGTGAGCAGGTACCGCTTGTTGGAAATACCTTCAATATCGACCCAAGTGTTAACGAATTTACCGCGCTGATATTCAGGGCGGCTTCAAGCAAACCTACTGAGCTGGTATCGCCTTCGGGCGTCCGTATCTCTCAGGACTCTGCTGCTACGTCGCCCGATGTTCGATGGCACCATGATCTGAATTTCGATCTGATTACCGTCAAGTCTCCAGAAAGCGGAGAGTGGACCGCCGACGCCGATGTTGCGCCTGACAGTCGCGTACAGATTTTGTCTGATCTCAAGCTCAAAGTGTCTGGTCTGCCGGGAAGCCTTTTTTCTGGTGTGCCGGTGCAGCTTGAAATGTCCTTGGAAAATGAGGGTGAGACAGTTGATGAAGAGACGATTCTGCAGCTGACGGATGTGAGCCTGCAGGTTACGGCACCAGATGGCCGCACAGGTAGTAAACTATTGTCTGACCCGGAAAGCCTGCCGGTCGATGGTATTTTCAGAGAAACTCTGAGCCGCCTTAATCAACCGGGTGAGTACCGACTCGAGATACGGGCACAAGGGCGTACGTTTGAACGTAAACAGGTGCTTACGGCGACATTGGCAGAGCCGATGCGGGTCGATGTTACTCCTGATGTCGGGCAGCAGATACTTAATGTACGTGTGTACCCTCAGAGTGACCTCGTAGATACTGCTCTGTCGCGTGTGATTTCCAGAATATCCAGCCCGGATGGAAGCTCTGTGATTAACGCGATGGAGTATTCAGAAGGCAGCGGCGCCTGGGAGCTCGCGCTTGTCGCCGACAAGGGCCCAGGCAGTTACGAGGTTATGCTTAACATCCGTGGAGTGTCGGCCAGCGGTAAGACATTTAAGAGTAAACCTGAAAGCATTCCTGTGATCTTTCCTTTGGTCTCTGAGGTAAGTACCCCAGTTACCGAATCGCCAGATCCGGAGCCGGTTAATGAAGAGGTCAGCGAACCTGATGTCAGGGTTGGGCAACCGGCTGTGGAGGACGCACCAGAGCCTACTGTGAGTGAAACTGCTGCAGCACAACCTGATTCGTCTGAAGAGGCACCTGCGGAACCTGAGGTCGTTCCTGTATCTGATGAAATTGTTCCTGATCTGGCGGCGAGATACAGTGAACAGTCTGTTGTCGAAGAAGTTGGGCCAGAAGAGGAGCTGGGTGTTGCCTGGTGGGTATACGTCCTACTTGGGGTGGCAAATCTGGCACTTCTTGGTGGGCTGGCGTGGTGGTGGCTGGCGCGGCGCAAAGGAAAATCTGAGAGCGCGGAAGACGTAGCGGCACGTGAAGCGTTGGATCTGGAGACAGGGCAGCTTGATGACGCCGACCTGGATTCCGCTGACTTTGATAATTTTGACGGTGCGGAGGAGGAAGAAATTCCTGCAGCGGAGGAAGAAAGCAAGGTCACTGCCTCTATGGGAGGAGACACCGATATGGGGAGTCCTGAACCCGCAGCGGATGCAGCAGATTCAGCCGATGAAGACGATGACTGGGGGGAATTCGACCTCCCGGACGACAAAAAAGAATAGCGCTTATATTATGACCGCCTCCGGTACCGGAGGCGGCTTCTGTACAATTATCCCTTTCTGTCTGATTTTAAAGCCTTTTTCTGGTCCTGCCTTGCTGTACTAAAGCGGCCTCCTTATACTCTGGCCAGTCAAGAATCAGAGATCGAGAGGTTAAGTCCTGATGAAATTCCAGGGTACCGGTGAATACGTAGCGACACCTGAGCTGCAAATGGCAGTCAACGCAGCAATTACATTGCAGCGACCACTCCTGCTGAAAGGTGAGCCAGGAACCGGTAAAACAATGCTGGCAGAGCAACTGGCCACTTCATTAGGCACTGACCTTATCCAATGGCACATCAAGAGTACGACCAAGGCTCATCAGGGACTCTATGAGTACGATGCAGTCAGTCGTCTACGCGACTCGCAACTTGGTGTTGATGGTGTCAATGATATTTCGAACTACATCGTTAAAGGTAAGCTCTGGGAAGCTTTTGAAGCGGATAAGCCTGTTGTTCTGCTGATCGACGAGATTGATAAAGCGGATATCGAGTTCCCGAACGACCTTCTTCTCGAAATCGATAAGATGGAGTTCTTCGTGTATGAAACTCAGGAGCGCATCGTTGCTAAGCACCGCCCAATTATTCTGATTACCAGTAATAACGAGAAAGAATTGCCTGACGCATTCCTGCGCCGCTGCTTCTTCCACTATATCGACTTCCCAGATCGCGAAACCATGAAGGCGATCGTTGATGTGCATTTCCCGAATATTCAGGCGGAACTGGTCAATGACGCGCTTGAAGTCTTCTTTGACGTGCGCAAAGTACCGGGGCTGAAGAAAAAACCGTCAACTTCTGAACTGGTTGACTGGTTGAAGCTGCTGATGGCCGATGAACTCGGCGTCGAGTTATTACGGAATCACGATACTACTAAGGCGATTCCGCCAATGGCGGGTGCTCTGGTGAAGAATGAGCAGGATGTGCACTTGCTGGAGCGTCTTGCGTTTATGAGTCGCCGTCGGGGCTGATCATGCTGATCGACTTTTTCGATACGGTTCGTCGCGCAAAAGTACCATGCTCGATTCGCGAGTACCTTGACCTCGTTGAAGCGGTTCAGGCGCGGGTAGCCTTTGCAGATCTTGAAGAGTTCTACGCGCTTGCGCGTTTGATCCTCGTAAAGGACGAAAAGCACTACGATAAGTTCGATAAGGCCTTTGCCGCCTACTTTGAGGGTATTGAAGCACTGCCTTCATTGTTCGATGACGCCAGTATCCCTGCTGAATGGATGCGCAAAGAGATGGAGAAGCTGCTCTCCGAAGAGGAAATGGCCAAGATTGAATCGCTGGGCGGTTTCGATGAGTTAATGAAAACGTTGCAGGAGCGTCTCGAAGAGCAGAAAAAACGTCATCAGGGTGGAAATAAAATGATCGGTACGGGCGGAACATCACCGTTTGGTGCTGAAGGTTACAACCCGGAAGGGGTTCGTATTGATCAGAATCGTTCCCGTCATAAAAAAGCGGCGAAAGTATGGGAACAGAGAAACTACAAAAATCTTGATGACAACGTGCAGCTCGGTATACGGAACATCAAAGTAGCGTTGCGTCGTCTTCGTCGGTTTGCGCGCCAGGGCGCAGCCGATGAGCTTGATATGAATGACACCATCAGTTCTACCGCGCGCAACGCAGGTATGCTCGATATTAAAATGGTTCCAGAACGGCACAACGCTGTGAAGGTACTGCTCTTTTTTGATGTCGGTGGGTCTATGGACCCTCACGTTCGTGTTTGTGAAGAGCTGTTCTCGGCCGCTCGTACCGAGTTCAAACATATGGAAACCTTTTACTTCCATAACTGCCTGTATGAGTCTGTCTGGAAAAATAATATCCGCCGTATGAACGAGCGCACAGAAACATGGGACATTTTGCGCAAGTATGGACAGGATTACCGCGTTATCTTTGTGGGCGATGCCATGATGGCGCCGTATGAAGTCACTCATGCGGGGGGAAGCGTCGAACACTGGAATGAAGAACCGGGTGCGGTCTGGATGGAACGCATGGCGAATCATTTCGATAAACTGGTCTGGTTGAACCCAGCGCCGGAAGACCATTGGGGGAATGGCGGTTCGCTAGGTGCGATCCGTACATTGGTCAAAGACAAAATGTATCCCATGACCCTGTCAGGTCTTGAGGACGCCATGAGATTTCTCAGCAAATAGCTGAAAATAGAAGTTGGAGGAGCTTGTCAGAGAGGGCAGGTTTCCCCGGAAAATAATAAAGAATGCAGGATGTTTTACATGCAGGCGATACGCTTGTTTTCACCACTGCTGACATTGCTGATTGCTACAGGAATCACTCTTGGGGGCGTTAAGCCGGTTGCTGCTGAGCAGGTCTACATAGGCCTGCGCAATGGGCCGTCTGAGGCATTTCCTGTCATCTACGAAGTCACTCCATACCGTCGCCTTGAAGTGGTCGCTCGTCGTGGTAGCTGGGTTAAGGCGTCTGATGGGCGAAACAGTGGCTGGCTGCATGTCGATGACCTTCATCTACTCGAAACCTTTCCCCGCGATGAACTCTGGAAGCTAGTCAATGACGCGCGCCCCGGGAAAAATCGACTCGAAGTGACCCTTTCAACCGCCAGCGCCTATTCCCTCGGATGGTTGTTTCCTGTCCTCGGAGAGTATGGCTCTGTGCGCTACACTCGCGCCCCAGAGGGAGATTCAGCGTGGTCAATGCTGGATGCTGGCGTCGTTACACAGTTCGCTGAGCCCGCAGACTACATAACTTTTAGTTGGAACGCGTTTGCCGGTTATGCTCAGAGTGAACTAGGCAATACTCATTGGTCCGATACTGCTGAGTCTGTCTGGGTCGGTGGCGTAGGTGTTGAATCAATGTGGCGGGTTGCCCGGTATTTTGATTTTGGTGCTCGCGGCGAAATAGGCGCCACATTAGACAGTGAAATGACAACCCACAGGTCAGTATCAATAGTTTGGAGATTACGTTTATGACTTCTTTTTGGCGGACGGTGGGGTTCGCTGGTATGGCGTTTTGTTCGCTCAGTGCTGCGGCGGAGGTGTTCAGTCCGGGCAGTCAGAGGAACGGTCTTGATGATTTGAGTGAGACTGAAGTTGAACACGGTGTCTTCAGTGTGGGTTACACCAATACTCTGGCGTATAACAATGATTCGCAGCCGGGGATTCTTTTTACCGCGCGCTATTTTGCCGGTGAGAAATGGTATTTGTTGGGTGAAGCTCAGATTGGCCAGTTCAGCACACGCGCTGTGATTAATGACGGCCAGGAAGTGCGAAGTGAAGACGAAGAGCTGCTTCGTTACTCAGCAGGTGCGGGGTATGCGCTCCTTCAGGGGACTGCCAGTACCAGCGGAGTCCGTGCGGTGCCGTGGGTGCTCGCAGCGGAACTTAATGCAGGCGAACAACATTCCGGTGATACCAGTGGTCGTTATGCATCGCTTGGCCTGAACGTTCAGTTTCATGGCGAGCGGATCTGGACGGGAATAGGTGTTCGTGAGTTTCTGGTCGACGATGAGCGCCTTCAGTCTCTCGAATCTGATGGGGGCACGCAGTGGGATATCTCACTCGGTTTGTATTACTGATCGGTCTGGCTCTCCAGCTGCAGGCGTCTGAAAGTCTGAAACCGGGGGATATGGTTCCGGACTTTACTTTGCCGGCGACGAACGGCTTTGGTCAGCGACTTGAGGAAGCCCGCGGTTCTTATCTGATGTTGATATGGCTTGGGGACTGCGATGAATGTTCCGAGCGTCTCGTCAGATATCAGCTTCTCGCTGAGAGTCTGGAAATTGAAGGGCTAAAAGGTTGGTTTGTCTGGACCCCTAAGGGAAAGCGCCAGCCGCCAAATATGCGTATTCCAGTTCTGAAGTACGAGCCGAAATGGCGTCAGGGCTGGGTGTTTGATGAGCGGCCAGCGATAATGTTGATTAATGCCGACGGGCGCCTTGATCACCTGATTACGGGTGATCTTAATGATAATTATCAGGAAACTGAGCGGGTGGTTATGCGCTGGATGAGCCAGGGTCGTGACTATCAGCAACCGGAGTAGACAATGAAATTTCTGTTAGTTCTGAGCATGCTGTTTGCCTCTGCCGTCATGGCGGAGGACGCAGCGGTACGCGAACAGGTGATGACAGCAAAAGAGGCCGTACTTGAGCTTAATCGTGACCTCTACGAGCTGGAGCGGGAGCTTCTGAGCCCAGCCACGACTCGGGCGGCATTTCATGTGACTCTTAATCACGGTGAATATTTTGAACCTCTGTCAGTTGAACTCTCGGTAGATGGCAAGCTTGAACTCCAGCATCTGTATACTGAGCGTCAGGTAAAAGCCTTGCGTATGGGCGCGGTGCAGCCTCTGGGTGATCTCAACCTTGCACCGGGCAAGCATCAAGTGTCTGTGACAATTCGCGGTGTCGACCATCAAGGTCAGGGGCGTGAACTTGCGATCACTGAAATGATCAGCAAAACCGGTAAACCGCTTATTACAGAACTCCTGATCGTCGACCGTGATGACCTGCAGAGCGCACGGTTGCAGCTGAAGTACTGGTAATTTGATGCAGAAACTATTTCTTCTACTTCTGTTGGCACCGCTGGCGCTGTTCAGTGTGAGCGTATACGCAGAGAGCGCAGCAGAAGATGATATCGATATTGACCTCGACGATATCGAAGGTATAGGCGTCAACGAAGACGCTGAAAAACGACTTCTGCGCGGTAATTTTTATTATTCGTACCTCGTCGGAGAGTATTACCAGACGCTTTACTATTTACGCGAATGGAAAGAGCTTATTGGTAGCAACACCACGCCAGAGGCAGAAGCTGAAGTCATGAGGGCTGCGGTCTATCTGTCGCTGGGGCTCGAGGATCAGGCGGAGGATCTCTTTTACGCTGTATTTGAACAGGGCGGAAGCGCATCTGGAGACGCCTGGTATTTCTTGACGCAACGCCTTTTCAGTGCAGGTTTCTACGGCCGCGCAGAGCAGGCTGCACGGAATGCACTGGCAGCATCGCCTGCTCTCAGTCGGCGTTATGACCAGGAGCTTTCTTATCTCTTGGCCAGTAGTATCAGTGAGCAGGATCGGGTCGAAGAAGCCCTGATTGTAGTCAAGGGTATGGAAGACGCGAGCATCTGGACGGGGTATGCGCGCTACAACCTCATTCTGGCGATGGTTCGTCAGAATTTCAGAAGTCGCGATATCGAAGCGACGATTGATGAAGCGATTTTCTACTTGCCAGACAACGAAGAAGGCACGGCTCTGCGTGATCGCATTCTGCTGATTTCTGGTATTGCTGCGATGGAGCGGGATAAGCATGCAATGGCTAACCGCTATTTTTCAGACGTGACCCTGGAATCTGTATTTACTCCGCCCGCCTTATTGCATTACGGATGGAATCTTTTGGCTCAGTGGCGCTACGAAGATGCTATTCAGCCTTGGCGTATCCTGCAGCAGCTCTACGATGAATACCATCCTGCGGTTGTTGAATCCTACCTTGCAGTACCTCACACGCTTGAGTTGGTCGATGCTGTTAACCAGTCTGTGCTGGCGTATAAACGTGTTGAGGAGCGCCTGACTGATATGGTCGGGGAACTGAAACAACTCAACCAGGAAGAGTCACTGGGTAATTGGCTTGATGAGTGGCGCCAGTCGAATGAAACTGAGAATTGGGGCTGGCAGAGACAGGCGCTTGGTGATCTGCCACAAAGCCAGGTAACGCGTTTTGCTCAGGGATTACTGAAAGAAGAAGCGTTTACGCAAGAGTTGGCGCGGCTTCATGACCTTGATCGGATCCGTGCTGATCTCGCAGAAGCGATGCGTGAGTTGACCTTGTGGGAAGATATCCTCGTCCAGCGCCGGGAGAATCTCGAAGCGATGGGTGGTGAGGCCCTGCTGGAACAACTCGAAGAGCGTCAGATGGATGTTCTTCGAAGCATTCTTGCTGTTCAGGACAGACTCCTGGACGAAGATGAAACGGTTTTCTCTTACGCATCCAGAAGTGATGAAGCCCGCATCGAGCGTTTAAGAAGCGTCGTTCCTGCGGTTACTTTGCTCCAGAAAATAGGCACGCCGACCCGTGATCTTGCGCCATATAAAGAACGCTGGCGGCGGATGAGGGGGCTGCAGCTCTGGTCAATATATGAAGCGCAGCCTCAACGTAAGTGGGATACCGAGCGCGACCATATGATATTGCGCTCTGAAACTGACAAATTATTCCGTCAATTAGAGAATACACGTACATCCCTGATTTGGGCTGATAGTTCATGGCGTGGATTTCCTGAACGCGTCGGTCTATTGCAGCAGAGAGTTGCCGCGCTGGATTCAAATGTCGCAGAGATTCAGCGTGATCAGGAAGCACTTCTCACAGAAATGACAAAACAGCACCTCACAGAGCTCGATGAACGCCTGACGCTTTATCTCGCACAGGCGCGCCTGGCGCTGGCTCGCCTCTACGACGATTCACTACAGAATGAATTTGGCTCGCTCGACTATGAGCCTGAAAATGAAAAACAGGAGGCGGTTAAGTAATGTTGTTCCGTTTTCTGGTATTAGTAATGCTCGTAGTAGTCAGCTCTGGCTGTAGTTGGTTGGGTAAAAAAGACGAGCGTAAGTATATCTCAGACATTGGCACGCTTACCGTTCGCACAGCGTCCGATGAACCTCTGGGTGTAGATCATCGTGATGTGATTCGCAGCTATAAATCCTATCTGGAAGTATCCACTGATCCTGAATTGCGCGTTCGTGTGGCGCACCGTATCGCCGGCCTGAAGCTCCAATGGGACGAGACCCGAATGGATCAGCTTGGTGATGATATCGATGCCATGGTAGAAGAAGATCGGGAGATGGCCGAAGCCTCTATTGGCGATTATGAAGCCCTCCTTGAACTCTATCCTGATCGAATAGATAACGACACCATCTATTATCAATTGGCGAAGGCGTATTCGTTGGCTGGTCGACAGAATCAGGCCATCGCTGTGCTGGAAGAATTAACCGAGCGTTACCCCGAGTCTATTTACTATCTCGAAGCTCAGTTCCGGCTAGGGAGAATGCTATACAACGTCAACGACTTCGAAGCGTCGGAAAGTCGCTTTACTCAGGTTGTAGAGTTTGGCTTTAAAGGCAACCCGTACTACCTTGATGCGCAGTATTTCCGCGGCTGGGCATTGTTTAAGCAAAACCGGTTGGAAGATAGCTTGCTCTCCTTTACGGAGATGATTGATGAGCATTTCCCAGACGATGAAACGCTGATGGCTGCGGACGGTGCCGAACTGGAAGTATTGAACGATACGCTGCGTATTATGGCATTAATGTTCGATTATCTCGGCGACTGGAACGAAATTGCTCGCTTCTATGATGAGCACGGTACCAGGTACTTCGAATATCGGATTTACGCCGAACTGTCTAATCAGTATTACGAAAAGAAATACTACAAAAGCTCGGCATCAACCCTGCGGGCATTTGTTGATCGCTTCCCGGATGACGATCGGGCTCCGCTCTATTATCGTCGTTTGATTTCAGGATATGAAAAAGCCGGATACCCGATGCTGCGCAGGAAGCACAAAGAGATCTTTATCGAACGTTTCGGTGTCGGATCCCCTTATTGGGAGACCCATGGTGAAGAAGTGCGCACTCTGATTACCGTTGCTTTGGGTGACTATATCTGGGATCTCGCCACATTTGCGCACGGCTGGGGTCAGCAAACAAAATCAGCGCGTGATAAGCGTGAACGACTGGAGCAGGCCGCCGGCTGGTATCGAGAGTATATCCGCTCATTCCCTAAAGCACCTGATGCGGTAAAAGCACACTTTTTACTGGCTGAAATTTCTTACGAGATTGGAAATTACGACGATGCACGCAACAACTATGAAATTGTTGCTTATCAATATCCATTCTACGAGAACGCTGCTGAAGCGGGTTATGCGGCGTTGCTCGCATACAATAAATATAAGCCAACGCCCGAAGAAGAAGCGCGCTGGCGTCAGCTGACCGTTGCAAGTGCTAAGCGATTTGTTCTCGAATTTCCGCAGGATGAACGACGTGGAACCGTTTTAGTGAATACTGCTGAGATGCTTCTCGCGGATGAATATTATGGCCAGGCGTTGACTACGGCCCGGCTTGCACAGGAAAGCGGTGTTGAACTACCTCCGCGGTATTCTTACGGTGCGTCATTGGTGCAGGGGCATTCAGCCTTTGAGCTAGGGAAGTTTGAAGAGGCTGAAACAGCGCTTCTTGCTGCCTCTGAGTATTCAGAGTTGAATCGTAAGCAGCGCGCTGATCTTCGCCAGAAGTCAGCGGCTGCAATTTATAAACAGGGCGAAGCTGCGCAGGAAGAAAATCCAGAAGAAGCGGTAGCGCAATGGTTGCGACTGGCTGAGGTTGTGCCTGAAAGTGATCTGCGTGAAAACGCAGAATACGATGCCGCGACCTTGCTGATGCAGACAGAAGATTTCGCTCGAGCTGAAGAAGTGCTTCTTGGATTCCGTGAAAATCATCCGAACAGTAAGTTCTCAAATGATATTCGCAGTAAATTAATTATTGCTTATGAGGGGCAGGGTGAGTGGCGCCAGGCAGCCTTTGAATTGAAAACCATCTCGGATTCTGGGACGGACGATGAAGAGAAACGAATCGCCGCTTTCCAGTCGGCGGAGTATTTCGAGAAGGCCGAGGATTACGATAACGCTATCGTAATGTATCGACGCTATGCACATACGTACAAACGTCCTTTTGATCCCGCTATTGAAGCGCACTATAAGCTTGATCAGATATACGCAAAACTAGGTGAAGAAGAAAAACGCCGTTTCTGGTTAGACAAAATTATCAGTCTCCATTCTCGTGCTGGCGATGATAGAACAGATCGATCTCGTTATCTGGCCTCTAAGGCGGCCTTTGAGTTGGGTGAGTTTGATCGGCGCCGCTTCGATGATATAGAAATAACTCTGCCTCTGGCGAAAAGTATTGTGCGTAAGAACAACGCTATGCAAGGGGCGCTTAAACGTTATACCCAGGCCGTTGAGATGGAAGTTCTGGAGTTTACCACGCCTGCGACTTTCCATATTGGTGATATGTATGCCAAGTTCAGTCGCGGTTTGATGGAATCTGAACGCCCGGCTGGCATGGATGAACTCGAAGAAGAAGAATACACATTCCTGCTCGAGGATCAGGCATTTCCTCTGGAAGAAGCTGCGATTGATATTCATCAGACAAACATCAGCAGGACCTATGATGGTCTCTATGATGAATGGGTTAAAAAAAGTTTCCGGTCTATGGCTAGATTGATGCCGGGCCAATACGACAAACAAGAAAAAGCGGTGACCTATGTTGATCAGATTCGCTAGTGCGTTACTGATTCTATTATTGAGTGCCTGTGCGTCGAATAAGCCTGCAATTCAGGATTCGGCCCAGCTTGGCCCTGATGGTCAGCCTGTTGCGGAACCTCTTCCGGAGGGATTTGAAAATGAATACCGTGATGGTTTGTCGCTTATGGAGGACGAACGTTTTGACGAGGCACTAGAACACTGGGCAGATATGTCCGTTGTTTTTGGCCAGTATCCGGGAGTGTGGAGCAACCTGGGACTCGCGCATTATCACCTAGGCAATTATGAAGAGGCCGCCACCGCTTACGAACAGGTTGAAACTATAGATCCGACTTTTTGCCCGGTTCATTCGTTGAGTGGTGTAGCTTATCGTGAGCTGGGGCGTTTTGATGATGCTCAAGCGAGTTATTACGCTGCTATTGATTGTGATCCCGATGACGGGCGCCACTATTACAACCTTGGGATCCTTCTGGATCTGTATCGTAATGACCTTGAGAGCGCGCTTGAATTTTACCGTAAGGCGCGTCGATTGATGCCTGATAACGAGCAGTTAAATATCTGGGTGGTCGATCTCGCACGGAGAGCAGGTGTCGACGAGGCTGATCCAGCAAGTATTGATGAATGGTATAGCTCGTTAAAAACGCCAGCCGACGAAACTACGGATGGCGTAATACAAAGCCAGGTAACCGACATTAGTGCCCAGGAGGGTGTTGTCGATGAAGAAAACTCTCAGGAAGTAGTACCCGCTGATGAGGCGGTTATGCCTGAGCAGGTAGATGAGAACTCTGCGCCCGTTGATTCAACAACTACTGAACAGGGCGCGGCCGAAGGGGAGGCAATATGAGATACCTGATGACTTTGCTTATACCTCTGCTTTTACCTTTGATGCTCATCAGTACAGAAGCATTGTCTGCTGATGATGATGTCGTTCGCCTGCAGGGAATGACGATTCGTGGGAATAGCGAAAATCCCAATGTCCTCTATATTAATGCCTGGCAGCCGCCTCCGGGAACGGGGCGACTGTATGAGCCTGTTACCAGCTTCAATCGTCACTGGTTCCGACCATTGACCCGTGACAGCCTGAAGCGAGAGATACGTTATGGGAAGCGTTATAACGAAAAAGAGGATCACGTCACAAGGCTAAACGAAGTCCTGGAAATAGAATGAACTGCGGTTTTTTCTGCAGAGAAATAATGGTTAAATCAGCCCGTATGTAGCTTAATGAGCTGCCTATCAGAACAACAATAGTATCAGAACCGGAGATATCCAATGGATTCCATCATTCGCTTCCTTCAGGAAGGTGGTGTATTTATGTACCCGATTGCAATCATCATGGTAATCGGTCTCGCTGTCGCAATTGAACGTTTGCTCGTCCTGGCGAAGGAAAAGTCGGGTAACCGCCGTGCCTTCGATGAAATGTACCCCATGCTGCAGAAGCGTGATCTGCGTTCAGCGCTCAACTACGCTAACAGCTCTGATACTCATATCGCTAATATTTTTGCGTCCGGCATCCAGCGTATCCCGACTGCCCAACGTCGTGAAGAGGTTGAGTACGCGCTGGAAGAAGGCCTGATGGAAGCGATCCCTCAGCTGGAAAAACGCACGCCTTATATTGCGACCCTGGCTAATATCGCAACCCTTATGGGTCTGCTGGGTACTATTATGGGTCTTATCGCGGCATTCACCGCAGTCGCCAGTGCGCCGGCTGCTGAGAAAGCCGAACTTCTTTCGCAAAGTATTTCTGTCGCGATGAACACAACCGCATTTGGTCTGATTGCAGCCATCCCTCTGATTCTGCTGCATAGCTACCTGCAGACCAAAACATCTGAAATCGTCGACAGCATCGAGATGGCAGGCGTTAAGTTCCTAAATACCATCACGGATAAAAAGGCAGGACAAAACGGCACTCCTTCAAATAACGGTTAATCAGGAGTCGTTCGATGAGACGCCATAAGAAAATCAGAGAAGAGGCGGAACTCAACGTAACATCCTTCATGAACCTGATGATCGTGCTGGTGCCAGTGCTGTTGATGAACATGGTTTTCTCGCAGCTGGCCGTACTGGATCTCAGGTTACCTTCTGGCGATGAGCCAGGCGCCGTTAACCCGGAGGATGTCACGCTTGAAGTGACGATCAGGAAGACAGGATTCACTCTCTCCCGGACTTATCAGGAAGAGACAGTTGAACTGGCTTCTATTCCTGCTCAGTCTGGAGAACTTGACTACGAAGGCCTTTCAGAAGCCCTTCAGAAAGCCAAGAAAAATCCTGAATTTGCAGAAAAAAGAGACATTACTCTGCTTGCAGAGCCCAATACGGATTACCAGACGTTGGTAACCGTTATGGATACCGTGCGCATTTACCCTGCGGTGGTTGCTGCGTCCCTGGTAGATGCTGTGCTGTTCCCGGATATTTCTCTGGGTGAAGCAGAAGCGCAGGAGGTGGCACCATGAAAATGTCACGTCGCGCTAAGCGCATGCAGCGCAATCACAAACGTAATGCCAACAAAAATGGTCTGAACCTGACAGCCCTGATGGATATTTTCACCATTCTGGTGTTCTTCCTCATGGTGAATCAGTCAGAGGTGGAAGTGCAGAATACGGACAGCGTTGAGCTCCCCGTATCTGTATCGGAGAACAAGCCTGAAGAGCAACTGACGGTTCTGGTGACAGATACCGATCTTCTTGTTCAGGGGCGTTCTGTGGCACAACTGTCTGCGGTTAAGCAGGGTGATGAGGAGGTTATTCCTTCATTGCTCTCCGAGCTTGAATATCAGGCCAGTCGTACACCAATTGCCGAGGGTGAAGATAGTCGTCCAGTGACGATTGTGGGTGACAAGGCAACGGAATACTCAGTCCTGAAAAGAATCATGAGTACTTGTGCCGAGTCTGGCTTTGCCAATATCTCGCTGGCGGTCAATCAGAAGCAGCCGGGAGGTGCGTGATGAGCAGTATTTATCGCACCCCTGAGTTGCCTTGGACAGACGGAGAGGACGGTCGCCGCCTCTGGACGATCCTGGGCGTACTGCTGGCGCTGATGTTATTGGTTGGTGTTGTGGTTCCTTTTATCGACCTGCCTGAAAAGGACAGATCCGAGCTGGAAGAGCTGCCGCCGCAGCTGGCAAAGGTTATTGAGCGTAAAAAGCAGGAGCTTCCGAAACCGAAGCCTGAGCCGAAGCCGCAACCAAAACCTGAGCCTAAGCCGGAACCTGAACCCGAGCCAGAGCCCAAGCCTGAACCTAAGCCAGAACCGAAACCTCAGCCAAAGCCGGAGCCTAAACCCGAGCCTAAGCCCAAGGTTGAAGCAACTGAGCAGCAGCGCCAGGCCGCCAAGCAGAAAGCACGCGATGCAGTAGGTACCGAGGCACTTCAGGCTTTGAGCGACTTGCGTTCGGCGATTCCTACTACTGCGCTAAGCACTTCAAGTTCATCGCTCAGTACTAAGGGTACTCAGGCGACTAACGTCGGCTCAGTAGTGGATCGCACAGCGGCGAGCCGGGGCTCTGGAGGTGTGGATGTAGCATCGCTGACCAATGTCACGTCAGGAGAGAACCTTGGTGATCGCGCGACAACGACGGTTGAGGTGGCTGCAGAGGCGGTTGCCGCAGCAGAAGAGTCGAAGAAGCGTAGCCAGGAAGAGCTCAGACTTGTGTTCGAAGCATACAACGTACACTACGACAGGTTGTATCGTCGGGCTTTACGTAAGAATCCGACGCTTGAGGGCTCTGTGACTCTTGCACTGACGATTCAGCCGGATGGCTCAGTGACCTCCTGTAAAGCTGCGAAGAGCGAAATTAAAGATGCTCGATTGATCCGCAGTGTTGAACTCAAGTGCCAGCAAATGGCGTTTGAAAGTCGACCAAACGTCGAGGTTACTAAGGTGGAATATCCAATCCGCTTTAACCCTTGATACCCAGAAGCCCGGCAGATGCCGGGCTTTTTTTATCCGTATCGGATACTGGCCCACTTGACGCAATGTCGCTAAACTCGAGAGCGATGACGTCGGTTTGCGCCGCAGATAATTTCAGTGATTGGAGGTAGAGATGAACGAACAGTTTTTCCAGGAGCGTTACCCCGAGGGGTATCCAAAGACAGTCAACGTTAATGAGTTTTCGTGCATTACCGAAATCTTTGATGGTTTCGTTAAAAAGTACGCTGAACTTCCAGCGTTTACATGTCTCGGGCAGACCATGACGTATGCCCAGCTGGATGAAAAAAGTGCTGCGTTCGCCTCTTTTCTTCAGAACGAAACGTCCCTTCAGGCAGGTGATCGTATTGCGGTTCAGCTGCCGAATGTACTGCAATACCCGGTCGTCGTATTTGGCGCGATGCGAGCTGGGATCATCGTTGTAAATACCAATCCTCTGTACACCGAGCGCGAGATGGAGCACCAGTTTAACGACTCAGGTGCTAAAGCTCTGGTTGTGCTGGCTAACTTCGGTGACAAGGTGGAGCGTGTCGTTCCTAAAACAGGCATTAAGCATGTCATTGTAACAAACGTAGGTGACATGCATTGTCCGCTGAAAAGAACCCTGATCAATACAGTGCTTAAGTACGTGAAGAAGGAGGTGCCTGCAGCAAATATTCCTGGCGCGATTCCACTGCGCAAAGCACTCAGCAAAGGTAAGGGCAAGCCTTACACCAGCGCCCCCGCAACTTCTGATGATATCGCAGTACTGCAATATACGGGGGGCACTACAGGCGTCGCAAAAGGCGCAATGCTTACCCATGGCAACCTGATGGCCAACATGGCGCAAGCATACGGTGTATTCAAACAGGTTATGAATGAGGGGGAAGAGACGGTTATCTGTCCTCTGCCTCTGTATCATATTTATGCGTTCACCATGCATTGCATGGTGCTTCTGCAGACTGGTAATCACAGTATCCTGATCCCGAACCCCCGTGATATTCCTGGCTTTATTAAGACCCTGCAGAAAACAGACTTCACTGGATTTGTGGGGCTTAACACTCTTTTTGTGGCGCTCTGCGCTCAGGAAGATTTCCGTGCTCTGGACTTCAGCAAGCTCAAGCTGACTGTGTCAGGTGGTATGGCGCTGACCAAAGCTGCCTTTGATGAGTGGAAAGCGGTGACAGGGTGTGAAGTAGCCGAAGGTTACGGCATGACCGAAACCTCACCTGTTGTATCCTTTAACCCGACCACGCGCATCAAGCAGGGCACCATTGGAATGCCTGTTGCGAATACAGCCTGCATGGTGATCGACGAAGAAGGTAATGAGTTGCCCCTCGGAGAAGCTGGTGAACTGTGCGTGAAAGGACCTCAGGTCATGAAGGGCTACTGGCAGCGTCCTGAAGCGACTGAAGAAACAATGACCAAAGACGGGTGGTTGAAGACGGGTGACATGGCCGTTATCAACGACGATGGCTACCTAAAAATCGTCGACCGTAAGAAAGATATGATCATCGTCTCTGGCTTTAATGTCTATCCGAACGAAGTGGAGGACGTCATTGTTTCCCATAAAGACATTGTTGAAGCAGCTGCTATTGGTATACCAGACCCTAAAAGCTCTGAGGCCGTGAAAGTGTTTGTTGTCCGAAGCAACCCATCGCTCACGGATAAAGATGTTATTGCCTTCTGTCGAGAGAATCTCACCGCGTACAAAGTGCCTAAGATCGTTGAGTTCCGTGACGAACTGCCGAAGACGAATGTTGGTAAGATCCTGCGTCGTGAGCTTCGTGACGAGGAGCTGGCCAAGCACAAATAAGGCTTTGCGACGTGTTACACTGAGCGCCCCGGTTTCCGGGGCGTTTTTGTTTCTGACTGGCGGGATACATGTCTAACGAAGTAACCAAGATGTTCTCTGAACTCGAAAAATCCCTGACGCATTGTCTTATCCGCGATCGGCACCCGGTCCGTAACGCACTTCGTCGCATTGAAAAAGAACCCCTTGATAAACAGCAAAAGCAGTTGGCTAAGCTGGTCTCCAGAATAGAAAAAAGTCAGCAAGCGGTTGCAGCCCGAAGTACTAATCCTGCACTTAATTACCCTGAAAACCTGCCTGTTTGTGAGAAGAGGTCAGAAATTCTGTCTCTGATTTCTGAAAATCAGGTGGTTGTCATTGCCGGTGAAACAGGTTCGGGTAAGACGACTCAGTTACCGAAAATGTGTATTGAAGCGGGGTTGGGTGTGTATGGACGGATTGGCCACACACAGCCGCGACGCCTTGCTGCGCGCTCAGTATCACAGCGAATAGCTGAGGAATTAAACAGCCCACTAGGTGAGACGGTGGGCTATCAGGTGAGGTTTACAGACCAGTCGAGCGATGACACCCGTATTAAGGTCATGACGGACGGTATTCTACTGGCTCAGACGCAGCACGACCGTTTCCTGAATGAGTACGACTGCATCATTATCGATGAAGCACACGAGCGTAGCCTGAATATTGATTTTCTGATGGGTTACCTCAAGCAGTTACTGCCCAAGCGTCCTGACCTTAAGGTGATTATTACTTCTGCAACCATTGACGTTGAACGCTTCTCTCAGCACTTTGATGATGCACCGGTTATTCAGGTGTCGGGCCGGACGCATCCTGTTGATGTTCTTTATCGTCCGCTGGTTCGTAATGATGACGACGAGGAAGATCGCTCTTTATTTGAAGGGATAGCTGAGGCGCTCGAAGAATTGCGCTCAATCGACAAGGCTAAGGGTAGTCCGGGTGACACCCTGGTGTTTCTGCCCGGAGAGCGGGAAATCAGGGAATGTGCTGAATTCCTCAGACGTCAGCAATTGCCCGCGACTGATATTCTACCGCTGTATGCGCGGTTGAGTTCTGCTGATCAACAGAAAATATTTCGCCCTCATGGCGGGCGTCGCGTCGTGCTCAGTACCAATGTGGCTGAAACTTCGCTGACGGTTCCCGGTATTCGCTATGTTATCGACTCCGGTGTGGCGAGAATCAGTCGTTACAGCTACCGCACAAAAGTGCAGCGTCTGCCGGTTGAAGCGATTTCTCAGGCTAGTGCAAATCAAAGGGCAGGGCGTTGCGGCCGTATAGAGCCCGGAACCTGCATCCGACTTTATGAAGAGCAGGATTTTTTGTCGCGCTCAGAATTTACCGATCCGGAAATTCGTCGAACTAATCTTGCAGCCGTGATACTGCAGATGTTGAATCTTCGCTTGGGTGACATCCGGAAATTCCCATTTGTTGATGCACCTGACGATCGTTTTGTAAAAGACGGATATACACTGTTGTCCGAACTCGGTGCCGTCGATAACGCAAAAAAAATTACCAGCACGGGCAGGACCATGGCCCGGTTACCGGTCGATCCACGTATCGGGCGCATGTTGATTGCCGCAGGACAGAGAAATTGTGCGACTGAAATGATGGTTGTTGCCGCAGCCCTGACCGTTGCTGATCCAAGAGAAAGACCGCAGGAAAAACAACAGGCGGCTGCTGAAAAACACAGGCAATGGGCTGATGATGATTCCGACTTTGCAACGCTGATTAATCTCTGGAATGGCTTCGAAACACAGCGCCAGGAACTGAGTCAGAGCCAACTACGTAAGTGGTGTAAGAAAAATTATCTGTCTTATATGCGGATGCGCGAATGGCGGGATATTCATCGTCAGCTGCATCTGATGCTGCGTGATATGGATGTATCGACAAATTCCGAGCCTGCTTCTTATGAGGCGTTGCACAAAGCCATTCTCTCAGGGATGTTGAGTCATATCGGTTTCAGGGCAGAGCAGAAGGAATACATAGGTGCTCGTAACCGACGTTTCGTGATGGCGCCGGGGAGTGCCGGTTATAAGAAACCACCTAAGTGGTTGGTAGCAGCAGAATTAGTCGAGACCAGCAAGCTGTTTGCGCGCATGGTTGCCAGGGTGGAGCCCGAGTGGATTGAAGAATGTGGTCGGGAGTTACTTAAATATCAGTACTTCGAACCACATTGGCAACAGCAGCGAGGCCAGGTTGTGGCGACTGAGCAGTCTTCGCTGTACGGCCTGGTTGTAAACCCGAAAAAACGTGTCGATTATTCGAAAACTCACCCTGAAGAAAGTCGTCAGATTCTTATTACGGAAGCGCTGGTCGCGCAGCAGCTTAAATCTGATGTTGAATTTTATCGCAAAAACATTGAACTGATTGCAGAGGTCACTGAGTACGAAGAAAAGTCGCGCCGGCGTGATCTTGTCATTGATGATCATGCGCTGATCGATTTTTACGAAAGATATTTTCCTGAAGGTGTTTTTTCCCGCAGAGCACTGGAAAGTTGGTTTAAACGTGCGTCAGACGCCGATAAAAGGCAATTGTATCTTACTCGTGAATTTCTTCTGTCGGATGCCGCTCGCGGAATATCCAGTGAAGATTACCCCGCCGAGCTGGAAATTAATGGTATTAATTTTCCGTTGTCATACACCTTTGCGCCCGGAAGCCCCGACGATGGGGTGACCTTAACCGTTCCTGCTCAGATGCTGCCTCAGGTTAATGAAAGGCTGACAGAATGGCTGGTTCCGGGGTTTATTCACCAAAAAGTTGTAGCCATTATTAAAGCGTTGCCAAAGCCAGTGCGGAAGCAGTTTGTGCCTGTGCCAGATACGGCAACCCGCTTTCTGAATCAGGCTGCAGCTTCCAAAGGTGGACTCTATATCCAGCTGGCGGAATTTCTGAATCAGACATTAAGGCCCGAGCGCGTAACGCCAGAAGAGCTGATGAATGATGCGATCGAGTCTCACTTGAAAATGAATTTCAGGGTTCTCAACGGCGATGATGTTATTGCCGAAAGCAGAGACCTGGCGGCACTAATTGAGATTGTTGGTGTAAGTGGTGAAACGTCTGAATACGTTCTTCTTGATGACCGGTTTGCCGGGCATACGGTGAATGACTGGGATTTTGGCGCATTGCCGGAGTCAACAGAGGCCGAAGTGGCCGGCTTGCCAGTGAGATCTTACCCATGCCTTAAGAGTGACGGCGATCAGGTAGTGCTGACAACCGAGAATAGTGAATCGCAGGCTGAGCTTTCGCACCGTGAAGGGGTATTAGCCTTGATTCGCCAGCGCCTTGCAGGAATGGATCGCGATCTGCGCCAAGCTATTCAGACCCAAATGAAGTCTCACTGGCTTCTTGCTAAAGGGATGGGCTCTGAGAGTGAGATTACACGCGAGCTTGTTGATGCGGTGTATACCCATGTCATGCTGCCTCTTGATGAGGCTCTGCCGCGGACGCCTGAGGAATTTGATGTAAGAATTCAGCGGCGAAGCCGACTACATCAACATCTGGGGGAGTTGCTTACCCAGTTTGTTGAGTGGTTGAAGATTCGACACGGTGTGCTGAAGAGTCTCAGGGGCGCCGTTACAATGGATAAAGCCATGGCATTCAGTGATACCAAAGCCCATCTGGAGCGCCTGTTGGCTCCGGGGTTTCTTGTCGAAGTTCCATGGTCAAGGTTGAAGTGTTTCACCCGCTATCTACGGGCTATGGAGTACCGGATTGATAAGTTGCAAGGGAACCTTGCCCGCGATCGTCAGTCCATGGTTGAGTTTGAGTCAGTCTATGTACCATGGAAAGAAGCGGTAGATCGCGGCAGCGCTAATAGAGAAGCACTTGAGGAGTTCCGGTGGCTGCTCGAGGAATGGCGTGTGTCCTTGTTTGCGCAACCGCTGGGTACACAAGAGCCAGTATCGCTCAAGCGGCTTAATAAGCGTTGGCAGGAAATCGTCCAGGCGGGGCTGTGATCGTTTTACCGTGTGATTGGCTCAAAAAATGCGGTGTGGCAGAGAAAACGTCTGACATACTGAATCCAACCTGTGCTTTGGAACGTACAGGGAATAGATGGGCACGTTTTGCCCCTAACACTGAAAAGGAAACTGCTATGAAAAACTCGACTAAAGATACTAACAAGCTCATGTCTGCTGTTCTGGGGACGGCGTTCGTAACTGCTGTGTCAGCAGTTGGTGTAAACGCAGCTGAGAACCCGTTTGCTTCTGCAGAACTGAATCAGGGTTACAAAGTGGCAGCCCACCATGAAGGTAAATGTGGCGAAGGTAAGTGCGGTGCTAAGGCCGACGAAGAAGGTAAGTGCGGCGAAGGCAAGTGCGGTGCTAAGTCTGAAAAAGAAGGCAAATGCGGCGAAGGTAAGTGCGGTGCTAAGTCTGAAAAAGAAGGCAAATGCGGCGAAGGTAAGTGCGGCGGTAAAAAAGAGAGCTGAGCGCTGATATGAATCGCCACCAGATCACGGGCGCAGGATTAGGGCTGCGCCGAGGGTTTATCTCTGAATTGCAGTCCCGTATAGAAAACGGCGTTGAAATTCCCGTCGATTTTTTTGAAGTCGCGCCCGAGAACTGGTTGCGGGTTGGCGGTCGTCTGGGCCGCCAGTTCCGCTATTTTACTGAGCGCTATCCGTTCGCTTGCCATGGGTTGTCGTTGTCTATTGGTAGTCCTGCTCCATTAGATGAAGCGTTCGTCCGTGATGTGAAAGGCTTTCTGGAAGAGCATAAGGTGGCGGTCTATAGCGAGCACCTGAGTTACTGCTCAGACGATGGCCATCTGTACGACCTTATGCCGCTTCCGTTTACCGAAGAAGCTGTCAAGTATGTCAGTGAGCGAATCATGAGAGTACAGGACATTCTTGGTGAGCGCCTCGTGATAGAAAATGTTTCGGCGTATGTTGAGCCTGGGCGCGAAATGGCAGAACCAGAATTCGTCAGGGCGGTGCTTGAAGCTGCCGACTGCGAGTTGCTCCTTGATGTGAATAACGTCTACGTTAATTCAACAAATCACGGGTACGACGCTGAAGAGTACATTCGCAGTATGCCGAGTGAAAAAATCCGGTATTACCATGTCGCAGGCCACTATCAGGATACATCCGACGCCAGTGATGATGATCCTTCCTCGAATTTGTTGGTAGACACCCACGGTGCAGATGTTATTGAGCCTGTCTGGGCACTACTATCAGCGGCTTATGATGCGCACGGGATGAGGCCAACGCTTCTGGAGCGGGATTTTAACTTTCCTGATCTCGACGATATGTTTGCAGAGGTCTCACAGATTAAGGCCCTTCAGGAGGCACTGGTGCATGTCTGATCTGGCGAAGATGCAGCGTGCGTTCGCGAAAGATATTCGCACTGATGGTGATGAAAGCTTCGGTGAACAGCCGGGCCTCAAAATTTATCGGGAGCTCTTTTTTAACAGTGTCTGTGGCTTTCTCGATGGTACTTTTCCTGTCTGTAAAGAGGCTGTCGGCGATGAGCGATGGAAGGAATATTCGCGGGCATTTTTTCGTGATCACCAGTCAAACTCTCCGCTTTTTCTCGAAATAAGTGAGGAATTTCTGGCATGGTTGGTGACACAGCAAAGTATTCTTGGTGAGTTTCCATATCTGGCAGAGCTAGCTCACTATGAGTGGCTGGAGCTGGCCGTTGATGTGATGGATGTTGAAGGGTTCAGGGGGGAGCCTGATGGTCTCTTTGACCCAGACTCGCCAATTTTAATTAATCCTGCGTCGATTGCTGCGTGTTATCAGTACCCGGTTCATCAGGTGTCAGGGTTCGAACCTGAGGTCTCGGAGCAGATGTCGGGGTTTGTCGTTTATCGTGACCAGGCTGATAAAGTACGGTTTATCAGCTGCACCCCTTTGTCACTTATGATTCTCGAGACTGCACGCGCTGAACCGGCGCTAACTGCCCAGCAGGCCGTTGAGTCCGTTATGTCTCAGGCCGGCCTGGACGGAGAGGGTGCTCTTCAGGGGGCGCTGCAGGTTCTGGGTGACTGGCACCGGCAAGGTGTTATCCGTACGTGAAACAGTAAAAGCTGACGTTTTGGCTGGTTTCTGACATTATGAGCGCAACAAAAACAGGACGTCATCTTATGTATTTTCATTCCCTTGTTGCGCTGATTGGAACGGTTGCCATTGGCCTCGCGGCGTTGCCTGCTCAGGCTGAAGAGGAGTACGATCCTTTTGAAAAAACCAATCGCAAAATTTTCGCCTTCAATGATTACCTGGATCGAAACTTCTTTGTGCCTGTAGCAAGGGGGTACAACGCGGTGACCCCTGTGGTGGTAGATACCGGCATTACGAATATGTATCAGAACGCCCTTGACCCTCTGACCAGTGCCAATGATGTCGCGCAGCTTAAATTCTCTAGGGCAGCTACGGCCGTGGGTCGATTTCTGGTGAACAGTACGGTTGGATTTTTCGGCTTTTTCGATGTGGCGACGCACATCGGTCTGCCAAAGCATCGTGAAGACTTCGGGCAGACTCTCGGTTACTGGGGGGTCGGCAATGGGCCTTATCTGGTATTGCCGTTCTTTGGGCCACGTACCTTGCGTCATTCTGTAGGGCATGTCGGCGACTATTACACAGGCCTGTCGTATACCTATTTTGGCGACAATCTTGGTGAAGATGCTGCGATGTTGGGCTTAAAAGCGCTCGACCTTCGTTCGGATCTGATTGAATCTGAGCAGTTTATTACCGGCGACCGTTATCTCTTTATCCGTAGTGCGTATCTTCAGAGCCGCGAGTATCTGGTTAATGACGGTCAGGTGCAGGATGAGTTTGAAGATGAGTTTGGCATCTTCGATGAATGACTATGGATTACGACAGATAATAAAAAAGGCCTCGTGAGAGGCCTTTTTTGTTTTTAGCCAGCCGTGCGCCCAGGGAGAACATCTTTCAGCTTCTCGCGCATTTTGCGGATTGCATCTTCAGTTTCTTCCCAGCTGATGCAGCCGTCTGTTACCGACAGGCCGTACTCCAGATCATCCAGGTTGGCTGGAATATTCTGACGCCCGTGCTTGATGTTTGATTCAACCATAAGACCGATAATGGACTTGTTGCCTTCAAGGATTTGGTTGCTGACATTGTCCATGACCAATGGCTGCAGTGCCGGATTCTTGCTGCTGTTTTCATGGCTGCAGTCGATCATGATGTTCTGCGCAAGATCTGCTTTAGACAGTGCGTCTTCTGCAATCTGTACGTTCACTGAATCATAGTTCGGTTTACCGCCGCCGCCGCGCAGAACAACGTGAGCGTATGGGTTGCCCTTGGTGGAAACGATAGAAACCTGGCCGCTCTGGTTAATACCAAGGAAACGGTGCGGGTTGGCTACCGACATCAGTGCGTTCGTCGCGACCGTAAGGCTGCCATCGGTCCCGTTCTTGAAGCCGACGGCTGATGAGAGGCCAGAAGCCATCTCTCGGTGTGTCTGGGATTCTGTAGTGCGTGCGCCAATAGCTGACCATGCGATCAGATCCTGAAGGTACTGTGGTGAGATCGGGTCCAGCGCTTCAGTGGATAGTGGCAAGCCGAGCTCTGCAAGATCGATCAGAAGCCGGCGTGCGGTATGTAGGCCATCCTGAATCTTAAAGGTATCGTTCATGTACGGGTCGTTAATCAGCCCTTTCCAGCCAACGGTGGTGCGAGGTTTTTCGAAGTAAACGCGCATGACAAGGTAGAGGGTGTCGCTGACTTCTTCCGCCAGATCCCGTAAACGCTGAGCGTAGTCTTTAGCTGCATCCACGTCGTGGATAGAACAGGGGCCGACCACAACAAAAATGCGGTGATCTTTACGATCCAGAATGTCGCGAATGGCCTGGCGGCCTTTGCAGACGCTTTCGACGGCTTGCTCAGAGATAGGCATCTCTTCTTTGAGCTGAGTTGGAGTTACCAGAGTCGCGATGGACTCAATATTGAGATCTTCGATGCGATTGTCAGTCATTTCCTGTTGGCCTTCAGACGGTTGGGCTGGTGTTGTCTCAGGTTGGGAGGGGGCTGAGCCTGCGGTCAGTTGCCCTTTGGTCAGGGCAGCAATTTGCTTCTGACGACCTGCTGGCGGCTCATCTCCCCATTGGGAGACCGCCGCAGCGGTCAGCTTCCAGCCGTCTTCAGAACAGGCTTCTGCAATGGCTTTTTTGGTTCCAAACCAGGCGACAACGTCAGTTGTTTTCATAATTAGATATTAAGTTAGCTTATTCGTGCTTAAGCTTAATAGCCTGGTTGGGGTTAAGTAAAGTTAATTTTTAGCGAAGACGGCTTTGAATGTCCTTGAATCGCTCTACTTTATTTTTTTCAAAAAGCATTGGTTCGCTGCCACCCGATGAATCGAGGAGTCCCTCGCGAGCATAGCGCTTAACTGTCACGGTTTTGATTTCGAGGTACTTTGCGACTTCTTCGATGGTCATAAGTTGTTGGTCAGACATGCTCGCACTCCTTTATGTATATGCACTGGAGTAAGAGTTTAGTCAGGATTTGATGGGCCGTTGGCGGGCGGTGGTTCGTTGCGCCTGACTCAGCTGACAGAGCAGGCGCTTTGTTTGGCTAGGTCGTACGTATTGTTACTGGAACATGTACCGTGCACCCATGAAAAGCAGGATGCTTGCAAGTGCAGGGCGCAGTATCGCGTCGGGAACCTTGCGGCTGATCATGCTTCCGAAGTGGATGGCTGGAATGGAGCCCAGAAGTAGTGCGCCTAGTAGTTGGAAGTCGACATTGCCAAGGCCGAGGTGGATAAGGCCGGCAGCGAGTGTCAGTGGAACTGCATGAGCGATATCGGTGCCGACGATGTGAGTGCCCCGGAGTGCAGGGTAGAGAATCATCAGGATGGCTGTACCAATAGCGCCAGCGCCGACAGACGAGAGTGTAACGAATATGCCGAGCAGGATACCCATGACGATAGTTGCGGCTGGTCTGAATCGACTCAGGTTGCGGGCGTTGCGGGCCGCCGCAAAGGCTTGAATGCGTGTTCTCATGAAAATAACGACGGCGGTCATGACCAGCATGATGCCGAGGGCGTTTTTCAGCAGGTGGCCGTAGTCTTCAGCGTCATTGAAGAACATGTGAAGAAGGGCGCCGGTAATCAGTGCGGCGGGTATTGAGCCTACGGCAAGAAGTTTGACCAGCCCCCAGTTGACGTGCTTTTGTCTGTGATGGCTATACGCTCCGCCGGCCTTCGTTAATGCCGCGTAGAGCAGATCGGTTCCGACAGCGGTATGCGCCGGGAAGCCAAAGCTGAGCAGTAGTGGCGTCATTAAGGCGCCGCCACCAATGCCCGTCATGCCTACGATAAAGCCGACGGCAGCGCCGGCACCGATATATAGCAGAAAATCCATCTGAGTCGTCTAATCTGGGTGCATATAGTACAGAATGCGACAATGTAGAGGTTGTCATCTATTCTGGAAAGGAATATTTGTTTATATTTTTATAACTTGAATCGCGTTTTCCGTAAGGGGTGGGATATATGAAGTTGCAGCAACTCAGATATATATGGGAGGTCGCGCACCATGACCTGAATGTGTCTGCCACTGCGCAAGCGCTGTACACCTCTCAGCCGGGAATCAGTAAGCAGATTCGACTGTTAGAGGATGAACTTGGTGTAGAGATCTTTGCGCGCAGCGGTAAGCACCTGACGCGCATTACGCCGGCGGGTGAGGCTATTCTGAAGATCGCCGGAGATATTCTGCGTAAAACTGAGAGTATTAAGCAGGTCGCTCAGGAGTTCAGTGATGAAAAGCGCGGCAGTCTGTCTGTGGCAACAACGCATACTCAGGCCCGGTATGCACTCCCGGGGGTGATTGAGTCGTTCATGAGGCGCTATCCGGATGTGTCTCTTCATATGCATCAGGGCACACCGATGCAGATAGCCGAAATGGCTGCGGATGGCACGACCGATTTTGCTATTGCTACTGAGGCGATGGAGCACTTTGGTGACCTGATTATGATGCCGTGCTATCGGTGGAATCGCAGCATTCTGGTCCCCAAAGGGCATCCGCTTGCGGCCACTCCACGACCGACACTGGAGCAAGTGGCTGCGTATCCGTTGGTTACTTATGTGTTTGGCTTTACTGGCCGATCTAAGCTTGATGAAGCATTTCAGGGGCAGGGGCTGACGCCCAAGGTGGCCTTTACAGCGGCCGATTCTGACGTCATCAAAACCTATGTAAGGCTGGGAGTGGGGATTGGGATTGTCGCGAGTATGGCGATCGATCCATCTACTGACTCCGATCTTGTAGCAATTGATGCGTCTCACTTGTTTGCGTCAAGTGTTACCAGTATCGGTTTTCGGAAGGGTACGTTTCTGCGTGGCTATATGTTTGATTTTATTGCTACCTTTGCGCCTCATCTCACTCGAGATCTGGTTGAGGCTGCTGCTCAGAGCCCAGGAAGGCAGGATGTTTCGGATTTATTTGATGGGATCGAGCTCCCTGTGCACTGATCGCAGCAGGGAGGCTTGATAGAAAGCGCTTGTTTCAGCCCTTTGAAATGATGTTGCCTGCGTGGAGTCCGCACTCTTTATGGGTTGCTTCTTCCCACCACCAGCGACCTTCACGTTCGTGTTGGTTTGGCAGTGTGGCTCTGGTGCAGGGTTCGCAGCCGATGCTTACGAAGCCTTTCTGGTGAAGTTCGTTGTAGGGAACGTCGAACATTTTGATGTATTCCCAGACCTGAGCTGAAGTCCAGTGAGCGAGTGGGTTGTATTTGGTGAGCGTTTCGCCCCGGCCTTTGAAGGCACTATCCAGTTCTATAATCGATACGTCTGATCGTGTGCCTGGGCTCTGGTCGCGACGTTGGCCGGTTATCCATGCGTCCAGTTCAGTCAGCTTGTTGCGGAGTGGGGCGATTTTACGAACGCCGCAGCACTCCTGGTGACCATCTTCATAAAAACTGAACAGGCCTTTCTCTTTAACGAATGCCTGCAGTGCAGCTTGCTCTGGAGTGCGGACATCAATGTTGATGCCGTAGTGTTTACGTACCTTCTCTATAAATTGGTACGTCTCTGGGTGTAGTCGCCCAGTGTCCAGTGTGAAAATGTCTACCTCTGGGTTAATTTTTACTGCCATGTCGACCAGGATGACATCTTCCGCGCCGCTGAATGAAACGGCGATGGCGTCGTGGTTTTCAATGGCGTGACGAATGATGTCCTTTGGGCGTTTGTCTTCAAACTGAGTGTTCAGTTCTGCAATCTGGTCGTCTCTCATCGGTGTATCCGGTCGTTGTATTTTCGGTAAATATTATCATGGGGGTTCTTAGGTCAAATAATACTAAAAAAGAATACTGTTATTCATCTGCTTGCTAATTCGTTGTGTTTGCCCGGATGAGTGGTAGAGTAGCGACCTTTATTACCTGAATGAATTGATGGGGACTCCATGGAAATCGCATGTCTTGACCTTGAAGGTGTACTGGTACCTGAGATCTGGATTGAATTTGCAAACAAAACAGGCATTGAAGAGTTGAAAGCAACGACTCGTGATATTCCTGATTACGACGTTCTGATGAAGCAGCGTCTGGCGCTGCTCGATCAGCACGGTTTTAAACTGCAGGATATTCAGGAGGTGATCGCAACTCTTAAGCCGCTTGATGGAGCGCGTGAGTTTGTTGATTGGCTGCGTGAGCGTTTTCAGGTCATCATTCTGTCTGACACTTTCTATGAGTTCTCTCAGCCGCTGATGCGTCAGTTGGGCTTTCCGACTTTGTTCTGTCATCGCCTTGTGGCGGATGAGGAGGGCCGCGTGGTTGATTACAAACTCCGTCAGGCTGATCCTAAGCGCCAGTCTATCCGTGCCCTGCAGACAATCTATTATCGTACGATTGCCGCAGGCGACTCTTATAACGACACCACTATGCTGGCAGAGGCCGATGCGGGTATTCTCTTTCACGCTCCGCAGAACGTAATCGAGGAATTTCCACAATTTCCGGCCGTTCATACCTATGAAGACCTGAAAAAGGAATTCATTAAGGCGAGCAATCGCGAATTGACCCTCTGATCAGGCGCTAAAGCGGGGTGTCGAGTATCTTCGTCACCTTGTTCAGAATCTCCTGATATTCGTCGTCGGCATCGCTGTCGATGACGAGTCCTCCTCCACCCCAGCATGTTGCTCCATCTTTCCTGGCTTCGATCGTGCGTATCAGTATGTTGAAGTCGCACTGTCCGCTGTCGTCGATGTAGCCCATAGAACCACAGTAGGCTCCGCGTTCTGCGGGTTCCAGCTCATTGATGATTTCCATGGCGCGTTTCTTCGGTGCCCCTGTTATCGATCCCCCCGGGAAGGTCGCTTTGATCGCTTCTGTGGCGGGGGTGTTCGCTCTCAGTGTGGCTGTGATGGTGGAAACAAGATGGTGCACATTGGAGTGCGACTCGAGCGTGAATAGCTCCGGGACCGATACGCTTCCGGGTTCTGCGTGGATGCTCAGGTCGTTTCGCAGCAAATCTACGATCATCAGGTTCTCGGCCTGATTTTTTGGACTCTCTCTTAGTGAAGAGGCGAGGCGATTGTCTTCTGTAGGGTCTGAGTGCCTGGGAGCGGTGCCCTTGATTGGGCGTGTCTCAAGTAGCAATTCATGAGTGTTGGTGTTGTCGTTGGGTGAGGGGGTGACCTTCAGGAGTCTCTCTGGAGATACGCTGATTATCGTGCGGTCGCTGTCTTTGAATATGCAGCCGTGAGGTGCATCAAAAGATTCCAGTAGCTCGGAGGGGTCGCCGTCTCTCAGGTCGTCTTTGCAGTAGAAAGGCGTGGCAAGGTTGATCTGGTAGCAGTCACCGCTCAATAGGTAATCACGGACTTTTGCAAAGTTCTCCACATACTTCGATTTTGTCTCGCAAGGCGCCCATTTTCTTTGTTTGCGGGCAGGTACAGCTGCTGTTGAGTGGAAGTTCAAGGCCTTTAGGTAGTTTGACGCTGTATTGGCTGAGATTGGCTCGTAGGCCTGGATGACGCAGTAATCACTGTCAGGATCGATCAGAAGTGAAGAGTTGTAGCGTCGGAATATGATTTCGCCCTGGCTGTTCGGATAGTTCAGTAAGCCGATCCAGCCTGCGACAAAGCCGCTGGTGCTGCAGTCTTTATTTGCTTCTGCTTGTGGAAACCCACTGATGGTATCTGCAATATCGATTGCGAGGACATACTTCGCTTTAAAGTGATCTGCTTCTGTCAAATTTAAGTAATGGCGTTGCCTGTGTGGAATGGTTAACAAACTGAAGCTGTCCAGTTGCGACAGGTTTTTCAGTATGTTAATGCCGGGTAGCTCTATTTTGTGGGTGAACATTACAGGCCATTTAGTTGGGTTTGTGGGTGTGTAACTAGTTGAAAAGTAGAGATTTTTCTCGAGATCTTTACCTGTATTATACATCCAGGACTACTTCGTAACCATTCTCCGTAACTTTGTGTGAAAAAAAAGGGTGGACATCTGCAAATCAACATAATAGATTGGTCGCAAGTCTCGTGTAGCGGGGCTTAATTCGAAAGCTTGCTGGTAGTTTTAAAGACAGTAAGCAAATTGAAAATCGACCATTCAAGCGGGTGACACCACAAGGTGAAACAAGTAGGATGGTTAACGGGTAAACTGAAAGACCCGCTGTACTACATAAAAATAATCAGGAGTGTGCACAAATGAAATTCCTCAAGAAAGCTTCTCTGGCTGCATCTATCGCCGCTGTATCTTTCGCTGCTAACGCTGAGCTGGTAGCAATGGACGAAATGGCAATGGCTGCTGCTACTGGTCAGGCTGGTATCGATCTCGACGTTACCCTGACTGGCGCAAACGCAATCTCTATCGGTGAAATTGAGTACACTGATACCAACGAAGACGGTCAGACTTCTGACGGCGGTCGTCTTGCTATTACTGGTATCAACATTGGTACTCCAAGTGGTTCTATCACTCTGAACCATACAATCGATATCGATGCTGATGGTAACCTGAACATTGCCCAGTCTTCTTACACTGAAGATCTGCAGATTTCTGTTGCCTCTATCGATACTCGTGCCGCTGGTACTGGTACTGATTCTGCTGCTAACCTGCTGTCTAACCTGTCTCTGGTTATGGATGTTGCTCCTTCAACCACAGTTATTGGTTCTAATGCTGCTGGTGATACCACCATCGCTATGGACGGTGCGTTCAAGATCAAATCTGGTTCTGTTGAGCTGCTGAATGGTGCTATCGGTGTAACCTCTCTGAGCTTCACTGGTTCAGATACTGTAACTGTTGATGGTGTTGATTACACTGATCTGGTTACTACTGATATCGATATGACTGCTAACGCTTCTGGCCTTGCTGTTACTATCAACTCTCTTCAGGGTGACCTGAACTTGGGTGGTGTAACAATGGGTGGTTCTACCGTTGGTGATATCGCTGTTAAAAACCTGGCTCTGGCTGGTGCAAGCATTCTGATCTCTGGTCACGACTAAGATTAGAATTGCTTGATGAAAAGCCCGCTTCGGCGGGCTTTTTTGTGTCCGCTGGAAGTGAAAAAGATCTAAAAAACCTGATTTATCAGTGAATTATACTTGGTCGGGCTAAATTGTTTCTGTAACATAGGATAACGATACGAATTATAATAAAAAAACAAAGGGGGAGGCCGAGGCCTTAGAATCGTGCTGATTATTCTCTTAGGATCTGTTATCGGATTCGCCATGGCGCATGAGCTTGCCATTGTGAATGAGCGAGAGCAGGGGGACACCGTGGTCCGCGTGGCCGTCGGTGAAGACTATCAGGAAGATATGGTAGTTAATGTTGAACCTCTCGCTGCTAAAAAATTCAAAAACGTTGTGCGCCAGGCGTACGATTACTCTTGTGGTTCCGCTGCCTTGACCACGCTTCTCGACTTCTATCTTGGCCGGAATTTCCAGGAACGTCAGGTTATGGAAGGTTTGCTGCGATTCGGTGAGACTGAACGAATCGTAGAGCGTCGGGGTTTTTCAATGTTAGACATGAAGCGCTTAGTTACGGCGCTCGGTCATCCATCAGGAGGGTTCAAGGCGGAAGCATCCGACCTTGAAACTTTAGATCACCCAGCTATCGCACCGATTCAGTATGCGGGATTTAAACATTTTGTTGTTATCCGCACGGTGTACGATGGCCGGGTTTACGTTGCCGACCCTGCATTGGGCAACATCTCTTTTACTCTTCATCGTTTTCTCGAAGTCTGGGATAACAACGTTCTCTTTATAGTGTTTCCGAACGGCCACAAACCTGCGAGCGGCCTTGAGCTGCACGAAGAAGATATGCGTTTTGTTTCAGACCATATTATTGCTGAAAACGCGTTTAAAGAATTTCCAATGTTGCATGTTAAGTCTGAGCACCAGCTGCAGAACGCAATTTATGCTTCATTTAATAACGCCGAATACGAATACCGCCTGAAGGTCGATGAAAATGGCGATGCCGTCGTGGGGGATGACGGCTCATTTGTATTTGAAACTGACATTAAAACTGCTGAAGACGGCGGTGACCCGGATAAGTTTAATATCCTTGTTACCGATGGCCTTGTCGAAGAAGGGCAAGGTATTAACAAGTCTCTCCGTTACAGAAGAAAATAATAAAAGGTAAGCAGAATCATGAAACGCTCCGGAATTTTATCGCTGACTTTGTTGCTGGCTGCTGTGAATGGCGCTTACGCAGATACCGCTGAGGATATGGACAAAGCTCGTGAAGCACTGTCTAAACAGGATAGTGATGCTGATACTGAAAAGGCGCTTGAGGAAGTGTTTGAAGCGGCAGAGAAAAACTATTCTTTGCTGAAAAAGGGCGGGATGTCTCTCAATTATAACTTCGACTACAGCTACTATGGCGACCAGCGCATAGATCTTAATGTTGAGGACTCTCGCGTTCGTAGTGTGGATGTGAGTCCCGTTGCCAGTCATTCATTTACCAATAGCTTTGCCTTTGATTACGGCCTGTTTAACAACCTGACGCTGGGCGTTCGCCTGCCTTTAGTTTCCAAGTTTGAAACGCAGGACGAGCTTTCTGGTTATGGTGTTGGTGATATCAGTGGTACCGTGCGTTGGCAGCCGGCTGAATATATTCCGGGTAAAGCATCAAGAACGTATTTTGGTTCTCTCCGTGTTCCTACCGGTCAATCTCCATATGAGATTGACGAGAATGAAGCCTTATCTACCGGGTCCGGCACTTTTGGTTTAAGTGGCGGCTTGAGTACTTCTAAAGTTCTTGATCCGGTTGTTCTGTTTGGCTCTTTGTCGGCGGGGTATGACCTTCCAGCGACGGATCTTAATCAGGTTCGCGGTGATCAGCTGCTTCAGGAAGTAAATAATAAGGGTAATATCTCAGCCTCAATGGGTTTTGCCTACTCGCTTTCATACGATGTTTCTCTGAGTGCTTCATTCCAGGGTTCGTACTCTATGGGCAGTGAGTTTGTCCTGTACCGCCCTTCAACAGGACAGGAAACGCGTTCAGAAACCACTGGCCAGATGACTGGTATTATGAACTTTGCGCTAGGCGTACGGGTTTCTCCTAAAACGATCGCAAACGTAAACGTCGGCTTTGGTATGACGGAGCTTTCTCCTGATATCCTGCTGGGACTGTCATTGCCTATTGATATTGAAGGTGCGAAGCCTTCAGAGGGCAACTAATCAGTCATGACTGATAAAACGATAATAAATAACAGTTTGTGGCGGTTTAATATGCGGAAGTTAGCGCTGTTAGCGATGCTGGTTCCGGGGGTGGCGAATGCTGAGCTCCTGCAGAACCTCTTTATCGACAACAAAGCCATGTCCCTTGGGAATGCTGTAACAGCAGACCCTACGGGGATCATGGATATTCACTTTAATCCTGCTGGTTTAACAAAGCTTGATGGTCGTCAGTTCCAGCTGCAGTTTCATAATATCATCCTGAATTCAGAGGCTGAGTTTAGTCTTCCGGATGATTTTGATTCTAGTGAAGCAGGTCTGTTGGACCCTTCGAAAGACCCTGTGCTTAACGAAGGTAAGAGTAAGGCGCACGTCGCTGCCTATTTCCCAGGAATAGGTAGGCAGGGCATTCCTTTGCCGATAATTGCGCTTCCGACAGCTGGTATTTCGATTAAGCCGCCGGGTTCTAAGTTTACTTTTGCGAATGCGGTGTATGCCCCTATGGCGGCGGGCTTCTCTAAGGGAGATGATGATCCCGGTCGCTATCAGGCCAAAGAAGTAGCTATTCAGCGCTTAACTTATTTGTCACCTTCTTTTGGCTATCAGGTGAATGACCAATTTTCTGTTGGTGCTGGTTTGCTGTTCTCTCATCAGGCAGTATCGCTTGAGCAGGAGTTGAGAGCGCCAAACGTTCTCGTAGGTGTGCTGGAAGAGCTTCAGAATGCCTTCGGCTGCCTTGATCCAGATCCTGAGACGGGCGAAATTGAAAGGAATGACCCTCTCGCGCCTTTCATTACCCTGTGTGGTGGTGACGTTGGGCCATATGATGATATCGGTACACTAGATATCACTATGACTGAATCTCTTTCTCCGTCCTTTAATCTTGGTATGTTGTGGGAACCAAACGGCTGGTTTAAGTTTGGCATGTCCTATCAAAGTGAGGCAAATACCAAGCTGACGGGCGACTACGAGCTTGAGTACACGGATGACTTCGCTGACTTCTTCCGTACATTTAACTCGTCGATTATTGGTGCGGTTACAGGTGCGATCTTCTCCTTTCCTCAGGGGCAGACATACGAATCAGGTCATGTTACTTCTGAGTTGACCTATCCTCAGCATTTTCAGGCAGGTGTGAAATTTAAGTATTTTGATATTTTTCACTTCAACCTGGATGCGGGCTGGACTGATTTTGATGAGTGGGACAGCCTGGATATTCAGTTTGACCGTCAGGTAAGCTTCCTTTCTACTGCTAAAATTCTGTCTCCAGATCTGGTGACTGATACCACATTAGAAATGCCTCTGAATTTCCGCAGTGTCTGGACGTATAATATTGGTATGGCAATGGATCTTAACTCACGTATTCAGTTGCGTGCTGGTTTTGAACCTCGCCATAGCTCAATTCCGAAGGACTCCCGTAGCTTGCAGGCGCCTATTGGTTTCATGCGTATGTATGCGGTGGGTTTGGGTTATCAGTGGGATCTTGATACGACCATCGACCTGTCGATGAGCTTTATGAAGTCAGTTGAGCATATCAAGGCAGACCCGCAGGACGCGAGTTCTAATAATGAGTATCCAAATTCAAGTAATTCCCTTAACCGTAACTGTCTTACATGTGTAGTTACCAACCCTTACCCGGGCCTCGATGTCGACACCAAGCTGACTATTGGCCACGCGGGTATCAGTTTCCGGACCAAGTTCTGAGACTCATATTCCTCCTGATTCTGTCGTCAGTCGCTATGGCTGACGGCAGTTATTACACCTGGGTTGATGCTCAGGGGCGTATTCATAACGTTCCCCTTAAACCTGGGGAGGAGGAGCCTCCAACGCAGCCTCCAGGCGACGAAAATGACTACCAGACGGAGGAGGAAGTTCAGGAAAAGCTTCGCCAGTACGATGAGGATAATCCTGCCTTTTACGTGATCGTAGAGCCAGATGGGCGTGTCCGCACGGAAACATACGACGCTGAAGCTGAACAAGAAGCCGCTGCTGAGACCATTGTGAGCGATGACGAGGTCATTATTGGCTGGGATCCTATGCTTGCTCCACCATTTAGGGTCGAACAGCAAATGACACAGGGAGCGTGCTGCGAAGCGTTTGCCGACCAGTTTGTTGAAGCCCCTAAGCAATTTAAGTCGGTGCAGCTGTTTGACCCTGTCAGATATCGCTCGTTCCCTACCTCGCAGGGAAATCACACAGCCTGGTACTTTCACATAGGAAAGCCTCCTAAAGCGAGCTCTGGGCGTCGATTCCTCATGCTGAGGCTTCGCGGCGCTCCTGCCGAGGCCAGCTTGATCTCGCTAAACTCAGACCTCAAGCCTCTGTACTACTCGCGACGTTTGCCGCTCAATGCTGTTCCGGAGAGCTGGCACAGTGTTGGTTATCAGGAGGCAAGGGTGCTGGTTGAAGATAAGGAAGTTGAGGGTTTCATTCTTTATCTCGATATGAAGCCCGCGGAAGATATGTCGCTGGAGATTCGTTGGGCTGATGGCTACGTACCGTTTCAGTAAAACCCTCGACAGCTCTGTCATCACATCTACGCTCGTCACCTTTGAAGAAAGTCGGATTAGTGGAGTTGGTGTCCCGCGGCGTCTTGTTTTGCTTCATGGAGCCGGCCTCGCTAGGGACCTGACCTGGCGGCTTGTGGTGAACTATCTGACAGAATGGGATGAAGTACTAATTCCCGACCTGCCGGGAATGGGGGATTCTCTTTGGGTTGATGCAGAGTCTGCGGGCTTTGATGAATACCTGGCTGCTGTCGCAGAATTCCTTCGGTGTCAGGGGTGGAATCAGTTTGACCTTGTCGGGTATTCCTTTGGTGGTCTTTTAGCAATGCACCTTGCGGAGCTGAGAGGTGTGCAATTTGAGGTGCAGCGACTTGGTTTGATTGAGCCTGCGGCCTTGTTGGCGAGTAATCCAGAGCTTTTGATGCATCGGGCTGAAGAGTATGGCGACCAGGCTGAATTGCTGATGTCAGGTAAGGCTGATGCTGTGCTCGGTTTTCTGGATACTGTGTCCCCTTTTCGCGATAAAACGGGTGACGACCTGGTTGTGCGACGCTTGTCGGAAAACCTGGCTGGGCTTGGCTATGGTGTCAGGGCGGTTAGCCAGGCGTTGAGTCAGTATTCGGGTCATTATGCTAACTGGACTTCACCAGTCCCAGGTATGAGCCTCATCGGAGGCCTGTCTCCTGAATCAATGCGTGTACGTCATAAAAGACTGATGGCTGAATCTCCGACGTGGGTGTTGCACGAAGTTCCGCGTGCAGATCATGGCGTTGTTTATTCCAGGCCGAAGCAAGTGGCTTCGGCGATCAATGCACTACGTGCTTGAATATCAGTCGAGAGAACGCTTCAGCCCAGTTGAATCGAGGATTCGAGTTGATATTTCCTCGATCGATTTGTCGGTTGTGCTGATGTAAGGAATGTTCTCCCGCTCGTACAGAAACTCCACTTCGTCTACTTCGTGGTAGCACTGCTTAAGTGATGCGTATCTACTGTTAGCTTTTCGTTCTGTGCGGATCGCTGAGAGACGCTCCGGGTCAATCGTTAACCCGAATATCTTATGTTTGTGTTTCTGCAGGCTGTCAGGCAAGCGCAGATCAAGCATATCTTCTTCTGTCAGCGGGTAGTTCGCCGCCTTAATGCCGAATTGCATAGCAAGATAGAGGCAGGTCGGAGTTTTGCCAGACCGGGAAACGCCAACGAGTATGACGTCAGCATCCTCGTAGTGGCGGGTGCGTGCGCCATCATCATTGTCGAGGGCAAAATTGACTGCGTCTATGCGGTTCAGGTAGCGCGTACTGTCCGCAGGGGAGTGTGACTTGCCGACCGAGTACGAGCTTTCAGTCGCTAACTCCTGCTCCAGTGGATGCAGAAACGCCTCAAAAATGTCGACCTTAAATGCATCCGCGGTGTCGATGATGGAACGGATGTTCTTGTCGACAATCGTATCGAAGAGAATGGCGGGTGCGCCGGAGTCCTTTGCGGCCTGATTGATTTTGGCCACTGCGTTGTTAGCCTTCTCAGTCGAATCAATGTATGGCAGTGTTACACGCGTAAACTGAAGCTTGTCGAATTGGGCTAGCAAGGCATTGCCTAATGTTTCGGCCGTGATTCCTGTACCGTCAGATATAAAATAGGCAAAGCGCTTCATATGGTAATTTTTCCTGCGTCCACTTAGTATTACGTGCCTGACGGAGTTCCGCAGACGCAGGCAACTATAGGTGATTCATGCGAATCACCCAAGCGTAAAATTGAATCATCAGCACGAAGGAGAGTTTCCTTGACCGATTATGTTCTCAGGTTTAATCAGGTAACCATCAATGACGTTGAGCGCGTTGGCGGTAAGAATGCATCACTTGGCGAAATGATCGGAAACCTCTCGGCCGCTGGCGTTTCAGTGCCAGACGGTTTCGCAACAACGGCAGATGCCTATCGGGAGTTTCTCGCCTATGAGGGCCTGGACGGACGAATTAATGATGCGCTTCAGGGACTGGATGTTGATGATATTCAGGCGCTGACTTCGACAGGCAAGCAGATCCGCGAGTGGATTCATGAAGCGCCTCTGCCGCCAAAGCTGGAAGAGCGTGTTCGTGAAGAGTTCTCATGGCTGGAGGACGGTAATGACAATATGGCCGTTGCTGTGCGCTCATCAGCCACTGCAGAAGACCTGCCTGATGCTTCTTTCGCTGGCCAGCAGGAGACACACCTCAATATTGTTGGCATCGATAACGTGCTTTTTGCGATCCGTGATGTCTTTGCTTCTCTGTTTAACGACCGTGCGATCGCTTACCGTGAGCATCAGGGCTTTGATCATCACAAGGTTGCTCTGTCTGCAGGCATTCAACGCATGGTTCGCAGTGAGACTGCATCAAGCGGTGTCATGTTTACTTTGGATACAGAATCTGGATTCGACGATGTCGTATTTATAACCTCCTCATATGGCCTTGGCGAAACCGTTGTGCAGGGTGCGGTAAACCCTGACGAGTTTTACGTTCACAAGCGCAACCTGACCGAAGGTCGACCATCGATTCTGCGTCGCAATCTTGGTGCTAAAGCCATCAAGATGATTTACAACAAAGAGGCTTCGGTCGGTAAATCGGTTGAGACCCAACGCGTTGATCGTGACCTACGCAGAATATTTTCTATTACTGATGACGAAGTGCAGTCGCTTGCTCGTCAGGCAATGATCATTGAGAAACACTACGGCCGCCCAATGGATATTGAGTGGGCGAAAGATGGTGATGATGGCAAGCTTTATATTGTCCAGGCCCGCCCGGAAACCGTAAAAAGTCGCGCCAGTAAAAACGTGATGGAGCGCTACCTGCTGAAAGAAACTGGCAATATTCTTGCTGAAGGCCGGAGTATTGGCCACCGGATTGGTAAGGGTAAAGTACGCGTTATTGAACATATCGAAGATATGGACAAGGTGCAGGAAGGCGAAGTACTCGTAGCTGATATGACGGACCCTGACTGGGAACCGGTGATGAAGCGCTCAGCCGCAATTGTTACCAATCGAGGTGGTCGTACCTGTCACGCAGCAATCATTGCCCGTGAGCTAGGCATTCCCGCTGTTGTTGGTTGCGATGATGCAACAGACAGACTCTTCGACGGCCAGGAAGTCACCGTTTCTTGTGCAGAAGGTGATACCGGCTTTGTTTACGAAGGTGCGCTTGATTTTGATGTTCGCACCAACAGCGTGGATTCGATGCCGGATCTTGATCTTAAGATTATGATGAATGTCGGCAATCCGGATCGTGCTTTTGATTTTCAGTCATTACCGAACGCCGGTGTTGGCCTTGCACGCCTGGAATTTATTATTAACCGCATGATCGGTGTTCACCCGAAAGCACTTCTGAATTTTGATCAGCTGCCTGAGGATGTGAAACCTACCGTCGAGCGTCGTATCTCTGGGTACAGCGAACCTGTTGATTTCTACGTGGATAAGTTGGTTGAAGGTATATCAACTCTGGCTGCTGCATTCTGGCCGAAGCGCGTTATCGTTCGTCTTTCTGACTTTAAATCAAACGAATACGCCAACCTGATTGGTGGGCGCTTGTTTGAGCCGGAAGAAGAAAACCCTATGCTGGGTTTCCGTGGCGCGTCGCGCTATATCTCCAAAAATTTCCGTGACTGTTTCGAACTCGAATGTCGGGCGATGAAAAAAGTCCGCAATGAAATGGGCTTCACCAATGTTGAAATTATGGTGCCATTTGTTCGCACCGTCGGTGAAGCAGAGCAGGTGGTCGAGCTGCTTGCGGAAAACGGCCTTAAGCGTGGTGAGAATGACCTGCGCCTGATCATGATGTGTGAGCTTCCTGCAAACGCGATTCTTGCAGAGCAGTTCCTTGAGCATTTTGACGGTTTCTCTGTTGGCTCGAATGACCTCACGCAACTGACGCTGGGTCTGGATCGGGATTCCGGCATTATTGCTCACCTCTTTGATGAGCGTAATGCGGCAATTCTGGCTCTGCTTGAGAACGCCATTGATGCGTGTAAGAAAGCAGGCAAGTACATCGGCATCTGCGGTCAGGGGCCGTCGGATCATCCGGACTTCGCACGCTGGTTAATGGATAAAGGTATCGACAGTATTTCTCTGAACCCAGATTCCGTATTGGATACCTGGTTCTTTCTTGCAAACAAGCAAGACTGACCAACCCAAGTAAAGGACGAACGCTATATGAAGAGCAGCAGTTCGCTGTTCCCCGTGACGTTAGCGCGGGCTGATATCCTTGGCGATCTCTCTGAGGATATCTATCTGGTGAAACACAATCGTGATCCGGATCCGAGTGTGCAGATAGCACTTTCGCGGATTGGCCTGGCTGGTAAAGAGCAAGGTGAGGACAGAGGGTTTCCGGTTGTTCTCGTTCACGGTAGTTTCACCAATAAAGGCTTTTGGTTATCGGCGAAAGGGCGCGGAATGGCCCGTTTTCTGGTCGATAAGGGCTTCGACGTCTGGTTGTATGAGCACCGTGGACATGGTCAGTCCCCCCGTAATGATGACTATCAAAAAAATACTGTTGAGCGGTACGCGCGCTTTGATGTTCCTGCGGTTCATGAGTTTATTCACGAGCAGAGTGGTCGTTATCCCGCATGGCTCGGGCATTCACTAGGCGGAACAATCATTGCAACAGCTATATCCGGTGGCTTTCTGACTTCGTTGCCAGCATTTGCCATGTTTGGTACGCAAGTGGTGCGCCCGAATATGGCGTTGCAGGTTCCGCTCGCGGGTCCAATTGCTCGTGCGCTTGTTTCTTTCAGGAAAGAGCTGGACGGTCGCCAGATGAAAATTGGGCCTGAAAACGAACCTGCAGGTGTCATTAATGAGTACCTTGCACGGCATAGTCTGCTGGGGCGTTGGAAGTTACCATCGACTGGCGAGGCCCTCCTGCCCAAGTGGAAAGAGGCGACAGTTCCTCTGCTGGGTGTTTCTGCAGCGGGTGATACCACGGACCCGGCGAAGTACTGTCAGCGTTTTTATCGTATGTACGGCGGCCCTAAAGAGGAGCTTCTCCTGGGGGTTGAAAGTGGCTTTAGCAAAGACTTTGCTCACATTGATATGCTTATTGGTGAGGATGCCGAACGCGAAGTCTGGCCGAGGGTCAGTAACTGGCTGGGGGCTTATGCAAGCTGACCAGCATATTGAAGGACAGCCAGAGGGGCTGACAGAAGGGCAAGATAAGGAGTCTGCTGGTCGTATTGCTGTCATCGTTGGTGTCACCGGGCTGATTGGCTCGCACTTGCTAGATCGCATATTGCAGTCGAACCGCTATCGTAGAGTCGTCGCCATTGCCCGTAGTTCTGCGCCGGATTCTGTTAGGAAATACATCGATAGCGGTCAGCTGATCTGGCAGTCGTTTTCTGAGTCTATGCCCGATCATGTTGATCATTTCTTCTGTGCACTTGGTACGACGCAAAAAGTGGCTGGCAAGGCAGGCCTTGCGGCGGTCGATCGGGATCTGGTTGTTGAGACCGCATCTGTCGCGATCGCAAACGGTGCCAGTCTCTGTTCGGTTGTCAGTGCGACTGGAGCGGATGCCCGTTCGATATTCTTTTACAACAGGATTAAAGGTGAAATGGAGGCGGAGGTCAGCGAGTTAGGTTCCCGTTGTGTGCAATTCTGGCAACCCTCTGTATTGCTGGGCGAACGCAGTGAGGACCGGTTTGCAGAAAAAATTGCGGGTTGTATCCTGCGTTCGCCTTTACCTAAAAACATTCAGGCTCGGGATGGCGCCGCTGTTGCCTCAGCGATGGTAGTAGCCGCTGGTCAGAATCTGACCGGAATACACCGATTTAAAGTACGTGAAATAGACATGTTTAACTCAGGAGAGACGCTATGACTCAATATGTAACCCCGGATCTTTGTGATGAATACCCGGATCTCATCACTGTTGTAGAGCCGATGTTCAATAACTACGGTGCTCGCGAATCTTTTGGTGGCGAAATCGTAACTGTTAAATGCCACGAAGATAACTCGAAAGTTAAAGAGCTGGTCGACACCGACGGCAAGGGCAAAGTCATGGTTGTTGATGGTGGCGGCTCCATGCGCCACGCGCTGCTGGGCGATATGCTGGCTGAAAAGGCAGCTAAAAACGGTTGGGAAGGTATTATTATCTACGGCTGTATCCGCGATGTTGATGTCATCATGGAAACTGAACTGGGCGTTCAGGCGCTGGCGACTAACCCGCTGAAAACTGATAAGCGCGGGCTGGGCGACGTAAACGTTAAGGTCAAGTTCGGTGGTGTTGATTTTGTGCCCGGCCAGTTCGTTTATGCCGATAACAACGGCATTATCGTTTCTCCGCAGAAGCTGGAAATGCCAGAAGCCTGAGTTAACGCTGTTAAATCAACCGCTTGGTTGTTGGGTTGATGACCTGCATGAAAAGGAGCCCGGAACGTCCGGGCTTTTTTGTGCCTTGCTCTCGATAGGGTATGTCTGGGTTGTATACAATCTTGGTCGTAGATCTATTGAAACTCGCATTTTTAGGCGTAGAATGTCGGTCGACTCATTGAGGATTGTCGACAATCTATGTCTGAAGCCCAAACGCTTGCTGAAAAAGTGTTCTCTGAATTAGCCACGGCTATTGTGCGCGGAGAGCTTGCTCCCGGCGAAAGGCTGTCGGAGCAGGCATTGGTCACCCGATATGGCGGTAGCCGCGCGCCAATAAGAGAAGCCATTCAGAAGCTCGAAGCACGCAATCTCGTGGTTCGTGTCCCGCATGCTGGGGCTCGCGTGGTGTCTTTGTCGCTCGAGGAGCTGCGTGATATCTATGAAGTCCGCCTTGAACTCGAGAGTATGGCGTGCCGCCTGGCTGCAGAGCGTATGTCTGATGATGAGATCTCCGCACTCGAAAAACTCCTTGAAGAGCATGCGCGTTCCATTGAAGCGGATCAGGGGCTCAGCTACTACCAGAAGTCGGGCAATCTGGATTTTCATTACCGCATTATCGAAGGCAGCAAAAACAGCCGTTTGCATCAAATGCTCTGTGGTGACCTCTACCACATAATCCGTATGTATCGTTATCGCACCAGTACCAGCTCAGAGCGCCCCTTGCAGGCATTGAAAGAACACCAGCGTATTGTGGAGGCGATAAAAAGTCGTGACCCACAACTCGCCGAACTACTGATGAGACGCCATATCCAGGTGTCTTTGACTAACCTTGAAACTCGTCTGGCTCACGAGGCCCGGCATTAACTTATACGGCACAGGAGACCTGATATGACCCCAGGCCAGAAATTCCGTAAGGCGCTTGAAGACAACAAGCCGCTGCAAATTGTTGGTACCATCAATGCGTACGCCGCAATGATGGCTGAAAAAATTGGCCATCAGGCGATCTACCTCTCTGGTGGCGGCGTGGCGAACGCCTCTTACGGCCTGCCAGACCTTGGTATGACGTCGCTGAATGACGTTGTTGAAGATGTTCGCCGTATCACCTCTGCAAGCTCATTGCCTCTGCTGGTTGATATTGATACGGGCTGGGGCGGCGCATTCAACATTGCTCGCACCATTAAAGAGATGGAAAAGGCCGGTGCTGCTGCAGTGCATATCGAAGATCAGGTCGCTCAGAAGCGTTGTGGTCACCGCCCGAACAAAGAAATCGTGTCTAAAGAAGAAATGGTCGACCGTATTAAAGCGGCTGTCGATGCTCGAACTGATCCGGATTTCTTCATTATGGCGCGTACCGATGCGTTCGCTCAGGAAGGTCTGGAAGCGGCGATTGAACGTGCGAAGGCATGTGTTGAAGCTGGCGCCGACGGCATCTTCGCTGAGGCTGTGAAGACCGAAGAGCACTATCGTGCTTTTGCTGAAGCTCTGGATGTGCCAATTCTGGCGAACATCACCGAATTCGGTCAGACCGAACTGTGGAGCCGCGAACAGTTGGGTGAGTGGGGCGCCGCGATGGTTCTGTACCCGCTGAGCGCTTTCCGTGCGATGAATAAAGCAGCTGAGACGGTTTATAAGAGCCTGCTTGAAGAAGGTCATCAGCGTAAGGTTGTCGACATTATGCAGACCCGTATGGAGCTGTACGATTACCTGAACTACCACGATTTTGAACAGAAGCTAGATGCTCTGTTCGAAGAAGGTAAGAATAAATAAAAGACTGGTGAGAGAGTTCTCTCGCCTTTTAAATATCAATAATTTCAGATAGTTACATAAAGTATCTAAAGTTATAGGAGAAGCACATGGCTGCTGGAAAAGAACTCTCTGGGGCAGGCCTGCGCGGCCAGGTTGCCGGTAAAACTGCGCTTTCGACTGTGGGTAAATCAGGTTCCGGTCTGACTTACCGTGGTTACGACGTCAAAGACCTCGCTGCAAACTGTGAGTTTGAAGAAGTTGCGTACCTGATCCTGAAAGGTGAGCTGCCTACTCGGGCTGAGCTGGATGCCTACAAAACTAAGCTGAAGGGCATGCGTGGTCTGCCACAGGCGCTGAAAGAAGTACTTGAGCGTATTCCTGCGTCTGCGCACCCAATGGACGTTATGCGTACCGGTTGCTCAATGCTGGGCAACCTGGAAACCGAAGAAAGCTTCGACGAGCAGCAGGATGCCACCGATCGCATGCTGGCTATTTTTCCGGGCATGATTAACTACTGGTACAACTTCTCACACAATGACAAGCGCATTGATGAGAATACTGATGCCGACTCTATTGCTGAGCAATTCCTGTGGACGCTGCATGGCGAGAAGCCTTCTGAGCTGCACGTTCAGGTTATGCAGGCTTCTCTGATTCTGTATGCAGAGCACGAATTCAACGCGTCTACCTTTACTGCGCGCGTTTGTGCTTCAACGTTGAGTGACATGCACTCCTGTATTACGGGGGCAATCGGCTCGCTGCGTGGCCCACTGCACGGTGGCGCGAACGAAGCTGCGATGGAACTGATTGAAGGCATGAACAACCCTGAGCACGCTGAAGAAACCATCATGGGGATGCTGGCTCGCAAAGATAAGATCATGGGCTTCGGTCACGCGATCTACAGCGAATCCGATCCACGCAATGCTGTGATCAAAGAGTGGTCTGAGAAGCTGGCGAACGAGAATGGCGATACCAACCTGTACGACATTTCTGTGCGTTGTGAAGCGGTAATGTGGCGCGAGAAGAAGCTGTTCTGTAACGCTGACTTCTTCCACGCCTCTGCGTACAACTACATGGGCATTCCAACCAAGCTTTTCACTCCGATCTTCGTATGCTCCCGTCTGACTGGCTGGGCTGCACACGTGATGGAGCAGCGCGCTGACAACCGCATTATCCGTCCAAGCGCTGAATACACTGGTGAAGAGAACCGTGCGGTTCCGGCGATTGCTGACCGCTGAGTCGTTGCTTCGCTAAAAGTTAAATGTGAGAGGCGGCTATTCCTCTCTGGCGCGCCGTGAACCCATCCCTGGGGACTTGGGCACCACATTCATGTGGTGCACAGCCAGATCGCAACAGCCGCTCTCACTTGAGTACTACGAAGTCCCCGCCATATCGAGCGGTGATTTCAGCGGCCCACCCGGTGTAAGGGGTGTGGTTGAAACCCGGTTTTCAACCCTGCATGCCATGGATGGCATGCGGGAGTCTCCAAGGATGGATTTACGACGAGTTGAAAATTGGGTTTCATCCGCGCACCGAATCGAGTGCGCCAAAACCGTGATGAGAAATTGAGTATGAATACTGAATTCCGTAAGAATCTTCCGGGCAGCAGCCTGGACTACTTTGACACCCGCGCGGCATGTGAAGCCATCAAGCCGGGTTCATACGACACACTGCCATACACCTCGCGTATTCTGGCAGAGCAGCTGGTACGCCGTTGTGCGCCTGCTGACCTGAATGCCAGCTTGGAGCAGCTGATCGACCGCAAGCGCGATCTCGACTTCCCTTGGTACCCAGCGCGCGTTGTGTGTCACGACATCCTCGGTCAGACCGCTCTGGTGGATCTGGCGGGTCTGCGTGATGCAATTGCTGAGCAGGGCGGTGACCCTTCTAAAGTGAACCCTGTGGTTCAGACGCAGCTGATTGTTGACCACTCTCTGGCTGTTGAATGTGGTGGTTTTGATCCGGATGCATTCCAGAAAAACCGCGACATCGAAGAACGTCGTAACGAAGACCGCTTCCACTTTATCAACTGGACCAAAACCGCGTTCGACAACGTCGACGTGATTCCAGCGGGTAACGGCATCATGCACCAGATCAACCTGGAGAAAATGTCTCCTGTTGTTCAGGCGCGCGAAGGCGTTGCCTACCCGGACACCTGTGTCGGTACCGACTCTCACACGCCACATGTTGACGCACTCGGCGTAATCTCTGTGGGCGTGGGCGGTCTGGAAGCGGAAACTGTGATGCTGGGCCACCCGTCCATGATGCGTCTCCCAGACATTGTTGGTGTTGAGCTGACTGGTAAGCGCCAGCCAGGCATTACCGCAACGGACATCGTTCTGGCTCTGACTCAGTTTCTGCGTAAAGAGCGTGTTGTTGGTGCGTATCTCGAGTTCTTCGGTGAAGGCGCGTCAAGCCTGACGATCGGTGACCGGGCGACGATTTCCAACATGACACCTGAATACGGTGCAACCGCCGCTATGTTCTACATCGATGAGCAAACCATCGATTATCTGAACCTGACAGGTCGTGACTCCGATCAGGTGGCTCTGGTAGAACAGTATGCTAAAGAAACTGGTCTGTGGGCAGACGCACTGGAAAGTGCACAGTACGAGCGTGTTCTGAAATTCGACCTCTCTTCTGTTGGTCGTAATATGGCAGGCCCTTCAAACCCTCATGCGCTTCTTGCAACGGCAGATCTGGCAGCTAAGGGCATTGCGGGTAACCTGGAAGAGGCCAAAGCTCAGGAAGCTGAAGGTCTGATCCCTGACGGTGCCGTCATCATTGCAGCGATCACCTCCTGTACCAATACCTCTAACCCTCGTAACGTGGTTGCGGCTGGTCTGTTGGCGAAGAAAGCCAATGAACTGGGTCTGATCCGTAAACCTTGGGTTAAGTCGTCGTTCGCACCAGGCTCAAAAGTGGCGCGTACCTATCTTGAGGAAGCTGGGCTGCTTCCAGAGCTTGAGAAGCTGGGCTTCGGTATTGTGGCGTTCGCATGTACTACCTGTAACGGTATGTCCGGTGCGCTCGATCCAGCGATCCAGCAGGAAATCATCGACCGTGACCTGTACGCAACGGCAGTACTGTCTGGTAACCGTAACTTCGATGGTCGTATTCACCCGTACGCTAAGCAGGCATTCCTGGCTTCGCCGCCACTTGTTGTCGCTTATGCGATTGCGGGTACGGTTCGTTTCGATATCGAAAAGGACATTCTGGGTAACGATGCTGATGGCAATCCGATCAGCCTCAAGGATATCTGGCCGTCTGATGAAGAGATCGACGCCATCGTTGGTGAGTTCGTTAAGCCGCAGCAGTTCCGTGACGTGTATATCCCGATGTTCGATCTCGGCGAAGCTGAAAAAGCACCGAGCCCACTGTACGACTGGCGTCCAATGTCGACCTATATCCGTCGTCCTCCGTACTGGGAAGGTGCTCTGGCAGCAGAACGCACCATGAAGGGGATGCGTCCGCTGGCGATTCTGCCGGACAACATCACTACGGATCACCTGTCGCCATCGAATGCGATTCTGATGAACAGTGCTGCGGGTGAATATCTGCACAAGATGGGTCTGCCAGAAGAAGACTTTAACTCGTACGCCACGCACCGTGGTGACCACCTGACGGCGCAGCGTGCCACTCTGGCTAACCCGAAACTCATGAACGAAATGGTTCAGGAGAACGGCGAAGTGAAGCAGGGGTCTCTGGCGCGCATTGAACCAGAAGGTAAAGTCGTCCGTATGTGGGATGCGATTGAAACCTATATGGAGCGCAAACAACCGCTGATTATCGTTGCCGGTGCAGACTACGGTCAGGGTTCGTCACGTGACTGGGCTGCCAAAGGCGTTCGTCTGGCGGGTGTTGAAGTGATCGTTGCTGAAGGCTTTGAGCGTATTCACCGTACTAACCTGATCGGTATGGGCGTACTGCCGGTGCAGTTCAAAGAAGGCACTACCCGTAAGACGCTGAAACTGGACGGTACCGAGACATACGACGTCGTGGGTGAACGTACTCCGCGTGGCGATCTGACGCTGATCATCAACCGTCAGAATGGCGAAACCGTTGAAGTGCCAGTGACCTGTCGTCTGGATACTGCTGAAGAAGTTGTGACCTACAATGCCGGTGGGGTGCTACAAAAATTCGCCAAAGACTTCCTCAAGGGAGCCTGAAGCTGGCTGCATTGCTGAGGCAGTGTTGCAGATCAACTCGGAATGCTCACGTACTTCAGTACGCTCCGCTTCCTCGCTGATCTGCGCCTCGCCTCAGCGTCTTCGCCGACGCTTCAATGCGTTGGGAATAGATTTCCGTCTCACTGACGCCTCCCGAACGGACTTGTTTCCGTCGATAGGTAGTTGAGGTGTTAGCGAGAAAGCTGAATCGGTAGGGTGGGCATTGCCCACCTTATTTTTATTATTTAATGGGGCACCTTATGACTCATAAACCACAAGTTAAAATCCCAGCGACGTACATGCGTGGCGGTACGTCGAAGGGTGTTTTCTTCAGTCTGACGGATCTGCCGGAGGCAGCTCAGGTGCCAGGTGAAGCGCGCGATAAGATTCTGCTGCGCACCATTGGCAGTCCTGATCCTTATGGTCAGCAGATCGACGGCATGGGTGGCGCGACTTCAAGTACTTCGAAGACTGTCATTCTGGCGAAAAGCGAGCAGCCAGATCATGATGTGGATTATCTGTTCGGTCAGGTATCGATCAATAAGCCATTTGTTGACTGGTCTGGTAACTGCGGCAATCTGACTGCGGCTGTTGGCGCATTTGCAATCTCGAAGGGTTTGGTCGATGCAGATCGTATTCCTGAAAACGGTATCTGCACGGTCCGTATCTGGCAGAAGAACATCAGCAAAACCATTATTGCTCATGTGCCGATCACTAACGGCGAAGTGCAGGAAACGGGCGATTTTGAACTGGATGGTGTGACCTTTCCGGCGGCTGAAGTTGTCATCGAATTTATGGACCCAGCCGACGGTGAAGGCTCCATGTTCCCGACCGGCAATCTGGTAGATGATCTTGAAGTTCCGGGTATCGGTACTTTTAAGGCGACCATGATCAACGCCGGTATCCCGACCATCTTCGTAAACGCAAGGGATATTGGCTACAAAGGTACGGAGCTGCAGAAAGATCTGAATTCAGATGCAGACGCTCTGGCTCGATTCGAAACCATGCGCGCCTACGGTGCGGTTAAAATGGGCCTGATCAAGGATGTCGCCGAAGCGGCTGACCGTCAGCATACCCCTAAGATCGCGTTTGTTGCTCCGGCTACCGCCTATGAATCATCAAGCGGTAAGCAGATCGGTGAAGGCGACATTGATCTTTGTGTCCGCGCTCTGTCGATGGGTAAGCTGCACCATGCCATGATGGGTACCGCGTCGGTAGCTATTGCGACAGCAGCTGCGATTCCGGGCACTCTGGTTAACGAAGCAGCCGGCGGTGGTGATCGCGATGCGGTTACTTTTGGCCATCCTTCTGGAACGCTGCGTGTTGGCGCTGCTGCTGAGGAAGTAAGTGGTGAATGGACCGCTAAGAAAGCTGTAATGAGTCGCAGTGCGCGCATCATTATGGAAGGGAATGTTCATGTTCCTGGTGATACTTTCTAATCAGAAGTATCTGGACATAAAAAAGCCCGCATCAGCGGGCTTTTTTATGTCTGCTCCCCTCTGAGTAACTCAGAGGGGAGCGGCCTGTAAGGAGGGGCGAAGATTACTCTCCGCTCTGGCTCTCTTCGGCAACTTCCTGCTTTTTCGGCTTTTCAGAGGTTGCTTCGTCGCCTTCCTTGCTGGCAGTGCCGGCATTACGAGGGTCGTTCGGAGCGCGACCTGACGGCGCGCGACGACGACGGCGAGTCGGCTTCTTCTCAGCTTCTGCAGATTGCTCTTCTGCTGCAGGTTTAGCTTCTGCTGCAGGCTTGGCTTCTGCTGCAGGTTTAGCTTCTGCTGCAGGTTTAGCTTCTGCTGCAGGTTTAGCTTCTGCTGCAGGTTTAGCTTCTGCTGCAGGTTTAGCTTCTGCCGCAGGTTTAGCTTCTGCCGCAGGTTTGGCTTCTGCTGCAGGCTTGGCTTCTGCTACAGGTTTAGCTTCCGCTTCAGGCTTGCTATCAGTCTGAGTCGCTGTGTTCTCGCCAGCTTGAGCAGCAGGTTTGCGCGAACGGCGACGACCACGACGACGACCGTTGCCGTCTGCTCGATTATCAGTCAGATTGCCTGTTTCTTCTGCTTTTGCGTCAGTTGTCTTAACTTCTGCGGTAGCTGGCTGTTCAGCTTTGGCTTCGTTGGTGATGCTCGCTGGCTGAGTATCCGCTACCAGTTCTTCAGAATTCTCTTTTGCCGCAGGTTTCTGTGGCTTAGGAATATCTTCACGACGACTGCGATCGCGGCGAGGCGCGCGCTTAGCATTCGGATTCTCGCTGGTATCTGAAGAGTCCTGGTTGCCCTTGTTCTGGCGTGCAGGCTTTTCATTGCGAGTGTTTTCAGACTTGTCGTTACCGTTGCGGCGGTTATTGCGACCTTTACGGTTATCGCCTTTTGCCTGGGTATCGCCATTCTGGCCATCGCGCTGGCTGTCACGCTGATTATTGCGGCCATTCTTGCCGCCACGATCGTTGGCTGGCTTGTCAGAGGCTTTGCCATTACGGGCTTTGTCCTGCTGGCGACCATTGCGACGCTTGTCGTCTCCGTCGTCCGCTTTGCGGCGGTTGTCACGGCGACCGTTCTTAGCGTTTTTCGCTTTTGGTTCGGATTTGGTGTTCTTGTTAACACGGACTTCCGGGCGTGGTGCTGCTTCAGGCTCTTTCTCTGTAGTAAGCAGGGCGGAGATGGCCTGGCCAATACGTCCCCACAGACCAGCTGACTGAGGTGCGGCTTCTTGTGGCTGGGTAGTAGAAACTGGAGCAGGTGCGCGCGGTACAGTGCTTACCGCAGCTTCCTGTTGGCGAACAGGTTCTGCGTTGAGGGCCTCGCTCAGATGCTCTGGTTCGTCCATGTCGAGACGGTGCTCGTAGGAAACTTCACCAACCATGGTGTCGTCCGGGCGAAGGCGCTGCACCTCATAGTGTGGTGTTTCCATATTTGGATTTGGAAGTACCATCACCAGGCAGTTATGACGCTGTTCAATGCCAGCGATCAGTGCGCGCTTTTCATTCAGAAGGAAGGATGCAACCGAAACAGGAACGATTGCCCGAACCTGAGCTGTATTGTCTTTCGCTGCTTCTTCTTCAATGAGGCGAAGAATCGACAAGCTTGATGATTTGGTGTCACGTACGACGCCTGTGCCGCTACAGCGTGGGCAGACGTGTGCTGCAGTTTCGTCGAGAGATGGACGCAGACGCTGACGTGACATTTCCATCAGGCCGAAGCGGGAAATTCTGCCAACCTGAACACGAGCACGGTCGACTTCCAGTGCTTTCTTCAGGCGGTTTTCAACTTCGCGCTGATTCTTGTTAGCCATCATGTCGATGAAGTCGATAACAACCAAACCACCCATGTCGCGCAGGCGCAGTTGGCGTGAAATCTCATCAGCGGCTTCAAGGTTGGTATTGAGGGCTGTTTCCTCAATGTCGGACCCTTTGGTGGCGCGTGCGGAGTTGATATCAATGGAGACCAGAGCTTCGGTCGGGTCGATAACAATAGAACCACCGGATGGCAGTTTTACTTCGCGTTGGAACGCACTCTCGATCTGACTTTCAATCTGGTAGCGATTGAAGAGTGGTACTGGATCTTCGTAGCGTTTGAACTTGTTCTGATACTGAGGCATGACCTGCTGAACGAAGGCAAGGGCTTCGTTGTAGGCCGCGTCGGTATCAATGAGCACTTCGCCGATGTCGTGGCGCAGGTAATCGCGGATTGCGCGAATGATAACATTGCTTTCCTGCAGCAGGAGTGCAGGTGCTTCACGCTCCTCAGCGGCGCGGGAAATCGCGTCCCAAAGGTGGACCAGGTAATCCAGATCAGCCTGAAGTTCTTCGCTTGAGCGACCGATGCCGGCCGTGCGCACAATAACGCCCATTTTGTCAGGCACGTTGACGCCTTTCATGGCTTCGCGCAGCTGAGTACGTTCATCACCTTCAATGCGGCGTGAAATACCGCCAGCGCGGGCGTTGTTAGGCATCAGGACAAGGTAGCGGCCAGCGAGGCTTACCTGAGTGGTCAGCGCAGCGCCTTTGTTGCCACGCTCTTCTTTATCTACCTGAACGATAACTTCCTGACCTTCTTTCAACACTTCTTTGATGTTGATGCGGCCTGGGCCTGGGTCTTTACAGAAGTATTCGCGAGATATTTCCTTTAGCGGAAGGAAGCCATGACGCTCAGCGCCGAAATCGACGAAGGCTGCCTCAAGGCTTGGCTCGATACGGGTGATTTTGCCTTTGTAGATATTAGACTTCTTCTGCTCGCGACCACCGGACTCAATATCCAGGTCGTACAGCTTCTGGCCGTCTACAAGGGCAACACGCAACTCTTCTGTCTGAGTTGCGTTGATCAGCATTCTTTTCATGCGGTACGTATTACTCTGTTGGGCAACGTACCTGACTGGCAACGCAGGGCCTGTCTGCTGTGTTTGTTCAGCAGCGAAGGATAGTGGCGGTAGTGCCGCCTTGTAACCTGTCACGCACGAATGCGGGGCAGGGGAATCTATTTATCACTTTCGCAGTGTTCATCACGGCCTACAGGGCCGGTTATTACCAAAATATTTATGGGTGCTCTGCCGAGGAATCCGTCTTACAGATCGCGTTTCCCGGGGCAATGGTGTTTGCGGGCTGGTTGTTGCTCCGCTCAGCAGACACCGACACTGTCCATAATTTGATAATGCGAGATTGCCTGCAGGTAGCTGCGCGGTTTATCTCACCGGGCGGAGTCATTCCGCCGAATCAATTCTAGGGAAGAGTGTTTACCGTATTCATCTTCCTTTATACTTGGCCGCCTCGCGGCCTGACCGGGGAGCGTTGTCCATTCGGCAGTTTTACTGACGTGGAGTGCGCTACTTATGTTCGGTTTACACCCGATCACGCCGGAATATAGCAACAATGTTCAGGGGCAGCAATTGCCTTAACAAAATAAATCGCTGGTGACTTCTTCGCATGCCCAAACCACAGTTAGACCCGGCCAAGGTTAACTTTATCGATGTTGATGAAGGTAATGATGGTCAGCGCCTGGATAATTTTCTGTTAAGTCTGCTTAAAGGGGCGCCAAAAACGCTTGTATACCGGATCATCAGGAAGGGTGAAGTTCGTATAAACAAAGGGCGCGCCAAAGCCGACTCAAGGTTAAAAAAAGGTGATCGCGTCCGGGTTCCTCCGGTCAGGCTGCCCGAGGCGAATGAGGTACCGGATGTCTCTCCCGCGCTGCACAAGATACTGAAAGATTCGGTATTGTATGAAGATGATGCCTTGCTAGCGGTTAATAAACCTCATGGTCTGGCTGTACATGGCGGGAGTGGCGTGTCGCTCGGGTTGATCGAGGCACTTCGCAAGGTTCGCCCGGATCACAATTTTCTTGAGTTGGTTCACCGGCTGGATCGCGATACCTCAGGGGTCATTCTGATTGCCAAGAAGCGCAAAGCGTTGACAGCTCTTCAGCAAATGCTGGTTGATAAACGCGGAATCAGCAAAAAGTATCTGGCGCTCGTGCATGGGTATTGGGATTCTGCGGTGTCTGATATCCGTCTGCCTCTGCTGCGCACGGAGCGTCAGTCTGGTGAGCGGATTGTGGTGGTGAGCGAGGAGGGCAAGTCCTGCCATACACGCACTCGGCTGCTGTCTGAAGGTAAGCGATACTCTCTTGTTGAGGCTGAGCCTGTTACCGGTAGGACCCACCAGATCCGTGTTCATTGTCTTGCTCAGGGTGCAGCGATAGCGGGAGATGAAAAGTACAGCGATCGCACCGAAAAGCAACAGGATAAAGATGAAGGAATTCGCCGGCTGTGCCTGCATGCCTGGCGGTTGAGCTTCCGACACCCGATTTCTGGTGAGCGTCTGAGTATCGAGGCTAAGCCGGATGGTGAGCTTAAGGCGATTTTCAGAAAAGTAGGGTGCAATCTGGAGATGCTCTCATGAAATATCAGTTAATTATCTTCGACTGGGATGGCACGCTTGCAGACTCTACAGGTCGGATCGTCGATAGCATGCGTCGTGCGGGGCAGGAGCTTGGCTTGCCGGATGTCCCGGATGCCGATATTCAGAATATTATCGGGTTGGGCTTGCCCGAGGCGATTAAGACCGTTTGGCCTGATGTGCTTCCGGATCAAATGGAGCCGATGAGAGAGGCCTATGCCCGCTACTTTGTCTACGACAGTCAGATAGCGATGAATCTATTTAATGGTGCTGAGTCGCTGCTTGATGAGCTGTCTGCAAGTGGCCGGAAGATTGCCGTTGCCACTGGTAAAAGTCGCAAGGGGTTGGATCGCATACTTAAAGATCTGTCTCTCTCTGGGGTCTTTGACACAACCCGGTGCGCAGATGAGACTCGCTCAAAGCCACACCCTCTTATGCTGAGTGAGATTCTTGAGGAGCTTGGTGTTTCAGCTGACTCTGCGCTTATGGTGGGTGATACAACGTATGATCTTGAAATGGCAGCTGCCATCGGAATGGACTCTGTTGGCATGAGCCGCGGCGCTCATGATGAACAAAGACTCAGAGCTTGTGGGCCTCGAGTTATCTGTCATAGCATTAACGAACTTTCAGACTGGATTGGTATTAATGGATAACAACGAATTTCGTCGCCCTGAAGACAACAGCAAAGAGTGGAAGCTTATAGAAAAGGCGCTGATGGCGTCACAGCAGGAGCAGCGAACTGCTCGACGCTGGGGGATATTTTTTAAACTCCTGACTTTTAGTTACCTCTTTGTGATTGCTGCGATTATATATGGTGGAGCATCTAAAGGCGGAGATGGTGGTGCTGGCTTTGCTGTCGGTCCGCATGCTGCTGTAGTTGAAGTGCGCGGTGCTATCTCTGCAGAAGAGGATGCAAGTGCTGATCGCATTATTGGTGCCATGCGGGACGCCTTTGATAATGACGAGGCGTTGGGTTTGATACTCAGAATCAATAGTCCGGGCGGTAGCCCTGTTCAGTCGGGCTATGTGTTCGATGAAATCGTAAGGTTGAAATCAACGCGGCCGGACTTCCCTGTGTATGCAGTGGTTATGGATATCGGTGCTTCAGGGGCATATTACATCGCTGCCGCCGCGGATGAGATCTATGCAGACAAAGCAAGCCTTGTTGGTTCTATTGGTGTTGTAGGGTCAGGCTTTGGTTTTGTCGAAGCTATGGATAAGCTTGGCGTTGAGCGTCGCCTGTATACCTCTGGTGAGCATAAGGCATTTCTCGATCCTTTTTCTCCGCAGCGTCAGGAGGAGAAAGAATTCTGGGAAGGTGTGCTGGATACTACGCACAAGCAATTTATATCTCAGGTAAAGCTTGGACGTGGTGATCGCCTGTCTGATCATCCTGATCTTTTCAGTGGTCTGGTGTGGACAGGAGAGCAGGCGGTAGAGCTTGGTCTTGTAGATGGTCTTGCATCATCGAGCCAGGTTGCGCGCGATCTTTTGGGTACTGATGAACTGGTTAACTATACCGTCAGGAAAGACCCATTTGTTGAGTTTATGGAGCAGTTCGGTACCAGCTTCGGCAAAGGTGTCGCTTCTTTCTTTAGTACTCAGGTAATGACCATGCGCTAGAGTGCGCGTGGTTTGCTAAATAATTTTGACATGAGAGGGCGACATACCTATGATGTCGCGCACTATGACAGAGGCTCCGCTTCCCAAGCGCATCGATGCTTTTAAGTTAGTTGAAGTAAATCAACAGCTTAAAGGAAAAATCGAAAGTAACAAGCTAACCCGGCTGGTAGATTCTACCCGCTCACTCGATGACTATGTCGAGTGCGAAGTTGAATTTGGTCGGGATGAAGAGCGCTTACGGGTATTGACCGGTAAGTGCAGCGCGGGGGTGGTAATGGAGTGTCAGCGCTGTCTGGGGGATGTACGGTTCGAAATTTCTGCCGAGTTTCGATTGGGTCTGGTCTTCAATGATGATCAGGCGAAGGCGCTGCCAAAGCGGCTGGAACCCGTCGAGCTGGATGAAGAAGGCCGTCTTGATCTTTGGGATGTTATCGAGGATGAGCTTCTGCTCAACCTGCCGGACTTCCCGATGCACCCTCAGGATGAGTGTCAGGCACTCAAAATAGAGCCACAAGAAGACATTGCCGCAGAGGAAACAGAGCGACCTAACCCGTTCGACGTCCTTGCGCAGCTTAAACAGAAATAGCGATTAACCAGGAGCCCTACCATGGCGGTTCAGAAAAACAAAGTAACCCGTTCTAAGCGCGGTATGCGTCGTTCACACGATGCTGTTGATACCAACACCATCGCTCTGTCTACCGATGCTACTACTGGCGAAACTCATCGTCGCCACCACGTAAGTGCTGACGGTTTCTACCGTGGCAAGAAAGTCGTGGAGACTGGCAGCAACTGATTCTATGGTTACCATAGCGGTTGATGCGATGGGCGGGGACTTAGGTCCCCGCGTTGCGTTCAGGGCGTGTCGGGCCCTGATGAAAAACGACCCCGACGTCGAAGTTATCCTGCCTCTCGAAGAGTCTCTTCACGCTGCTGCGCGTAAAATTCTCGGAAAATACCAGCCACGTACACGCCTTGTCTCTTGTGGTGAGCACGTCCGTATGGACGACACTCCGCGTAAGGCCCTGAAAGAACGCTCTGATTCCAGCATGTCTGTCTGTCTGGCACTTCATGCTTCAGGCGAAGCTGATGGTGTTCTGTCGATCGGAAATACTGGTGCTTTGCTGGTTTTGGCGCGAAAACACCTGGGTGCACTTCATGGTGTTGACCGGCCAGCCCTTGCAACTCAACTGCCTACGAAAGGGCGTCCTCTCCTGATGATGGATCTTGGGGCGAATATCTGCATGACGTCTGAGCAGTTACTGCAGCTTGGTTTTCTTGCGGCTGCCTGGTATCGGGCCGGGGGCAATGAGCAACCAAGGGTTGCTCTGTTGAATATTGGCACGGAGCCCGGAAAGGGCACGGATACCATCAAGGCCGCTGGTGCGCTTTTCGATGATCAGCTTGGTTCTTTGTATGCTGGGTTTCGCGAGGGTGATCGCCTGTTTGATGGCGATCTCGATGCTGTCATCTGTGATGGTTACTCTGGAAATATCACCCTTAAGACAACAGAAGGTCTGATCGAGTGGCTCCTGGATATGATGGGCTCAGAGTTACGTAGCTCACTGGCGTTGCGGTGGTTCTACCCCTTATGGAAAGCCACAATGCGTCGGATTGATCGTCAGGTCTCTCCAGCGCGTCATGGTGGGGCCATGCTTCTGGGGATCGCTGGGAATGTGGCGAAAACGCACGGTAAATCCGATGAGCGCTCATTCCGGTATGCGCTTGAATATATGGTTCGTCAGTTGCGGACCCGGGATTATCAGTCCATGGAAGCAGAGTTTCTTAAAATTACCGGCTAAGCGGTGTCTGTCCAGGATGTGTGGCGGGCCAACTGGTGAGTTTCAGGCAATAATCCTGTGCATTTGATGCGGTTTATTGTCACAATGCGCAGCTATATTCTGGTGTGACCAGAACGATCGAAGAAAATAACGATAAGGTTTTGCAATGACCGACGTGATTGCGTTTTTTCCGGGACAGGGTGCTCAACAAGTGGGCATGCTATCTGATATCTCGGAACAGTATTCTGAAATCAGTGAGACATTCACTGAAGCCTCCGATGCTCTTGGCATCGATCTCTGGAAGATGGTCACTGAAGGACCGGACTCCACACTCAACCAGACATTCAATACTCAGCCAGCACTGCTTGCTGCAAGCACGGCTGTGTGGCGGGTTGTCAGCAAACACAGCCCGGCACTCAATGTCACTGCAGGTGCGGGCCATTCACTTGGTGAGTATTCGGCGTTAGTCGCTGCGGATGCAATTGATTTCGCTGATGCAGTACGCCTTGTGCGCCGTCGCGGTGAACTGATGGAAGCTGCTGTTCCTGCCGGGCAGGGGGGCATGGCGGCCGTGCTGGGTCTGAACGACGAGCAGATCGTCGAAGTTTGTGAAGCAGCGTCCCAGGCTGGCATTGTTGAGCCGGCAAACTTCAATGCGCCGGGGCAGATTGTTATCGCCGGCGAGCAGGCAGGCATTGAAAAAGCCATCGAGCTTGCGAAGGAAGCCGGTGCCAAGAGAGCCCTTCCTCTTGCGGTCAGCGGTCCGTTTCATTCAAGCCTGATGAAAGCTGCAGCGGATACTTTTGCAGCCGACCTTGAGGGAATTCAGTGGCGAGCGCCTAAATTCCCCGTCTACCACAATGTTGGCAATGCGCCAGCAACGCTGGAAGAGATTCCTCAACGCCTTCTTCAACAACTCTACAGCCCGGTTAACTGGACCGGAGCCGTACCTGCGGTTCGACACCATGCAGAGCTCTCTGTTGAGTTTGGGCCAGGTAAGGTTATTGCCGGTCTCAATAAGCGTATTGATAAAAGCCTGCCTGTTGCGGGTACCGGCGATCTCGCAGGGCTGGAAGCAAGCATGGCCAAAATTCAGGGAGCAGAATAATGTCAGACAAAAAATTGGCTCTTGTGACTGGTGCATCCCGTGGTATCGGATTTGCTATTGCTGAGCGCCTGATCGCAGATGGCTACCGGGTTGTAGGGACCGCAACCAGTGAAGCTGGTGCTGAGAGTCTTCAGACAAAGCTGCGCGAACATGGTGACGAGCACTCGGCTCTGGTTCTGAATATTTCCGATAGCGAACAGACTGAGGCGGCATTGAAAGCCTTACTCTCTGAGTACGGTACGCCTTTCGTTGTAGTGAATAATGCCGGCATAACGCGCGATAATCTCTTCCTGCGCCTCAATGAGGATGACTGGAATGCGGTGGTTAATACCAATCTCACCGGAGTCTTTCGTGTGTGTAAGGCTTTGGCTAAGGCAATGCTTAAGCAAAAAGCCGGAAGTATTGTGAATATCAGTTCAATTATTGGCACGACGGGCAATGGTGGTCAGGCAAATTACGCCGCCGCGAAGGCCGGCCTGGAAGGCTTCAGTCGCTCGCTTGCTCAGGAAATCGCCAGTCGCAATATCACCGTGAATTGTGTTGCGCCTGGATTTATTCAAACTGACATGACAGATGTCTTGCCTGAAACGCAAAAAGAGGCCATCCTAGCCTCCATTCCGGGTAAGCGCTTCGGTCATGTCGATGATATCGCAGGCGCGGTTGCCTTTTTGGCAAGCGAAGACGCGAGATATATTACCGGCCAGACCATTCATGTGAATGGCGGTATGAACATGGGCTAAGGTCTCGCTGACCTTCTGGAAAATTTAACAAGTCAGGAATATAGCAATGAGCAACATTGAAGAACGCGTAAAGAAAATCGTCTGTGAACAGCTGGGTGTTAAGGAAGAAGAAGTAAAAGCTTCATCTTCTTTTGTTGATGACCTGGGTGCAGACTCTCTCGACACTGTAGAGCTGGTTATGGCTCTGGAAGAAGAATTCGAGACTGAGATTCCAGACGAGCAGGCTGAGAAGCTGACTACCGTTCAGGAAGCTATCGACTACATCGTTGCTAACCTGTAAGGGTTAGTAGCGATAGGAAAAAGCCGCGCAGCCGTCGCGGCTTTTTTGTGCCCTGCGGCAACCTCCGTATGAGCGGTGTTCTGTCCCGACACTGAAATGCTGCAGGGTATATTCATTCTGGGCGGGTGACTGAATATGAAAACCAAACGCGTAGTGATTACAGGGCTGGGCACGGTGAATCCGTGCGGTTTGAATGCTCCGGATACCTGGAAAGCGATTCTTGCAGGTGAAAGTGGGATAGGCCCTATAACGGGATTTGATACCACAGGCTATCCCGTTGATTTCGGTGGTGAAGTTAAAGGTTTTTGTGCGGATGGTGTGCTTTCTGCAAAAGAATCGCGCAAGCTTGACCCGTTTATTCAATACGCGCTGGTCGCCGCAGATGAGGCGCTCAATGATGCAGGGCTCGGAGAGACGTACGACCCGGTTCGCTGCGGTGTTGCGGTGGGTTCTGGTATTGGCGGCATATCGACGATAGAAACAAACGTCGATACGCTCAATAAAAGTGGGCCGCGGCGGGTATCTCCTTTCCTCGTGCCTGGTTCGGTTGTCAATATGGCCGCTGGTAACATCGCAATCCGGCACGGCTTCAAAGGCCCTAACTTCTCAATTGCCACCGCATGTACCACCGGTACACACAATATTGGTTTCGCTGCACGAACCATTGCCTTCGGTGATGCAGATCTGATGGTCGCTGGCGGAGCTGAGATGGCGTGTTCGCCATTGGGGATTTCTGGCTTTGCCGCTGCTCGTGCATTGAGCACACGTACAGATAATCCACAGGGGGCAAGTCGCCCTTGGGACGTTGACCGTGATGGGTTTGTTCTTAGTAGTGGTGCTGCCGTTCTTATTCTCGAGTCTCTTGAGCATGCTCAGGCGAGGGGTGCAAAGATCTACGCAGAGCTCTCCGGGTTTGGCATGAGTGATGATGCTTATCACGTGACTTCACCACCTGAGAACGGCGAGGGAGCGGCGCTTTCGATGGCCAATGCCCTTCACAATGCTGACTTAACGCCCGACAATATCGGTTACATAAATGCTCACGGCACGTCGACCCTTGCGGGCGATCTCGCTGAAATCAATGCGATAAAATGCGCCTTCGGTAAGGCGGCCAACAGTGTCGCGATCTCCTCGACTAAGTCGATGACTGGCCATCTGATTGGTGCTGCTGGTTCGCTCGAAGCTCTCATCTCAGTCCTTGCTCTGTGTGACCAGAAGGCTCCGGGGACATTAAACCTGGCGACGGCGTCCCCTGGTTGTGATCTCGACTTAATCGGCCCAGGTTCAAGGGATATGCCGCTGGAGCATGTAATGAGCAACTCCTTTGGCTTTGGCGGGACTAATGCCACGCTGATTTTTAGCCGGATATCTCAATGAAGTTTAACTATCAGGCCGGAAATGGCTGGCAGTCTGATTCGCAGGAGTTTGATGACAGAGGGCAGCAGTTCGGTGATGGACTCTTTGAAACGGTCCGTCTTGATGGTCACGGTGTTGCGCCTCTCTGGCAAATGCATATTGAGCGTCTGGCACTGGGGCTGAAAGCGCTTCGTTTCAGTGATGCTGCGGTTGAATTAGTTTTACACGCAGTTGATTCGATTGCGCACCCGCCCGGTATGACGGCGTGTAAGCTACTGGTAACGAGAGGCGTTGGTCTACGAGGGTACGGATTCAGTCCAGATCTCATGCCGTTAGTAACGGTGCGCTATTTTAATGCGCCGGAATTTTCAACATCCCCTTACGTTGCTGGTACGAGCGATGTTGTGTTGTCGACTCAGCCATTGCTCGCCGGACATAAACACCTGAACCGGCTTGAGCAGGTACTTGCGCGCGACAGCTTCGATGCCGAGTGGAATGAATGCATCATGCTCGATAGTAGCGGGATCGTGATTGAGGGGTGCATGAGCAATGTTTTTGTTAAACTGGACGGCCGTTGGCTAACCCCGGAAATCACCTCGTCGGGGATTAATGGAGTCGTACGGCGCTGGTTGCTGGATACTAACCCCGAAATTAACGTACAAAACTTTGGCCTGCCCGAGCTTAACAGTGCTCAAGGGCTGATTTTTACAAATAGTCTTGTTGGAATTCGCTCCTGTCATATCTTTGATAGCCAGACTCTGGATGTGGCACCAGAAGCAAAGCGATGGCAGCTTGCCTATCAGGAAATGTTTGAATGATGCTTAAGCGACTCATGCTCGCAATGATAGCCCTGCTTGTATTAGCAGGGCTTATTCTCGGCTCCGTAGGGTACTTGTGGCTGAGTCAGAAAAACCTTAATCAAACGTCTGTCGTTGTCGTGATCGAGAAGGGACAGTCGCTGAACAGCATGGCGCAGCAGTGGGAAGATCAGGGATGGCTTCGCTCGGCCCTTCGTCTGAAAGTTGCTGCGAGACTGACTGGCGGAGCTCGTGATGTTCGTGCCGGTGAATTTATTATCCCCCCGGGGCTGAGCAGTCTGACGATATTGCCGTACCTGGCGGAAGCTCAGACCAGAACGTACCGGGTCTCCTTAATTGAAGGACGCAGACTGTCCGCCGCTCTCGAAGCGTTGAGTCAGGCAGAGTATCTTCAACAGGACCTCGGAGCCCTTACCGCCGAGCGCGTATCCGACTATCTTGGTCTTACGGTTCATGCTGAAGCACAGCTTTACCCGGACACCTATGTTTATCACCGCAACCAGCCCGTCTCTGAAATCATCACTCAGGCGCACGAAAGACTGAACAGGGTGCTTAAAGAGGAGTGGCAGGCGCGTGATGCTAACCTGCCTTATACCTCACCGTATGAAGCGCTGGTCATGGCGTCTATTATCGAGAAAGAAACGGGTGTCGCCAGTGAGCGCCGGGTCATTGCCGGTGTTTTTGTGCGCCGCTTACAGAAGAATATGAGGTTAGAAACAGACCCAACCGTCATCTACGGCCTGGGTGAGTCTTTCGATGGTAATCTCACGCGAGCGCACCTGCGTGATCGCAGTAATCCATACAATACCTATCGCAACAAAGGACTGCCTCCGGGGCCTATCGCGCTCGCTGGCCGAGAAGCTATTCGAGCGGCATTAAACCCTGCCGAAGGAACCGAACTTTTCTTCGTCGCACGGGGGGATGGTAGCCATTATTTTTCTTCCACTCTGGAAGAGCATAATAAGGCAGTGCGACGCTACCAGCTATCGCGTCGGAGCGACTACCGCTCAGCGCCAACGGCAGAGCAAAGCAGCGGGGAGACTGACTGATGCTAACTACTCCCGGTCGCTTTATTACGTTTGAAGGTGGTGAAGGTGTTGGTAAGTCGACCAATATTCAGGCGGTTGCAAGGCACCTCGAATCGCAGGGGATCTCTGTGGTCGTGACTCGCGAACCGGGCGGAACCCCGATCGCTGAAAGAATCCGTAATGATCTCCTGAAAGCGCATCATGAAGAACCTATGTCTGACATGACAGAGTTACTCCTGATGTTTGCAGCACGTGCTCAGCACGTCGATGCCGTTATCCGGCCTGCACTGGAGCGCGGTGACTGGGTCCTGTGTGACCGCTTCACCGATTCTACTATCGCCTACCAAGGCTATGGGCGAGGTCTTTCTCTCGATAATATCGAGCAGCTTAAAGCGCTTGCGCAGGGTGGTATCGAACCACACCTGACGTTGCTACTTGATGCGCCAGTGGCGATTGGTATGGGGCGAGCCCGAGCCCGGGCTCAGGATCTGGCAGAAGAGACTGATCGTATTGAGGCCGAAGCTATCTCGTTTTTCGAAAAGGTCCGGCAGGGATTCCTGGCACTGGCCGAGCGTTATCCGAGATTTCGGGTCATTGATGCGACAGCTCCGCTTGAACAGGTGACTGAGCAAGTCCTGAAAGTGGTTGCAGACGAGTTAGAACACAAAAAACAACAGGCGGAATCCTGATGGCTCTTTATCCCTGGCAGGTGGATGCCTGGAGTTCTCTTGTTCGTCGCCACCGCACTGCTGGCCTGCCACACGCGCTGCTGATAACAGGCAGTGCAGGCATCGGTAAGCATGAGTTATCTCTGAATGTCGCGCGTTGGTTACTGTGTCAGAATCCTGCGGAAGAGTCGTGCGGACAGTGCCACAGTTGTCAGCTTTGGGCAGCGGGTAGTCATCCCGATTTTATGCTTTGTCAGCCGGAAGAAAACTCAAAGCAGATTCGTATCGACAATGTCCGCAAAGTGAATGAGCTGATTTTTCAGACGCCTCAGATCAGTCAGTGTCAGGTCGTTATTCTCCGCCCTGCGGAGGTCATGAACGTAAACGCGGCCAACGCATTGCTCAAGACTCTGGAAGAGCCGCCGGGTGAGAGCTTTATCCTACTTGAGACAGAGCGCTTTGGTTCTGTTCTTCCTACCATTCGCAGCCGCTGCCAGCGTATTAATCTGGCTCTGCCATCCTATGATGCATCAAGAAACTGGCTGCAGGCTCAGGGTGTAGGCCCAGCTGATGCCGACATTGCACTTGCTAGAAATGGCGGTGCTCCTGTCGCTGCCATGAATTGGCTGAGCAGCGGTGTCGCGACGGTTCAGGAAAAATGGGTGTCGGAATTACAACAATGGACTACGTCGTCTTTACCTCTCGATAAAATTGCCTCGTCCTGGAGTAAGCTGGAGTTCCAGACAGTTATACAATGGTTTTATCAGTGGTCTTGCGATGTCCTGAAGGCAGCGTGTGGTGCGGACGCAAAACATCTTCAGTTTGCAGGGCCAGTCACAGAACTTATGGACGCTTATGTTGTGAAGCGGGAAATGCTGGTAACCTTTCAGAAAAAATTACAACAAATACTCGGTCAGCTGATGTCGGGTGCTTCCCACCATAACAAAACGCTGACCCTGGAAACCTTGTTGCTCGAGTGGCAGGCGTTGACTGAAGCAAAAGCGGGAGTAACTGCATGAACCCAGGCGGTCGGAATGGCATCCTGTCATTAACCATTAAAGATAAATCAGTTCTGTATGCTGCCTACATGCCGTTTATTAAAAACGGTGGACTCTTCATCCCGACAAGCAAACAATATCAGCTGGGAGACGAAGTTTTCATGCTGCTGAAGTTGATGGATGAGCCTGAGAAGATCCCTGTTGCCGGCAAAGTCGTTTGGGTAACCCCAAAGGGGGCACAAGGCAATAAAGTTGCAGGCGTCGGTGTTCAGTTCAATGATGAAGATGATATTGCGCGCAACAAGATAGAAACCTACCTCGCTGGCGCAATTAAATCAGACCGTATGACGCATACTATGTAGTGTCTGGGTGTTTAATTACCAAAAACACTCTTCTGCAGCAATGCTGACCGCTTGCTGCAGACGATCGAGAGGCGTGTGGAAATGTGGAGAAAAGCGGATGCCTCCACCGCGGTGCATGCAGATAACCCCCTTACTCATTAATGCTTGCCACACTTCTTTAGGTGATCGTCCGTTCGTCCCGAATGTCACAATTCCAGAGCGCCCTCTGCTGTGAGCTGGTGTGATGATTTCAGCTCCAGCATCAGATAACAGACCACATAACGAATTCGCCTTGCTCAGAATGGCTGCCTCAACGTTTTCTATGCCTGTGTTCAGAAGAAGATTGGTGCTCGCATGGAGTGCATGTGCAGCCAGAAGGTTGGGACTCCCGCACTCAAAGCGCATTGCTGTATCCGCGACCTCCCAGCTGCTCTGGCTGTAATCACCGGCTTGTTTGATCATGTGCCAGCCATACTCATTGAGGGACAGATCGTTCATTCGCTCTTCCCGGACATAGAAAAAGCCTAGCCCTTCAGGGCCCAGCAGCCATTTGTGACCATCTGCCATGGCAAAGTCGCACTGTATTTCTTCGACATCAAACATGAGGGCGCCGACGGCCTGGATCGCATCGACACAGAACAGAACTCCTGCTGCTTTGCAGGCCTCGCCAATTTTCGCGAGATTTACCCGGGTTCCTGTGGCGTACTGCACGGCTGAGATCGACACCAGACGGGGTGTTTCGGATATGGCCTGAAGCAGTTCTGCTTCGGGGTTCTCACCTGCGAGGGAGACCTTGCGGACAGTCACCCCCTGATTCTTGAGGGACTCCCAGACAATGGAGTTCGATGGGAACTCTTCATCGGAAATAACAACCGTATCGCCCGGACGCCAGTCGATGCCGTAAGCGACAAACGACAGGGCCTCGGAAGTATTCTTCACCAGGGCTACAGAGTCGACAGGCGCATTAATAAGCCTGGCCAGATTTGAACGGAGTTGTTTTTCTATCTCCAGCCAGTGTGGATAGTCGGCGGCTCCCTTGGCGACGTTTTCTTCAGCAAACCGGGCAACGGCTTTACTTGCTGATGTTGGCCACGGAGCGACAGCAGCATGATTCAGGTACATGCATTGTTCATTGACCGGAAACTCCTGTTCCAGAGCTGAATTCAACTGATCCATTTTAGTGGGTCCTTATCTGCTGTTAAGATGATGGCTGTTCTCAGGGATCATGCTATCGACATGTCAGACACTATGCAGCACTCTTCGTTTAAAAAAGTATCATCTACGCCAGTCGACTCTCTAAATATCGTTATTGAGCACTATGAACACATAAAGACGGGCGCCCCGCATTACCATATCCGTAGCGAGCATGAAGAAAAAGCCTTCCTGCTGGCCGTCAGAACCATGCCTCACGACTCGACCGGTGTGGCGCATATTCTTGAACATACCGCGCTTTGCGGTAGTGAGAAGTTCCCGGTCCGTGATCCGTTCTTTATGATGACCCGCCGGTCGCTGAATACTTTTATGAATGCGATGACCAGTAGTGACTGGACCGCATATCCCTTCGCTTCGCAGAATGATAAAGACTTTCTGAATCTGCTGGACGTTTATCTCGACGCTGTCTTCTTTGCCAATCTTGATGAATTGGATTTTGCGCAGGAAGGTCACCGGATTGAACTTGCCGATAAAGATGACCCTGGCTCAGCACTTGAATACAAAGGTGTTGTTTTCAATGAAATGAAAGGCGCCATGTCATCGCCCGTATCCCAGCTTTGGCAGGGGATCAGTGGCGAACTATTCCCGACAACGACCTACCATTACAACAGCGGCGGTGAGCCGGAGAATATTCTCGACCTGTCGTACCAGGAATTGCTTGATTTCTATCGCAGTCATTACCACCCAACGAACGCCATCATCATGACATTCGGGGATATGGATGTGGCAGATATTCAGTCCCGGATGGATCAGCAGGCATTGAGCCGCTTTGATAAACAGGACAGGCAATTGCGGGTTGATCCTGAACAGCGTTTTTCAGAGCCTCAACATAAAGAAGCGTTCTACGGCGTTGACTCGGATGACCTGAGTGCAAAAACCCACCACGTCATTGGTTGGCTGTTGGGTGATTCTATTGATCTCGATGCCCAGCTTGAGGCTAACCTGCTGAGTCAGGTGCTGCTTGATAACAGTGCCTCTCCGTTGCGTCGGGCTCTTGAGGAGAGTGATCTTGGTACGACACCTTCACCTCTCTGCGGTCTGGAAGATTCTAACCGCGAAATGTCGTTCATGTGTGGACTTGAGGGTAGTGAGCCGGAGCACGCTGAGGCGGTTGAAGCCTTGATCCTGAATACCCTCGAGAAAGTTGCCGAAGAGGGCGTCCCTGTCGAAATGGTTGAAGCAGCTCTGCATCAGCTCGAGCTTCATCAACGCGAGATAGGAGGGGACCATTACCCTTATGGGTTGCAATTGATCCTGACCGCACTGCCTGCCGCAACGCACTATGGTGATCCTGTTGCATTACTCAACCTTGATCCGGCACTCGAACGTTTACGTGCGAAGGCATCGTCGCCAGACTTCATATCAGACGCCGTCAGACAGCTGCTGCTTACCAATACCCACCGTGTCCGCTATACCCTTAAGCCTTCCAGTACCTTGAATGCCGAAAAGGCGGACAAAGAAAAAGCTCGCCTGGAGAGTGCACGTGCGAACATGTCAGATGCCGATATCCAGGCATTGAAGGATAAGGCAGAGGCACTGGAAACCAGGCAGGCGCAGGAAGATGACCCCGACATTCTGCCGAAAGTCGGCCTTGAGGATATCCGCCCTGAGCTGACATACGTTGCGCCTACCGCTGAGCGATCTGGTCACATCGAGACTACAGAGTATGTCACCGGCACAAATGGAATTATCTATCAGCAGGCAATGCTTAATCTGCCTCCAATGACCGGTGAGCAAATGACCTGGTTACCTTTCTATACTCAGGCATGGACAGAGGTCGGAGCAGGCGGGAATTCGTACCTGACTCAGCAGCAACGCCAGACAGAGGTGTTGGGTTCTCTGACGTCATACGCGTCAGTAAAAGGCGATGTCGAAGACTGCAATCATCTCTCGGGTTACCTGGTGATGACAGGTAAGGCATTGGGAAATCGCGCGGAGCCTTTCTCCGACATGCTCCGTGAGACCTGGAAAAGTGCAGACTTCAGCGAAGAGGGTCGCCTGAAAGATCTGTTAAATCAGGCTCGTGCTCGTAAAGAGCAAGGCATAACGGGCAGTGGTCATGCTCTTGCTATGTCTGCTGCTGCCGCGCCGATTAATCGCACGGCTGACCTGATGAATATGCTCGGAGGGCTTCCGCAGGCTAAGCGTCTGAAAGAAAGGACGGAACGCCTGTCTGGGGATGGCGCAGGCTTCGTTTCTGAGGCCCTCAAAGATATCAATTCGCTGATCAGTAAAGGTCCAGATTCACTTCTTCTGGTGCATGATGAACAAAATGCTGCAGCGCATATTGCAGCAGCCTGCAAAGACTGGGATAATGCGAATCATTATCGAAAAGATTGCATTGATTGGGATCTGTTTACAGTGGCCAGCTACTGGATGGTCGACTCGCAGGTTAACTTCTGCGCCTGGGCTATTCCAACCGTAACGCTCGACCACCCTGATGCAGCAGCACTCGCCGTTCTTGGAGGTGTACTTCGTAACGGTTACCTTCATACCGCGATACGGGAGAAGGGGGGAGCTTATGGCGCAGGCGCGTCGCAGGATTCTTCATTAGGGTGCTTCAAATTCTTCACCTATCGCGATCCTCGTACCGAAGGTAGTTTTGATGACTTCGCGAAATCACTGACCTGGGTATCAGGGCGTACCAATGGCGACGATCTTATTGAACAGTCAGTGTTGGGGATCATTGGCAGCCTTGATCGACCGGGTTCGCCAGCGGGCGAAGCCAAGCAAGCTTTTCATATGGACAAATCTGGACGTACACAAGCTGTCAGGCAGCTGTTCCGGGATCGCCTGTTAAAGGTTGCCTGGACAGATATTCTGCAAGTGACAGAAAAGTATCTGGTCGGTCAGGATGGTTATAAAGCTGTCGTTGCACCGCGAGGAACTGCAGACATAGCAAGCAAACTCGGACTGACAATAGGAGAGTACTGAGTGAACCGATTTACGTTACCACTGGCGGCGAGCATATTGATGTTCCCGCTGGCGGTAGGCGCCGATACAGACTCGGCGTCTAAAATGGTGCTGAAAACAGACGAAAACAGTGCAGCGGTACAGCGAAAGATTAACGCACTGGATGATTCGACCCGGGATAAGCTCGAAGAGACCCGGCAGCTTCTCGCCCGAGCAGAACAGCTGGCGCTCTACAATAGTCAGATGGAAGCTATCATCGCTAATCAGGAAGAAGAGAAATTAAGCCTTGATCAGCAGATTGAGGATATCAACGATACCGAGCAGGGTATTCTGCCGCTAATGCAGCTGATGCTGTCACAACTCGAAGCCGACATTAATACAGGCCTTCCATTTCTCAAAGAAGAACGAGCGGTACGTTTAGCCAAGCTGAAAGCGTCTCTTGGTCGGGCTGATGTCACTGTTTCTGAGAAATTCAGACGAGTGCTCGAAGCGCTCCAGATTGAAGTTGATTATGGCCGCACATTAGAGCGTTATCGCGAGAATGAAGACGGCAGAGCTTTCGACTACCTGAGAATAGGCAACGTTGCTCTCTATCGTCGTTCGCTTGATGCAGGCGAGTCCTGGATGTGGGTAGACGGCGCGTGGCGGTCGCTTTCTGATGACCTGGCCCAGCCTCTTGAACGCGCTTCCCGTGTTGCGGAACAAAGTGTCGCTCCTCAGTTGATCGTAGTGCCTATGTCCACACCAGAAAATTCAAGTTCAGATATAACCAGTTTAAAAGGGGGTGAGTAATGAGATTTATTACGACCCTCATCTTTGCTTGCATGGCCCAGATTGCGTTTGCCAATACACTTATCGAAAGTGCAGAGCAGTTCAGTAAATACGAGCGTAATTTCGACTCAGCTCGCCTGGCAGCCTTCAAGCAGGATCTTAGTGCTCAGGAACAGGCCCTTGAGCAAGCCCGTGCCTCGCTGGCTGCTGAAGAGAAGCGAGCAGAAGAGCTGCGTGAACAATTCTCTGATAATGAAGAAATTCTGACGGAGAAAACCGAAGCTCTGCGTATTCGCACCGGTAGTCTTGGTGAAATGTTTGGTGTGGTGCGCCAGGTTGCCGGTGACTTGAGAACGGTCACCTCAAGCAGTATTACCCGCATTGACGGAACCGACACGCCCGCAGACCTTGATGCGCTGGCGGAGTCAAAAGCCTTGCCTGATCTTGGCAAAATTAAGGCACTCTGGCAGACCTTGCGTCAGGAAGCTTCTCTGAGCAGCGAAGTTGCTCAAATCTCAGCACCCGTCGTTCAGGCGGATGGATCTACAGCAGACGAGCAATCGGTACGCATAGGTGCGTTTACAGTCGTTGGAACCAGTAATGGCGGCCAATACCTGATTGCAGATGAGCAACTGGGCGCCTTGCGACCACCATATCGCCAACCCGGTGAGGCATCACTGTTAAATGGCTGGTTGGGCAGCAGTGGCGTCGCGCTTGTCGGTATTGACCCTTCCCGTGGTGCTCTCCTGAATATCGAGGCAGCCACTCCCTCTATCGTTGAACGAATCCAACAGGGAGGCACGATTGGCTACATCATTATTGCTCTCGGTGTTATTGGTCTGCTGATTGCCCTATGGCGCCTGTTTGCACTCCTGCAGATCAGCGCGGGTATGCGCCGTCAGCTCAGCGACAAGCTGGCCGCGAAAGATGATAACGCCCTGGGGCGCGTAATGATTGCATCTCTCGGTGACCGCACTGATGCTGAACTGCTCGAAGCAAGGCTTGATGAGGCTGTTTTGCGTGAGCTACCCGCAATTGAACGCGGTCAGTCGATCATTAAGTTGCTTGCTGGTATTGCGCCTCTTATGGGGCTGCTTGGTACCGTTACTGGCATGATTGCGACTTTCCAGGCGATCACAGCGTTTGGTTCAGGTGATGCAAAATTGATGGCTGCAGGTATCTCGCAAGCGCTGATTACGACGGTGCTGGGTCTGGTTGTTGCTGTTCCGCTGCTGCTGCTTCATAGCTGGGTAGCCTCACGTAGTCGCGAACTGGTGCATATCCTTGATGAGCAGTCAGCAGGCATTATTGCTGAAGCGCAGGAGTCGTCGCGCAAATGATCTGGCTAACGGATTTTTTTGAGCGTGGCGGCCCCGTCCTTTATGCCGTGCTACTGACCGCGGTGTTTCTCTGGGCGTTGATCTGTCTGCGACTCTGGTTCTTCTACATAGAACGCAAGCGATTCTTCGAGAAAATCTCAGGGGACTGGCGCACACGTTCGGATCGGACGAGCCGGAATGCGCGTTATATCCGCAAGGCCTGGATTGGGCGTTTTTATCTTGAAGCCACCCGCACCATGCCATTGCTCGGCACCCTGATCGCGATCTGCCCGCTGCTTGGTCTGTTGGGAACTGTTACCGGCATGATTCAGGTGTTTGATGTCCTTTCCGCTACGGGCACGGGTAACGCGCGGGCGATGGCCTCAGGGATAGCTCAGGCGACGCTGCCAACCATGGCTGGACTGGTCGTTGCGTTATCTGGTTTGTATTTCCGTAGTCGTTTCCAGCGATTAGCTGAGCGTAGCCAGCAAGAACTGGCAGATCGACTGCCGTTGAGTGAGGAGTTGGCCTGATGGCTCGCAGACACGTTGCCTCAGAAGGGCAGGAAGGTGATATCGACATTACTCCGATGTTGGATATCGTATTTATCATGCTGATCTTTTTCATCGTGACCACCTCTTTCGTGAAAGAAAGCGGCGTTACGGTGAGCCGTCCGACTGCCAGTACCGCTGAAAGCAAACAGGGCAGTAACATCCTTATTGCGATTCGTGCGAACGGTGAAATCTGGATCGATAAACGCTCTGTCGATCTCCGCGCTGTGCGCGCCAACACAGAGCGCCTCAAAGCAGAGAGCCCTGAAGGCGCAGTTGTTATACAGGCAGATGAGTTCGCGCCGACAGGCATACTCGTAAAAGTGATGGATCAGGTGCGTCTCGCTGGCGTTACGGATATCTCGGTAGCAGCAACAGAATGATGTCGATTAAACCTCTGATCGCTGCTTTCGGCGGCGTATCTGTCGCGGTACTCCTGTTTCTGGGTATGGCCGCCATGGTCGCGCCGCCAGATGATTTTTCGCTGAATCGTGAAGAGCCTGTTCTGGTCGACTTCTCAAGTCGGCGTCAGGATTCGGCCTCCGAAACGCGCTCGCGTAAAAAGCCGCCACCACCGCCTGAAGCGCCGGTGACTCCGCAGTCGAATACTCAGGATCAGACACCTGCGCCTGTGACCGCACCGGCATTGAGCCTGAGTCCGCTCAGTACTGATCTGAGTGTCGGCGATCTTGTGTCGTCATCAGGCTTGCTGGATGGTGTATCGGTTGCCGACGCAGAGGTCGCGCCTCTTGTTCGACCGCCCGCGGTTTATCCGGCCAGAGCTAAAATGAGGAACATTGAAGGCAGCGTGACAGCGAGACTGACGATCAGGCCGGACGGTACTGTGAGTGATGTAGAAATTATTCAGGCTGAACCTCAGGGTGTTTTTGAAAGAGAAGCTATGAGAGCCATGTATCGTTATCGTTTCTCGCCCAAAATGGTTAACGGAGAAGCGGTGACACAAACTGCGACCCAGATGCTGGAGTTTTCACTGCAATGAGCCGCTTTATTTATATTCTGTTTGCCGTGTGCCTGTTCTGTTCGGGGCTGACTGTTCAGGCCTCGACTTTGTCTGAAAGGCAGTACCGTTTGCTTGAAAAAGCCCAGGAGTTGGTTGCAGAAGAGTCGTATCAGGAGGCGCTGACAGAAACTCAGGATGCTGTCGATGATTGGGATCCGGGTCTGGGGCTAGTCCTGATTCTTCAGCTTCGTGGCCAGGTTTATCAGCTCCTTGATCAGACTGAAGATACACTTAAATCTTATGAGCGAGCGTTATCCTTAGAGGTGCTGGAGGGCACCAGGCGGTCTGCACTCGCAGCTGCAATTGCCCAACTGTACCTGATCGACAGTCAGCCAGAGAAAGCGCGTGAAGTACTGGTGCCTGCGCTTGAAGCTCCAGCCGGTGAAGGTCTGAAGCACGCAGCGCAGGCCTATGTCATCGTCGCCATCTCCTATCAGACACAGGAACGCTGGAAGGATTCTCTGCCTTGGCTGGTTCAGGCCGAAGCGTACGCGACATCCATTCCCGAGAACTGGCTGGCAATGCGAGCTGCGGCTGAATTCCAGATCAGTGATTTCGCGGCAGCAGAAGTTACCATGAAGCGGCTCGTCGAGCGTGCACCTGATAAAAGGAATTACTGGGTTCAGCTGGCAGCAGCACAGCAGTTTCAGGAAAAACAGGCTCAGCAGTTGGCTACTCTGGAGATCGCCCATCAGCGAGGTCTGATTGCAGGGAGTAGTGAAGAGCTGCTGATGATTCAGCTGCAGGCTGCGCAGGATATGCCGGCTAGGGCTGCGCGCAACCTCGAACAACGGATTTCAGAATTGAGTTCAGTCGAGGGCAATTCTGAAGAAGAAAACCTGGACGATGAGCGCCGTCTGTTGAGTGCTTACCAGAGGCAAGCCCGGGATCTTGCTCTAGCAGCTGAAACTATGGTTTCAAACGATTCGTCATCTGTTAATGAGGCCATTCAATTGGCAATGATGGATGGCAATTGCGATCTGGTTCAGGAATTGTCCAGGTCGCATGTCCGGAAGCTTGAAGGCTTAACGATGATCTCTGTAGCTCAGTGCTCTCTGAATGATCGTGACACAGCGAGTGCAAGGGAGTGGTTTCAGAGAGCTAGTGAAAAGTCCGACAGTGCGGTGATTGCCTCTCAATGGCTGACATATTTATCGGATCTGCAAAAGGCGGGATTAAGGTAGGTTACTACCTTAATCTCAGCACCTATTCGCAGAAAACTATGCGAACGTAGCCCAGATAGGGGCGTGATCCGATGGCTTTTCTGTGCCCCGTATGTCGTAAGACACACCCGCATCGATGCAGCGTTCATAGAGAGATGGTGTTACCAGGATATGATCAATTCTCAGGCCGCGCTTTGGCTCGTCATCGAATCCCTTTGAGCGATAATCGAACCAGCTGAAAGTGTTGTGATCAGTCGGGTGGATCTTGCGATGCGCGTCCCGAACGCCCCAGCTAAGCAACGTCTCGTACCACTCCCGCTCTTCAGGCTGAAAGCTGCACTTGCCGGACTTCAGCCAGCGCTTACGGTTAGGCTCGCCAATACCGATATCAGTGTCTTCAGGTGAGATATTCATGTCACCCATAATCAGGACATTATCGCTGGTCGTGAAATTTTCATTCAGGTAGCGCATCAGATCTGCATAGAACTTACGTTTTGCCGGAAACTTTGTTTCGTGATGGATGCTTTCGCCCTGTGGGAAGTAGCCATTAATCACGTGCCAGAGTTCGCCGTCGATGCGGTATGCCGCATGAATCAATCGTTTCTGAGCTTCGTCGTCGTCCCATGGCCAGCCTTTCTGAACGGACTCCGGAGCATTGAGGCTGAGGAGGGCAACGCCGTAATGACTCTTCTGACCAAAGAATTCAACGTGATAACCGATTTCCTGAACAACATCGATTGGAAACTGCTCGTCGTGTACTTTCGTTTCCTGTAAGCCAATGATGTCGGGCGCTAGCTGATCGCGGATGGCTTCGAGTTGATGTGGGCGTGCGCGAACCGCGTTGATGTTAAAACTCACGACCTTAGGCATTGGTAGGCTCCTTCTGTTGTGCATCAGCGAGTGGGCGTCGGATGTCGGGCTCGTTGAAAATTCCGAACGCGATCTTGCTGTCGATATTAAGGTGATGGGCGTGAATGCGACTCATGGTGCCCTTCTGGCAATAGAGCAGGTATCGGTGTGCTTCATCGAACTCTGCGCGCCGCGATTCCAGTTCGTAAAAAGGTATTTCAAGTACGCGGTTATTCGTCAGCTCAAGTGGGTTGTCTGCTGACTCGGCCGGGTGACGGATATCAATAATGACGTCGTTCAGCTTAGGTGTTTCAACAATAGGTACATCTTCCAGGCCACTTTCCGCCTCTGTGATTACCTCGTCGATGCGCTGCGTGACAGAGCGGCTCAGGGCATCTTCCAGTACGGCCATGTCGAAATCCAGTTCTGTTTCTTCGACACGCTTGCGGTCGCCCATCGTTGTCGGGTTGACCGAGATTACACCGCAGTATTCTGGCATATTGGCTGCGAATGCCTCTGTACCGATACGCCGGGCGGTATTGATAATCTCCTGCTTATCCATGGCCGCCAGAGGGCGCAGTACCATGTGATCAGTTACCCGGTCGATGACCGCGAGGTTGGTGATCGTCTGCGACGCCACCTGGGCTACTGCTTCACCCGTGACGAGGGCAGGGAGACGAAGGTCATCAGCAACGCGCGAAGCTGCACGGAACATCATTCGTTTCAATACGACGCCCATCTGACTCGTCTCCACTTTAGTCAGAATCTCGGTCACGACTTCTTCGAAAGGCACTGTCACAAATTTAACCTTATGGGACTCGCCGTACGTGCTCCACAGATAGTGAGCGACTTGTTTGACGCCGATTTCGTGAGCGCTGCCGCCCAGGTTGAAGAAGCAAAAATGAGTTTTCAGCCCGCGTCGGGTCATCAGGTAACTGGCTACCGTCGAGTCGAAGCCGCCCGATATCAGAGAAAGAACATCGCCCTGACTACCCAAAGGATACCCGCCAAGGCCTTTGATCTGCTGGCGCACCACCTGAACCCGGTCGTTGCGTATCTCAGCATTGACCACGACTTCTGGATTCTTAAGTGAGACCGAGGCAGCATCTGTTTCTTTTAAAATGCCGCCACCCATGTAGATCTCAGCCTGATGCGATGTAAAGTCGTGGTGCCCCGCACGCTTGATTCGTACACAGAAGCTTTTGCCAGCAACTCGCTCGCGATATTCATCCCTGACTTTTTGGTAGGCGTCGTCGAGGGTAGTGAACTCGTATTCACCAATCTCAAGTGAAAAACCGATTCCTGGAGTATGACTCAGAATATCGATGGCCTTGCGTCGAGATACATCGTCTTCCTGGTTCATGATAATCAACAGGCTATCCCACTTATTCTGAACATCCGCAGACAGCATATGTTGACGAAACAGAACCTGTAGATTCTGACGAAGAATCTTGGTCATCTGTTTTCTGGCAGATTTGGACTTGATCGTAATTTCAGGGAATAGCTTTACAACAAACTTCATGACAGACCGGGCGTGGATGCAAAACGCGGCATTATAGCGGAGCGCTGTTCAGAGTCATAATGGGTCTGTGCAGGCCATAAGTATTTACACTGCGATGACAGTGGCCACATTGCCATATCAACCCGCCGTAGCTCGTGACTATTTCAGCCATCCAGGTTCACAAAGCAGCAGGGTAACACTAGTTTCAGTAGTGAAAGATAAACTTGTTTCCAGCACTAAGTGAACTGAAGGAGTAGGAAATGGCAAAGCGTATTGCACTCGTTACTGGTGGTACAGGTGGCATTGGATCAGCCATCTGCAAGAAGCTTGTGGATGATGGCTATCAGGTGATTGCAGGCTATTACTCGGGCGGCAAGCATGAAAAGGCCCAGAAATGGCAAGAGCAGATGGCGGCAGAGGGGTACGATATACCAGTCGCTTTCGGCAATATTACCGAGTGGGAATCATGTGAAGCGTGTATTGAAGGGATTAAACGCGACTTCGGCACGATTGATGTCCTGGTAAATAACGGCGGTATTACCCGCGACTCTACTTTGCGGAAAATGAATCAGGAGCAGTGGGTTGATGTTATTAATACCGACCTGACTTCTGTTTTCTATATGACGCGCATGGTAGTGAATGACATGCTCGCGAACGGCTATGGGCGCATTATCAATATCAGTTCAGTTAATGGTGAAAAAGGGCAGTTCGGTCAGGCTAACTATTCAGCGGCTAAAGCAGGTATGCATGGTTTCACTAAGGCTGTTGCTCAGGAGGTCGCGAGCAAAGGGGTGACCGTTAATACTATTTCGCCAGGGTACATCGCCACGCCAATGATTATGGAAGTGCCTGAAGAAATCCGTGAGGGCATTCGTAAGAATATTCCGGTCGGTCGCTTCGGCAAACCAGAAGATATTGCTCGTGTGGTGAGTTTCCTTGCGCATGAGGATGCCAGCTTCATTACCGGGACGAATGTGTCTGCGAATGGTGGTCAGTACATGCACTGACCGGTCTTGAAAATCATTGAAGGGCGCCGGTCGCCCTTCAAACTTGTTGCCTGATCAACCACCTTTGCCGCGCTCACAGCTACAGCTCGGGCTTAAGTTTTTTGTGACGGGCGCTTGCATGGCGTTCACGCATCTCAGTGTCGATATAGCGATCCGTAGTTGCCATGCTGGCATGACCTGCATCTTCACGCACGTGCTCTTTGGGCCGGAATTTAACATCTTCCGAGATGCCGGTGTGTCGCAGCCAGTGAACCGTGGAGACCTTCAGCTCCTGCGCTTCCTCCTTTAGCCCTTGTTCTGACATGCGTTCGTAGGCCAGGTCGAAACATTTCTGAACCAGATAACGCACCTGACGGGTGCTTGTAACTGGGCCGCGTCCTCTGAGCTTGGGAAGTAATGGTGTCAGCTCGCCAACATACGGTGTTGGAGGTAGGGTGAGATGTGTCCGGTACCTGCGCAGGGCGGACATCATGTCATCTGATACGGTAACCATTCGCGCCTTGTTTCCCTTACCAACTACTCTCAGCCACCAGTTGCCGTCCTGGTCTTGTTGAAAATCACCCATGACAGGCGCGGAGCGCTCGTCAGCGACGAGCTCCGAGATCCTGAGGTACATGCCGAACAGGCATTTCATAACAAAAAGAGTTCTCTCGTGTTCAGCTGGGTTGGTTTCAGCGAGCTGCTCAACCGTTTCTAATATGAAGTCCCACTGCAGATTCGAGAGCCTTCTGACAGGCTCCTGATACGCGTGACGCTGCAGAAACTTACTCTTCTGGCGAATCAGGCTGACGGGATTGAGCTTCAGGTAGTCTTCCTGGATCAGGAAGTTGAAGTAGGTAGACAGAACTGCAAAGAGCGACTGAAGTGATTTCTGCGACAGAGCCATCGAGGGGATGTTGCCGAGCTTGTCTGGTTTGCTGACGAACGGGCGCCATTTGGGGTTGATCGTGCGTTCTCCGTTTTTTGAAAGAAACCGTGGGGCCTGAACAGATCCAGTCCACGCCTTAGGCGGGTTCTGGCAAAAGTGGACGTACGCCTCAAGGTCCTGTCGGGTGAGTTCGCCGAGCGATTTCTTCTGAATCGTCCAGCACCATTGAAGCAGGCGCTCTGTTTCGCGCCGATAACTATTAAAGGTTGCTGTTGATCCGTTATATGCCTGCAAGAAGGTGATTGTATGAACGAGATCATCAAAGGCATCCGATGGGCTGGCTCCGTAAGTAGACAGAGTTCTCCGTGCATACGACAAAGGGTTGCTGATCTCGTCGAGCTGGTCGATGAGTGGTGTCGGCGTCTGATACTCAGTCTTCATATTGTCGTCATAAGGTTTGGTGGTGTGAAGGTTCGTGGATTTAACTGTGCTTCAAATTATCGGAAGTAGCAAGGCCTGAATTGCACTGGCAGATCAGGCGCTCTTAGGGGTACTGGGGATTTTCCCTCGTAAACGGACATAACTCTTTGGAGCCCAGGCCATTTCTGGGCTTCCAGGGGGTATTACTTTACCGAACCGGTAAATACCCTTCGATTGAGCGCATCAGCTCCTCCAGATCTGGTAGCTTTTCACTCAATTCGAAGGTATAGATACCCTTTAAGTTGATGTTATACTAGACCTCTGGTGAGGCCTGCTCGATAATCTGTACCCGCTTGTTGTCGCCGTGATATTCGAAGCTCGTGAGTAGCTGGCTGAGTGTGCTTGAATTAAAGTAGATGATGGCGTTGGTGACCAAGCGCGCACATTCGTTCCATAGTTGGATTTCTTCATCAGAGCTGCCCCGGAACTGATCCCCATTGACGTTACTGACTGCTCGACGCAGCTGGTGATAGGCCTCTCCACGATTCAGGGCTCGCTGAACGAAGTTACGCAGACTTACATCATCGATGTAGTTCAGCAGGTAATTTGCTTTTAGCAGGCGATCGTACTCGGTCAGGGCCCCCAGCAAGGGCTGGTTTTTCTTGTAACCGGAGAGTTTTCGAACCAACGTGGCTTGTGTGGTCTTTCGTTCTTTGAGCAACACTGCGATTCGCTGGATAGTATCCCAGTGCTGCATGATACGTTTGGTGTTGATGGCTTTTTTGAGACGTAGCTGGATTCTCTGATCCTTGTCTTGTTTTACATCGAACATCTCATTAATGACGCGACCAACCTGTGCGTAACGCGGCGCAAAACTGTATCCAAATAGGTCCAGCAGAGCGAAGTTGACATGATTAACTCCGTGGGTATCCGTTGAGAGTACGTCCGGAATGATCTCCGAACTGTTATTCATCAACAAGTCAAAGATGTAGTGGGATTCGTGTTCATTCGCGCCGATCACCCGGGCATTAATGGCGGCAAGGTTGGCAATTAAACTCATGGCCGAGACGCCTTTCTGAGTGCCAAAGTACTTCGATGAATAGCGCGTTTTGAAGGTCTCTCGCCGGGACTCGAACTTTTGGCCATCGACACTGGCGTGGATAACATCGTCTTGGATGTTGTAATGCTTGAAGATGGGCAGCTTTGCCGTTGCGTTCTTGATGTTGTCGTTGGCTGCATTCAGGGTTTCGAGTCGCAGATAGTTTGCCTGAATGGTGCTGAGCTGGTCATAGGTGCGAACGGAGACTTGTGCCATACCGTAGATCCCTTGGTTAGTTGCATTTCCCACCAGAATCGCCAATAGGTCATATTCGTGGACCCTGCTCTTGGGCTGCGAGCCCAGCACATGTTCAAAGCAGTCAATGAACTGGGTATCGCGATCCACCATACGCAACACGTCGGCAACGCCCGTCGTCGGTATTTGCTGGAAGAAAGGGTTGTTGACCAAGTGCTTTTTACTTGCCGTCGGTAACCGCCATAGGCGCTTGCCCTTGGGGCTACGTAGGATAATATTTCGGTTATCGTCTTGTTCTAGATATTCACCGACGTCATGCAAACGGATCTCCAGATCCCCTGACATTTGTTCAATCAGCTCGTTCGGTTCGGCGACCAACTTGGGCAGCTGAGTTTGCTTCAGCAACTTAGCCTTATCCTTTCGCCAACGTTCCCGATTCACCAGATCAGAATCCAAGGCCCGGTATTTAATGACATTCGGCAAGGTCAGCTGGCCATTCAACCGGTCGGGGATCTGCAGATACAGGTACCACTCGTAGCGACTCGGATTAAAATTTCCATCTTCGTCCTGCAAAAACGATGATTGTTTCTTGAATGGCAGCCGGCTGTTTATATTTTCCTCTGAGATGATTCTTTGTGCTGAGAGATCAAGCTGGGCTTGACCCAGTGCCGCTGCTAGGCAGAGAGTACTCTCACTGCCTTCAAAGCGAAGGCAAAGAAACAGCTGTCGAAGCAATCCTTCCCTTAAGTTATCTCTCTGGTCATAATACTGCCACATAGCTTCCTCAACAGAGCGCTTTTGTTTGTTCAGGAACAGGCATACAGATTCCAGTTCTTTAGCCGCAATCAGCTTCAGCGCCTGCTGCTTTACAGCCCCAAAGGGTTGCTCTTGATCGATGCGATCATCAATGAACAGGTGAAGAACTTCCGCTGCCTTGCTGACGTCTGTGGCGGCGATTTGCCAGTCCAGGTAACTCCCTTCCTGTGCGTAGACCTTTGCTTTTTGTTTTATCTGTCGAACGTGATGAACAAAACCATCGGCAATGCTTTCCAGTGCTTGCACCCAGCGGGTTTGCAAATAACACAACAGATAAAGGCGTCGATTGCCAATAAACTGGCGCTGCAGCTTGGCACCGTAGTAGTTCACCC
>NZ_FTOH01000011.1 GCF_900156675.1 Thalassolituus maritimus
AAACGTCGGCCGGAAGAAGGGCTGATGCTCCATACGGATCGCGGAGTTGAATATCGCGGATCAGAGTACCAGAAGGAACTCCATAAACAGGGAATTGATCTTGCCCCGATAAAACGGACACCAAAGTCAAACTGACGAGGTGTCCAATGCCAAAATATACTCAGCCAAGAAAGACCTGGCAGTATTCGAACGAGTTTAAAGTTAAAGCGGTTCAGCTAAGTCTGATAGAAGGAGTTCAGGTTCAGGAAGTAGCCAATACTCTCGACATCCATCCATTTATGCTGTCACGATGGCGAAAAGAATACCGTGAAGGCAAGATCGTGGCAGATAAACGTAAGAAGCTAACCGAGGCGACTAGCAAGCAAGAAAAGGAAATATCGAAGGTTAAGAAGCTGGAAGCAGAGAACAAGAAGCTGAAACAGGAGCTTGATCTGCTAAAAAAGTGGCAACGGTTTCTTGCGGAGGAACATCAGCAAGATATCGATTTATCGAGAAATTCGGACGAGAGCTAGGCATTAAGCGAACATGTGAATGGCTGGGAGTGTCGCGAAGTGGTTACTATGCTTGGCTTAATAGAGAACCATGATCTTTGTTCTGGTAAAACGGACACCAAAGTCAAACTAACCTAGCGTCCACTCATCGAATATCACCAAACCACCCATGCATACCCACTGATCACCGCAATACAGCTCAGGTTAATCCAGAATCCCGCACGCATCATATCCCGCTGCGCGACATAGCCACTGCCATACACAATGGCATTCGGTGGTGTGGCCACCGGCAGCATAAAGGCACAAGACGCGGACACGGCGATTAACGCGCTTAGGATTACTGCTGGAATTCCCAGGCTTTCGGCAATGGCGGCAAATACGGGTACTAGCAAAGCGGCGCTGGCGGTGTTACTGGCGAATTCGGTTAAGAAGACCACAAAGGTCACGATGGCCATAATCACCAGAATTAACGGCGCGCCCTGCAAGAAGCCACCAATATGATCGGCCAGAAAAACGCTGGTGCCGGTGGCTTTGAGTACGGCGCTCAGGCAGATACCGCCGCCAAACAACATCAGCACCCCCCAGTCGGTGGTTTTCTCGATCTGCTTCCAGGTGACGACGCGGCTGAGGCCCAGCGCCACGATGGCACTGATAGCGATCACTGTATCGAATTTAGGTAAGCCACCCAGTAGTTTGTTAATCGGTGAGCTGAATATCCAGAAGAGTACGGTTAATCCAAATATGCCCAGTGTCAGTAGTCGCGGTTGTGTCCATTCCAGTGGTTCATGCTCGGTGGAAAAGTGGTGATTCAGATTCGGACGTATGACCATAAAAAGAACCGCGAGCATGACGGGCAACAGAATCAGCGACAGTGGCCCGGCCAGGGTCAGCCAGTCCGCGAAGGTTATGTTGTTTTGTGCCGCAGCGATAGCATTGGGTGGGCTGCCTACTAAGGTGGCAATGCCTCCGATGTTTGCGCAGTAGGCGACACCAAGCAGTACGAAGATATAAGTAGGGCGCTGCTCTTCTTCATTAAGTTGATGTAAGACACCAAGTATCAAGGGCAGCATCATGGCGGTTGTTGCTGTGTTACTTATCCACATCGACAGGCCCGCGGATACCGCAAACAGCATAAACACGGCAACGTTAAACCGACCTCGTGCCAGGGTAAGTACTTTATTAGCAATCGCGGTATCTATCTTCTGAGCATGCAGGGCAGAGGCAAGTGCAAAGCCACCAATAAAGATAAAAATAATAGGGTTAGCGAAACTGGCGAGTGCTTTGGTGGTGTCGAGCACACCGAAAGCAACAGCGAGTATGGGGACTAAAAGGGCTGTAATGCTGACGTCGAGTGCTTCAGTTAACCAGAGCACTGCGATAAAGATCAGGATGCTCAGGCCGTCAACGATGGCTGGTTCAAATGGCAGCCAGAGTTGCATAGCTACGAAGAGTGCAGCATTGATCAGAACAATAAGGTTTGAGCCCGGCATACGTCATCCGTTGTTTTTTATTATCTATAGAGAGTAATGAAAAATAACGAACGAGGTAAGGTGTCAGATGCGCCGGACTTTGATCTGGCGCCCCTTAATCCGGCTTTTCCCCAGCAGGCGCAGTGCCTCATTGGCATACTCACGCTCTACGGCGGCGAAGGCGACAAAATCCAGTACGGTAATATTGCCAATCACTGTGCCCGGTATCTTACCTTTAGCGGTTATCGCTCCAACGATGTCACCGGGGCGCAGTTTGTTCTTACGGCCTTCCGCAAAGCAGATGGTCACATACGGCGGCTTAGCCGTGTCGTGCGAATCTGTCAGGTCACTCTGATGCATGGCCGGGATGTTGTGTTTGAGCAGGTCTTCAATCGCTTCGCGCTTGTATTGCTCGCGCTCAGTGAAGAGGCTCAGGGCCAGGCCTTCGCTACCAGCGCGGCCAGTACGGCCAATGCGATGTACATACACTTCCGGGTCGCGTGGCAGGTCGTAATTAATGACGGCTTGCAGTTCATCAACATCCAGACCGCGTGCCGCCACATCGGTGGCGACCAGGCAATGGGCGCTGCCTTGCTTAAATCGGATATAGGTCTGGTCACGATCCCGCTGGTCGAGGTCACCGTGCAGACCCAGCGATAAATAGCCGGCGTGGCGCAGCGCCTGGGAGACTTCATTTACGGTCTGCTTGGTGTTGCAGAAGATCACTGCCTGCTCAATGGCAAAGTGCTGCATGGCGGCTAACAGAGCATCTGTGCGGCTTGATTTATCGCAGCCAATTAATTGCTGGCGGATATGATCGGTTTTGTGAACGGCCTCGACTTTAATTGTCTCTGGCTCGTGCATCAGGTCTTTGCTCAGCGCTTTGATGTTGTCTGGGTAAGTGGCCGAAAACAGCAGCGTCTGACGGTTCTGTTTAGTATGTGAGGCAATATCGCGGATGTCGTCGGCGAAGCCCATTTCCAGCATGCGGTCGGCTTCATCGAGAACCAGTGTACTCACGTGTTCCAGCGACATGGTTTTTTTGCGTAGGTGGTCTTTAATGCGGCCCGGAGTACCGACAACAATGTGTGCGCCGCGCTCAAGCGAGCCGATTTGCGGCCCAATTGAGACGCCGCCCGATATAACTACGATTTTAATGTTCGGCGTAAAGCGGGCCAGTTTGCGTAATTCATCGGCGACCTGGGTTGCGAGTTCGCGGGTGGGGCAGAGCACCAAGCCCTGAATGCCAAAGAACTTAGGGTTCAGGTTCTGCAACAGCGGAATACCGAACGCTACGGTTTTACCGCTGCCGGTTTTTGCTTGAGCCAGTACGTCGTTGCCTGCAATGCTGATGGGCAGCGACTGTGCCTGGATGTCAGTCGCGTCGTTGAAACCCAGCTTTTGCAGGTTGTCCTGCATGGCTGGCGCGATGCCTTTTATATCTTTAAATGATGTACTCACGCGGTTGCCTTGCGTTTCAGAACGACGCCCGTTTCGATGTGGTGTGTATACGGGAACTGGTCGAACATAGCGAAACGCACGATGTCGTGGGTTTTACATAGTTCGGTCAGGTTCGCGTGAAGAGTGTCCGGGTTACAACTGATGTAAATGATGTTGTCGTAACCGGCGGTTTGTTTAACGGATTCGTCGTCCAGGCCTGCACGAGGCGGATCGACCAATACGGTACGGAAGTCGTAGCTGGTTAAATCAACGCCTTCTAAGCGGGTGAATTTGCGCTCGCCTCTTAAGGCCTGAACAAACTCTTCAGACGACAGGCGCGCAATAATCAGGTTGTCGATTTTGTTGTCGGCAATATTCACCTGCGCGGCATTCACTGATGTTTTAGAAATCTCAGTAGCAAGAACGCGGTCGAATTTTTCAGCCATTGCGACAGAGAAGTTGCCGTTGCCGCAGTACAGCTCAACGAGGTCACCACCAATGCCTTCAGAGGCAGAACGGGCCCAGCTGAGCATCTTCTGGTTCACTTCGCCATTGGGTTGGGTGAAGCCGCCTTCGATCTGGCGATAGCTGAACTCTTTACCATCGACCTTGAGCACTTCGGTCACGTAATCGCGCTCCAGCACCACCTTCTGCTTACGTGAGCGACCAATAATCGGGAAGCCAAGACGTTCCTGCAGTTCGCGCGCTTCGCCCTCCCAGGCGTCATCCAGCTTTTTGTGGTAGATCAGGGTAATCAGGGCGTCGCCGTTTAAAGTGGTCAGAAACTCGACCTGGAACAAGCGTCGACGTAACAGCTCACTGGTGTGAATTTCAGCCAGTAGCTTGTGCATCAGTTCGTTAATGAGCGGAGAGGCTATATTGAACTCACGGACTTCGTACGCTTTCTTGCGGTTACCTGGCTCGAACATGGCGTAGAAGCAGCGGTCTCCCTCGTGCCAGAGGCGGAATTCGGCGCGCAGGCGATAGTGAGACACAGCACTGTCGTGGACTTCCAGAGCGGGCGGTGCGAATTCTGCGAACAGACTGTTCAGGCGTGCCTTTTTCTCGGCAAGTTGGGTATCGTATTCCGCAGGATTGATAGGATCTGGAAAGATTTCTGACATGAGATAACCGGGGCTTAAGCGTAAGGGCCGGTATTATACGCGGCCCCGCAAAGAGTGCGAGTGTGGCGCATAATGTCATTTCGGCCAATGATTGGGTATTTCTATCGGGTATTGTTCCAATCATAGATGTAAATAATTGCTATAAATTATTCGTTGTAAATGTCTGACGAGAATAGAGAGGTGTGTATGAGTGACGTGTTACAGGGGTTAGTCGAGCTGCTGGAACCTACCGAGATCGGAGAAAACACCTTTCGTGGCGAGACCCAGGACTTGGGTTTCCGGGCTTTGTTCGGCGGCCAGGTGATGGCTCAGAGCCTTTCTTCGGCGCTTAAGACGCTGCCTGAAGGCGAGTGGCATGCGCACTCGTTCCATGTTTATTTTATGCTCGCAGGTACGGTGACCGATCATCTTGAGTTTGAGGTTGATCGATTACGTGATGGCCGTACCTTCTGTACCCGTCAGGTGAAGGCGATGCAGAATGGCCGCGCTATTCTGACCATGATCTGCTCATTCCAGCAGACCGAAGAGGGCTTTGAGCACCAGGCGGCGATGCCTGAGGTGAAAGGGCCGGATGGCATTCCTTCGCAGGTCGAGCTGGCGCGTATGTTCCGTGACTATTTCCCGGAGAAAGTACGCGATATCTATACCGCTGATAAGCCGATCGAAATGCGAGTGCTTGATCCGGTCAATATCTTTGCGCCGACTAAGAAAGATCCGGTGAAGTACCTCTGGATGAAAGCCGACGGTTCGCTGCCAGAGGATACTGATCTGCACGCTAAGCTTCTGGCGTACGCATCTGATTTCAATCTTCTGCCGACGTCGCTGCATCCACACGCGCGTTCCTACGGGCAGAAGGGGATGCAGATGGCGAGTCTTGATCACAGCGTATGGTTCCATCGTCCGTTCCGCATGGATGAGTGGCTGCTGTACGCCATTGATAGCCCGAACGCAGGCGGCGGCCGTGGATTCTGCCGTGGCCAGGTATTTAACCAGAAAGGTGAGCTGGTCGCTTCCGTCGCTCAGGAAGGCCTGATTCGTTACCGCGAGCCGGAAGAAAAATCATGATGTTGCTTCGTTTTATCTTTATTTTCTTCCGCCAGAAGTGGAATGACAATAAAGATCCTCTGGCCATGACGACCTATAAATTCCGGGTGATGCCCTGGGATATGGATCTTAACCTGCATCTGACCAATACACGGTATCCGGCTTTCATTGATGTGGGCCGGGTTCAGTGGTTTGCAGAAATTGGTTTACTGCCACTGATCATGAGCAATGGCTGGCGCACGGTCGTCGCCAGTCAGACCGTGACCTTTGTGCGTGAAATTAAGCCGTTCACTAAGGTGGATATCGAGAGTCGGGTTCTGTATTGGGACAGAAAGTACCTGTATTCAGAGCATCGTTTTCTGGTGGAAGGCAAGTTGCATTGCAAAGCGCTGGGGCGAATTGCTCTGGTTCGTGGTGGTCGTGTGCGCAGTTTCAGTTCGCTACTGCAATCCATTGATAAGTATCATGGCCGAGAGCCGGGGGAATACATCGCCCCTGAACCAACGCCTGAAATTCAGGCCAAAATTGATCTGCTGACCTTGAAGCGTGACGCTGAACTGGCGCGAGCCCAGGCCGAGGCTGAAAAAGATTCGGAAGAAAATAAGGTTATCCCTTAGTTTCATCTTCCGGTGTATTCTCTAGTTTTGTTTGGGCCTCAGATTGAGAATCATCCTTCTCATCTGAGGCCTGATCTTCGTGTTTGTCTTCCTGCAACAGCTCACTTGCTGCAGAGAAGTCGAAGCCTTCAGAATCTTCCATTTCATCAATGTTCGGGCGTATGCCGCATCCGCTGCCTTTAACGGGCATTAGTCCTGAGGTGCCGGGGGCTTTTTTCATGACAGTACCTTGTTCATTTAGGCTGGTCTTCCCTGAGCAGTAACTTAGGGTTTACGCGGGCGTTATTGAGGCTGACCGTCCAGTGCAGGTGAGGGCCGGTGGCTCTGCCGGTTTTACCGACGGCACCCAATAAGTCGCCTTGCTCGATGACATCGCCTTCTATTACGTCGACACGACTCATATGGCACATCATGCTGATAAGCCCCTGACCATGGTCGATAAAGACGCTGTTTCCGTTAAAGAAAAAATCACCCGTTAACACAACGGTGCCACCTGCGGGAGCAACGATGTCTTTGCCTTCGGGAGCGGCTATATCAATTCCGCTGTGCGGGTTGCGCGCCTGACCGTTAAAGAAACGCTTTAAGCCAAAGGCACTGCTGTATGGCCCTGTAGTTGGCAGGATCATCTGGTTCCAGTCGGGCGTTAATTCTGCAGAGAAGCTTTTATAGACCGGAGTCATCTGATTGTATTCGCGGCCAATGCGATCCATATCATTTTTCTGCGGATTAACTTTACGCTTATTCTTAATTTCGATGTGCTGTTCTTCGTACGCGAAGTCTTCAAGAATCTGAGATTGTTTTTTGCCATCAATCTTAAGTTGCAGGCTCTCCTCTGCCTTTAGCGGAACCCCAATAACGGCATAACGCTGGCCGTCTACCGTTGTTGTCAGAACGGGCTTGTCGTTCAAGGTTACTTTGCTGTTTTTATCTAACGGCATGGAGATGATACCGCCAGCGATTGGATGATTCGGCAGTGCTGATTCTGAGCTGTCTGATTTCTCAATAGTTTGGCTGGCAGTCGCATTGAAAATGAATGCTGAGAGCAATACAGGTGCGAGTACAAGGCCTGTCTTTTTAATCATCATTTCTTTTTGCTTCTTGTTTCATTTCTTGTTTCAGTTCTTGCTTTTGGGATACATCCTGAACGTCAGTCACGGTACTGGTGAGTGTGCCCGAGCGGATCAGTGTTTCTATTTCATCGCCGGCTTTCAGTTCTTTCGTATCTCGCACTACGGTGCCATCGGTTTTTCGGGTAATGGAATAACCACGGCTCAGGACTTCAAGCGGGCTGACGCTGTTAAGAAGTCGCATACCGGCACCAAGTTCCGTTTTCTTTTTCTGCAGTTGTTGCTGCATCGCGCGCTCGAGGCGCCCGCGTATCTGATTCAGGGTGTTCTGGCTCTGCGTCAGTCCACGTTGTGGATGCAGATGCGCTAATGATGTCTGGAGTCGTTGCAGGCGTTGTTGAGGTTCTTTCAGGCGCGACGTCATCGCACGTTGCAGGCGTATTTCCAGCTGATCAAGATGCTGGGCTCTGGATTGCAGTGCTTGTCTTGGGCCACGCAATCGTGACTGCAACTGAGTCAGAGAGCGCTGTGCATGCATAAAGCGCTCTCGTTGATTACGGATCAATCGTTGCTGAAGATCATTAACGTAGCGCAGTATCTGTTGACCATCCGGGCTGATCAGTTCAGCCGCTGCCGAGGGAGTCGGTGCCCGCATGTCGGCGACAAAATCTGCGATGGTAAAATCGACTTCGTGACCGACAGCACTGATAACAGGCAATTGAGAGTTGGCAATTTCGCGCGCCAGAACCTCATTGTTAAATGCCCAGAGATCTTCGAGTGAACCGCCGCCACGGCCAATAATAATAGCGTCGGCCATGTTGTCGCGGTTCGCACGATACAGCGCGTTGATTAATTGCTGTGGTGCTTCTTCTCCTTGAACAGCAGCAGGGTAGAGATCCACTTCGAGCATGGGCCAGCGCCGCTTCAGCACCGTCAGCATATCGTGGATGGCCGCACCGGTTGGCGAGGTAATAATTGCTACCCGTTTTACGGCGGGCAGGGGTCTTTTGCGCTCTTCAGCGAACAGACCTTCTGCGGTTAATTTGCGTTTGAGTTGTTCGAACGCGAGCAACAGGGCGCCTTCGCCGGCGGGCTTCATCGCATCGACAATCAGCTGATAGTCACCGCGGTTTTCGTAAAGGCTGACCTTGGCGCGGACTTCAACTTTATCGCCTTCTTTTGGTTGAAATTTAACCATGCCAGCGCGTGAGCGGAACATGGCACAACGCACCTGCGCGCCACTGTCCTTCAATGTGAAGTACCAATGGCCAGATGATGGGCGGGCAAGGTTGGAAATTTCACCTTCAACGCGCACAGATGCGAAGGAAACTTCGAGCATTTGTTTTGCGCGGCGGTTCAGATCCGAGACGGTAAATATACCGGGATCGCGAGGGTGGTCTGTCTGATACATAAACAATCTGCTGGTTAGATAGTCAAAGGCTGACATAAGGAGGTGTTTTTGGCCAGTTTTTGTCATGATGCTAGACAGCGGCGGAAAAGCGTTCTAGGTTAGTCGGGTCGTTTTTAAAACGACCTAATTTGATCAGAACAAGGAAATGATCCATGAAAAAACTGATTGCTGCTGCAGCACTGATTTCTGCGTCTTCTTTCGCAATGGCTGACAACGGTCCTGCGGGCTGTGGTCTGGGTACTGCGGTTGTCTTCCCAGATGCTAACGAATGGCACGAGCACGTACTGGCTGCGACCACCAATGGTACTTCTGGTAACCAGACTTTTGGTATGACTTCAGGCACCCTGGGTTGTGAATCAGCAAATGGCCCACTGAAAGCGGCTGAAGCTTTTATGAACGACAATATGGATCAGCTGGCTGCTGACAGTGCACGTGGTCAGGGTGAAACTCTGGATGCGCTCGCTCAGGTTATGGGTGTAGAAGCGGCGGACACTGCTGCTTTCCGCGCAACTGTTCAGTCTAACTTCGATAGCATGTTTACTACCGAAGCGACTGCTGGTGATGCGTTCCGTTCTCTGACTGAAGCAATGTCTCAGGACAAAGCTCTGCAGAAATACGTAGGCTGATACATCAGTCTGTCATACTCTGAGGCGCATTCTTTGCGTCTCAGTGTTGTTTGTTAAGGATTTTCCGTGGGTCATCAGTTAAAGCTGATTCTGATTGCCGCTTTGTTGGCAATGTTCTCCTCCTCATTTGTTCTCGCTGCTTCTGATACCAGTCAATTCAAAGCTGTTCCGGCTGATGAGCTTCGCGATCTGGCGTCGCATCAGCAATGGCTGCATCTGCTTCATTATCGACAACACCCCTATACGTTTCGCTTTATCAGCCAGAATGATTCACCCGAGTTTTTTCTTGCTGAGAAGGGGAAAACCAATGCTCACGAAGAGCTGGTAGCCGACCTCAGTGCCTTCTTGTTAACGGATCAGGCCGACAATGCGTCTGCACAGTGTCGTTTTCCGGCGCGGTACCATTGGCTAAAACACAGACTTCCGCAGGTTGGTTTTGTTGACCAGCCATGTTCAGAGTTTGATGAGTGGCGTGATGAATTAAACGCTCACCGTCTGACGTTGATTTTCCCTGCCTCTCATATCAATTCGCCGTCATCCATGTACGGCCATACGCTGGTGCGTATGGACAGAGAGGACCCTTCCAGCAGTAAGTTGCTCGCCTACAGTGTTAATTTTGCGGCCAATGCTGACCCTACCGACAATGAGCTGGTGTTCAGCTACAAGGGGCTGTCTGGTGGTTATCCTGGTGAAGTCTCGGTAATGCCGTATTACGTTAAAACCAATCAGTACCAGCATATGGAATACCGTGATACCTGGGAGTACGAACTGGACTTCGGTAGCGCGGAAGTGGATCAGTTCGTGCGGCATGTCTGGGAGTTGCAGGACACCGCGTTCGATTATTTCTTTTTTGATGAAAACTGTTCCTACCGCTTGCTGACGATGCTTGATGCGGCGTCTTCGCGATCAGATCTGGCGGCTGACTTTAAAATGAAGGCGGTGCCGGTCGACACCATTCGTGCTCTCTACAGCGCTGGTTTTGTCTCGCGAGAGGTGTACCGGCCTTCTGCTGCGTCTGTGATGGAGTCAAATGCGGCTCTGGCGTCAGAACAAGAGGCGGACCTTGCTCGTACTCTGGTCGAAAGTGATATCCCTATTGGCGACCTGCTGGCAGGGGTACCTGGAGAATCACAAACCCGTGTCCTTGAACTAGCCTACAGCTACGCACGTTATTTGTCGGTTAAGAAAAAGCAAGCGAACCCGGTGCTTCGTAAACGAACACTGCAGATTCTCTCTGCTCGCAGCAAGCTTCCAGCGGGCGATGTTTTTCCTGCACCAAGAAAGCCAGAGTTTCGTGATGATGAGGGGCACGGCACAGCACGTTTAAGTGTGGGTGGTGGTTATACCGGAGAGCAATGGCACGGTGATATTAACTGGCGCATTGCTTACCACGACGTACTTGATCCATCGAAGGGCTTTTCGCCCGGTGCGCAGATAGAGATGGGGGATTTTTATACGCGCGTCACAGAGGACGGCGATGTCCGTTTGCAGAAGCTGACTCTGGTGAATGTACTGTCACTCAGTCATAAAACGCGTTTTCAGAACCCGGTTGCATGGACGGTGAGTGCGGGTCTTGATCGGTTTAATCACGAGGGCAGTGAGCTCTATAGCCGTTTCAATCTTGGATTTGGTCGTGCGTGGCAGCTGCCACTTGGACTTCGTGATGGTAAGCGACTGAGCAGCGCTCGATTGTTTGCATTAGGCGATCTTACCGCGAGAGCGGATAATCAATTTGATGACGGTTATCAGATATCTGCGGGTGTGCGTGCCGGCTGGTTGTGGCAGGGACGCCTGAATCAGGAAATGATTCAGTTTCGCTGGCAACCCGCCGCTTTAGGGGATGATACTCCCCGGCGTGAGCTGACAGTAGAAGAGGCCTTTAATGGGTTTGACAATGTTCAGCTGCGTTTCGGCTTCAGTCGTCAGTGGGCGTCGTCTGAGGCGACCAACAGCTGGAAGCTGACTTATGCCTGGTATTTCTGAAGCGTTCAGGCTGGTTCGGATTTCCGTGATGCTTGCGGTGGCTGCAATGTTAAGCGGTTGCGCCTCGCTGACGACCCTGTATTTTCACCCGCAGGAAGTCTGGTTACAGACGCCGGACCGTTTTGATATCGATTATGAAGATGTCTGGCTGACTGCGGATGACGGCACAGAACTTCATGCCTGGTTACTCAAGCCTGAACCAACAATCGAGCAGGCTAAGGTGATTCTTTACTTGCACGGCAATGCTGAGAATATCTCGACGCATTCGCGTAGTGTTTTCTGGCTGGTTGAGAAGGGCTATACCGTATTGGCCCTTGATTACCGTGGTTTTGGCGCATCACAGGGGCGGCCTATTTTGCCGGACGTTCTTATGGATGCTAAAGCCGGCGCCAGCTGGCTGCGGGATGCTTACCAGGATCACTCTCTGGTTGTTCTGGGTCAGTCGATGGGTGCAGCGCTCGCGGTCAATTTCGTTGCAGACTATGGCCGTGACTATGACGTTTCTCAGCTCATACTCGAAGCGCCGTTTGCCGGATTTCGCAGTGTGGCCAGAGAGATGTTGCAGCGTACCGTGGTCGGTACCATTGTCTCACCTCTTGTTTACTTAATTCCGTCAGACTGGGACCCAAAGGATCGCGCCCCGAATATCCACATTCCGGTCATGCAGCTGCACAGTCGCATGGATGAGGTTGTGCCTGTGTCTGAAGGGCAGGCCTTGTATGACGCGCTGCCAGAGAGCATGCGGTGTTACGTCGCATCGCAGGGCCCTCATATCGCCAGTTTCCGATACAACAAGTTCCGGGAACAGGTCGCGGATTTTCTGGTCAGGGGAGTGTGTCCGCCTGTCGTGGCGGATACATCAAAACAGAATCCGTAGCGGGATTTACCGGCGAATGACCTTCCGGTATAATGCCCCGCCTTTCCTACAACCTCATTCGGAAGGCTCTTCTATGTTGCGAATCGCTCAAGATGCACTCACCTTTGATGACGTGCTGCTAGTGCCCGGTTATTCCGAGGTCCTGCCAAACCAGGTTAGTCTAAAGACACGCCTGACCAAAGGCATTGAGCTGAACGTTCCCCTTATTTCTGCCGCGATGGATACGGTTACTGAAGCGCGCCTGGCAATTGCGATTGCTCAGGAAGGTGGCTTAGGTATCGTCCATAAAAACCTGACCATCGAGGAACAGGCTGCTGAGGTTCGTAAGGTCAAGAAATACGAAAGCGGTGTGGTCAAAGATCCGATCACTGTGCCGAGTACGAGCACCATCCGCGAAATTCTCGAACTGACTCAACAGCACAGCATCTCTGGTATGCCTGTGGTTGATGGCGAAGAGCTGGTGGGTATCGTTACTAGCCGTGATGTTCGCTTCGAGAAAAACCTGGATGCGACGGTCGCCTCGGTGATGACGCCGAAAGAGCAGCTGGTTACCGTTAAAGAAGGCACCAGCCCCCAGGACGTTCAGGATCTTCTGCACGTTCATCGCATTGAGAAAATTCTGGTTCTTGATGACAACGAACAGCTCGTTGGCATGATGACCGTAAAAGACATCGAGAAGGCCAAAGCTTTCCCTAGTGCTGCAAAAGATGACCAGGGTCGTCTGCGCGTTGGCGCTGCCGTAGGCACAGGCGCTGGCACCGAAGAGCGCGTCGAAGCGCTGGTTAAAGCCGGTGTTGATGTGATCGTTGTTGATACCGCACACGGCCATACATCGAACCCGGGCGGCACTGGCGTTATCGACCGCGTGCGTTGGGTAAAAGAGAACTTCCCTGAGGTTCAGGTGATCGGCGGCAATATCGCAACTGCTGAAGCGGCGATTGCGCTTGCTGAAGCCGGTGCGGATGGCGTGAAGGTCGGTATCGGCCCTGGCTCTATCTGTACTACCCGTATCGTTGCTGGTGTGGGTGTGCCTCAGATCTCAGCGGTAGCTAACGTGGCTGAAGCCATGAAGAAATACGATGTGCCTGTGATTGCTGATGGCGGTATCCGTTTCTCTGGTGACATCTCTAAAGCCATCGTTGCTGGCGCAAGCGTCGTTATGGTTGGCTCGATGCTGGCGGGCACTGATGAGTCTCCGGGCGAAGTTGAACTGTTTCAGGGACGTGCTTACAAGGCATACCGTGGCATGGGTTCTCTTGGTGCAATGGGCCAGAGCCAGGGTTCGTCTGACCGTTACTTCCAGGACAAAAAAGCCGGTGTTGATAAGCTGGTTCCGGAAGGCATCGAAGGTCGTATCGCAGTGAAAGGTCCACTGACGAACATCGTTCACCAGCTGATGGGCGGTGTGCGTGCTTCCATGGGCTACACCGGTTGCGCGACGATCGACGAGATGCGTACCAAGCCTGAATTTGTGCGTATTACGGCGGCGGGCATGTCTGAATCACACGTTCACGACGTACAGATCACCAAAGAAGCGCCAAACTATCGCTTAGGCTGATCGCTGAAAAATGCTAAGACGTGGGGATGACGAGAGTCATCCCCGCTTTTGTTTTTAAATCTTTTATCTGGAAAGCCCAATGTCACAAGACATCCACGCTCAACGTATTCTGATTCTGGATTTCGGTTCACAGTACACTCAGCTGATCGCACGTCGCGTACGTGAAATCGGTGTGTTCTCTGAAATCCGCGCCTGGGACATGGACGAAGCGGAAATCCGCGAGTACAACCCGTCCGGTATTATTCTGGCAGGTGGCCCTGAGTCTGTGACAGAGGCGGGTTCTCCGCGCGCACCTCAGGTGGTGTTCGAGCTTGGTTTGCCAGTGCTTGGTATCTGCTACGGCATGCAGACAATGGCAGAGCAGTTGGGTGGCAGTGTGCAGGGCTCCAACATCCGTGAATTTGGCTATGCCCAGATTCAGGTTGAGACGAACAACGCACTGCTCAAAGACATCAAAGACCATGTCAGCGAAGACGGTAAAAGTCTTCTTGATGTGTGGATGAGCCACGGCGATAAAGTGGCAACCATGCCTGAAGGCTTTGAGCTGATGGCAACCACGCCGAGCTGCCCGATTGCAGGCATGTTCAATGCTGAGAAAAATTTCTTCGGTGTACAGTTTCACCCAGAAGTGACGCACACCCTGCAGGGGAAGCGCCTGCTGGAGCATTTCGTCATGGATATCTGTGGTTGTGAAGCACTGTGGACACCAGCGAAAATTATTGAAGATCAGATCGAACGTGTTCGTGAGCAGGTCGGTAATCAGAAAGTTCTGCTGGGCCTGTCCGGCGGTGTCGATTCATCGGTTGTGGCGGCGCTGTTGCACAAAGCCATCGGTGATCAGCTGACCTGTGTGTTTGTTGATAACGGCCTGCTGCGTAAGAACGAAGGCGATGCTGTGATGGACATGTTCGCTAAGAACATGGGCGTCAAAGTGATCCGTGCGGATGCTGAAGATCTGTTCCTTGGCAAGCTCGAGGGTGTGTCTGACCCTGAGCAGAAGCGTAAGATCATTGGTAATACCTTTATCGAAGTGTTCGATGAAGAAGCCAGCAAACTGAAAGATGTTCCATTCCTTGCGCAGGGTACTATTTATCCAGACGTGATCGAGTCTGCGGCGGCGAAAACTGGCAAAGCACATGTGATTAAGTCACACCACAATGTGGGTGGCCTGCCAGAAGACATGAAGATGGATCTGGTTGAACCACTGCGTGAGCTGTTCAAAGACGAAGTGCGTAAGATTGGTCTGGAACTCGGCCTCCCTTACGACATGGTTTATCGTCACCCATTCCCTGGGCCGGGTCTGGGCGTGCGCATCCTCGGTGAAGTGAAGAAAGAATACGCTGACGTACTGCGTGAAGCGGATGCTATCTTCATTGAAGAGCTGCATAACTTCGACTGGTACCACAAAACCTCTCAGGCGTTTGTGGTCTTCCTGCCAGTGAAATCCGTTGGTGTCGTGGGTGACCAGCGTCGTTATGAGTGGGTTGTATCGTTACGCGCTGTAGAAACCATCGACTTTATGACGGCTCGTTGGGCGCACCTGCCGTACGAACTACTGGAGAAAGTCTCGAACCGTATCATCAACGAGATTGAGCACATCTCTCGTGTGGCTTACGATGTATCAAGTAAGCCGCCAGCGACGATTGAGTGGGAGTGAAATAAGGTCTTTCAGGGACTATCGGTAGCAATCGGAAAAATGACGTAAGTTAATGATTTGTCTAAATTTATGTCTCATTGCCTATCGGTGGCTATCGACGGCAAGCAGAAACATTTGTCGGTAAAAGCGACGGTATCGCGAATTCCCCGGATTAAGACTCTCCCATTTACCGTCATGCCTTTTTTCGGCATGACGGTAAAACTACGCCCTGACTTCTTTTGATATCAAGAACTTAGGAACATCATCAGGGCTCCTGACCCTTGACGGTAACAAACCGCAAACACAGGAGAAACCTGATATGTTGACCGATACAGCACTTCGTAAACTCAAGCCCAATGGCGCCACCTACAAGGTCGCCGACCGCGACGGCATGTATGTGACCGTGTCGAAAACCGGTACCATCACCTTTCGTTACGATTACCGTCTCAATGGCCGGCGCGAAACCCTCACCCTGGGCCGATACGGGCCGGGCGGTATTTCCCTGGCCCTGGCGCGGGAGCGCCTGCTGGATGCCCGCAAGGCGGTGGCCGACGGACATTCTCCTGCGCAGGAGAAACAACGGGAAAAACGCCGCCTGTCCCGTGCCAGGAATTTCGCGGAATTCACTGAGGTGTGGATGGAAGCTTCCGGCATGGCTGACAGCACCAGGTCCATGCGCAAGCACATCATTGACCGCGATATCCTGCCAGCCTTCAAGAACCGTCTGCTGACTGAAATCTCACCCGACGACCTCCGGGCCCTGTGTATGAAGGTGAAAAAGCGCGGGGCACCGGCAACCGCGATCCACGTCCGCGATATCGTCAAGCAGGTCTACGCACACGCCATCATGCACGGCGAGAAAGTGGCCAATCCGGCCGATGAAGTGATGCCGTCATCCATTGCCACTTTTGCGCCCAAGGACCGCGCGCTGTCACCCGCCGAGATCCGGCTGATGGTCCACGAAATGGACACCATACCCACATCGCCGACCATTCGCCTGGGGCTGCGCATGATCCTGCTGACCCTGGTGAGAAAGGCCGAGTTGCTAAAGGCGACCTGGGATGAAGTGGATTTCGAGACCGGGGTATGGAGTATTCCGAAGGAACGGATGAAGCGGCGCTTCCCTCACAATGTTTATTTGTCCCGACAGGCGCTCGACATCCTGGTGGCGCTCAAGACCTGTGCCGGTGGATCCAAGTACCTGTTTCCGGCTCGCTATGATGGTGACCAGTGCATGTCCATGGGCACGCTGAACCGAGTGACCTTGAAGATATCAGAGCGGGCCCGGGAAAAGGGATTGCCGTTGGAACCGTTTACCGTCCACGACCTGCGCCGTACCGGTTCCACACTACTCAATGAAGTCGGTTTCAATCGCGACTGGATCGAAAAGGCCCTGGCCCACGAGGATGGCCGCTCCTCTCGGGCGGTGTACAACAAGGCGGAGTATGCCGAGCAGCGTCGGCACATGATGCAAGAGTGGGCCAATATGATTGATGCTTGGGCGGAAGGGGGTAGCTACATTCCAACCTTGATGCCGTCGACAATGTCGGTGCCTGTATTAAAGGCATCGGTATGAGTGCCGTGGTCATGGTGATTGTTGGTTGGCGGTCGTCTGGGTGGCGTATTGGTCATGACCAAGCGGTTTATGGGGAAGCCGAAAGACTTACTTTGAGTGAGTCCTTCGGCTGTTTGGTAAACTCCCCGGAGCAGGACGCTTTCTGTAACCCAGGGTTGTCACTTGACAACCCTGGGTGCCATCCCCATACTGGAGACAAGGAATGACTCGTTCATCACATCCGAAGAAGGAAATTGAAGCCGCGCTCAAGCATGCGGAAGAGGAGGGCTGGCGAGTCGAGGTGGGTGGTAGTCATGCCTGGGGCAAGATCTACTGCCCCTACAATGACGATGAATGCCGCTGTGGTGAGTTCTGTATCGCCAGTGTGTGGAGCACGCCGAGAAATCCCGGCAGTCACGCACGAGCGCTGCGCAGGGTGGTGGACAAGTGCTCCACTCACCAGCGCCGGGGTGATACGGAGTCGGAGGATTGAGCTATGGAATATATTTTTACGCTGAAATACCAATTGGCTGACCACGACAGCGATTTGGACGCTCTCGTCGAACGATTGGGCGCCGCTGGTTGTGATGACGCCCTCGTCGGTGTGGGTCAGCCAGGTCGCCTGGCGTTGGAATTCTCCCGCGAGGCAGACAGCGCCGAGGAAGCAGTTCGCACTGCCCTGGCCGATGTCAAAAGCGCCGTTCCTTCCGCGCGCCTGATCGAGGCTTCCCCGGACCTTGTCGGTTTGACGGACGTAGCCGATTTGGTGGGAGTTTCTCGTCAGGCAATGCGCAAGCTCATGCTTACTCATCGGGTAACATTCCCAATACCGGTTCACGAGGGTAGCGCCTCGATCTGGCATCTGGCGGAAGTACTGGATTGGTTGAAGGCGCGAGGGGGCTACCAGATTGATGTTGGCATACTGGAAATCGCTCAAGTGGCATTGGAAGTGAACATCACCAAGGAGGCAATCCGGCACCCGAGGAGCAGGCGGGACAACATGGAGTTGTTGACGGCATAGTCATGAACTCAGTTATTGCGAGAGCGCACAGGGCGGGCAATGCGTTGCCTCACATCCGGCCCAAGAGTGGGGGCAGCTTTTCCTGATCGGGATTGTCGCTTGCGCTCCTCGATCCAGGCTTCCACTTCAGCCAGGTCCCACACCACGCAGCGGGGCGTCAGATTGAAGCGGCGCGGGAAATCCCCGCGACGTTCCATCTCGTAGATGGTTGTTTCCGCCAAAGGCACGATTTGGTGCAGTTCATGCCGACGGATGGTTCTGCGAAAAGGGAGTGGGGGTTGCTCCACATATTGGGGTAGCTCCTCATATTCTTCTGTGCTTGGCAGTGGCAAAGATGATCGTTTCTGGAATTCCATATATAACTCCGGCGCTGTGGGGCAACTTTATAGCGATGGAGTTATGGTGGTTATTTAAGGCTGTTGAGCCAACTTGCTAGGGCAAGCCAGAGCGTAGCTGTAACCATAAAATGGGTGGCGGAATTTCTAGCCGAGAGAGGCCTTTTCCGAGTGTTCTTCAATCCTCAACAGGTACAACTGATATTCTGGTGGCTGTTGGGTATCGGGGTTTTCCGCAACTTCAAGATCTCTTAACACATACCTCACAAGCGCCCGCCGAGTCGTTACTTGTCGTCCCGCCGCGCCACTGAATAATTCATCCCGGATTAGCTTTTCTTGGGCAGAATTCAAGCTCGGATGTGGGCGCAGCTGTAAATTCACATATTCATCCCAATCAAAATCGAGGGGCGTTGGAGTGGTTTTTTCTACTGGCTCAGCTGCGTAAATGCGAGCCAAGTTGAAGTCGCGATGCTCCTCAGTGACCTCATCGAATGCCCGGAGGTGCCATCGTCTACCAGCAAAAACAAAGGCTCTGGGGTGTACGACTCGTTCAGTACCTTCAGGATTATTCATCGAACGATAAGTGATCTGAACGGCTCCGTTGACAGTGACGGCAGCATGCAGGATGCGGAAATATCCGGGATCAACGTGGGTGAAATCCTGTCGGACCTCCTCCATTTCAATGTTTATGCTGGTGTTAGCTACAGCACGAAAGTATCGATCAATACTGAGGGTTGCGATGGCAGGGGAAAAGCGGGAAGTAGGCATATAGCGTCCCCTACCTTCACCCTTGACCGGAGAAGTATTGCGCGGATAAGTATTACGATACGCAGCAATAATACGGGATGACTGAACACTGGAAATACCAAACGTCTCGCGCAGACGTTGATTTGTCAGTAGGCCCTCATAAGCCAACACCAACTCAATGAACTCAAACTGCTTGGAGGTGCGTGCATCCACGATCGTTGGTCTTCTGGGTTGCAATTTACATGTATGTTAATTTAACATTGATGTTAAAGGAAGGGAAGGCCTATGACTGAGTCGATCACCAATCTCTTTGATCGTGTTCCGGAGCGCGTCTTTCGCCCATTGGGGGCGGTTGATCACTCTCGGCGCAATTGGTTGTTGCTGTCCCATCTGTATAACGATTTTTTTGCTCCCGAGGCTGATCCCCCTGATGGTGAGGGCTGGACCCAAAAACGTGTGACTGCCTCCATCGAGCGTTTTCTACAGCGCTGGGACGATGAGCATGGGGCCGACCCCGAGGAGCTGGCGACACCGCTCAATGTCAGAGCGCATGGCGCACTAAAAATGCTGATTGAGAGTGAGTGGCTCAGTATTGACCGCGTGGGATTCACGCAATTCATCATCATGCGCCCCACTGTGCAGGGACTATTTGAACTGCTGAAGAGCTTTGCGGAGCAAGGACCAGAGTTCATCGGCGGTCGTGTCCAGTCCATTCGTAATAACCTGATGCAGGTACAAGCTGACCCCGGGGCGAATGCAGCCGTATTTCAGTTGGCAGCCAAGGAATGTTCGTCGCTGTTGCGCATGTTGAATACCACACGAATGCGCGTGCGGGAGGCTAGCGACTTACTCCGCCAACAAAATACGACGCATATTTTTTTGGAGCGATTTTTTGGCGAGTATATCTCCAGCCTGTATATCGGAGACTACTCCGATCTGTTCTCTAAAAACCACCCGTTGACGTCTCGATGGGAAATTATTGATTTGGTGTCTCAGATTTCGGAGGAGACAGAGAGTCGCGCAAAGCTACGGGGCTGGTATCGAAAGAATCTTCGTTGTCGGAATGACGAGGAGGCGGATTCGCTGATTGATGCAGATACCGCAAGGGTGTTGGCATTGCGCGAAGTCGACAGGTTGCTGACGCGATTGAAAGATGCTGTTACCCGCGCGAATGACCAAGCATTGGGGTATCTTGAGTATAAAGTGAGGTCACAGGGTAATTTCGACCTGTGGATCGATCAGACACTTGATGCACTTGTTCGTGCGGCTGATTCGCGGAAAGACGAAGATTTGAGGATAGCTATCGGATGGTCTCAAGGGCGGCTTCTCAGCGAAGAAGCGCTGAAACTACCAACTGTGAAACCACGAAAGCGTAAAGGTGCGGTGATTCAAAAGCGACAGCTCTCTCCCGAAGCTCAGGCTCGACGGTTGGTACGACAAATCATGAAAGGCAACCGCGAAGTGTCTGAGGCCAAAATACTTGCCTATGTTGACCGCCATTTGCCTAATGGAGGTGAAGTCGAAAGCGGGTCATTGGTGGTTGAGTCCATTAACGACTTATGCGTTTTGGCGGCTTTCAGTCGTTTGGGGCTTGTGGCGGAACGGGCGCTAAGAAATGAGCAAAAAGGGCTTGTGAGAGACAAACTCTACAGAGAGTTGGGTAAGCATATTGAAATTGAACTGACCGGTGAGCGCTTTGAAAACAAATATCTGGAAGCGCCGTCGGTAAAGATTCGTCGAATTCAAATCAGAGGACAGGGACATGTCGGTTAATTGGAACCGTATTGCCGAACGTCAGGAAACGTTCACGGTTAAAGATTTTCAACGGGCTGCGCTTCGTTTAATCGTTGACCAGGTTCTCTATCAGTCCAATGCAAAACAGCGTGTTGACTATGATCTTATTGCCGCCTACGAGAAGGAATTTACTGAGGTGCTGGATCTGCTAGGCTGCAATCTCGACCATAACGCAAGGGAGCGTTATGTCGCTGCAGTTCCGACACAACCGGATGTCAGTAAAATTCCGCTGATGCATACGCTCTTAGCCCTAGTGCTAAGAAAACTCTACGACCACCATATGAATCGAGGCTCCCTAAATATAGGCATAGCGGGTATCAGTCTGTCCGAATTGGAGACTGCTTTTAAGGAGTCGACCGGTCGCGACCTACCGATGAAGCCGCAAGCGGATCTGATGGTTATGCTGGAGGCGATGAAACGTTGGGGAATCGCTCGCCCCGTGAAAGCCGATAATGTGGGAGAGGTAACCTGGTATGTGGAAATACTGCCGGGTATTCAGAGTTTGATCAATGAGCGGTCACTGGCAATGTTGAAAGCCCATGCGGAAGTACTTTACGAGCCAGATGGGTCTGATCGCGAAGACACTGAAGGGGGCGAGGCATGAAACAGCTTCGGCGCGTTGTATTGGTTCAGTTCTACCTTCATGAAGCCTTTGATATTGAAATGGATGGGTCAACCGCTTTTCTTGGTCCAAATGGGTCCGGTAAATCGTCGACGCTGGATGCTATTCAAATTGCGATGCTGGGTGGCAACCAGCAATATGCGCGCTTTAACACCCAGTCCGTGTCGAGTAAGCAGCGACGTAGTTTGGCTGGATACTGTCTCGGCATGTTGCGTAACCCGGAAAAGGATAGTCAGGTTATTGGCCGAGCGCGCGATGAGGCTCGTACCTACATTATTTTAGTCTTTGGTGATGAGGAAGCCGGGGCAGACGTCCTTTCTGCAGGGATCTGTATTGAAGCTGATGTTGAGTCTCAACAGCATGAAGTGAAAGGCTTGTTTGTCCTTCCGGGGCAAAACCTGAGAGCCAAGGATTGTATCGTGTTTGACGGTCGTGACCGCCTTCCGATGCCATTTGCAGAGTTTCGGGAGACCGCAAGGGAGCGGGCCAAGACGATAGGGCGCACTGCCATTTTTACAGATAAGTCCAGTGAGTATGTGCAAGAGTTACTTTATGCCCTCAATGGACAGCGAATGCCTGATTCACGGCGCTTCATGTCTTCGTTCGTCAAGTCGATGACACTGAAGAATGTCGACTCTATCGATGAGTTTGTGCGCAACTATGTGGTCGAGCCTAATCCGGTCGATATTGCCGCGTTTCGGAAACAGGTAGAACAGTTTGAAGCGTTGCGTGACCTTATCCGAAAGACCAAAGCGCGTATTTCGCGATTAACCGGGATTCTGTCGGATTTTGAACGGGCCCGTTCGGCGGAGTCCAGAATTGCGTCACTTGAAGCGATTAAAGCTGTATTCCAGGTTGAGTGGCTGGGTGAGCGAATTGATGATCTGGACGAAAGGATCGAAACGCTAAGCGACCAACGAAGAACGGCACAGGAAAAGGCTCAACAGGCAAAAGTGGAGCGAGATGCTCAACAAACACAGGTCAATAAGTTAACGGTTCAGCTGGAATCCGATCAGGCGGAGCAGTCTCGCCTACGGTTAGAAAGCGAAATTCGCGCTAATCAACAATTGATTGAGGCCTACCAGCATCCAGAGCTTGCACGGGCTAATCGGTGGGTCAATGCATTGAGAGATGTGGTTGATGATGATGCGTTTAGAAGTATTAAGGGACTGGTAGTTTCCACCATCGAATCATTAGTCCAAGCGCGCAGCCAAGACGATGTCGGCTCGGCAGTTGCAAAAGCACTGGGCGAGTTGGGCAGCCAAATTGCCCCTGTGCGTACCACCGCTCAAACCGAGTTGTCTTCCGTCATAAAGCAACGCGATGCCTTGACTGAAGAGCGTGATGCGACCCGGCGCCGAATAGCTGCGGCCGGTAAAACAGGACGGTTGCTTAACGATGGTGCGGCACTGCTGCTGGAATTGCTGGAGCGTGCCGGGATGGCTGTCCAGCCGGTATCTGCTCTGGCTCGTATTCTGAGGGCGGAATGGGCACCCGCACTGGAAGCTTATCTAGGCGGTGATAGAGATGCACTGGTGGTGACGGAAGGCAACACCCAAGACGCCGTGAAAATCCTGCGGGAAGCACGGCGGCGTGGGCAACGGGTCGATGGGGCCGCTGTTATACAGCCTTATCATCTTCGTCAGGTCAACACTTCTCCTAAAGGTACAGAGTTTGCCGTAGGTTTGCTGGAAACTGATAACGACACCGCCCGCCGCTTTCTGTGGCAAAAATTTGGCAGCATGCGGCTGGTGGATACCGAAGCCGAGCTGGAAATGCATCCTCGGGCGATTACGCGTGATGGCATGCTTAGCCAAGGCGGGCTCACAAAGTCAATCAGGGTCGCTTCCGTCAGTGATCTTCGCGTTGGCAAAGACATGGCGGATACCTCTGAGTTATCCCGCCACGCGGCGGAGATTCAGGGGCACATGGAGGCTCTGGCTAAGCGACAAGCGCGCTTAGAAACGGTAGTGAGGGTCTTGTCGAGTCAAGATGCCGATGATGAGGATGGAATAGCTAAAAAACTGGCCGAAGCAGCCCAGGCTATGACCGCGGCAAAACAACAGTTGACGGCGCTGGATGTCTCTCACTTGGGGGAGATACGAGTAATGGTGGAACACGCTCAGGCTGAGTATCAACGCCTGGATAACGAGTACACGGAGAATGATCGTCTGGCTGTTGGACTGGATCAACAAATTGAGGGAAGAATTCGGGAGAAGACCGCGCTTGAAGATCAATTACCTGAGTGCCGCGAGATTGAACGATCTGCCTTGGCCGATCCACTGATCGTCGTTGAGACAATGGATACCTTGAAGGACGAAATTGAACGTGCCGAGAGTGCGTATCCCGCCCGCATTGCCGAGGTTGAGAAAAAGCTGAGTAATAACCAATCCCGCCAGAGATCAGCTGAAGAGCGGGCATCTTTGGACCTAGTAAGTTATGTGCAGGATGAGCGTCTGGATGTCCAAGTGTCGGATATGCATTGGCACGACCGCTTTTCTTGGGCAGCGGACGAAAAACACAAACTGGCTGACACCCAGCTACAGAACTACGAAGCTGAAGCCGAGCAGGCGCGCCTGGCATCGGAAGAAACCCTCCGCTCCGATATAGCAATGTCACTGCATGACCGATTTAAGGAGATGGACCTTGAACGCCGGGAGAGAAACAAGATTCTTGATGCCTGTCCGGCATTTACCGGAGGTGAGCGCTACCGTTTTACCAGCAGTGTCGTGCCACACTACGAGTCACTAGTGCGATATATCAATCAGATCGCACAGGATGAGCAAAGCCTATCGTTATTTGCCGATAACACAGACGACATCAACGAGACACTGCGCGAGCTTGTTGAAGCTGCTGCAGAGTCTGGCAATGCAAGTGCTGTGCTGGACTATCGCCAATTTTTCACTTTCGATCTCGATATTCTGGTAGACGGTAAACGTGTTGATCGCATGAGTAACCGGCAAGGAGCCGGCTCTAACGGAGAGCACATTGCCCCCATGTATGTCGCTGCTGGTGCCGCTTTGGCCAAGGCCTATCGCCTCCATAACCGGAAGGGACAACAAAGTGGCAGCGGACTGATATGCCTTGACGAAGCGTTTCATGGGATGGACACCACAAACGCGGTGGCGACAGCTCGGTTCCTCCAAAGCATTGGTTTACAGTTAATCATGGCAGGGCCGGAGTTGGAACGGACAAAGCTCGCGCCGATTACGCAAACGATCTATGACCTGGACCGGGAAGGGCTGGATCTGTTGATGGAGCGAACCAAATTCAAGGAGGCAGCGAATGCGCTGATGGTCAGCGATATGCCGGGGGAAAATCCTGAAGTGTTGGCCAGCGCTTATCAACAGTTAGGACTGACACCTTCTCAAATGGAGTCTGTAGAAGCTGATGCCGACAATGGCTAGCAAAGGTGCCGAAGCTTGTAACAAAACCATACATCGGCTACTTCAACGTGTGGCTCGCCGTGTGTTTACGGATGGCAATTTGTCGCCTACCGCTGATCAGCGTTCCGTGAGCTTTCCTGCCACGTCATCGAGTCTTTCCGAGTATTTCCAGCTCGAACGTTTTGCTGATAGAGAAGATTATCATGCCAGGTTGCAGTCTTTTGCCAGAATAGGAGCTGTGCAGGCAGATTGGGATCGACGCTCAAGTGAGCAAGGTCAACTAGACAGGGTGACATTGAACGATCCTACGAAAGCTGCGGAATTGCTTGGCATCGATTTGCCGTGGGTTGTTGCCGCCACAGCGATTCAACACCTTGAACAGGTTGCCGGAGATTCTGAACTAACGATTGCCCCTATTGTTGATGCTTGGAAACACGGTAGAGCACCGGGAGGCGTTACGGCAAACAAGGCCAGTCAGTTTATCGATAGCATTCGCGTTATTGAGGCTGCACGTCGGTTGGGGGCTTCCGATCAAGACCTGTTGCTTCGGAGAGTGAGCACACAGCTATTTGGGGACAGTAAGCGGATAGAATCGTTGGTGCGGCCTATCGCGTATCTTCTTTGCGACGATAGCGACGATGAGGATATTTTTTCTCACCTTGGGCTGGTAAAGCACCCCCAACCAATGCTCGTGAGTGGAGGCGCCGACTGTCGTGTGTATGTGGGGGAGGGCTCAATCCCTTTGCTAAAGCCTTATATTGGTCTTCGCCCTGATAGAATAGATGGGCTGTCTGTCGATAGTGGTCGAATCCAACACTTGCTAACGATAGAGAATCTCGCCAGCTTCAATGAGGCGGCAGAGTACAGTGACAATCCCGATGATTTGCTTATCGTGTATGTGGCAGGGAATCCTACGCCATCCTGGTTAGCTGCCTACAAAAGGCTTCTGAAGTCCGCCAAGCCCTCGACGGTGATGCACTGGGGGGATATCGATGTAGGTGGGTTTCGGATTGCTGGGAGAATAGCTGAGAGCGCTATTGCGGTAGGTTATTCACTTGATCTCTGGCGGATGAACGCCGCTGAGATGAGAGCCAACGCGCATAACAACGCGCCTGGCAAAGAGCAGATAACACAAATTGCGCAGATCTGTGAAAAGTATGGTTGGAATCAGGAATTAGCTGGGCTCAAAGAGAACCCCGTTTTTCAAGAACAAGAGTTTATTGAGTGGACTCCGTTGACCTCATGGTTTAAGTGTTTATAAAGACCCAAGACTTTACGCGGCGGGATGTCAGTTTGAAGCCCGGTAATTCTTCGTAGCGCTCCATATCGCAGATGTTTTTGTGATAGGGATAGGTGAATTGCGCGTCGCCGGATGGTTCTGAGAAAGGGGTGCGGAGGCGTTTCCACGTACTGCGGCATATCTTCGTATTCAGGTGTCCCCGGCTTGGGCAGAGATTGGGGTGATTGGGATTTCGTGCATAACTCCAATATTGTGCATCAAGACGATGTTTGGCCGTGGAGATATGGTGGCTATCGAGAACAATTGAGCCAACCCGCTTGGGCAAGTTAGAGCGTATTTACAGTAATTGATTGTGTGAGTAGGGCGTAGGTGGCCTTGATGCTCAGCAAAATTTCTGGTCGTAGCCTAAAGAGCCTGCTGTTTGTGCTGTCGGAAAAATAACAATTGAGTTATGAGATTGTGGGGATAGGGAAGAAATGTATTTAAGCAACATCAAACTTAAAAATTACCGTCGCCTGTCGGATGTGACCGTTGATCTGGCTGACGATATTTCTATCTTTGTGGGTTCGAATAATAGCGGAAAGACATCTGTTGCACATGCGATGCACTTTTTTGTCAGTGGTTCCAGAGATCGATTTAGTTTTCATGACATCAGTGCATGTCGCTGGGGTGATATTGACAGTTTTGAAGCAGGGAGGGACGGTGCTTCGCTTCCTGTCTTGTCGATTGACCTTTGGTTTGGGGTTGAGCAGGCAGACCTTCACCGTGTCATTGATCTGCTTCCTAATCTTGATTGGCTGGGAGCCAAGGTGGGTGTCCGTATTGCGTTCGCGCCCCGTAATGAAGATGAAACACTGGTACGTTTTCGTGAACGGCATTCACAGGCGCAAGAAGCTGCCGGTGTTACAGATACTTCCGAGGGAGAAGATAGCTATGTAGCCCCTCCGAGATCGTTGCGTGAGTTTCTCGAAGGTGAGATCCAGAAAGAATATGAGTTTAAATACTTTGTTCTCGACGAAACTCAATTCGACGATGCGTTGGAACCAAGTGCAGGATATGAGCCACAAGAACTGCTGCGCGATCAAGGTCGAACGGGGAAAGATATCGTCAGCTCGCTGATTAAGACTAACTTCTTGCATGCCCAGCGTCATCTTTCGGACAGTGAAGGAGGTAGCCGCTCGGAAGAGCTGTCTCGGCATCTAAGCCGCTACTACCAACGCAATCTGCAGCGCCATGGCGAGGATCACAATGCGCTTAAGGCACTCGCAGATTCGGAGATTTTGCTCAACCAGCATCTGGAGCAAGTGTTTGCTGATACTCTTCAGCGTCTAGGGCAACTGGGATATCCAGGGCTTTCCAATCCGCGCTTGATTATCAAGTCTGCGCTTAATCCAGCTACAGTAATGAATAGTCAGGATGGTGCCCATGTCCACTATGCCCTGAATGATGACGGGCTGACACTTCCCGATAAATATAATGGCCTCGGATTCAAGAACCTAATCTATATGGTGGTCGAGCTGCTCGACCTTCATGCGCAATGGCTTGCTACGGAGGAAAACCGACCACCATTGCATCTGGTTTTTGTTGAAGAGCCAGAGGCTCATTTACACGCACAGTTACAACAAGTATTCGTCAACAAAATTTTAGAGATATTGGCGGCCGAAGATGATGAGCCTAATGGTTTCCACACGCAGCTTGTGCTGACGACCCACTCGCCACATATTCTCTACGAGCGCGGCTTCCAGCCCATCCGCTACTTTCGGCGAGAGGGAATCGGCATAGAGCAATCGTCCAAAGTTCTGAATCTTTCCGAGTTTTATCGGACGACGGAAAATCCGAGTCGAGATTTTCTGGAACGGTACTTAAAACTCACGCACTGCGACATATTCTTCGCCGATGCGGCAGTACTCGTTGAGGGAAATGTCGAGCGGATAGTCATGCCTCAGATGATTCAGAAAGCAGCTCCGGGTTTACGATCCTGCTACCTTTGCGTACTCGAAATAGGTGGTGCATATGCCCACCTGTTCCGTACGCTCATTGAATTTCTAGGGATTACAACGCTCGTCGTTACTGATCTGGACAGTGTGAGCGGGCCTGCCAGTGAGAATGATGGCGTCGAGCCTATGGAAGATGGTGATGACGATGAGGGCCCAATCACTTCCGGAAGCACTTGCACGCCGGACACTCCGGACGCGGTTACCTCTAACCAGATGCTTGCACAGTGGCTTCCCGGCAAGAAAAAGATTGACGAACTTTTGAATGCCGATGCTGAAGAAAAGACTATAGCCGCTAATGCATTTGGGCTGGGCGCCATCAGAGTTACATATCCCTGTGCTGTCAATATAGAACGTAACGGTGAGCAGATAGAGTGTGCCGGCCGTACGCTTGAGGTCGCCTTTGCATTCGATAATCTGGATTGGACACAAGATGCCGCCAATAAAGAACTAAGACTTCGGGTACGTGCACCGCAGGATCTGGGCGATTTGGTTCAGAGAATTCATGACAAAGTGCACAGCCCAAGCTACAAGAAAACCGATTTTGCACTCGCTTTGTTGTCCAAGGACCCAGGAGCTTGGAATGTCCCTAGGTACATAGCTGAAGGCTTGGAATGGCTTGAAGCCACGTTAGGGGTGGGGGAACAGGATCGCCGTCGGCAGGATGGTGAATCATGACAAGCAGAATCGGCAAGCCCGATACAGAAAGCGACACGATACTTCACGAGCGGCTCGCAGGTGACGGTATTCGGCATTTTGTTATGGTTGCAGGCGCAGGCTCCGGGAAGACCACTTCCTTAGTCAAAGCCTTGGCGCAGATAGAGCGCACTCAAGGCCTCACACTGCGAAGAAACGCCCAGCAAGTCGCCTGCATAACCTATACCGAAGTGGCCGTCGAGGAAATTCGCGGCGATGTCGGAAATGACGAACTTTTCCATGTCTCCACGATTCACAGTTTTCTCTGGACACTCATCAAGCCATTTCAAAACAATCTTCGGGAATGGGTTATTAATCGTTTGCGCGAAAAAATTGCCGAAGAACAAGAGAAAATCGATAAACCCCGAACGAGAGAGGCTACGAAAGTTCATGCCGCGGAGCTCATAGAGCGCTATGGCCGCCAGCTCACAGAGATCGGTCCAGTAAAGAGCTTCCGCTATGGCACAGGCAGCGACTATTCAAACGGTGTTCTCGGCCACAGTGACATTCTGAAGATTGGCCCCGAGTTTATTGCAGGTCATGTACTAATGCAGAACGTCTTGGCTCGTCGCTTTCCTGTCGTCTTTGTTGATGAAAGCCAAGACACTGACCCGGCTTTTGTAGATGCCTTGCGTCAAGTGGCAGACGCCGTTCCAGTTGATTTTTGCCTTGGCTTTTTCGGCGATCCAGTGCAGAAAATCTATATGCAAGGAGCGGGTCCTATTCTGGCCGAAGAAGGGTGGAGAACGTTGGAGAAGCCAGAGAACTTCCGATGTCCGCAAGCGGTACTTCGCGTTATCAATCGGATCAGGGCCGAAGACGATGGACTTCAACAAACACGGGGTCGTCAGATGGTCGTAGACGGCGAGGAGGTTCCTGTCGAAGGGACTGCCAGGATGCTGATTCTTCCTGCCGATGATCGCCGACAGGCGCGCTTGGAAGAAGCATGTCGTTGGTTGGCCGATCAAGATGGTGACGAAGGTTGGATGAATGCGGAAGACGAAGAGGCTCTGCGACTCTTAGTGCTAGTCCACAGGATGGCGGCGGCCAGGTTAGGGTTTCCCAATCTTTATAGTGCGCTCAATGATAAGTCACCAGAGGAACTCGGCAGCGGTTTGGTAGACGGTACGGCTTGGGTGGTCCGCCCCTTCTTATCCTTCATTCTGCCATTGGTACTTGCGAGGCGCGAAGGACGAGACTTCGAGATGATGCGCCTTCTTCGTAAATATTGTCCTCGTTTACGACCCGATGCACTTGCCACGGCCGATACAGCAGGCTTTCTGGATAGTCTAAAAGAACATGTTGAAGAATTGGTGACACTGTTGGAAGCTGGTGACGGTGCGAGCATCGGTGACGTTATGTGTTTTGTCAGGGATAGCGGCTTAGTGGCGTTAGATGAACGTTATATTGAGTTGATCAATACCTACACTGAAACCGCTGAACCGATTGTCGATCCGGCAACTGAAAACGCGACTCTCCGCTTCATGCAATGTGAAGCAGAAGAACTTTGGGGGTACCGTAAGTACATCGAGAAAATGTCTCCCTTTGCTACCCAGCAAGGCATAAAAGGGGCTGAGTTTAATAAGGTCATTGTGGTCGTTGATGATCAAGAAGGGCGAACGAATACGTTTTCCTACGGCAAGTATTTCGGTGTGACAGAGTTGTCGGATACCGACCGTGCAAATATTGAAGCCGGAAAGGACTCTACAATTGACCGAACTCGGCGTCTGTTCTACGTGTGTTGTTCACGGGCGCTTACTGATCTTGTTGTGGTGGTGTTCGCCGAGGACACGAATCAGATGCGTGACGTATTACTGCAGAAAGCATACTTTGATCCGGAATGTATTCATGTTCTCGACTAGCTTCATTGAAAGGTATGGAAATATTTAACTAGATGAGCTGAAGTAAGTTGTGACTGTTGTCGTGTCAAAGTTCATTGTTTTTTACGTCCCGGCATACCGCCGTCGGGCTCGCGGGCTACGCCCCGCGCTTCTTGTCGAATCGCGGCCATTCGGCTTTGATCCCTGACGCCTCCGGCCCGTGAGGGCCTGCGCGCTCCGCTTGCCAGTCCGAGAGAGGTGGCTGGCGGGGAGGGGCGGTCTTGCTGTTTCCCTTCACCGTACCACGGCGTTCTCGCTGTCAAGGGCTGCGCGTGCTCCGCGCGCTTGCGTCCTGCGGCCGTTGGTCACCCCTGACGGCTTGCGCTGCGCCGTGATGGCGCCGGTTCCGGGCAATTTCGCCCGAGCAACCGGAGCACGATCATGACTCAATTCTCTCTCATTTCCGATTCCTCGCTGCTGGTTCGTGACGACCAGGGGCGCTACCTTCCGGCTACTGCCGACCAGATCCTGACGGCTGCGCGCCAGGTGATCGACCAGAAGATCCAGCGTGGCGCCTCGTTCACGTCACCGGCCGTCGTCAAGGAGTTCTTGTGTGCCAAGCTGGCAGGGTTCGACCACGAGGTGTTCGCGTGCCTGTTTCTGGATTCGCAGCACCGCTTGATCGAGTATGCCGAGCTGTTTCGCGGCACTATCGACGGGGCGGCGGTCTACCCGCGGGAAGTGGTGAAGATGGCACTTCAGGTCAACGCTGCCGCGGTGATCTTCTCGCATAACCATCCGAGCGGAAATCCCGAGCCGAGCCAAGCGGACCGGACGATTACCCAGCGGCTGAAAGAGGCACTCGCACTGGTGGACGTGCGTACCCTGGATCATATCGTTGTCGGCGGTGAACAGACATCGTCATTCGCCGAGCGGGGGCTGTTGTAGCACAGGGGCTTCGGCCCCTTTTTTGCTGTGCCGTGTTTTGCTACTTGGGTCCGTTTCGTTCGCGCTGACGGAAGCGCTTGATATATGCATCATCGAACAAATCGTCGGGACCGAGATCCAGGGCGCAGTTGCCTAAGGAGGCTAGCGCCCGGTCGGTTAGCTTGAAGCCCCTTGGCAGTTGGCCGTAATTTCCGGCACTGTTCTCGTCGATAGCGGCGAACAGCGCCTTGAAGAAGTCTGCTCTGGATGGACGCACCGCCGCTGTGGCGGCAGCGGTCAAGGGGTCCGTTGCCGACATGACGGCGCTCTCAGCATCCATTGCCAGTACCTCTATGAACTCGCTCAGCGAAGGCCAGTATTTCAGGTCATATTGTCCTCTCAACGCAGCCAGTCGATCTTGTACGTAAGACCGAAATAAATAGTTGTGTTGTGAAGCCGCTTCGATCACGGAGCAGCAGTGATATTGAGTATCACTGCTGAAGCCAGACGTGTTGTGCAACCCTGAGCGCCGCTCCAGCAGTGTTGCTAGTTCGGCCGCCTTCCGTGCGATCTGGCGATTCGTATTGGCCAGATCGTCTCGCGCGGTTCTTGCCTCCTGAATTTTCTCCGGGTTCCAGAACGCCGCCGCGCTCAACACAAGGCCGAGAAAACACTGGAGCGCTGGCGGGTGCATATGGAGTTTTCCGTACAGTTCCTCATACACAGGCTTCATTTCAATGCTGCGGTGTAACAGTCGATCCGCGACAGTGCTTTCGCTGGGCAGGATGCGGTGTTCGCTGTTGTAGCGCTTCTCCTCCCGAAGAAGGTCTTCGCAGATTTGCTGTGGATTCACTGTTTGCACCGAACTCATGGTCTGTCCTCACTATTGTCGTGTTTCACAGTTTATTGAGTCAGGGTGAAGTTGTCGGTACCTCAATAAACATTGTCGAATCGGCTTTGAGGTACCTGTATACCCCTCATTAATACCTGTGAATGACTCCGATCCGACTTCTTCAATCCGATACTGGGCGTTTCGCTTGCCAATCCGAGAGGGTGCGCTGGGGTGGGCGGTCTTGCTGTACCCCTTCACCGTATCACGGCGCTCTCGCCGTCAAGGGCTTCGCGCGCTCCGCACGCTGGCGGGCGTAGCCGTCTGTGACCCTGTGACTGCTTGCGCTGCGCCGTGCTGACGCCGGTTCCGGGCAATTCCGCCCGAGCAACTGGAGATCGTCATCATGAACGACAAATCACATGTGTCGCTGGAACGTCACGTCTGCCTGGTCTGCGGCACCGCCTTCGATACCGGTAACATTCTGCTCGACAAGCGCCTGCGCGCGAGCCTGGAACGCCACACATCGACAGGCTGGGGTCTGTGCGACGAACATCGGAGGCTGTTCGATGAGGGTTTTGTCGCCCTGGTCGAATGCGATCCAGAGCGTAGCGGCAAGCCGACAGACTCCGATTGCTTGAAGCCGGAAGCGGCGTATCGCACTGGGCGTCTGGTGCACCTGAAACGCGAGGCCTTCACAGGCGTATTCAACGTGCCGCTCGCACCCGATCAGCCTTGCGTCTTCGTCGAACCCGGCGTCATCGAACAGCTTCAGGGAATGGTGGCACCGGCATCGGATTGATCGCTCGACCAAGCATCGAAAGCGTCGTTCCTGTTGACCGGGGCGGCGCTTTTTTTCTGCTGCGCCCCGTGTCGATGTCTCCGGCCCTGTGGGACTGCTCGTTGTGCTTGCACTCCAGGGGAACGGCTTGCAGCCGATCCCCGCCGCGCGTTGCTTGGCGCCCCTGAAAAACTGCCGAACAGGTTGCACCTGATCGGCCTTCGCGCCTGCAGCGCTGTGTGTGAACGGTACACAGTAAAGACCATAATCTGTCCATCCGTCCCCCTTATTTCATCACCTTGTCCGCGACTGTAGCCCACGGTCGTGTGCCGTCAAGGCGCGCCGGGCGTGTCCTCGCCTGTGCCTGTCAGCTGAAGTTACCCGGCGCTGGTTTCCTGGACGGCACCCGTCCGCGCGCTCTCCGCCGTCGCGGGCGATGAACTCGGGAAAGACGGTGACAACACGGTCGCCAGACATATGGGCCGATAATTGGGCTTGTTTATGGGGTGACAAGGCGGGTGGGCTCCGAATCAGGGAATCCGGTGGCATCGGAGCGATCCGCCGTCAAATGCACAGGAAGGGCAACGGTGCATGCCAAAACATGCTGAACCTTGCCGTGACGGGTTCTGTGGTGCCCGGTAGCTTTCGATGCTGGTGGTGGGGCATAAAGCGTGAGCGGGTGTGTATTACCAATGCGGGGAGGCTTGCCTGGCGTTACTGTCCGGTCCGAGCTGCAACATCGGTTGCGAAAGATGGAGGACGTTCCTCGCATGTCCTGGGCCATGGACTGACGTGAACGGGTGACAACGGATACCGGTATCGCTGTGCCGCGGAATACCGGGTAGGCCATTACCCCTTTTGGGTCAGGTCGGCCCAATACGTCCTTGGTTCGTTGTGAATCCTGGCGAAGGTGCGGCTGCGCCTCGGGCTCAATTGCCGCAACCCTTCGGCGCAAAGAATATTCCCCGGCGCTGTGCGCCTTCCTCGCGCGGCAAATTCTTTGCGCCTTCAGGTCCTCCACGCTGTTGCGGCCGCTGCGCGGTGCGGCCCGCCCGACCCACGCCGACCGGATCACAACAAGGACGCGATGGGCGCGACCTTGGCAACCCGAAAGGAGTACACATCATGGCCAACATCGGCACCTTCACCGCAGAGAAAGACGGTTTCACCGGCACCCTGCGCACCCTGGCGCTCAACGTCAAACTCAAGTTCGTTCCCAACGACAAGGGCAGCGAGAACGCTCCCGATTACCGCCTCCTGGCAGCCAACGGCCTGGAAGTAGGCGCGGCCTGGCAGAAAGTCAGCCAGGCGGAGCGTCCCTACCTGTCGGTGACCCTCGACGATCCGTCATTTCCCGCGACTGTCTACGCCCGTCTCATCGAGGGTGATGACGGCAAGCACAACCTGCTGTGGTCTCGGAACAAGGGCGAGTGATCGTCACGGCTTGCGCCCCGCCCATCGTGGCGGGGCTTTCTGTGCGTCAGGATTCGGGATTCGCCAGGCGTCGCTCGGTGTCCGCCATCAGTTCGGCGGAGCTGCATTCCAGCGCCCGTGCGATCTTGAGAATCAGGGCCAGCGTCGGCATGTGCTCGCCGCGTTCGACTTTCCCCAGGTGAGAGCGTTCCACGTCCGCCAGATGGGCGAGGGTTTCCTGAGCCACGCCCCGTTCCGTGCGCAGGGCGCGCACGGCTTCGCCAAAAGCCCGTGCGGGCTCCGCTTCATAGGTGGTGGCGCCGGTTGGGCGGCCGCGTTGGATTGGACGCTTCTTCATACATGAGAGCGTCGTCTCGCGGCATAATAAAAACCACGTTAAAGATAACTCATTTGCTGTTTTCGACCTATGCTGGAAGGGGTTTAGTAACAGGGCCTTTTTTTATGCGTACAGACGTAAATTGTGGAAAGCCGCTTTGGTGGGGATGCCGGATTACGATTTGCCGGATTCGTGGTTTTGCTGATTTCCGTAGATCCGGCTTTGTATCTTTGGGCAAAACCCCGTTTGCGCATTCGTGCCTTGTGGTAAAGGCGCAAGTCCGGTTTCGTGCATTTCAGGATCGCCTTCTTGGTTCATTCCACAGCGAACAGTGCGCGAGTCTGGCGCTCGCCGCTTGCCGTCAACCCCGGCCCGCACCGGACCGTGTTGGGGTATGACGGCCGCGCGGCCTGTCCGCGCCTGGTGTCGCTTCGCTCCGCCGTGGAGCGAACCTAACAGAGGAAGCGACCATGAAAACACTCATCACCGAACAACAACGCACCCAACTGCTGGCGAACGGCCAGGCCCACGCCGAGGGTCGGGACATCGATCCGCCGCCAGTGGTCAAGCTGTTCACGCCGGATGCCCAGGCCACCTGGCTGCTGACGGAACTCGATCCCGAGGACGGCGATACCGCCTTCGGCCTGTGCGACCTGGGGCTGGGCATGCCGGAGCTGGGCAGTGTGCGTCTCTCCGAATTGTCCACCATCCGCGGTCCGCTGGGCTTGCCGGTGGAACGCGACCTGTATTTCATATCCAGGCGCACGCTCTCCGAGTACGCGGCGCTGGCCCGCGACAACGGGTCGATCCTGGATTGATCGGCCCTGCCAGCTCGCCATCGCGGGCTGGCAACAGCACTGCCTTGATGGATTTTTTGTGACTTTTTCGGTCTGACGCCAGACCTCAGGCGCAACACTTCATATTGTTGCTCCAGCAGAGTGCAGCCAAGACGAAAAGAGTCAGGATGTTTGTGGCGAGATGGGGCAGGGTATCCGGTGCTGCGCGGAAAAGGGTTTCGCGCAGCCGTCGCATTCGAACGATCCGCTCAATTCCTCGGAGCCAATCGGACTTGACGCGCGCCCTTAGCGAAGCAGGCAAGATGATACGCCGATAACGCCGTAGCTCCCACCGACTGAACCGCCGACTTCGCGCGACGTGTCCCGCTGAATGACAGGGAGGAGCCGCGTCGTGGCCAAGTCCGGCGAGCACTGGCACCCTGGTGCCGCCTATCTCTACGTCCTGCATCTTGATGGGCCGGCACTGGCCTGGGAGTACCTGCGCCGTCACCCCGACTACCGACGCGACTGGTCGGGCCGCCACCATCATGCCGATGCGGCGGCACATTGGGGGCTGCGCCTGTTGGAAGATCCTGCCTTGGATGCGCGGGACGCACAGCCTGTATGGTGTCCCGATCACGCCGGTATGATCCAGCTCCATCCCGATCTTGATTCCCCGCCCGGCGCCGAGGGCTTCGGTCTGTGGCGGCTTCCCGGGCGCAAGCGCCTGGTCCACGACGGGCGTCGATTGTGGTTGGCTTCACGCTGGGCCGGCAGTTGTCTGCGCCTGGCTATTGCACCCGGCCTGCGGGAGGGCATGGCCTACGTTTGCGCGACGCGCGCCTCGGCATGCCGCACCCTGGCCAACGAAGCCGAAAAATTGGTGGCCGGAGCGGTGACGAACGCGGTGGCCTGTGCACGTCCCTCGGCGACCGAACTGCTGGAGCTTCACACCCTGCAGGCCCTGGACGGTGTTCTGGCAGGCGCGTCCCTACGCGCCGTGGCCGCTGTACTTTTTGGTGCGGCCACCGTTGCCCGTGAATGGCATGCTGACAGTGCCCTCCGTGCCCGGGTGCGCCGGCTGGTGCGTCGCGGCCGTGGCCTGATGCGGGGCGGCTACCGCAAGCTGGTATCGCCTTCCCTTGAAGGGGGACGTTCCGGTTTACCCACAGATCGTCCCTGAGCAGGGAATCCCGCTTTCCCCAGACTGTCTCTATCCGGCCACAACAACGTGGCCATCGACCAAGACCGATGGAGAACCCTGTCGTGAGACCCACGCCACTGCGGCCTTCCGCCGCTCCCGCTGCCACGCAACAAGCCGTTCCTCCTTCCCGCTATCTCACCAACGATGAGGCGGCGGACTATCTTCGCCTGTCACCACGGACGCTGGAAAAACAGCGCGTCATTGGCGGCGGCCCGCGATTTCGCAAATTCGGCCGTCGGGTCATGTACGCGGTGAATGACCTGGATGCCTGGGCCGACGCCCGCAGCTACGAGGCGACCTGTGATCCCGAGTATATCGAACGCCACGCCGGCGACAGCCGCCATGAACGCTGAAGGTACGTCCACCCATGGTTCTCTCCAAAAGCCCGGGCAATGGGCGGGAACAGCTCGATCTGTTCCGTGCCCTGCCGGGAGAGATGGCGGTCCGCGACACCCAGGACCTGATGGCCTATCCGTTCTTTTCGCTGGCCAAGTCGCGGCGCACAGTGCCCATCGATTTTCAATCCGGGCCGGTTACCGTGCGGGTGGAGGGCACAGGAGCGCACGGTATCGCCACCATCTGGGATGCCGATATCCTGATCTGGGCGGCCAGCCAGATTGTCGAGGCCTGCGATGCAGGTATCCGGCCATCGCGACGAATGCGCGCCACACCCTACGAGATCCTGCGCTTTATCGGACGGGGTACATCGCGGCGCGACTACCAACGCCTCAGGGCCGCCCTGGATCGCCTGCAATCCACCACGGTGGCCACCTCCATCCGCGAGACCACCGGGCGGCGCCTGCACCGCTTCTCGTGGATCAACGAATGGAAGGAGTGCGCGGATGTCCAAGGGCGACCGCTTGGCATCGAACTGATCCTGGCGGACTGGTTCTTCGCCGGGGTGCTGGACGAGGCCCTGGTGCTCACTATCGACCCGGCGTATTTCCGGCTGACCGGCGGTATCGAGCGCTGGCTGTACCGCCTGGTGCGCAAGCACGGCGGCCGGCAACCCGAGGGGTGGCGATTCGATTTCCCGTACCTCCACCGCAAGTCGGGCAGCCTGGCCCGACCCAGCGACTTCGCCTGCGACCTGCGCGCCCTGGTGGCCCGGCAGTCGCTGCCGGGGTACGTGCTGTCCATCGAACGCCGACCCGGTTCGCCGGACATCTTGGTGTTTCGGCCCGTGCCGCGCATGACACGTTGGTAACTGCGGGACAAGCTGTGAATGGGCTCGTGCTATCGGGCGCAGTGGCCTTCGTGCTATCAGGCGCAAGCGACTCGTGCCATCAGGCGTACGCATTCGCCGTCAGCTCAATGACCACGCGGCGTGCGCTTCTCTCTAACGTATTACCTAACAATCAATATCTTTATTTAACATTTACTTACCCCTTGGGGCGGTGGATAAGTCGAACGGGGTTCTTCAAACGATGTGATGCATCGGGGACGGTCGCACCATGATCATCGCCCTGCTCAACCAAAAGGGCGGTGTCGGTAAGACCACGCTCGCCACCCATATCGCCGGGGAGCTCGCCTTGCGCGGTCAACAGGTCATCTTGCTGGATGCCGACCCCCAAGGCTCCGCCCTGGACTGGACGCAGCGGCGCAGCCAGCAAGGACTGCCCCGTTTATTCAGCGCGGTGGGGCTCCCCCGGGAAACCCTGCACCAGGAGGCGCCGGAGCTTGCCCGGCGTTGCGATCACATCGTTATCGATGGCCCGCCCCGCATTGCCGCCATTGCCCGTTCCGCGCTGATGGCGGCAGAGCAGGTGCTGATCCCGGTGCAACCCAGTCCCTACGATCTGTGGGCCAGTGGTGAGATGGTGGCACTGATCCGTGAGGCGCAGGTGTTCCGGCCACACTTGTCCGCGGCCTTTGTGATCAACCGGCGCGTGGTTCGTACGGTGATAGGCCGCGAAGCCCGTGGCACTTTGGGTGAACAACCTTTCCCCGCACTGGCCTCCGAGGTGTGCCAGCGTATTGTCTTTGCCGACAGTGTGGCGGCAGGTCGCCTGGCCCGCGAGACCGCACCGGACAGTATGGCGGCGCGCGAGATTGGTGCTCTGGCCGATGAACTGCTGCGGAGGGTGCCATGAGTGGAAAATGCGGCAAACGCGTTGCCATCGGCGCACGTCCTCCGACCGATCCCAATGCCGAAGCCTGGATACGCCAGGGCGATGCCAACGCCGTGCAAAAGGGAGAGCTCTACACCGCCCGGCTGACACTGGATGTGACGCCGGCGATGCGCGCCCGTATCAAGGTGTCGGCCTTCACCCGGAACACCACGGTGGCGGAATTGCTGCGCGCATTGCTGGAGCGCGAGTTTCCAGAGGAGGGCGCATGATGTTGGACGAATTACCAACGAACAGCTTGCCGTTGATGCCGCCTCCGGCATTCACCGCGCCAAATGACGACGCACCCATGACCCGTGTCTCGCTGCTCTACATCGAGCAACGTATCAACTTGTACCTGCGCTTTGGTTGCCCGCTGCGGGTGTACCAGATCGACCGCTGGCGACGCTGCGCGGTGTTTCCCCCGGCGCAACTGTTTTGTCGCATTCGTTGGGAGTCGAACGATTACGGCACCACACGTTGGCAACTGATGGTCCTGCAAAGCGGTCGACCGGAAGAGGGTATGCAGCGGGTGCGCGGTGTGCGTCCCGGTGCCCACATCCTGTTGAACGTCGAGGGTGAGCGAAATGTGCGTGTCGTCTTGTCACAGATCGATGCCATTGAGGCGCAGAGTATTGAGCCTGCTGATGTCTCTCCGACGTATTGGCGCTTGTTGAGTAATCGCCTCGCCGCACGAGAGCCGCTACCCGATTACGACGCCGACCGCCATGCAGCCTGGTTGGCGGGGAGGGTGCTGCAATGACACTGAGAACTACGGTGTACTCCCGTTCACGTCGCTTGGCGTGTGTCACTGTTCCGGTACTAATGGCAGCCGGTTTGGTCGCACTGGTCTGGGCGGCATTCACGCCGTTAAAAGCGCGGGTTGTCTACAACGCCTCTGACAGTGTGCCGATCGGCTGGTATCACATAACACCGCTTGGTACGGACGTAAATACGATACCGGTGGACAGCATTGTGTTGGTAAATTTACCTGATGACATTGCGGCCTTGGCAGATCAACGTGGGTACTTGCCTCTGGATGTCCCGCTGCTGAAACGTGTCGGTGCGGTAGCACCACAAAATGTCTGCATTGAGGGTGGCCGCGCGCGCATAGATGGCGTAACGGTGGCCCATGTGTTGCTCATTGATGCACAGACACGTCCACTGCCTTCCTGGACGCAATGCCGTCAGCTTGTTGAAGGCGAACTGTTCCTGCTCAGCACCACCAATCCGGCCTCCTTCGATAGCCGCTATTTTGGTCCGATCGATAGGGCAAACGTGATCGGTGTGGCGCAACGGTTGGACTTGGAGTGATTGTTGTGAATGTTCACAGGGTTCAGTTAATCACCGTGCACGTTTCGTGTTCCTGCCGTTGCCGTACCGGTGCATTGGTACCGTACGGAATGCGGCAGTCCCCTGTGCAGATATCTTGCCCCGAGCGTCCTCCACCGTTGGTGGGGCCGACGCTCGCCGGCGACCGGCTGTCACACATTGCAGCGTCGCCGGGGTATCGCATTCCCGAGCTTTCAGGGCGGGGAAAGATGCAGGGCAAGATAAAAGTTCGCGGCACCTTGGCTCGCGAAAAGGCAGTCTGCACATGGGGTGGGCGCGGCACGCGCCTGGAGTGTGTAGCGTGCCGTGAAAAGCGCCGATGCCGCGTCCGCACTGATATAGCCGCGTGTCATTTGCGCCCCCTATTGCTGGAGTTCGCTGGAGGTTCCCCATGAGCCGACGCCGCAATGACGAGGGCGAGAAGTTCAAGGTCAGGCCCGGCGCACCGAAAAATCGCGGCCAAACCTTTATCAACTCGGTCATTAGGCAAGCCAATAAGGCGGGATCCCGAGCCCGCAAGGCAGGAGGCCGTCCCGGGGCGCGACTGGGCCGTGGCCATGTTGCCGCCCGCTTTGCCGGCCAGTCCCTGGCGCCCAATGCCCGGCGCGTCACCATCAAGACCCGGCTGGTGAACCTCTCCAAAGCGGGGAAGCGTTCCACCATCACTCATCTGCGCTATATCGAGCGTGAAGGCGTGGGCCGTGACGGGCAACAGGGCAGAGCCTACAGTGCCCTGAGTGACGATACCGACCTCGCCGACTTCGAGCAGCGCGGCCGCAGGGATCGCCATCAGTTCCGCTTTATTGTTTCACCCGAGGATGCGGCGGAGCTGGAAGACCTGCACCGCTATACCCGCGACCTGATGCAACGCATGGAGCAGGATCTGGGTACGCAACTGGACTGGGTGGCGGTGGATCACTGGAACACTGACAACCCCCATACACATATCGTTTTAAGGGGGCTGGATGATGAGGGCAAAGACCTGATTATCTCGCGTGACTATATTGCCCACGGAATGCGACGACGCGCCTGTGAACTGGCCACCGATTGGCTGGGGCCGCGCACCGAGCTGGAGATCCAGCACAGTCTCCAACAGGAGGTCGAACAGGAACGCTGGACCGGCCTGGATCGCACCCTGAAGCGCGAGGCAGAGGACGGCCTGCTCGATATGCAAAAGCTTGCTGAGCCACACCTGAAACGTCAGCGCCTTTTATTGATTGGTCGCCTGCAGCGTTTGCAGCGCATGGGGCTGGCGAGCGAACGGCAGCCCGGTGGCTGGAGGCTCCATCCAGAAGCGGAGCGGACACTGCGAACCATGGGGGAGAGGGGCGATATCATCAGCACCATGCAGCGAGCCATGAGCGGAAGGCAACGCGAACTGGACGTGTTCGAACCGGGTGAGAATGAAAGACCCATTATCGGTCGTGTCGCGGCCAAGGGCCTCGCCGACGAATTGAATGACCGTGGCTATCTTGTGCTCGATGGCGTCGACGGCAAGGCCCATTACGTGGCGTTGCCTGCCAAGGTGGAACTGGGAGAGTTCCCTATGGATGCCGTGGTTGAAGCAACAGGTGTCGGCAAAGTCCGCGCCGCGGATCGAGATATTGCCGTACTGGCCGAGGAGGGTTTGTACCGTCTGGACACTCACCGGATTCAGCGAAGTGGAACCATGAATAGTGGCGATACTGAAGAGGTTGTGACCTCCCATCGCCGCCGGCTGGAAGCCTTGCGCCGCGCTGGCATTGTGGAGCGCCTGGGCGACGACGTCTGGCGCGTACCGGCCGATCTACTGGAGCAGGGTCGCCAATATGATCGACAGCGCAGTGGTGGGATTGCCGTGACCCTGAAATCCCACATTTCCATCGAGCGCCAAGCCCGGGCGATAGGTGCCACCTGGTTGGACCAGCAACTGATAGACGGGAGGAATGTCGGTGGTGGCCAGGGCTTCGCTGCCGAGGTCGGAAGCGCCCTACAACAGCGAGCTGATTTCCTGGTCGAAGAGGGCCTGGCGGAGAGGCGAGGCCGTCGTGTCATCCTTGCCCGCAACCTGCTGGCCACACTGCGCAACAAGGAATTGGCGAAAGTAGCGGAAGGCATCACGGCGGAAACCGGCCTGGAATTTCGACCGCCCGCCGATGGCGAACGAGTAAGCGGTATCTATCGCCGCAGCCTGATGCTCACCAGTGGCCGCTTCGCCATGCTGGACGATGGCATGGGATTCAGCCTGGTGCCCTGGAAACCGGTGATCGAACAGCGGCTGGGGCATCAGGTCGCCGCGACGGTAAGTGGTGGTAGAGCTTCATGGGAAATTGGGTGGAAACGTGGATTATCTATAGGTTAGCTGATCGGCAACTCGTAAAGGTTAGACAAAACGAGCAAGGGTAGACAATTTCATCAGTGTTCACTGAAAATAGCTTCCCGGCCAAAGTTTGTACAAAGCCACCCTCGGTTTCAAAGCCATTGTAACGTCAGAGTGGTGACCATGTAGGTTGCCGATTTAAGGAATAAGTGGGTTGTGAATATGAATGCCGTAATTTTTGACATGGATGGTCTGTTGATCGATTCCGAGCCATTTTGGACTAAAGCCGAGAGAATGGTGTTTTCCTCGGTGGGCGTAGATTTATCAGATTCGCTTTGTGAAAAAACTGCATCCATGACGACTAGAGAGGTAACTGAATTTTGGTATGAACTGTTTCCATGGAAGCAAAAATCCATTGAAGCTGTTGAAAATGATGTCATTGACTGTGTTGACGAACTGATCAAAAAAGATGGTCGGCCGATGGCTGGTGTCATGGAGTTACTAGACGATTTCCATAAAAAACAGTACAGGATTGGCCTATCCACGAACTCGCCTTTTCGATTGATTGCATCCGTGATGGAAAAGCTAGATATAGGGCATTATTTTCACAGCATCTCATCTTCTGAGCATGTCGAAAGTGGCAAGCCTGATCCGGCGGTATATCTGTCGACACTGACTAAGTTACAGGTCGATGCCAGTAAGTGCATTGCCTTTGAAGATTCGGTTTCCGGTGTGTTGGCGGCTAAGTCAGCAGGCATAAAGGCGGTTGTCGTGCCGCCGAGGCACGATTTTGATAATCCGAAATATGAGGTGGCGGATATAAAGCTACGAAGTCTTTCGGAGTTCAACCTTAATTGTTTGACGATGGCTTGATGTTTCTGAAATAACTTCCAGAGAATTGCTGTTCGCAAGTATTGCCATGCTCAATACACTAAGTTGCTAGAAGCAAACCCCCGCTCCTTAACTTTTCGTAGTCAATGGATATACCACCACCAAGGGTGCTTGGGTGGCGTTGTGTCAGTCGCATCTTGGATAAAGAGAGTGGCGAATAATATGAAAGCAGTCAGCAACAATAAGCCTTTAAGCCATGTTGGCAAGCGTTGTTTAGTCTGCGATTTTTGGGGATTCTCGTTATGCATCGTTCTTTCCCTGCGATGGATTAGCAGGCAAAGTCTGGTTGCATTTGGCCCTGTGGTATAGGAGCAGTTAGCGCATATTGTGCCAGTACACAGTGGTAAATAAATTTACTGTTATGCATAACAGATTGGGGCATTTCTGATGAAGGATAGTGCCTGCTGTACCGATGCAGCAGTGCACAACGTCGCCTTTGGCTAGATGCTATTAACGTCTTTTCGCGTCACTAACACCGCAAGGGTGGACAGGGCCTTCATCGCTGTTTCATCCCAGCGGCAGGCACAGGAAAGACGAACAAAATTTTGGTATTTCCGGTTTGCTGAGAAGATGGGGCCCGGCGCGATACTGATCCCACGGGCCATGGCTTGTTGGGCCAGTTCGAGGCTGTTGACGTCTTTGGGAAGCTCCACCCAGATGACAAACCCGCCCTCGGGTCGTGTAATGCGGGTGCCTTCGGGGAACAGCGCCATGACGGTGCCGGACATACGGGAAACGGCGAGGGCATAGTCGTTTTTCACCTTGCGCAAATGGCGTTCGTACTGGCCGCCCTCCAGCAGTGAGGCGACAGCGAGCTGGGGCATCGTGGGTGTGGCAAGGTTCAACACATATTTCATGTACTCCACCTGTTGCTGGTGACGTCCTGGTGCGATCCAGCCGATACGCAATCCTGGCGCCAGCGTTTTGGAAAACGAGCCGCAATACAGCACATCCCCGGTTGGCGATAGCCCCTTGCAGATGGACGGTCTCCCGGTACTGAACCCGAGGTCGCCATAGACATCATCTTCCACCAGGGGAATGTTATGGCTCGCCAGCAACTCCACCAACCTGGCCTTGTGGTCGTCCGGCATGCAGCTTCCCAGGGGGTTGCTGAAGTTGGGTGTCACCGCGCAGGCCTTGATGGGCCACTGTTCCAAGGCAAGCTCAAGGGCCTCCAGGGAAATACCGGTACGTGGATGGGTGGGAATTTCCAGGGCTTTCAGGCCGAGGTTGTCGATGACCTGAAGCAGCCCGTAGAAGGTCGGTGATTCAACGGCCACCACGTCGCCGGGCTTGGTGACCGCCCGCAGCGCCAGAGAGAGGGCTTCCTGGCAGCCATTGGTGATGACGATCTCGTCGGGGTGGACGGGGCAGCCCGCCTCCACCATGCGCCGGGCAATCTGTCGGCGCAAGGCGGGCAGGCCGGGAGGAAATTCGTAGGCGGCAACATTGTCCCGGTGGAACCTGGCGGCCTGGGTGATGGCCCGTTCAATGGCGCGAACCGGCAGGAACGAGGCGTCGGGTACCGCAGCTCCCAGCTGTATCACCGACGGGTCATGGGATGCCTTGCCCATATTGAGCACCAAGGCCTGCCCGTTGACAGGCACAGGCTTGTTGGGTGGTCTGGATGTCAACGGCTCCGGGGCCAGTGGCTGGGATTTTTCCCGCAGGTAATACCCGGAGCGGTTGCGCGCTTCGATCAGGCCGGCATCCTCCAAGTGACGGTAGGCGGTGATGACCGTCGCGATGCTGACGTTACGTTGCTTGCTGAGGGTGCGCACCCCCGGGAGTTTGTCGCCCGGTTGGTAGACGCCCCGCTCAATACCTGCCTTTAGCTCATCGGCGACCTGTTGATACAGTGTTTCCATTTGTGGGCTTTCCAATAGAGTTTAACCTGTACAGTTTGAACCTGTTTTTATCGGTACAGATTTTTTAAAAGTGAATCTGTAACGGATCAATATAATTGTTTTGAAACTGTACCGAAAAGTAAGGGGTGTTTACAGTGACTTTTAAGAATTTCCCGACGGTTTCACTGGAGTTCATATGCCCTGTCCCCTTTACATTGTCGATGCGTTTACTAGTGGCCCGTTCACGGGCAATCCTGCCGCTGTTTGCATTCTGACCGGCAGGGAGTCTCCCCAGTGGATGCAAAATGTGGCCGCCGAGATGAATCTATCTGAAACGGCATTTACCTGGCATTTGCAAACCAATGAATGGGTGCTGCGCTGGTTTACGCCCGGTTGCGAAGTCAATCTTTGTGGGCATGCGACCCTGGCCACTGCCCATGTGCTTTGGCAGCGTGGGGTTGGCCGTGACATGATTGATTTTCGTACCCGCAGTGGTCTGCTCTCGGCTACTCGCAAGGAGCATGTCATCAGGTTGGAACTGCCTGCGGATTTACCCGTGGAGCTTCCCCCGCACATGCAGGACAGCATCGCAGGCCTTCTGGGTGTTCAAGCGGAATGGATTGGCCGGGGTGGTGAAGATGTGCTTGTCGTGTTCAAGCAGGCTAATGATGTGCGGGAGCTGCAGCCTGACTTGGTCTTACTGAAAACATTACCTTTTCGGGGCCTGATTGTCACGGCGCCGGGGGATGAGGATGGCGTGGATTGCGTTTCCCGGTTCTTTGCCCCCGCCGCCGGCATCCCGGAAGACCCGGTAACAGGATCGGCCCACTGCCTGCTGGCAGTGTATTGGGGGCAGCGTCTCGGGCGTACTATATTACGGGGTTACCAGGCATCGACCCGCACCGGAATCGTGGTTATGGAACTGTCGGGTTCCAGGGTGATATTGAGCGGCTTGGCGAAGACAGTATTGACGGGCGAATTCAATGGTTGATTGGCGCAACGTTTGTTCATTTTCAAGGAGGTTTAGGTAATCATGGCAAAGACTATTCAGGTCTGGTTTGATTTTGCCAGCACCTACAGCTATCCGGCGGCGCTGCGGGCCACGCAATTGGCAACGGCAAACCACATTTCGCTGCACTGGCGGCCCTTTATGCTGGGCGTGATTCTCAAGCAACAGGGCTGGAACGACTCGCCTTTCAATCTCTACCCCCCGAAAGGGCGATACATGTGGCGGGATATGGAAAGGTTGTGCGCAGCACAGGGCATCCCCTTTCATAAGCCCACGCAGTTCCCCCGTAACGGCTTGTTGGCAGGCCGCATAGCCTGCCTTAAACAGACCGCCCCATGGATAACCGCGTTTATCCAAGCGGTTTGCCGGGCCAACTTCGTTCATGATCAGGATATCGCGGATACCACAGTCATCGGTGAAATCCTCCACCAACTGAATGTGGATAGCGAGGGCGTTATTGCTCATGCTCTTTCGGAGGAGAGTAAGCAAAAGTTCAGGGACCAGACTGGTCAGGCTGTGGAGCTGGGCATTTTCGGGTCACCCACCTTTATGATCGGCGATGAAATGTTCTGGGGTGGCGACCGACTGGCGGAGGCCATCGACTTTGCCATGCGACGATACCCCTGATTATGATCTTTGCGGTGTAATACCCGATAACGTTTCTTGATGGGAGTGAGCACCGATGAAACTGTCTGCAACTGATTTTGTGCAAATGAAAGGTTCGAGGCCAATTACCATGCTGACGGCCTATACCTGCCCGGTGGCGAGGGAGCTTGAGGCGGCAGGCATCCCCATTATTTTGGTGGGTGATACCGTGGGCATGGTGGAAATGGGGTTTGACAGTACCCGCGAGGTGACCGTGGAGCATATGATTTACCACATAGGTGCTGTGCGCCGGGGTGCACCCAATACTCATATTATTGGCGATCTGCCCTTCGAGTCGGACAAAACACCTGAGCTGGCATTGGCTAACGCGAAACGACTGCTGGCTGCTGGTGCGGACAGCATCAAGTTGGAAGGCCCCAAGACCGACATTATTTCGTATCTGGTGGAGGAGGGTATTGCGGTGGTGGGACATACCGGCCTGTTGCCACAAACCGCCAATAGCTTTGCCAAAGTGGGGCGAAACGCCGAGGAAGCGCTACGGATTCAAAAGGAAGCGGCTGCGATTCAGCAAGCCGGCGCCTTTATGTTGGTGGTCGAACATATTCCCCACGACCTGGCTAACAGTATTACCCAGACATTAACCATCCCGACCATCGGTATTGGCGCCGGACCGGATTGCGATGGGCAGGTGCTGGTCATAAACGATGCCTTGGGTCTTGGAAACTACTGGCCGCCTTTCTCAAAGCAATACGCTCATGTTGGCCGGGAAATCCAGAAAGTGGCCCAGCAGTTTTCCCGGGAGGTGGAATCCAGAGAATTCCCCAATAACATTATCCAGTTCGCCGGATCAATGAAGTAACTGCGGAGCCGGTTTACCGGAACCTCTTAGAAATTGAGGAATTCAAATTATCTAATTGATGTATGACTGTTACCAGAATGAGTTCTACCCGTGATTAACAAAAAGAGCTCCCTGACATTGCTCGAAATGCGTTTCGTTATCACCGGTGGTCCCGGAGCGGGAAAAAGTACCTTGCTTGAAGCACTTGCAGCCATGGGCATAATGCATATGCCAGAAGCCGGACGAGCCATTATTCAGCATCAAGTGGCCATCGTGTTCGGCGACAATTAGGATGACCGGTTGACGACAACTATCTTGGCCGGTTGGGTGTAACGTTCGGTACTTTGATTTTCCCTTGGAGAACAGCGTGCCGGGATTACATATCACCCAACGACAAGAGGAGCTGTACATGCAGCATCGACAACGTGGTATCACCCAAGAAACTGCAGCCGCGAAGGCAAATATTTCCGTCCGTTCAGGCCGTAGAATCGAGAAAGACCCAATCCACCATCCACCTGAGCGCCATTGGCGCACCCGCGAAGATCCGCTGGAGGCGGTCTGGGAGCGTGAGCTTGTGGTGTTACTCGAACGCGAGCCGAGCCTTACTGGACTGACGCTGTTGGAGTATTTGCAAGAGCACTACCCCGAGCACTACGATCAACGTGTATTGAGAACGTTGCAGCGACGGGTAAAGCAATGGCGTGCGCTGTCCGGCCCCGACAAAGAGGTGATGTTTCGCCAGCAAGCGGTGATAGGGCAGCAAGGGTTTTCCGATTTCACCCACCCCGATGACGCGGTTACCCTTGCGGGTCAGGCCTTTCCCCACTTGCTCTATCAGTTTCGTCTTGCTTATAGCGGCTGGCGCTCAGTCACAATTGTACAAGGCGGCGAAAGCTACGCAGCGTTAGCCTGTGGTTTACAGCGCGCACTGCAACAAGCAGGCGGCAGCCCGGTTGAGCATCGCACCGACAGCCTCAGTGCAGCACGCAACAATACCCAGAATATATGGACAGATGCATACCGCGATTTGTGTGATCATTATCGTATGCAGCCCACCCGCAATAACCCTGGCCAGTCGCATGAAAACGGTGTTGTAGAATGCGCCAACGGTTCGTTGAAACATCGCTTGTCACAACAGTTTAAGCTGCGTGGCAGTCACGATTTCGAGTGCATTGCGGCGTACCAATACTGGATCGACAAAACTGTAGCCAAGCTCAATCAGCGGGTTCGTTCGCGGTTTGCCGATGAACAAGCTGCACTGAGTCCACTGCCAGATCAACCTTCTGTTGACTATCAAGTTTTGTCAGTTCGGGTCACTCGCTCTGCTACGATTGAGGTTCGGCGGGTGGTTTACTCAGTACCCTCACGACTCGTCGGCGAGCGTCTGCAACTACGCTTGCACCACGACAAGCTCATGCTCTATGTCGGACAAACCTACGCGCTCACTTTGCCGCGTGTTTATCCAAAACCGGGCGAGCAGCGTGCACGCCGCATTGATTACAAACATGTGATTCGGGCTTTAGCATCCAAGCCTCAAGCCTTCCGCTACTCAAGCTTACGAGACGATTTGCTGCCTAACGAGGCATACCGGCAGTTGTGGCGATGTGCGGATCAACACTTGGAAAAACGCGAAGCGTGTAAATGGATGGTAACCGTTTTGCGCCTAGCCTTTGAATACGATTGTGAAACTGATTTGGGTGAGGGTTTACTGGCCGGTGCCTTGCTTGGCGAGTTCCCATCAATCCTCGCGATGCAAGATCGGTTCCTGAGTCACCAGACACGAGAGACTGAGACGAGGCAACCGGTACAGCATTCACTGAAGGCATACGATGAGCTGCTGTGGACCAACCCCCGCAATACGTTTGAGGCGGTGTGCTCATGAGTGACGCCGTACTGTTATTGCTTAAAGAATTGCGCCTACCGGGCTTCGCCCGGCATTACAAAACGCTGTGGCAAACGGCAGCGGATAGCGGCTGGTCTCACGCTGATTACCTGCTCGCGCTGTGCGAATATGAAATGGCGGATCGGCTCCAACGCCGTATACAAAAGTGGCGTCGAGAATCGCAGTTAACGACGACAAAAACGTTTGCCACGCTCGATAGAAAACCGTTTAGCGGTCAAAATCAGCGCAGCATCGCTAAGCTTGAGCAAGACGTAGAGTGGGCGCGCCGCAGTGACAACGTACTTTTGATTGGCCCGAGCGGCACAGGTAAAACACACCTTGCCAGCGCCTTGGGGCACGCACTAATCGAACAGGGCATTCGCTGTAAGTGCTTCCCAGCAATCGCCCTGGTACAGCATCTCCAGCAAGCCAAGCGCGATCTTGACCTCATGACCGCGATGACGCGACTGGATAAATACGCGGTCATTATCATTGACGATATTGGCTACGTGAAAAAGACGGATGCAGAAACAAATGTGCTGTTTGAATTTATCGCGCACCGATACGAAAGCGGTACGTTAATTGTGACGGCCAACCAACCCTTTAGCGCTTGGGACAGTATATTCACAGACGGAATGATGACCGTTGCCGCCATTGACCGCTTGATTCATCATGCCACCATCATTGAACTTGAGGGCGAAAGTTATCGTAAGCAACAATATGTTGAAAAGACTAAATCAGAAGTGAAAAGAGAAACCACCTAACCGGCCATCATAGTTGTCGCCGATCGGCCAAGATAGTTGACGCCAGACACCATCGGTGGCGATGCATTGCCTTGGCTGAATAAAGAAGCCTTCGCTGAGTTAATGCTAAGCTGGGAGCTACGCTCTTGGAATGAAGCGATCGGAATTACTGGGCCGGTATTGTTCGATAGAGGCATACCCGATGTGATCGGCTATAGGCGAGTTGCCGGGCTCTCGGTGCCAAACCACCTATGGCGTGCCGCCGAGCAATTTCCGTATGAGCCGACAGTATTTGTGGCGCCGCCGTGGGGAGCTATCTTCACTGGTGACAGCGAACGCAAACAGACTTTTGCCGAGGCGTCCGCCACCTGGGAAACAATGGTTTCCACCTATAACGAATTAGGTTATACCCTTATCGAGTTACCTTGTGGCAGCATTGCTGAACGTGTAGATTTCGTGCGCAAAAACTTGGGTTACTGAGTTTAGGCACAGAACGGGAAAATGCCGCGCACCTATAGGATGCTTAATTGGGAGAGAAACCAGTGAGCTTTCAAGTTTTCACGAGAAGATAGCCCCCCGTGGCTATCATCATGGCGCCTGCTACCGCTTTTGCTTTGGTTTGAAAACGCAATCTGCCGGATAGATTCACCATCTTGCTGGCGGAAAATGCGTACAGAATCTTGACGCCACCAACAGCCAATAGGGTTATGCCAAAGATGGCGGCAATATCCACGCTACGCAGTGTAATGGGGTCAATGAACGCGGGAAAGAGACTGGCGTAGAAAAAGACCGCCTTGATATCACTCAGCGTTAATAACAATCCCGACAGGAAGCTTGCTGATGTGGTTCGCGCCACCTTTGGCGGAATGCTCGACTTCCCCTGGGGAACCCTGTGGGTGTGGTTCCTGATCAAGTTAAGGCCAAACCAAATCAGATAGCCCGCTGCCAGGTAGCGGATCACCACAAACAAAGCTCCCAACTGCTCCGACAATGCGGTCAAGCCGAGTAGTGCCATCGCCACAAAAACGAGGTCGCCGACAACGACGCCCAGGGAGGTGATAACACCCTGTTTGACACCCATCGTGGAGGCGCGTATCACCACCAGTGCGACACTGCTACTGGGAATGGCGGCGAGCAGGGTCATGATCGTTGCCAGGGTGATAATGTTATAGAAACTCACAAAGTACCTCTGCGGCTGGTCTGACTGGATTGTTTTTCCAAACGTGCAAATTGCACTTCACCTGCTGCCTGGATTTGATGTGTAGTCCTGATCATGACACCCGCCCGTGAAGTGGGTGGAAGCTACACCCACAAAATCGCCAATGACCCTTTAACCATCAGACGAAGGCTTCTTATGTAAGCCTGCAACGAGCTTGACCAGTAACTCATTTAACAACTTTTGCTCCTTCGAAGTCAGCGTTGCCAATGCTTGCTGCTCATTGGCCACATGCAGTGGCAGAATCCTGTCAATGAGTGCCAACCCGGCAGGCGTAAGTTTCACGAGGATACTGCGCCGGTCGTTAGGTGCAGGCGACCGCTCAATTAGCCCTTTGCGTTCGAGTCGGTCAAGTCGGCTGGTCATGGCGCCTGATGACAGCATCAGGCCCTCGTGCAATTCCGTGGGTGTCAAAGAATAAGGGTTGCCTGAACGTCGTAGGGTAGCAATAACATCGAATTCCCCTTGGTGCAGTTCGAACTGTGCTGCAAGTGGGAAGATCCAGTCCCGCTCCAAAAGATGGGTTGCTTCCAGCAAGCGACCTGCCAGTGCCATAACGCTTGCGTTGATGTCTGGCCGCTCCCGTTCCCACTCTTCTTCCGCACGTCTTGCTCGGTCTTTCATAATTAGCTCTGTATCAAGTTACTTGGGATGTCATCAATGATAACTCCTTGCTAATCATCAATTCATTCAATATAGTTTGATATGAAGATACTTTATGTGGAGATAGGTGTGACAAATATTCGCCAGCATCATTTGCTAGTTATCACTGCCATCGTATGCGTAGCGCTAAACTTGCGTCCTGCGCTAGCCGCTATCGGGCCACTATTGGACATGATCGAAGCGGCGACGGGGTCGTCTTACACCCAAGTCAGCCTACTGACCACATTACCGGTTCTTGTAATGGGTATTTGTGCATTGGGTGGGCGCCAAATCAACGATTGGTTAAGTGAGCGTAGAGGCATCGGTTTAGGGGTCGCACTGATACTCACAGCATGCGCGGCTCGATCCGTCTTCGTGGGAACCGGCGGCCTGCTGCTCACGGCTACTATGGCTGGCATAGGTATCGGGTTGGTTCAGACCTTGATCCCAGCGTTCGTCAAGCGTCGTTTCGCCGCGAATGCAGGGCGCGTCTTCGCTTTATACACGACCGGCATTATGGGTGGGGCGGCTATAGCCGCGGCTTCGTCAGGAGGGTTAGCCGAGCTGCTGGGATGGTCTTCGGCATTAGTTCTCTGGGCTGCACCGGCATTGATTGCCTTGCCATTATGGCTGCATGCCACGCGAAAGGGGGCGTCCCCTGAGGCTGCTGTTGCTGACACCATACGGCCCGCAAGCCGCGCCTTCTGGCGCAATTTGCGTGCATGGGAGTTGATGACCTTTTTCGGTATAGGCACAGGAGCCTATACGTTGGTGCTGGCATGGTTGCCACCGTTTTATACAAGCCTCGGCTGGCAACCGTCAAAGGCCGGCCTTCTGTTGGGCTGGCTGACACTGACCGAGGTCCTGGCAGGACTCGCCATCTCGGCCTGGGTTGGTAGGTTTTCTGATCGGCGCATACTTCTGGTTGTTGTTCTTGTCACCCTGATCGTCGGGCTGGCATGTCTGATTATTGCGCCGCTCTCTCTGGCGCTGCTTGCCAGTGTGCTATTGGGCGCGGGTATCGGTGCCCTGTTTCCGCTGTCCCTGATCCTGACATTGGATCATATCGACGAGCCGACTCAAGCAGGAATGCTGCTCGCCTTCGTCCAGGGGGGCGGGTACATCATCGCCAGCTTCATGCCACTGCTTGCCGGTGTACTGCGCGATCAGTTTGCAAACGTTGCTCATGCCTGGATCGCCATGCTCATCGGAGCCATGTTCTTGTTGCTGCTCTGCCTGCGTTTTTCGCCTGCTTCGTATGGAAAGATTAACGGATGAAAGCTGATGCACACTGGCATGTAGTGGTGCTTATCGCACTTGCTCCGGTAATCTGGGGATCGACCTATTTGGTGACTTCGCAATGGCTTCCGCCAGACCGGCCATTCACCGCGGCGCTACTGCGCGTGCTGCCAGCTGGAATACTGTTGCTTTTGCTTAGCTGGCACCGGCCTGGGCCAGCTGATCGCTGGCGTCTACTCATTCTTGGCGCGTTGAACATCGGTGTTTTCCAGGCGCTGTTATTTGTGGCTGCATATAGACTGCCGGGTGGACTGGCGGCGGTGTTGGGTGCCATACAACCGTTGTTGATTATGTTGTTGGCGTGGCTAGTAGATCGTCAGCGGCCGTTGCCGATAATGTTGATTGCCTGTGTGCTTGGCGTAGTGGGGGTGGCAATCCTGTTGCTGTCACCGCAAATGGTCTGGGAGCCGACGGGCATCGCCGCGGCTCTGATCGGTGCAGCCTGTATGGCGACTGGCACCTGGCTGGGTCGGCGCTGGCAAATGAACATGTCAGTGTTGGCCTTGACGGGCTGGCAATTGCTACTAGGAGGCCTAATGCTCGCTCCGATAGCTTGGCTGGCTGACGCACCACTCCCTAAACTGACGGTCTTGCAGGTGGCTGCTTACGCCTATCTATCACTCGCAGGTGTGCTGCTGGCTTATGCTCTGTGGTTCCGTGGCGTGTCACGGCTGCCCTCTGTGGCCGTGGCTTCTTTGGGTTTGCTCAGTCCGCTTGCTTGGCTGGATAGTGCTTAAACAGGCCATAACAGGTATGACGTTGGTCGGGATGATAGTCGTGTTGGTCTGTGTGCTGGCGGTACAGTGGTTTGCCAATACCTCCCCCGATAAACGGATCGATAGGTCATAGTGACGGCTCCGGCGATGAAGCGTCGATATCTGTGTTGTTTCAGGACCGTGGCCGAAGAACTTCACTCCGTCCGCGCTGCCGAATGTTTGCATATCGAGCCATAGCCTCTGTCACGCACTCTTAAAGGAGCTGGAGGAAAATCTAGGCGAAGTTGTTTGTGTGCCAGCGCAGCACGTAACTGATGCGTGCGGGTATCTGAGACCGGTCTCCAGCAGGAAATGAAACTATGAAACTGATCATCCATTGTGACAATGGGTGCAGTGTTGACTGGCTGGGGCCCATCGTAAACATCGGGATAGTTTCAGTGCTTGAACAGTGTATCGACCATGAAGTCGATAAAGACACGCAGCTTCGGTGCCAGATGTTTGCTCGACGGCCAGAGTAGCCGGAATGAGCCCTGGTGTTCGACATGCCCATCCAGCACCGAAACCAACTCTCCCCGCTCAATGGCCTTCCGCACCATAAAGTCTGGCAGGCACGCAATGCCAAGACCCGCCAAGGCCACGTCCATCAAGGCGGCAGACGTGTTGCACGTCATGCTGGCCGGCACCTCCCATTCCGGCGCTCCCTCGGCGCGCTTCAACGGCCACGGCTCTAGCTTTCCCGTGGAGGGAAACTTGTGCTGCACGCAGGCGTGATCGGCGAGATCTTCAGGAACCTTGGGCGTTCCGTTGTCTGCCAGGTAGCCGGGGGAGACGACCAGTTGTAGCCGATAGCTGCCGACCTGACGGGCCATCAAACGCGAGTCGGTGGGTTCTCCGGTGCGCATCACCACATCGAAGCCCTCCTCGATCACGTTCACCAAGCGATCCGAGAAATCCACGTCCAGTTCGATGTCCGGATAACGTCGCATAAAGGCGGTCAGCGCGGGCATGACCAGCATGCCGACCAGAGGCAGGCTGATACGCAGACGACCACGTGGCGCGTGCTGGGTTTCGGACAGTTCCAGCTCAGCCGCTTCAATTTCACACAGGATGCGTCGACAGCGCTCCAGAAACAGTGCGCCTTCGTTGGTAAGGGTAATACTGCGCGTGCTGCGATGGAGTAGGCGCACCCCCAGTCGCTCCTCCAACCGGGACACGCTCTTGCCCACTGCCGACGAGGACACGCCGAGGAGACGCCCAGCCTGGGAGAAGCTACGGGTTTCCGCCGCTTGCACGAAGAACGCGATGCTGTTGAGTGATTCCATCGTCGAACCCATTTAAGATTATTTGTCCGTTATGTTTAGAATAATAGCATTATTGTCCTGTATTGGAAGCGTCTTTAACATGGCGGACTAAATTCAATTCGTGCCGATTCCGCGCCATTTGTGAACGTGATTGGTACTCGAAAGGGCAAAATTATGACAAGTTCGACAACAACGGCGCTTGGCGGTGGCACAGATCAACGTGTAGCACGCCTTCCTATCGCATCGCTACTAGCACTAGCGCTAGCGGGTTTCGTCACCATCCTCACTGAAGCCTTACCGGCGGGTTTGCTGCCGCAAATCAGCGCTGGCCTGGGAATTGCTGAGGCGTTGGCCGGGCAGTTTGTCACCCTCTATGCCATCGGCTCACTGATGGCCGCGATTCCTTTAACGGCCGCCACGCAGGGTTTTCGCCGCCGACCGCTGTTGCTGGCAGCTCTTGCCGGCTTTGTCATCGCCAACACTGTCACGACATTTTCCAGCAGCTATGCCCTAACCTTGGTCGCTCGCTTCCTGGCGGGTGTGTCGGCCGGACTACTTTGGGCACTGCTGGCAGGCTATGCCGCACGTATGGTGCCCGAACACCAAAAAGGCCGGGCCATCGCGATTGCTATGGTGGGGACACCGTTGGCGCTGTCGCTCGGCGTTCCGGCGGGTACATTTCTTGGCAATCTGGTGGGCTGGCGGATGTGCTTTGGCATCATGAGCCTACTGGCGCTAGTGCTCATGATCTGGGTGCGAATCAAGGTGCCAGACTTCGCAGGGCAGGCGACGGATAAGCGGCTGTCGCTGGGGCATGTGTTCACCATGCCAGGGGTGCGCCCGGTGTTGCTTGTGGTGCTGGCCTTTGTCTTGTCGCACAACATCCTTTATACCTACATCGCGCCATTCTTGGCGACGGCTGGCATGGCCGAACGGACGCACTTAGTGCTGCTGGTATTCGGCGTCACGTCTCTGCTGGGAATCTGGGTCATCGGTGTTCTGATTGATCGCCATCTGCGTGTACTGACGCTTGCCAGCGTGACCTTGTTCGGGATATCTGCGTTGGCGCTCGGCATGAAGGGCGATGTGCCGTCCGTGGTGTATGCAGCGATTGCGGCTTGGGGTCTGGCCTTCGGCGGTGCGGCGACGTTGCTCCAGACCGCCATCTCCAAGACGGCAGGGGATGAGGCCGATGTCGCGCAGTCGATGCTGGTCACTGCCTGGAATATGGCAATTGCTGGCGGTGGCATCATCGGCGGAGTCCTGCTGGATCGGATCGGTGTCGGTGCGTTCTCTCCGGCGCTGTTGGTGTTGCTGATCGCAACCCTGATTATTGTATGGGATGCCAAGCACCACGGTTTTCCAGTTGTACGGAAATAAGGCACGATGGGACTTCGCCATTTGCGTTGTTTCTTGGCTGTCGCCGAAGGTCCTCACTTCGCCCGCATAGAAGAGCGCCCGATACCCATATAATTGGCGATCTGCCCTTCGAGTCGGACCGGACTCCTGAGCAGACATTGGCTAACGCGAGACGACTTCTGGGCACGGATGCGGATGGCATCGAGCTGGAAGGGACCAAGACCGATGTTATTGCGCATCTGGTGAAGAAAGGTCTTGCTGTGGTGGGCATTCCGGCCTGTTGCCACAAACCCCCAATAGCTTTGCCAAGGTTGGGCACAATGCTGGGGAGGTGCTTCGGATTCAAAAGCAAGCAGCTGCGATTCAGGAAGCCGACGCCTTTATGTTGGTGATCGAACATGTTCCCCACGACTTGGCTAACAGTATTACCCCGACATTGACCATCCCGACCATCGGCATTGGCGTCGGACCTGATTGTGACGGCCAGGTGCTGGTTATAAACGATGCCTTGGGTCTTGGAGGTTACTGGCCGCCATTCGCAAAACAATACGCTCATATTGGGCGGGAAATCCAGAAGGTGGCCCAGCGGTTTTCACGGGAGGTGGAATCCAGGGGATTCCCCAACAATATTATCCAATTCGCTGGATCAAAAAATAATTGCAGAGTCGGATCAGCAGAACTGCTTCGGAACTGAAGCAGGCCCTAGCACACCAAGGAAATTTCCAATGGGAGTTGAAATGACCTTGTTGTACTAGGGTCATAGCCCCTTACGACATCGGAATGCGCTGACTAGATATTACTCAACAGTATTTCCAATGCCTTAATTTCATCTTCATTGGCTTCTAGCAATGGTTTTCTTGGTGAGCCGGCATCAATTCCGTTTAGGGCTAACCCGGCTTTAACCATTTTAGGAAGGCCGCCAGAAACAATAAATCTCAACAGGGGTAGTTGCCGATAGAAAAGATTTCTGGCAACTGACAGCTCTTTGTTGATGACGCTCTCATACAGTTGTTTGGGGAGTGCGCCAATAAGATTGGGAGCCGCCGTGCACCAGCCGCTGGCACCTGCGCACAAAGCCTCTAGAGCTAGTGGGTTGCAGCCATTAAAGAATGGTAGCTGGCCACTGGTTAGTTCGAAGATCTTATGCATGCGTTGGATATCACCGGAGCTTTCCTTAACCATGGTCACATTAGGAATTTCCTTAAACATCGTGACTATAAGTTCTGGCGCCATATCGACACCGCTGGTCGCAGGATTGTTGTAGATCATGATGGGTAATGTTGTGCTCTCCGCGATGGTTCGATAGTAAGATTGGATTTCTTGATCGCTGAGCTTCCAGTAGGAGACGGGTATAACCATTATTACATCAGCGTCAATGCTCTCAGCGAACATAGCTTTTTCAGTCGCGAGTTGAGTTGTTAATTCAGAAATACCGACAACGACAGGGACTCGTTTGGCCACTTTTTCTACCGAAAATTTAGCAACTTGCCGCCATTCGTCTTGGCTGAGATAAGCACTTTCGCCTGTGCTGCCGAGTGGCGCGATGGCATCGCTGCCATTATCGATCAATAATTCTATCGTTTTACCGAGGGTATGAAAGTCTATGTCTCTGCCATCGTTGGTGAAGGGAGTAATTGGGTAGGCGATTATGCCGGATAGGGTCATGACGTGCTCCTTAAATACAGTCGGGGTGGGTTTTCAGTGATTTTCTGGCGTAGTAAGAAAAATTTACTTTGTTGCGCTTTTCTGTTGAGACCCAGTCGTGAGCCTCTTTTGCAAGATGTTCTGGCAGTGGCTGAATTTGTCCGGCCGACATCGCCAACAACTGCAGGCGCGCCGCTCGCTCTATTAAAATGGCTAGATTGCATGCCTCTTCGATGCTCTTACCTGCTACCAGTTGTCCATGATGCGCAAGTAGTACGGCCCGCTTTGACCCGAGTGCTTCAGAAATAATGACGCCTTCCTCATTACCTACGGGAACGCCCGGCCATTCAGCGAGAAACGCGCAGTCTTGATAAAGGCTGCAGGTATCCATTTGTGCAACTGTTAGTGGCACTCCTAACATCGCTAGAGCGGCAACATGGGTAGGGTGGGTGTGAATAATGCAATTCACTTGAGGGTGCTTTTTGTAAATCCATGTATGAAATCGGTTGGCCGGATTTGCCATGCCAGCTGCATCAATGGGCTTAAGATCTTCATTGACTTCGATCAGGTTGTCGGCGCTGATTTCATCGAAACCCAAGCCGAAACGTTGGGTAAGGAAAGTATTACGTTTTTCTGTTCTACAGGTGATCTGTCCGGCGAGACCAGCATCGTGTCCATGGTCGAATAATATTCGGCATGTCAGCGCGACCTTTTGTTTGTCATCGAGTGACAAGTCCGGAATAAACCGTTCCATATTCACTTCAGCATCTTGCATCAGCTGGTCTTTTTTGTGTGAGGCTGTCTTCATTGAGCGTTCTCCTTTTACAGTTGCCTTTACAAAACGTTGGCTGCAGAATACCGCCAGTCTGGACCCTAAGTAATGTCCAGATTTTATAATTATGATGGTCCAGTTGGTTGGGTGGGGAAAATGCTTAGGCCTTGGCAAACGCGATTGTGGTTGGAAGATGGTGTCGGTACGTCTCTGCACGACAAGCTCATCAATAAATTCACAGACGACATACAAAATGGCCGGCTGCAACCGGGTATGCTGATGCCCGGTTCGCGTACGCTTGCCTCGGACCTTGGTATAAACAGAAAAACTGTACAGCTCGTTTATGAGGAGCTGGAGGCGCAGGGTTGGTTGGTGTCAGTGCAGAGGCGTGGAACCTTTGTTGCCGACGTGCTCCCTGAGCAGAAAATATCTGCCAAGAATCTTCAGCTTTTGGACTTTGCGAAGAAAACGCGTGCGCCCGGTCGATTGATTTCCAGTCTGTATAAAGATGCCTTATTCGAGGGTAATGAGGTTGCCACTGTTAATGATGGAATACCCGATGTCCGGCTCATTCCGTATGAGCTATTAGGTAGGGCTTATCGTCGAGCGTTGATTAGTTCCATTCGACAACAGAGTTTGGGTTACGGTGATCCTAGGGGAACTCCCGAACTTCGTGCTGCGGTTCGCGAGATGCTGAGAATCGAACGTTTTATGGCTGTCCCGGAAGCGCAAATTTGTACGGTGCGCGGCAGTCAAATGGGGATATTTCTGGCGGCGCGTGTCCTAAACCCTAAGCAAGGAGTGGTTGTGCTGGAGGAACTGAGTTACCCACCAGCACAGGCAGCGTTTGAATCCTGTGGCTTTCAAGTTGTGCGCTGCAAACTTGACCATCAAGGATTGGATACGAAGGACTTAAAGCGTATTCTTAAACGCCATAGCGCGTCAGCGCTTTATACGACCCCCCATCACCAGTACCCAACAACGGTATGCATGTCTATGGAACGCAGGCTCGCGCTTCTGGAGTTATCTGCTGAACATCAATTTGCTGTCATTGAGGATGATTACGATCATGAATTTCATTATGAAAGCAGACCGATTCCGCCATTGGCTAGCTTGCCGAATTCGGGCAATGTTATCCACATAGGTTCTCTGTCCAAAGTTTTCGCACCAGGGCTGAGACTTGGTTATATGGTTGCAGACAACTATTTTATTGATCGCGCTGCGCAGGAAATTCTCTTGATTGACCGCCAGGGCAATTCAGTCACGGAAATTGCCCTGGCGGAGTTGATGCAGTCAGGAGGGGTTAAGAAACATATCCGAAAAACCCGCCAGTTATATCGAGCCCGAAGGGACTTTTCCGTGCAAGAGTTTCGACGCGTATTTGGTGACCAGGTTGAATTTGAGATACCTGCCGGAGGCTTGGCTTTATGGATTGGCTTGGCTAAGGGTTTGTATGAGCGAAGTATTCAGGGGCTGAATAAAAAAGATTTTTACACGGATACTCACTTTGGAAGTCATTCTGGGAAAACCTCTTACATTCGCTTTGGTTTTGGTGCGTTGACAGAAGCTGAGATTACGGCTGCAATCAACCAATTCGCATCGCTGTTGGGTGTTAGAAAATAAAGGAGGCGAGTATTTGGTCGCTTACTACGAAGCGTAGATTATTGTGGGCGAACAGAACTGTATTGCCGTTGTGATAATTTCCTTTGATTTTTGGAGTGATCGGCGTTTGGAATTTAATCGAGTAAATATGCCAGTGTGTTAATGGCTGGCTCAAGTGCTGACTCCCACGGCAAAGCACAGTTTATTCGGAAATGGTGTTTGAATCGTTGATCGCTGGAAAATAAATAACCAGGGGCGATGCTGATCCTGTGTTCCAGTGCTTTTTGATAAAGCTCGGTGGTATCGAATACCTCGGGCAACTGCACCCACAAGACAAAGCCGCCTCGGGGTCGGGAGGTGCGGGTGCCGGGTGGAAACGTCGTTTGAATCAGGTCAATGCATTGCCCTATATTCGCGGCATAGCGGCGGCGTATTTTCCGGACATGCTTGTCCATGCCGCCATTGCGCAGGTATTCATCCAGTACCCGTTGGTTCAATGTGGCGCTGGCAATATTCTGGGTGAATTTCAGGTAGGCGGCTTTCTCTGTATAGCGACCGGGTGATAGCCACCCTACCCGCAGGCCGGGGGAAACCGATTTGGAGAAAGAGCTGCAATAGAGTACTTCCCCGGTCGTGTCGAAGTGTTTGTAAGGGGTCGGGCGATGACCGTCGAAGGCAAGGTCACCGTAGATATCGTCTTCCACCAACGGTACATCGAAGCTATTGAGCAGCGACAGCAGCGCCTGCTTTTGGTTGTTGTCTGGGCAGCTCCCCAGCGGATTGCTGAAGTTGCTGACAACGATACAGGCCTTGACGTCCCACTGCTGGCAGGCGTCCTCGACCTTGTCCAGGTCCATGCCAGACTCAGGGTGGCAGGGGATTTCTACCGCGCGTAGTCCCAGGGTATCGATCACCTGCAGCAAACCATAGTAGGTGGGGGATTCCAGCAATACCACATCACCGGGTTCGGCCACGCACTTGAGGGCAATAATCAGTGCTTCGTGGCAGCCGTTGGTGACGAGGATATCCGCGGCACTCATCTCACAGCCGTAGCTCAGCATCCGCAGCGCCAGGGATTCGCAGAGTGATGGCAATCCGGGCGGGACTTCGTAGCGCATAAAGCCGGCATCGCCAGCTCGGCTGACCCGGGTGGCGATTTGTTGCAGCTCCTGTCCGGGGAAGTAGCTCTCGTGGGGTAGGGCCGCCCCCAGTTGCACCATGGTCTTGCTGCCAGTGGCCTGGATCAGATCCAGCGCCAGTCGCTGGCGCTTCATCAGTATCGGCTTCAACGTGGCCTTGGCCGGGCTTTTTACCAGTTGTGCGGCGTCTTCGCCGCGCCATTTGACGAAGAATCCCGAGCGCGGAACCGCTTCGATCATACCCTGGTTTTCCAATAGCTTCTGCGCCTGGAGGACAGTATTGATGCTGACACCATAGGTTTCCGCCAGAACACGCGTCCCGGGAATTTTTTCTCCTGGACTGTAGCGTCCTGCCTGGATCTCCCTGGTCAGCTGTTCGGCAAGCTGCTCGTAGCGATGGAGTTGAAAGCGTGGTGCATCCAAAATCTGTACCCGTTCAAATTGATATAAACTGTATCTGTACCCTTTTTTTGGAAAGATTACACTGTCTGCATTGCTCCCTCAATAGCCTGGCTCCGATGAGCCCATCAATGGCATCGTCATCTTTCAGACGGTACGGGGGCGTCAACTCTGTGAGGTGATATCGGATGCAGGCCCAACCCATGTGCCATACAAAAACGAAGTACTCTTGCTGGAAGAACGGTGAGCTGGTGAGCGCTGACCAGGCGGTCGTGTCGATCTATGACCACGGTTTGCTATACGGTGACGGCTGCTTCGAAGGACTGAGATTTTATCACCGGCATCCTTTCCGGTTGGATAGTCACCTGGCGCGGCTGCGCCGCTCCCTCAGTGCACTGGCGATCACTGTTCCCTATACCGATGATACCCTCGCACAAGCAGTCATGGCCTGTATCGGTAGCTCAGGCATGGGCGATGGGTACCTGCGGATTCTGGTGACCCGGGGTGAGGGGGATATGGGGCTGAACCCCCGCAATTGCACCGCGCCCAATGTCTTTATCATTCCGGCATCACTGTCGTTGGTCAGTGATGAAACCCGGCGCCAGGGGGTTAGCCTGATCACCAGCAGTATCAAGCGGGCAGTCGGTACGGGGCTGGATGCAAGGGTCAAATCCCTGAATTACCTACATTCGGTTCTGGCCAGGGCGGAAGCGAATGCCGCCGGCGTTGATGAAGCCATTTTGCTCAACCAGTTTGGTCAGGTGGCGGAATGCAGCGCCGAGAATATTTTTGTCGTCAAAGCGGGATCGCTGCTAACGCCGCCCGTTCAGGACGGTGCCTTGGAAGGAATTACCCGAGAAACCCTGTTGGAGCTGGCGCCTCAACAAGGATTAGAGGCTCGCGAGCAGTCCCTCACCAGCTACGATCTTTACACTGCCGAGGAGTGTTTTATCTGCGGCAGCGGTGCGCGGTTGATTCCAGTTAAAACAATCGATGGCCGGCAGATCGCCCAGTGTCCAGGGCCTGCATATCAGCGGCTGTCACTGGCCTACCAGGCATTGATTGATGACGAATGTGGGGAGAAAAGACAATGACCTTCGATTTAGCAAGCTACGCCAACACCATGGCTCGCTACAACCAGTGGATAAATGGCGGTCTGTATTCAGCTGCGGAGACCTTGACCCATGAGCAGCGCCGGTCGGAGTGCGGCCTGTTCTTCGGCTCCATCTACAACACCCTTAATCACTTGCTGGTCTGCGACCTGATGTGGCTGGCCCGATTCAAAAACGAACCCGTCACAGTGAAAAGCCTGACCCAGGAGCTGTTCAGTGATTATGCCGAGCTGAAACAAGCTCGTGAACAAACTGACAAGGACATTATTGCCTGGGCACAAAGCCTGACGTTATCCCCGCCGCCCGAACGGTTGAACTATGTCAGTTTATCGAGCGCTACCGAGCGGAATGTGGACTTCGCTCAGGCTATTGTGCATTTCTTCAATCACCAAACCCACCATCGTGGACAGGTGACAGCGGCGCTGTCCCAGCAAGGCGTAGAGTTCGGGGTGACAGACTTGATCTTTATGCCGGAGGAGAATTGACGATATTGATCACTTTCTCTTTTTTTTCATCATTTTCGAGAGACAGGCATTGAGCCAAACGCAGTAAATTTTCAATTAAAAAATTAGGTCGGGAGGTAAAAGTTGGAAGCGCAAGATACAGGCTATGAATCCAAGACACTGGAGAGTTTTGGCCGCCAGGCGGTGATGCAAACCCTGGACGCGGAGCTGAGTATACAGGGGCCAGGAATCGTCTCCATCCGCTTTCCCTTCCAATCCCGGTTTACTCAACAGAACGGCTACATCCATGCGGGCATTGTCGCCACTATCCTGGACAGCGCCTGTGGCTATGCCGCATTTACACTGATGCCACAGGGGGCGGATGTGCTCACCGTGGAATTCAAGGTGAACCTGTTGCGCCCAGCCAAGGGGGATCACTTTGCCGCGAAGGCAACGGTGGTCAAGCCAGGCAAAACAATTTCTGTCGTGGAAGCTACATTGTACAGCTCGGAATATGGCGAAGAAAAACCGGTAGCGACCATGACGGCAACTATCATGACAATGTTGCAATCATAAAAATTGAGGAGTAGGCAGGAAAGGATAATGAATGGCTACACAGCCCCCGACCTAAACCACAGTGCGTTGATCAGCATCGACGTACAAAACGACTTTGTGCTTGATGATGCGCCCGCCCGCATTCCAGGCACGCTGGAAGCGGTTCCGGCAATGAGAAAGATGATTCAGTCATTCCGAGACAGCGACTTACCGGTTATCCATGTTATCCGCTTGTACCTGCCGGATGGCTCTAATGTGGACTTATGCCGCCGTGCGGCCGTTGAGCGAGGAGCCCGTATCGCGATACCGGAAAGTGACGGTGCTGAGCTTGTTGCATCATTGAAGCCCAATAGTGATACCCGCTTGAATGCCCAATTATTGTTGTCGGGTTGTGTCCAGGAAATTGGTCGCAATGAGTTTGTTTTTTTCAAGCCCCGGTGGGGCGCCTTTTACCAGACAGGACTGGAAAATTTCCTGCGAGGGCGAGGCATCAATACCTTGGTGTTTCTGGGTTGTAACTATCCCAATTGTCCCCGCACCAGTATCTACGAGGCCAGTGAGCGGGATTTCAGGATCATACTGGTCACGGATGCGATTTCTCAGCTCTATCCCAAGGGAGAAGAAGAGATGAAAAATATTGGCGTGACACTTTGCTCCTCTGAAGGTCTGGATCAGTTGGTACGAGGATCCATTTGTAAAGAATGATTTGGAGGAGTCGGCGTGATTGGGCACTGTCGATGTACGAATATAAAAGTGGAGTGGCAGTTTGATCGTGCCAGCGAAGTTCATCCCGTCATTTGTGATTGCGAATACTGCACAGCCCACAATGCTCAATATGTATTCCAATCTGACTCTACCGTGGAAATACACATAAGGGATTTTTCATTCTATCGCCAAATCCAGCAGGGAACGAAGACCGCCGATTTTCATGAATGTCGAAAATGCGGAATATTGGTTTGTGTGACCGTTGAATCAGGTGGAAAAATCTATGGGGCGATTAACCGTGACTGTTTTCCTGAGAGGCTGGTTTTCGCCACGCCATTAAGGGTTGATCATGATGGTGCTCCCATACAAGACCGAATAAAGAAATGGGAACAGAATTGGTGTTCTTCGGTAACTATTAATACAGGATAGATCGCAGAGCATTGAGATAAATGAATCGATGATGAGCGCAGTGTTGTGTGGGAAAAATATACATCAATGAGTCAATCATCTAGTCAAAGGAGTTTTTAATGAAGTGCTACGCCATTGGTGAGATTAATTTCTCTAATCATCATTGGGTAAATGATTATCTTAAGAATGTGACGCCATTGGTGGAGAAGCTGGGGGGTATATATTTGGCAAGAACTTCATCAGTGGAGTTGTTGGAAGGTGAAGGGGGGTCTCCCCAAACGGTCGTTCTTATTCAATTTCCTTCAAAAGAAGTGGCGATGAAGTTTTACCATAGTGATGAATATGAATCTTATAAAAAAGCCTGGAAAGACGGCTCGCATGGGAGGTTTATCCTAGTGGACGGGCATGATGTTGCTTTGGACCAAATATAGTTAAAACGCATCAAGAGTCACATTAAGAGGGTTTTTCTATTACCCGCGGTATCGGACGATGAAAAGACTATATCCAATGGTTTTCTGTTAAAGGTTCAGTTCAACTTTTTTCAGAACAGGGGCAGGTAAATATTCATTCTGGCTCAAAGTAGCAGAATCTATCAATAAACTCTGTGATTGGAGGATGCTGATTTATTTCGTGTGTTAGTTAGCTCGCGAACTGTAGAGAAAAAATCAAGGGTGTGTTGGGTATACACTTCTTTTTGGGCTTATTGGTGGCAGGGAGAGTGTGCCTGGTTTTGAAGCATAAAGTGATAAAAAGATTGGTTATAAGTTGGAATAAATTGCATGGAGCTACGTCACTTACGCTGCTTCCTCGCTGTCGCTGAAGAATTGCATTTCGCCCGTGCGGCAGAACGCCTGCACATCGAACAGTCACCCCTGTCTCGGGCGATAAAGGAGCTGGAGGAAGATCTGGGAGTCCGCCTGTTCAATCGGACGACGCGCAGTACGAGGTTAACCCGCGCCGGGCAGCTTTTCCTGGACCATGTGCCACGTATCTTTACCGCCCTGGATCAGGCGCGGGGCAGTGTGCAAGCTGCCGCGGCAGGCTTTCATGACCAATTGCGCCTGGCGCTATCCGACGGCATCACGCCTCCGCGTCTCACGGCGCTATTGGCCCAGTGTCGCGAGGAGGAGCCGCAAGTCGATATCCGTCTGTTCGAAGTGCCGTTGGGGCAACAGCTCAGGGGTCTGCATGACGACTTATATGATGTGGGCTTCGCTCAGTCCGCCGAGGTGGGGGATGGTATTGTGGCCGAGCCGGCCTGGAGTGACCCTCTTGTCGTGGCGGTGCCGGCCAGGCACCCGCTGTTGGCCTACCAGCGCATTCCGCTGGACGAGGTGCTGCGTCATCCGCTGGTCGCCTGCGACCCCCTGTCATGCGAAGGCCACTGCCATCAGATTCGTCGTATCCTGCGCAGCGCGGACCGGGAGCCTTTGGTAGTGGAGCAGGTTTCTTCCCACGACTTGATGCTGACGCTGGTGGCGGCAGGTTACGCGCTGGCACTGGTGGGCGCTTCTCACTTGGCCGCGTCTCGTCGAGAGGAGGTGGTGGCCCGGCCTCTGGCGGGACGATCACCGGTGTTGACAACCTGGTTGCTGCGCCGGGATGCCGAGCCATCCGAAACCCTTCGAAGATTTATCGGGCGCGTCACACCGATGAGCGGCGATCCCCCGCACGAGGGAGACTCATTTACATCCGATACCAAGGGAGAAAATTGATCATGAAGTGTTTAAGCCTGCTGCTGGCTGTCGTGTTGTTGAGTGCCTGCGGTGAGAAACCCGCATCGACTGAAAAGCCATCCGCTGAAACTCCGCTCACCGATACCGTGGAATCGCTGTTGGCCAATCCCGAGCGGCGCAAGGAGCTGCGGGAGCAGTGTCGGCTCAATCGTGCGGAGTTGGGTGACAAACTGTGCAACATAGTAGCCGAGGCCACCAACAAGGCGTTCCTTGGTGATGGCGAAGTACCGTATACACCGCCGAAGGAAAAGCCAGCGTTTTAATGCCGACTGGCTGAAAAGTTTCGCTGGATAACCCGCTTTGCTGGAATACGCTGTTATTTGCGGTGTTTTTACAGTGTTCCCCCTACCTGGCAATCTTGCATTTCCCTTCAGCATTGTGCCGATAACAGTCTTTGACCGGCACTGATCCAGCACCGAATCTGACACCTGTTCGCACGCTCATGTGCGTGCTAAATCAGGACAGACTCGGAGGTGGATATGCGGGCGACAGGCGTACTCTACGGTCAGGTGCTGACGGTGTTCGGCATCGTCATCGCTGGGGTGTGGGGCGCCACCCAGTGGGTGGCCTACGCGCTGGGCTACCAGTCTCGTTTGGGTGCCCCCTGGTTCGAACTACTCGATAAACCGGTTTACCACCCATGGCGCTTGTTTGACTGGTGGTTCTTCTTCGATGCCTATGCGCCCGGCGTGTTTGTTACCGGCGGTGCCATCGCCGGGGCCAGTGGCCTGGTGGCGGTGGTGGTCGCCATCGGTATGTCGATCTGGCGGTCGCGGCAATCGCGGCTGGTGACCACCTACGGCTCGGCGCGTTGGGCGGAACCTGCGGAAATCCACCGTGCCGGGCTGATCGGTGATGCCGGTGTTTTTCTTGGCCAGCACGACGATAAATACCTGCGCCACGAAGGCCCAGAACATGTATTGACCTTCGCACCGACCCGCTCGGGCAAGGGCGTGGGTCTCGTGGTGCCAACCCTCTTGTCCTGGCCCGCCTCGGCGGTGATCCACGACATCAAGGGCGAGAACTGGCAACTGACTGCTGGTTGGCGGGCACGGTTTTCCCACTGCCTGCTGTTCAATCCCACTGATGCCAAGTCGGCGGCCTACAACCCCTTGCTGGAAGTGCGGCGCGGTGCCCATGAAGTCCGCGATGTGCAGAATATTGCCGATATCCTTGTGGACCCTGAAGGCGCGCTGGAGCGCCGCAACCACTGGGAGAAAACTTCTCATGCCTTGCTGGTTGGCGCCATCCTACATGTGCTTTACGCGGGTGAAGATAAATCCCTGCGTGGTGTCGCCAACTTCCTCTCCGATCCGGCCTGTCCCTTCGAGGTGACACTGCATCGAATGATGACCACCAAGCATTTGGATGACGGGCCACATCCGGTAGTGGCCTCGGCGGCAAGGGAAGTGCTGAACAAGTCGGACAACGAGCGCTCCGGTGTGCTGTCCACCGCCATGAGTTTCCTGGGGCTGTACCGTGATCCCACGGTGGCCGCCGTGACCTCCCGCTGCGACTGGCGCATTGCCGATTTGATCGCCGCCGAGCATCCGGTGTCCCTGTACCTGGTGGTGCCGCCCTCGGACATCAACCGTACCAAACCGCTGATTCGCCTGCTCCTCAACCAGATCGGGCGACGGCTGACCGAATCATTGGACGGCAGTGACGGCATCGAGCGTCGGCACAAGCTGTTGCTGATGCTGGACGAGTTTCCCGCACTGGGCCGGCTGGACTTTTTCGAGTCGGCACTCGCCTTTATGGCGGGCTACGGCATTCGCAGTTTCCTGATCGCCCAGAGCCTCAACCAGATCGACAAGGCCTACGGCGTCAACCACGCCATTCTCGACAACTGCCATGTACGGGTGACCTTCGCCACCAACGACGAGCGCACCGCCAAGCGGATTTCCGACACCCTGGGTACGGCTACCGAACTGCGGGCACAGCGCAACTACGCCGGTCACCGGTTGGCGCCGTGGCTGGGGCATTTGATGGTCTCGCGCCAAGAGACGGCGCGGCCCCTGTTGACGCCGGGGGAGGTGATGCAACTGCCGCCGGACGAAGCAGTGGTGATGGTCTCCGGGCAACCACCGATCAAGGCAAAGAAGCTGCGCTATTACCTTGATGGGAATTTTACCCGTCGGGTGCTGCCGCCTCCTGTTCTGGATGAAGGGCGTTATATCGACGTGCCCGAGGTTCGCCCCAATGACTGGAGCGAACTGGCAGTGCCGACAGTGCCGGCTGCGGCTTCCAGCGCGGTTGATAACGCTGGAGGGAGTGATGATGGCGGTCCGCGCCGACAACCGGAACTCTCGGAGGCTGTGACTTGGGAACCGGAAACCAAACCACCCACCAATGATCTGGCCTTATTGGATGATGAGGACGGCATCACACCCTTGCCCTCGAAGTTCGACCCGCGCCTGCAACGTTTGGCACGGCAGGCCGCCCTCGATCCCGATGATGGAATTGCCCTATGAGCCGACTGCATTCCCGCCACCGACTGAATTTGTTTATCGAGCGCGACCATGCCAAACGCCTGGAGGAGTTGTCCGCGAAGAAAGGTGTGTCCAAGTCCTCCATTGTTGCGGCGGCATTGGCGTCCTGGCTCTCGCCCGATGCCGCCGATAAGCGCGAAGCGGCCATGGCAAAACGGCTGGATCACCTGTCCCGCCAGTTCGAGAAGTTGGAACGGGACCAGAACATCCTGATCGAGACGGTGGCGCTGTATGTGCGTTACTACCTGACGGTGAGCACGCCGCTGCCGGAGTCACATCAGGAGGCGGCCAGGTCCCAGGGCAGGGCGCGCTTCGAGCAGTTCGTTGAGCAGTTGGGCCGACACATCTTACGTGGCCGCAGTTTGGTGCGGGAGGTTTATGAAGAATTGGAACCTGATACGCGGCGGCTGGATGAGATTGCCGCTCAGGTTGAGGCCCAGGAGCGCGAGCAGCAACAACAGCACGATGGGGAGGGCGAATCATGAACGCGGCTCACCCATCGTCATCCTCGACACAATCACTTGACCGGCGCATCCGCATGCTGCGCACCGCCATGGGGCCGTTGATCGCCGCCGCACTGGCGGACGCGGATGTGGTGGAGGTGATGCTCAACCCAGATGGCAGTTTGTGGGTGGATCGTCTGTCCACGGGGCGAGCGCCAACCGGTGAAACGCTGTCCGCCGCCGATGGCGAACGCATCATTCGCCTGGTGGCGGCTCACGTGGGTGTGGAAGTCCATCGCGGTCGGCCACTGCTGAGTGCCGAGCTGCCGGAAACCGGCGAGCGTTTCGAGGGTGTCCTGCCTCCTGCTTCACCGGCCCCGGCCTTTGCCCTGCGCAAGCGCGCGGTAGGAGTAATTCCGCTGGAAGACTATGTGCGCGATGGCGTGCTAGCTGAGGGTCAAGCGGATTTTCTGCGCTCCGCGGTGCGCGAGCGACAGAACATCCTGGTGGCCGGCGGCACCAGTACCGGCAAGACGACGCTTGCCAATGCACTACTGGCGGAGATTGCGGCTACCAATGACCGGGTGCTGGTATTGGAAGATACGGTTGAACTCCAGTGTGTAGCAAAAGACCACGTACCGCTCCGCACCCGCTCCGGCGTGGTGTCCATGACCGAGCTTGTGCGGGCCACCATGCGCCTGCGCCCGGACCGGGTGGTGGTTGGTGAGGTGCGCGGCGGCGAGGCGCTGGATCTGGTCAAGGTCTGGGGCACAGGCCATCCCGGCGGCATCGCCACCGTGCATGCCGGTTCCGCTCAGGGTGCACTGCTTCGCCTTGAGCAACTGATCCTGGAAGTCGCCATCACGCCGCCGCGTGCGCTGATTGCCGAGGCGGTGAACGTGGTGGTGTTTATCGCGGGGCGCGGTCGTGCCCGCAAGGTGCGCACTATGGTCCGGGTCACCGGTTTCGACAGCAACGGCTATCACCTCGACGAATGCCTGTCGTCGTCGCTTTCATCCTCAATCGCCTCATCCTCAACTACAACTGGAGAACCATCATGACCGCTGCCCACCCAATGCGGATTTCTGTAAATCCGGTTTTACGCTCCGGCTTGAACACCCTGATATTTGCCGCGTTGTTGCTGTGCCTGGCGACAACGGCACAGGCCGCGGGTTCCAGCATGCCCTGGGAGGGGCCGCTGCAATCCATTCTCGATTCTATCCAGGGGCCGGTGGCCCGGATTGTGGCGGTGATCGCCATTATCGCCACCGGGTTGGCACTGGCCTTTGGTGATACTTCCGGCGGTTTTCGGCGGCTGGTGCAGATCGTGTTTGGTCTGTCCATCGCCTTTGCTGCCTCCTCGTTCTTCCTGTCCTTCTTCAGCTTCTCCGGCGGGGCGGTGGTGGCATGAACGGAGTGTCCGCATTCATTGACGGTTTCGAGGTGCCGCTGCACCGGGCACTGACCGAGCAGATTCTGCTGGGCGGGGCACCGCGCACCGTGGCCATCGCCAACGGCACCCTGGCAGCCGCGGTGGGTCTGGGGCTGCAACTGTGGTTGCCCGGCCTAGTGCTGTGGCTGCTGGGGCATTCACTGGCGGTATGGGGTGCGCAGGCCGACCCGCAGTTCATGGCGGTGTTCCTGCGGCATTTTAAGCACAAAGCCCTGCTGGATGTGTGAGGGCAGCCATGTTGAACCTGACCGAATACCGCAAGCGTCCTGCCCTGTTGGCTGATTGGTTGCCCTGGGCAGGGCTGGTCGCTACAGGAGTGGTACTCAACAAGGATGGATCGTTCCAGCGCACGGCGCGCTTTCGGGGGCCGGATCTGGACAGTGCCACCCAAGGTGAACTAATCGCCACATCGGCGCGGCTCAATAACGCGCTGCGGCGCCTGGGATCGGGGTGGGCGCTGTTCGTGGAAGCCGAACGACTCCAGGCAGCAGGCTATCCGCAGTCGGAGTTTCCCGAGCCGCTTTCCTGGCTGATGGATGAGGAAAGGCGAGCGGCCTTCGAGGAAGACCACAGCCACTTCGAAAGCGCCTACCACCTGACGCTGGTATACCTGCCGCCGGAAGAGTCGCTCGCCCGGGCGACCAGCCTCGTCTACGAAAACACGTCTCGCCAGGTGGCGAACTGGCGTGAGCGACTGGACGCCTTTACGGCGGAGACGGACCGCGTGTTCGATCTGCTTGATGGCGTGATGCCGGAACTGGCCTGGCTGGATGACAGCGAGACGCTGACCTATTTGCACGGCACTGTTTCCACTCGCCGTCATCCAGTGGCGGTACCGGAGACACCGTTCCATCTTGACGCTTTGCTGGCCGACAGCCCGTTGACCGGTGGCCTGGCGCCGATGCTGGGCGAGGTGCACCTGCGCGTAGCCACGGTGCGGGGTTTCCCCACATCGACCTGGCCGGGGATTCTGGATGACCTGAACCGGCTGGGTTTTGGCTATCGCTGGAGTACGCGTTTTCTGTGCTTGGACAAGGCGGAAGCGGAACGGGAGCTGGGGCGATTGCGCCGGCAGTGGTTTGCCAAGCGCAAGAATGTGGCGGCGCTATTGAGGGAGATCCTGTTCCAGCAGGAAAGCCCGCTGGTGGATGCCGATGCCTCTAATAAGGCGGGGGATGCGGACGCCGCCCTGCAGGAACTCGGCAGTGACCAGGTGGCCTTCGGCTATGTCACGGCCACCGTGACGGTGCTAGATACTGATTCCGCCATCGCCGATGAAAAACTGCGCCAGGTGGAGCGGGTCATCCAGGGGCGGGGTTTTGTCACCATCCCCGAGACAATCAATGCCGTGGAGGCTTGGCTGTCCTCGATCCCGGGCAATGCCTACGCCAATGTGCGCCAGCCCATTGTCTCTACGCTAAACCTGGCGCACCTGCTGCCGGTGTCGGCGGTCTGGTCGGGGCCGATGAAGAATGTTCATCTGGACGCCCCGCCGTTGATCGTCACGCGCACCGATGGAGCCACGCCGTTCCGGCTCGTCACCCATATTGGTGATGTCGGTCATACCCTGGTGGTGGGGCCTACCGGCATGGGCAAATCGGTGCTGTTGGCCACACTGGCCTTGCAGTTTCGTCGCTATCCGGGGTCGCGGATTTTCGCTTTCGACATGGGGCGCTCTCTGCGCGCGACGATTCTGGGCCTTGGTGGCGAGCACTATGACCTGGGTGCAGAAGGTGAGATAGCGTTCCAACCCCTTGCCGGGATCGGCCGGGAGGATCGACGCGCCTGGGCGGCGGAATGGCTGGAAGGGCGGATACGACAGGAGGGAGTTTCCCTTGGCCCCGATGAAAAAGCGGCGATCTGGTCGGCGCTGGAAAGCCTGGCCGGTGCGCCGGTGGAGCAGCGCACCCTGACGGGATTTTCCGTCCTGCTGCAGGACAATGCACTGCGCCAGGCGCTGGCCCCGTACCTGCTGGGTGGTACCCACGGCAAGCTGCTGGACGCCGAGCATGACCGCCTGGGTACAGCCGATGTGCAGTGCTTTGAGATGGAGGAATTGATGGCCAGCCGCGCTGCCGTGCTGGCCGTATTGGGCGTGTTGTTCGCACGCCTCGATGAGCGTTTCGACGGGGCTCCGACGCTTCTGATATTGGATGAGGCCTGGCTATACCTCGACGATCCGGTGTTCGCGGAGCGCATCCGCCAGTGGCTGAAGACCCTGCGCAAGAAGAACGTCAGCGTGATTTTCGCCACCCAGTCGCTGGCGGATATCCAGGGTTCCAGCATCGCGCCTGCTATCGTCGAGAGCTGCGCGAGCCGCATTTTCCTGCCCAACCCCCAGGCCACCGAGCCACAGATTCGCTCCATCTACGAAGGCTTCGGGCTCAATGCCCAGCAGATCAAGATTGTCGCCACCGCCGAGCCCAAGCGCGATTACTACTACCAGTCACGACTTGGCAATCGCCTGTTCGACTTGGATCTGGGGCCGGTGGCGCTCGCCTTTGCCGGCGCCTCGACGCCTGAGGATCAGCGTGAGATGGATGTGCTGCTGGCCTCGATGCCGGTATCTGATTTTGCCGCCGCCTGGCTGCGCCATCGCGGTCTCGATTGGGCGGCGCAATTGCTTGATCAACACTCACTCGCAGGAACATCTCTGGATGAACTTCCCAGGAGGAAAAGCCATGAACCGTAAACGCCCGTTGGTATCCCGCTTTCGCGTGGTGGCGCTGGTCAGCGCCATTGCCTTTACCGTCGTCCAGCCCGCCCATGCCCTGTTTGGTGTAGGCGATATTGTGCTCGATCCCTCGAATCTGGCGCAAAACATACTGACCGCCGCCCGCACCCTGGAGCAGATCAACAACCAGGTACAGCAGCTGCAGAACGAGGCGAACATGCTGATCAACCAGGCTCGGAATCTAGAGCGGCTTGATTTCAATTCAGTGAATCGACTGCGCTCTGCACTGGCGACCACCGGGCGCCTGATTGCCGAGGCCCAGGGCTTGCCCTATGAGGTAAACCGCATTGACCAGGAATTTGCCAGGCTCTACCCGCAGGAATACGCGGCTACCGTAAGCGGTGACCGCATGGCGCAGGATGCCCGCGAGCGTTGGGCGCACACCCTCAATGGCCTGCACACGGCGATGCGTATGCAGGGGCAGGTCTCCCAGAACCTGTCTACAGACGAGGGCGTGTTGACGGATCTGGTGAATCATAGTCAATCAGCTAACGGTGCCCTGCAGGCGATGCAGGCCACCAACCAACTCCTCGCGTTACAGGCCAAGCAGTCCATCCAGTCCCAGCAATTGCGGCTGACGCAGGATCGCGCCGCGTCCCTGGAGTTGGCCCGGCAGGCTGCCGCCACAGAGCGTGGCCGGGAAGTGACCCGTCGATTTCTGGGGGAGGGCACGGCCTACACACCGCAGCCGGTTTCCTTCTACGGGTATTGAGGCAGTGTGATGACTTTGATACCTGTTCCGATGGAGGCGCGTGGCCATGGATGATGTCGCGGTAATCGACCGCTTCCTCAACGTCTTCTCCACCTACATCGATTCGGGTTTCGGGTTGCTGGGTGGAGAAGTGGCGTTTCTGACAGCCACCCTGGTGGTGATCGACATGACCATCGCGGGACTTTTCTGGGCGCTGAGCCATGCTACCGGGCAAGCCGATGACGTGCTGGTTCGCCTGATTCGCAAGGTGCTCTACGTGGGAGCCTTCGCCTACATCATAGGCAACTTCAATACGCTGGCGGGTATCGTGTTCCGCTCCTTCGCCGGGTTGGGGTTGATGGCGTCGGGTACTGGGATGACGGCTGCGGAATTCCTGCAACCGGGCCGCCTGGCCAAGGTGGGCGTGGATGCCGGCGCGCCAATCCTAGAGCAGATCAGCGAGATGTCCGGCTTCCCGGAGGTATTCGTCAATATCACGCCCATCGTGGTGCTGTTCCTGGCCTGGCTGGTAGTGATCCTGACTTTCTTCGTGTTGGCGATCCAGCTCTTCATCACCCTGATTGAGTTCAAGCTGACCACCCTGGCCGGGTTTGTGTTGGTGCCGTTCGCATTGTGGAACAAGACTGCCTTTCTCGCTGAAAAAGTCCTGGGCAACGTGGTGTCCTCCGGCGTCAAGGTACTGGTGCTGGCGGTGATCATTGGTATCGGCACCGGACTCTTTGCCGAATTCCAGGTTGCCCCCGCCGAACCCTCTGTGGATTTTGCACTGGTAATCATGCTCGCTTCCCTGGCGCTGTTGGCCTTGGGAATCTTCGGGCCGGGCATTGCCACTGGCTTGGTTTCCGGCTCACCACAACTGGGCGCCGGAGCGATGGCAGGCGCCACCCTCGGCGCGGCCGGGACCGCCGTGGCTCTGGGTGCTGCTGCCACTGGAGTGGGTGGCGCCGTGGTGGCCGGAGCGCGAATGGCGCCCGGTGCCGTTCGGATGGCGACAGGTGGTGCCAGCTCGATGAAGGCTACGGCCAGCGGGGCGAGTTCGGTCATGGATTCAGCTGCCGCAAACACGAAGCACGCAACAGCGTCGGGCGGACAACCGGCCTGGGCCAGGCAGTTGCAACGTCGCCAGCAGCTTTCCGATACCGCGACGACCGTTGCCCACACCCTGCGCGGTGGGGATGGTGGCGGTTCTGGATCAGGCCCCAGCCTGAACGACCCGGATTCCTAAGGAGAATTTTTCATGCGATTCAAGCGACCTCACGCGCGTTATGCCGAATCCCCGCAACCGGTCACACCCTATCAGGCGGCTGCCCAGGCCTGGGATGAGCGCATAGGGTCGGCCCGGGTGCAGGCGAAGAACTGGCGGCTGATGGCCTTTGGCTGCCTGACCTTGGCCCTGCTGATGACCGGCGGGCTGGTGTGGCGTTCGGCACAGTCCATCGTCACGCCCTATGTGGTGGAGGTGGATACGGGCGGACAGGTGCGGGCCGTGGGGGAGGCCATAACGCCGTACCGGCCCAACGATGCGCAGACCACCCATCATTTGGCCCGGTTTATCACCCTGGTGCGCTCGCTCTCCATTGATCCGGTGGTGGTGCGCCAGAACTGGCTGGACGCCTACAACTACACCACCGACCGCGGGGCTGCGGTGCTCAACGATTACGCCCGCACCAACGATCCTTTTGCCCGCATCGGCCAGGAATCGGTGACGGTGCAAATCAACAGCGTGGTGCGGGCCAGCGACAGCTCTTACCAGGTGCGCTGGAGCGAGCACCGGTTTGTGAACGGCGCGGCGGCCGGTATCGAGCGCTGGACGGCAGTGGTGTCCGTCGTGCTGCAAACCCCGCGTACCGAACAGCGGCTACGCCGCAATCCATTGGGCATCTACGTCAATGGCCTGTCGTGGAGTCGGGAGCTGGAGGCCACTGAAGGAGAGATGCCATGAGCAAACAATTGGATAGATGCGCCGGGGGCCTGGTACTGGCGGTGGCGATTGTGCTGGCCGGCTGCGCCACGCCGCAAAAACCGCCACAAATTACCCTGGACGAGCCGGTCGCGGCAACCCTGTTGCCGGAGCCCGACAGACCAATAGAAGTGGTGGAAGTGCCAAAACCCCTGCCGTTGCCGGGGCAACTGATGTCCTTGCCTGTGGAAGCGGAGGGTACCGAGGAAGTCGAGCTTGCAGATCCGCAGACAGAGGTAGACCAGGCTACCGAGGAGGCGCGGGTGCCACCGATGCGGGAAGGCTATGTCAATGCCGTCCAGGTCTGGCCCTTTGCCGAGGGTGCGCTGTATCAGGTCTATGCCAGTCCCGAGCGAGTGACCGTCATTGCCCTGCAGCCCGGGGAGGAACTGGTAACGGTCGCCGCCGGGGATACAGTGCGCTGGATCGTGGGGGATACGTCCAGTGGCACCGGAGTCGAGCAGCGAGTCAATGTGTTGGTCAAACCCATCCGCGTGGATATCCGGACCAACCTGGTGATCACCACCAATCGCCGTACCTATCTGATGGAGTTGATTTCCACCGAGAAGACCTGGATGGCCTCTGTCTCTTGGAACTATCCGAGGGATCGCATGCTGGCCTTGCAGCGTCGCTCGCAGGCGGCCGAGGTCGCCACGCCGATTGACCGGGATTTGTCCTTGGAAAGCTTGCGATTCCGTTATGCCCTGAGTGGGGATCAGCCGTCATGGCGGCCACTGAGGGCCTTCGACGATGGCGGGAAGGTCTATATCCAGTTCCCGGCCGGGATCGCCCAGGGTGAACTGCCGCCGCTGTTCGTGATCGGCCCGCAGGGCGATGGGCAGTTGGTGAACTACCGCTTCCGCTCGCCGTACTACATCGTGGATCGACTCTTCGGTGCTGCCGAACTGCGTCTGGGTGGTGAGGAAGGCGAGGTGGTACGCATTGAGCGAACCGATGGGGTACGGAGGGAGTGAGTATGGACGACGACAATACCCCGGATCAGTCACAGTCAGAACCATCGCCGAAGTTGGCACCGGAACAGGTGGCCCTGCGTGCCCAGCCGCGACCGGTCACGCGGCTGAACCGGCGGATGCTGGCTGTGCTCGCCGGTGGCATGGCCACCGCCGTGTTAGGGGCGATGTTCTGGTCCTTGCGAGCACCCGAGCGGGATGACCTGAATGGCGCGGACGAATTGTACAACGTCGAGCGCGTCGCCCATTCCGAAGGTCTGGCCCGTTTGCCAACGGACTATTCGCAACTGCCGCCTGAAGTGCCTCGCCTGGGTAAGCCGTTGCCGGGGGACCTGGGTGAGCCAATTCTGAAGGCGGAGCGGCAGACAATGGGCTATCGGGACATCGGCCAGGACACGGTCGAAGCCGACCGACTGGCACGACTCAAGGAAGCGGAAGAGGCTGCGGCCTCTGCCGTGTTCTTCGGGTCGATTCGACCACGGTCTTCTACCGTAGCTTCTGTTGCAGGTGGAGGAGAGGGGTTGCCGATAAATCAGAGCCTGGGCGCCCTCGATTCCCTGGCGATGCTGCAGGGCTCTCCTTCCGGAGAGATCGACCCCATTACCCTGCAGAACCGTCAGGAACAGAAGGAGGAGTTTCTCAAGAAACCCGCTTTTACAGAAACCCGTAATTCCGGGGATCTGCAAACGCCGGTATCACCCTATCAAATAATGGCCGGGACGGTGATTGCCGGCGCTCTGGTGACCGGCATCAACTCCGACCTGCCGGGCGATGTGATCGCCACCGTTACGGAGCCGGTCTATGACACCGCCACCGGCCGTCATGTGCTGATTCCCCAGGGCTCGCGCATCCTGGGCCGCTACAACAGCCAGGTGAGCTACGGGCAGACCCGCGTGCAGGTGGTCTGGCACCGGGTGATCCTGCCCGACACTTCTTCCTTTCAACTCGACAACCTCGCCGGCACCGACCCGGCCGGTTATGCAGGGTTGGAAGATGGCGTCGATTGGCACTGGGATCGCCTGTTCGCAGGTGCCGCCTTGACCACGTTGTTGGGTGTAGGCGCGGAGTTGGCAGCACCCGAGAACCGCCAGGATGGCGACCGCGTCATCATCGCCGGGCGGGACAGCGCGCAGGACAGCATCAATCAGGTTGGCCAGGAGGTGACCCGCCGCAATCTAAATATCCAGCCCACCCTGACCAGCCGGCCCGGTCTGCCGGTGCGCCTTATCGTGAATCGCGACCTGGTGTTGCGGCCATACCAACCACTGATCTAACAACGGGGGATTATGCCATGACCACCAACAAACTGCGGCTGGGGCCGCTACCCAAGACAGAAACTATCAAACTGTCCTTTGCCTGCCCTGTATCCCTGAAGGAGGACTTGGAGCGTTATGCCGAGCTGCACGCTCAGACCTATGGCGAGCCAGTAGATGCGGTGACGTTGATCCCGCATATGCTGGAGGCGTTTATGGCAAGGGATCGGGGATTTAACAAGGCGCCCCAGCCTGAAAGGTAACAATATTTTTGAATAACATTTAGAATGAGTGGTGCTGTCTAGGATTAACCATGTTGTCTAGAGTAAACACAGTAGCCAAGGTAAGGCGGCAATAATAAACACCACTGACATTGGCTTAGATTACAATGTGGCAGCAAATTTGGGGACTAATAAGGAGACGTCTTTGCGTATCAACCACGCTATCCTGATTCGTGCGCTTCCAGCAGATCGCTTGGAGGACTTCGTCAATGATTGGCTGGCCCATCGTTGCAAAGACTACCATAGCCATGAACTTTGGCGCGGCACAGGTGACATGGGGCGTGATGTCACGGGTTATGTAACAGATAAACGCATGGAAGGTCCGTGGGACAACTTTCAGTGTAAGCAGCTCAGCAAGTCACTATCCGAAAGCTCGGCTTTCGTTGAACTTGGAAAGATATTTATGCACTCGGCGGCTGGCGAGTACTCGTTGCCGCGCTCTTTCATCTTTGTCGCACCGCGTGGTGTTGCTAGGGCTGTGCAGCAGTTTATTGCTCATCCTGAGCGCTTTAAGAAAGCCTTTCTCGAACGTTGGGATACTGATATTTCTGGAAAGCTTGTCGAAAAGCAGGTTGTTCAGCTCAGCCCTGAGATCGAGGCCAAGATTAGAGCATTTGATTTCACCCAGATCCATTGGCTCGACGCGGCGCGGCTTGTCGAAGATCCTGCCTGCAAGCCTGCTTTGGTTAAGTGGTTTGACGAAGACCCTGGTCCTTCGCCACGAGGTACTGTCCCCGAAGAGATAGATGCCAGCGAATCTTCGTATATCGGCCAACTCCTCAAACTATACGAAGAAAAAGGTCCAGGGACTTTCCCAGATGCAACAGCAGCCCTGGCAAGCGCAGAGTTCAACACGCATCTTCGCGATCAACGTACTCGTTTCTTCGATTCGGTGGCATTTGACCGATTTTATCGAGATTCTACCCCCGAGGATTTCTTGCCCAATTTTAAGGATGAAATCTATCACGGTGTGGTCGAGGTCCATAGTGGTGACTATGAAAATGGGCTGGCGAAGCTGCGTCAAGTGATGCAGCAAGCAGCTATCCTGCAACCATCCGGTGTACTGGGAAAGCACGCAGGTCCTCAGGTCAAACAAGGGACTTGCCACCAGTTCGCAAATGACGGTCGTTTGCCGTGGCATTGTTAGAGGACAGAATATTGGACAAACATCCGTTCAATAGCACCCTTGAAACCGGTATTCGGGCCTTGGTAGTGCTTGAGGCTTTTTACCCGCGTCATTGCGATTTAATGGAAATGACGTGGTTTGATCATCTGATCGTACATACAGGCGATATTGATGGGCAGGATGTACCGGAAAGTCTCCATCCCGATCTTCCCAATCGTACTGGCGAACTCCTGGTTCGGCGCCAGTTGGTAGAAAGAAGCTTGCGTATGATGCAGCAAATGCACCTTGTTGAAGTGTTTGAGACGGAGGGAGGAATAGAATTTTGCGCCGGCGAGGAGGCTCCAAGTTACGTGGGGCTTCTGCAGACGCCTTATTCTCTTGCGCTCAAGGACCGAGCTAGATGGATGGCGGATCGCTTTACTCAACAGGCGAGCGTTGAAATTCGGCAACTCATTGAAGGCCGGATTGGACGCTGGACTACGGAATTCACGACCGATGACACATCTTCGGGGCGATCACTATGAATGGTATCCGGCTGCGTCATCTTGTCTTCACTGGGCCCGGCATTGAGCCTGCCGAACTTTGGTTTGATGAAGGGCTCACTATTATATTTGGTGCCTCGAATACTGGTAAATCCTTCGCTTCGAAGACCATTCTTTTCATGCTCGGTGTTTCCAAGAGCCTACCCGAAATTGAAGAAATTAGTGCTTATGAATCGGTTTGGTTAGGCCTGACACTACCTGATAATCGTGATGTTACGCTTTGCCGTGCCACACAGGGCGGCCACTTCACGCTCTATGAGGGACTGCACAAGAGGGCCGGTGTCACAGATGGTTTAGTGTTGCGCCAGAAACACGATTCCAAGCGCACTGATACCGTTTCGCACTTATTACTCAACGCGATGGGGATCGCGGGGAAGGCGGTCGTTCGAGACGGTAACTGTAAGAAAGATACGCTATCCATTTACTTATTATCGCCCTACGTTGTAGTGTCTGAGCAGGATATTATTGCCGAGAAGAGTCCTGTCTTTACCTCGGGGGCGCCTTCTCAGCGCACCTTCGAGCAGAACCTGTTCAAGTTTGTGCTTACCGGGGTTGACGACGCCGCTGCCGTGACAGTTACTAAACCCTCAGATCGCAAAGTGGCCAAAGCTGCGAAGATTGAACTAGTGGATGAGCTGATTGCTCAGATCGATGCGGAGCTCGGTGAGAACCCGCCAGATGAAAAGGAAACCGAAGAGCAGCTTGGGCTACTGGAGCAAAGCGCAAGTGACCTTCCCTCTCGATTAAAGGAATCCCAAGCAAAACTTGACGCCCTTTCAGGTGAAAGACGAAGAACCATAGAGCACCGTCGTGAGTTATTAGAAAGGGCGAGAGAGCTTGATTTAACGATTGAACGTTTCTCCAAATTACAGGCTGTCTACAGCTCTGACCTTCAGCGCTTGCAGTCAATTGAGGAGGGAGGATTCGTGCTCGTGGCGATGACCGACATGGATTGTCCAGTCTGTGGTGCTCCGTCTGATGCCCAAAAACATAATCATGCTGCGGAAGAAATTGCGATGGCGCATAAAGCTGCTGCCGCTGAGGCCCGCAAAATCGAGCGTGAACAACGTGAACTGACCCAAACTATAGCTTCTCTTGAGGCTGAAGCTGTAGGGCTGCACCGGACCGTTGATTTAGAGAAAAATGAGATTGATAGACTTGATGGCGAGATTGAGAAGGCGCGCCCATATGAAACTTCGTTGCGAGAAAGTTACGAAGTATATGTGTTGAAGCGATCAGAGATACTACATGTTCTCGACCTTTATAAACGCCGTTCCAATCTATCGACCCGGAGAGCTGGAATTGACTCCGAACCAATCCGACGCAGTAAAGGCGATGCACCATCAGTAGGCCCAGATTCGACTACATTGTTCCGCTTTGGGGAGACAGTGAAGTCCGTACTAACTGAATGGCGCTTTCCCGATGCAGACAAGGTGCAGTTTGACACGGAAGCTATGGATATTACTGTTGCCGGAAAACTCCGTGCCGCCAATGGCAAAGGTGTCAGAGCAATTCTTCATGCTGCTTTTAATGTAGCCATTGTTGTTTTCTGTATTGAAAACGATCTTCCATACCCTGGTTTCCTCGTTCTTGACACTCCGTTGCTCACTTATCGCGAGCCGATGACATCGCGCTATGGTGAGTTGTCGGATGATGAAAAGGTTCTCAAGAAGACAGGTCTTGCTGAAAATTTCTATAAACACATCGCTAGCCTGAAGGACAAGGTGCAGTTCATCGTGATCGAAAACTCTGATCCGCCGACTGCTATCCGAGATATCGCCCGTATTGAGACCTTCAGTGGCCTGGAAGGGAATGGCCGATTTGGTTTGTTGGCGACACGCACCTAATGGGGCTGCAACTGGAAATGGGCCATAAAGTTTTGGAAGGCATCAGACTCTCGTGTGTGATTATCGGGATGTGATGCGGGCATGTGCGTTAGTAGCCTGATGTGTGTGGAAGGAAAGGGGCAATAATGATGAAAGCGCGAGGTTACATGGAGATAATCACACGAAAATGAAAAAAATTAAGGGGAACGCATGCTGAATCGAGGGTCGGAGTGGCGAAGGTGGGAGCCTCATATCCATGCGCCCGGCACCGTCATGAACAACCAGTTCAGCGGACCAAATACTTGGGACGACTACCTAACAGCACTTGAGCGGGCGACCCCGGTCATTGAGGCGATCGCAGTCACCGACTATTACATAACCGATACCTATCAGAAAATCTTGGAATACCGAGATGCAGGTAGGCTTCCTAATGCTACGCTTATTTTTCCCAATGTGGAGTTGAGGCTCGATGTTGCGACTGCGAAGGGAGGCTTCGTCAATCTACACCTTTTTGTGAGCCCCGAAGATCCGCAGCACATTGATGAGCTGCAACGGATACTGTCACGCTTGCAGTTTAATGTGATGCAGGATCGATTTGATTGTACGCGCGCCGATCTGATCAGGCTAGGCAAGAAGGCTGCCCCGAATATCACTGACGATGGGGCTGCACTTGCCTATGGTGCAGGCCAGTTCAAAGTTAACTTCCAGCAGCTGCGTGAAGTGTATGCGGAAAGTAGTTGGGCGAAAAGGAACATATTGATTGGTGTGGCAGGTGGGGCGAGCGATGGAACATCGGGCGTCCGAGAGGCGGCCGACCAGACTATCCGACGCGAGATTGAAGGGTTTGCCCATGTGATATTTGCTAGCAGCGAAGCGCAGCGAGAATTTTGGCTAGGCCGCAAGCCTTCAATGTCTGCCGAGGAAGTTCGCAAAATCTATGGCGGCCTCAAACCATGCCTTCATGGAAGCGATGCCCATAACCTTGAGAGTGTTGCCTCTCCGTTTGGAGATCGCTTCTCCTGGATCAAGGGCGGGCTCGAATTCGACTCGTTGCGCCAAGCATGCATTGATCCTGCCGACCGAGCGCATGTCGGGAGTGAACCTCCAGCGTCCGCAACACCCTCTCAGGTAATTTCTGGGATCGAAGTTCTCGATGCACCATGGCTGAAGACGTCGGTTATACCGCTCAATCCAGGGCTGGTCGCTATTATCGGAGCTCGTGGATCCGGCAAGACCGCACTGGCTGACATGATCGCGGCTGGTTGCGACTCGATCCCGGACGAGACTTGGGGCGCAGACGAGTGGGCAAACCCATCCTTTCTCGTTCGGGCCCGCCCAATTGTTGGAGATGCAAAGGTTAAGGTGAAGTGGGCGGCTGGAGATCCTGAGATACGTGCGCTTGATGGTTCGGACGCCAATGGACCGTTCAGCTATGAACGGGTGCGGTATTTGTCTCAGCAGTTTGTCGAAGAACTATGCTCCTCAAACGGGCTAACAGACGGGTTGCTTCGGGAAATTGAGCGTGTGATTTTCGAGGCGCATCCCGAGGATAGCAGGGACGGCGCGTTGAATTTTACCGAGTTGTTGGAACAGCGTGCATCACGGCATCGCCTCGCTCTCGCCAGGGAGGCTGAAGCGGTCGCCCAGATCTCTGATCGCATAAGTACAGAGCTGGAGAAGGAAAAACTCGTCGCCAGCTACGAAGCAGAGGTGGCGAAGAAAAAGAAGCTGGTCGACGCCTATACGGCCGATCGCGCCAAGCTGGTATCGAAAGGCGGTGAAAAGAGAGCTCAGAGACATACGGAGTTGGCTGAGGCTGCCAACAAAGTTCGAGCAAAACTTCGTCAGTTTACGGGGCAGCGACAGACGTTTCTTGCCATACAAGATGAAGTGAAAGATATGCGCCGCAATCAGGCCCCCGAAGCGCTTCGGCAAGCTCAGGCGCGCCATGAACACAGCGGAATGTCAGCGGATCAATGGGCGGCGTTTCTTATCGACTATACGGGACCGGTCGATAACGACCTCTCAGACTATGTGAAATGGGTCGATGGTGAGATCACCAAAATCAAGGGAACCGCACCGCCACTAGGGGACCCGAACACGGCCTATGTCCCCGAGGATACTGATCTAAGCTCACTCACACAGGCGGTGCTGGAAGCAGAGATGTCGCGGCTGGAGAAGTTGGTCAATGCCGACAAGGATGCACAGCGCCGCTACGCCGCGCTCTCCAAAAACATTGCGGCCGAGACCACGGCGCTACAAACGTTAACTGAAAAGTTGGAGGACGCCAAAGGAGCCAAGGATCGTGCTCTTCAACTGCAGGCAGATCGTGAGGCAGCGTATGGCAGAGCTTTCGATGCACTCGTCGCTGAGCAATCGGTTCTGGAGGGGCTTTATGAGCCGTTGATGGCACAGCTTGCCGCATCTTCGGGAACATTGAAGAAGCTCTCGTTCTCCGTCGCGCGGATTGCAGACGTGGAGCAATGGGCAGAGGCGGCCGAGGAAGGTCTTATCGATTTGAGAAAGGCCGGCGCCTTCCGTGGGAAAGGGACGCTTCAGCAAAAAGCTGATGAGGTGCTGAAAACTGCTTGGGAAACCGGGGATTCTGGCGACGTGATAGCAGCGATGGCAGAGTTTCGACGGCTCTATCAGAATGATTTGCTGGATCATTCCCCCGTAGCGAGGGCGGATCAGGCGGAGTTCCGCATATGGTCGAAACGCTTCGCTCAGTGGTTGTTTAGCACGGACCATATCGAGATCCGGTATGGTATCGACTATGATGGTGTCGATATCCGAAAGCTATCCCCTGGCACACGCGGAATAATCCTCCTGCTTCTTTACCTAGGTTTGGACGACAAAGATGACCGACCGCTTCTCATTGACCAGCCAGAAGAGAACTTGGACCCGAAATCGGTCTTTGATGAATTGGTTGGGCTATTTATTGAAGCCAAATCACACCGACAGGTGATCATGGTCACTCACAACGCGAATCTCGTTATCAATACCGACGCCGACCAAATCATTATCGCAGAGGCAGGTCCACAACCCCATGGGGCGCTGCCTCCCATCACCTACTTGTCAGGTGGCCTTGAGAACGCCGAAATCAGGAAAGAGGTATGCGAAATCTTGGAGGGTGGTGAGGAGGCGTTCCAAGAGCGTGCGAGGCGGCTGCGTGTGAGGTTGGATAGGTGAGCAATTTTCTCTAGATGATCATGGCTCTGGAGTCGTTTGCTCGTAGTCCATGTGAACCCGTCGCAGCAAAAGATTTGTGTCGCAATGACTCCCAATCTACACAGCTGTATGGGTCTAAAACGGTCAAATACAGACCTAGGTTCTCACCCGTTTAGGCTATATAGTTAATCTAGCTCATCTTGATAGATTGAATCTACACTGGCTTTTTTTAACGACGTTAATTGTCTGACATGTAGCAGCGGACGAAACAATTTGATTCGTCTAGATTTAGTTTGTAGTGCCATCATTCCCAGTTCTGTTACCATATTGTATGGTTGATGATGATGTAATACACATTGCCGCCGGAAAAACCGCTGCATCACCCGCGGAAACAAAGAGTCCGTGATTCTGACGGTAAATGCGACGGTAAAAGCCATAATCAGCTTTTTGTAAATCTTTTACCTTCAATGGGTTATAGCCCTCGTTGATGATTGAGTGGGAATGATTGCACCAGTGTTACTGACGAATACGAAAAAGTCCGGTCATTGACCGGGCTTTTTCGTAGGGCCTGCTATTATTAGAGCAATTATCCGTTTGGGCTAAGGTCATGAAATTTAGACTAATTTCTCTCTGTCTTACTTTCTTCTCTGTCAGTGTTATTGCAGCAGAGTTGGCACCGGCACCGAATTACGGCGCGGTGAAATTGCGTACTACGATCTGGCCTCCATACCAAATGATGCTTCAGGGCGAGCTGTCGGGTGAATCAACCGAGACTTTACGCTGTATCTTCCGTGATATTAACGAATCCTTTTCCGTTCAGGTTATGCCCTGGCAGCGAGCGATTCAGGATATGAAGCACTCTGTCGCGGACGGTATTTTCACTAGCGGGCCTTCGCCAGAGCTTGATGCAGTGGCGACAATGTCTGCGCCTTTTGCACTGGAGAAGTGGTATTGGTATCACGCCAGTGGCCTTGATTTCAGTGATGTGAAAACACTGCGAATTGGTGCGGTCAGATCAAGCAATCAGGCGACCTGGTTGGATTCAGAGGGGATTCCTGTCACAGAGCTGGTCAATGAAGGGATGCAGTTAGTACGTCTTGTTCAAGCCGGGCGGATAGATACCTTTATTGCGGACTCGCGCTATTTTGAAGAGTTAGTATCAGAGGCTTCTGACTTTAACAGTTATCTGGATAGAACCTTTGTCCGATACATGCCTTTGGGGGTGTACTTTGCGGATCAGTTCCTCGAACAGCATCCCGAGTTTATCGGACGGTTTAATCAGCAGATATCTGATTGCGCTGGTGAGACCGTCGCGCTGAATGATTTTGAGAGGGAAAACCTCCTTTCCGTTGTAGCGAAAAGAATCAGGGCCATCATCGATGATGATAGGCTTCTTGCAGCTTTAGATATCTCTAATCAGATGCAAAGGACACTGGCTCCTGATGTTATTGATGCGCTTGATGTGCAATGGCGGCACGAGGTTTCTGCAACAGAACAGCCATTGATCAGTGAAATCATCAGTAGACCAGCGTCAGCTTATCTGAGGTCGGTGAAAGAGCTCAGTAATGGGTTAATTACCGAAGCCATTCTAGTGGGAAGTGCAGGTCTTAATGCCGCTCAGAGTGATATAACCACCGATTACTATCAAGCCGATGAGGCTGCATGGAAAGCGTTAATCAGCAACCCGTCCTCCGAATATCATATTGATGGTATCCGCTATGATGAGTCATCGCGCAAGTTTCAGGTAAAGGTGAGCTGGACAATTGAAGACAGCCGGGGAGTGAGAAAGGGTATCTTGATCCTAGGGATTGATGTGGAAGAAGCGCTTCGGAATGGCCAGTGACAGAACAGACAATCCTCCCGTAAATGCCCCTTTGAAAGCCGCTGAATGCGGCTTTTGTCGTTTATACGTAAATGTCAGCATGTTACTTCTTGTTACATCTTGTGAATCAGACAGTTGTTCATTAATATCGCCATATGACACTAATTGGCCAACTCGTGGCCCTTTCGGAGTGTTTTTGTGGCTCTTATGCCGGATATACCTCTTAAGGCCTATTGCTGGCGGGTATCACAGCCGATAGAATCCCGCAAAACCATCTGAATGGATTGTGAGCCAGTTCTCATTCTGACGAACTGGTTCGGTATGGAGCGATCGTATGAAACTTTCTAAGGGCCTGGCTCTCGTAGCCTCATGGGCAGCTATATCTGTATCCAGCACCACTCTCGCAGCTCCAGGAGGTGTGACTGATCCTGGTTTTTGGATTAAAGCGGATGATGCTGGAAGTAATTTCTCAGAGAACTGGGACGACCACTCACCCAATAATAATGCGATCGGTGTGGTTGCTCCTTCTTCCAACCCCTGGAGGCTTTCTGCAGCTGATGCTTCCCATAACTTTCATGAATATACGACGGGCTATTCGAGTAACCGTTTTTTTTATGAAAACGATTCTTTTCTCAGCAGATTCAGCCAAAGGTTAGACACAGAGCTTACTGCCGTTGCTGTTACCCGTATGACGTCTTATTCGGAAAGCGACGCTCGTATTATTGGTATTGATAACGAAGCGAGCGGCACGGCCTATGCCGCAGAGCCGTCTCTTAGTATTGCAGGATCAACCGCAAACAGTTTGGGCGTAACAGGCACGGCTGAGTTTTACAAATATTATAACTTCCCCTCTGAAACCCGGAACTCTACTGCAGTCGTACCGCTCGCGCAGATGGCTATTACACATTTCAGAGTGGGCGGTTCAAACCTTGATCAGTTAAATGTGGGTGTTAACGGCAACGAAACTTTCTATACTCTGAATGATAGTTTGTCGACCTATGCAAACAATATTTTTATCGGCTATGGGCGATGGGGGCAGAATGCTTCCGGCACAAGTGGGGTGGGCCGCTCCGGAGCATTCCCTGGCGATATTAACGAAGTCATTCTGTTTCCCAAGAATTTGTCGACCAATGAACTCCGTCGTGTCAACACCTATCTGGCCGTCAAGTATGGCGTTACTATTCCCGGAAATTATTTATCTGCCTCTGGTACTACGATCTGGAATTCGGGTTTAGCTAGTTCACACGGGAATAACATTTTTGGGCTGGGGCGTCAGGACGAGAGCGGGCTCCATCAGCGGATTGCCCGATCAACTTCCAGCCCACTTTTGACCATAGCGTTACAGAATGATTTCACTAGCGCTAACAAATCGTCCTCTAGATCGGTCGACGTTGCCGCAACCGGACAATACCTGCTGCTGGGTGACAATAACGAAAGCTACGCCCTTCAATATTCGGGTATTACCGCTCCCTATTCCGCCAAGCTTGGGCGTCAATGGTTTGTTCAGAAAACAGGATTCAGCCAGACCATTTCAATGAAGTTTTCTGTCCCCTCGGGCTTGCCTAGCAGTGCCAAACTCTATCTCATTCGGAAAAATGGGAGTTCCGACCTAAGTTCTGGGACGACTGAGGTAGGTGAAATTGACAGGTCAACAGGAACCATAACAGGCGTAACACTGAATTCAGGTGACTATTTTACCGTCGCTGTGACCATCGACTCTGATAATGATGGAGTTCTTGATCCATACGACGCATTTCCGAATGATCCGAATGAGTCAGTTGATACCGATGGTGATGGCATAGGCAACAACGCCGATACTGACGATGATAATGATGGTGTTTCAGACCTCGAGGATGCGTTCCCTCTTGATCCAAATGAAACAGTCGATACCGACGGTGATGGCGTAGGTAATAACGCAGACACCGACGATGATAACGATGGTTTGAGTGATGAAAATGAGGGCCTGTTGGGTACTGACCCTCTTGATGCCGATTCTGATAACGATGGGATCAACGATCTGACCGAAGTGGGCAGTGTCGCGTCACCAACCGACATCGATAATGACGGGATTATTGATGCGCTTGAATCTAATACGACTGATTCAGACAGTGACGGTGTGATGGATCATCAGGATGCGGCGAACAATGATCCTGGCAATGACTCTGATAACGATGGTGTCAGCAATATTCAGGAAACTCAGCTGGGTACCGACCCTCTTGATCCTAACAGCACGCCAACAGATACCGACGGCGATGGGATCGCAGATGCTTTCGATACCGACGATGATAACGACGGTGTATCCGATACTGACGAAGCGACCAACGGCACGGATCCGCTGAATGCTGATACCGACGGCGACGGTAAAAACGACGGCGCTGAAGGCACCACGGATACTGACGGTGATGGTGTCATCGATGCGCTCGAATCTGCCAATAATGACACGGATAATGACGGTGTATCTGATGAGCTGGATGCGGCGAATAATGATCCGACCAATGACTCTGATAACGATGGAATCAACAACGAGACCGAAGTTGCGGCGGGTACCGATCCGCTCGATCCGAACAGTGTAGGAACGGATACAGACGGTGATGGTACGCCAGATAACATCGATACCGACGACGATAACGACGGTGTACCGGATGCTGACGAAGCGACCAACGGCACGGATCCGCTGAATGCTGATACCGACGGCGACGGCAAAGGTGATGCTGCGGAAGGCACTACCGATACCGATGGTGACGGTATCATTGATGCGCTCGAATCTGCCAATAACGATGCGGATAACGACGGTGTATCTGATGAGTTGGATGCGGCGAATAATGATCCGACTAACGATTCAGACAACGACGGCATCAACAACGAGACCGAAGTTGCAGCCGGGACTGATCCGCTTGATCCAAACGATGCGGGTACCGACACCGACGGTGACGGTACGCCAGATAACATCGATACCGATGATGACAACGACGGTGTGAATGATACCGACGAATCAGCGCTGGGAACTGATCCTCTGAACGCTGACACCGATGGCGATGGCAAAGGTGATCAGGCTGAAATTGGCAATATTTACAGCGCTACCGACACCGATGGTGACGGCATTATCGATGCTCTGGAGTCTTCCATCGAAGATGCGGATAACGATGGTGTGTCTGACGAGCTCGATGCGGCTAATAATGATCCGACTAACGACTCCGACAACGACGGCATCAACAACGAGACTGAAGTTGCGGCAGGCACCGATCCTCTGAATCCGAACGACGCGGGTACCGATACCGACGGTGATGGCACGCCAGATAACATCGATACCGACGATGATAACGACGGTGTATCGGATGCGGATGAAACGACGAACGGTACAGATCCGCTGAGTGCTGATACCGACGGCGACGGCAAAAACGACGGCGCTGAGGGTACAGCCGATACCGACGGTGATGGCATCATCGATGCGCTTGAATCAGCGAACAACGATGCGGACAACGACGGTGTATCTGATGAGTTGGATGCGGCGAATAATGATCCGACTAATGACTCGGATAACGACGGCATCAATAACGAGACTGAAGTTGCAGCGGGCACCGATCCTCTGAATCCGAACGATGCCGGTACGGATACCGACGGTGACGGCACACCAGACAACATCGATACCGACGATGATAACGATGGTGTATCGGATGCAGACGAAGCGACGAACGGCACTGATCCGCTGAATACTGATACCGACGGCGACGGTAAAAACGACGGCGTTGAAGGCACTACCGATACTGACGGTGACGGCATTATCGATGCTCTGGAGTCTTCCATCGAAGATGCGGATAACGATGGTGTGTCTGACGAGTTGGATGCGGCGAATAATGATCCGACCAACGATTCAGACAACGACGGTGTCAACAACGAAACCGAAGTTGCAGCCGGAACAGACCCGCTTGATCCGAACGATGCCGGTACGGATACCGACGGTGATGGCACCCCAGATAACATCGATAACGACGATGATAACGACGGTGTATCCGATACTGACGAAGCGACCAACGGCACGGATCCGCTGAATGCTGATACCGACGGTGACGGTAAAAACGACGGCGCTGAAGGCACCACGGATACCGATGGCGACGGCATCATTGATGCGCTGGAATCTGCTAGTAACGATGCGGATAACGACGGTGTGTCAGACGAACAGGATGCGGCGAATAACGATCCGACCAACGACTCTGACAACGACGGTATTAATAACGAGACTGAAGTTGCAGCTGGGACTGATCCGCTTGATCCGAACGATGCGGGTACTGACACCGACGGTGACGGCACGCCAGACAACATCGATACCGACGATGATAACGACGGTGTATCCGATGCAGACGAAGCGACCAACGGCACAGATCCGCTGAATGCTGATACCGACGGCGACGGTAAAAACGACGGCGTTGAAGGCACTACCGATACTGACGGTGACGGCATCATCGATGCGCTCGAATCAGCGAACAACGATGCAGATAACGACGGTGTATCTGACGAGTTGGATGCGGCGAATAATGATCCGACCAACGATTCAGACAACGACGGTGTCAACAACGAAACCGAAGTTGCAGCCGGAACAGACCCGCTTGATCCGAACGATGCGGGTACCGACACCGACGGTGATGGCACCCCAGATAACATCGATAACGACGATGATAACGACGGTGTATCCGATACTGACGAAGCGACCAATGGCACGGATCCGCTGAATGCTGATACCGACGGCGACGGTAAAAACGACGGCGCTGAAGGCACCACGGATACTGACGGTGATGGCATCATTGATGCGCTCGAATCTGCCAATAACGATGCGGATAACGACGGTGTATCTGATGAGCTGGATGCGGCGAATAATGATCCGACCAACGACTCTGACAACGACGGTATTAATAACGAGACTGAAGTCGCAGCCGGGACTGATCCGCTTGATCCAAACGATGCGGGTACCGACACCGACGGTGACGGCACGCCAGACAACATCGATACCGACGACGATAACGACGGTGTATCGGATGCGGATGAAGCGACCAACGGTACTGATCCATTAAATGGTGATACCGATGGCGACGGTAAAGGTGATGCTGCTGAAGGCACCACAGATACCGACGGTGACGGCATCATTGATGCGCTGGAATCTGCTAATAACGACGCAGATAACGACGGTGTTTCTGATGAGCAGGATGCGGCGAATAACGATCCGACCAATGATTCGGATAACGACGGCATCAATAACGAAACCGAAGTTGCGGCAGGCACTGATCCGCTTGATCCTAACGATGCGGGTACCGACACCGATGGTGATGGAACGCCGAACAGTCTGGACCAGGACGATGATAATGACGGTGTGAATGATACCGACGAATCAGCGCTGGGAACTGATCCTCTGGACGCAGACACCGATGGTGACGGCAAAGGTGACCAGGCTGAAATTGGCAATATTTACAGCGCTACCGACACTGATGGTGACGGCATTATCGATGCACTGGAATCATCTATTGAAGATGCAGATAACGATGGTGTGTCTGACGAGCTGGATGCGGCGAATAACGACCCGACGAACGACTCCGACAACGACGGCATCAACAATGAGACCGAAGTTGCGGCGGGTACCGATCCTCTGAATCCTAATGATGCAGGTACGGATACCGACGGTGACGGCACGCCAGACAACATCGATACCGACGATGATAACGACGGTGTATCGGATGCGGATGAAGCGACGAACGGTACTGATCCATTGAATGGTGACACCGATGGCGACGGCAAAAACGACGGCGCTGAGGGTACAGCCGATACCGACGGTGATGGCATCATCGATGCGCTGGAATCAGCAAACAACGATGCGGATAACGACGGCGTATCGGATGAGCTGGACGACGCGAATAATGATCCGACTAATGACTCGGATAACGACGGTATCAACAACGAGACTGAAGTTGCGGCGGGTACTGATCCTCTGAATCCGAATGATGCAGGTACTGACACCGATGGTGACGGCACGCCAGACAACATCGATACCGACGATGATAACGACGGTGTATCGGATGCGGATGAAGCGACGAACGGTACTGATCCATTGAATGGTGACACCGATGGCGACGGCAAAAACGACGGCGCTGAAGGTACTACGGATACTGACGGTGACGGCATCATTGATGCTCTCGAATCTGCTAACAACGACGCGGATAACGACGGCGTGTCGGATGAACTGGATGCGGCGAATAATGATCCGACCAATGACTCGGATAACGACGGTATCAATAATGAGACTGAAGTTGCGGCGGGTACGGATCCTCTGAATCCGAACGATGCAGGTACTGACACCGACGGTGACGGCACACCGGACAACATCGATACCGACGATGATAACGACGGTGTATCCGATGCAGACGAAGCGACCAACGGCACAGATCCGCTGAATGCTGATTCAGACGGTGACGGCAAAGGCGATGCTGCGGAAGGTATTACCGACACTGACGGTGACGGCATCATTGATGCGCTCGAGTCTGCGAACAACGACGCGGATAACGACGGCGTATCGGATGAACTGGATGCGGCGAATAATGATCCGACCAATGACTCGGATAACGACGGCATCAACAACGAGACCGAAGTTGCAGCAGGCACTGATCCGCTCGATCCGAACAGCGTTGGAACGGATACCGACGGTGACGGTACGCCAGACAACATTGATACCGACGATGACAACGACGGTGTATCGGATGCGGATGAAGCGACCAACGGTACTGATCCATTGAATGGTGATACCGATGGCGACGGCAAGGGTGATGCTGCTGAAGGCACTACCGATACTGACGGTGATGGCATCATTGATGCGCTCGAATCTGCCAATAACGATGCAGACAACGACGGTGTATCTGATGAGCTGGATGCGGCGAATAACGATCCGACCAACGACTCAGACAACGACGGTATTAATAACGAGACCGAAGTTGCAGCCGGAACAGATCCGCTTGATCCGAACGATGTTGGAAATGACAACGACGGAGATGGGGTGCCTGACAACATCGACAACGACGATGACAACGACGGCGTGAACGATGATGAAGATGCTTTCCCGAACGATCCGAATGAAGATACGGATACGGATGGCGACGACATAGGTAATAACGCCGACACCGACGACGATAACGATGGTTACAGCGACCAGGATGAAATCGATAGCGGTAGTGACCCTCTGGATGAGAACGATACTCCAGCGGATAACGACGGCGACGGTATCTCTGATGTTAACGACGACGACGATGATAACGACGGTGTCAACGACGAAGACGATGCCTTCCCTAACGATCCGAATGAAGATACGGATACCGACGGTGATGGCATAGGTAACAACGCTGATACTGATGATGATGGTGATGGTTACTCTGACGACGATGAGACTCAGAATGGTACTGATCCACTGGATCCGAACGATGTCCCTGCGGACAACGACGGTGATGGCATCTCTGATGTTAACGATGACGACGATGATAACGACGGCATTTCTGACGAAGATGAAGAGAACCTCGGTACCGATCCGAAGAACCCTGATTCAGATGGTGATGGCGTTGATGATGGCACTGAAATTGGTGATACCAATAATCCTTCTGACGAAGATGGTGACGGTACTCCGGATGCTCTTGATAGCACCAATGACAGTGACAGCGATGGTCTTTCAAACTATCTCGAAACACTGATTGGTTCAGATCCTGAATCTCGTGACAGTGATGGCGACAGCTATCGCGATCATGAAGAGATTGCTGTTGTTCTGACTGGCGAGGATGTTGATGAAGACGGTATTGATGATGCGCTGGATGCAAGCGTCATCGGAGCACCCGACAAAAATGGTGACGGTGTAGCTGACTTCGCAATTGTTGATGTGGATGGTGATGGCATACCTAACCTGCTCGATACCGACAGCGACAATGATGGTATTGATGACATCAATGAAACGCTGGCCGACGCGGATGGTGATGGTATTCCTGATCTGGTAGACCCTGTGACTGCTGTGGGTGGTGGTGATAGTGACGGTGACTTCATTCCGGATGCGATCGAGTGCTGCTACGACACAGATCGTGATGGTCAGCCTGACTACATGCAGACAGACACCGACAGCGACTTTATTGATGACGTAATTGAAGCGGGCATCAGTGGTAATGACACTGACCTGGATGGCTACGATGACACCTATGACGCCGACATAGACGGTGACGGTAATGTCGATAATGGTCCTGACGGCAACCTGGACGGCATCAATGACTTCTGGCAGCCGATTGACTCGGATGGCGATGGCCTGGCGGATTATCGCGATACGGATAGCGACAACGATGGTATCCCTGATGAGGAAGAGTCTGGTTATGGCGCCTTCCCGGATCGTGATACCGACGGTGATGGCATCCCTGATCGTGTCGATGGTGACAACGGTGATGCTGGTACTTCTGGCGGTGACAGTGATGGTGACGGCATCAGTGATGAAGAAGAATGTTCCGCGGGTTACCCGAACTGTGAAGACAGTGATGGTGACGGAACGCCGGATTATCTTGATGACACTGATGACAGCATTGATCAGGCGCCGGGTAACACTGACACTGATAACGATGGCTTGACCGATGAAGAAGAAGACGAGCTTGGTACTGACCCTAACAATGCAGACTCGGATAACGATGGTGTGTCTGATGGCGACGAAGTGGCTGCGGGTTCCGACCCACTGAACCCAGACTCTGATGGAGATGGCATTGAAGACGGTGAGGAAAATACAGACAGCAACAACAATGGCGTGGTTGATAGCAATGAAGGCTACCTGCGAACGTCAACAGGGTCGGGTTCTATGAGCCTTCTCTGGATGGCTGCTGCTCTTCTTCTGGTTCGCCGCCGGCACCTGGCGCTGCTACTTGCAGCGGCGTCTTTACCAGCGGTAGCGGTAGAAGTTGATAAAGAGCGTCTTTATGTACTCGGTGCACTGGAGTACTCACGCTTTGCGCCTATCACGGAAGGTGGCGGTATCAGAATTACTGACCGTCATGACTGGGGTGCTGGACTGGGTGTGGGATACGACGTGCTGGATGAGCTGGCGATTGAGTTCTCTTATGCCACTAAAGGTGAGCTGGAAGCCGCGACTGGCGGTAACGATGTCGGTGTTGAATACAATGCTGCAGTGCTGTCGGCAAAGTGGTTCCCTGCGATCTGGAGAGAGAATCACCGCTATGCTGGAGACTGGCCAGAGAAGTTCAATTGGTACCTTACCGGTGGCATGTCGCACCTGAATACTTCAGGTGATGCTCTGTCTGAGAGTGAGAACTCAATGAACATCATGTATGGCGCCGGTGTTACCTATGGCCTGACGCCTAAGCTTCAGTTACGTGGATCATTGGATCGCATCTCCGGCGATGTCCTGACTTACGGTCTGAGTCTGATCTGGTATCCGTTTGCTTCCGAAAGTCGTTCCTGGAAGCGTGAGTCTCAGGTGATCGAAGAGGCCGCACTGCCGGTTTATGCGCCGGTCGATGTTGCTGTTCCGTCTGCTAAGCCGGTCGTAGTGATCGAACCTACCGCAGCAGGCCCGGAGGAGGTGTGTCAGGTTGAGCGCTCACGAGCGGATGTTCTGTTTGCCTATGATTCTTCACGACTGACTTCCGAGTTTGATGAAAGTCTGGATATGGCGGCAGAAGACTTCTTCTCCTGTCCGGATCTCGAAATCACACTGATTGGTTATACCGACAGTCGCGGCTCGAAGCGCTACAACGAAGCGCTGGCTCTGAAGCGCGCAGAATCTGTGGCGCAGTACCTGATGGAGCGAGGTATTCCTTCTAATCGTATCGTGAAAATCTCGCGAGGCATCGATGCCTCAAGAGGTCTGAGCGAAAACGAGAAACGTCGTGTGGAACTCTATTTTGGTGACCACTCTGAATGATCGATAGGGAGTGCGATCTCGCCTTCGCGGCGTGTGAACACCCGTAAATCATATGTAAGCCCTCAGGTTGCACATTGTAATCTGGGGGCTGTCTTTTTAAGATACATCCTTACCGCCACTGCTGTCGGCATTTAACAATAATAACGGTCAGCTGATAGATCCCCACACGTGGACGGGACGGAGATAATTGTATGAAGGCGTTTCAATGGTCGGCGGTCTCTTTGCTGTCGGTACTCTGTACTTTTTCTGTTTCAGTTCAGGCCGCGCCGGGTGGTGTATCCTTCAATGACGCGGGCCTCTGGCTGAAATCAGATGATGCCGGCGATATCGCCGTTGCCTGGAAGGATAACTCTGGTGCGTCTAATAATGTCGAAGTGCGTGTAACCGGGTCTGCTGCACCTTGGGCTCTTAGCGCGCCAGATGCTTCCCACAACTTCCATCCCTACACCACGGGTTACCAGAACAACCGCCTGTTTCACGATACCGATGCCTCATTTGTGGAAGAGGGGGACAACTCTACACCACTCACCATGATTGCTGTCACCCGTCTGAATAGCCTCCCGGATACAGACAGTGTCGCTCGTATTATGGGGCTCGCCAACAGCAGTCTGCCGGAAGCAGCTGAGCCTGGTTTATCGGTAGCTGGGGATGGTTCAGACTATGCTGGCCGTTTACAGCTCAGTTTTGAGTCGGAGTTTTCAGCCTGGCCAGATTATCTATACAGTTCTCCAGTTCCACTAGCAGAAAGCGTGATCAACTTTGCCGTTGTTGGTGGCTCGAATCATACCAATGTCACTCTCGGTTATAACGATACCCAGGCATTCAGCGTCGCTGATGAGCCAGTTGTAACCCGGGGAGATACTATATCCATTGGTTACGGCACACGATTCGCCGAGCGCGCGCAACCGTTCAATGGGGATATCATGGAAGTGATCTGGTATGCCGACGAGCTAAGCGAAAATCAACTGCAGCGAGTGCATAGCTACCTGGCCGTAAAACACGGTATCGAACTGTCAGGTGACTACCTCGCTTCGGACAACACCGTTGTCTGGCAATCGACGATCAACTCATTCTATAACAACGGTGTATTTGGTCTTGGACGGGATGATACGAGTGGCCTGAACCAGCTTATTTCCAGGTCGGTTACATCTCCTGAATTAACCGTTTCTACGACGACTGATTTTGTTTCCGGTAATAATACTGCTCGTCCAGCTCTTGGCGCTGACCGCTCTTTCGCCTTGATGGGGCATAACGGTGGTGCAGTTTCTTTTTCAAGCACGAACATTTCCGGATCATATTCTTATCGGTCAGAGCGGGCGTGGTTGTATCAGGCAAGCGGTCTTATCGCTCCACTTGCTATGAAATTCGATCTGCCTGCTCTGGCACCGGGATCAAAGGTGTATCTGGTTGGTCGTAGTGCTGATGACGATTTTTCTGAGAGTGTCGCAATTCTTGGTGAAGTGAACTCATCCACTGGTGAAATTGCAGGTATTGAATTAACCGACGGTGATTATTTCACCCTGGCTATCACACTCGACTCCGATGAAGATGGCGTTATCGATCCTGAAGACGCATTCCCGAATGACCCTACGGAAACAGAAGATACCGACGGCGATGGTATCGGTGATAACGCAGACACCGATGACGACGGTGATGGTTATACCGACGATGATGAAACAATTGCAGGTTCTGATCCAAAGGACGACAGCAGTGTGCCGGCGGACAATGATAACGATGGTATATCGGATGTCACTGATACCGACGATGATAACGACGGACTGAGCGACACGGATGAGGTGCTCGTGGGGACCGACCCGGAGAACCCTGACTCAGATAGCGATGGGGTTCTTGATGGCGCCGAAGTTGGTGGCGATGCGAACAGCCCGAAGGACGAGAACGGTGATGGTGTTGCCGATGTCTTTACACCGACTAATGATTCGGATCAGGACGGCTTATCGAACTATGTAGAAACCTTGATAGGCTCTGATCCGACACGCCGTGACTCTGATGGTGATGACTTCCGCGATGACGAGGAGCTGGCGGTCACTCTGGCCGGTAGCGACGCTGACAACGACGGTATTGATGACGCTATGGATGCGGACTCCACCGGTGCACCGGACCGCGATAGTGATGGCATCGCAGATTTTGCACTTCGCGATACCGATGGCAACGGGACCCCAGACTTGCTGGATACCGACAGTGACGCTGATGGCATCGATGACCTGACCGAAACCTTGAATGATACTGATGATGATGGAATCGCCGATGTTCGTGACTCCGATAATTCAGTGGGGGGAGGGGACAGTGATTCTGATGCTTTGCCTGATGTTTTTGAGTGCTGCGGTGACGCGGATCAGGACGGTGTACCCAACTATATGCAGTCAGACAGTGATTCTGATTCAATTCCTGATGGTTATGAGGCAGGTATTGTTAGCCCGGCAGATGATGATGGCGATGGGTATGACAACCGCTACGACGCCGATATAAATGGAGATGGCGTTGTGGACAACGGTCCGGATGCTGACAGTAATGGCTTGCGCGACAACTGGTTGCCTCTTGATACGGATGGCGATGGTCAACCCGATTACGCGGACACCGACAGTGACAATGACGGTGTCAGTGATGAGGACGAAACCCTGTTCGGCAGCGCGCTCACTGATGACGCGGACGGTGATGGGATTCCATCGCAAGTTGATGCGTCGCAAGGGGAGAATGGCGGAGACAGCGATAAGGACGGTCTGAGCGATTCAGAGGAGTGCCCTGAGGGTTATCCTTACTGTCGCGACACAGACAGCAACGGCACTCCGGATTATATGTCGGTAGACAGTGACGGCGATGGTATTCCCGATGCTGAAGACCCGGACACGTCTCCTGGTGGTGGCGACTCCGACGGCGATGGTATTGGCGACGCAGAAGAATGTCCGGTAGCGGGTGAATGTCCTGACTCCGACGGCGACGGCATTCCGGATTATCTGGACGATGACACCCAGTATCAGGCTCCAGACGGGGATGAAAATGAAGGCGAAGAAGGTGTTGATCAGGCCCCTGAAGCCCCAGAAGCTCTGTCAGATCATATGACTTCCTCGACTGGTGTAGGCGCGTTCTCTGTGCTTTGGGGGATGTTTGCTCTTCTGTTAATCCGTCGGCGTTCAATCGCGCTGGCTCTTACTTTAAGCACCATGCTGGCCGTGCCTGCGACAGCGACCGAGTGGTCGAAAGAGCGTCTGTACATGACGGGCAGTGCAGAATATTCTCGTTTCAGCCCGGAGACAGAGGACAGCGTATACACAGTCTCAGACCGACATGACTGGGGTGTGAGTCTCGGTGCAGGCTATGACTTGTTTGATCAGTGGGCGATGGAGTTCGACTTCAGTCAGAAGGGTGAGCTTCAGGCCCTAAGAGACAATACGGTAGAGAATGCTGAATACAGTTTTGCGGCAGCCTCTGTCGCCTGGTATCCATCCATCTGGTATTCGAACCGGCGCTATGATGATACCTGGCCTCACAAACTGAATTGGTTCATTTCCAGCGGCGTTAGCCGTATGTTTGTTTCTGGAAGTGCTAACAATGAGCTGGAGAACCCGGTCAACGTGTCGCTTGGTGGCGGTGTGACCTACGGTCTTTCTTCCGGTGTTGAATTGAAAGCAACCGCAGAGAGACTGTCGGGTGATGTATTCAGTTGGGGGCTGGGGCTCAGTTGGTATCCATATGCGCCCGCAAGTCGGGGGCAGGCCGGACGTAGCTATGACCCGGACGAGGACGGCGCACCTTTGTATCAGCCGTATCAGGTGGCCACTCAGCGGGTTGCCAGAACTCATGTCGCGGATTGCGGGCTGCAGCTTAAGAATGCTCAGGTCGAGTTCTCAGAGAGTTCGTACCTGTTGCAGCGAGAATACTTTCCTCGCCTTGATGAAATCAGCGACGATTTCTTCAAGTGTCCCGGTGTAACCTTAGTGGTGGTTGGTACCGGAGAACAGGCCGGCCTGGATCAGGACTCACGCCGTGATGATCTGGCATATCAGCGAGCCCGTGCTGTCTATCAATATCTGGTAAGACGAGGGGTGCCGTCTAACCGGGTTGTAATATCAACGCGTCCGGTTGACGACGACGCGGCATCTGAGCACCGCGCCGAGGTATTTTTCGCCCGCTGATGCGAGCGAAAAGTCAGCTCTGATATCAGCTTACTTTATTCAACAGATAGGTGGTCAGCAGAGGAACAGGGCGACCTGTCGCGCCTTTGCTGGTGCCATCACCGCCCCAAGCTGGTCCGGCAATATCTACGTGAGCCCAGCGGGTACCCTCGGTGAAACGAGACAGGAAGCAAGCCGCTGTTGTCGCTCCCGCCAGTGGGCCTCCGATATTAGCGATGTCAGCAAAGTTGCTGTCGAGCAGTGACTGGTAATCGTCTTCCAGTGGTAAACGCCAGACGCGATCGCCGGAATAAGCACCTGCAGTATTCAGCTCAGTAGCCAGCTCTTCATCGGTGGTAAACAAGCCAGAATTCACTTTCCCGAGAGCCGCCATGCAGGCGCCGGTCAGGGTGGCAACATCCACACAGGTGGCCGGTTTATAATCACGGATGCCCAGCGTCAGAGCATCGCACAGCACCAGTCGGCCTTCGGCGTCAGTGTTCAGAATCTCCACGGTCTGACCGGATAGGGTTGTCACTACGTCGCCCGGCTTGCTGGCGTCGCCCGCAGGCATGTTTTCAGCACTGGTGATGATGGCAACTACGTTAATGGCCGGTTTAAGTTCGGCGAGAGTTTTCATTGTGCCCAGTACAGAAGCTGCACCGCACATGTCGTACTTCATCTCGTCCATTTTAGCGCCAGGTTTCAGGCTGATACCGCCGGTATCAAAAGTGATGCCCTTGCCCACGATCATGTGAGGAGCGTCATCACCTGCGCCTTTGTATTCCATGATGATCAGCTTGCCAGGCTCTGAAGAGCCTTTGGCGACCGAATAAAATGCGCCAGCGCCCATCTCCTCCATTTCTTTTTCATCGTACACCTTACAAGTAAAGCCTGCGCCATCAGACAGCTTCTGTGCTTCGTCTGCCAGATAGGTTGGCGTGCAGATGTTAGGTGGCATATTGCCGAGTTCTTTGGCGTACGATGTGCCGAGGCCCTTGGCGTCGGCGACGGTCAGGGCATCTTTGACGTCATCGCCGATCCAGATCAGGGTATCCAGTTTAGGTGTAGGTTCTTTACCTGGAAGGGTAGCAATGAACTTGTACTGTGCTGCGTGAACCGCCAGTACGATCTGTTCTGCCCACCAGGCTTGCGGCCGGCTGTTCGTCGCTAATGCCGAGACGTCGACCGCAGCAGTTCCTTCTTTGCCTGAGATCGCTTTGCCTATGGTGCTGGCGATTTTGTTGGCGTCAACGGCATTGAGGTTATCTTTGCCACCGCCAATAATCACAGTGCGGCTGGCGCTTGTTCCGGCCACTGAATACAGGGTCAGGGAGCTACCTGCGGCACCAGTAATGTCTTTCGCCTTGATTCGGGCCTGAACCGCACCAGCCGATGCGGTGTCTATCTTTTCGGCAGAGGCAGAAAGCTCACCGTTATCGTTAATCGTGACAACAAGAGTATCTGCAGTCAGTTCTGCAGGGTTACCGGTGAAAATCTGAAAATCCATCGTAGCTCCTTAGAGGGCAGGTTCGCTCATATTCGGTGTAGCGAATTAAAGTGTTCCAACTAAGTGTGCGGCCAGACCGCGAAAATACAAGTGGCTGGGGTAACGGAAGCTAAAAAAAACAGTACAATGCTGCCCTGTGGGTTCTCTCTGATTTACACGACAACTGCCAGATGCCAATCAGACCCAACAGGCAGATAACGAGCAGACATAACAGGTGCGGCACCGTTTGATCTTATTCCGATATTTATCACGAGAATTACTCGGCACAATGGGCGCCGTTACGATCGTGCTTCTCATGATTATGATGAGCGGCAGGCTTATCAATCAGCTGGCGTCCGCGGCTGCCGGTGAAATTCCTCTCGAAGTCGTCTTCTTCACGCTACTTTTGAGAATGCCGTCGTTCCTCGAAATGATCCTTCCAATGGCGCTGTTTATCTCTGTATTGCTGGCTTACGGTCGCATGTATTCAGAGAACGAAATGAGTGTGCTCTCAGCGACCGGATTTTCCGACCGTCGTTTATTACTGTTTACGATGATTCCCGGTGCGGTAGTAATGGTGATCGTGGGATCTTTTTCGTTATATCTCAGCCCACTTGGTGCTGAAAAAATGGAAGATCTGTACGAAAAACAAGCAGAAATGACCGAGTTTGAGTTACTGGCACCCGGCCGCTTTCAGAGTATGAAGAAAGGAACCCGGGTCACCTATACCGAATCACTGTCTGACAATAAGACGGTTATGAACCAGGTGTTCATCGCAGATGGTGATACTTTGATGCTTGCCGAGAAAGGCAGCCAGTATTTTAGTCAGGAAACGGGCTCACGTTTTCTGGAACTGCATAATGGGAAGCGTTTTGACCTGGCTGCTGACAGTGCGGAATTGCAGGTGCTTGAGTTTGAGCGTTACGGCGTGAAGATCGCGGATGAATCCGAGGACCGTCGTAAAGTACGTAAGGACGCGGTAGCCACACTGGATCTTCTGTCTTCGCAAGACCCTAAGTTTCAGGCGCAGTTGCACTGGCGTTTGTCGTTGATTGTGATGGTGCCGGTGCTTGTGTTGATCGCTTTCCCTCTGTCTAAGGTTAATCCAAGGCAGGGACGCTTTGCTCGTATGTTCCCAGCCATCATTCTGTTTATGGTCTACATTTCTTTGCTCATCGCTATGCGTGGCATGCTCGAGAAAGAGCGCGTTCCGGCTATGGCCATCTGGGCACTTCACCTCATTTATCTGGTAATAGGCCTGGCGCTTCTGGTTGGCCCTGAAATTCTCCGACGTCGTCGGGCTGGGAGAGTCCTATGACCCGTCTTGATCGCTACGTTGGTAAGAGCGTTTTGATGGCCACACTGGTCGTTATTCTGGTGATTGTGGGCCTCGATGCAATTTTTACTTTAGTAGATGAGCTGGATCAGCTCAAAGGCGCCTATGGTTTTGTCGAGGCGCTTGAGTTCATGGCTCTGCGGTTACCCCGCCGGGCCTACGAGTACATGCCGATGGCGTGTCTGATTGGTTGTCTCGCCGGTCTCGGCGGACTTGCAGCCAGCAGTGAACTGACGGTGATGAGAGCCGCTGGACTGTCGGTTACCCGTATCATCTGGTCAGTGATTAAGCCAGTTGCGGTATTGATGGTTCTGAGTGTTGCTTTGGCGGAGTATGCGATTCCTACGCTGGAGAGAATGGCTCAGTCTCAGAAGGCAGTGCAACAGGGTAAAGGCGAGCTGCTTTCGAATAAGGGCAAGGGATATTGGCATCGTGAGGGTGACCAGTTTATGCGCTTCCGTGCGGTTGAACCCAATGGTGTTCTGCACGGTATTGCTGTCTTTTACTTCTCGCCAGAAAAAGAACTGACTCGCGTTGTGCGTGCGGAGAGGGCGATCTTTCAGCGTAGCCACTGGCAGATGCAGAATGTCCGTGAGCAGTTGATCAGCGACGATCGGAGTAGCGTGACTTCATACGGTTCTAAACGTTGGGATTCCGGACTGACTCCCGAGAGCCTGAGCGTCGTCATGATCGAGCCACGCGATATGTCGATCTCCAATCTGTACGCTTATGCGCAGTATCTGGACGATCAGGATCTCAATGCAGATAATTATCTGTTGTCGTTCTGGAAGAAGGTGACACAACCTCTGAGTACCTTTGCGCTGGTACTGCTCGGTGCCGCCTTTATTTTCGGGCCGTTACGTCAGGTGACTGCCGGTTCCCGGATCTTCTCAGGGATTCTTGTCGGGCTGGTGTATAAATATCTTGAAGAGATGCTGGCACCGGCCAGTATCGTGCTTGGCTTTGCGCCAATCATGGCCAGTATTATCCCCATTGCTCTGAGTGCGCTGATCGGAGTGTACTTGCTTCGTAAGAGTGGCTGACCAAAGTCAGCTGCCTTTCGGGCGATAAACAATACGTGTCAGCGACGCAATGTCGTGCCAGGTGCGTTCTTTTTTATCGATCAGCATCCAGAAATATCCCAGCCCAACAATGGCTAATGAGAAAAAGCCAGTCGCACTTCGCAGTATGCAGTGGCTGAGCTTGACGGGTGAGTTGTCATTGGTAATCAGATAGATGCTCCAGGCTTTCATGCCAATGGTCTGACCACCACGGCGCCATGAATGCATGTAGTACAGAAAGCAGATGGTATAAAAGACAGAGCCGACCATTGCCGGGCTCAGGCGAACCATCTCTTCCTGACCAGTCATTGCCGATATCGCCGTGACCAGCAGTCCCCCCAGAATAATATAGAGAGCAAGAAGCACCAGCGCATCGTATGCCATGGCTGCAAGGCGACGAACAAGAGATGCGGTAGGGTAGTTTTGTAGCGACATGGGGTAAATAACCTCTGCAATCTGGTAACTGACGCCGGTCAGGACGCATTCGGGTGGGAATGTTAACATAAGCCCGAGACCAAAATTACAGGAGTCATCTTATGGTTGATCTGTTTGATATCCGTCGTGAATATACGGCCGGGCGATTGGATGAAAATACGGCGGCAGAAAACCCTATGACTCAGTTTCATGCGTGGTTTGAAGAACAAAAAGCCGCAAGGCCAGACGAACCAACGATGATGACGGTCGCCTCCTGCGACAGCGAAGGTCAGCCGTGGCAACGTATTCTCTTATTGAAGAGTTACGATGAAGATGGTTTCGTGTTTTTCACGAATTACACCAGTAATAAAGCCCGTCATTTCGGGGATAATCCGAAAGCCGCTCTGCATTTTGCCTGGCTGGCTCAGGAGCGGCAGGCCATGGTTCAGGGAGTGGTGACGAAAATCTCCCGGGAAGAGACCGAAGCCTATTTTCACTCGCGACCTCGCGAGAGTCAGTTGGGGGCCTGGGCATCTGACCAGAGTGCACCGCTCGCTAACCGCGCTGAACTGGAGGCCCGCTTTGAAAAGCTTAAAAGTGAATTCGAAGGGTGTGAAATTCCAGTACCTGATCATTGGGGAGGGTATCGTCTGAGCCCTCAGCGTTTCGAATTCTGGCAAGGAGGGGAGGCGCGCCTGCACGACCGTCTGGAATATCTGCATGATGTTAAAGGCTGGACTAAGCAGCGCCTCAATCCTTAATGAGGCTCCTTAGTCAGTCTCCTTAATCCGCCTTTAAGCGGTACTTACAGAACTTTCTGACCTCAGAGCCGGCGCATCAGATCGCGGCTCTGAGTGACGTAATGCCCACCAAAGAGTACGGCATGGTTCAGCAGGTGGAACAGCTGATAGATACCTCTTCTCTCTTCGTATCCCTCCTCGATCTTACACACACTCTGGTAGCCCTTATAGAAGGCATCTGGGAAGCGTCCAAAGAGTTCTGTCATAGCAAGATCAGCTTCAGCGTCGCCGTAGTAGCATGCCGGGTCGTAAATAACCGGGAGAGATCCGCGACTGTCAGGAATGAAACCGATATTTCCGGACCAGAGGTCACCATGAAGGAGAGACGCATCCGGCTGGTGATCTTTCAAGGCATTCGAACAGGCATGCAGAACCCGGTCTGCACTGGTGAAGACATCCCCATGGCTGGCGAGCTCCCGCACCAGAGGCTCAAGGCGCTGCTCGACGAAAAAATCTGACCAGTTACTACGCCAGCTGTTATTCAGCGGTGTAGGGCCGCAATAAGTGGTCTTACTGTAGCCATAGCCCTGATCACTAAGGTTGCCATGCAGATTGGCCAATTCGATCCCTGCTTGCTGCCAGTCGCCGTGTACTGCGAGCGGCAGGTGAGACAGCAGGATATATGAATGACCGTCGACCTCGCCGGTCGCGTAGGGCACTGCAGTGCGGACGGCCTGCGTTCTGGCTATCTCCAGAAGACCCGATACTTCAGCTGCGAACTGATCGCTGGCGAGTTCTGACGCTGGCTGCATCTTAAGAAAGAAATCACCTGCTTCCGTATGAATGACAAACTGCTGCTGCTTACTGTTATTTAGGTGCTGGCAGTAATTAAGAATATCGCACGCGCCGACGGGTAGCTTGCGTTGGTCAATCGCATCGGCAAGCAGGCGAGTGAGCGTGTACTCGGGATTGCTGCGCGATGCAGTCTGTGGGAGTGGCATAATCAGACACCATTAATTGAACATGTGATCAGTATAAGGTCGCCATGCAGACGATAATGATGATCAGTTCTCAGAATAGCGTAACCCAGGTAAGGTCGTGTGGGGGATTTGTGTACGAAAGTAAACAGGCAAAAAAAAGCCCCGTAGCATTGCTGCTTCGAGGCTTTAAGAATTCGTGGTAGCTATGACTGGACTTGAACCAGTGACCCCAGCATTATGAATGCTGTGCTCTAACCAGCTGAGCTACATAGCCACTTCAAACTTCCTTGGTCGCGTGTGCGTCTCAAGTGGCGCGTATTATGCCACCATTCTTAAGTCTGTCAACAGTTTTTCGTTATGAATTTCAACGGCTTACCGGATATCCGGATTACACGCATAAAAAAGCCCAGAGACCGATAGCAGAGGCTTTCTCTACCACCGGAATCCGGGCTTTTTGGATATCAGCATTGACCTGAGATCAGATGATACCTTGCTCCTGAAGGTCGGCGACCAGGTTGTCCAGAGACTCCTGATCTGCTGCCAGGCTGATATCAGCGCCGTCAGCACCGCCGGCAACCAAAGCAACCAGACCGTTTGCCTTCAGAACCTGAGCGGTTTCCGCAGTGGCAATGCCGGAAACACGGCCCATTTCGTACAGACGACGATCCAGAGCATTGACGATGTCTTCTGCGTTAGCAGCGTTCACCGCAACGATGGCAGGCTTCTGGTTGAAGCGACGTGCTTTTTCGTCAGCAGACACAGGCGAGGTGTTGCTGCCGTCAGCCGCAGCAGCACCAACGATCATACCGGCACCGATGGTGACGTTGCTCAGGCGATCAATAATGATGAAAGCGCCTGTACCCGGGATTTTTCCGTAGGTATCAAATGGAATCGCTTTATCCAGAGACACTTCAACCAGGGCAATCTCATTGAGCGCGACTTGTTCAGCAGCACTGTGCTCAAGCGTATTCACGTCGATCAGGTGATGGATCTGAGTGAAGGTACCTGTGGTCGCGCTGGAGGCAAACTTAAGGTCGTAGGGCTTGCCTGGCACCATTGCGCCTTCGGTCATCCAGACGATGTTTGCGTTCAGCTTGCTACCTACTTCTGGAAGGTCATTCGCTTTAACGATGACGTCACCGCGACTGATATCAATTTCGTCTTCCAGTGTCAGTGTAATCGCTTGACCAACGAATGCTTCTTCCAGATTACCCTCATAGGTGACAATGCTTTCGACCTTACTGGTCTTCTGCGATGGCAGTGCCATGATGGTTTCACCGGGCTTGATTGTGCCTGCGGCAATCGTGCCGCAGAAGCCGCGGAAGTCGAGGTTAGGGCGGTTTACGTATTGCACTGGCAGACGGAAGTTCTCAAGGTTCTTATCTTCGTCGATTTCGACGGTCTCAAGAATCTCCATCAGGGTCTGACCTTTGAACCATGTTGAGCGCTCAGAGCGTTCTACAACATTATCACCGTCCAGGGCAGACATAGGCACAAAGCGGATGTCTTCCAGATTCAGTTTGCCGGCAAACTCAAGGTAGTCTTCACGGATTTCATTGAAGCGGTCTTCACTGAAGTCCATCAGGTCCATCTTGTTGACCGCAACTACCACGTGTTTGATGCCCAGCAGAGAAGCAATAAAGCTGTGACGTTTGGTCTGAGTCTGTACACCGTAACGGGCATCAATCAGGATGATCGCAAGGTCACAGGTCGACGCGCCGGTTGCCATGTTACGTGTGTACTGCTCATGCCCCGGTGTGTCAGCAATGATGAACTTACGCTTAGCGGTAGAGAAGTAGCGGTACGCTACGTCAATGGTGATGCCTTGCTCGCGCTCAGCGGCGAGACCATCAACCAGCAGGGCCAGGTCGATTTTCTCGCCGGTAGTACCAGACTTAGCGCTGTCTTTTTCAATTGCGGCCAGTTGATCTTCATAGATCATTTTGGAGTCGTGCAGAAGACGGCCGATCAGGGTGGATTTGCCGTCGTCCACGTTCCCGCAGGTCAGGAAACGCAGCATTTGTTTGTTTTCGTGCTGCTTCAGGTACTCAAGGATATCGGAAGCAATCAGATCGGATTGGTGTGACATTAGAAGTACCCCTCCTGTTTTTTCTTCTCCATCGAACCGGATGAGTCGTGGTCAATGGCGCGGCCCTGGCGTTCTGATGTGGTGGTCAGCAGCATTTCCTGAATGATTTCAGGGAGTGTTGCCGCTTCAGATTCAACCGCGCCAGTCAGCGGGTAACAACCCAGGGTACGGAAACGTACAGATTTCATCTCTGGTACTTCGCCTTCTTCAAGAGGCATACGGTCGTCGTCGACCATAATCAGCATGCCATCGCGCTCTACGACAGGACGCTTGTCAGCAAAATACAGGGGTACCAGTGGGATATCTTCGAGATAGATGTACTGCCAGATATCGAGTTCGGTCCAGTTTGACAGAGGGAAAACACGGATGCTTTCGCCTTTGTTTACTTTACCGTTATAGATGTTCCACAGTTCCGGACGCTGGTTCTTAGGGTCCCAGCGGTGTTTGCTGTCACGGAAGGAGTACACACGCTCTTTTGCACGGGACTTTTCTTCGTCACGGCGGGCACCACCGAAGGCAGCATCGAACTTGTACTTATCCAGAGCCTGCTTCAGAGCCTGGGTCTTCATAACATCAGTATGCTTTGATGAGCCATGAGTGAACGGGCCAATACCCTGTTCAACGCCTTCCTGGTTGGTATGAACAATCAGCTCCATGCCAATTTCTTTCGCCATCTTGTCGCGGAACTCAATCATCTCCCGGAACTTCCAGGTGGTATCCACGTGCATCAGTGGGAATGGCGGCTTGCCTGGGTAGAAAGCCTTACGCGCAAGATGCAGCATTACCGCAGAGTCTTTACCGATGGAGTAAAGCATTACGGGGTTATCGAATTCGGCAGCCACTTCGCGGATGATATGCATACTCTCCGCTTCTAGCTGTTTCAGGTGGGTCAGATTGTAGTCGGTCATGGTTGGCCTGTTAGCTCTCTGAAAGGTATAAAACCGGCAAAATAAATTTGACGCAAATATACCAAGGCGTGAGGTATATAAAAAGGCACTATTGATAACAAATAGCTATAACAATATGGTGTTCGAATCCATAAATTTCAGAGAGGTTGCGTTATGGGAATAGAGAGGACCGTTGCGATTCCGGGCCCTGAGGGACAGCTTGATGCCAGAGTGATGGAAATCGACGGTGCCAGGACCGGACTGGTGATGTGTCACCCTCATCCATTATTTTCGGGCACTATGGACAATAAGGTGGTCACAACGGCAGCTCGGGCAGCGAAAGGCCTGGGGCTGAACACACTCCGGTTTAACTTCCGGGGCGTTGGCAGCAGCGACGGGGAACATGATCATGGCGTCGGAGAACAGCAGGATGTCGCCTCAGCCGTCCGTTATGCAAAAGAAGAGCTTGGCTGGGATCGGATTATTCTCGCTGGGTTCTCGTTTGGTGCCGGCATGGCCTGTTTGTATGGATGTGATCATGCCGAAACGATTGATGGACTGGTTCTGATCGCGCCTGCGGTTCATCACTTCGATGCTCCGACTACTTTGCCGCAGGGAATTGAAACCTGGGTCCTGATGGGCGATGCCGACGAGGTTGTGCCATTCGATGAAGTAGAGGGGTGGGTTCAGCTGGTGGTTCCTCAGCCTCATTGGTTGGTTTTTGAGGGAGCAGGTCACTTTTTTCATGGCCGTATTACCGATCTTAAGGCCTCTCTGACGGACGAGTTGTCGGTGTTTGCTGAAGGCTAATAGAAGGAATGTTAAGTAAGGCAGGTGGCTGAGAGCCGCTTCATTTGCACTTTTGCAGCCCGGGCGGTAAATTTCGCCCCCCGAAAATCCTTATTGGAGAGTGTCCGTGTCTACCCCGTGGGAACTGTATCAGGCAGATCTGCTGCGCGACGATTTTTCATATGACCCAGCTCAGGAGATGGCGGTAAAGCATCTTCAGCGTCTTTACGATGATCTTGTGGCCGCTGAGCAGCGCCGTTCAAAACAGGGCGTTCTGGGTAAACTGTCGAAAAAGCTGAGCCGGACAAAGCCTGAGCCAGAGCAGGGGATCTACTTCTGGGGCGGCGTGGGCCGCGGCAAAACTTACCTTGTTGATACTTTCTACGACGCGCTGCCCTTTAAGCGCAAGATGCGCACACACTTCCATCGTTTTATGCAGCGTGTTCACGGTGATCTGACGAAGCTTGCCGGAGCCAAGAATCCACTCACTGTGGTCGCTGATCAGATCGCTGAAGAAGCACGGGTCATCTGCTTTGACGAATTCTTCGTCTCTGATATCGGCGACGCTATGATTCTTGGTGGCCTGATGCAGGAGCTGTTCGACCGAGGTGTTACTCTAGTCGCGACCTCTAATATCGTGCCTGACGGTCTGTATAAGGACGGCTTGCAGCGCGATCGATTTATTCCGGCCATCAAGCTTCTCAATCAATTTACCGAAGTGGTCAACGTCGATAGTGGCGTTGATTACCGTTTGCGAACACTGGAGCAGGCCGAGCTATACCACTACCCGCTGGATGGCGATGCGAATTCCAGTCTGGAGAAAAGCTTTCAGGGACTGATAGCGGACCCGCGCCATGTCGAAGCTAACGCCAGTGTTGAGATTCTTGGGCGCAAAATACCGGCGAAAGCCGTGTGTGATGATATTGCATGGTTTGACTTCTATGCCCTCTGTGATGGACCACGCTCACAAAATGACTACATCGAACTAGGCAAGCTGTTCCATGCCGTTATTGTTTCAGACGTGCCCGCGATGGGCTCGAAGAACGACGATCTTGCGCGCCGCTTTATCAATCTGATTGATGAGTTTTACGATCGCGGTGTCAAAGTGATTATGTCAGCCGATGCGTCAATCCCTGAGATATACAGCACCGGTAAACTGGAATTCGAGTTTCAGCGCACGACATCGCGGATGCTGGAGATGCAGTCTCACGATTATCTTGCCCGCGAGCACCGCCCGGACTGATCAGCCTTTCAGCTGGTCAAGCCCAAATTTACGGCTGAGTATACGATCCAGCACACGTAAAGGCAGCCAACGCTTCATTAGCGGTAACGCCGTGCTGCCATTTCCAATTCTGATCTCAGGGGCAGGGCGCCCCTGGATGCGCAGTAACATTTCTTTGGCGAAGGCTTCTGCTGTGGTGGGATTCTGCTGAGACGCGACCGCCCGTTCCCGGATTTTATCTTCGACCGCCTTGAACAAAGAATCGGGCGTGAGCAGAGCGCTGACGCCAGCCAGGGAGTTATCGCCAAAACTTGATTGAATCGCCCCTGGCTGAACCGTAATCACTTCAATGCCAAAAGGCGCAAGCTCCATACGCATAGCATCGCTCAGAGAGTGCAGGGCGGCCTTTGTCGCACAGTAGGCGCCCGAGAAGGGTGTCGTCAGGATGCCAGAAACAGAGCCGATATTTACGACCTGAGCATGATCTGAGGCTCTTAACATCGGCAGTGCTTGTTGCGTAATACTCACGGGCGCAAGTACGTTTGTTTCAAACTGGCGGAGAAGCATCTCCCGCGATAGCTCGGTCACAGGCCCCATCGCGGCATAACCGGCATTGTTGATCAGGAGGTCGATATGGCCAAGTCGTGCGCTTATTTCTTCAAAAACGCGTTCGATAGCAGAGTCGTCGTTCACATCAAGTGCCATCCGTATGGCATTGTCATGATCAAGATACTGCAGGTCATCCACGTTACGGGCAGTAGCCACAACAGTATCACCACGAGAAATGCAGGCGCGCGCCAGGGCTCTTCCGATACCTGTTGAGCAGCCAGTAATAAATACATTTCTTGTGGTCATGTTCCTCTCTCCAGCATTATATCTTTTGTTGTTTGTGACTTGTATGGTTCAATTTCATTGTTAACCGCTATTCCCTCGACAGTTTTATATATAAGGTGAAGCCCGTAGCTAGCGGCAACTAGTTACCGGAGAA
>NZ_FTOH01000025.1 GCF_900156675.1 Thalassolituus maritimus
CGGTGTAGTGATTGTATTTGTTCTTCGTTTTCTTAGTCATTTAAAGACCCTCATTAGGTAGTAGTGAGGTGTCTACTTTTCATGGGTAACTCGGTAATTTAACGCCCAAAGCAGGTGCGCCGATTTCTGGCGTCGCCATGCCTTTGTTTGTTACACACCATCAGTTGCACTGCGCTTTAAACTCTTGTTGATCTAACCAATTACTCGAATCTAAACATGGGTTGTATCTGTCAAAGATTTGTTTAATCTCTTGAGATTCTGAAAACTCTAAACACCTCATAATGTTCGCTTGGTGCCCAGACTTCCCCATAAATTCGCTTCTTTTCCACGTAGACACAAGCGACCTTAGCTCGTCGTATGAATCAAGGCTTATATTACCCATGTAGCCATTTGCTGATATATTTGCATCCCGCTCAACTTCTGGGATTTTGAACGATGACCCCATGCAAATAGATGCGGCATACTTACGAAAATCTTTCTCCTCTTTCGTGAATACTGAGGAGCTAGTGCAACCATTGATAAATAACGTCATCAAAATGCAGAGTACTTGCTTTTGAGTTCCCATAGATATGCCTTTTTGGAAATTGGAAAATAACACTTATCAGAGCATTCCGTACCGTTCCAGATTGTTGCATGGCCAGATGCATCAACCCACTGATCCACTTCAAAGACAAGAATTCCTTTCTTCTTTGAAAAATCTATTTCATTAGGAGATAAAAACACTTCGTCAGGATCTCCGAAAACCTTCTTTAGATAGGCAATCATTGTATTGACTTTGTAGATATACCAATTTCCACTTTTCCCAGAAACGGTTTGACCGGAGATGAAAGGTATTTTTACACCAGTTTGGTTAAGAACATAACTCAGTCTAATGGCACAGGCATTTTCGAATCTACCTTGTCCCTGTGGAATTTTATTGATGTTGTAATCAACCTTCCCTCCAATCTTTGTACCAACTCCTGAGACAGTCTTTCCGACATCGTCATAAACCTCTTTAAATGCCTTCCAGGCATCTTCGATATGTGGTCGTTTCATATTCGCTCCTTTGAACGTGAATTATATTGTGTAACGCCCGGCCTTGGGGCGCGTGCTTTTTACGCGTCCCGCCACGCTTTTCAGTGGCTTCAACGGCCGCTTGTTATGAGTATTTCTCATCTGACTCGAAGCCTTCGAAGTTTTCAATATAATCGTCTAGATTCTCTATGAGCATATTTCGATACTGCTCCGTAAAGTATCTGATTGCTTCTTCCCTGTCCCGCTTCATTTCTTCTGCATCTGAGGCTGAATTAGCCACATTAAAGGAGTTAAATCGAGCGGCTGCGTATAGCAAAGAAGAACTGACCTTACTGACCGTTGCTTCTTTTATTTGATCATTGGCTACCGCAATTATCTCATCGGCCCGATCCCAGAACTCCTTTGGTGCTATATCGTCACTCATACTCGTTCCCTGGCTCATAACGCCGCCAGCATGCGCGGCTACGGAATGGAGGCGAAGCCGCAATGTAGTAGACGTCGCCGTGCCTGGCCTTGTTATGTGTTTAGATCCTTACAGTACAGGGCATATTTTTCGAAATCATTCCTGCTGTAGGCGCCCTCTGCGAGAGTCAAAGGCTCACCATTGAGGAAGCGCTTGTGATGGATATATGGCTCCAACGAATCCCATGCCTTCGCAAAAGCAGGCCCCCACATTTTGGAAAAATGCTCCCGACTTATAAGCCCAGACATAGCCATGTAGGACAACCGTTGCATCGCGATACTGACACGATACGCTGCATCAACGGTTTCTTTGGACCAAGCAACCTCGTGCTCTTCGCTCCCAAGCTCGCCGTTCGCATAGTCACCTGCATCACGAAGCAATGATAGGTCTGACTTGATCTTAGACATTTCATCCATTGCCCAAAGTAGCAATGTACTGTCCCGATTCTTCACTTCTTCTTTGATGGTGCGGTAAGCAAAAATCACCGACACGAGTAAGAAAAAATTGATGAAAAGCATCAAGATTGATGTGATTGCTGAAACACCAGACCAATCCAGCGGGTTTAATGCTACCTGAACCGATTCCATCTAACCTCTCAACTAGAAATACACATAACGCCCGGCCTTGGGGCGCGCGCTTTTTGCGCGTCCCGCCACGCTTTTCAGTGGCATCAATGGCCGCTTGTTATAAATATCATCGAACATTTCGACTATCTCTGAGGTTGATACAGGCTTCCGACACACAAGCTTTTAGCATTTCCATCTTGAGTTCAACTTGCTGGTCGATGATAGCATTTGCCTCTTCAACCTCTCCGCGCGCTAATGACTCCCTAATTTTACTTAGTGTATCCAAGTCATATGCAGCATTCGAAGCTAACGAATCTTCAATGATCCCAGTGGCGGCATAGTCTGCATGCTTATTGATAGCATCAACAAGGAAGGCAAAACCCCATAGGCCAAACACCAATATAGTCGCGAAGAATAGAACTTGTTTCAGGTACTTCATAGTTTCAAATATTTATAACGCCCGGCCTTGTGGCGCGCGCTTTTTGCGCGTCCCGCCACGCTTTCAGTGGCCTCAACGGCCGCTTGTTACATGCCATGCCGAAGAACTCCATAAAAGACTGAAACCACCGAAACCATGATCCCAGAATAACTAACATCTTTAACTATTCCTGGCTGCGCAGGAAGACGAACCAGCATGGGGGCGACTATAAAAACACATGCCAAAGTAAACCCCGCTGCAGGCCAGAAACTCATCAGACAACCGAAAAGAAGAGATAGGACAGCCAACACAATCAGAAACCTACGCTTATCAGCTCCGCTCGGCTTTCCGTGGTCATTTTCGTACTTCCTACGAGAAACTCGAGCAACACCAAAGGCAGTTGCACCCAAGCCTATCACAATCAAAACACTGATTAAGTCGCTATTCATAGTCGTGCATGTAACGCCGCGCACACCGGTGTGATCTGCTACCACTTTCGTGGACACTTCAGGCACACGCCCTTGAATAGTTTTCAGGGCTTTCATACCCGATTCCAGAGTGAAGTCTCTCACGGT
>NZ_FTOH01000001.1 GCF_900156675.1 Thalassolituus maritimus
AAGTTTTTGACCATCCTGAATGCGATGATCCGGAATGGTCAGGAGTGGTCTTATGAATAATTATTTAGCTACGGTTGAACCACAGTCGCTTGTTAGCTATTACAATTGCCGCTATTTCCAGAACCTGAAGACTTTGGTGGTTTAACGGGTGGCATAGGTGTTTTAACAGTCATGTTAGGTAAGTTTCGGCCACTATTTGGGGTGATACTCCCGCGATTGCTATCCTGCTTCTGTTTACCGCCCATCATCCTTCTCCTAAGTAGTTGACTGTAAAATATTCGTCTGCCGATTGCTCTGCAAGTTCTTTCAATGTTCGCTTTCTAGGAAGGACTAGTCCATTCAAAGTGCTTCTTTCGGCACTTAAGACCCTCCCTTTAAGCCTTACTGTTTCTTGATGAATTTCTTCTTCAGTGAGACAGCCTTCAGAAACCCTGTACCAACCTGTTTCTGCGTCCAGAAAGATAGATTGTATTTGTGTGTTTAGGTCTGAGACTGCCTTCAGTCGTTTCCTAAAAGGAAGAAAAGGCTTGATCGCTGTTACTACTTGGGATGCTGCAATTATACATGCCCAAACTATCTGATACTCATTCCACAAAGCCCAACCAGCAATACTTGCAGATGATGTAACAGCGAGGAATATATTTACCGATTTATCGAGGAGTTCATCACTTGCCGCATACTCATGGAGGTACGCAACTTGCGCTTTCAACTCTTTCAGCAAATTCCAGTATCGTATTTGGTACAAGATTAGAGTCCCTATGTATCGCTAACAGTTTCTTCGTGAGCGTGCGTGTTTTGACGCCTCGCTTCCTTTCGATGTTTCGAGCATAACCCCCTGTCACCACTATGAAAAGTGCCTGAGGCGACGCCTTTTGCCAGTGTGAAAGTGAGCATGCGCGTTTACACACCTCTATTGGCTTTACATTCCGCACACTATCACCCCAGCAGGATTTGTAACTGACTGATTTCAATAGAGAATTTCTTATTGATAGGTTTCATAGTGTGCATGCTCGTTTTGTTCTGATCCTGCAAATGAGCACTGAATTTAACGGTGTTGCCAAATATACTGTTTATGTATACAGTATTTCATCATGAGCATTTGCCCTTCGCTTGGGGCAGGAGTGACGTTCCCATGAGTGAGCCTGGCCGTAAGGTATTGCATATCGACTGTGACTGCTTTTTTGCGGCGGTTGAGATGCGTGAGCAGCCGCATCTGCGTGATGTGCCGATTGCGATTGGTGGCGAGTCTGACCGGCGCGGTGTTATCGCGACCTGTAATTATCCGGCTCGTGAATTTGGGGTTCGTTCAGCGATGGCGACGGCGACGGCGCGTCGTCTTTGCCCTGATCTGGTTCTACTGCGTGGTCGTATGGAGCTGTACCGTGAGGTCTCTGCTCAGGTGATGAATATCCTGCGTGATTATTCACCCTTACTTGAGCAGGTATCGGTTGATGAGGCGTATCTTGAGTTAGATCCGGATCAGCAGGCGAGTCAGGTAGCGGCTGAGATTCGTGAGCGCGTCAGGCACGAGGTAGGTATCAGTGTGTCGGTGGGTGGTGCACCGAATAAGTTTCTGGCGAAGGTCGCGAGTGACTGGAATAAGCCCGATGGCCAGAAGATGATTCCGCCTCAAGAAGTGGATGAATTCGTGAAGGCGTTGCCTGTTGGCCGTATTCCGGGCATTGGCCCGGCGTTTCAGGCGCGCTTAAAGGTATTGGGCATCGAAACCTGCGACGACGCACGAAGCTGGGATCTCAATGAACTGGTACGTCGTTTTGGTCGCTCAGGTGTGCATTTATATCAGCGTTGCCGGGGGCAGGATAACCGCCCGTTGAGTATGGATCGTGAGCGCAAGTCCGTCAGTGTCGAGCGTACCTATGCTCAGGATAAGACCCGCCATGAAGAGTGCGTGGCTGAGGTCGCGGCTCTGTACGAGAAGTGGCAGGAAAGGGTAAGCCGAACCTCCTGGAAGCCAGAAGCGCTGGCGCCTTTCGTAAAAGTGAAGTTTGCTGATTTCACTCAGACCACCATGGCCGATATTCAGGAGTCGGCGACGCCCGAGGGTTTTCAGCGGTTGTTGCTTCAGGCTCTGAAGCGAGAAGACAAGCCTGTACGCCTGTTAGGTATCGGTGGGCGCTTTCCTCAGATCAGTGAAAAGCAGCTGAATCTGTTTTGAGTTCTTATAACTCCCCCTGAGGGCTGGGTCTGCCCAACTGCGACAACCTGTCGCATTCTCAATCCCGGCACCGTCTCTATAATTCGTCGCACTTGTAACCTACCGACAGGATGACACTGTGCGCCCCTTATTTACTGCTCCGACGTCTTTTTTCTCGACTGCGCTGATTGCTTCAGCCGTGCTCTCTTCTTCTGCGCTTTTGACCGCATGTGGTGGTGACAGCAGCTCGTCGACTGAAATCGTAGGCCCTCGTGAGATTGCCGCGACTATCCCGTTTGCGGCCGTGGTGGGCGATGCTGATGTTGTTTGCGGTGAAGATTACCTGAATGTGGGTAGTGACGCGACGACCGTCAGTTTTGTTGATTTCCGTTTTTATGTTCACGATTTTAAGTTGGTGACGGACACAGGCGCTGAGATTGAAGTAAGCCTTGATGATGTATCGACAACCGGTTCAGGTGAGAGTGATGCTTCTGAAACCAGCCCGTCACAGAACAGCCGCGTAGCTCAGCTCGATTTCCGTGACACTCTTGGGTGCGAAGCGGAGGCCGATGTTAACCCGAACTTTAATGATGGTGTGCAAGTCACCGCAACAGTCGAAGAGGGCGTAACGGTCGCGGCCATTCGTTTCACCTTGGGAGTACCTTTTGATCTGAACCACAAGGATCAGGCAGCGGCTGATGAGCCTTTGCGTAATCCTGGGCGGGCATCTGGCGCCGGCTGGAACTGGCAGGGCGGATATAAGTTCACGGGCATTGATGTGGCTCCGGTAGGTGGCTGGACTGACCCGCAAGACGGCGAACGCACAGGCAATCGTTGGAATATGCACCTCGGTAGCACGGGTTGCCCAGTGTCGGTATCCGATCTGGAGTCGGGCACCGAGCCAGAAACCTGTGAAAATCCTAACCGCCCTGAAATCACGATTGAGCTTGGCGCTATTGATGTCGAGCAGGCTGAGATCGTGATCGATTACGCGGCGCTGGTCAGTGGCGTCAGTGTGGCACAGGACGAGGGTGGTGCACCGGGGTGTATGTCGGGCACGACCGACCCTGAGTGTGAGGCTGTATTCGCTAATCTGGGTTTGGGCCTGGATTTAGGAGCGGGTGAAAATGCAGAGTCTGAACAATCGGTATTTTCCGTGCGTGAGAAAGCATCCGCTGAGTGATCAGATCTGTGTTTGCTGTGTTCAGAATTAACGTTACCGGATTATTCGCTCTTGTTGCAGCCGCTCTCTTTTTGAGTGGTTGCCAGACAGAGAGCCAGACATTCGTCGATGATGCCGGTGCGCGCGAATCGGCGTTTGACTGGCGCGTACCAGCGTCTGTTCCGCTCCCTTACGAGCCCGACGATAACCCGATGACGGAAGAAAAATTCCAGCTCGGGCGTCATCTTTTTTACGATGCGCGTTTATCGGTTAATGGTGAAATCAGTTGTTCCAGTTGTCACGAACAGGCGCGTGCGTTCAGCGATGGTGTACAGCATCCGCTGGGTGCGACTGGCGAGGTGCATCCACGCAATAGCCAGTCGCTGACCAATGCGGCGTACTTTAATAATCTGACGTGGGGCAACCCAGCTCTGGCCACAATCGAGCAGCAGGTCATGCTGCCCTTGTTTGGCGAATCGCCCATTGAGCATGGCATTAACGAGAGTAATTTCGAACAGGTACTGATGTCGATTCAGGCAGACGAAACCTACCTGCGTTTGTATGCCGCAGCTTTTCCTGAGCAGGAGGAGCCGTTACTGGGTGAGCTGGCCTGGGATAATTCTGTCAAAGCCATTGCGTCATTTGTACGCGGGATGACGTCGTTCGACAGCGCATTTGATCGCGGCGAGATGAGCGAATCTGCGAAGCGCGGCGAAGCCCTGTTTAATAGCGAGCGTCTTGAGTGCTTTCATTGCCACGATGGCTATAACTTCAGTGATGCCACCATAGACCGTGGTGTCACTTTCCTCGAACCTCTTTTTCATAACACCGGCCTCTATAACATTGACGGTATGGGCGCTTACCCAGACCCGAATACCGGGCGCCACGAAGTCACGGGTAACCCGGATCATATGGGGCAGTTCCGTACGCCATCCTTGCGAAATGTCGCCGTCACTGCACCTTATAATCACGATGGGTCAGTGGCGACCCTTGAAGACGTTATACGCAATTATGCCGCAGGCGGCCGGGTGATTGCCTCAGGTGAGAATGCGGGTGATGGACGTATCAGCCCGTATAAAGATGGCGTGTTGGTATCGTTTCAGATTACTGATGCAGAGGTCAGCGATCTGGTGGCATTTCTTGAATCTCTGACCGACGACGCCTTTCTCACAGATCCTCGATTTTCCAATCCGTGGCGCGCTGATTAAGCGCCAGATAATGTTAATGATTCGCTGGAAATTTATTGTATGAAGATAACCATGATTCCTGCTAAGCGTCTGGCCAGTGCGGCGGGGGTGTCTCTCGTGTTGGCTTTACCGTCTCAGGTGTATGCCCATTACATTCCAGCGGAGGGCGAGCCCACGCAGGTGCATGGCACTGTGATGACGACATGGCGTTCTGCGTCACCGGTCGATCAGTATGAGTTCTGGCAAATTCCGGGCGCCTTTATGGGCGGCGATGCATGGCCAGTATCACAGGGTGTAAGCTTGGATGAAGTATCCGTGACGGCAGCGAAACGCCTCGACGAAAATACCTTCGTTAAGCTGGGAGTCAGCACACACGATGGCAGCGATGGTCATCAGAGTGTGGGTATCGAACACGCAAGTATTGGATTTGTCTGCTGCGATGTGAAAGGCCCCTGGGTCGTTGACGTCGGCCGGATGTCGGCAGCATTTTCGCCCGAACTGCTGGCGCACAGGTCGACGTCGAAATTTACTGAACCTTCGTTAATTGCCGATGTATTTTTTGGCCGTCATTTTCACGATCAGGGAATACGTATCTGGCTGCACGAAACGGCTGGCTGGTCTGCTGGAGCAGAGATCTGGCAGGGAAAAGCCTTCCCTGCAACTGATGGTACTGATGGCGGCGCGTGGGATGCCTTTGCGCGCTACTCGTTTTCTGTTGGTTCTGTCGAAGCCAATATCGGCGCCTGGCATTACCGGGCGCAGGCCAGTTCGCGGGCAGACCACCGTTACGGTGGTGGGCATCAACATACACCGGTCGCGGCGCCGGGTGAGCAGGCTGTGCAATTTCCGGATGTTCGTTATACCTGTGATCTCGATCTGACGGGCGTTCATGCAGGGGCCAGTGTCGGCGTCGGAAAATCTGCTCGTGTTGGCATAAAAGGCGCCTGGGCGCAGTTGAACATGGAAGGTATTCTCCACGATTCAGGTAGCCGCGAAGCTGACGTCACGGCCGATCAGTATGCCGTCTGGGTACAGCCGTATCTGACATTAAACAAACACACGATTGCTCTGCGGGCTGAACGCTTCGTCGCGGATAATACGCTTACCGGTGCGGCTGCAGAGACTCTTGGTGAAGGTGCAGGCGCGTTAAGTGAAGAGGGTCATACGCCCGAGCGTTTTACTGCGGCCTGGTTGTATCAGTGGCGGCCTCAGGTGCAGTTCCGTACTGAATATATCTCAGACCAGACGTTTGCTGATGGTCAGAACCGCTATGCGGTGGGAGTGGTATGGCAGGGAAGTTTCTTTAATTCAGTCAGCTCTGATTAATACATCGAGCTGACTGAATTTTTCGTGTTATTTCTTTCAATTAAGAACGTTCGCGAACATTCCTAGCGGAAACAGCAGCAGTGATGTCCAGCTCAGGATAATCCCCAGTGCGGCACCGACAACAACGTCAGTGGGGTAGTGCATACCCAGGATAACGCGAGACAGTGCAACCAGAAATGCGAACGGAATAACGATATAGGCGAGTGGTGGATACGCCCAGGTAAACAGTACCGCAAAATTCACAGCGTTCATCGTATGGCCAGACGGAAAGCTGTATTTATCCAGAGGCGCTGTGTGTGCGTGAATGTCCGGAAATGAAATAAACGGGCGCTTACGAACCAGGCGATTTTTAAGCTGACTGTAGACCAGAATGCACACCAGTCCAGCGACGGTAATATGGCCAAGTTTTGCGAGGCCTTCCATGCCCGCCAGCAGTGGCAGTGCTAATGCCAGTGAATACCAGAACACTCCATCGCCGAGGCGACTGACGCCTTTGAAAAACAGGCGGATTGCCCGCATGTGCCCCATTCGATTGAGGCGCTGGCAGAGGCTCAGTTCAAAGTGATCCGCTCTGCGGAACAGAAACTCGGCTCTTGCTTCGCGTTGCTTGATAATGTCCATTCGATGTTACCTCTTTCTGAGCTGCAGTCAGTTGCTGCAGAAACTCACTGATAATGCTGTCCCATGAAATGCCTTGAGCAATATCACGGGCGTTTTTACGAATATGTTTGAGCAGGTTCGGACGCTCACTGAGCGATAGGGCGGCGCGGATAAATGCCTGTTCATCGCCAAACGGAGCCAGCATTGCGCTGTCTTCGTCCTTTGTATGCTCGTGGGCGGCGGCGTAATCGAAGCTCACGACGCCAAGCTGGCTGGCGAGTGCTTCGGTGACGACGTTGCCAAAGGTGTCGGTAAGGCTTGGGAACAGGAAAATATCGCCACTGGCGTAATAGCGGGAGAGGTCTTCTCCGCGACGGATGCCTGCACAGATAATTTCTGGGTGGCGCTGACGAATGCTCTCTAATTCAGGGCCATCGCCGACCAGTACCAGACGAATGCTGTTGTCCTGATTTTTCAGTTCTTCGTAGGTACGCACGACAAGCTGAAGATTTTTCTCGGCAGCGATACGACCCACGTATAAAAGTACCGGCGTGTCATCGTTAACGCCCCAGCTGGCCCGCAATTCCTGGCTGCGATGTTCAGGCGAGAATTGTTCGCTGTTTACCCCGCGTGCCATCACACTGACACGCTCGAAGCCGTGGCTGTTTAATTCATCGGCCTGTGCTTGTGTGGGTACCAGAGTGGCGGCTGTGTTGTTGTGAAACCAGCGCATGTAGCGGTAGCCAAGGTTTTCTATCAGGCCGAGGCGGTAGTGTTTGCCATACTGGTGGAAGTTCGTATGGAAGCCGCTGACAACGCCTGTACCCAGCTTTTCTGCTGCCTTACAGGCGGCCCAGCCGAGAGGCCCTTCGGTCGCCACGTAAATGGCCTGAGGGTTAAATTCCTGCAGCGCTGAAAGAACACGGCGGTAGTAAGGCAGACCGAACTTCAGTTCCGGATAACCCGGGATTGGCAGGCCCGGCAGAGTCAGTGAATACTCGTCGCCGTGGTCGTGTTTATTCTGGCGTGGACGAATGATCTGAACTTCAATCCCGCGCGCTCGCATGCCGGATACCAGAGTCGCCAGTGTGTGCGCTACGCCGTTGACTTCAGGGGCGTAAGTTTCGGTCACAATGGTGATTCTTGATAGCTCTGGTGTCATCGCATTTGCCTGTTCTTCGTGCATATACACTACTTTGCAATTGCGATATGACAGAAAGGTTTCAGCTCGGTGAAGCTATGATGACGAAAGGAAAGGTTGTTTTACCGGGGGGTAAAAAGGTTTTGTGCCCCGGTGAAGGGGCACTGAAATATCAGGATTTACCTTCGCGATAATACGAAGGTGCGTTCTGTGTCCAACGGCGGAACGCTTTACGGAAGTTGGATGGATCACTGTAACCTACCAAGGCTGCGATCTCTTCAATCGGCAGGTTAGAGCTGCGCAGGTATTCAATCGCCATCTCTTTACGCACTTCATCAAGAATACGCTGATACGACGTACCTACATCCTGCAGGCTGCGGCTGAGAGTCCGGGTTGAAGTGGCCAGCTGGCTGGCGACGTCGTCGACCGGTGGGAAGTGCCCGGGGTTGCTCAGCAGTATGCGGCGTACCTTGGCAATGATGCCTTCTTTCGGACCCATACGCGCAAGGATCTCTTCGCACTGGCTTTCAGCCATGGCGGCTGTTGCCTTGTCGGCCATGACCAGTTTGAAGTCGAGTACCGTGTTATCAATGATGAACTCAGTACGAGGTTGATCAAACTTTACCGTGCAGTCGAAGAATTCTCTGTAACGTGCGGCGTACTCAGGCTCTGGGTGGTTGAGGTGTACCTCAATCGGCTGAGCGTCGTAGCGTCCGGTGAGGAAGCGGGCCAGCGTCGAGAACGACGCCACAAACACATCACAGATCATGCGGTAGATATGATCGAATGGAATGTGACTGGTGAGGCGTACAGCCGAAGTATCGCCGAGGTTCATTACTTCAAACGTGAACGCCGGGTCGACCAGAGTGTGGTACTTAATACCCAGTTGCAGTGCACTGCGCAGATCAGCACAGCTGAGAATGGCGTAGCCCAGCATACCGAACTGGTTGATGTTAATGGCTGCACCGAGATCAAGGCCGACACGGTCGTCCGGATAGTTACGGATCAGGTTCTCAGCCAGAAATAACAGCTGCTGATAGGTCAGGCGTGCAGATGGGTCATCCAGCACTTCAGCGCTGATGCCTGTATTTTTAAGAAGGTCGTCACGGCTGACGCCTTTATCTTCGCCGACTTTCAGCATGGTGGCCGGAATGTTCACCGGTACCAGTGGGTCCGTCAGACTCCAGGTGCCTCTGATCATGGGATATCCGTCTTATTGTTATGCCTGTCGCACAGGGCGTTACGTTGTTCGATTCGGTGGTTTTTAATCACTGGCCGAATTTTAACGTGTTCGATGACGCCATACCTTACTATAAAGAGGGCATTTAACGCCATACGGCAATGTAACCAAATTTATCACGGCGTGCGGAAGCGGTGGCGGTGCTTGCTCAGAAATCGCCCAAACTCTGACAGCTGGGCGCTGCGCTTGGACGACATCAGGTGCAAGATGACCTTATTCAGGCCCTGTGAGGACTTGTTGCAGAAAAAGAAGGCGTGTTTTCCGTCTTTACCCAATGGCCCGGATGAGATTGCAGAGAAGCCACATTGCCTCAACAGTACAACCAGCGCCTCGGCGCTCTGCGGGTGCATCAGAAACCACCAATACTTGTTTCTTATGCGTTCGAGGGCTTCCTGGCGTATGCCTTCGATGGTGACCGTCGCTGGCACCATGGCATCCCGCTGTCGTGCGCCGGCATAGCGAATCAGCGGCAGCAGTTGAGGTAGCAGCTCGTGAGAAGTGAGCAGCAGGCGTCCGTCCCACTCACGGTGAGTGGCCGTCAGTGTGCGTGGCAATTCACGCATCTGCTGATCAAAGGTTTCTTCGTTTTCTGGCGCTTCCAGCTCCTGATCAGTCAGTGCAGCGTCCCGTAGTGTCTGTGCCTGGGTGATAGCGTCGCTGGAAGGCAGCTCTCTGGCGCCAGTTAATCGGGTAATTGAGAGCGGCCGGTGAACCTGCTTCTGGACGGCCAGGTGCTCCAGTTCTTTCCCCAGGCCTTGCCAGCCATGGGCTTCATCAACCAGCAGAATACTTGTTTGCATCAGTGCCGCAGGCAGGTCAAACCAGGTCTTTGCGTCCGTGCTGAGTGGATTGAGCGGCGCATAGTCTGGCAGTGTCATGTTCTGGACCGACTGGGTTGCGTACCAGACGGGCGCGAAGCGTACCAGCAGCGAGTTGACTGCCGATTCGATGCGGTTGATCAATGTATCCTGCATAGTGCCTCACTCAAGACATGCTACTTATATAAGTAAAGCAGACGACGGGGAGATCTGCAGGAGCTGGTATACTCCGCGCTTTTCGGGAGGTGTTATGGCCAGAGTTTATATTCCTGTGGGTACGGTCAGCGGTACAGCAAAAGCGGTGGCCGAGGCATGTGCTGCCGCATTGCGTACAGAAGGGCATCAGGCCCAGGTCGATACAGAAGCGAGTATTGGTGCATTAAATAGTGGTGATTGGGATGCGGTTCTGGTGGTTACTGCAACGACAGGTCGGGGGGATATCCCAAGCAACCTGTCACCATTCTATATTGCTCTGGAAGAACAGGCTCCAGGTCAGAATGGTCGTCCGTTTGGTGTGATCTGCCTGGGAGACAGCTCTTATGATATGACCTTCTGTCAGGCGGGCGCTTTGATGGAAGCACGTTTCATTGAGTTGCAGGGCAAGGCGCCTGTACCGCGTGTGACCATTGATGCGACAGAAACTCAGACGCCAGACGACGATGCACTGTTCTGGCTGAAAGAGTGGATGGAAGAAGCGCTCTGATGAATGAAGGCCCGTCGTATAAACGTCACGGGCCTTCATGCGCGAGGATCAGAAGCGCACAGCGACCGATAGCTGAGTCTGATGGTTCAGTTCTTCAGCGCCTTCCGGCGGACGGCTGTCCCAGCGGGTCTGCCACTGCCAGTTGAGATCGGTGTTGCTGGCTAACGGCAAACGCATTTTAAAGCGCGCCAGCGCTCGAACATCATCGGTATCGTCAACGGACGGTTGGAAGTACACGGTACCCAGTATATGGCTGTAGCCCAGCGGTGTTTCACCATGGGTGTATAGGTTCAGACGCGTAAGCTGAGCTTCTTCATCGCCTGCGCCGTTATCTTCTTTAATCGACTCATGGAAAGCCCCAACGCCCTGACGAATCAGCTGGTCTTCTTTCCAAGTTTTCTGAAAGCGTACGCCGGCACCGGCGAGAAAACGATATTGCAGTTCAGCGAACGGATCACGCTCGTATTGAAGAAACGTTTCCTGGCCTACTGTCGCACGAAAGTTATGCACGTAACGTAAGTGGGCGAAGGTATTGTCGCTGGTGCGTTCGTCATTAACAGACTCATAAGTTCTGGTGTACCAGCCGAAGGCGCGGTGTTCTGCATTCTGCCGGCTGGTGTTCAGTCCGAGATTCCATTCCCGTTCTTTGGTGTTTCCTGATTGTGCATCCAGCCCTACAGTGGCACTGCTTTGCCAGCCGTCGGCATCCGCGGCGCGGCGTTTTTCTTCAATATTGGTGATAGCAAAAGTCTGGAGGGGAATCAGGGTCAGCACGAGAAGCGGACGAAACATACGTTACGGGTCTCCGTTAAAAATGGGAGATCCAGTGTACCATCCTTGATGAATTATGAAGCTTTTTGCTGCGGAGTTGCCGAATCGAGGTTACTGAAGAGCGTGTGCAGTTGGTGAATCTGCTTGCGTTGGCTGTAGGTCGTTCCCGGTTCCTGAGTCTGCTGGTACGCCTTATCTATGATGGCTTTTGCATCAACAGCGCCGTCGTCTTCACTGTTGAGGCGGGCAGTGTGCACAATACTCAGTGCCTGAATACCCTGGTTATCAATCAGGCCGTATTCCTGCAGGCGGTTCTGAAACTGCCCGAGTTGCTCTGGTGCCAGCGCGTGGATATCAAACTCCATAGCGACAGCGCTCATCATCACAGCGCGGTCAGAGACGGTGTATAGCGCAGGAGAGGTATCGTCAGAGCCGGTTTCTGCGCGCTCGGATACACCGGAAGGCGCCTGGGCCTGCTGGCTTTGCAGGTCGGAACTGGCGGGCTGGTTCTGCAGATAGTTAGTGAGCGCGTTAAGCAACATGTTAATTCTCCTGTTCTGATAGGAGATAGCATGGGCTGTGCCAAGAATGTAACTGCCTGATAAATATAGACTTTTAGCGCTATCGTGGATGACTCTAAGAGTGGTTTTCGTCGAATCTTGCCGCTACTGACGGAAATTTAGCGTATGTCTTGCCGCTTCGGTGCTTCATTCGCCCTTGGTAATTCCCCATAATAGCCCTCAGCGAGGGACAATAATGAATAATAATAATGACAGCCGCCCTGCCCCAGATGGGAAGGCCGAGCTTAAATATCGGGGGCGACGAACCAGTCGCGAGAAAAGCGAACAGCGACGTCGGCAGATTCTTGAAGCGACGATGCGCATCATTGTTCGTGATGGCGTCAGGGGTGTCCGGCACAGAGCAGTAGCCGCTGAAGCAGAAGTTCCACTGGCTGCGACGACCTACTATTTCAAAGACATTCATGAGCTGATTGCGGATGCCTTTACTCTGTATACCGAGTGGGCGCTTGCGTACGTGCAGAAGTTTGCTTCGGAATTCCGTGACACCGCGAGAGATATCCGCGGATACGACATGACGGACCCGCGACAGCAGCTTGAGGCGATTGAGCGCTTAGTGACCAGCCTCAGCGGCTTCTCGAGGGGTAAGCTTGCCGAGGACACGCGAATGTTGATCAGCGAGCAGGCGTTCCGTTATGAGGTATTTGTCGAAGACAGAGTGCGACGTCTCGCCTTGATGCATCGTAAGGCTCTGACAGAGGCCGTTCGGGAAATCACCATGCTGATGGGATCTCAGATGGTTGAGGAAGATACCGCCATCGTGATGGCCATCCTGCATTCTGTTGAGTATCAGTTATTGCTTGATGAGGGGGACAGTGATGCACCAGAGAGGATTCTCCGGCGCTATCTGAGTATGCTGCTTCCTATGCTGGTGCAGCCAGAGCTCTGATCTCTCAGAGCTCAGATTCGTTAGGGTACCCGGTATCCCGCACGACCGAGTACCGCCAGGAGCATGTTCATTTCAGCGTTGCTGAATGGCCGTACATGGCAGCAGTGTTCACACATCACAGTACTGGTGCTCTTGAGAGTCTCCAGACTGACTTCCGTTTCCTTGTCGCAGTGATCACAACCAACAGGAATCAGTACACGTTCCGATAGGATAGTGCTGATATCGTTATTGTTGTCTGCAGTCACTCGCATCGCTTGAGTCATGGTTCGCCCTTTATTGGTTTCGTTTTCTGAACGTACTTTCAGATTAGCAGCTACTCCCTGGCTTCCGGTGTCCGCCATGTCATTTATGGTGAACAAATGTAAACCCCATACCGTCGGCATTTCGCTGCGATTAATAAGAGTGTAGTCGCAATGTAAGAACTCGCCACACAATGTTACACAAAAGTCATGTTTCCGTTGAAAGTCTGGCGGTGATTTTATCGGCCAGCGCCAGAGAACTGGTTAAACCCGGACTCTCTATCCCAAGCAAATGCAGTAATGACGCGGCTTCCGCCCGATTGTCACGAAATATGACAAAATCCTGGGTGGATTCGCCCGGGCCGCTGAGTTTTGGGCGAATACCTGCGTAAGCGGGCTGTAACTGAGAAACGTCAACATTTGGAAAATACGATGAAATTGCTCGGCAGAACTTGGTTTTAAGGGTGGGGGAGACCTCATAAACCCTGCTGTGGTCACTCATAAACTCGGTGTCCGGACCAAATCGTACTTGCCCTCCGAGGTCCAGAGTTGCGTGAATACCAAGCCCAGCCAGGTCTTTCTCCGGGAGCGGGTAGATAAGATGGTTAAAGGGCGATTTACCGTTATATGTGAAGTAATGTCCCCGACAATAGTGCAGTCGCGGAAATAGCGATGTGTCGGCACCTGAGCGTTTGGCCACATCATGGGAATGAAGTCCGGCCGCATTAATCATTCGCTCTGACGTGACTCTGAATTCACCGTCGCTGGTCTGTAAACTGATATGCCACAGGCCGTTTTCTGCCTTACCTCGCAGGTAGCGGGTCCGCTTCATTAGCAGCGCGCCCTGACGTTCTGCTTCCTGTTGGAGACGTAGCATGTAGGTATGGCTATCGAGTATGCCGGTCTCGGGTGAGAAAAGGGCCGCTTCGGCACGGACGTTGGGTTCCCGCTCGCTGATTTCTTCGCGGCTCAGGCGTTCTGTTGGGATATTGAGGCCTCTGGCCTTCTGTTCCAGATGATCTAGCGCAGGATGATCCGCCGACGGAGCGACGATCAGTTTGCCGGTTTTACGGTGAGGTACATCGTACTGTTCGCAGAAAGCATAAAGGCGCTTACGCCCTTCTATGCAAAGCGACTCTTTAAGAGAGCCGGGAGGGTAGTAGAGACCGGCATGAATGACTTCGCTATTGCGACTGCTGGTTTCGCTGCCAAACAGGTCGTGTTGTTCGACTAATAGTACTGAACGGTCGGCAGACAGTGCGTGTGCACACGCCAGTCCGATAACCCCGCCGCCAATGATGATTACGTCAAAGTCGGCGGGCATAGCTTAGAAAAGCAGGTCAGTAGCACACTCGTGGTGCATTGGATTTGCACGGCAACGGAGCTTTTTCATCAGCTTCATCATTTGTGTGTCGTATACGCCCTGAGCGGCCAGCTCGTCACGGATGCCAGCCAGCATATCAAGGTATTCGAGCTCCTGTTCGTCGGGCAGGTCGATCCAGTAATTTTCCTGAATACCGCGCTCCGCCGTCAGGATGTGCTCCATACCCTGGTCAAAGTGCTCGGCGAAAAACTCTCGCGATGCCTGACCAAAGCCGTCTGGCAGACGGTCTTTGTAGGTAATCAACTGGAAATTCATCTGGGCGAAGGAGAAGCGGTAGATACCGCCCGCCTGTCCCAGACCTTTGTACATTTCGAACGGCTCATAGGCGACAGCCGGCGCGTAAGCAATGTCTACGTCGCCATTATTAAAGCGCGGAGCGAAGGTGGCGACCGTAGCCGGTACCATGGTAGCGCCGATGTGTTCGACGACCTTTTTAGATGCGAGGTCGTAATCCAGTGTTGCTACTTTGCGGCCAGCCGCTGCTTCAACAGAATCGATGGCGCGATCGCGAACGAATACGTAGACAGAACCTCCAGGAATAATTCCAGACACTTCGTAGCGACCATCGACCATGTATTTAGCTGCCTGAGGGCGGGCCAGCATGTTGATCAGTTCGCGCAGCTGCTGATAGCTGTTCAGACCGCCGACGGCCTCCAGGCTGCCAGTAAAAACGTTGAACGGACGAATACGTGTGCCGGTGATCAGTGAGCCGTCGCAAACACCCGACTGGAAGTCCGCCAGAGCAACGGCTTCATTGGTATACGCTTTGAGTTCGGCTTCTACGCCCCATTCAAGAGCTGCTGTGCGGAAGTCCTGCATCCGGGTAAAAATAGGGCCATTCGCTCCCACCGGATCAAAAATACAAAACGTTTTTTGTGGAAGCTCCTTTCCCTCCGCAGCGAAGGCAAAACTGAACAGCGTCAGTGCGACTGCGATCAAGCGCATCTTAGTATCCCCAATGATTTTATTGTTATTCGCTCTGCTTAGTTTCAGGATATTCACCGAAGTAATCAGAGCTGTGTGATTGTTTCGGCCAATGATACGCATATCTGCGGGGCAAAAAAAAGGCCTGATGCCGCAAAGCATGCACGCCTGAGCTGCATTACTGGCGTAGTTTGAGTACCATTGGGCCCAATTTTATTTTTGTCGGGATTGCCGGATGGACACAGCGTTACTTGAGCAGATTGGTATGACCCTGGGGGTGGGGGGACTGATTGCGTTTATGTTCTTTATCATTTTTGATCTTGGTCGGCGTTCGGGTGCAGGTAAATTTGGCACCATGATTCTCCTTCTGGGGCTGGGTGTAGGCATGGCGGGATATCTGATTAAGGTGATTCTGCAATACGTGCTGGAGAACTGATTTAGCGCCTTTTTCTGTATTCTGGCTGGAATTATCCAGCCTGGTCTGAAGTGGCACAGTCCTTGTAACGCTTATGTATCACTACATTTGCAAGGGACACAGTTTCCCCGCAGGAGCCACGAGAATGACCGCATACAGCGCGACTCTGCCGGGCGCAGAAAACGGAATTACTGAAACAGCGACGCACGGAGCGATTTCTGAACGCACTCTAAAAGGTCGGCCAGTCTCTGTGTTGCAGTACCCAGGCGCCAAAACAGTGCAATGTGTAGAAGAACAGGTGTCAGATTTACTTCCTCTGGCATTGCACGCTCTGAGTCGCTATCCGGAATACGAATCCAGCCCTCTCTTTATGCTGCATTGTGATTTCGCAGACAAAAAAGCCAACGACGATGCCCGATTGACCGATTTTTTGCAGCAGCATGAAGGCGAAAGCCTGGTATGGATGCCTGTTGCCGCGAACGCCAGTCTTTTGATCAGTGCCTTGAAACAGGTGTTACCGTCTAAGTCTGACAGTCGCCTCAGGGATATGACGCTTCTTTATGTGGGCGATGCAGGACTGAGGGAAGTGCTGCAGCAGCTCGCCGAGAAATGCGGAATGAAGTTCTGCTTTCAGGCGTTTTATTGATCTGAGTCCGTCCACCAGCGCCATTACCTTACTTCTTATATAGTGTGAAAACTATTTTCACGGAGTAGACTGGAACTGAGTAATGCTGAAATTATCAAAGCATTGTTATTTCCAGTAAAAGGAGAAGGTTATGGTCAAACAGGTTCTCAACGAGCAACTCGAATCCCTTCATCGTACCCTCAAAGAAAGCCCAGAACTCGACTCTGAAACCCACGAGCTGTTGCTCAAAATTGCTGATGACATCGCCAAGCTGGAGAGTAATGAAGCAGGCTCACCTGAATTGAGCGATGCGGTACAGGAGCAGGTCATCCGCTTTGAACATGAACATCCAGCGATCGCGGCTATACTTCGTCAACTGACCGACACTCTGGGGCGCATTGGCGTCTAAGGAGCATCCCAAATGCGTCATATGCCGACCATTACCGAACTCATGACGGCGTTTCCGGCTCATGTCGAAGAGAGCACGAGCCTGGCAGAAGCCGCCCGCGTGATGGAGGTCCATCATTGTCATCACGTCCCTGTCATGAATCACCATGAAGTCACGGGACTTCTTACGTGGGCTGATATCGAACTCGCACGAAGCCCTGGGCACCCAGCCAGTGATATCAGCGAACTGACGGCCTTAGATATGTGCCGCCGGGAGATTCCCGCCATAGACCTTCATACCCGCCTCGATGTTGTTCTTGATCGGATGGTTCAGGATGACTTTGATGCGGTGTTGATTATGAAAGGTGACCGTCTTGCAGGAATATTCACTCTGGAAGATGCTGCGAAAGGTTTTTCGGCCTGGTTAAAGAAAACCTATTTACCTACCGATGATCCGGGGTGCGCCTGACAGGTGTCCGGCTGAATAAAATCATTTTCTGCATTAAAAAAGGGCGTTAAGCTCTTTTTTTGCATCTGGATGAAGCAGTAATTATCCGGGTGTCACAAACGCTTGACGGAATAGGTGGTTGTCGCGTTTTTTTCTGATTGTCACATCACTGAAAAAATTCTTTCATCATCAACAAGTTAGGCTGCAGCGTCGGCTATCGCAATGCTGCAGTGCGTGGTTATCGAGGCTCATTTATGCGTCTTTTGCCTAATTTAATTCGACCCGATTAAGCTGGTACGGGTTTTGCGACAGCATAAGCATTCAGGAGGAGCAGCCTATGTACAAAATCGCAGATATCCAGGAATACCGTAAAGACAGCGGCATCAAGTCATCCCCATCAGCGTGGGTGAATGAAGTAGCCAATGTATTGGAAAGTCGTTACCACGATGATGAAGCTATTCAGCAGTTGCTGATGCTAGCGACTCAGGTGACAGGTCTTAGCAATATCTCAATCGCCGTACCGGATTCTCCGAGCCGTTTTAAAGCTCAGTATTGTTCGACAGGCATCAGCAACGGCGTTTACAGCTTTGCAGTTCAGCATGCTCTGTGCCGTCAGTTTGAAAGCCGTGAGTGGTTGACGATTGGTGATAACAGTGAGCGCCCAGAGCACTTTGATCCACAGCTTGAATCTCTTTCTGGCTCTATGCGTTGTCTGCTGGTCCCGCTGACTATTCGTCAGTCTGTCATGGCAGTTATGGTGGTTGATCTGCGCGGTCATGATGCGGGCACCCTGGATCTTGCGGAGATCCGCTTTATTGGTGCTCAGATTGCGACCATTCTTGCGACTCAGGTTGTGCCGAATTTCAAAACACTTTATGCGCGTCCTTATCAGCGGGTTCAGGAAAACGAACTGGATGATATTCACGCGGCTATTGATAAGTGCAACGGCAACAAGACGATGGCGGCCAAAGTACTTGGACTGACGCCACGCCAGCTGCGTTACCGCCTTTCAAAACTCAGCGAAGAAGCTGCTGAGGCGTAATTAAACTGTCATTGATTGCCCGGCAAACTAGCTCTTATGAGTAGTTATTGCTGGGTATGACATGAGCATTCGTCACATATGTGTCGTTACAGAAACGTATCTTCCTGAAGTGAATGGTGTTGCTAATTCTCTGCAGCACCTGTTCACTCACCTCAATCCCGATCTTTATCAGGTCACCATTGTGCGACCAGCTCCGAGGGTCGACATGGAGGCACCGGATAATGAAGTCTGGGTAAAAGGTATCAGCATTCCGCAGTATCCAGACCTTCAGCTAGGCCTGCCTTCAAAGACGGCTCTCCGGTCTCACTGGAAAGCCAACCCACCTGATCTGGTTTATGTGGCAACGGAAGGCTTGCTTGGTGCTTCTGCGGTCGCGATGGCCCGCGAATATCATTTGCCTGTCATCAGCGCGTTTCACACTAATTTTCATCGTTACAGCGGCTACTATGGTCTCGGTGTTATGCGTCGTATGATTATGGCCTGGATGCGCCGCTTCCATAACCGGACGCACGTTACCCTGGTGCCATCACGTTCTATGGTGAATGAGTTGACCAGTGAAGGTATGCAGCGCGTTGAGTGGTTGCCTCACGGCGTAGACTGTCGTCGTTTTAATCCTGCACATCGATCTGCGACCTTGAGAGAGGAATGGGGCGTTGAACCTGGTGAGCAGGTGGCGCTTTGTGTCGGGCGCGTCGCAGCGGAAAAAAATCTGATCGTGGCCCTGAAAGCTGTGCGACAAATGCGTCGGGAAGGACGCCAGATACGACCTGTGATTGTCGGTGATGGCCCACTACGTGAAACTCTGTCCGAGGAGTTTCCTGAAGCGGTGTTCACTGGCGTGAAAACCGGTCAGGCGTTGTCTGAGTGCTTCGCGTCTGCTGATCTCTTTTTAATGCCCAGTCAGACGGAGACCTTTGGTCTGGTGACTCTCGAGGCGATGGCCAGTGGGTTACCTGTGGTCGCGTATGACATGGCCGCAGCCAGAGAATTTGTTCGGACAGGTGTCGATGGCTCTCTTGCGTCTGATGAAACGGATGAGGCATTTACTGATGCGCTTCGCGTTGCCTTACGCTTTGATTCTACCCTGATGGGGCTGGATGCCCGGAGTCAGGCCGAACAGCTTTCCTGGGATATGGTTGCGCGGCAATTTGAGCGCCGCGTAGAAGCTTTATTAGCGACTCATTGCGAATCACGTGGAGTGGTACACCCCTTGCAGATGACTTCTTGATAAGTATATCTGTAGGGGGAAGAAGTTATGGTGGAATTCAACCGCCGTAGTATTGCGTTACTCCGAAAAATAAAAAAAATCGCTAAAGACGAAGTGGGTTGCGAAATTCACTTTGATTCAAATACTCTCGAAAATGATTTGCGGGTGCTGGTGCGAAGCGGCGTCAGTGCTGAACTTCTCGCGTTGGTAGAAGACTTTTTGCCCAGCCAGGCACCACCGGTTGAGCCACAGATGCAGGAAAGCCGGAAGGTGTATCGTGGCAGTGAAATTCTGATGGATGACTCGCCACGGGTGCGACAAGCGAAACAGAAAATGTATCGTGGGCAACTCGTCGAAGCTTAAATCTGTTCCTTCATAGTGCAACGGCAGCTTATGTGTCATAAAGCGGTGCAAAGGTTGCCGCATTTCCGTCAATTAAGTACCGGGCTAAGTCGGGTGTTCTGATAAGAATACTGACTTGGGTCAAGCTGTCTGCGAGTCCTCCATTCCTTTATAAGCATATTTGACACAGGTCAACGATGGAGCTGACAGCCTCGCTATATTGAGATTGAAACAACGACTTATGTCTCTTCTCAATGCGAGGTGCTTATTATGTTTATGGACGAAGTTGTATTCTCTGGTCTTGCGATTGTCGGCCTTACCTGTGCTTTCTTTGTCGGCGTATATATTGCGGTGAAGAAAGACATTAAAAAGCACGGCACTGGCGAGTGAGGTCTGGTCTCTCAGCGTTCCAGTTGATGCTGAGAGAGCAGAACCGGCTGAGTGATGCCTTCATCGTTGAGGGATTCGATTAACGCGGGGACTTCCGATTCAGGAACAGGCCCTATGCGCACCCTGTGAAGGGTGATGTCGTCTCTTTCTTTCGGGTAGATACCGACTGTCCAGTCGCCTGCTCCTACGTTGGCAGTAATCCCGGATAATTTCTTACGCAGACGCTCTGCTGAGTCCGGGTTGCTTAGTGCACCCGCCTGAATCCATAGTACGGCTTCAGATAATGGTGCTTTTAATACTTCGATCTTTACTGGTGCCGTGCCGTCGTTATGAATATTCAGTTTTACGGCCGCTGCGTACGACAGATCAATAATCCTGCCTTCGTGAAATGGCCCTCGGTCGTTCACCCGGACGATGACCGACTGGCCGGTATCTTTGCGGGTAACTTTTACATACGACGGCAGTGGGAGCGTTTTGTGTGCTGCGGTCATTTTGTAGACATCGAAGGTTTCGCCGTTTGAGGTGTCGTGACCGTGAAATTTCATTCCGTACCATGAAGCGATGCCTTCCTGCGTGAAGCCCTCCGCATCCTTCATAACGTTATAGTCCTTACCCAGCACGCGATAGCGCGACGGATTGCCCAGACTGCTGCGCGGTTCGGATACCGGTACGGGATCAGCAATTGCCTTGATGTCAGCGATTGGCGCCGGCGTAAAATCGTTCGCGTGCTGATAACGGGACGTTGCGCAGCCATGAAGCAGAACTAGACTGACCAGAACGGCCAGCCCACGCATCATTGCTTGTCCTCACTCAGAGCCTGGCTGAGCTGATACACCGCCATGGCGTACAGCTTACTGTGGTTGTATTGAGTTATAACGTAGAAGTTATATTCACCAAGCCAGTATTCATCGCCTTCTTTACCTTCGAGGCGCATCAGGTTGGCTGGCTTCTCGCTCTCGATATCGACTGGCAACTCAACACCTGCGGCTGTCAGGTCTGCAACCGTGTGCTGTGGTTTACGGCTGACATTGACCAGCGGTTCGTACTTATCGCCACTGACGGTGACTCTGTGCGTCACAGGCTCGTCTGTTTTCCAGCCGTGCTCTGAGAAATAGTTAGCCACACTGTGGATGGCATCCACTGGGTTGCCCCACAGATCACGTTTGCCATCGCCATCACCGTCGACAGCGTAGTGCAGATAGCTGGTGGGGATAAATTGCCCATAGCCCATGGCGCCCGCATAAGAGCCCTTGATGGTACCCGGGTCGACGCCTTCTTCACGGGCGAGGGCGAACATGGCTTTCAGCTCGCGCCAGAACAGTGGACGTTTCGGGTAATCGAAAGCGAGTGTTGAGAGCGAGTCCAACACTCTGTATCCACCCTGGCGGGTGCCGTAAAAGGTTTCTACGCCAATGATAGCTGCAATAATTTCCGGCGGTACGCCGTATTTCTTTTCAGCTTCGGCGAGAATATCAGCCTGGCTTTCGAGAAAGTTCTTACCTGCACTGATCCGTTTTTCTGTCAGAAAAATATCCTGATACCGCGCCCAGTTCATGGTGCGTTCGGCAGGACGCTGAATGGCTTCGAGCACTGAATCCATCTTTTCAGCCTGTTTCAGCCAGTTGCGTACTTCTTCTGCCGGAATGCCGTATTCCTTTTCCACTTCGGCGACGAACTCGTCGGTACGTTCGTGCTGGTCGTAGGCTGCGCCTGCGAAGGGCGCAGAAGCTGCCAAGGTGATTGCAGCTAACACATGTTTCAACATAGTAATAACCCTGTTATTTCCTTTGCCGATGAGTGTACATCGACATAATCAGGCCAAAGCCCAGAAGCAGACTGACGACAGACGTTCCGCCGTAACTCACCAGTGGTAGGGGTACGCCTACGACCGGAAGAATGCCGCTGACCATGCCTATATTCACGAAGACATAGATAAAAAACGTGACTGACATGCTACCAGACAGCAGTCGACCGAAAAGAGTTTCGCACCGGCTGGAAATGTAAAGGCAGCGCAGAATAATTAAGGCATAGAGCGCCAGTAGCAGGCAGACGCCAATTAATCCATGCTCCTCTGCCAGGACGGCAATGATGAAGTCGGTATGGCTCTCTGGTAGAAATTCGAGCTGGGATTGAGTCCCCTGAAGGTAACCCTTGCCATGAATACCGCCCGAGCCGATCGCCGTTTTCGATTGAATTATATTCCAGCCTGAGCCGAGCGGATCGGACTCGGGGTTCAGGAACGTAAGAACACGTTGCTTCTGATAAGCGTGCATTACGAAGAACCACATAACCGGCGCCATCGCCGCGACTATGCCGATCATGGAAAAAATCAGGAGCCAGGACATCCCGGCAAAAAACAGTACTAACAACCCCGAGGTGCTGATCAGTATCGACGTGCCTAAATCAGGCTGTTTCAGGATCAGGATCGTGGGAATAAAAATAATGACCAGTGCCTGAAGAAGGTCACGAAAGCGCGGCGGTACGGGCCGTTTGGCCATAAACCAGGCGACCGCTAATGGTAGCGCCAGCTTCACCAGCTCAGACGGCTGAAAGCGGGGTAATGGCCCGGGTAAGTCCAGCCAGCGCTGAGCGCCTTTTGCGCCGACCCCCGCAACCAATACGCCGACCAATAGTAAAGTACCTACGGCTAACGCCCAAGGCGCGATAAGTTGGTAGAGGCGCGGTGGAATCTGGGCAGTAATGAATAGCAGTAGGGTGCCGATACCAAAGTGCACAGCCTGACGTTTCACCATGCCGATTTCCTGACCGCTGCCACTGTAAAGGATAGCCAGCCCGGTGGTGGCGAGTGCAATAAGTAGCAGTAGAAGTATCAGGTCGATGTGCAATCGCGCGAAAAAGGCACCGCTGCGGTCGAAGGTATGATGCTGTGACGGCGTGGAGACCGTGCGACTGAAATCTGTACTGGCCATCAGCCCTCTGCGCCTCCCAGGTATTCATTGATGATGGACTGTGCGATCGGAGCCGCCGTGCGCCCGGACGATTCGCCATTTTCAACGATGACGGCAATGGCGATCTGTGGTTTCTCTATCGGAGAGAACGCCATAAACCAGGCATGGTCGCGTAGACGCTCCTGAAGGGCTTCCGAATCGTATTCGGCATCCTGTTCAATACCCACAACCTGTGCTGTCCCGGTTTTGCCAGCAATCGGGAAGTCCAGGTTGGCGCGCAACGCGCGGGCAGTACCGTGGCGACCCGTAATCACGTGATCCATGGCTGTGAACATGCGATCCCAGTCGGACGGATCTTTGAGTGTGATGTCGGGAATATCGCCGTGAGGAAACTCCGTCGGGACATTGTCTTCGGCAGCCAGCAGTCTTGGAACTTCCCATTTGCCTTTATTGGCCAGAACAGCGGTCGCTGTTGCCAGCTGTAATGGCGTCACGGCCATAAAGCCCTGCCCAATGCCGAGGTTGACCGTATCCCCCGGGTACCATGGGCCACGACCGGTGGCTCGCTTCCAGTCACGGTCTGGCAGAATTCCGGATACCGCCGAGATAACATCGACCGACATATCCCGGCCGAAGCCAAACTGGCCGAGGAATGGCGTGAGATCATCGATGCCTGTTTTGACGGCAACGTCGTAGAAGTAGGTATCGCAGGATTCCACCACGGCCATTTCAAGATCGACGACGCCGTGTCCTTCGCGCTTCCAGTCCCGATAAAAGCGGTCATCATTTTCAAGCTGGAACCAGCCCGGATCGCGCACTTTATAGTTCCAGGTGGTACTGCCAGCTTCCAGAGCGGCAAGACCGACAAAAGGTTTCAGGGTCGAGGCGGGTGGGTAAGTACCACGCGTCGCCCGATCGAAGAGTGGCTTGTCGAGACTGCTGGTCAGCGCTTCGTAATCATCGAAGGAAATCCCTGTAACAAAGGCGTTCGGGTCGTAACCGGGGTTACTGTATAGCGTGAGAATGCCGCCGGTTTCCACTTCGATAGCAACAACGGCACCGCGGCGCCCTTCAAGTAATTCTGCGGCAAGCAACTGGAGCCGGCTGTCGAGATGCAGCGTCAGATCGGTGCCCGGTTTCGGGTTCTCTCGCTGCATGGTTCTGAGCAGGCGTCCGCGGGCGTTAGTCTCAATACGCTCATAACCTACGTCACCATGGAGAATATCTTCGTAGCGTCTTTCGATACCGGTTTTACCTATATGGGAGGTCGCGCTGTAGCGTCGCTGGCTTTCTTCATCGTCCTCAATGCGTTCCTGATCCCGCTGGTTAATCCGGCCGACGTAACCCAGCACGTGTGCAAAGGCATCGCCGTGCGGATAGTGTCGAATAAGCTGCGCCTCAACATCAACGCCGGGCAGATAGAAACGGTTAACCATGATGGCGGCAATTTCTTCTTCGCTCAGCCGCTGACGCAGTACCACAGGTTCGTATGGACGGCGCCGGTAACTCGAGCGTTTCTCAAACTGCTCGAGATCCCGCTCAGACACGCCAACCAGCTCATCAAGAAAGGCGAGAGTCTCCTGGAGGTTATCTACTTTCTCGGGCACCAGAGTCAGGCTGTAGGCAGGAATGTTTTCAGCCAGAAGTATGCCGTTGCGGTCGTAGATCAGTCCGCGATTAGGTGCGATAGGGCGTATTTTTACCCGGTTGTTTTCAGAAAGGTCCTGATATTTTTCGTGCAGTGTGACCTGCAGGTAGGTCATGCGCCAGGCGAGGGTCAGCAGTGCCGAGACAACGAGAACCGCAGCGACGATGGCTCGTGCGCGGAAGAGTCTGCGCTCGTAGGCCTTATCCCTGATCGACTGTTCCCACATACTCCAGCCTTACTTGTGGTACGGGTGACCCTGGAGAATCGTCCAGGCGCGATAAATCTGTTCTGACAATAACACCCTGACCAGCGGGTGGGGCAGTGTCAGGGGGGATAAAGACCAGCGTTGCTTGGCCAGCCTCAGTACGTCGTCCGTCATACCGTCAGGACCGCCGACTAACAGGGCAACATCGCCACCCTGGTTGCGCCAGCCTTCCAGCTCTTCTGCTAAACGCTCGGTCGACCAGGGTTTGCCTTCGACAGCTAATGCGACGACATGCTCGCCCGGTCGGATCGCTTTTTTGAGTGCATCAGCTTCCTGTTGCATGGCTTTGTCGGAGCTGGCGTTTTTTCCGCGGTGGCCGGGAGAAATTTCGACCAGCTCAAGGCTGCAATCACGCGGCAGGCGCTTCGCGTATTCCTGATAACCCTGTTCTACCCACGCAGGCATTTTATTGCCAACGGCCAGCAGCCGTATCTTCATGCGTCCTTCTGTCCTGCCTGCCCAGCGTCGGGTGTTTCTCCCCAGAGACGTTCGAGATCATAGAAGTGGCGGGCCTGTTCAGTCATGACATGCACAACCACATCGATCAGGTCGATCAGTACCCAGTCAGCAGCAGCACGGCCTTCGGTGCCGTTCGGTTTCAGGCCTGCGTGTTTTGCTTTTTCTTCGACATTGCCTGCAACGGCAGTGACGTGGCGGTTAGAGGTACCGTTGGCGATGATCATCCAATCGGTGACGGACGTGCGGCCACGTACGTCCAGCACAGTGATGTTATGTGCTTTCATGTCTTCCAGAGCGTCGATGACGAGCTCTTTGATTTGCTCAGTTTGCATGCAGACCTGTCGGTAAAGTTATCGGTACAGTTGGTGTTCTTCTATGTAGTCCAACACCGGCTGGGGTGTCAGAAAGGCGATATTGTCGCCTTGCTTGAGTGCCTGACGCAAGTCGGATGCAGATATATCCAGCTCTGGCCAGGCCTGATGGCAGACGCCTCCGTGCTGAGTCTCGTGTAACTCACTGAGCTGACAGCGGTTTTTGTCGATAACCTGCCCAAGCCAGCCATCAGTGCGAGCCTGGTCTCCGGGGCGTGAAATCACCAGTACATTGGCCCGGGCCAGAATGTCTTCGGGTGTTTTCCAGCGATCAAAGCCATTCCAGGCATCGGTGCCCATAACCCAGGTGAGGTTGGCTTGAGGGTATTGTTCCTTGAGCAGGGCGACCGTGCGAGCTGAATAGCTGGTGTCACCCTGACTCAACTCGATATCACTGGGTGCAATACCGTTCAGTTCTGCGACCGCGAGCTCCAGCATACGCAGGCGTTGTTCTCCTGTTGCCAGAGGCTGATCACGATGAGGGGGGACACAATTAGGAATCAGTAACACCTGATCGAAACCTGCATCACGCAGACGTATTGCGATCCGCAGGTGACCAATATGGACGGGATCAAAGGTCCCGCCCAGTATGGCAATAGAGGCGTTGTTACTTGCGGACTTCACCGTTGCCCAGCACTATGTATTTCTGAGAGGTAAGACCATCGAGGCCGACAGGACCCCGAGCGTGGATTTTATCGGTGGAGATACCAATTTCTGCACCCAGGCCATACTCGAAACCGTCGGCAAAGCGCGTAGATGCATTCACCATCACAGATGAGCTGTCTACTTCAGTCAGGAACTGACGGGCAAGCGTGTAGTTCTCGCTGATGATGCTGTCGGTGTGGTGCGAGCCATAGGTGTTGATATGGTCGATGGCCTCATCCATATCTTTGACAATTTTCACAGCCAGGATGGGTGCCAGGTATTCTTCGTGCCAGTCGTCTTCTGTCGCAGGAACCATATCGGAGACAATTGCACGCGCCTGTTCACAGCCTCGCAGTTCTACGCCCAGTTGCTCATAGGCCTCGGCCAGCTCAGGCAGAATGGTCCCGGCAATGTCTGCGTGAACCAGCAGAGTTTCCATGGTGTTGCAGGTGCCGTAACGGTGCGTTTTGGCATTGATCGCGATGTTGATTGCTTTACTGCGATCTGCTTCACGGTCAATATAAACGTGGCAGATACCATCAAGGTGCTTAATCACAGCAACGCGTGCGTCACGGCTGATGCGTTCGATCAGGCCTTTACCACCGCGCGGTACAATGACATCCACGTATTCCGGCATAGTGATCAGTTGACCGACGGCTTCGCGATCCGTGGTCTCTACTACCTGAACGCAGGCTTCTGGCAGACCGACAGCGTTCAGTGCAGAAGTAATACATTCAGCCAGCGCCTTGTTAGAGGCAATGGCCTCAGAGCCGCCACGCAGAATAGCGGCGTTACCCGACTTCAGGCACAGGCTGGCTGCTTCAATGGTCACGTTCGGACGGCTTTCGTAAATGATACCGATAACGCCCAGTGGAACGCGCATTTTACCAATCTGAATACCGCTCGGACGGTACTTCATGTCGGTGATTTCACCCACGGGATCAGGCAGAGCAGCGACTTGATGCAGGCCTTCGATCATGGTGTCGATGCGCGCGTCAGTCAGCTCAAGGCGGTCCAGCAAGGCTGCATCCAGGCCGTTTTCTGCGCCGCGTGCCATGTCTTCTGCATTTGCGGCACGCAGAGCGTCGCGGCTATTGCTGATTTCGTCAGCAATGGCGAGCAATGCGCGGTTTTTGTCATTGGTGGACGCCCGGGCCATAGCGCGGGATGCAGTCCGGGCCTGCTGGCCAAGGGTCTGCATATAGTCAGCAACGTTCATCTGGAATACCTTAAAACGGAAAGTCTGTAAGTCAGAGTGTGCGATAGTATACACGAACTACTACACTGTTTAGCGGAGGCCGAGAGGTCAGAGTTTGTCAGGAACCCGTTATTCATGGAAAAAGCACGCTTTCACAGTCTGGTAGTGCTGCAGGTTAAGGTTATTTATTGTCTGTTTGCAGCACTGGCGTTGAGCATCATCGCTGTGCTGGATCTGGTCGAAGCACGTACTGTCTTCGCGGCGGTTGCTGCTGGATTTGCTCTTGCTCTGTTGTTGTATGCACTGATTCTTCTGTTACGAGGTCAGCAGCGATCATCGCCCGTGACCGAATGGTTGATGATTTTTGGGTTGTGTCTGTTTACTTTGTTCGGCATGCAGCGCAGCGAAGATGTGGTGCACTGGGTCTACTTCGTCCCCGGCTATATTTACTTCTTATTTCCCTTTCATGTTGCCAGCTACTTTGCCCTGATTTACAGCACCGCCATGGTGCTTATGGTAATCAGCGAGTTCGACAGTTATCTGCGTCTGCAGATTCTGTTCACCTACGGCGCCTGCTACGCCTTCGCAGTTATGTATGCGCTGATCAATGATCGCCACAATCATGGTCTGAGCGCCATTGTGAATACCGATCCGGTGACGCAGGTGTACAACCAGTACCAATTGGGGCTCGACCTTTCCAAGGAAATGACCCGTGCTGACCGCCAGATTGACCTGCTCAGTCTGGTTGGCATTGCGGTACCGGCCAGCTGGCAGGTATTGAAAACCGAGGAATACGAAAGCCGCCTGGGCTATCTGAGCAAACGCCTCAAGCGCTGCCTGCGTCGTTTTGATACCTGTTACCGCCTGGATTCTGATGTCTTTGTTGTATTGCTGCCACACAGTACCGAAAACGTTGTAGACGCGTTGTGTGAGAACCTGATGGATGATCTTGAAGGCAGTGGTCGTTTCGAAGGGCTCGCCGATATCCGGCTGCACCGCGATGTGTACAGCCCGGAAGATGATGTTGATGTACTGATAGAACGGATAGAGAGAAAGCTCAATGATCAGCTTTAATACGCCGCCGCAGGAGCAACTGCTGCCCCGATTGCAGGTTATCGTTTATTCGCTGGTGGCCTTCGCCTTGCTGTTGTTGATTTACGATCAGTACCGTCAGGGGCTGTATTCTTTGGTACTGGCGAATGCGATTTCGATTCCGGCGTTTCTGTTCAGTGCGGCGTACATCTATATCAATCGTGATCGCGATTCTTTTCTGTGGGTGAACTATCCCTTAGTGGCGGCGCTTGCTGGGTTAGCTCTGCTGCAATTACCAAGGTATCCCGATCTTATGATCCACTACCTGTTCGCGATGCCGATGTTTACGTACTTCTGCTTACCCATGCAGCATGCCACTGTGGTGAATGTTCTCGTTGCCAGCGCGATGGGGGTGATTCTCTGGGGTAAGGTGGATGTCCAGACCGCCGTGCGTTACACCACTAATTTTTCTCTGCTGGTGCTCTCTACCTGGTGTTTTTCCTATCTGACGCTGTTGAAGGGTGCGTCTCTGCAGCGGCTGGCGCTGACCGATCAGGTGTCAGGCGCCTATAACCGGGAGCACTTTTATCATCTTCTTGAGCGGGAGTTGGCGCGGGGCGAAGCGACGCGGCAGAGCGTCAGCATGATCGGCATTGTGCTTGATGATTATCGCCAGTTAATAGACTTGCACGGTAATCGTTCTGTGGTTCAGTTTATGCCGCAGTTCGTGAAAAAGATCCGTCAGTTGATTCGTGGCGAAGACGACATATTCAGGCTCGAAGATGACCTGATTATGTTGGTTCTGCCCAATTGCGGTGAAGAGGGCGCAATCGTTCTGATGGAACGGATTAAGCGCAAAGTGCAGGAGCAATCCTGGAAACCATTTGCTGAAGTATCCATCAGCATCGCTGCGGTAACGCGCAATGCCGATGAAGACAGCGAATCCATTGAAAAACGCTTACTTAAGCGGCTCAATAAACAGCAGAAAACCAGTCTTCAGTTGGCGGCTTTCAGCGACTGATGCCCGCTTTAATGATGCGCACCAGCGTCTGAATTTTTACTTCCGGCAAGTGACTCAGCTTGCCGTAAAAGCTTGCCGGGTCGTGGACCTCAACGTCGTCAAAACCGTCTTCCTGAAAGCCTTCTTTGATGGCGGTATCGGAAGGGTAGTGCAATGGCCATTGCCCACGAGTAAAAAGACCGACGAGCTTCTGCGCAAATTTTACGTAGCGATAAGACGGATGTTCGGCAAAGTCAGGGTATAAATCCGTTACGTACCATCCCTTCGGAAAAGCTTTCAATCCGCTCGCCATACGCGACCAGACTTCACGGATTTCATCCAGCTCAAAGTAGTTCACCAGCCCTTCGGTGATGATCAATGTTGGCTGCGTAGGATCCAGGTCGCTCAGGAGGGCGCCGATCGAAGCGGGGCCGTCTGCATTGAGGATGTTGCACTCGCGAACTTCATGTCCTTCGACCAGTCCTACTTCTTCAAGAAGCGCTTTTTTGCGAGCTGCCATACCAGGAAGGTCACCTTCAATGTAGCGCAATTGCGGGTAGGCTTGTTTCAGACGGTAGCCACGGGGCGAAAGGCCACACGCGAGTTCGACCACCTGGGTCACGCCCTCTTTTTCAATTAGTTCTTTGACCTGATGATCAATGACCGAGTGGCGTTGTAGCAGGAAGATATCAATGTCGGCGCCAGCGAGTGCTCGTAACAGAGCATTGACGGGAGCCAGAGTCGCGTTTGCAAACTGTCCGGCTCGGGTGACAAACCCTCGTGCTGAGAGGCCGTGTTTGTACCAGATGTAACCGGTGTAATGGGCACTGACGCTGATTCGCGAGGTGTCTGTAGACGCTGACTTCATTGTAGTATCCGGGGGAGTGTCGTGAGCCGGGGCTCATCGCACGCCATTCCTTATTGTTTATATTGGTGGGACGAAGGTTAACTGTATATCTACGTGGGGCGCAATGCATTTACCTGTCAATAATCGTGCAAATGCTATGCAAAATCGACGAAAGCCTGCGTAATGGACAGGTGTTGGCCGGAAAGTACGCGTTGGAGGATTTTTGGGCGAAATAAATGTTTCTGAGTGGGGCGCCGGTCTGCTGTTGCTCGCCGTTTTCAGTATTTCAATGGTGGAGTCACTGGCTGTGGTGGGTTTACTGGTGCCGGGAATCGGCCTGTTGCTGGCCCTGACTCTGGCTGCGGCTGCGGGTGATATCCCTCTCTGGTTATGGGTCGCATGTGGCACTGCTGGGGCTTTTCTCGGGGACGGCGTCAGCTTCCTGCTCGGGCAGCGCACCGGTCCCTCGGTTCATAGCTGGCGCTTTTTTCAGCGACACCCACACTGGCTGAGACGCGGAGAGGCCTTTTTCCAGCGTTGGGGCATATGGAGCATTATGACAGGTCGATTTATCGGGCCTATTCGTCCTGTGGTGCCGCTGGTAGCGGGTGCTATGCGTATGTCACCGCGTCAGTTCTGGTTTGCCAATGCCATCTCCTCGCCTGCCTGGGGCATGGCGTATCTGGCGACCATGTACTGGTTGGGTGAGGCATTCCGCGATACGTTTGACCTCCCCGTTATTGCTTCACTGCTCGCTTTTGCCACCCTGATTGCACTGGTGGTCAGTGTGCTGGTTAATCAGCGTCATCGCTGATCAATGACTGGCAGAGTCGTCGGAATGGCGGCTGCGCTCATACGCGAGGTCTTTCTTAAGCGAACCCATCTGGTATTCGAGGTCGGCGTTCTTCTGGCGTAGTTCGCGGTTCTCCTGCTCATGGGCTTTGTAACGCTCAGCCATACCTTCCAGTTCCTGCTGTGCTTCATTGACGGCGCTTTTCCAGCGCTTACCCAGAACGGATGCAGTCAGCGCGGCTCCTAATACGAAGCTGGCAATAATGGCTGCAATTAACATCATTTTATGGTCCTCAGGGTGTCTTGATTGAGACTCAATGATAACGAAAACCTGATACCATGCGCACCTGAATTACAGTAGGAGAAGGTTGTGTCTATCACTCAGTTTGTTGCCAGCACAGGCGCCCGTATGCGCGTGTTTGATCTTGGACGTCGAATAGCAAAAATCGGCCTGAGCGAGTTTGAAGCGATTGAGGATCTGGCCCGACCTTATCCAACACCTTATCTACGTCATGCCTGGGTCGGTATTCTCAGCTGGAACCCGGATGAACCGGGGCAACACAATATCTGGTTTCTGAAGTTGCCGTTGGATGAGCAGAATATCCTGCAGCCGGGACCGCGTGATCAGTTTCTGCAGCACTGGCTCCGTGTCGTACAGCATCCGGATAAAGATCACGGTGAGGCGCCTTGTGCGTTTAAGCCCGATGGCAACCGTATGTCTTACTTCCACTCTATTGCTCTGAAAACCCTGAAGCAGCCAGAGACGCAGTACTACGCGACGGCACGCGCTTATTTCAGCGGCGATACTGGCTGGCAGAACTGGCAGCAGTTGGGGCTGCAAGGGATTGCTGAAGTTGTCGCCAGGTTGGATGAAAGTAATAACAGCGAGCTGTTGCAGAAGGCACTACCCGAAATGGATAACGCTGGTGCGAGTGTTCCGCGCAATGTTCTGTTGGGCTTTCTTGAGAATGCCGAACCTGATGTGAATCTGACCATTGCCCTGACAGACTCGCTGGCTGAAGCTATGAAAGGCCAGCCCGACGCCACAGCACTCGCGCTCTATTGCCGCGCGATGTCGCAGAGTGTCAGCGTTAACCACCGTCGGGAGGTTTTGCAGCTGGTGTTGCAGCATCCATTGGCGAGTGAAGTCGAGATTCTCAGTGCTGTCGGAAGTCGCTGCTGGAATGACCTCGAAGGAGACACGCTGAGCCTGTATCTCGAGAAACTTGCTCAGGCAGGACAGGATGTATTCCTTGCTCTGGTGGCCGATCTGATGACTTTACCGGGCAAGCGTAAACAGATTTTAGAAGCCTTCCGTAATCCGCAGCGCAGCGATGAGCTGGGAGCTGCTATTGGTGTGCTGATGAGCGCAGCCCGCAGTGGTGTGCAATGAGTCTGAATGAGGCCCAACCGGGAACCTTGTGCCCCTGCAACAGTGGTAAAGACTACAGAGTTTGTTGTGGTTTGTACCATGAGGGTGAAGTCGCACCGACGCCTACGGCACTGATGCGCTCTCGCTACTCGGCCTTCGCTCTGGAAAATGCCGATTATCTGTTAGCTACCTGGCATAAGGACTATCGCCCGCAAACCCTGGAGTTCGCCGCCGATACCCGGTGGACAGGGCTCGATATTCTGGAGGAAGGCAGCGACGGAGACACAGGCACGGTTCATTTTATTGCCACCTTTAACGAAGATGGTGAGTGGCTTCTGCTTGAAGAAAAGTCGCGTTTTGAACGGCTGGGTGGGCGATGGTATTACCTTGCCGGAGAAACCGATTTTCGCTCGCCCGATGTCGGCCGGAATGACCCCTGCCTGTGCGGCTCGGGGAAAAAGTGGAAAAAGTGCTGCGGCTGAGTCGCTTCTGATTTTTGACAGCAGCCTTTTCTGAAGATTTGAGGGCTGCTTATTTATCTGAGGGCTGCATGCCTTTGAGTAGCATGCCCCAGGTCATGGCTAATGCACCGGCCATAGAAAGCAATAACATCACGTTAATAAAGACGGTGTTGCGCTGGTAGTAGCTTAGCTGGGGAACTGCTTCTTCTGAACAGGCACCACTGGTATAGTCATAGTGCAGCCCGGCATCGGTACATTGACCGGCTGACATTAATTCAAAGCCGAAGGCAACAATCAGGGTAATCGCAGGAAGGGCGAATAACAGGGAGCCGTAACGCGTCAGCATGTGCGCAATCTCTCTAAACGCAGAAAGGAAACTTGACAGAAGTTATAAGAAGTCTGCATCTTACCCCTCACTGCTGGTTCACCACAACGATAATAAGTGTTTCATGAAAAAGATTTCTTTGCTTGTTTTGTCCGCATTTCTCGCGGTGTCGAATGCCTGGTCTGCAACGCCTGAGCAATTGGATCAGCTGCTGCAGCAGATCAAAAACGACATATCAGCGAAACGTCTTTCGTCACCGGAAGGCAACAATGCGCTGGAAAAAATAACTCAGTTCCGCAGTGAAGCGCCTTTCGATTATCGCGTGGTGCCGCTCGCTTATGACTGGGGTGAGGCGTACGTGGCCTTGTCTGCGCAGGCGCGTGAGAAGGGCCAGTTGAGCAAAGCTCAGGGGTATCTGGATAACGTCTGGAAAGTAGCCGCTTTGACGCCGGGCCTTGAAGATGAGCAGCGTGCTCTGGATCAGGCTAAGGCAAGCTCTGGCGTCGATACCCGCGCCGTCGCCGCGAAAGAAAAAGCCGACGCCGAAGAACAGGCCCGTCAGCGTGAGCTGGCTGCGGCAGCTGAGAAAGAAAAAGAACGTTTACGTATTGAAGCTGAGAAGCAACGCAAGATAGCCGCTGCCGAAGCCGCAGAAAAACGACGTCGCGAAGCCGCCGAAAAGGCGCGTAGAGCAGAGCAGGAACGTCAGCGTCGCGCAGAACAGGAGCGTCAGCGCCAGATTGCCGCTGCAGCCGCGGCCAAGCAGAAGGCCTCAAGTTCGTCGCCAGTATTGAATTCACCGATCGATCTCGATGATATTGCTTTGGACCCTGTTGCTCCGGCACCTGCGCCTAAGCCACGTCTGGCGGCGCCGAAGGCCGCTGCGAAGACACCGACGGCTCAGTCCACGCGACTCTGGGCCCAGGCGAAAGAAGAGAGCGACGCTATTGCTGAATATACGGTGCCACCTCAGGCACTCCAGTCTAAAGACCGTGCTATTGCCGAAAAAATGGGCGATATCTGCCAGAAGATGGTGGACGAAGACGCTTCGGTGGTTGTTCATTCGGCCAGTAAGTCGGATTACCGTTGGTTGGCTGTACGCCTGACTCTCTGCGCACGTCGCATTGACCGTGGATACCGCCTGCGCCACAGCTATCAGCCAGTTGCCGTTGGAGAGTCTGCGATCGTGGCGCTGCACCCACCGCGCGATTCTTCTCTGCTTAAGCAGGTCGGTCAGTAAGCCGTCGGAAATGCCGGTCCTGGTTCCCTCGGGTGGAACCAATACCTGTGGCTCGGGTCGTATGAGCGGATAGCGCTGACAAGCGCGTCAGCCGTGATACAATCCGGGCCATTATTGTTTTAATTCAGCCAATACTGATAGCGAACCATGTACTTATTCCGTCTGTTTATTTCTGCGTTACTCTTTTCCTTTTCTTCTCTGACTCTTGCTGCTGTCATTATCCCTAAACCTCCTGTCCTGGACGCCACAGCCTATATCCTGATGGATGCAGATAGCGGCGAAGTTCTGGTTGAGCACAACTCGGGTGAGCGTTTGCCCCCTGCGAGTATGACCAAGATGATGACCAGCTACATTGCTGTTCACGAAATGGTTGAAGGCAATGTGACCGAAGACACCATGGTGCCGATCAGTGTGACCGCCTGGAAAAAAGGCGGCTCTAAGATGTGGGTCCGTGAAGGCACTGAAGTGAAAATGATCGACTTGCTGCGCGGTATTATTGTGCAGTCAGGTAACGACGCGTCCATCGCAGTCGCTGAGTATTTCGCCGGGTCTGAGAGTGCGTTTGCAGGGTGGATGAACCAGTACGCGCAGGAGTTTGGTATGTTCGACACCAACTTCGAGAATGCGACAGGCTGGCCCGCTGAAGGCCACCTGACAACGGCACGTGATCTTGCTTTGTTGGCGAAGCACATTATTAAAGACCACCCGACTTATTACAGTCTTTACGCTGAAAAGTATTTCGAATACAACGACATCCGCCAGCCAAACCGCAATAAACTGCTGTGGCGTGATCCGAGCGTGGATGGCCTGAAAACCGGCCATACGGAAGAAGCAGGATACTGTCTCGCGGCATCAGCTAAGCGTGATGACACTCGCCTTATTGCCGTTGTGATGGGGACACGCAGCGAAGAAGCGCGTGCACGTGAGACTCAGAAACTTCTGGGCTACGGTTTCCGCTATTTTGAAACGCACAAGCTCTATAGCAAGGGCGATGTGCTGGCGACTGAGAAAGTCTGGCTGGCTAAGCAGGATACGGTCGACCTGGTTGTTGCTGAAGACATCTATATGACTCTGCCGCGTGGCTCGCGGGATGAGTTAGTCGCAGAAGTCGTTAGCCCTGATTATCCAGAAGCCCCCTTGTCGGCCGGGCAGGGTGTTGGTTCGCTGACGTTGAAGATGGGCGAAGATGTGCTGGGTAAGCACGATCTGGTAGCCGCGACGGACATTGAAGAGTCAGGCTTCTTCGGGCGTTTGTTCGGATCCATCAAGCTCTTCTTCGTACGTCTCTTCGCCTGAAACTGATCCCTTGCGCTGACCAGACCGGCGGCGCAGTTTTTACATCACAGTTTCATGCCTGCCGCTTGAAAATTCAGGCGGCAGCATCCATAACTGTAAGCATTGTTCTGTTTATCTTCTGAGATACCGCCGTGAGTCAACCTGAAGCCCCTAAAATTGAGTTTCCTTGTGAGAACTATCCGATCAAAGTGGTCGGCGAGGCGATGGAAAACTACGAACAGGTCATAGTAGAAATTGTTCGTGTCCATGCGGAAGACTGCGACATGGAACGAATCCGTATTCAGGAAAGCTCAAATGGACGCTTCCGTTCTGTGACCCTGTATATCACCGCGACGGGTAAAGATCAGTTGGTGAATATCCACAAAGACCTGATGGCCCACGCTAACGTTCGTATGGTGATCTGATGCAGACCCGCATGTTGGGGTTGGCAGATTATCAGACGGTCTATGACGACATGACGGCCTTCACCGAAGGGCGTAATGACGAAACTCCAGATGAGCTCTGGTATTTACAGCACCCTCCTGTGTTCACTCAGGGGCAGGCAGGCAAGGCGGAGCATGTTCTGTTTCCCGGTGATATCCCGGTCGTGCAGACCGATCGTGGTGGTCAGGTAACTTACCATGGTCCTGGTCAGCTGGTGGTGTATCTGATGATCGACATCGCCCGCCGCGGTTGGGGGCCTCGCCAGTTAGTCAGTGCTATCGAACAAGCCATCGTTGATACTCTGGCAGAGTGGAATATCGAAGCCTCGCCGCGCAGCGACGCGCCAGGTGTTTACACGGGCGAACGGAAAATTGCCTCGCTGGGCTTAAGAATACGCCATGGGCGCTCATTTCATGGGCTGGCGTTGAATATAGACATGGATCTTGAACCCTTCCGCCGGATTAACCCCTGTGGGTATGCGGGAATGGAGATGACGCAGATGACTGCCGAAACTGACAGCGCGGTGAGTTTCGACGCAGTGACCGACCGTCTCGACTATCATTTACAGTGCCTGCTAGCCAATGACGGTTCAGGTACTGACGAAACGACTCCGGAGTAATTGATGTCAGAACGACGCAAAGTAGTGCAGGGCGAAAAGCTGCGAGGTGCAGACAAAGTTGCCCGCATCCCGATTAAAGTCATTCCGACTGAAGAAATACCGCGTAAACCAGACTGGATCCGCGTTCGTATTCCAGCGACTCCGAAGATCAATGAGATTAAGCAGAAACTGCGTAAGCATAAGCTGCATACCGTTTGCGAGGAAGCCAGTTGTCCTAATCTGGGCGAGTGTTTCGGCGGCGGTACCGCCACCTTTATGATCATGGGCGACATCTGTACACGTCGCTGCCCGTTCTGTGACGTTGGCCACGGCCGTCCTAATCCTCTGGATACCGAAGAGCCAGTCAACCTGGCGACCGCGATTGCTGATATGGGTCTGAAGTATGTGGTGATTACCTCGGTCGACCGTGATGACCTGCGTGATGGTGGCGCCCAGCATTTTGCCGACTGCATTCGCCTGACCCGTGAGCATAGCCCAGGGATTCAGCTCGAAGTTCTGGTACCTGATTTCCGTGGTCGCATGGAGGTCGCACTCGATATCCTGACGGAAACTCAGCCTGACGTGTTTAACCACAATCTTGAGACGGTACCGCGCTTGTACAAAGAGTGTCGTCCGGGGTCCAACTATGAGTGGTCTCTGACGTTGCTGAAGGAATACAAAGCCCGTAATCCTGAGATCATCACCAAGTCAGGTCTGATGCTTGGATTGGGTGAGACGAATGAAGAAGTGGTTGATGTGATGCGTGATATGCGTGCGCACAACATTGATCACATCACTCTTGGTCAGTACCTGCAGCCGAGCCGTGATCACTCACCAGTGAAGCGCTTCGTTACACCGGAAGAGTTCAAAGAATTAGGTGATATCGCAAAAGAGATGGGCTTTATCCGGGTGACCAGCGGGCCGCTTGTGCGCTCTTCTTATCACGCTGATCAGCAGGCCGAGGGCATCGATGTCAGCGGCGTACCTGTTTCCTGATACCGTATCTGCTGTCTGACTTGCAGGTATAAGTGATGCCGGGCCACCGGCATCGACACTTCCTTACTTATAAAATTACTCGCTCCTCTGAATTGCCCCGGCGCTTTGATTCAGGCATCTATGACGTGTAATAAAACGTCAGGCCCGGCTTAATTCCCGAGTCATCTGAATAACTTTACCGGTGATATTTTTAAATCATTATTGAGATTGATTAAGGTTTGCATTAAATTTCGCAACCTTCTCGTAACAGCCTCTGTTTCTGGTGGGTTTCCTATATGTCTGATGGACGTTCTGCTGCGCTCTCGATGCGGCCAAAGTGGCAATGGATCTTTCGTCCAGTCGCACTCTTTTTATTGTTGCTGATTCTGATATCTCTGGCTGCGTGGTATTGGCTTTTTAGTGACTCCGATGATCAGGCCTGGCTGATTCAGAGGGCAAAGACAGGCTCTATCGAAAACCACGTGGCATCCACGGGAACCCTGGAGCCGAAAAATTACGTTGATGTCGGCGCACAAGTCTCGGGCCAGGTTAAGGCGATTTATGTCGAGGAAGGTGATGTTGTCACCAAAGGGCAGCTGCTTGCTGAGATAGATGCTTCGGTTTTTGAAACTAAGGTCGCGAATGCTGAGGCCAGCCTTGAGAACAAACGCGCTGGCTTACAACAGCAGCTGGCTGAACTGGAGCTTCAGGAACTCAGATTAAAAAGGAATGAAGGGCTCTATCAGCACCAGGCTATCAGCGAAGATGCGCTGGTTGAAAGCCGTACCGGGGTGAAAATTCTCAAGGCAAAAATTGAAGCATCAAGGGCTCAGATCAAAGCTGACGAAGCATCTCTGGCAGGAGACAAGGTGTCGCTGGGGTATACAAGCCTGTTCGCCCCTATCGCCGGTACGGTTGCAAGTATAGCCGTGCGCGAAGGACAGACACTGAACGCGACTAATAGCGCGCCGGTGGTGATGAAAATTTCTGATGTATCTGTCATGACATTGCGCGTTGAAGTGTCAGAGGCCGATATCCCCAAGCTTGAGCCAGGTATGGATGTCCGTTTTGCAACACTGGGGCAGCCTGATCATTACCGATGGTCGACACTGAAGAAAATCCTGCCGACCCCGAATGTTGTTAATGACGTCGTTCTCTACCAGGTGTTAGTTGATGTTGAGAATACAGATCATGCGTTAATGGAAGCGATGAGCACTCAGGTATTTTTCATACAGGAAGCTGCTCACGATGTGTTGCTGGTACCGTTGGCGGCAGTAAGGCGAACCCCTCGGGGGGCGTTTGTCCGGGTACCGGGAGCGAATGAGGAAGAGCGTGTGGCCGTAGAGCTGGGTATTGTCAGCCGTACTCATGCTCAGATCCTGTCGGGTCTGGAAGAAGGCGATGACGTTATTGCTGGAAGTATCAACGCAGCAACTGGCGAACAGGCGCGGACCTTTGGTAACACCAGTACCCCGCGTATCGGTGGTCGTCGTGGCTTCTGACAATACAGCTCCACCTCTTATCCAGATCAGCCAAGTCAGTCGTCATTATCAAGCGGGTGAGACTGTGGTCAGGGCATTGGATAACGTGACGCTGACTATCCGCCGGGGCGAGTTCGTCGCTGTGATGGGGCAGTCTGGTTCTGGTAAGTCGACGCTGATGAATATTCTCGGATGTCTCGATAAACCCACCGCAGGAACGTATCGGGTGAATGGGCACAGCGTTTCAGATATGACCCCCGATCAGCTTGCGGCGCTTCGTCTAAAAACATTCGGCTTTGTTTTCCAACGCTACCAACTGCTTGCACCGCTGACCGCGCGAGAGAATGTTGCGTTGCCTGCAACGTATGCTCACACGGCCCGGGAACAGCGGCTGCAGCGTGCCGATCAGCTGCTTGATAAGTTGGGTCTGGCCGAGCGGGCAGGCCATAAACCGGGGGAGTTATCCGGCGGTCAGCAGCAGCGCGTGTCTATCGCCCGAGCCATGATTAATGGCGCTGAGGTGATCCTCGCCGACGAGCCTACCGGTGCGTTGGATAGCCAGAGCGGGCAGCAGGTTCTGGCTTTGCTCAAGCAACTCAATCAGGAGGGCGTAACCGTCATCCTGATTACTCACGATGCAGAAGTCGCCCGGCATGCCGACCGCCAGATCGAAATCCGCGATGGCCGTATTCAATCAGACTCAGCACTGGCCTCCGTTACTGATATTCCGGCTGATATTTCGGCCGGGCAAGCAGCGCCGCCGGCATATGCTTCGGTCGGGCTTGTTGAGTCAGTGACTACGGCGCTTAAGGCATTGCGGTTTAACTGGTTCAGAACGGCCCTGACGCTGCTAGGTATCATTATTGGCGTTGGCGCCGTGGTGGCCATGATGGCGATCGGCGAAGGCGGTAAGCAACAGGTGTTGAGCCGTATTGAGTCGATGGGTACCAACCTTCTCTTGCTGAGGCCGGGCGGCGGAAATACCCGCTCTTCCGGTGATATGGCGACACTGACTGTAGAAGATGGCGAAGCCGTCAGTCAGTTACCCGGTGTCAGTTATGTTGCGCCGGAGCGGAATAGCCGGGCCACTATTCGCTTTGGCAACCGCGATTACAACGGAAGAATCCAGGGTACGACGCCGGATTATGTTCACGTTCGGGACTGGGGGATGGCTCGTGGCGTGTTTTTTACCCAGCAGGACATGGACAGCATGGCACCGGTGATTGTGATTGGTCAGACGGTGGCCGAAGAGTTGTTTACCAATGGGGAAGAGCCCATAGGTCAGTACGTGTTTCTCAAAAGTGCCGTCTATCAGGTGATCGGTGTGCTGGAGGCTAAAGGCGCGACGTCGGGCGGTTCTGATATGGATGAGATGATGTTGATTCCCTTGTCGACCGGCCGGGTCCGGGTGTTTGGGCGGGATCATCTGAGCACCATTACCATCAAAGTCGAGTCGACGGAGCAGCTGGATGAGGTTCAGGCGGCCGTCGAGCAGTTGATGCTACTGCGTCATGGCCGGGAGGATTTCATGGTGCGCAATACCGCATCACTGATAGAAGCGGTGGGAGAAACTCAAGATACCATGACCTGGTTACTCGGTTCTGTGGCAGCTATTTCATTGTTCGTTGGTGGCATCGGTGTGATGAATATTATGCTCGTCAGTGTCTCCGAACGCCGGAGGGAAATCGGTCTGCGCATGGCAACGGGCGCGAAGCCCGGCGATATTCTGCGGCAGTTCAATATCGAAGCGCTGGTGGTCTGTTGTTTTGGCGGAGCCATTGGCTTATTGCTCGGGGCCGCAGTCGCCTGGCTGCTCAGCCAGTTTAATATTGCGGTCGCCTTCTCTGTGATGCCGCCTGTGCTGGCCTTTGGCTCGGCTGTACTCGTGGGTGTGGTGTTTGGTCACGCGCCGGCCCGCCAGGCTTCCCGACTGAACCCGATTGATGCGTTGGCGGAGGACTGAATGACGCCTTATTCCCTGTTCCGGATATCGCTTCTGGCACCAGCCTGTGCACTTCTGATTGCTTGCACAAGCCCCTTGCAGGCGCCAGTTACTCCCACTGTAAACACTCCTCCCGACGAATGGTTTCACCAGAGTGAGGCCGTGGCTCCGGCTGCAGAATGGTGGCGCCAACTTGGCAGTGATGAGCTGAACCTGCTTCTGTCGATAGCCATGCGTGATAATCCGGACGTTCAGATAGCCCGTGAGCGTCTGATATCTGCAGATGCATCACTACGCCAGGCCAGAGCGGATCGTTGGCCCTCGGTTTCGGTTCGCGCCGGAGCCAGTCACAAGAAAGACCTGGATGGCTCTGGCGAGGGCTTCAATAGTGGATCGAGTCTCAGCTTTTCTGCGGGATACGAAGTCGATCTGTGGGCCCGGCGTGCAACGGATATAGACAGCTCTGAACTCGATTATGAAAGTCAGAGAATAGCGCTTCGCAGCGTAGAAATGACGCTCACCGGACAAGTAGTGCAGCAGTACATTGCTCTGCTGGCGGCCCGGGAGAGTCTGTGCCTGGCTCGCAGCAATCTCGCCGCCAGTCAGGAACTTGAGCGTATTATGCAGGTGAAGTTTGATGCCGGTGCGGTGTCTGGCGTAGAGCTGGCACAGCAGCGAAATACGACCTTGTCTCTGGTAGGACGACTTGCGGCGCTCGAAACTGCGCTACATAGCGAAGAGCGGGCGCTGGCCTATCTGGTTGGTGTTGATGAATTGAGACTACCTGAACTGACGATGACGCTTGAGGAATTGGATCTTCCGCAAGTCGCCAGGATACAACCGGCCAGTCTGCTGGAACAACGGCCAGATATCCGTCAGGCCAGTATTGCTCTGTGGCAGGCTCACGCCGATGTCTGGCAGGCAGAAAGTAGCCGGTGGCCGTCGTTGAGTCTGAGTGCAGGTTTGTCTGCATCTGATGTTATTAACCCCACCGGGTGGGCTTTGTCTCTTGGAGAAAGCCTATCGATGCCATTGTTCGACGCTGGAAAAATTAAAGCGCAGATTGCACAGGCAGAATCAGCTGAGCGTACTGCGCGAATTCAGTACCGGGCTATTGTTACTGCCGCCATGCTAGAGGCGTTGGATGCTCTGGGAGAGTTGGACTATCAGGTAAAGGCGCTGGCGAACAGCGAAGCGGTTTTCGAGAATAACCGTCGACTTCTCCGTCTTGCCACTATCCGGTTTGATTCGGGTGATACTGACTTTACCAGCCTGCTCAGTGCCCAGCGCACCTTTTTCAGTGCACGCGATGCCATGCTCAGCGCTCGCCAGAGTCACTTGCAGGCTCTGGCGGCTCTTTACCTGACCCTGGGCGATATTCCCAGGAACTGAGGAGCTGAGCTCACGCTTCTTTCAGCATTGCGTAGAGATCGTCTTTGAGGTGCACGCGCTTGAGTCGTAAAGCGTCGAGGGTGTCATCCGAGGCGGGAGTGGTGTCTTCTTCAATCTTACGTACTTCTTTGTCCAGCTCGTGGTACTCATCGAAGAGGCGGGCGAAATGCCGGTCATTCATTTTCAGCTCGCGGATCTGGTCAGCCATGTCTGGGAAGTCGTGGTGTAAGTCATGATGTTCGACGTTCATAAGTTTCCTCCTGTTGGGATAATTTCAGATTACCCCTGTTGTACGTAACGGCATTGACCTGTGTCAGGTAGATGAGTTCCTCAGATGTACTATTCCATACATTGTGTCTGGACGAATTTCAGGTTGTGGTCTTTATTTATAGGTAACTCAATTAGTAAGTAGTTTATTCAGCCACGAGGAAGAAAATGCCAGGTAAGGTTGTTGTTCTGGACAATGAAGCACACTCGATATCCTTGTTAGGTCATATCCTCAGTCATCTCGATGTCGCCGGCTTCAGTACGGTTGAAGACTACCTGGCCTGCACTGAAAAAGACTCGGACTGCATTGTTCTCGATGGTTCGGGAATGAACAGCAGCGATGATGAGCTCTTCAGAATGTTGCGCGAACATCCGGATACTTCAGGCATTCCTGTGATTTACGTAGGCGATAACCTGAGTATCGATACCCGCCTTGCGATTTATGAGGCGGGTGTCGACGATTACGTCAGCAAGCCATTTGACGTGGCAGACCTGCAGGCGAAGGTTTCGCGCGCCCTTCACCAGCGGCGCTATGAGCGAGAGTTACTCGACAACGCAGAAAATGCCAAGCAAGCCGCTTTTGAAGCCATGACGCACTCTGCGGAACAGGGCGAAATTGTGCGCTACATGGAGCAGATCTCGATGTGTCAGAAGCTGGATGAATTGGCACAGGCACTGCTGAATCTTCTCTCGCGTTTTGGTCTGAATGCCGTTTTTTCGTGCTGGCTCGAAGGCGATGAGTGGCCGCATTATTACTCGCATTCTGGAGCGGCTTCTCCACTTGAACAAGATCTGATGCAGTCCGGTCACGGTGGTGGTCGTATCATGGAGTTCGGCCGCCGGATGTTGGTGAATTATCCGCGCACGGCTCTTCTTATAAAAAACGTACCCTATGAAGACGAAGCCCGGTTTGGGCGCATTAAAGACCATCTGGCTGTGGTGCTTAGCGCTACCGACGCTCGCGTGAGTAGCCTGAATATGGAAGAGCGTCTGCGTCAGAAAGATCGTCTTCTTGATGTCGTGTCTGATGTTAAACACACGCTGCTGGATGTTCAGAAGCGTCAGGATGAAATGAAGATTCGTGCAGCGAATGAGCGGGACGACGTTAAGCTTGAGCTGCGCGAGGAGCTCCTGACTCTCGGTCTGCATGAAGAGCAGGAAGAGCGCATGTTGAGTCTGGTGATGGATTTTCTGAAGAGCCTCGAGGGCCTCTACAACGAGGCTATGGATTGGCAGGAAGATCTGGAGCCGGTCATGCAGGCGATTGAGTATGTTGTCAGCGGTGGGGAGCAGACCGCCTGACATCCATACATCAGCGGGCTTTGATTAACGCCTGCTGAACCCACTGCTTCAGTTGCTGAGCGGGCAATGCGCCTGCCAGTTGATCGACCACTTCACCATTTTTGAATACCAGTAAGGTCGGAATGCTACGGATGGCGAATTGCGCAGCCGTCTGTTGGGCGTGTTCCGTATTCACTTTCGCAAATCGCGCCTGGAACGGCAGAGTCGCTGCGACCTCTTTGAAGATGGGCGCCATCATCTGGCATGGACCACACCAACTTGCCCAGAAGTCGACGACGACAGGTAAGTCGTTCTTCGCGATAAAACGTTGGAAGCTGGCATCATTGAGTTCGGCTACGGTACCGGTGAACAACGTGCTTTTACACTTGCCACATTGTCCCGGCTGATTGCGTTTGTTCTCTGGGATGCGATTAATGGCTCCGCAATCGGGGCAGGTTGTGTGCATAACGGTCTCCTGTATTGTTCAGAGGTGCCTTGAATCTATATGAGGTGATAGTTATGCAATTCAAGTCTCCTTGAAATGGAAGTTACTTCCTGCTCTTCGTTTCTCTATTGTCCGAATACCATCTCAGCAGGTTTCCCAGAGACCTATCCTGTCATTTTTCTATCATAGAAATTGTTAATAATGCTTTTATTAATGCATATAGTTTGCATTTAGCTTTACATAAACTAACAATTTCAGTAGTGTGCACCCTCTGAAAGGTAGGATACGGAAGTAGGAGTAGTAGATGCAGAATGATCCGAGTCTGGCGTTTTCCTGGTGTGCGGAATCAGGCTTATCCGCTCTTACCCCGCTTCCCATGTTCCGATCGTGTTTGGCTGAGAGTTATCAGCAGCGCACGCATGAGGCCGTATCGTTGGTGAAACGTCACCTCGAATCGGTGTCTCAACCATTTTCAGGCGTCACCCCCGCTGAGTTGTCTCCTGAAGTGCGGGATATTGATCTGTCCCAGCCACTCGCTTCCTCGTCTGATGTATTGGACGAGTTATCGCGTGTTTACCTGCGCGATGCGGTTTATTTTCATCATCCACGTTATGTCGCTCATCTGAATTGCCCAGTGGCCTTGCCTGCGGTGACGGCCGAAACCATTCAGGCCGCAATTAATACCTCAGTCGATACCTGGGACCAGAGCGCGGGTGCGACCCTGATTGAGCAAAAGCTGGTGGATTGGACCATTGGCCGCATTGGCCTTGGTGAAAATGCCGATGGCATCTTCACCAGTGGGGGGACGCAATCCAATCTGATGGGCATGCTACTGGCGCGGGATAACTACGCCTTGCGCTACCTTGGCGGCTATTCCATCAAAGAAAAAGGCCTGCCGGCGTGTGCCCATCGTTTCCGTATATTTACCTCTGAGTACAGCCACTTCAGTGTGTGTAAGGCGGCTGCCATGTTGGGATTGGGGTATGACTCGGTTGTGCCGGTTGCGGGCGATTCGGCATTCCGCATGGACGTCAAGGCGCTTTCAGAGGCGATTCACGACGCGCAGATGCAGGATTTAATCCCCTTGGCTGTGGTGGCGACTGCGGGGACAACGGATTTCGGTAGTGTCGACCCACTGCCTGCGATTGCAGAAATCTGTGAGCAGAATCATATCTGGATGCACGTTGATGCAGCCTACGGTTGTGGTCTGTTGGTTTCGCAGAAATACAACTCTCTCATTGGTGGTATTGAGTTCGCCGATTCTGTCACCGTGGACTTCCATAAGTCGTTTTTCCAGCCCGTTGCATGCAGCGGTTTCTTTGCACGCGATAAGAGTCACCTGAATGTGGTTACGCATCACGCTGATTATCTGAACCCTCTGAGCGCAGCGCAGGAAGGCACGCCAGACCTGGTCAATAAAAGTATTCAGACGACCCGTCGTTTCGATGCTCTGAAGCTGTGGATGACGTTGCGGGAAGTGGGTGCGGAAGGTATTGGCAAAGAGTTTGATGCTGTCATCGATTCGGCGCGCGCATTCCATCGCTGGATGGAAACTCTGGAGGATGTCGAGTGCCTGCATGAGCCTTCCATCAGTGCCATTGTTTTCCGCTATCTGCCGGCGAACGCGACAGAGGGTGACACGCTTAACGAATGCAATCGTCAGATCCGTAAAGCCCTGTTTTCGGGTGGTGCGGCTTTGATCGCTGGGACCAAAGTAAAAGGCGCCCAGTATCTGAAATTTACTGTCCTGAATTCGGAAACGTCGATGGAAGACATTCAGTACATCATTGGCCAGATTCGTACCATCGGTGCGGGTCTTTGGGAAAGGTTAAACGCGGCTGACGTAAACTCTGTGGAGTCATCAAAATGAGCACATCAACACAAGAAATATTCGACTTTGCAGGGATCGGCCTTGGTCCATTTAATCTGGGATTGGCCTGTCTGACCGACACGTTGAGTGACGTCAAGTCGGTGTTCTTTGAACAGCGCGACGAGTTCAAATGGCACCCGGGTATGATGCTGGAAAGCACGCACATGCAGACGCCATTTATGTCAGACCTCGTGACACTGGCGGACCCGACTCACCCGCTGAGCTTCTTGAGCTATATCAAGCAGCAGGGGCGTATTTACTCGTTTTATATTCGCGAAGATTTCTTTCTGGCCCGCCGTGAGTATCACCAGTATTGTCAGTGGGCGTCAGAACAGGTCGGTAATATTCGCTTCCGTCACTGCGTGCAGGATGTGCACTATGATAAAGAGCGGGATCTTTACGTAATCAAAGCCCAGCAAGAAGATGGGTCAGAAACCATTACGCTCGCTCGCAAACTGGTTCTGGGCACTGGGCCAGTACCTTATATTCCAGAGTGCACAGAAGAGCTTGATGGTACTGTTATTCACTCTTCTGCGTATTTACACCGCAAGAAAGAACTGCAGAAACAGTCTTCCATCACCATCGTCGGCAGTGGGCAGAGTGCGGCTGAGATCTATCATGATCTACTGCAGGAAATTGATGACCACGACTATGAACTCAACTGGGTTACCCGCTCTCCACGTTTCTTCCCGCTGGAGTATTCAAAACTGACGCTGGAAATGACGTCTCCGGAATACGTTGATTACTTCTACAATTTGCCCGCGTCTAAGCGTGATGAACTGATCACCAAGCAAAAGCATCTTTATAAAGGCATTAACGAGTGCCTGATTAATGAGATTTACGATCTTTTGTACGTTAAGCGCCTTCAATCGGACTTCACCACGCATCTGCTGACCAATACAACACTGTGTGATGCTGAAAATACCGAGGCCGGTATTAAGCTCAAGCTGCACCATGATGAACAGGACAAGTCGTACTCACTGGATACCTCGGCGGTTGTGCTGGCGACGGGTTATCGTTACCAGCTACCCGACTTTCTGGAAGGGCTGCGTGGACAGATTCGTTGGGACAGTCAGGGCCGGTTTGATGTGGCGCGTAATTACGCCATTGATAAAGACAATTCTCGTCTCTTCGTACAGAACGCCGAATTACATACTCACGGTTTTGTTTCGCCGGACCTTGGGATGGCCTGTTATCGCAACAGCTACCTGATTAAGGAAATTACCGGGACCGAACATTACCCCATTGAGCAGCGTATTGCCTTCCAGCAGTTTGGTGTGCCGGAAGAGGGTGGTGCTGACATTAAATCGGTATTGGCTTCTTCTCCTGAGGATGTTTTTTCTTTATGAGAGTCATTCGCTGGAGCCTGATTCTGATGACGCTGGTGTCGGTAATGGCCGACACCATGCTGTTGCCGTTTTATCCGCAATTCTTTGAAGAATCGTTTGGGGTCTCTGACCCTGCGCATGCGGGATGGTACATCGCCGCCTGTTGTACGACCGTCATGCTGTGTTTTCCGTTGTGGGCAAAAGTGGCGCGTCGGTGGCATGAGCTGCCGCTGTGGGTGGTCACTCAATCCGTATCAGCAGTGTTAGGGGTTATCTGTTATCTCACAGAATCACTGCTGACCTTCTGGATCGTGTCGCAATTGATGTTGATGATGAAGGCCAGCTATCTGCTGATCTATCCATTTGCTATCCGCCTTGAAGGTACCGGTAAGATCGGTGGATTTGTCGCGCTGTTTGCGGTGCTGATGCACATCGGAACCATTAGTGGCGCAGTGCTCGGTGGCTATCTGCTGCAATTCTGGGATGGGCGCGACGCCTATCTGGTCATGATCGCCAGTGATCTGGTGCAAATCGTCATTTGTATTGCCTTGATGTTGGCGTTGAAAATTCGTCTGACTGAGCCGGGATACACCCCTGAAGAAGTAGCCGATACCCCTCGAAGCCCGATGGTTTTGAAATTGGCTGTCGTGGCAATGTTGTTTTATTTCAGTGTATTCCTGATTCGACCATTTTTTACCTTGTACTGGGCCGACATCAGCTTTGCCCCCTGGAATGGTGAATTTCCGAGCAGTCTTGTGTATGCCATTCCGGCAATCATTGCCCTGCTTACTGTCGTTTGGCAGCGCATAAAAGCGCCTCAATTAACCAGTCAGCAATTACTTATTCGTGGCTTGCTGGTGATTCTGGTCGGGCTGGTTCTTCAAGGGTTGGGTGACCCGCTGTGGACGGTTATTGGCCGGCTTATTTTCGGCTGGGGACTGTTTATGGGGGTAGTCCATATCGAGGTCCTTCTGTTTGCCAATAGTCGACCGGAACGGTTTGGTGAGGACTTCAGTCGAGTTCACCTTGGCCAGAATATCGGCATTATCCTGGCGTCATTTGCTGCAGGTGCCTTAGTTGCAGACGTCAGCCACACCGCTGTATTCGCGGCGGCAACGGCTGGAATCGTTGCCGTGGTCATGGTCGCCTGGAGGTTAGGCGTGTTTACCCGAGCGGCTGGCCCCGAGGAACCTGACCACTCTATTAACGATGCTGAAGAGGCAATTTCCTGATGCAATCGAAGTTTGATACTGCACTTGGACATGTTGAGTTTGTTCCGTTTGCTACGGACCAGCACCTGGAAACTCTGTATGACTGGGCGTCGCGTCCGTATGCTCGTTTTTGGGGATATAACGGGATGTCGATCGCACAGGTCGATGAAGAGTACCGTAAACTTCTGGCCATTCCCGGCTACGAAGTTTTTATGGGTCTGATCGACGGACAGGCCGAATTTATGGTCGAGTATTACGACCCGTCTGAAGATGCGATCGGCCAGCACTACGATGTACAGTCGGGTGATCGTGGCATGCATGTATTGCTGTCGCCGCCGGATCAGCCCCGCTCCGGCTTCAGTTGGCAAGTGTTCCGTACCGTCATGACGCATCTGTTCACCGATTCTCGTATTGAGCGGATTGTGGTCGAGCCGGATGCCAGCAACGCAAAAATTCACCAGCTGAATCTGCGTGCAGGCTTCAGTCATGTCGCGCAAGTCACACTCCCACATAAAGAGGCGCTATTAGGATTCTGTGCCCGGCAACAGTTTGAACAAGCTTGCGCCCATGAAGACGCGACCCGCGAGCGTCGCTGGTTTGATCGCCTGCAAAAAAATCCAGCACTGGCGACCGAGCATCTGAGTGCTGAACTGTGGCAGAAAGCGAACCGCCATCTCGCGGCAAAGCTCATTCGTGAAATGATTCATGAGGTTCTGGTCACACCTGAAGAGACCGTCCCTGACAATAGCAGCACAGCAGGCGAAACGGATAAGTATTGGTCTGTCACCAATAAAGCCGGTGACGTGAAGTATCAGTTCTGCGCGACGCAATACGCATTGGATCACTGGCAGGTTGACCCGGATACGATTAAACAACCAGGCCAGTCTGAGTCGGTCGATGTCATGCAGATGATACTGGCGTTTTCAGAAGACCTTGGCGTACCGCCAGCGAATATGCCCACGTATCTCGAGGAAATTTCAGCAACGCTGTGTGGTCTTGCCTGGAAATACCAGCACCGGAACGTACCTGCGGTTGAATTAGCGCAAGCCGATTTTCAGACCATAGAAGCATCAATGACCGAAGGCCATCCGGTATTTATTGCGAACAATGGTCGTATCGGTTTCAGTGCCGCTGATTTTCGCTCGTTCGCACCTGAAACAGGAGCGCCTGTGCGCTTGCTGTGGGTGGCGGCGCGTCGCGATCGATCAGTGTTTTCCTGTTCAGAAGGATTGACAGAAGCCGCGGTGCTGGAGCAGGAATTCGACCTGAGTACCTTGGTGCACTGGCGCAATATTGTTAGGGAAAAAGGCCAGAACCCAGATGATTTTGTTCTGGTCCCTGTCCACCCATGGCAGTGGCATAACAAGCTCTATCAGGCCTATGCGCCGGATATTGCTGGTGGTTATCTGATACTGCTTGGCGAAAGCCCGGATGACTTTCAGGCGCAGCAATCCATTCGTACATTTTTTAATAAGTCTGTACCGACACGCAGCTATGTGAAGACGGCGCTTTCGGTTCTGAATATGGGCTTTATGCGGGGGTTGTCTGCCGATTATATGGAAGTAACGCCGGCCATTAATGACTGGCTGAGTTCGCTGGTAAAAGAAGATGCTTACCTGCAAAACAACGGCATGGGGCTTTTGCGTGAATTCGCAGGAACCGGTTACCGTTCGCCGTATTTCAGTCAAAAAGCGTTCTACGACAACCCGTACCGCAAAATGCTGGCGGGTCTCTGGCGTGAAAACCCCCTGAATCAAATTGCCGATAATGAGCGGGTGATGACGATGGCCGCACTGCTGCATCGCGATCCCGATGGAAATTCCCTGGCCGCTGAACTGATGCGGGCCTCAGGCATCGGTGCTGATGCGTGGTTGCGCAGCTACCTGAATGCTTACATGGCGCCAGTAGTTCACTGTTTCTACGCTCACAACCTGGTGTACATGCCGCACGGTGAAAACGTGATTCTGGTGATCGAAAATAACACGCCGGTACGCGCCATCATGAAAGACTTGGGTGAAGAGATCTGCTTGTTAAATATCGGTGAAGAACGAACCAATGCACTCCCGGAGGCCGTTCGTCGTATATCCATTCCTCTGCCCGAGTCTATGGAAATACTTTCCATCTTTACCGATGTGTTTGACGGCATTCTGCGTTATCTGGCGCCGGCATTAATTGAAACCGGTGATATCACTGAAACTGCCTTCTGGCAGGCCGTGGCGGATGTCTTTATCGACTACCGTCGGGCGATGGCGAACGACGATTCCATTCAGCAACGCATCCGCGAGCATGATCCCTTTGTCGGTGAGTTTGCCAACTCGTGCCTGAACCGTTTGCAGTTGAAAAATAACAAGCAAATGGTTGATCTCGCCGACCCGGGAAGCAGTTTGCAGTTGATTGGAACCCTGCCTAATCCGGTTGCTCAGTTCAGACCGGACGATTGGTGAGGTTGGTGACTAGCGGGGTATAACGGGGGGCATAACGGGTGTCTTGCGAACGTTGCCGTCTTGCCTGGCAAAGTGAATGTTCAGCGGAGGAAGAACGCCTGCCAGTGCAGCCTGAGGCCAGCGCCTTGTATCAGTCGTTACTGGCTTTGGGGGCGGACAATCCGGGGCGATACGCGCGTCACCGTTTGTGGGCGCTGATGTTCTGGCGACCTCTTTATCTGGTGGCATGCGTTGTTTGTTGTCAGGACAGCCACGTCGATCTCTCCGAGTTCCGTTTGCATTGGGCAGAGGGGACTGTGGTTGGCTTCAGCGGCGTTCGGCGGCAAGACCATAGTCGTTTTGCGAGTTCGACGCAGCATGCTGAAACGGCTGCTGAGCGTTCGCAACGGGGCGCCGAGAAACAAATGACGATACTGGTACGTTGTTGCGATCAGTTGCTGGCGTCGGTCTCTGAGCTTAAGCGCATCAACCGGCGTTTTGCCCTGCAACTTGTGCTTGATGCATTACTGGAGCGATTGGCTGCATTGGATGTGTCGCCTGATCAGTCACTTAAGATTGCGAACGCGTTTGTGCAGGCGACTAACGAGACATTGGGGTTGGCGGTGTTGCCGGGCCATTGGCAGCCGGATTATCAACGACAAAGCTGCTGCTTACATTACCTTAAATCGGCGAATGACCTGTGTCCGGGTTGTCCGCGAAACGTATAAATATTAAGACAGGAAACTCACATGAGTGAACAGAACGGCCGGGTACATATTATCGATTTCGCCCGTGGAACGGCGGCTTTGTTGTTGGTAATCGTTCATGCCTTGTGGATGTATGGTTCAGTTGAAACTCAGTTTCATGCGCCGCTCGGTACGGCGATTCATATCGTTGGGCAAATGACAGCGGCCTTTTTACTTTGTATGGGCTTCTCGTTTGTTATTACCCGTCACTCTTCCATTGGTTATGGCATTAAACGGGCATTGATGATTCTGGCGGCAGGGTATCTACTCAACACGCTGAAGTTTATTGTGCCGATTTCTGTGTTTGGCACTATGCCGGAGAACTTTATCGAGGCTTATGGTTGGAGCTCGCCGTTGGACAGCTCGCAGCTATGGTACCTGTTCCGTACCGGTGACATTCTTCAGTTTGCCGGCATCGCCTTCCTGATTATTACCTTTGTACGTCATTACATCTCGAATAAGTGGGTCATTCTCGCTCTTGCTTTATTGTCTGTATTGGTCGCTGAGGTGATACGCGGTTATCGTCCTGGCATTACCGGGCTGGACTATGTTGCTGACTTGCTCTGGGGAGATCAGTGGAACGTGTATTTTCCGGTATTCCCGTGGATCAGCAATATCCTTGTCGGCATGTTTATGGGCATGGTCTTCCTCGAGCGTGATAAAGACGAGCAGGCCGTGTACGACATGTCACTTAAGCTGGGTGTTGGCTTGATGGCGATTGGTGTGCCTTTGATTCTGTATGACTGGGATCTGTTTTTCCGTAATTTCTTCCATACCGGTATTGGCGGTGCGATTTATCTGATTGGCATTAACCTGTTCGCATTCTGGTGTGTGTCCTGGATGATCTTCAAGCCTTTAAAAAGCAAAGCCTGGTTTATGAACAGCATGGTGTACCTGAGCCAGCGCGTCACCACTATTTATATTATTCAGTGGACGCTGGTGTGTTGGTTAATGGGAATTATTGGCTACCAGACGTTGAACAGTGGTCAATTACTGATGCTATTCCCGTTTATGATCGCGGCGACGCTACTCCTGGACTATCTGCTGAAAAAACTTATTGATTCGTTTTCTGCAGATAAATCTGATGAGCAACCACGGGATTCAGAGAAGGTCGCCTGACGTTCAGTATGGTCGTTCGATGTAGACACTGCAGTCGCCTGAATAAAATATCAATGAAAGACATGGACGTACGTTTATGCCACATGTGAAAGTCGCCGCTCGGTTAATTCGACAACTGTTAAATCCCATCAATATGGTCTTCTTCACCATGCTGGTTATCACAGGATGTGATATCCAGTCTCCCGAAGTAGCACCCAATGCCCCGATTCCTGCTTCGCCGTCGCAACCCGCCGATGGCGATGATCAGGCTCCGGTCGATAATGGACCACTGCCGCTGGCTTCTGACGCTGAAGAAGTCAGTCTGGACGTTGACGCCACGCAGCCTGTTTATCTGGATTTAGATACCGGGTCTGAACTTTCTATTTCAACTGAGCAGGCGCAACTCAATGGTGACTGGGATGTGGTCATTGATGGCAATAATATTCGTGTTAACGAAAATGCCGCCAATGTTACTGGTCAACGTATCGCTGCAACTCAAGCGGTGGATTTCAGCGCCAACATTGATACCAGCCTGCTTTCATATCAGACCGAGGCTTACACCGTCGCCATTGATCCCCTGACCATTCTTAATGGCACGGTTCAGCAGGGTAATAGCTGGCTGGTGCGTACGGATCAGGCTGAACGTGTTGTCTACATGAATATTGCAACCGCGTACGCCGATCGTCGTCAGATTGATCTGTACCTGCGTGAGCAGGTTGCGGGCACGGACGTGTTTTCCACTCGTGAATTTGTCGGTCTGGTCATGCGCGAGCTTGAGGACGGCACTCTTGGCGTTTATTTCGATATGGACGCCTACTTTGAGCAGCCCCTTTCTGATGAACTCTATTTTAATCACCCAACCCGGGCGATGACGTCAGTCGTTGCAGACGACGAGCCCATGGAAGGCTGGGATTTCTTTTTCAGCGCCGAAATTGAGATTGATACATCGACGGAATCCGGGTCAGCTCAAATCGTGGGTGAGCCCATTGCCCGATTGAATGGTGGCGCGTCCGAGAGTGGACTCGGCGCTGTTATCTTCCTCAATTTTAATAACCCCCAGTACAACGCTCAATCCACTAATTTCCGCAATCCCGATCAGACGCTGGAAGAGGTGTGGGGATTCAGCGGTATGGAAGACTTCTTCTCAGACAGCCGGTTTGCAGGTCTGGATTGGCAGGTCGACGGGTATAACCCGACCTATGGCCCCATGTGGTACACGGCCACTGAACCTCAGCAGAAGGTAGCAACAGGGCGTGTATATATCGTTGAAAGCACAGAGGGCTACGCCTACCGTTTCCAGGTCAGTGACATTAGGGATGGACGAAATACCGTTCGCTTTGAAGGTTTTGATCCGGGATCAGGCCAGCAGGCACCGGCGCGTGTTGAAATTATTCTGAACCCGATTGATACCCTGTCTGCGATTGAAAATACGGCATCCAATGGCAGCAGTATTTCGGTGTTTGGTGAGATCCCTATTTCTGAGATCGACGGCCTGCAATTATCGCTTACGGGGGCCGACCGTGAATTCTTTGAACTGACCTCCGACTTTAAATTGATCTTTAATGCGCCGGATTTTGAGAGCCCACAAGATGCAAACGGTGACAATCGTTACGAGGCGTTTCTTCGTGCTGAGAACAGCAGTTCTACAGATGTCATCGCCGTCAGCGGTATTGTCCAAAATGCGAATGAGCCTGCCGCCTTCAGTTTCGAGCCACGCATTGCCAGCGTAGATGAAAACGGGCTCTGGTCACTGACCTTGCCAGAGATGCCAGACGAAGGTGATACGCCGAATGGCGCGCTCAGTTATTCTATTTTTAACGCGCAGAGTGGCGATGCGCGTTATTTCTACCTCGATAGCAGCAATGATCGCGTACAACTGAAACTGTCCGCGCAGGATTTTGAACGCCCCGCCGATGTAGATCAGGCCAATACATACGATGTGATTCTGGTTGTGAGCGATGGCGATGAAAATATGACCTCGCTTTCTGTGTCGGTCACGGTACTGGATCTGACTGAAAGTGCAGAGTTTTCACTGAATCCTCTTATGGTGCGCAGTATCGATGAGGTCACTCTGGACACAGGTATCTATGCCAGTATATCCGGCCAGCCGGTGGGGAATCTCGGCTTTAGACTGGTTGATGCCGAGTCCGGCAGCGGTGACAGTGCGCGTTTTAATATTGATGCTACCACTGGTCTGATCACCCTGTTGCCGCAAGATTATGAAGCACTGGCGCTGGATAAGAGTGTTGGAGACGGTTCGGCTATTGCTTTAAATGTGGTCGTTGTCGCAACCGATGATGATGGCAATATCGCCTCGACGTCTTATGCCGTCCTGATTCAGGATCGCGTTGAATACGCAGGTTTTGATGTTGACCAGGTAGCAAGCTACTCACTGGCGGAAAACAGCAGTGATTCCGGTGTGACATTACAGCCGAATCCCGCCGCTTACACTCAGGAAGTCCCTTGCGCACCTTCGGGCAGTTCGCAGGCCACGGCTATTTGTCAGGAAGACGTAGAGTTGAATTATGAGGTGACTCTGACAGGTGAAGACGCCGCATCTTTCGTCGTCACGCGCTCGGCGTCGAATAAATTTGACGTGTCTTTTGATGGAGCCGCAGATTTTGAATCCGCGATGGATGCGAACGCGGATGGCCAGTTTGAAATTGGCGCTGAACTGACGGACGGCGAAGGCAATCGCCAGACTTTATCGTGGACTGTAAACATCACCGACGTGATCGAAAACGCCGACTTCAGCGCTCCAGAGGGCAGCACCGACGTGGCCGAAAACAGCGTGGCGACCATCACCTACCAACTTCAAGGTGATGAGCCCATCGGTGAACTGACCGCAGTGCTGAGCGGAGACGACGCAGCCTTCTTCCGCATCAGCGACAGCGGCACGATAGAATTTACTGGTTCAGAAACAGGTACCGGAGCCGACTTCGAAGCACCGGCCGACAGCAACGCCGATAACGCCTATCTGGTGCTGGTGACTCTGACGGACGCCGATGGCAACAGCACTATCCATCGCCATACCGTCAGGGTCACTAACGTCACCGAGAGCGCAAGCTTCAGTATCGCCGACATCGCGCCACGCAGCGTGAATGAAAACGAAAGTGATACCGGCGTTACGCCTCAGATTAATGGTGAGCCTATCGGAGGTCAGGAAGCGCTGGTGTATCGTCTGGAAGGCGACAACCGCGATTACTACGACTTCGACAGCCGCACCGGCGTCGCCAGCCTGCAACCACAGGACTATGAATCCCTGCCGGGCAGCGACAGCGGAGAGCCGGTGGCTCTGCCAGTGACCCTGATCGCCGAAGATACGGATGGTAATGTCGCCAGCACAAGGATCAGTATATCCGTGGTCGACGTCGATGAATACGATGGCTTCGACGTGGAGGCCATCGAACCATACAGCGTCGATGAAAATACTATCGATTCGGGTGCTGAAATTCGGGTATCTCCAGATACCGTCGCGGGCGCGCCACTGTCGTATACGTACGAATTATCCGGTGCGGACGCGGCTCAATTTACAATCGACGATACCGTACGCCCGGCGATAGTGCGGCTCAATATTCAGGACTTTGAAGCACCGTCTGATGCTAACCAGAATCAAGTCTATCAGGCACTGGTGACGGTAACCGACATCGTTGGCGGTTCAAAATCAGTCACGGTTTCTGTCACTGTTGTAGACGTCACCGAAGTCGCAGACTTCACACTGACATCACAAACGATCAGTGGCGACGAAAACAGCGTCATCAGCGTTCCTGTAGAACTCAGTGGCGATGCTCCGATTGGCACACTGAACTACAGCCTGAGTGGCGACGACGCCAGCTTCTTTACCCTGAGCCAGAATGGCAGCCTGACCCTGAGTGCGCGCGACTTCGAAACCCCGCAGGATCTGAACGGCGACAACCAATACCTGGCGGTATTGAGTGCCGCAGACAGCGACGGTAACCAGGCTCAGGCGAATATTGCTATCAGTATTAACAACGTGGCCGAAAGCAGCAGCTTCAGCTTGAGCGGCATCAGCGATTACAGCATCGACGAAGTCACCGTCGACAGTCCACGCACGCCGACGGCCAGCAGTGGTTATGTTGGCAGCCTGACGTACCGGTTAACCGGCAGTGATGCCGCCCGGTTCAGCATCGACAGTGCCACGGGTACCCTGCGCCTGAAACCACAGGACTACGAGGTGCTGGCTGGCGCGAGTGAGCCAGCGCAGAGTGCTGGCCCGGCCTATGCCCTGAATGTGGTTATCGAAGCCGCAGACAGCGACGGCAACACGGCGACCTTGGCCATCACCGTCAGCGTACGGGATGTCGTTGAATACGCAGGGTTTGAATTCGCGCCTCTGAGTCATCAAAGCGCCAACGAGAATGCACTCACGGAAGTGCCGCTGTCAGTGACGCCACTGAGTTACACCAATCCAATACCGTGCGTGCCCGAAAGCGTGGATCAGGTGTGCTCAGAAACCGTGACACTGAATTACACCCTGAGTCTGTCGGGTACGGACTCTGATGCCTTCAGTCTCAATGGAGGCCTGCCTGCAACGACGCTGCGTCTGTCAGCACAGAATTTTGAAGCTCCGGCCGACAGTGATTTGAATAATACCTACGGTGTGACCGTCAATGTTGATGACGGCATCAGTGGCGTGCAACAACAGTCTGTCATCATCACAGTGAATGATGTTATGGAGGTCGCCAATTTCAGCCTTCAGAACTCGGATTACAGCGTCAATGAAAATACTCAGGACGTTGGGGTGGTACCCGTGGTTTCTGGGGATGCGCCAATTGGTTCGCTGAGCTATCAGATCACGGGCGCAGATGCGGGTGCATTTACATTGGATAATGATAGACGTATCCGTTTGACCGATATGGCTGATTTCGAGGCTCCAACCGATGCTGATGGCGACAACAACTACCAGATTACCTACACAGCGACGGATGATGATGCCAATTCGGCATCGGTCGATATTACAGTGACGGTGCTGGATACCGCAGCGGAGACGCTGGAGTTCAGTGCTTTATTTGGCGCGCGATATATTGATCTGGATACTGCGACGGTATCGACATCGGCTGTTTCTGGTTGGGATCTACGCGTCAGCGGTGACTTTATCAGCCTGAACAGCACAGCGGCATCTGCATTCGCGAACACCCGCGAATTCGATGAAGTGAACGGCCCGTTAGGCTCGTCGGACTACCTGCCCACTCTTGCAGCCGAAACCAAAGATAATGCCGATAGCTGGAATGACAACTGGGGCCTTTGGGCTTCTGACAATGACTCTGAAAATATAGAAAAGGCCTTTGGAAATCAGTTTTATCGTGTCTACGATGTTGCTGGTGATGAGGGCATTGCGGATGAAGTCGTCGACGATTTACCGGTAAAACCTGAGAACTACTTTATTCTCCGTACCTCTGAAGGTACTCGTTACGTCCGCATGCGCGCAGTCAGTTTCGGCGATCGCAACAGCGACGGTGTCGCACAAACGAATAATGGATATTTCTATTACTCCGTATTGGATGTGGATGCTGGCGACACACAATTCGGCCCGGAGCAGGAGTTGTGTCTGAGTTTCCGTCATGGCAGTTACCCAGAAGGTGATCCGGACGGAGAAGGCGATGTCTGGTACAAACAAACCTTCTTTGATTTTGACTACATTTCCCAATACAAGCCCTTTGGCTGTGATCAGGGCGATTACGTTGATTATTCTGGCTCGCTAACGTTCGACGTGGATATTGCGCCAGATATGAACCGCCGTACCAGTCAGTTTGAACAGGTATCGAATGGCGTGGCGTCGGCAACAGAGGCGCTGGAAAATTGGGATATGGTATTGGGTATTGCGTTCCGTCCAGAGAAGAATTGGTTGGGTATTCGCCGTGCCAGTGCAACCCGCGTACGAGCGGCGATTAACGGTAACCGAACCGGCGGTGTAGCAGCAATACAAGGCTTTACCCGTACCGAGGATGGCGACGGTAATCTCAGTCCTATGCTGGATAACCTGGATGACTTCCGTCATCTGTTAAGTGGCGAAGGAAAATCTCCCGTGTCTCAGTACGATCACCTTCTGTTTAATGCTGACGGCAGTATTTCCAGCAACCAACGCGTGTACCACGTACGTACGGATACCGGCGCGCGATTTAAAATTCAGGTGTTGTCTTATGATGGCAACCTGAGCGGTACCCAGGCCGACTACAGCCTGTTGTATGAGGGTTTCTGATGGGGGTGAAATATCCTTTTTGGGTAATACCAGTTTTTGTAGTGCCAGTATGGGTATTTCTGGCAGGCAATGTTTATGCGGAAACAGATACCGATCCGAATTTTGGTCTCGACTTGCTTGAACTGTCTGATGTCGTGGTGGAGGGGGAAAAAGAAGAAACGCGACGCTTTCGTACACAAGACTCTAACGCTGCGTTAAAAATAAATCTTTCCGCGAAGGAATTACCACAGTCTATTTCTACCATCAGTAGTGAGCAGTTAACGCAATTCGATTTGAGTGACGTAAACCAGGCGCTGGAATATTCCTCGGGTGTGAACGTTCAGCGTGTTGAAACTGAGCGGACCTACTTTACCGCCCGCGGCTACAACATTACGAATTTTCAGTATGACGGTGTGGGTTTGCCGTTAACGGATGGCTTATTACGCGGTGGAATCGATACGGCGATGTTTGATCGTATCGAAGTCTTGTCCGGCGCGAACGGCATTACCTCTGCGTACGGCGACCCTTCTGCAACGGTGAACTTCGTCCGTAAAAAGCCGCAGGATGCATTCGGTGGGGATCTATCTTTTGGTGTAGGCAGTTGGAACCAGCTGCGTTTGCAGGCTGATATTACAGGCACGTTGACCGAAGGCTTGCGAGGGCGCGCAGTCGCCGTCGGTGAGTCGGCGGATTCGTATCTTGACCGCTATCACCGGGAAACAGGTTTGTTTTACGGTGTCGTTGACTACGATGTCAGCCCAGATACCGTCCTTACGCTGGGAGCCAGCCAGCAGGCGCAAAAGACCGACAGCCCAAGCTGGGGGGCGCTGCCTATCGTATACAGCGATGGCACGCCGACAGATTACTTGCGTGCAACCAACACAGGGCCTGAGTGGGCTTACACGCACAACGATACGCAAATGCTGTTTGCCGAACTTACGCACTATCTGAGTTACACCTGGGAAGCTCATGTGCAGATACAGCAATTTACGACGGATACCGATAGCCGTCTGTTCTTTTTTACTACGACCGAAGACCGCGTATCGGGTGACGGCCTGAGAGGGCGGGGCAGTGCTTACCAGGCAACGACTGAGCAATCTGTTTTTGACCTCTATGCACAGGGTTATCTGACACTGGGTCATCGGGATCTGCAGTTGGTGACAGGCGCACAATTATCCCGCTCGAAAACCGATGACGTATCCACTGCCAGTGAGTTGGGTGAAGTCGCGGTGGAGTCGCTTCGGACCTGGGATGGCGATATTCAGGAGCCAGAGTTTACCGGTGGTAGTTCTGGTCGGGATCTGGAGCAGATGTTGTTCAGCCTGTACTCCACTGCCCGACTGGACGTAACCGAAGATGTGCTGGTTACTGCGGGTCTTCGGTTAATGAATCTGGATACTCAGGGCGAGTCATACTCAGAAGAAGTCGATACTCAGATTGAAAATGAAGTCGTGCCGTACCTGGGTGTCGTCTACAACCTGACCGATTCACTTGCTGCCTACGCCAGTGCGACAAAAATATTCAGCCCACAAGAAACCGACAAGGTGACTCAGGGAGGGCAACTACTGGAACCGGAATCCGGCGATGCCTACGAAGTAGGATTTAAGCTGGACCTGTTTAACAAAGCAGCGCTGGCATCCGCAGGCTTATTCAAAACTGAGAAGACGAACGTTGCCGAGATTGCAGGTATCAGTGATGAAACGGGACGGCCGTATTATCGCGCGGGCGAGGAATATTTCAGTCAGGGCTACGAATTGCAGTTGTCAGGTATGGTGTCACCCGCAGTTGCCATTAATACCAGTTATACCCATGTAAAAATCACCAATAAAGACGATGAACAGATACGTACTTTCAACCCAGAAAATACATTCCGTCTGACATCACTTTATACCTCAGGTACGGGCATTGGATTGGGGTTCAGTCTGCGTTGGCAGGATGAAATAGAGGCCCGTTCTGTCAATCAGGGAGCCTACACCCTGATTGATGCGATGGCGTCTTATGAGGTGTTCGATAATATTACGTTGCGTGCGAATGCAACGAATATTGCTGACTCTAAGTATTACACCAGCTTCTACTGGGCAGCGGACAATAATCAGGCATTTTACGGGCCCGGCGCCGCGTATTCTGCGTCTGTTACCTGGGACTTTTGATGCGGCAGAGTGTTTGCTTAAGGAACCAACCGCTCAGCCTCTGCCAGAAACTCTTCCTTACCGCGTTCACCAATAATCCGGCCGCTGGCGTTGTCAGCACCGGGCTCGAAAAACAGTACAGTAGGTGGGCCAAAGACTGCCTGAGCTTTCATAAAGGTCTGATGCTCGTCAGTGTTGTCGGTGACATCCAGCTGTATCCACTGTACATGGCTCAGACGTTGTTGTGCTTCGTCAGTCGCGAAGATTTCTTTGTCCATGATTTTGCATGAGATACACCAGTCCGCGTACAGGTCGACCATGACGGGTGTGTGTGCATCTGCGATCAGGCTTTTAACTTCTGCAACTGACTCTGTCTGGTAAAACGGGCTGACATGAACTTCTTCAGCGTGACCGAGTGGATTCAGAGGGTCTGAACGGCCGCTGACAGCACCTGCAAGCGCGATGATTCCGTAGGCAAAAACACCTACTGCCACCGGTTTAATCAGGCGCTGAGGTCCTTCGCTGGCAGTATTCAGTGCACCTGCCGAAACGCCCGCGCCGACGGCGAGTGCGCCCCACAAGCCCAATACGATATATCCGGGTAATAATCGGCTGACCAACCAGATCGCCACACCAATCAGCATGATGCCGAACAGATACTTAATACGCTCCATCCACATTCCGGCTTTCGGTAAAACGCTGGCTCCGGTAGTACCGAGGACAATTAATGGCGTTCCCATGCCGAAGCCGAGCGCGAGCAGGGCAAGTGCTCCGCTTGTGGCATCACCTGTGGTGCTCAGATAGGCGAGCGCACCGGCTAACGGTGCAGACACGCATGGCGAGACGACGAGTGCCGATAAGACGCCAATAATAAATACGCTGCCAGCCTGGCCACCGCTCTGTTTCTGGCTGGCTGCGTTCAGGCGATTACGTATGCCCGAGGGTAGTTGCAGCTCATACACACCAAACATGGACAGCGAGAGCACGATAAAAAAGATCGCAAAACCGATGAGTACAGGTGGACTCTGCATCATGGCCTGTACGTTGGCACCGGCGCCCAGCAAGCCTACGGTCAGGCCCGCGGCGGCGTAGGTAATGGCCATGCCGGTTACATACAGAAAAGAGAGCCAGAAGCCCCGGCCGGCACTGGTTTTGCCACCACCCAGTACAACACTGGTAAGGATGGGAACCATAGGCAGTACGCAGGGGGTGAATGTCAGGCCCAGACCGAGCAGAAAGAAGATACCAATGACCGCGGGTAGCGAGCGGCCAGAAAAGAAAGAGTCGTCGCTGCTGGCGGATGACTGGCTGCTGGAAATCGCACTATCGCCGGTGCTGGCTGCATCAGTGATGGGGTTGGCGATGGGGTTGGCGATGGGGTCAGTAATGACGACTTCACTGGTCTGCGGTGGGTAACACAAGCCCGCATCGGCGCAGCCCTGATAATGGAGAGTCGCGGTTCCGGGTGTCAGGCTGGCGGTGTCAAAAGAGACTTCCAGTTCACCGTAATAGGCGACGATGTCACCAAAGGCTTCATCGTATTTCTCTTTGCCGTCTTTAGACCAGGTGGCAGGGTCAAGTCGCACCGCCCCCTGAGTCAGATAAATACGGTGTTCATAAAGGTAGTAGCCGTCGGCACTGTTCCAGCGAGCGTTAACCTTGCTTTTATCTGAAGCTACGTCGAGAGGAAAGGCTCGTTCGACAGGCAGGAAATCATCCGAACCGCCGAGGCCATCCAGCAGACCGGAGTGCGCCGGGATGCTGGTAATAAACAACAATAGCCAAAGTCCCGCGCGCATCATGTGATCTGTTACTCCGTCAGGTGGTTCGTTCTACTGCAATGGCTGCCAGTGCGGCGAGAGCGTCGCGTGCGCCTGATGCTGGTAAGTTTTCCAGATGTTTCTGAGCGCGGTCGCGACACGCAATGGCCTGTTGGCGCGTATAGTCGAGAGATCCACAGCTTTTCACAACACGCAGGACTTCGTTCATGTCATCCAGTCCTCCTTTACGAATAGCATTGCGTATAAGCTGTCGGTCTTCTTCATTTGCATGTGCCATGGCGTGAATCAGGGGCAGAGTGGCTTTCCCCTCGGCGAGATCGTCACCAACGTTCTTACCCATCTCTTCAGCATCACCTTCGTAGTCGAGCACATCATCAACCAGCTGAAAAGCCATGCCCAGTTCTTTACCGTACTCTTTAAGGGCAGTGCGATCCGCGTCACTTAATTCGAGCAGTGCCGCCGCTGAATGGGTAGAAGCTTCGAACAACATGGCGGTTTTGCCGTGGATGACTTCCATGTACTGAGTTTCAGTAGTGTCGGGGTTTTTGACGTTGGTGAGCTGCATGACTTCGCCTTCTGCAATGACGCAGGTGGCGTTAGAAAGTATCTCCATGACCGGCATAGAGCGTAGCTCGACCATCATTTCGAAAGCGCGGCTGTAAAGAAAGTCACCGACCAGAACGCTGGGAGCGTTGCCCCAGCGGGCATTGGCAGTTGGGTTTCCGCGGCGCATATCAGACGTGTCAACGACGTCATCATGAAGCAATGTCGCGGTATGCAGGAACTCAATCACAGTGGCGAGTTTCACTGCGTCAGCATCGGCACGATCGAATGCTTTCGCTGTCAGTAGGACAAGAAGGGGGCGGATACGTTTTCCGCCACTGCTGACGATGTATTCGGCGATTTTTTCAACCAGAGGAACTCGGCTCTCGAGCTGCTCGTGGATCAGCTTGTCGACGGCCTGAAACTCGTCGTTAACCGTGGCAAGTACGTCTTTGATATGCATGGATTCGGGTGCCTGCTTTATAATGCAACGAATGCTAGGGAGGCCGACCCGCCCTGTCAAGAAAAAGGCCTGTTCCATACTTGCGGCCAAAACAGGAGTGCGGTATAGTCTCGCGCCCCGAAATTACGCTCCCTGCCATATGGACGCCAGAGTGCTGCCAATAGAAGCAGGCTTAAGTAGCGAGAGGGAAAGGCAGTGCGAAAGACTGGCGCTATGGCGTCAGTAGCGGCGACAAAGGCCACGCACTGAAAAGTCATGCACACTAAGTGCTAGCGGAGAATTACAGTTATGTACGCTGTAGTAGTCACTGGCGGTAAGCAATACCGTGTTGAAGAAGGTCAGACTCTGAAAGTTGAGAAACTGGAAGTAGCAACTGGCGAAAACGTTGAACTGGAAAAAGTTCTGCTGATTGGTAACGGCGACGATGTTAAAATCGGCGCTCCAGTGGTTGAAGGCGCTAAAGTAACAGCTGAAGTTGTTAATCACGGTCGTCACAAGAAAGTGAAGATCATGAAGTTCAAGCGTCGTAAGCACCACATGAAGCAGATGGGCCACCGTCAGTGGTTCACTGAACTGAAAATCACCAGCATCGCTGGCTAAACACTAATTTCAGAGGTCCGCGCGGTCAACACCGCCGCATCCGCAGTGTTGCAGTGACCTCGCAGCTAGGAGTAAAGCAATGGCTCACAAAAAAGCTGGTGGTTCTACCAAGAACGGTCGCGATTCCGAAAGTAAACGCCTTGGCGTAAAACTGTTTGGCGGTCAGACTGCTAAAGCTGGCGCGATCATCGTTCGTCAGCGCGGCACTCGTTTCCACGCTGGTGAAAACGTTAAGATTGGTCGTGACCACACTCTCTTCGCTACCGCTGAAGGCGCAGTGAAGTTTGAGGTCAAAGGTAAGAACAACCGTAAGACCGTAAGCATCGTTCCAGCGGCTTAATTGCACCGGAATATGCTGATGCGCCCTGACTGCATAGCAGTTGGGGCGTTTTTATTTGTACATCCCAAACCAGAGCGTTATTACCATGAAGTTCGTTGATGAAGTCCGTATCGCTGTAGAAGCTGGCAAAGGCGGCAATGGCTGCGTCAGTTTCCGTCGTGAGAAATTCATCCCTAAGGGCGGCCCGGACGGCGGCGACGGCGGTGATGGCGGTTCTGTGTACCTTGAAGCCGACGAGAATACCAATACTCTGGTGGATTATCGCTACACCCGTCGCTTTAAGGCCGAAAATGGTCGTCCGGGAGCGGGTCGTAACTGTACCGGTGCCAAAGGCGATCATATCGTATTGAAAGTACCCGTAGGTACGACAGCGATTGATGACGACACTAATGAAGTGCTGGGCGATCTTACTGCGCATGGTGACCAGTTGCTCGTGGCTCAGGGTGGTTTCCATGGTTTGGGTAACACCCGCTACAAGTCATCGACGAATCAGGCGCCGCGCCAGTCAAAGCCGGGGCAGCCGGGTGAGTCGCGTAACCTGAAGCTCGAATTGAAGGTGCTGGCAGACGTCGGTCTGTTGGGCTTGCCAAATGCCGGAAAATCGACCTTTATCCGCTCGGTATCTGCAGCGACACCGAAAGTGGCGGACTATCCGTTCACCACTCTGGTACCGAACCTTGGCGTGGTCTCCATTGAGGAGCACCGCAGTTTTGTGATTGCGGATATTCCAGGGTTGATTGAGGGTGCGGCAGACGGTGCTGGCCTTGGCACACGCTTCCTCAAGCATCTGGTACGTACTCAGCTGCTGCTGCATATTGTCGATATGGCGCCGTTTGATGATTCTGATCCTGCGGAACGCGTAGAAGCCATCAGTCGTGAGCTTGAGAATTTCTCGCCCGGACTGGCGTTGCGTGACCGCTGGCTGGTGCTGAACAAGCTCGATCTGCTGCCTGAAGAAGAGCGCGAGGCTCGTTGCCAGGAAATTATTGAGAAGCTTGAATGGGATGGTCCGGTGTATCGTATTTCTGCGATCAACCGTGACGGTACTCATAAGCTGGTGTGCGACATCATGGAGTATATGGAAGAGCGTCGCGAACGAGCAGCCGAAGACGAAGAGTTTGCTGAGGCTATTCTGGCCGAGCGCGAGCAGGTCGAAGAAGAGGCGCGCGAGCACCTCGAGGCGCTGCATGAGCGTCGTCGTCAGGAGCGGGCAGAGCGTAAAGCTGCTAAGCAGGACGATGATGACGATGACTACGATGTGGAAGTCGTCTACACAAACGAATAACTCGACAAAAGACTAATCCGTGCCGGACAGTAACGCATGACAACAGAGCAGTGGCAGGCTTCGCGTAACAATCTGAAAGACGCAAAACGCTGGGTGATTAAAATCGGCAGTGCGTTGCTGACGAATGACGGCAAAGGCCTGAATCGTGAGGGTATGCAAAGCTGGGTGGACCAGATTGCTGGTCTGCTCCATGCCGGTCATGAAGTGGTGTTGGTCTCTTCAGGTTCAGTTGCTGAAGGTATGACCCGCCTTGGCTGGAAGGCCCGGCCGGATGAAGTTCATAAACTGCAGGCGGCGGCTGCCGTCGGTCAGATGGGGCTGGTACAGGCCTACGAAACCTCTTTCTCAAAACACGGTCGGCATACTGCGCAGGTGCTACTGACGCATGATGATCTGAGCGACCGTAAGCGCTACCTCAATGCCCGCACCACGCTGCGTACTCTCCTTGATATGGGTGTTGTTCCCATCATCAATGAAAATGACACAGTGGTAACGGATGAAATCTGCTTTGGTGATAACGACACGCTGGGTGCGTTAGCGGCCAATCTGGTTGAAGCAGACCTGCTTGTTATTCTCACGGATCAGGATGGCCTGTACACGGCTGATCCACGCTCGAACCCCGATGCAACGCTGATCTTCGAGGGCATGGCCTCAGACCCACAATACGCCGCGATGGCAGGCGGGGGCGGTGCGCTTGGACGTGGCGGTATGGTCACCAAAGTGCGTGCAGCAACATTAGCTGCGCGCTCCGGTGCGGATACCCTGATCGTTGGTGGTCGCATAGATAATGTTATTTCCCGCCTGCATCAGGGCGAACTGGTGGGCACTCTGCTGAAAGCCGGGCAGGCGCCAGTGGCTGCGCGAAAGCAATGGATCGCAGGCCATCTTAAGACCCACGGTATACTCACGCTGGATGATGGTGCAGTGAAGGCGCTCCGCACGGGCGGACGCAGTCTGTTGCCAATTGGTGTCAGCAAGGCCACAGGCCGCTTTGAGCGCGGTGAGGTGGTTGAATGCCGTGATGAGCGTGGGCAGCTGGTCGCCAAGGGGCTTGTGAATTACAGCATCAGCGAAGCGCAGAAGATTTTAAAAACACCGACGTCCGGGCTTGAAGAAGCGCTGGGAACGGTAACAGAACCCGAGATGATTCACCGGGATAATCTGGTTATTCTCTGAACCAGAATGTGTGGGCCTCAACAGGATTTTACTTCAGGAGATAAAAGACATGATTGAGACGGTTAACGTAGCCGGTCTGGACGTAAACAACGACAAGCCATTTACGCTTTTCGGTGGTATGAACGTGCTGGAAAGTCGCGATCTGGCGATGAAAATCTGTGAAACCTACGTCGAGGTGACAGGAAAACTGGGCATCCCGTACGTATTCAAGGCATCGTTCGACAAGGCCAACCGCTCTTCGATCAATTCTTACCGTGGTCCGGGCATGGAAGAGGGTCTGAAAATATTTGAAGAAATCAAAAAGACCTTTAACGTCCCTGTGATTACTGACGTCCACGAACCATATCAGGCCGCGCCTGTTGCTGAAGTGGTTGATGTTATCCAGTTGCCAGCGTTTCTGGCGCGTCAGACTGATCTGGTGGTTGCGATGGCTGAAACCGGTGCGGCGATCAATGTGAAGAAGCCTCAGTTCCTGGCACCACATGAGATGCGTCACATCATCAAGAAATTTGCTGAAGCCGGTAACGACAAGGTCATGCTGTGTGAGCGCGGTTCAAGCTTTGGTTACAACAACCTTGTGGTTGATATGCTGGGCATGGACGAAATGAAAAAGCAGGCGCCAGTGATCTTTGATGCGACACATGCACTGCAGCGCCCGGGTGGTCGTGCTGATTCCGCCGATGGCCGTCGCCAGCAGGCGTTTGAGCTGGCGCGTTCTGGTATGGCACTGGGCATTGCTGGTCTCTTTATCGAAGCCCATCCGAATCCTGCAGAAGCCAAGTGTGACGGCCCGTGCGCGCTGCCGCTGGATAAGCTGGAGCCGTATCTGGCACAGATGAAGGCGGTTGATGATCTGGTGAAATCCTTCGAACCTGTGGTTATTGACTGATTCTGATCTCTGGCTCGCATTGAGCTTAAGGTAAAGGGGCTGTAGCTGTTGACAGCCCCTGCTTATATCCGGATAATTCCGGCCCTCTCTGGGTACCTACACACAAGCGCGTAGATTCCCGACTAAAGTTAATAACCGAATTTGAGGAGCCGACTGTGGCAAATTCCGCTGGTTCTCGTAAACGCGCCCGTCAGGCTATCAAACGTCGTGCCCGTACTATGGCACTGCGTTCTATGGTGCGCACTTATGTTAAGAAAGTTAATGCCGCCATCGAAACTGCTGACTACGAGCAGGCTCAGGCTGCGTTTACTCAAAGCAAACCTTACATCGACAAGTCTGTGACTAAAGGCATCATGCACAAGAATGCTGCTGCCCGCATCAAGAGCCGTCTGAACACTAAGGTTGTCGCTCTGAAAGGTTGATACCTGCTTCAGATCGAAGAAAAAACCCGCCAACGGCGGGTTTTTTTGTGTATAAATATCGCATATCCGCACGGAAACGCTTATGTCCGCTACGCCTGAATCCGGCCCAGAGGCGAAAAGCAGCAGTCTGCTCCGCTCATCATCCATTGTCAGTGTTATGACCCTGCTGAGTCGGGTTCTGGGGCTGGCGCGCGATGTTATTGTGGCTCAATACTTCGGTGCGCGTGCGGATGCATTTTTTGTCGCCTTCAAGATTCCGAATTTCTTTCGCCGCCTGTTTGCCGAGGGGGCGTTCTCGGTAGCCTTTGTACCGGTCTTGAGTGAATATCGGACACAGCGAGCCTTCGATGAAGTGCGCTTATTAGTCGCCCGGGTTTCGGGTGTTCTGGGTATGGCACTTTTAGGTGTCACCTGTCTGGCCGTGCTTGGCGCCGATTATCTGCCCTGGGTATTTTCTCCGGGTTTTCGCAGTGACCCCGAAAAGTTCGCCCTCACAGGCGATCTGCTGCGTATCACCTTTCCTTATCTGTTTTTTATATCGCTCACGGCCTTTGCGAGTAGTGTGCTTAATGCCTACGGGCGCTTTGCAGTGCCGGCCTTCACGCCGGTTATTCTGAATGTCACTTTGATCGCTGCTACGCTTGGCTTCACGGATTACTTCGAAGAGCCGCTATACGCTCTGGCATGGGGTGTTTTCTTTGCCGGACTGTTCCAGTTTATGTTCCAGCTGCCTTTTATTGCGCGCATGCGCCTGCTGGTTTTGCCTTCCGTAAAACCGAAAGATGAAGGTGTGCGGCGCATTGGTAAGCTAATGGTACCGGCGTTGTTTGGTGTGTCCGTCAGTCAGATCAATCTCTTGTTGGATACTCTGCTGGCGTCTTTTCTCGAGGACGGCAGTGTCAGTTGGCTTTATTACTCAGATCGCTTGAATAACCTGCCCTTGGGGGTGTTTGCGATTGCTATCGGCGTGGTCATTCTTCCGGCACTGTCGGGTAAGCACGCGGCTGCAGACAAAGAGGCGTTCTCCCGAACCATCGACTGGGCAGTTCGTATGGTGTTTATGATAGCGACGCCTGCTGCTCTTGCTTTGGTGCTTCTCGCAACGCCTCTGATGGCGACGATCTTCTATTACGGTGAAGTCACGGCTTACGACGTCGGTAAGATGACTCTGAGTTTGCAGGCATACGCGGTTGGCTTGCTGGCCTTTATGATGATCAAAGTTCTGGCGCCGGGCTACTACGCCCGTCAAGATACGAAAACACCAGTGAAAATTGGTATTCAGGCTATGGTCGTGAATATGGTGTTGAATCTGGCACTGGTGTATCCACTGCAGCACGCTGGTCTTGCATTAGCGACCTCGTTGGCTGCTTATTACAACGTCTTCATGCTGTACCGCGGACTGCGTAAAAGTGGGGTGTATCAACCACAGTCGGGTTGGTTGAAGTTCATGCTGATTCTCTTGTTGGCTAACTCGGCTCTGGCCGCCGTATCTGTATGGTTGATGGGGGCTCCGGGAGACTGGTTAACCTGGAAGACGATGCAACGAATAGGTTGGCTGTCTGTGCTGGTTGGGGCTGGTGTGGTGGTGTATTTCGCCGTAATGACAGCGGCAGGGTTGCGTCTGCGTCATCTCCGCGGCGAGCTGTTCTGATCAGTGTTAAACCGCTATAATCCGTGCTTTTAATTTTGCAGCGGTATCTGTGATGCGCCTGATTCGTGGCCTGCACAATCTGAACGCCAGTTTGCCCGTCGATTTCGATGGTTGCGTCGCGACCATCGGGAATTTTGATGGTCTTCATCTTGGCCATCGCCGTATCCTGGAGTCACTGCAAAAGGTATCAGCAGAGGAAGGTAAGCCTACTCTGGTGATGATGTTCGAACCTCAGCCTAAAGAGTTCTTTGCGCCTGATCTGGCGCCACCGCGTCTGGCAGGGTTTCGCGATAAGTTTCAGGATCTACGCGACGCTGGCATTGATTATCTTCTGTGCCTGCCATTCAACGAATCACTGCGAAGTATGTCTGCTGCTCAGTTTATCCAGAGTATTCTGATCGACGGCATTCAGGTGAAGCACCTGATTGTCGGGGATGATTTCCGTTTTGGTTGCGATCGCAGTGGTGATTATGCCGCACTGGAGACCGCTGGTAAGGTGTCAGGGTTCAGTGTTGACGATACCCCAACGCATGAAATCGCAGGTGATCGGGTAAGTAGTACCCGCGTTCGCAAAGAGTTGGCCCGTGACAATTTACCGATGGCTGCGGAGCTGTTGGGGCGTCCATATCAGATGTCAGGCCGTGTAGCCTATGGTCGCCAACTGGGGCGGACGCTGGATACACCGACAGCTAATGTGCTGATTAAACGTAGCCGACTGCCGATGACCGGTGTGTACGCAGTGCACCTGATTGAGCAGGAAGGCGGTGAGGAATACATCGGCGTAGCTAATCTGGGTGTAAAGCCGACGATCAGTGGTGAACCTGAGCCATCATTGGAAGTCCACGTGTTTGGTTTCAGTGGAAACCTGTACGGTAAACACCTGACCGTCTCTTTTATGCAAAAGATTCGTGATGAAATGAAATTCGACGGACTTGATGCGCTCAAGTCTGCAATAGACTCTGATAAGAAAGCGGCGCGGGCATATTTTGCTTCGCGACCGGATTCTTTCCGATTTGACCGATAACAGGCCGCGCATTAACGCAGCAGGCCCCTGACGCAATCAGTGAATTTATGAACGATAAAGTGGAAAGCCAATACAAACCGACATTGAACCTGCCGGATACAGAATTTCCAATGCGTGGAAATCTGGCAAAGCGTGAGCCTGAAATGCTGGCGCGCTGGGAAGAAATTGGTCTGTACCGCAAAATCCGTGAAGCACGCGCAGGACGGGATAAGTTTATTCTGCATGATGGCCCTCCGTACGCGAACGGCAATATTCACATCGGTCACGCAGTTAACAAGATTCTGAAAGACGTCATCATCAAGTCCCAGACGCTGAGCGGTAAAGATGCGCCGTATATTCCGGGTTGGGACTGCCATGGTCTGCCGATTGAACTGAAGGTTGAAGCTAAGGTCGGCAAAGTCGGTGAGAAGGTCAGCGCCAGCGAGTTCCGCCAGCATTGTCGTGAATACGCGGCTGAGCAGGTTGATGGTCAGCGCAACGATTTCAAACGCTTGATGGTTCTGGGTGACTGGGAAAACCCATACCTGACCATGGACTTCAAATTTGAAGCCGACATCATCCGCACCCTTGGCAAGATCATTGATGCCGGACACCTGCACAAAGGCTTCAAGCCGGTTAACTGGTGTTCTGACTGTGGCTCTGCGCTTGCTGAAGCCGAGGTTGAATATCACGACAAGAAATCCGTCGCGATTGACGTGAAGTTCACCTTCCCGGATACGCAGGCGATTGCTGGTGCATTCAACGTCGATGTCGACAAGCCAGTCAGCATTGTGATCTGGACCACAACACCTTGGACCTTGCCTGCTAACGAAGCGGTATCTGTTCACCCTGAACTGGAATACTCACTGGTTCTGCTGAAAGAAGCGGACGAAGTTCTTCTGCTGGCTACGGACCTCGTAGATGATGCTGCTCAGCGTTATGGTCTGGATGCGGATGGTTATGAAGTCCTGGGCACTGCAAAAGGTAAAGCTTTTGGTCAGACGCCTGACCAGAGTGAAGCGCCATTTAAAGTGAAGCATCCGTTTATGCCGGGTAAAGAGGGCGGCGACAAGTTCGTGCCTGTGATCACCGGTGAACACGTGACGGCCGACTCTGGTACGGGTTCCGTTCATACTGCGCCTATGCACGGTGTGGATGACTACGTTGTCTCGAACGTTTACAGCGTTAAATCTGACGAAATGCTGGTTGATTCGCAGGGTAATTTTATCGCCAACCCAGCGCTCGAAGCGCTCGAACTGACCGGATTAAGTACGGCAGATAAAGGTAATTTCCGTGTACTGGGCATTCTGAATGAGCGCGGTGCTCTGGTGAAAAAAGCCAACATCACGCACAGCTATCCGCATTGCTGGCGTCACAAAACGCCGATTATTTTCCGCGCGACGCCACAGTGGTTTATCAGCATGAATCAGGCAGGCCTGTTGGATCAGGCGATGGACGAAGTGGAAAACACCGTCGAGTGGCGTCCGTCCTGGGGCAAGGCGCGCATCGAGGGCATGATGAACGATCGCCCGGATTGGTGTATCTCGCGTCAGCGTACCTGGGGTGTGCCGATTGCGTTGTTCGTGCACAAAGAAACCGCCGAGCTGCATCCGCGTACGCCGGAGCTGATTGCTCAGGTAGCAGAGCGTGTTGAAGGCGCTGGCATTGATGCCTGGTTTGATCTTGATCCGGCGGAACTGCTGGGTGATGAAGCGGGTCAGTACGATAAGGTCGTGGATACGCTGGATGTCTGGTTTGACTCTGGTGTGACGCACACGGCGGTCTGTATGGCGCGCGATGAGCTGGAAATGCCTGCGGACTTGTATCTGGAAGGTTCTGACCAGCACCGTGGTTGGTTCCAGTCATCACTGCTGACCAGCGTCGCAGCCTATGGCAAAGCACCCTACAAAACAGCACTGACTCACGGCTTCACCGTTGATGGTCAGGGCCGCAAGATGTCCAAGTCGATCGGTAATACGGTCGAACCTCAGAAGGTTATTAATCAACTGGGCGGCGACATCCTTCGCTGGTGGGTAGCGGATACCGACTATTCAGGCGAGATGACGGTTTCTGATGAAATTCTGAAACGCAACGCCGACTCCTATCGCCGCGTACGTAATACCTGCCGCTTCCTGTTGGCGAACATTAACGGCTTTAATCCTGCGACGGATATGGTTTCTGCCGATGAGCTGTTGCCACTGGATGCCTGGATGGTCAGTTACACAGAGCGACTACAGGAAAAAGTCATCGCGCTTTACCACAACTACGATTTGAAAACGCTGACTAAGACGCTGATGAATTTCTGTGTGTCTGAGTTGGGTGCCTTCTACCTTGATGTAATTAAAGACCGTCAGTACACCTGTAAAGCTGATAGCCTGCCACGTCGCAGTGCGCAGACGGCGCTTTATCATGTTGCTGAGGCGATGGCGCGCTGGATTGCGCCTGTACTGTCTTTCACCGCTGAAGAAATCTGGAGCGCATTACCTGCGCCAGTGAGCGGTGAGCGCGAAGAGTCAGCTCAGCTTTCCGAGTGGTACGCAGACTTTCCGCAGATTGCCGCATCCGAGTTTAATGATGCTTACTGGCGCTCCGTCATGGAAGCCAAAGAAGCGGTCAACGGCGCGTTGGAAAAAGCACGCAGTGAAAAACGCATTGGTGCATCTCTGAGTGCTGAAGTCGTATTGTTTGCTGCTGACGAGCTGAAAGCCAAACTGGATCGCTTAGGTGACGAATTACGCTTTGTACTGATTACCTCGGGTGCCGTTGTAAAACCTCTGAGCGAAGAGGGTGGCGAAGCGACCGACCTTGATGGTCTTCGCGTTGCTGTTATGGCATCCGACGCTGAGAAATGTGAACGTTGCTGGCATCACAGTGAGACGGTGGGTAGCGACGATCGTCATCCAACCTTGTGCGGCCGTTGCGTCGAAAACGTTGAGGGTGACGGTGAAGTCCGTCATTACGCCTGATGACTGATTCAAGTGCTGTAGCGGACAGCGGACGTTCGCCGCTGATCTGGTTATGGTTAGCCGTGCTGGCCGTGGTACTGGATCAGGTGACCAAAGTGACTGCGGAGAACATGCTGACCTACGCCCAGCCGGTATACATTCTGCCTGTTCTGGACTTTACCTTACTCTACAACCCTGGTGCGGCTTTCAGTTTCCTGGCGGATCAGGCGGGGTGGCAGCGCTGGTTCTTTACGATTATCTCGGCGGGCGTCTCAGTTATGTTGCTCGTGTGGCTGGCCAGACTTCCGCGAGGAAGTGTCTGGTTGCCTATTGCGCTGACGCTGATACTCGGTGGCGCCGTGGGCAACCTGATTGACCGGGTATTGTATGGGCATGTCGTCGATTTCATTTCGGTGCACTGGAACAACAGTTACTTCCCTGCATTTAATATCGCCGACTCCGCGATTACATTAGGCGCGATTATGATGGCGCTTGATGTGATTCGGGAAATTAAAGAAGAGCGGGCGAAAGCCTGACATCTGCGTACTAACGCTGCACCTCCATAGTGTGTGGCCCATTAAAAGGTGTGAATATGTCTCTCGGAATTATTGCTGACGGAAGTCGGGTAAAACTGCATTTTGCCTTGCGTCTGGCAGATGGGCAGGAAGTGGACTCCACCTTCAAAAATGACGCGGCTGAACTCTCGGTAGGTGATGGAAACTTACCCGAAGGCTTTGAAGAATGTCTGATCGGTTTAACCACGGGTGATCACAAGACTTTTACCGTGCCGCCCGAAAAAGCATTCGGGCAACCAAACCCGCAGAATCTTCAGGATATGAAACGCTCCGATTTTCCGGTGGATATGCCGGTGGCGCCAGGTTTGATGGTGTCATTCGCAGATGCTCAGGGGGCTGAGCTTCCTGGCGTAATCAGCTCTATTGAAGGTGACTACGTTACCGTTGATTTCAATCATCCGCTGGCAGGAAAAGAGCTCCATTTTGAAGTTCAGATTCTCGAGGTGAAGGATGCAGATTAAGCTCGCTAATCCACGCGGTTTCTGCGCTGGTGTTGATCGGGCGATCGATATCGTTAATCGCGCACTGGAACTGTTTGAACCGCCTATCTATGTTCGCCACGAAGTTGTCCACAATAAGTTTGTAGTGAATGATCTGCGTGATCGAGGTGCTATATTCGTCGACGAGCTGGATGAAGTGCCAGACGATAATATCGTTATTTTTTCAGCTCATGGCGTCTCTCAGGCTGTGCGTAAAAATGCAGCCGACCGCGGTCTTAAAGTATTTGATGCGACCTGCCCGCTGGTAACTAAGGTTCACCTTGAGGTGACCCGCTACAGCGCTCTCGGCCGAGAGTGCATTCTTATCGGCCATAAAGGGCACCCGGAAGTCGAGGGTACCATGGGGCAGTACGACTTCAGCAAAGGCGGAAATATCTACCTTGTTGAAGATGAAGAGGACGTTGAGGCTCTCGAGGTCAAAGATCCTTCTGCTCTATCATACGTAACTCAGACAACATTATCGATGGATGATACTGCCCGGGTTATTGATGCACTGCGTGCGAAGTTTCCTGAGATTACCGGGCCTCGGAAAGACGACATTTGTTACGCCACACAAAACCGCCAGGACGCCGTTAAAATCCTCGCGTCTGATTGTGACCTGATGCTGGTAGTGGGTTCGCCCAACAGCAGTAACTCCAACCGTCTCCGTGAGCTCGGTGAGCGTATGGGGGCTAAAGCTTTCCTCATCGACAATGCTTCCGAAATTCAGGCTGAATGGCTCGAGGGCGTTAAAGCCGTTGGCATTACTGCAGGTGCTTCCGCTCCGGATGTTCTGGTTAAAGAAGTCGTTGCTAAACTGGTATCACTTGGTGGCGAAGAGCCTGAGGAATTGCAGGGCCGAGAAGAGAACGTGGTTTTCTCGTTACCGAAAGAGTTACGCATGACCGAAGTGTAAGTCGATATTTCTCTGGTAATAAAAAACCCGGCTAGTGCTGGGGTTTTTTATTTGTTCATCTGAAAGATTACAGCTGCTTTTTAACGGTGTCGGTGCCATCGATAAGAAGTTCTGATCTACCTATCGTATTAACAACAATATCGCCGTCTTCAGCCTGGTCATCATTACCCTCAGCGATTAGCTCAACGCAAATCGCCAGACTGACTGTATTTCCATCGTCGTCCGTACATTGTCTTGCGCTTATGCTGTAGAAAGTACTATCCAGGTTGTCGGCGTCCAGCCCGAGTGTAGTGAGATCTGCAGCGTATTGTCTGTTCGCCAGAAAATACCGCTCCTGAGCATTCAGGAGTAACTGGAGGCGATCGTAGGCGGTAGACCGATTCCCCTGTTGCACCCAGTTCTTATAAGAGGGCAGTGCAACAGAGGCCAGGATGCCGACGATGGCGACAACAATCATTAGCTCAAGTAAGGAGAAACCCGCTCTTCTCGACATTATTCTTCTTTCCAGTAGTTGAACTTAAAGGTGTCGCATGAATTTGTGAAGCTGGAGCTGAGTGTCGTGCCAGACAAAATATCATAGGTGTAGTCTTCACAGTCACAATCAGCTGGATTGTTGATACAGTCTTTTTCACCGTTTTCACCTGTGTTTCCATTCCATCCACCTCCAGTGATGGTTGGATCAGGTTTCAGCCTGGGGACTTCACCGCGACCTTCGGGCGTCTCATCCTGCGCATCGCACTCGTCACCACATTTAGCCTTAGCTGCTGCAGTGATTGCCAGTGTGAATGTTCTCGAAAAACCAAGGTTGCCTGAGCATTGTGCAGCGTCCAGGTCACTTGTTGGAGCAAACGTATTGAATGTGGTGATTTCGCTTAATGTTAATGACGGACTCAGCACTTTTTCACCACTATTCGTGAGTGATACTACCCAACCATTACTGCTACCGGTTGGACTGGAAGCCTCATCTGTTCCCCATTCTGCGAGATCTGACGATAGCAGGGTTGTGTACGTCTCTGGGGCCACAATACCATGCGGATCTTTAATCAGATAGAACTTGTCATTCACTCCGGTATTTAGAGGGTGCGCTCGATATCCTGAACCAATACTGATCAGAATATAGTTCTCATCGCCTTCTTCAAAATACGCTATATCAGGTTTGTTGTAGAAGCGTCGGTTGCCGGACAGACCATCGACATCACTGGTGTTGATATCGGCAATAATGCCGCCGGTTGCAGAGAACGTTTCAGTATCGTTGAAATCAAATCTCCAGATGCGACCACCGACATCTGCTGCGTAAAGGAGATCAACCGTGCCATTCGCATCAACATCAATGGGGGTTACGTCTGCTGCGAAGCTACTTGTCATTTTCTCATCCATTCCGGACACGTCTTCAAGTGCATTCCACAGTACTTCCCCAGTCTCCGCATCAATCATGTAGATAGTGTTTCCGATGTCATGAGTAATGCGGGTCTCAGGGCCAGTCAGGTTCGTTCCATCTTCGTCCGGGTCATAACCGCCACCTGCAAAAAGAACTACCTTTTGAGTATCTTCATAATTTACCAATCCTGGGCGCAGTGCAGACCATGTCTGCCCAAGTGAGCTATACCCGTCACTGACGGCAGGTGCGTTTTTGGTAATTGAATCCGTGTATGGGCCATGTTGTTCCCAGGCCAGTTCAGGGTTGTAGGGATCAGAAACGTCGAATGCATAGTAACTATGTCCACCGCGGCGGAGGCCTACGTAGAGGTAGATAGTTTCTTCCCCATCTACAGTACCATTGTAATTGGTATCGTTATGCCAATAGGTGATTGGACCGTCGATACCATAAATTTTCTCTGCATAGCCGTTATCTTCACCGTCTACGTAGAACAGAGGGTTTCTGAGAACTTCCCGTGGGATCAGAGAGAAAACTTCCTTACCGTTTTCAGTATCGAAAGCATGCAGGTAACCACTGTTTGTACCTACATAAACGATCTTTCTCTCGTCTGCATAGTTAATCACCACTGGACGACTATGAATTGGATCTTCGATTTCGAGTCGTGCTGTATCGTCAGCATTTTTACCGGTTATCCACTTGGCAAGTCGCTGCTTAGCACTCAGGTTAAGGTCAGGCAGCGATAACAATGAGTCGTCCTGCAATAGCTCCAGGCCGAGAACATCGTCAGACAGCGCTAGGATGCTTTGTTCGGTCAAAGCCTGAACTGTGCTTCCTGAAGTTGTGAGAATATTACGTGCCTTGTCACCAAGACGCTCAGCGGCTCCGCCTTTGCTCACCTCGGCACCGTCAATAGTATCGCTCCAGTAACTGACCGCCGTTTCATTAAAGTACCCCGAATCCGGGTCTACTGCAGGATTTCCGTACCTGTCGAGAACGCCTTGTGAGCTAACACTATAGCGCTTCAGGTTACCGCTCCAGGTGCCGTCCTCTCGTGGTTCAAATACCGCGTAATACAGTTCATCGCTGAGTTCGAGGCTATTGTATGAACTCACTGCAATCGCGGGAGAGGTGAAGGTTGCTGGATCGCTCAGAACATCGCCGGCGAGCTCCTGAGTGAAAGATTCAACAAGGTCTTCATAGTTGTCGGCAAGATAGAATTTACCGCCACCTGCTTCGGCAATATCTTCTAATTTCTGCTTAGCCGTCTCATCGGCTGAAATAAAGCCACCAATAGTGCTTACAGTAATATTCTGACGACCGATGATATCGTCTCTGTGGTCGTAGTTATTCAGGTAATAAGCCAGCTCCTCTGCGCACTCACCACCAATATTGCTTGAAGTTTCGCAGTAGTAATTGAGGTAAGTAGCTGAGCCCAATGTTTTACCAGAGATCAGAGCCTGGATGTCGCTGCTCGCATTGTCATACCCAGATGGCGCACCATCACTGAAATAAACAATCTTGGTTGATGGTTCACAGCCATCGAACTCGGGAGCATTGTAGGTCCAGCCTGTGCGTGAGCCAGATGAGCTACTGGTACCGACAACTTCGAAGTTTCCAGTGGCACCGTTATTGTATCTTATAGCTTCAATGATACCGGGATTAGCTGGGTCGTTTTCATCACGCCAGTCTGGGTCGATAGGGTCGTACCAAGTAGCATAATGTGCAGACTTTCCATACTTGACATTACCACCACTAAGATAGCGGTAAGCCTCATACAAACTCTGTTCAATAGGTGTGCCACCCAAGGCATCGTAGGAGTCGATAGCAGAGTCAAAATCGTCTCCAAGCTCGGTGACAGGGGTCATCGGAAGATCAACGTATGCACCGTCACCATTTTTCCAGCCGCTTGAGTAATAGAAGCTATTGAAGCGCATCAGCGCAACACTCTTATTTGGCGAAGACATGGCGCCGACAACATCTTTCGCTGCCTGTTTCACCACATCAATCCGCATAACTTTTTGCTGATTACCAAGGTCTGAACCGCGGTAATTCAGATAGTTACCTGACCAGATCACATTGTAGGTGGAATTATCCCAGTCATAGGAGGTGTCGGTGTAATCCCAGACAAAACAGGGAAGCCAGCCGCCTCCAAGCAGGCAGGCTCCACGGACGCGTCGTGTGTTGGTGTATGGGTAGCTGAATTCTGTCCACCCTGCTGCATTAACAAGGTAGTCATAATTCGAGCCGCCGTAGTTGTAATCCCCTGATTCACGACACTGGAGGATGGAGCCGCTGGCAGTACTGACGTCTGAGCCTTCCCAGCCATGACCCGGCTCAAAGAATGAGTATGTATTAGAGCTGAAGCCGGAGTTTACAATATCATTATTAATTGCACCTGAACTGGAGCAGTTCAGGGCGCTCAGTGAAATTTCGTTAGCCTTAATAGCGGCTACTTCACTGTTAGTCAGTGCCTGAATATCACCAACACTCTCACTGCGGTACAGGTAATAGGAATCGGCTGCGAAACCATAGGCCTCGTAGGTCACTGATGGATCATAGGGCGGTGTATCTGTGTCATTCGCCCAAGCGGACATACTGCCTGAGGTATCCATAATCAGAAGAATATTCTCATTACCGGCGCCGCCTCCGCCGGTGAAAATTTCAGTATCATCCGCCCTAGTAACGGAACTAATAACGAGGAGCGATGCTATTACAGCGTATTTAGAAATCGTCATTTTTGACTCCTTAGTTCGCGTTGTTAAAGGTCTTGATTTTGAAACCCATTAACTGATTGGAAGAGAATCTTTCAGTCTGGTCTTTCGAATTGGCAGTAAGCTCGAAGTTTATCCAGCTTGATTTGCCGGAAGTTGATCCCTTCATAAGGCTATTGTTAAGGCCAGTGCCGATCATGTTGGTTACTTTTACTGAGGTCTCAACGCTACCAATTTTGGTTCCCGCAGTTTCAACCAAAGGCTCCAACTCTTCTGAAGTTCCATTGGCTACTTTCGTACGTGCATTATGCAGGGGGGCAGATGTCAGCTGCTTGTCCTGGAATACGCTGAACTGGCTTTTCAATTCGCGGTTGGTTGTCGTAAAAACCTCCTCGCGGATCTGAAAGTTGTTAACAATTTTTAGCTGAGTCGTTGACCCCTGCAGGCTGACCACCGCGAGTAAGGTCACTGCAGTGAGCATGCCGATACTGACTATCAGTGCACTACCTTTCTGACTTTTCATATCGCGGAATCCTCTCTCAAGTTCATGAGGGCTGTGGTTGTTGTAAACACCTGCCTGGCAACTCTGTCGGTGACATCCAGTGGTTGTGAGTCCAATACCTGAATCTGTTTTCTCCACGGGCTACCAGCACTTTCCTCTGCTGCGCGCGTAGTTATTGCCAGGCGTACAGAGTAAATACGATTCCAGCTGTCTACCTGATCAGCGTTTACGTACTGTCTTACGGCCAGAACCTCCTTGCTGTCAGGAGGTCTGTCGCTCTCGCCATAGAGTGCGTGTATTGATAACACTCCTGATGCCAAAGACTGGGCGTTACCGAAGCCTGCTCCTGCAGCTCTGATAGTGCCATTTTCGTCGTATGTCTGGCATCGAAGATTACTCAACCCGTTAACTTCTTCGACCCAGTATGCATCGACGACAACAACATCCTCTACGATTGCGTTGCCATCAGTATCTGTTAATTCGGCCCCTGCACACGACACTGGCACAGGGTCCCCAGCTTCTTCAGCCGCTTCAGCAACACGCCGAATCGCAATTCTGTCGCCAGTACCATTACTAACTTCACGGCTGCACAGGAAGTCATCAACAGCAGCGCAGAGCCCGGGGAATGGGTCAAAACCACTTGTCACGTCCGGGCTGGGGTTAAAACCCGCCCTGAGAATTTGCCTGTGCAAATAGTCCGCAACGAAGCGCCCCGTATCTTGTGTATCGCCCAGGGTATCTGATGTTGAGGCTGCGCGGTTACTGGCGATCAGAATACCGCCAATGGCATAAATCAGAATGGTGCTCAATAACAGAGATATCATCAGTTCGACAATCGTAAAACCGTTCTGGCGCGAGTGGTTAATGATCTTCATGGTCTGAATACCACCGTATATGACTCTCTCTGCTGATCGAGTAGCTCACCATCTTCTTTATAGTAAACGGCATTGCCGTCTGCATCTGTACCGCTGGTACGGGAAGTCCAGCTGATGGTGATATTGTATACATCACCATCTACGGTGCTGATGAGCAGACCTGGCTCGACAATATTTGATGCAGAACTACTCATTTCTGTGGAGCCCAGGACGGCAGATGTACCACACAGGGCTTCCCATACATCAAATTGTGCAAGCGTCTGGTTGGTACAGTTTGCCGCAGGTTCTTGCTGGACAGCATCACTGAATGTTGAAGCGCAGAGGAGTAGGTTGTCAGGCATGTCTTCACAGCGAAGTTCAGCATCACCCGGATTGAGATATGAATCGATGCCTGCGCCGTTTGCGCGCATACGGTTCATCAGATCACTGGCAACCCAGATCGCATGGCTTCGGTTACCACTGTCTGAAACTGCCCGGATCGACTCCAGCTGAAGGGCGCTTAAGCCCAACAAACCGACCGTTGTTACGGCGAGTGTGACGAGTACCTCCCAGATACCCAGCCCTTGCATATAATATTTCATTGGCAATCTACCGCTGTTCTGATGATCTGACCTGAGATCATCAATTGAAAGGATGCGTCTCGCGAGCCTGTGCATCCTGAAGTACTGATATTGATTGTCCCCGGCGTCGTGATAGAGCCAGTAGGGGAGAAAGTTACACGATTCAGGTTGTCAGGGGAGGTAATGGTTACGCCAGTATCCAGGGCACCCCGCTGTTTGAGCACATCTCCAGTCGATTGAGAAACAACCTCCCAGCCGTTACTTATATCGTTGTTTCTTTCCTGAAGACTCACAGTATCGCCCTTCGTTACCGCATGGCTTCTTGCATACGTGAGGTCCATTTCAAACAGAGCAACCACACTGCGAGCGGTACCATTCGCATTGAGAGTGCGGAATGACGGCACGGCAACGGCAACGATAATCCCAAGAATCGATATCGCTATAATCATCTCTACTAACGTGAAACCGTGATCGCGTGTTCTCATTATGCTGCTCTGTGCCCACTCAGAAAAAGCCTATTCTACACTATGAGATAGTATTAACTTCGTGCGCTGGTTCCGAATGCGCTCAGATAAACGGCAGGAATTCCGAACTCAACGGAGCTGGCTGGCGCGAACAGTCATATCAGGTGCAGTCAACGGGGTCTCCACTACTGGATTCTACCAGTCCGTCGTCGTCCTGATCCTTCCCCATGCGGATCCTTCCTGATCCAGATATGATGATGGTTGCTGATAAATTCGGGGTGCTTCTGAGACAGACTTTCATCGTTCCATTTCGACCAAAAGCACTACCTGAGGGATAGAACATGACTGCGCTTGATCTGTTGAAATCGCGTATCAGGTTTGAAGAGTCTCCGGAGAGTGCAGGCAATACTTTGATAATAACTTCATTCTCATCCAGTGACCCACTCCTGTCCGTATCCGCAAAAATACTGAGGCTGTTGCTCCATTGATCCGAGCAGTTGCCCAGGTTGTCCAGCGGACACAGACTCACAGCCTCTCCTCGATACACCGCCATTGACCGACTGAGTGCGACGGCCCGGTGCAATGCTGATACCTCTGCCTCGAACTGGTTGCGTTCGATCAGTGCTCCCATTGCTGGTAGTCCGACTCCAAGGAGTATTCCGCTGATCGCCACCACGACCAGCAACTCAAGTAAGGTGAAGCCTTTGATGGTATTCTGTACCAGTATTGTTCCGGTGTTCATCCCTGAACCCCCATTTGATTAATATGTAACCGGTTACCATATCAGTTGAAATGGGGAGCGCACTCAGGCGCTTTTCGTATTTTGGTACGGTGTTTCTGCACTTATAGGGGGCTGTGTCAGAGGCCGTCTAATCATCTTGATGATAACGGCTAATCAATGGCGAGCTTTTTCAATCTGTATCTTAACGCACGAAAGCTGATGCCAAGGCGCTCTGCCGCGGCGGTTTTGTTCCAGCGGGTCGCGTTCAAGGCCTCTTCAATTGCTTCCCGTTCCAGTCGTTCGAGGTACCCTTCCAGGTCACCGACGGCTTCACTATTGGAGTGATAGCCACCTTGCGGCGTTTCCGGTTCAAAACTCAGGTCGCTTAGTTGAATCTCTTCGCCCTCCATGAGCGTAAAGGCTCGTTGAAGTATGGCGTCGAGTTCGCGGGTGTTTCCAGGGAAGTCGTATTCGCTGATAGCCTGCAATGCCTCATCAGAGACCGATACTTCGGGCATATCCCATTGGCTGGCATAGGTCTGTAGCAGGTGGGTGGTGAGCTGCGGGATATCTTCACGGTGAGTGCGTAATGGTGGCACGCTGAGGTGTACTACGCGAATGCGGAACAGCAGATCCTGGCGGAAATGACAAGCACTTGCCAATGCCGGCAGGTCTGCGCTGCTGGCACTGATAATACGGACGTCCAGATCCTGTTCTTGTGCGTCATGCAATGCCCTGACTTTCTTGTCTGTCAGGAGTTGCAGAAGTTGAGCCTGGAATTCCGTACTGAGATGTTCGATGTTATTCAGAAACAGCGTGCCCAGATTAGCGTTCTGGACAAGGCCATGATGCAGAGTACCGCTGTCGTCGCAGTAGCCGAATAGGGTTGCAGCGGCGTTCTCGTCCTGAAGGGCGTCGCAGTTGACCGTTATAAAAGGATGAGTCGCTCGCGTACTGAGCAGGTGAATAGCTCGGGCAATGCCTTCTTTACCGGTACCATATTCGCCCTGAATAAATACCGGTGCCTGGGTACGGCCGACTTTGCGCAGTGTCGTGCGCAACTCTTTCATTGGGCTGGAGTCACCAATAATCAGGTTGGTGCACTGTTCCGGGAGTGTGCCCGTTACTTTTGACAATCGTAATGCAGCTGTCGCCAGATTTCGCAGCTGTTGAATATCCAGCGGCTTGGCTACGACATCGAAAGCGCCCGCTTTAAGGGCGTTCACACCGACTTCCATATTGCCGAATGCGGTGATCATTGCGACCGGCATATCAGGATAGTTGCGATTGCAGTGATGGATTAGTTGAACACCATCACCATCAGGTAATTTCATATCCGTGATGCAGAAATGGAAATTTCTCGATTCAAGCAATGCCATGGCTTCAGTGACATTGGCAGCCTGCTCGCATTGGATGTCTATGCGCTCCAGTGCCATGCCTATCAACGCGCGAATATCCTGCTCGTCATCGACAATCAGTGCGCATAAGTCCGGCAACATCGCTGTGGTTTTCCTGTCTGTCATCGTGGCCTTGTATTATTCATGAGTTGAATTGACGCTGGTGTGACATACGCCGCAGTTTTACGCGCATTTCATGTCAATCGAAAAGCGCGCTCCTGGATGGTTACCAATAAACTCTATCGTTGCCTGGTTGGCCTGACACAGTTCGCGACATAAATAGAGCCCTAAGCCGGTACCGTCGTGCTCAGTCGTGCTGAAAGGCTCAAACAGTCTCGATATCTGGTTCTCGGCTATGCCGAAGCCATTGTCTGTGATTTCAATGGATACGCTACTCCCGGACTCTGACAGTATACGTAAGACTACTTCAGCATCCTGCTCCCGGGCCTTCCTGGCATGGCGCAAGCCATTCTGACATAGGTTAGTCAGGACTTGATTCAGATGATCCGGGTCAAACAGTACTGTTAAATTGCTGCTGGTATCACAGGAGAACTTCAGACAATTCTCACCACTGGCGTGATGGAAGTTCTGGCAAAAGTTCTGCACGTAACTATGTATTTTTACAGGTGCTGAAGCGGGGCGCTTGCCTCGAGAGAGCTGTAGGATGTCCCCGATAATCCGGTTAATTCGTTGGCTGTTGTTCTCAATTATCGCAGTCAGTTTTTTATCTTCAGCGGGGAGGTGATCAGATTCGTCCAGAAGTTGTGCGGCCTGATTCAGTGCTGAAAGTGGGTTACGTATTTCATGGGCAATACTAGCGGTCAGGCGACCTAAGGATGCCAGTTTGGCTTGCTGAACTTCCGCTGAGAGGCGTGCTTCGTCTTCAATGAGCAGTAAAAAATCGTCATCTGGTCCATCGGTCTCCAGACGTGTGACGGTCAGGCCCTGCAGTTTTCCCTGGGGGCTGGCATGAGACGGCGCTGCCATGAGCCATTCAGGTACTGCGGCACCGGGTTGCAGCTTAAACCAGGAGGTCGCAGTGTCATTAATAAACAGAATCTGTTTGTCTTTCGTACAGGCAATGATGCCGTCGGGCAGTTTCATCAATGCCTGCTGACTCAGACGCTGCAAACGCTGGACGTCGCGGGCATTGTCCTGAGCGAGGCTGAGTGCCGCATTGATCCGGTGGGATAGCAGCTGAGTTAACCAGGCGAGAGCAAAGCAGATGCCCCCATACACACCGGTATTGGCTGTATCCCTGATGCCAAACTCGCCCGGTGCGATATGTTCTGTATAGATGACTGCAAGACTGAGCCAGGCAGCAACGCTGTACCCCAGTATGCCCGGGGCGAGAAGGTTGGCCATAACGACTGGAATCAGCAACAGGCTTGAGAAGCCGGCAGTCAGTCCGCCTGATGCGAACATCAGGCCGGTCAGCAGCGCTGTTTCGAGAAACAGGTAAGTGGTAGCACCCTGCGAATCGGTTGTCCGGGTTATTAGGGCGACGAAGACCGCGGCTGCAAGCACATAAAGCGATGAAAGAACGAGAAAGAGGTGGGGAGCCTCTTTACCAACGATGACGTCCATTGAATCGAGACCGTCGACGACGACAATCGACAAAGCAAGAATCAGCGAATAGTAGCTGTATAGCGACAGCAGGCGACTGCCCCGTCCGATGGAAATTGGATGATTCATTGGTCTTTCATTGGTCTTCCGGTTTGCGTCCTGACGCGTATTTCCAGACAATACGCGCATTACTGAAGAGAGTACCCCCAGACCATGTCCAAGTCACTGACTGCCACCCTGAAAATTGCGTTGGCGCAATGTAACTTTCACGTCGGCGATATCCCCGGCAATACGGCGAAAATTATAGAAGCAGCCAAGAAAGCTGCCGACGATGGTGCTCAGCTGATTGTATTCAGTGAACTCGCTCTGTCGGGCTATCCGCCCGAAGACCTGCTGATGCGTCCAAGTCTTGAGCCCCGTATCAACGAGGCGTTGAGAGAAGTCGCTGCGGTCAGTCATGACATCGCTATCGCGGTCGGTTACCCAGTCACCAGGGATAATCGTCTCTATAACTGCGCAGGGGTCTGGTCTGAGGGTGTTTGTCTTGGAGAGTATGCCAAGCAGGAGCTACCGAACTATCAGGTCTTCGATGAAAAACGCTACTTCTCAGCCGGTAAAGACGCCAAGGTGATAGAGCTACATGGCGTTAAACTGGGGCTTACCGTGTGTGAGGACATATGGTTCGATGCGCCGATAGCCATGGCTGCCGACGCCGGAGCCGATGTCATCCTGAACCTCAATGCCTCTCCGTTCCATAGCGGTAAACAGCAGGAACGCATCGACCTTATTAAGAAGCATACATCCCAGCACAAATTGCCGGTTCTCTATGTGAATCAGTCGGGTGGACAGGACGAACTGGTGTTCGATGGCAGTTCATTTGCCGTGAATGCTGCGTCTGAATGCGTGCTTCAGATGGCCTCCTGGCGGGAGGATCAGGCCTACGTGATGTTCGAACAAGGCGAGTTACGTGCTGAGTCTGAATCGCGGGAAGCGCGGGAAGATGGTCTTGCCAGCCTGTACAACGCTCTGGTCGTTGGCGTTCGTGACTATGTGAATAAAAACCGCTTTCCAGGGGTTGTACTTGGTCTTTCCGGTGGGATCGATTCAGCCCTGACGCTCGCCGTTGCCGTTGATGCGCTGGGGCCAGAACGTGTGCGTGCTGTGATGATGCCATTTACTTATACCTCTGGTATGAGCAAAGAGGATGCGGCGCTGCAGGCTGAGGCCATGGGAGTTAAGTATCAATCTATTTCGATTGAACCTATGTACCGTGAATTTATGTCTGCGCTTGCCCCGGACTTCGAGGGCCTGAAGGTCGACACCACCGAAGAAAATCTTCAGTCCCGTTGTCGCGGTGTGTTGTTAATGGCGCTATCGAATAAGACGGGCTACATGGTTCTGACAACCGGCAACAAAAGTGAAATGGCAGTCGGTTATGCGACGCTCTATGGTGATATGGCTGGTGGCTATGGTGCATTAAAAGACGTGTATAAAACCAAAGTCTTTGCCCTTGCCGAGTACCGGAATTCTATTTCACCTGTGATCCCTCAGCGTGTGATCGACCGGCCCCCTTCCGCGGAGCTTGCGCCTGATCAGGTCGATGAAGACAGCCTGCCAGCCTACCCTGTGCTGGACGATATTCTGGAGCGGTACATCGAACACGATGAAAGTGCAGAACAGATCATCACGGCCGGACATAACCGGGAAGACGTGATGCGGGTAGTGCGGCTGGTGGATGTGAACGAGTACAAGCGTCGTCAGGCGCCGATCGGTGTCCGGGTCACCCGACGCGGCTTTGGTCGTGACCGTCGTTACCCTGTGACAAACGGTTGGAAGGCGGGGATCTGAATCTTTTCCGGCTGTCAGGATAACGCTACAGTCATTGGCTGCGTGGTAGGGGCGAGAAGAGCGGCATGTGCGCCATCTCTGGCGCACATGCAGCACTCACTGAGCTAATAACTCACTAGGCAGCACGCTCATTCAAACGATTCGCGCGCTTAAACGTCCCCATATCATTGAATCGAATACCGTGACGGCGGAGCACTTCATGGGATTCCTTCTCGCCTAAATGGCGAATATAGAAGGGATCACGCACTACAAAATGGTGGATCGCGTGAGTGCTGCCAAAGTTAAAGCAGAACAGTTGCAGTGGAATTAAATACCACTTATTCATCACCTGACATTGCTCATGAATAATCCCCGGCGTGTTGTCACCAAAGTAATGCATATTCGATGAAATAAAGTGCAGACAGAAAGTACGCAGCACGTTAGGTGCAATCAGGATAACAACGGTCGCAGTTACCCAGGCTTCCTGGGCCAGCAGCCATTGGGGCCAGTCAATTGTCGCTCCCAATGCCCAGGCAATGCCATTAGCCAGGTGAAATAGCACGAAGCCATGCCAGATGGTGTAACAGATATAACCGACAGGGTTAAAACTGAGCGCACCGATAATTCTTAAGTTTTTAATGTCTGTTTTATTGATTTTACCTTGCTTCAGTAACTTTTTCGGCACGACGAAGTACTTCCCAGCGCGCAGATAAAAAGCCAGCATGTTGTCGCCGACCATCAGGAAACGCTTCCAGTCCCATTTTTCGCCGTTGGTAATACCGCGTTCTTCCAGATCTGTTTCTGTGCCCGACACTTTGTGGTGATGCAGGTGTAGGTAGCGACGAATCCATGGGTTCTGGGTAAGGGGACGTGCAAGGTAGACACCTGCCATCATCAAGTGATGCCATACAGGCTGCTTACGGAAGTACATGTAATGGATCAGGTCGTGCTCCAGTTCATGCAGCAGTGATGTCCAGAACGCACTTAATACGATGACCAGCCAAGCCGGCATGATGCCTTCCATCCAGAGTACGCCGTTCAGAATCATCCCGGCAATACTGACCAGAAAAATGCCCATGCCGACGGCATTCTGGTGCTTAACCAGAAACGGATGACGAGCTCGAACCTTGTCGCTCACCTGCATCAGTTCTTTCTGAATCTGACGATCCTTAGCACGCAGTGCCTGAAAGCGTTCGCTGTTTTTATCCGTGGTATCAGTCATACTTGTACTCCAAACTCGTGGCCCGGCAGACGTACACAGGCCTTTGATTACATACTGGAGAGAAACCTGTTTCCATGCTTTGCACTCACCGCCAATCAGTTGACCGGAGACGCCAATGACTGAGCAACCCAAAGCGGTGGCCATGTTTCTGCGCCCGCTGGCCAATCTGCTGCAACAGCATGGTGATGATCCTGCGGCCTTGTTTGCGGAGTATGGTGTCTCGGTAGAAGATACGTTTAACCCGGAGGTCTGGATCAGTGTGGATGCGACCTCTGCCTTACTGACGGCTGCTGAAAATCGTCTCCAGGATCCTTCTCTGGGCATCAATATGGCCCGCCGCAGTGAATATTCTGCATTTGGTGGTTTGGGTCTGGCACTGTCTGCCGGTGGTAGCATGCTGAGTGTTCTGCAGCGTCTTGCTCGTTACCAGAGGCTGATCAGTGACGCGGTTCAGGCTGAACTGGTGGTTGAAGATACGACCGTGTGCGTGCAGTTTCGCCCTTCAAGCGGGCACGTGCCTCACCCGCAGGGAATACAGTATGTGATGTCCAGTCTGATGCGATTAGTCAGACTCAGGGTAGATCCGGCGTTGAACCCTCTCGAAGTTCATGTGGCACATCATGACGACGATTATTGCGCCTCGATGGCCCGCTACTTTCGTGTGGCACCAACCAGAAGCGATTACTACGGTCTGACCTTCGACCGGAAGCAGGCAGCTGCCGAGCTTCACTCCAGCGACAACCAGATGGTTGCCATGCTCGAAGCAACACTGAATGAGCGACTCGCTGCGCAGGAAAAAGGCTCACTTGTGATTCAGCTATCGCTATGGCTCGAGGGGCAGCTTCCCGAAGGCGAGCCCAGCTTGTCCGACGCTGCTGAGCACTTTCACATGAGTGTGCGTAGTCTTCAGCGACGTTTGACTGATGAAGACCTGAGTTGGAAAGCACTGCTCGAAAAAACGCGTCGGACGCTGGTGGAGCGTCACCTGGCACTGCCCGGTACTACCATCACACAGCTGGCGTTTATGCTCGGCTTTTCAGACGTCAGTGCCTTTTCCCGCGCTTTCAAAAAATGGTACGGCGTGTCGCCCACCCAGTTTCGAGCGTCTGAAAAAAACAAAGAATGACGCAGTTGTGTTATCGGCGGTTGCGCGTCATGTTACGCAACGACCGCATACTGGCATGCAGATCCTGACGTGTTGGGTTATTACGCACTACCTGACCTAGCAGACGAAGCGCTTCGTCGTATTCACTTTGCTCAATGTGTGCCTGAGCTCGCCCAAGCAGGGCTCGCTCTTCGAGGTCAGGCAATACCTCGGCGCGCTGATAATACATAATGGCTTGCTGATAACGCTTCTGGTCTCTGAGAAGGTCTGCCAGAGTAATAAGTGCATCCCCCAGCGTTGGATCATTTCTGAGTGCCGATTTCAGTGCTTTTTCTGCACCAGAGTGATTGCCGGTTTCAATGTCCATTCGCGCTTTACTGATAGACAGTGAAGCCTGTGCCTTAGCCGGAATTCCACTATTTCTACTGGCTCGTAGTAATGTCTGAAGTTGATCCCATTGTTGCTGTTGGGCAAGCCAGGCGGCGGTCTGGATAACAGCTTGCTGCTGTTGCTCTGTCATGGATGGGATCATTATTTTACCGGACGTCAGTAATTGCACAGACCGTTCAACGCTACCGTGGTTCAGATGCAGTTGTGCCGCAATGATGAGATTTTCGGCCTTGTCTTCGCCAAGGCTGATCGCACTTTCAAGGCTGCTCAGCGCCTGCAGAGGCTTACTCTGGCGCAACGCGATCTGGCTTCGCAGCATCCACAGCTCTTTACTGGAAGATTGTTTCTCTAGCAGTTGTTCGGCAAGAGCCTGCGCCTGGGGCAAGGCTTCAGCACGGGTCAGGGCGTACAGCAGCCCACGCGCCCACTCCTCATTATCGGCATCGAGAAACAGGGCCTGTTGGTAACCAGAAATTGCCGAAGATGCCATGCCTTCGCGTAGATTGAGGTAAGCGAGCTGACCATATAATTGAGCACTCTGGTCACCCAGCTCAATTGCTTTCTGCAGGTGTCGTCGAGCGAGCTTGCTGTTGTCCGTTCGCAAGTAGGCGAGCCCAAGGCTTCGTTGTGATGCAGCAAAATCAGAGTGGCTTTCAACGGCTTTTTTCAGGTGAACAATAGCCTGTTGATCTTTCCCGTTAGCAAGTAATATCTGACCACGCAATAAGCTGAAAGCAGCGCTGTCATCTGAACTGCTACGTTGATTTAAGGAACGCTCAGCGGCGTCATAATCCGCTTGCTGAAGTGCCGGCTGGAGGTCTCTAAGATAGCGCCGCTCATCGTCGGTAAGCTCGGTCGCCTGCGAGCTCTGATTATCGATAAGAAAAGACCAGGATGGCTCTTCCAGTGACAACGCTAACTCCGGTAATGCCCCATGCACATTACTGAAACTGATCGTCAGTGCTGAAAATATCAGTGACAGGTGTAAGTACTTAAACATAATAATTCTCAGGATTTGATATCAATCGGCCAGATAAAACGAGCCCGAACTTTTTGGCCGCCTTTATTGGGTGGCGTAAAGCGACTGCGCTTAATTAATCGGTTAATTTCGTTGTTCAGTTCTGGATACGGATTTTCTACGATGCGATTCAATGTCAGTCGGCCGCCTTCGTCGATCGTTACTTCGAGTTTCAGACTGACCTCTATAATTCCGCGGCGGCGAAGGCTACTCGGAAAAGTAATGCTCGGTCGCGTCAGGAGTTTCGGTAAACCATCGAGTTCATCGAGATTAAAAACATCCAGGTCTGGCGCCATGGTGTCGAACACGGGACTCTGCGTTTCTATTCGCGGTGCATCGGGTTTCGCCAGAGTGATTTCTGCCGGCACCTCGATATCAGGTATGGACGGCCCTGCACCAGCAGCGCTGACATCCAGAGGAATATCGACCTGCGGCTGAGTTACGGGCTGAGGCGGCGGTGGCGGTGGTGGAGGTAAGGCAATATTAATATTGCGTACTTCCAGAGTGGGTTCTGCCAGCTCCGGCAAGCGTTGGCCAATAAGCAGAATGGCCAGAGTTACAAGGAGAACCAGAGCACCTGTCGCAGATGCCAGTGCCTGCCGACGCCAGTGAACGCCAGCGAATAAGGAGCCAATACTTTGTTGCAGCTTCATCATGATGTGTATTCAGGGCTTAAGGGCTGCGATGCTGACGTGCTTGGCACCCGCCAGTTTGGCTTCATCGATAACCGCCAGCAGTCGCTCAGCTTCAACTAAACGATCCGCTTGAATAACGACTGGCTTGCCTTCGGCCGCTGAGCTTTGATTACCATTCTGTTGCGCTTGAGAAACAACCGACCTGACGCCGGCAATGCCGATGTTACTGCCGTCGTAAATCACTTCACCTGAATCTGTAACGGCAATCAGGATGATACTCTGCTCCAGTGTTGTCGCAGAGACTGCCTGTGGCTTATCCACTTCTACGCCGGTCTCGCGGACAAACACTGTGGTGACAATAAAGAAGATTAAAAGAATAAAAACGACATCAATCAGGGGAGACATATCGATCCCTTGAGGTGCTTGCTGTTCAAGGCGATGCTGCAGGCGACTTTGCATCCCATCAGCCCTCTTTGCGTTGTTTACTGAGTAGCGCACTGTGTATCAGCCACGCAGGAACCGCACAAAGCAGGCCGAGCTGCGTCGTTAATAGTGCGTCGCCAATACCGGCACTGAACAGTTCAGTTCCGGTAAACCCGTATTGCATGGCGGTGAAGCTCTCGAGCAAACCAATGATGGTGCCCAATAAACCGAGTAGAGGCAGAATGCTGATAAGAGTAGGGCTGATGCAGTTGTCGCAGTCACGCTCCTCTGAAGGTGCAAACCAGAGTGCAGCGAGTCGCTGATAACAGATCAGTGCTACTGTGAGAATTATCCAGCAGATAACGCTGCCAGAGAGTTGAGATATCAGGTCGCTTGTCATGCCGGTGCTACCTCATTGGTTGCTGTTGTCTGTGATCGCGATGTTGTGTCTTTTCCGCTCGGATTTTTCCCCTCGTCCTGGCTGAGGAGGACGGCAAAGTTTTCGAGCGACAGGTAGTACGAGCGCGCACGACGTGAAAGTAGTGAATGAACAACCAGCGCCGGAATCGCGACCACTAAGCCAAGCTCCGTGGTGATTAACGCCTGCGAAATACCACCCGAAACAACTTCTGGATTGCCCGAGCCAAACAAGGTCATCATGCGGAAGGTTTCAATCATGCCGCTGACCGTCCCAAGCAAACCAAGAAGGGGAGCCACTGATGCGGTAATCGCGATAGCGGTGAGTCGCTTTTCGAGAATTAGTCGGTCCTGCTGAAGCTGCAGAAATAGCTGGTCGTCGCGTTCTCTGGCAGAGCCTGATATTTGCGCTGTTTCAAACAGACGTTGCTGCATGCTCTCACGATCAAACAGCGGCTCATTTTTCTTAAGGGCGTTGCGCAGCGCCGCAGGCGTATAGCTGACAACCGCCGGCAAACGCAGTAGTTGCACGGCTTTGATTATGCCGATAACCAGAGCAATCAATGCAAATAGGAGGATAGGCAGTGCCCAGATGCCACCTTTCTGTAAATGGTCCAGCAGGCTCTCATCCGGAATCTGATCAAACTGGCTGAGGCTTGGATCAAACGCGAGAGGGCTTTCTTTTCCCTCGCGCAGTTGTTCAAGCGCGTCTGCAACAGATACCTCGGAGGCTTTCACGACCTGCCACTCTCCTCCAGTTTCGGCAATACTGAACGCCCGGCTGTTATGAAGAGCCCAATGCACTGGACCCAGGCTGAGTTTCTGTGCGTCTGTGACAGTGCCATCAGGCAGTGCCAGTTCAATGGGTGTGAAATCAGGTTCGAGCCAGCGCTCACTGGCGGAAGCAATGCTATTGATCGCGCTCAATTGCTCTGCGAATGTTCCCGGCTCGGTATTTCCTTGTTGTCGCAAGAACTGTTGTACCAGATTGCTCTGGTAGTTCCGCTGGTTTGTCCATTTCGCGAGACGCTCTTCCAGCGCACTTAACGACAGGTTACGTTCGTCTTCCAGACGGCGTGCTGCGGCAGTTTGCTTATCAAGCTCACGGACTGAGCGTTCAAGCTGGCCAATGTTACGAGCCAGTTCTGCACGATCCCGGCTGATGCTCTGTTCCGTTTTATTCAGCGATGCCTGAGCCGCGCTGATACGTTTCTGCAGGTCTGCTTCAATGTCAGAAGCATAAGTAGCAGGCGCTGACAGCATTAGTGCTGCCAAGCAGGACACAGAAAACTGTTTGATGGTCTGTTTAGTTTTCATGGTCAGTCGTTTCCTGGTGTGCGGAAATTGAGTTCGCCGACACTGGGTCGCCCGATGCTAGGGATACTGGTAGTGCAATTGACTGTGCCGGAGATTGTTTTTCAGTGATGGCGATCGCGGTAAGGATATTTTCTGCGGAAATATCGTCACGGAAGGTCCAGCGCCAGAGGCCATTATCAACGTGACCGACGCCTCGATAACTACCATCACTGCTGGCAAACCACGCCTGTGAAAGTCCCAGATATAACTGTTTGACCAGAATTTCTTCACCCGTCGATGGCTCAGTCAGACGCATACTGTGCAGTGTTGTGCGCTCGTTGAATTCTTTCATGCGGCTCAGACGCGCCAGTTGAAGGCGTAACTGATTACTGCTTTCTTCGTTCGCTTCGCTGTTCCAGTCATTCTGTAGCGGCGGTGGCAACCTTGGTTCAAGGGCATCAAGACGCATTGCCAGCGCTTTAATGAGCTTATCTGTCTCCGCCTGTTGTACTTCGAGGGTGGATTGCTGCTCCATTAAGGCTTCGCGCTTCTGATCAACTTCGTCGCTTTTTTCATCCCGACGCTGAAGCATTTCTGTTAGCTGTTTCTTTTCGGCCTGTAGCAGGTCAATCCGTTGTTCTACCAAGGGTTTTTGTGACCGCCACTCGCTGACTAAACGACTTTTCTGTTGTTCGGTCTGGAGCCATTGTTGGGTAAGAGCATCGATCTGTTCAGCTCGAATATCCGCAATAACACACGGAGCTGTAGATAAGAATATCGTTGCCAGTAGCCAACGATGTGCGTGTGGAAGAATGCATCGGTTCACAGGGTTACCCGCAGAATTTCAGAGGAGCTTGGTGTCAGTAATGGCTCGCATTATGCCCGCTTGGTAAAGTATTGCCAATAAATATCTAAATAAAAATGATTTGCAATTACATTTCTTTGCTCTTAAAGTCCCCTCCCGCTGCCAAAGAGCAGACCTGAGATTTTTATTACCTGGTTGAAACATTGGGGAAGACAATGAAAAAGAACATGAACATGCAAAACTTTAAACGCAGCGCGCTGGCGCTTGCAGTCACTGCGGCTTTGCCACTGCACGCTGCTGAGGAACCACGCGAGCTGCCAGTCACTGAAGCTGCTGCTTCCGAAGAGCAGGGGTATAAGGTTGATAAAGCGTCTTCTCCAAAATTGACGCAGCCTGTTGCAAACACACCTAAGACAATCAATGTGATCTCGGGTGATGTGCTGGAGGATCAGGGTGTGACCAGCCTGAATGATGCACTGCGTAACGTCGCTGGTGTGTCTACTTTCGGCGGCGGCGAAGGCGGTGGTGGTGTTATTACCGCGAACGATAAGGTAACCATTCGTGGATTTGATGCACGCTCAAGCATTTACGTGGATGGTATCCGTGATGTTGCAGGTTACAGCAGGGATCTCTTCAACTACGAGCAGGTAGAAGTCGTTAAAGGTGCAAGTGGTAGCCTGGACGGCCGCTCGACGGGTGGTGGTAGTGTCAACCTGTCTACGAAAAGAGCGAAGCAGGATACTTTTGCTTCTGTTAGTGCAGGGTATGACAGCTTCGATACTAAGCGTGTAAGCACAGATGTTAATCAGCAGCTGACCGAGTCTCTCGCCGGTCGAGTAAACCTTCTATACACCGATGGCGGTGATACCTTCGATAACGGCGAAGAGAATTATGAAACCATCGCTGGTGGTGGCTCAGTTCTGTTCAATATCGGTGAGAAAACAGACATCACCTTCGATGTCCTGCTGATGGAGCAGGATAATGTTCCGGTACTTGGTCTCCCGTTTGTGACTGAAAGCGCGGCGGAAGCAACGGGTCTTGCGGAAGGTCCGATTGATTCTGATGGCTGGGATAAAGTTTACACAGTCAAAGGTCGTGACTACGAAGAAATCAGCACCCGTATGTTCACGCTGACTCTGGATCATGAAGTGACGGATGGTTTTGCGCTACGAAGCCAGACCCGTTTGGGAACCAACGAGAAAGAATCGGTTATTGGACGTCCGTGGTGGGGATCGGATGGCGACAACAGCTTGTTGAACGCAACCAGGCTTCAAGCGATCGACGAGAAAAATGAATTGTTCGTGACCCAGCTCGACGGTATTTTCAGTGTCGGCAACGATACTGTGTCGCAGGACATCGTTGTTGGGGTGGAATACGCAAAAGAGAAAAAAACAGCCTACGGTCTGGATAGTAATTTCACCTATTACGATGGCGCAGGCAATGAACTCGCTAACCCGGCTATCGACCCGGTTAACTACTCAAACGATATCTCGGCGAGCGGCAGCGTAGAGCGCAACGGTAACAACAATACGGGTGAAGCTTCGACGCTTGCATTCTATGTACTGGATACCATCAAGATTGCCGATACCGTACAGGTCGATCTGAATGCCCGTTATGATAATTTCGAGATTGAAGGCGAAGCCTGTGGTCGTCGCAGCGGCTGCGCAGATGGCTTGGATGCAGAGGAAGGCTACTTCAGCTATGGCGCGGCGGTAAGCTACATGCCAACAGAAAATGGTACCGTGTATATTGGCTATAGCAATGCGCAGCAGCCTCCGGGTACCGAGCTGGCTTTGAGCACCGCCGAAGAGCAAAATGAACTTGAGCCTGAATCTGCGAAAACTATTGAACTGGGCACCAAGTGGGAACTGCTCAATGATGGCCTCATGCTGAGCGCGGCTATTTTCCAGACCACGAAAGATGTCGTTGATTCTGAGCGCGTAGATGTCGACGGTGAAACCGTGACAAATTACTACGTGACTGGCGAACAGCAAGCCAAGGGCTTTGAGCTAGGCGCTGTAGGTAGTATCACTGATAATCTGTCTGTTTCTGCAAACTTCGTTAAACTGGATACCGAAGTGACACAGGATCTGACGGCGGAATCTGAGGGTAACGGCCTGCAAGGTTCTCCGGATAAAACTGCGAACCTTTGGGTTTCCTACGCGGCAATGGAAGATAAACTGAACGTCGGTGGTGGTCTGAACTACAACTCAGGTGAGACTTTCTGGCGTCGTAACACTGCTTACTTCGAAGTTGACCCATACACAACCGCGTATCTGATGGCATCATATCAGGCGACGGATGATCTGAAAGTTCAGTTGAACATCGATAACGTGACCGACAAGGAATACGTTACTGACTACAGTGCGAAGGGTCACTTCCGCCCTGGAGCACCACGTAGTTTCGCGTTGAATGTAAAATACGACTTCTGATCTTCTCAGTTCAGCCGTTGAAGAAGAGCCGGGCATATGCCCGGTTTTTCCGTGTATATAGATGAAGAAAATAACTGGATAAGGTAATCATATGCTGATCCGTATTCCCGAATTTATCAGTAAAGTTCAGGTCGCTGAGTGTCGCGCACTTCTTGAAAATGCCGACTGGGTAAACGGCAGTGTGACGGCCGGTCATCAGGCTGCTTTAGCAAAAAATAACTTACAGCTTCCTGAAGATTCGCCGGTTGCCCGTCAGCTGGGGGATTTTATTTTGGCAACGCTCGGGCAATCTCAGGAAGTTCTTGCCGCAGGACTTCCCAATAAAATTTATCCTCCCATGTTCAATTGCTATCAGGGTGGTGGGGAGTTTAACTATCATGTCGACAACACCATACGTCGCGTTGCCGGTACGGCGGTTAAAATCCGTACTGATGTATCGATGACATTATTTCTTTCAGAGCCCGATGAGTATGAAGGCGGTGAATTAATTATTCAGGACACCTATGGCGACCAGAGGGTGAAGTTTTCTGCCGGAGATATGGTTCTTTATCCTTCGACCAGTTTGCACAAGGTGACCCCAGTAACCGAAGGCCGGCGCTTTGCCTCTTTTTTCTGGATGCAGAGTCTGGTTCGCAGTGATGAACAGAGGCGCCTGCTGTACGATCTGGATAAAAGTATTCAGGCACTGACTCAGGAAAACCCCGAAAATCCGGAGTTAGTGCGATTAGCAGGGGTATATCACAATCTACTGCGTCAATGGTCAGAAACTTAAGCGGGCTGCCAAAGGCACTCTGTCGTGATATCGGACAGGGTTTCACAACCGCACAATGCCATCGTCAGCTCCAGTTCGTCCCGCAATAATCGAATTGTATGAGCAACACCCAGGGCTCCAGCAGTAGCAAGTGCATACATAATAGGGCGGCCAATCATTACGGCATCTGCGCCCAGTGCCAGCGCCTTAAAAATATCAGTGCCACGACGGATGCCACTATCCACGATCAGTGGTATTTCACCATTGATGTGTTTTGAGATCAGCGGAAGGACTTCAATTGGAGAGGGTAGGGTGTCCAGAGTCCGGCCGCCGTGGTTCGATATCACAATACCATCCAGCCCCGTTTCAGCAGCCATGATGGCGTCTGCAGGATTTATGATGCCTTTCACGAGTAGTGGGAGTCTGGTCTGTGACTTCAGCCATTCAATATCTTTCCAGGTTGGCGCACGACTCATAAGGCCCTGAAAAACATGGCTCTCTCCGGCATTGCTCTGGGGTATTTCTTTTGACGGGCAATTTACGGCACTAATGCCATCGGGTAAGCGAAAGCCACTCCGCTGTTCCCGGTTACGCAGTCCATTAATGGGGGCGTCTACCGTAACGACAATTGCCGAAAAGCCACTTTGCTCTGCTCTCCTGACCAGTTGCAGTGTCTGTTCAGCGCTGTTCTGAAAATACAGTTGAAACCACTTTGGTCCGGCGGCACTGCGTGCGACGTCTTCAATGGTAGAGCTCGACAGCGTACTCAGGACAAACAGCGCGTCCTGGGCAGATGCTGCTGCTGCAGAAGCCAGTTCTCCATCTGGGTGTGCGAGTTTCTGATAAGCCACAGGGGCCAGCAGGATTGGGTGCTGTAGAGAGTGGCCAAGAAGGTCCAGTCGGGTGTGTCCGGCACTGACATCGACCAGAGTTCGATTGAGTATTTTCAGTTCGGCGTAGGCCTGCTCGTTGCCACGGGCGGTGTGCTCATCAGCCGAGGCGCCGTAAATATAAGCCCAGGCCTGAGGTGGTAGTGCTTGCTGTGCATGGCGCTCGTAGTCTTTGAGGCAGGCTATGTCCGGGGGAATGCTCATAGGTTACTCAATAATGCTAATTGGTATCAAGTATAAATGTAAAGGATTTGCATTTGTAGGTGCACCTAAATACCATGCGCGAAAATTTTCCCCCATCCAGGATGATAGTGATGAAGTTCCGAAGTCAGATATTCCCTATGAGTGCGCTCGCCGCTGCGGTTGTTGCTTCTCTCTCTGCCACAGCAGAAGAGCAGACCATTGAACTGGATAAGTTTGTCGTTACGGCGGCAGGCTACGAGCAGAAAGTGGTTGATGCTCCTGCCAGTATCTCTGTAATCACTCAGGAAGATCTGCGCTCACGCCCGTACGTCACACTCCTGGATGCGGTACGCGAACTGGAAGGTGTCGACATCGGTGAGACCCGGGATAAAACGGGCCAGGGCACTATTTCGATCCGTGGTATGGGAGCAGATTACACTCTGATCCTGATTGATGGTCGTCGTCAGAATAACCACGGTGATATCTATCCGAATAATTTCGGTGGTAATCAGTTCAACCACATTCCACCGATGGATGCGATCGAACGTATTGAGGTTATCCGCGGGCCAGCGTCTACCCTATACGGAGCGGATGCTCTGGGCGGTGTAATCAACATTATCACCAAGAAGGTGACCGATGACTGGACAGGTTCTGCAAGTATCAGCCGCACTTTCCAGGAATACGACGAGTACGGTGCGGATACCACGGCTGACTTCAGTGCGGCAGGCCCGTTAATTGAAAATGTTCTTGGTATGGAACTGCGTGGCAGTATTTATAAGCGTGATGCATCAGAGCCAGAGTACGACTCAGTCACCGACCCGAGCGGTGTTGAACAAACACGTTCTCTCGGTTTCGGCGGTGGCGGTAAAACCCCCGATAACAAAAATCAAAGTATCGGCATCGGTTTTAACTGGAATATGGCCGATAACCAGAGCCTGACGTTCGACTACGACACGTCGAAGCAGGTTTATGATAATGAACCTCTGGCGGATGGTGGCTTCAGTGTGGGAACGGTAGATAGCATTGATACCATTTGGCGAGCCTCGGGCGGCGCCGTGCAGCCTCGGGTTGGATATGCTAAGGACCAGGAGTTTACCCGCGATCAGTGGGCGATTTCACACGAGGGCAGCTGGAGTTTTGGTAAGAGCCTGGTGTCTCTGCAGAATATCGAGACTAACAACAACGGTCGCACTTTACCCTTCTCTGTGTCAGAACGTCAGTTGCTGCAGGAAATGTACGATGGTACGGGTGATTACGCAGGCCTGAGTGAAGACGAGCGCCGTGCGATTGCCGAAGACACTTTCTTGCCTCGCCCTCAACGAACCATGGAAAGCAGTCAGTATACGCTGGATGCCAAGCTTGAAATTCCGGTCGAAGACCTGGCTGGCGATCACTTGATTGTCGTCGGTGGTCAGTACATTGATGCCGAACTGACCGACGGCGTATTCGGTCGCGAAGATGGTGCTTCCAGTGGTGTATCCGATTTCACCACGTATTCTCTGTTTGCAGAAGACAGCTGGACCATGGTGCCCGACTTTACGCTGACTGCGGGTCTGCGTTACGACGATCACGATGCTTTCGGTAGCAATGTCAGCCCCCGCTTGTACGCTGTATACAGCCTGACGCCTGAGTGGACGCTGAAAGGCGGTGTGAGCAGTGGTTATAAAACTCCAAAAACAACCGATCTTTACGACGGCGTAACCGGCTTCGGTCGTCAGGGTACCATGCCGTTTGCGGGGAACCCGGATCTTGAGCCGGAGAAAAGCCGCAATACCGAAGCCGCGATCTATTGGGAGTCGATGGAGAATCGCCACAGCTTTAACGCGACCATTTTCCACAATCGCTTCGAAGATAAAATTGCCCGTGGTGACTCAGTACAGACTTGTACTCAGACGGGCGGCGAACGTCCTTGTGTGAATCTTGGCGAGTATGAAGACTTGGGTTACGACTCCTGGGCGCAGGTGATTAATATCGATGATGCTCTGATTCGCGGCGCTGAAGTCGCTGGTCGTTTCCAGATCATTGATGCACTGGCTGTGCGTGGGAACTACACCTACACCGACAGCCGTCAGCTTTCTGGTTCGCAGGAAGGACAGCCGCTGACGAATACGGCGGAGCACATGAGTAATGTCACTCTCGATTGGGATGTGAATACTAAGTTGAATGTGCAGCTGACCAGTGAGACGCGCTCGGCTCGCTTCCGCGGCGTAGATGATGATAACGATCCTCTGTACTACAAGGATTATCGCGTACTGCACCTCGGCGCAACCTATGCGGTGAATAGTTACTTCAGTGTGTATGGCCGCGTTAATAATCTGCTGGATCAGGACTTCACCACCTATAGCGTGCGCTACGATGATGCGAATGATGATGGCGTTTTCGATGCGGGTGATGATGAAGTTACTTTCGAAGACGATTACAACAACAAAGACAAGCGTCGTAACCTCTGGGTAGGTCTGAACGTACGTTTCTGATCAGAGATCAGAATGAATAGAAAAGGGCCAGATGGCCCTTTTTTTACGGACGGATATCATCTTTTGATAATGCATAGAAGTGTCATTATCAAATAAAAATACTTCTCATTAGCTAGTCGTTTGTTAGTATTCTGTTCGTTCGCTGAGCGGCTTCTTTTCTTTGGATGTTGTCATGTTTTCTCGATTTATCCCAGGCACATTACGCCAGTGGCACTGGGTCAGCTCGGCTGTTTGTCTGGTGGGCATGATTCTGTTTGCATTCACTGGAATCACCCTTAATCACGCAGCCGATATTCCAGCAGATCCTGAGCGCACAACGGTAGAAGCAGAACTGTCACCGGGAATGCTCAGTGCAATTCAGAATCGCTCAGACGGTCCATTGCCTGTGGCCGTTCGTCGGTGGTTGAACGATGAACATGATATTTCCACGCCAGATAGTCATGCCGAATGGGATGAATATGAAGTTTACCTCGGCATGCCCAAGCCTGGCGGCGATGCCTGGCTGAGTATTGATCTGGAGACTGGCAGTTTTATCTATGAAGACACAGATCGCGGGGTGATTTCCTATCTCAATGATCTGCACAAAGGTCGGAATACCAATACCGCTTGGTCTTGGTTTATCGATATTTTTTCTGTGCTTTGTCTGGTTTTTTCTCTGAGTGGATTATGGTTGCTCGCTCGTTATGCCAGACAACGCCCGAGTACCTGGCCACTTGTGGCATTCGGCGTTATTGCACCCATTATTTTACTTGTTCTCGCTGCGCACTAAGGAGTCGCTTATGAAATTAATTACATCCGGACTGATGGCGGTTGCTACTTTCGCATCATTTGCGCAGGTGCAGGCAGCTGATCTTTCTGTCTCTATCGAGATCCCAGAGTTAGATGTCGCTGAATACCACAAGCCTTATGTCGCCGTTTGGATTGAAGATGATCGTAATCAGGTCGTCAGTAATCTGGCCGTTTGGTACGACGTCGATATGCGCAATGCCGAAGGTGAAAAGTGGCTGAAAGATATGCGTCAATGGTGGCGTCGTAGTGGCCGCTCTCTGGAGATGCCGGTTGATGGCGTCAGCGGTGCGACTTATGGTCCGGGCGCTTACGAGCTGGAGTTTACGCCTGGCAAGGCACCTCTCGCAGACCTCAAGCCTGGCGACTACCGCCTGCGTGTTGAAGCAGCACGGGAAGTCGGTGGCCGCGAACTGATCAACATTCCTTTCAGCTGGCCTCAGAGCAGTGAAAAGAAACTTGAAGAACAGGGTAGCTCTGAATTGGGCGCTATCGAACTGACCATCAAACCTTAAGGAAATGCAGATGAAAATGAACGTATTAAAGCCTCTTTTACTAGGGGCTCTTGTTGCCGGAACTCTGTCCGCGGAAGCTCATCGCGCCTGGATTCTTCCACAGGAAACACAGCTTTCGGGTGAGGATCGCTGGGTCGGTTTTGAAGCAGCAGTGTCTAACGATATATTTGTCGCGAACTATCACGCCGTTCGCTTCAATGACCTCACAGTGCTACAGCCAGACGGCGATAAGAGCGAAGCGGAAAACCTGCATACCGGTAAGTACCGTACTGTCTTCGACGTAAAACTTGAGGACGAAGGCACGTATAAAATTTTCACAGCGAGCAATGGTATGCGCGCTATGTGGGAAGAGGACGGTAAACGTCGTATGTATCCTGGCCGTGGCGAACAATATACCGAAGAAGGCTTTGCTGAGAACGTTCCTGAAAAAGCGGACAAGCTGCGTGTAATGCAGTCTTCACGTCGTATGGAAACGTTCGTAACGCTTGGTGGGCCGACCACTGAAACGCTGCAGCCAACGAATAAAGGGCTGGAGCTTGTGCCAGTAACGCATCCGAACGATCTGTATTCCGGTGAGCAGGCGACTTTTAAGTTTCTGATTGATGGTGAGCCTGCTGAAGGCGCTGAACTGACCGCCATTCGTGAAGGAACCCGTTATCGCAACAGTCAGGATGAAATCAGTGCCGTTGCAGACAAAAAAGGCGAGGTTAAACTCAATTGGAAAGGTGCTGGCCGCTACTTTATCGAAGTCGAATATAAAGACGATAAAGCGAAGAAACCGGCCACGGAACGCACGGGCTCATACGTGACTGTGCTTGAGGTCTTACCGGACTGATTTATGTTGACGGTGGCTCCTTACATTCAGGCCGGAGCTCTTTTTCTGGCCTGGGTAGCTTTTACATTCTGGTGTTATCGACAAGTGATAGCGCGAAGTATCGAAGTAAGGGAGCACACCGATGCCGATACCATTGTCGCTTTTGCGAGTGAGAGTGGCTCTGCTGAGTCACTTTCGCAGCAACTGGTTAAAATGTTGAGAAGCCAGGGCGCGAAGGTACTTCACCTGCCACTTAATCAGGTCACGTCTGAACGGCTGACTAAGTCACGCTCTCTGTTCGCGATTGCAAGTACCTACGGTGAGGGCGACGCGCCAGACAATGGTCGGTTTTTTATTCCTTCCATAAAAAAAACGACAGCCTGCTATCCAGAGCTGTGCTTCTCGATTCTCGGCCTGGGGGATACAAGCTATGAGCATTTCTGTGGCTTCTCCTACGATATCAATACAATTCTGCTTGAGCGTGATGCTCAGGTGCTGGCGCCTCTGGTGGCAGTAGATCGCAATGATCCCGAAACGATTGCATCCTGGTTTGCTCAACTCGCAGAGGCTGGCGTGATTCATTCTGATCAACTTAGTGCGATGGAGTTTTCGGATAGAGCGCCAGTCAATCCTCATTACTCGCTGACCTTTAAAGGCCGTCGCCATCTCAATTCCGGAAGCCTGGGAGCTCCAATATTTGAGGTGACACTGGAGACCCTGAACCAGTTCAGCTGGCAGGCGGGGGATATAGTTCAGCTGCATATGAAAGGGCAGATTCGCGAATACAGTATTGCTAGCATCCCCGAGGAATCTGAGCTGATGCTGCTGGTTCGCGAACAGAATCATCCGGATGGCACCCGAGGCCTGGGGTCTGGCTGGTTGTGCCACCAGGCGGCTACTCTCGATAGTGTTGATGTTTCGATACGCTGTAATCCGTCTTTTCACTGCTCCGCAGACGTTGAGAAACTCATTTTGGTTGGAAATGGCTCTGGTCTGGCGGGCCTGAGGGCCCACCTGAAAGCAAGAGAATTGTCTGATCAACATGACAACTGGCTGATATTCGGAGAGCGTTCTCCACTGTTTGACCGACACTGGGATGACCAACTGACCGCTTGGTATGAATCCGGACACCTTTCTTATTTTAACCGGAGTTATTCCCGCGCTGAGTCTTCTGAGTTGGCCTCAGTAGCTGGTGAAGCAAGCGTGGGCTATGTTCAGGATGTTGTTGCAGAAAACAGCGAGCGGCTCACACGTTGGGTGAATGCCGGGGCCACGATTCTCGTATGTGGAAGCCGCGACGGTATGGCTCAGGATCTGGATCACCAGCTTTGCACTATATTAGGCGGTGATCAGGTGGAAGCTTTGACGGCAGCGGGACGCTACCGTCGGGATGTCTATTAGGTCAGCGTATCATCAGCCTGCTTCGTCTAATTGCTCTGAGCGCGTAACCTGATTGCGGCCGTTCTCTTTGGACTGATACAGGCAGGCATCAGCAACGCTTAATAGTTTCTCTTCCAGTCCGGGTTGCGACGGGATGGTGCATGCGACACCGATGCTGATGGTCATGTTTTTGCTCTGATTACCTTGAGTCACGGTTGTTTTTTCAAATGCTGATCTAAGTATTTCGCCAACCTGAGCAGCGCGTTCTTCAGTTGTTTTAGGCAGGACAACAACGAACTCTTCACCACCATAACGGGCGGCAAATGCCCCCGGCATAGTGACCACCTTGCGGATAAGTTGGGCGGCACGTACCAGACACAAATCACCAAACGCATGGCCATAATTATCGTTCAGCTTTTTGAAAAAATCGATATCGACCATCATGACACTGATCGGGTGCTGGTCTTTGTATGATTGCTCGTAGTGGTCACGGAAAACCTGATCAAAGTATCGGCGGTTAAAAAGCTTGGTCAGGCCGTCGGTCACACTTAACTCTTCAAGTCTGCGGTTGGCTTTCTCCAGCGCCGAAGTACGTTCTTTAACCTTATTGTCCAGCTCCTGATTCATGGCGACCTGCATATCAAGAAGCTTAGTCTGAGAATTAATCCTCAGCTCTTTCTCCTGATTCATCTTATCTGCAAAGGCGATGGAAAGGAGTGAAAGTTCCGCAATAAAGCCAATCGCAAAGGCATGGTTTCCGAGCTCTGTCGCTGGAATCTTGCCGGTCATATCCAACAGGTACCAGCCTATGAAAACCAGATGCGCAAACCAGGCGATAGTGAACAGTCGAGCTGACTTCATCCCCATGACCCAGCCTTTTATGCCGATGTAGAGAGCACAGACAACGCCAAACAAGGCAATGGAGTGACCGAGCTTAACAATCAGACTGTAGGGCACAGTGAAGCTCGCAATCGACATGACGATCAGGGTGAATAGCATCAGGTATGCAACCGAACGGTCCAGTACAGAACCGAAGTTCTTCAGGTCGATAAATTTGAGCACAAAGGCCATGGCGGTAAGTTGAACAAACGGTGCCAGAAAGGCGATGACCTGGTTATTTACGCCGGGTCTGTCACCCCAGAAATACTGCTCACCAAAGCCAAACATAGTTGCCTGCATGACACCGGCACTGAGAAGGTACAGTACATAAAGAATGTACGAGCTTTCTGTGAGTGAGAAGTACAGGAACAGGTTATACAGCGCCATGATGGCGATAATTCCAAGAAAGGCGCCAGCCCAGAGATAGAGCAGCTTTTCTTCTTCAGCGGCTTCCTTGTAGCTCATCAGGTCCAGTGGCATCAGCAGCGGGCCGGGTGTAGATATCCGGATGTAGATTTCCTGCTCATCGGCGCTCGCATCGTCAAGCGGGAACCAGAAGGTTCGCTGATCAATAGGGCGACTATCAAATGGCAGCTGGTCACCTGCTGAGAAGTGACGGATCATTCTTCCACGCTCAAAAAGGTAGAAGTCGACGTAGTCATGATGTGGGTAGTTGAGGCGCACAATGGGTTGCCCGAAGGCTTCAGACACGCCGGCAAGGCGTACTCTCGCCCAGACCGGCTGGCTGGTTTGCCCGAGGTTGTTGTTAATGTTCTGGCGGTGGTGCCAGTCTTCTTCCGGACGCACGAGTATTTCGTCCAGCGTTTCTCCGTTCCGCTCTGATACGAACTCGAGTAGCGGTAAGAGACTGACTTTGTCACCGGTGAAATGGACGGTTTCGATGGCGTGAGCCCGGTGTGCCAGAAGAGCGGCAATCAGAATCGTCAGAGACAGCAGTGCCTGAAGGCAATGAATTAGCAGACTGTGTCGCTGACCACGCGACTCTGGATGTATTTTTGGAATTGGCATTCCGGACCCTGTACTTCCCCGAATATTATCTATTAAAGCTAGTTCAGATTGGGGCAGAGTCAACGACTCAGGACCCGGTATTACGTAGGAATGCGACCTGGTTCCGGCCGTTACGTTTCGCGGTGTAAAGCAGGCTGTCTGCGGCTTGCAGAAGTTTTTCCCAGGCCGAGCGGTCGACGGGCTGCTCGACAGTCAGGCCAACACTGATCGTCATTATCTTCTCGTTGGCGCCATCGGTTACTTTGTGGCGTGCGAAGGCCAAACGTAAAGCTTCTGCTTTGTTCTGTGCTTCTTCCGGGCTGGCATCGGGCAGAATCACGACAAACTCTTCGCCACCGTAGCGTGCACAGATCGCTTCCTGACCGGCGACCACATTGCGGATCAGACGGCCAGCATCTATCAGGCACAAGTCCCCGAATCGGTGACCGAAGTTATCGTTGAGCTGTTTAAAGTGATCAATATCGATCATGAGTACGGCCAGAGGTTTACCGTCCCGGCAGGCCTGAAGGTAGGCTTTTTCATACAGTTCATCGAAGTGGCGGCGATTGAATAAGCCTGTCAGGCCGTCGGTCGTACTCAGTATTTCCAGACGTCGGTTGGCTTCTTCCAGCTCACTGGTACGTAAACGAACCTTTTCTTCCAGTTCTGCGTTCATGGCCACCTGAACGTCCATAAGTTTGCTTTGACTTCGTAATCGTAGTTCACGTTCATGGTTGATTCGGTCAGCAAACGCGATAGAAAGCAGCGCCAGCTCTATGACCGAACCAAAGGCCAGAATGTGTTCTCCAAAAGGACTGGTTGGCAGTATGGAAGCAAGCTCCAGCAAATACCATGCAATAAAGATCAGGTAGATAAACCAGGCCATCGCGAACAGGCGAGCGTAGGGGACCCGCTTCCGCCAGCCGATAATTCCGATATAGAGACCGCAACACACACTGACCGCACCGGTAACGTTGACTACGGTCAGGAAGCTTGCGTACTCCATAAATGGAGCCCCGGTGACCAGCAACCAGGAGTAAATAAGAAGAACCGTTCCTGCGACCCGTTCAAAACGGCCGAAGTTCTCGTACAGGCGGATAAAGCGGATAACGAAGGCAACAGCAGTGCCTTGCATCAGCGCGCTACTCAATGCGACTGCAAAGTTATTGTCGAACAGAGACGTGTCTGGCCAGAAGTACTGATACCCAAGCCCCTGAAGAGTTAACTGGTGTAGCCCGACACTCGCCATATACACGAGATAATAGATGTAAGCTGTATCGCGCAGAGAGCCTGAAATAAAGGCATTGTAGGCGAACATGATGAGCAGAATACCGAAGTAAATGCCAAGGGCCATCGATGTATTACGATCCTGGAGTTTGCTCTCAGCACCGGTGACCAGGCTGAAAGGGATCAGTAGTGGACCTGGAGTGCTGATGCGGAAATACACCTTAGCGTCTGTCGACTGATTCAGCTTTTCAAGAGGAAACAGAAACGTTCGTTGGTCGACAGGGCGGGAGTGAAAGCCACGTTGGTCGCCGGTATAAAAGCTCTGTACCACACCCGATTCAGATACCAGAAAGACATCGACGAAATCGTAGTGAGGGTAACCGAGTAGTAAGTAAGCGCTGTCTGCCTTCAGATTATTCGTGCTCGTAAGATCAACGCGGAACCAGGTGGTACCATAGTCGCGCCCCAGGCTTCGGCTGGTTTGAGGAACACCAGACCAGCGGCTGTTGGGCAATGCCATGATTTCCGACAAGCTGTCTTCACCGGAGCCCGGCTGGACCTGAACAACATAACTGGAAAGCGAGATCTCATCCGTCAGCTGCTGCAGGTCGAGTGTCCGTATGTCACTGGCGTGCGATTGAACGTTGAACATCAGTAACAAGCAGGCGACAACCAACCCAGCACTCAATTGTACTGCGTGGCGTGATCCCCTGATGATGCTCGGAACTGGCACTTAATCGTGCTCCTTATTGTTAGATTCTGAGCTGCTCTACACGTGGTAAAACTCAGCTTCTTGATGCCCAGAATAGCCTCAAGTGGCAGCAAAGTAGTGCATACAAGTCACAATCTATCTTATTGACCGGGAAATTTACCTTTCATTGACGGGTGTCTATCTGGCTGGGTGTTGAGCATTGCAAGAAGAGTAAAGGAACTGTTGAATACAGGTGGGCCTGGATTGGGGGGTTACGTCGTGGCGATGACTAGTAACCACGAATCGGGCTCAAGAGGATAAGGTTAAAGCGAGGAGTAATGCAATTAAGTGAGACGACTATGAGTGGAGAGAAAGCCAGACCGCTCATACAGTCTCCTGCAGAGAGTGTCCGCTAGAGTCTGGCCAGGCAGTCAGGCGATTTATGACGTTAACTACAGCGAGAGTTGTACCAACATACGTAACCCGGTAAACAGCAGAACAATGGCAAAGATTTTTTTGAGCAATCCCGCATCAAGTGATGAGGCAAGCCGGGCGCCCACGGGTGCGAACAGTACCGTCAACGGCACTATGCAGATAAAGCCGATCAGGTTGACTAAACCAAAGGTGCCAACGGGTGCATCTTCTGGGGCCGCACCTAGTAAAAGCATCACCAGTGCGCCTGGCAAAGCAATAATTAGCCCGATTGCCGCTGCCGTTCCCACGGCTTTATGTGCTGGGTAGTTAAACAGCGTAAGCAGTGGTACAGAAAGTGTGCCCCCTCCTATCCCGACCATCGCACTGAAAAAGCCGATTGACGATCCCATAACGGCCTGGCCGCCAGAATTGGGTAATCCCGGGAACAATGCGGGCTTTCCTGCTCTGAACAACATGTTCAGTGCCGCAAGTGTTGCAATGATACCGAACAGGAGGGTCAGCCAGTCGCCGTCTGCGCGAGTTACCAGCCAGCTTCCTGCCAGAACACCCGTCAGGATAAACAGACTCCAGCGTTTAAACAGATCAAGATCTACATTGCCAAGCCGGTGATGTGAGCGGATTGAACTGATGGAGGTGGGAATGATCGTTGCGAGTGAAGTGGCTGTCGCGACTAACATGGCTGAGTCGGCCGAAACGCCAAATCCCTGAAACAGGAAATACAGCACAGGCACAATCACAATACCACCGCCCACGCCCAGCAGCCCAGCAAGAATTCCAGCGAATACCCCTGTCACTACTAATGCCAGAATGGTCATCAGATGACCCGACATAAATTCAATAATATTCATGTTTAATCCGCCAGTTCTCTGCGAATGATCTCTGCGCCAGCCGCCAGAGCCTGCAACTTCTGACGCGCAATCTCCCGTGAAAGAGGGGCCATGCCACAGTTAGTGCAAGGATAAATCTTATCGGCATCGGCGTATTTCAGTGCTTCACGAAGCGTCGCTGCGACTTCTTCTGGCGTTTCAATCGTATCGGTTGCTACGTCGATGGCGCCCACCATAATCTTCTTACCCTTAAGTAGAGTCAGAACTTCCATCGGAACACGGCCGTTGTGGCATTCCAGCGAAACAATATTGATGCTGGATTTCTGGATCGCGGGAAACGTTGTTTCGTAATGACGCCACTCAGCCCCGAGCGTCTTTTTCCAGTCGGTGTTGGCTTTAATGCCATAGCCATAACAGATATGCACAGCGGTCTCACAGGTCAGACCTTCCGTCGCCCTTTCCAGCGCTTCGATACCCCAGTCATTAACCTCATCGAGGAATACATTAAAAGCCGGTTCATCAAACTGAATAATATCAACGCCGGCCGCCTGTAACTCGCGAGCTTCCTCATTCAGAGCCTTGGCGAACTCGAATGCGAGTGTCTTACGATCCTGATAGTAATCATCGTAGAGGGTATCAACCATGGTCATAGGTCCGGGTAGAGCCCACTTAATCGGTTGATCTGTTTGACTACGCAGGAACTTAGCGTCTTCAACAAATACCGACTTCTGACGACTTACTGGCCCAATCACTCCAGGTACGCTGGCGTCGTAACGGTCGCGGATACGCACCGTTTTCTTATTCTCAAAATCGACGCCGCTCAGGTTTTCGATAAAGGTGGTCACAAAGTGTTGGCGGGTCTGTTCGCCATCACTGACGATATCGATACCCGCGACAGTTTGTTCCTGAAGTGAGACGCGCAGCGCATCCTGCTTCCCATTGAGGAGCGCTTTACCTTCGAGTTTCCATGGCGACCAGAGTTTCTCGGGTTCAGCTAACCATGTGGGTTTAGGCAGGCTACCTGCCGTTGACGTTGGAAATAGCTTTTTCATTGTTAGCTCTGTTGTTAAGTCTATCGTTGGCTCTATCTGAATACAGGTAACGGATCAGGTGAAATCGGCTGACCATTTTTCAAGAATTTTCTGGTACGGTTTAATGAAGTTTTCCTCAGCGAACCTGCCCTGTTTAATCGCCAGTTGGCTGCGTTCGTCGCGGTCATACACAACCTGAGTAAGTGAGTGGTCACTGTGTGTCAGGTCAGGTTGGTACTCGTACCCGGCGGCCGAGTTAGCGTTATAAATTTCAGGTCGATAAATTTTCTGGAAGGTTTCCATGGTGCTGATGGTGCTGATCAGTTCCAGGTTCGTGTAGTCCGTAAGCAAGTCACCGATAAAGTAAAATGCCAGCGGAGCGACACTGTCTGGTGGCATAAAATAGCGGACGTCGAAGCCCATCTTGCGAAAGTATTGTTCTGTCAGCGAGGTTTCATTTGGAGTGTATTCAACCCCAAGAACCGGATGCTGGTTTTCAGTGCGGTGATACGTTTTGGTGTCTGAAACACTGAGGCAGACAACCGGTAGTTTGCTGAAATTCTCTTTGTACGTATCGGACTTAAGAAAGTCTTTAAATAGCTTGCCATGCAGTTCACCAAAGTCGTCAGGAATACTGAATTGTTTCTGGCCGGCATTGTATTCACGAAGCAGTACGCTGAAGTCATAGTCACGCACGTACGATGAAAAGTTATTACCGACGATCCCTTCGATACGCTTACTGGTCTTGTGATCGATAATATTAGTTTTCAGTATCTCGATAGAGGGGAAGCCGTGGCCATTGCCCTCGACATCAATATCGACAGAAATGATTTCGAGCTCAAGCGAGTAGCGGTCGCCACGTGAGTTGTCCCATGGAGCCAGAGCATTAAAGCGACGATCAATCATTCGCAAGGCGCTGCGCAGGTTTTCTTCGCGTTGCTCACCCCGAGCAAGGTTAGCGAAGTTAGTGGTGACGCGTGTGGCATCAGAGGGCGTGTAATCTTCATCAAAGATCACACGCTTGATCGTGTATGAAAAACCGTTACTCATGGCTGCGTATCTCCCGTTTCCCAGGTTCAGTGTTCGATGTCATTGTTCCGAAACTGGCTGATAACCGTCTCGGATGCGATCTGAGAGCACGTTTTACGCTGTTTTATGCATGAGTAAAATTGATTTTATATAATCAATGTATGAGTAAATATAATGAAATGATGGGCGGCGAGGACACCTTGCCCACTATGACTGTGGAAATGGTCGTATACCGAAGTAGAGTAGATTACTCATTGGCTCAGCCGGAAAACGGGTGCTCATAATCCTTCGCGAGATCAATAAAGGCCTTCAGGTAACCGATCTCCTCGTCGCCTTCACGGGTTCCGAGATAGATCTGCTTCGCGATGCCCTGTTCTCCGAGGCGGACAACGTCGAGTGGCAGTTTTTGGCAGTATTCTTCCGCTAACCAGCGAGGCAAAGCGGCTACACCGCGCTGACAGGCGACCATTTGCAGCATGATCTCGGTGGTCTCGCTGGTTTTATGCTGCTTTGGTACGACGCCGGCAGGCGTCAGAAACTGTGAGTAGATATCCAGACGGTCGGTGGCGACGGGGTAGGTCAGCAAGACCTCATTGCGTAAGTCTTCAGGCTCCGCGAATGGCTGATTCGTGAGAGCATGATCTTTGGGCACTACAAGTACCTGCTCATAATCGAACACCGGGGTAAAGCTCAGGTTACTTTTGTAAAAGGGGTCAGGGGTAACCAGCAGATCAATTTCATAGTCGAGCAGGGCACCGACGCCGCCGAACTGGAATTTCTGTTTAACATCGACATCCACATCCGGCCATGCATCCAGAAACGGAGACACTACCTTCAGGAGCCACTGGTAGCATGGGTGACATTCCATCCCGATACGCAGAGTGCCACGCTCCCCCATAGCCATCTGCTTCAGTTTATCTTCGGCGTGAAAGAGCAGAGGCAGCACCCGGTTGGCGATGTTGAGCAAGTACCGGCCTGCCTGAGTGAGTCTGAGACTGCGACCCTCGCGAAGCCAGACAGGCGTTCCCAGGTTGTCTTCGAGTTTGCGCACCGTATGACTGAGTGCGGACTGAGTGACGCACAGCTCTCTGGCAGCGGCCGTCAGTGAGCCATGCTCTTCGACGGCCTGAATGATTCTGAGATGACTACGTTCGATCATAGCTTATCCATCTAATAATGAGGAAAAGTAATTGAATGGTGAAAATATACCATTTTCATTCATCAAACGAGTTTTCTAAGCTTATCCCTATCAGAAGTCATAGCCCGGAAGTGGGCACCGAGGACCTGCTTAATTAGTGCTAACAGGCCCTAACAACGTGAGTGGATGAATAATGAGTGAAGTGGCCGCAGTAGAAGTACCAGAACGATATTCCCTTGAGTGCCGGGTAGCGAGTGTACGCTTCCTTAACCGGGGGACATTCCAGGTGGAACTGGAATCGTCGACAGGTGCTGCCCTACGCTATATCGCTGGCCATTATTTACAGTTGAATATCGATATTGATGGGCAGGCTCACTCTTTGTTTTACTCGGTCGCTAATCGACCTGACAGTAAACAACCGGGCAGGTTACAACTCTTCATACAGAACGGCAGTCTGTTCACCGAGAAGCTGTTACGCCGCCTTGTGCAAATTTGTGGCCGCCAGGAACACCTGACCGTGGCACTGCCAATGGGGCGCGCGTTCTTACAAAGCAACCTGAAAAAACCCCATCTGCTGGTCGCGGCAGGGTCGGGGATATCAAAAATAAAATGCCTGGCCGAAGAAATAGTGGCACGAGATCCGAGTGCAGACGTCAGAGTGTATTGGTCCAATAAGGATATTGATGACTTCTACCTGCTCGAAGAATTCCGGGAATGGGAAACTCAGGGCGAAAACCTCAGTTTTACACCCATACTCGAATCTGAACATCCAGAGTGGAACGGGCGTACGGGATTTATTTTCGAAGTCATTCAGGAAGACCAATACGTCTCAGATAATACAGTCGCTTACCTCTGTGGATCGCCTCGAATGGTGTATGGCACTATTGATCAGCTGGCACCGTATGGGCTAACTGAAGCGAACTGCTACTCTGATGTTTTTGAGTATGCGCCGCGGGATAAGCGGGTTGCGGTGTGATTGCTACGGGCAATTATGCGAAAAGAAATCGGGAATAGGATGAGTTTAGAATTGTGATCGTCAGACAAATAAAAAGGCCCCGGACGGAAACAGAGACGGGATTGCACTCGGCACATCCATGTGCCTCGCCCTTCGGGCAGCGGAGTTGTGCAAAACGGCTATCCTGCCGTTTTGAGAACCCCGAACTATGAAGGGTTCATAATTCCGCCGCACCAAATAAAAAGCCCCCAGTGCAGCGCACTGAGGGCTTATTATTTGGTGGAGCTTATGGAAAGTGACTTAAACCAATTATTCACTGATTTGGCTAGAATTGAGAGTATCTTGCAAGACACTTCATTAGGGAAAGGAACAAGACCATTCGAGCCAAAGACAAGTCGCTACATGGCCAAGGATTTTTACTGATGTTAATGAAAGCTATCAATATTTATTATGTGATATAGATTAACTATTTAATGTTGGAGCAGTGCCATGAAGTTAGGTTTTGGAAGTGGTGTCCGAAATCTGACGCGTTTCTATCGTTACTATTAGTAATTAGCAATCACACTAAGGCGCTAGTGGTCTAATAAGCTCGGCGTATATGGCCGAGACTTTCCGTTAGTACACTGCGAGCTATGCAAATAAAGCTCTTCAACCCTTGAGTGTTTCCCTTTATGGTAGGCATGAAGTTCACACGAACAATTGAATACCATCTATTCAAAGGGAGAAACACGATGGCTAAATGGGCAGATTATTTGATTTCAGCAGTCCGGTATAATGCCGATCATACTCATATCAGCCAACTTAAAGCACATAAAGATAATGATGACACCGTTGGCATAGGGGAAGTATACGAACGTCAAGCTATAGTGGATGCGATCAATAATGGTACATCCTTTATAACTGTCTTTAAGAATTCTAGTGGTAATTGGGCTAAAGGACAAAAAGTATATGTGATTAAAGTTCAGGGTGTTAGTTACTTGAAAACTGTTGATAACGGTAAGGAGGAAGATAACTTAGAAAATTTACCTGAGTTCTAGTTGTCAATGACACTAATGGCTAGTCGAGAATTGATGATTGTGAGATAAATGGACAGCATGGAAATACGGCAGTTTAACTGTTTTTATAATTATGCTATTGGGTTGAATCTGACAGAAGTTGATTTGGTAAAAACATCCAAAAACCTCCTAAAATCAGGGTTTACTAAGGCTATCTGTTTTTCAGATCTAAAGGCTATATACATAGACGAGGATGGCAAGTCGCAAGTTGAGTGGATTAGACCTGAAGGCCGTCAGTGGGATTCAAGTTGGAATATTAAGTTTAGTGATAAAGTTCCATCGGATATTGTTCATGATTTGGCATATTGCTTGGAATTATCATTTCAAGAGCAACGCATTGAAGGTGTTGAGTCCAAAAGGTCGCCCCTATATTTAAGGGCGGCATTGCCTCCAGTAGTTCTTGTAAAGGATGACGAGGAAACAGTGTTATTTCCTTGGCTGAAGATATACTCAGATGGAGTGATGATCCTTAGTTTCCAAATCGATTCATCGTTGGAAGGTATGGATGAATCGGACTTCATTAAGAGCGTTGTAAATATTTTTCAACGCTACTTTGATCAAATATTTGTTCATGGTGAGCTTCAAAGACTTGATGCGGAATTACTAATTCCAGAAGCATTTACCTCAGATCTTTCTTTGGGTGGTCAGAAGATAAAAGGATGGCGTTCAACTCGATTGATAAAAAAACTTCGTGCCGAGAGCCGCAGAAAGCTAGATGAATCACTTGCTAGTGAGGGAAGGGAATTCGAGGTAGGCGATGAATTGTGGCTTCTGCATCATATTGCTTGTGCGGATGATGAAGATGGATGGGAATCCACTTTCGACTTATGTCGATCAATATATGTTAATGCTATAAGCAGTCTCGTGGCATCCACGAGTAAAGATGATCGGGCGAATTCGGGCGAGTTGCTGATGTGGCAAGGAAGACCGTCAGTATCCATAATGCGGTTCAAAGATCAACCTGATAATAAGCAAGACTTATATAAAAAATTCGGCTTATCAATGTCTCGTTTTTTGATGCGTTCTCAAGGTTCTACAAACCCTGTTGAATTGCCACCAGATTTAAGAATTTTTGATGACTATGCACTCCACGGCAATCGTGCACTCCTTATATGGACGTGGTTGAGAGAAAGTAATTCACCGGATGATGCTTGGGAAGAGAGAAATACCGGAGCAAGAGTCTTTGAAAATCAAGCCCGCGCTGAACATTTTGAATACCTTAATCTGAAAATCGCTCGAGCCTGCGCCGTCGCATGTTCTCCATCAAGTGATGAAAGCTTAATTGCAGCGTACAAAGTACTGTCGTCAGTAGAATCTACTTTACATACGTCTAGTCAAGCAGGTGAGATCATTGATGCAGTAAATTACTTATTGGAATCTGTCGGAACCAAAAACTTGATTACAGATGCTAAAGAGCGAGCACGCTGGCATCTCGATGAGCGCCGCTATTTAAATGATAAAAGTAGATCTCATATAGATCGCTGGTTAGCAGTACTGTTTGGGTTTATTGGATCTACAGGTCTTGCGGATCTTGTCATACATCCTTATTTGAAGGGTACTTTTACAAAATGGAGTGACTTCCAGCTTGGTCTCAGTGCATTCGTATTAGCACTGCTTACTGTTGGTGTGTTTGTGTTCGTTATCGAAGGTGTTAACAAATTGTGGTCAAAGTAAGTCTTTGCTAGCAAAAAAGGGCTGTTTGCTTCAATAGGAGACTAGTGTTCTGTCATTAAAAAAGCCCACACGAATGTGGGCCTTTGAATTCTAGCCACTCTGAGGGGAGGCTTACGCCCACGTTCTCTATGATTTTCTGATTGGTTATTAAGAATATCAGCAAATTATCTAGAGTATGGCCGTTTGGTAAGGCAAATTATTCTGTTGTTTTAAAGTAGCGCTAGCAAACGGAGCCCATGAGGTAGTATTTTTATATGATCTGGCAGAAATGTTGATCCTGACCGAAGATAAGGAGTAGTCACAGTGAATGTATCGGAATTTTCAAAGCATATGGGCGTAAACCCTCATACCGTAAGGTACTATGACAAACTGGGTTTATTAGATGACGTCTACCGCCTTCCTAGTGGTCACAGGTATTTTCAGGAGAAAGATATTGCTTGGTTTGAGTTTATCCAGAGATTGAAGGGAACAGGCATGCCGATTGAGAAGATACGAATATATGCAGCATTGCGCAAAGAAGGTAAAAAAACTCTTGCCTCGCGGCAGGACATGCTTAAGGAACACTCAGCCAAGCTTCAACAGAAAATCCAAATCGAGCAACAACACCTTGTAAAGCTGAATGATAAAATTAACCTATATCAATGCGCACTAGACGGGAAAATATCGCTTGACTGAGAGTTTACTCTAAAGCTTAGCCTTGAGGATACGGTAGAACAATCAATGGTGAGGCGATGGCCAACAATTCAGATAAGCCCAATGAACTACGGCGTAATTTTCTAAGAATGTCGGCGATTCTGGTCGCTAGTTCCTACGGAAATCTCCTCCTAAACGGATGTTCAACACTACTGAACTCAACTCTATTGGAGAAAAAAATGAATAATGGCATGAATGATAGATATACACGTGGCTGGCAAAAACTCAAAGAAATCGACGGAGATGCTGGAGAAAAGGTTATTGAATCTCTGAAAGATATTGCTCCAGATTTAGGTCGCTACACAATAGAATTTCCTTTTGGGGATGTCTATAGCCGGGAGGGTTTAGATTTAAAATCACGCGAAATTGCAACTGTCGCGGCTCTTTCGGCCATGGGTAATGCTACACCTCAATTGAAAGTGCACATTAATGCTGCACTTAACGTTGGTTGCAAGCCTGATGAAATCGTTGAGGTTATTATTCAGATATCTGTTTATGCAGGATTTCCAGCGGCATTGAACGCGGCTACCGTAGCCAAGTCAGTATTTATAGAGCGTGGTATAATCTAAATGAAGTAGATACCATTGAGCACTGTGGATAGTCATTCTGTTGAAGGGCAGACTGATGCCGAACAATTAACTGCGTTGAGTAGTTTTGGCTGCCAGTTCAGTTCCTATTTGGGAGCTGAACCGCGTGTATCTTTCATAACTCCAGCCCCAGATAAAGAGCCTTGATCTCGTCTGGCAGGATGCAAAGATAGTCCAGTGTCTGGGCTTCCGTGGCGTGGCCAAAGGCTCGCATGAGCAAGGCCACGTTCGCGTTGTTGTGAATGCGCTGGTGGTAGCCCCATGTCTTTCGCAGGCTGTGACTGCCGAAGTTGCCTGATAGGCCAGTCTCGCGACACCACGACTTAACCAAGCGGTTAACCGCCGATACAGACAGAGACCTCCTGCCGCGCTGTGACAGAAACAATGGGGCTGTGGCCGTGCTGCGACAGGGATGGAGCGTAAGCCAGCTCTGAATAGCATCCACCGCTACCGTATTCAAAACGGCCATACGGTATTCATTGGTCTTTTGCTGCTTGATGTCCAAAATATCACCCGCTTTCAGGTGATCTACCTGCCCCACGGTCAGTGATAGCAACTCACTGGCACGATAGGCTGTGTTGATCCCTAATGTGAACAAGCAGAGATTGCGGGGGTGGCCGTACAGATGCGCTCTGATGGCGGCAATGGCCTCAAATGATCGGATTGGTTGAACCTTGATGGATGAACCTTTGCGGGGATGGTTATCGTTACGCCCCTTGGTCATCATGGTGATGTTCTTTCCAAGTGAAATGTCTGGACTTAATTTGTCTTGTCAACTTCTATTTGAAAGTTGGCATAATCAGAATTTCACTTATTAATCAATGTGGTAGCAAGGGTCTGGATTGACAGTGTGTGTGGCAGTGCTGACCCAGACGCCTTGCTGATTACTCAGTTACTATACCTTTATCAACTTTCAAATATTTCTTAAAGAGTTTTTTGTTATATGCAGGACTGGCCGTAGCCGTTTCTAACGCAGCCTATGCCGAAAGTTTCACAGCCAAAGACTTCCTAAAGCTGAATGAAGCTCACCAGAAATTTTGGATTGAAGGCGCCATAGATATGACTGGGCTTGTCATCTCAACGGGTGGCAACAAGCAAAAAGGTCGGTGTGTTTTTGAGTGGTACTACGGCGATAAACATGCTGAACGGAACAGTTTAATTTTGGCCAGCATGAAGAAGTACCCAGATGTTCCACCTAATGCAATCATGGTCGCATTAATTGAACGCGGTTGTGGCTCTTTAAAAGCTAAAGGATAAATCTGGCGCAATGACAGGTTTCATGGATTGCTCAAGGCTCGTTTCTTTCCTTACCTCGTTATCCAATGACTCCTGAAGGTCTAATGCGTCCTGTGTTAATTCATGTATTCGCTCAATAGATGCAGGATTATTCTCGTCGGTTAATTCCTCACGAATTTCAACAAGACGACCTGATTTGGCATTGACCTCACCATACCGGCTTTGAGCATTTGTGAGATTTTCTTTGCTGGCAGAATACTCTTCCCATGTCGGCGCATTGTCATCCCAGACAAGAGATTCAGCTATCTCAGCAGGAAGAGGTTCTCCGTCCTCTGTATAGACATTGCCATCTTTATCGCAAAACACCTTTGTCCCATCTGTCGTTGTTGTCGCTTGTTTCAGTAGATCGTTATAGCTTGTTTCTGCTGCGGACAAATCATAACTGGCTTGAATTAATGCCTCATAAACGGCATTTTCAGCTCTATTGACCGCATCCATGGCACTTTCCCATGCTGCGCGGTAGACTTCATTGAACATCATTTGCTCGAAAGCGGATTTCTTACGCTTTTCATCTGCTGCCGCTTCTTGGCGTCCATGTTCAAATCCGAAACGCTGAATGCGGCCAACATCGTTGCCCATCAATTCGTTATGATAGTCATCCAGATCCTTTTCACGGCGAAGGTCAGTTTCGGCTTTTTGGATGGTGTCTTGATCGGAGCTCATCGCGCACCTCTCAAACAAGACGTGCGGCGAAAAGCTATAGCTTTTATACCAGTGTTTTTGACACAGTTAAAAACACTGGTATTGCTTTGTAATTTCAAGTGATCAAGCCCCATTGCCCCACCTATCCGATTAAATCTATAGTTGTATTTTATGCGCATGTATTTAACAAACCGTTAATCGGAGAAACAAAGCAGACAATATGAAGCCGGTAGTGGCGTATGTTGGATGATAATGTCGCAACGCCTTGGCGTTTCCTTATCGCGCAAAAAAGTCAGGGCTGAACATGGCCAGCCCTGATAAAAATCAATGGTTACTAAAAATATGCACCTCGTCGTGTGCTGTCTCTATAGTGTAGATATCACCTGACATTTTCCAGTCACGCCCCATGCGCTCGTAATCAATATAATATTGCAGGTGTTCAGGCACTGAGCTTGTTTCACAGGTGAACTGTTCTGCGTAATCAGCCAACGAAGAAAAACAGCCGTGATAATTGTTTTCCAGTACCTTCGAGGCTTCCTCAATGTCGTAGATGTTCAATAGCTCTGCACCAAGAGTTCCATGCTCCTCTATAAAACAAGCGATATTGTGAGCGCGTTCCAATCCTTCCCACTCACTTAATCTGACACTCTCAAACCCTTCGTAATCATGAATGGCGTATTCTTCGGCCATTTCTATTGGGCTTGATTTCAGCATATTACTGACCTGCTCTTGAATGTCATCAAGCTCTTTCGTGGCATCAATCCAAACACCATGTAAATACCCGCTGCTATATGCCGCCAAACACGCCACATAAATTCTGATTTCTTCGCTCATTGTCTGCTCCTTTGATCTTTAAAAAAACACATCCCCTTTTGGGGTTGAAAACCCAAGAAAAAGGAGCGAGAGCAGCGAGCGTTAAATCGCATGTTTTACCGGAATCCAGACAGGGGGAACCGCCCAGCCTGCACAAACAACGTGCGGAAGGCTGGGGGATGTCTTGATGGAGGTAAGTTATGTGATATTTTTAGGTCTACCCAAAAGGGGAAAACCTGATAAACCGGCGAGCATGAATATGCTCACTATCATTATTTACGGGGCGTTGCGGGGTGTCCCCGCTTGAAGGGGTGATGGAAGACGCCTCTGGCGGCTGCAATAAGGGGAAGGCTTTTCCCTTTATAGAGTTTATATCTTCTTTCGTCCAAAAGCGGACTTTTAACGCTCCGTTAAAGGCGAGCCTTAATTTTTAGTGGACTCAATTGAGTCTGTATTTTTTCTCTGTACTTCTAACATATCTATCACTTTGTCAGCAGCTAGCACGTAGTCCTGTGCGGCACCAACGGTAGGTTTAACTCTTGCGTGCGCCACACGATTCCTCAGTTCATAAAGCTCCATAACTAGTCGTTTTGTTTCGTCAGAGAGCAATTCAGACGAGACTATCGATTTATAAACGCTGCTAATACTTTCTAACGGATCGACAACTAAGCCCGTTTGCTTGCCCAAACGAAACAGGGCTCCATCTATTCCCGTCCAGGCTTCTATAATCATCCCAGCGGGGTCATTTCGAGCACCAATTAGTTTGGCTATAGCTTCTTTCTCGTCTGTAGGCTTTTCTATTTTTGTGGTGCTTCCTTTAAGGAATTGGCCAGAAAGCTTTTCTGAGTTGGCGAGAGCCTGCCTAGCGTCCATTTCAAATTCAGCCTCAACTGGCCCCGCCTTCAATTTTCTAAGATACGGAATCAAATTCGACACTTGGCGACGAAACGTCACCCCTAAGACTAAAATAACTACTGGCCAAGCAAGAGAATCAATAACTTCACTCGTAAACGTCAACCAATCCATTTATATGACCTTTTCATTACACTCTGTCTGATGAAACCCAGCAGTTTACTAGAAGGTAGCAGTATTTCCCGAAAGTAGACGAATACCTTCTAATTCTGACCGCCAAGAATTTTATAGCATGTTAAATATAATCAGCCTACTGCCAAAAGAGGGCGTTCTAAGCTAGATTAGTCATTTCTATTGTTTCATTAATTAGTTCTTCATGATTACCATCATAAGGTGATAAAAAAGATCTTTCTGAATTTCCATCGCCTATTTGAATAATTTTGGAAGAACCATTGAAAAAATTATCATTTACTAGGTTTATATTATTTGATGTTGTCTCATCGTCTTTTGCATGTGATAGAGATTCTGAGACAGAAAATATTGTCTGCGTATCCTTTGGTGAATGCTTATTGATGAATTTAAATATTGTTATGCGGTTACCTTCATCGATATCCTCTTTCATGACAGCATCGAGCAAAAAAGGGAAACGATGTATGCCTTGAGTTTTAGAAATTAGTTTGTTCAATGCAAAATGATATCCCATGACAGCTTTATGCAGTTCAACTCCTTGGCATGGGAAGGAATTAATTTTATATAGCAATCTATGCCGTGATTCATCAAAAGAGCTCATACCAAGGTCTGTAAGACAGTCATGAAAATACGTCGAAAACAATTTTTCTTTATTATTTCTCGACTCTTCAATGTTTTCATCTTCTCCAATATCTGCAATATCATCAAGGACTCCAATTAGCTCGGTGTTCTTATTGGAGATGGCCGAGTCAATATTTTTAAGAAGCGTCATATTGGATTTATGATCTAGCCATGTGTCGAAGGTGAGCGATGAATTTTCAGATAAGTAATTTTTAATAACAGCATACTTGCTTTCTATAATTCCATTTACCTTTTCAATCTTGTTCGAAGCGGAGTTTATCTGTGACTGCAAGTCTGTGATTTTTGCTTTTACTGATGCAATTTCACTAACAGTATCATTTAAGTCTTGCTGATGGTTATATATAGCCTCAAAGGAGCTTGGTAATGTTTGAACGCAAACCGGACATGTATCTATTTCAGGCCTTTGACTAGCGGTGTTTCGCTTAACTCGCTTTAGAACAATTTCTCTAGTTGAAGCCAAACTTTTTCTATTACAAAGCTGAATGTGATGATCCTCTTCTCTTATCAATATTCCTCTGAGCTCGGAATACTCTTTAAGATACTTCGTCGACTCACCTTTAAATTCTTCATCTAACAATTTAGATAGTTGTAATTGATCATTATTGCTTTTCATTGTTTCAAAAAAATCAATCTCGCTTATGATTTCGGACTTTTTCTTTAATAGCTTGTGTAGCAAAATCCGGTCAATATCGGTAGTCAGACCTAAGAAATAATCGAGGTAGTCAAATTTGAAGTTCTTATAAAAATTTAACCCGCTGAAAGACTCTCTTAAATATACCCATCCTACAGATTGGGATATGTAGTAAGGCAATAACATTACTTCTAATGGAGCTTCTTTTAACTCATTCTTACTCTCCAGAGCTAGGCTGAAGTTAAATATAGAAGATATTTCTTTTTTTAATTTTATATGTTCATTAGAATTGTCTGAGTTTATACCATCAAATCTAAGCGCCCTTTTTCCCTCTTCATATAAATAAAAAGATTGATCGTCTCTAATAAATGTAAATGATGTTTTCTCATCATTTTTATGCACTTCTAAGTCAAGCCGAAAAATTAACTGCTCACTTAAAATTTCTTTTAGCTTTTCATTTCCGTCATTAATTCCTAGATTGTAAATAATTGACTGGATCAGGGTGCTTTTCCCAGAAGTATTCTTTCCTTTTATAATATTAATGCCTTCGCTAAAAGTGGTGTAGAAATACTTTCTGTGAACTTCCGAAAAGACTAACAGGCTTTTAAACTTAACTATCATGATACTATATTCCTTGTCTCCACATATGCAGCAATAATAACGAAAGAAACTAATATTTTATCTAATTGTGTTTGATGCATTTGATGAAATTTTTCGTTGATTTTTTTTATGCAGCTGACATCGGAGTAAGATAAATCATCTATGTCTCTATTATCATTCACGAAGTGGTATATTTTTTGAAATTCTACTTGTTTTAAATCCTTAAAATAGTCAAAGCAGTTATTGAGAATTTCAGCATAATTCCTTCCCTTGCTAATTGGTATTCTTAGAGCCTCAGACAATTCTTGAGCATTATCTCTCCAAAGTTTGAATGCCTTAGATTTACTGCATATGACATTGATTGCTTTGAGTATATCTTTTCCATACACTCTCTTTGACTCGTCTAATAATTTGCTAGTGCCACCTTGATTATATACAGTTTCGACTTGTCTAAATAATTTCAGGAGAAGATCAAGGGCTGCACTAGGATCTGATACTTTATCTTTAAAGAGATCGGATATCATTCCGATCAATTGATTCTGCTGGGCTTTATCTGTGTTTCCAATATCTATATATCTAAAGCTTACTTTCTCAAGCTGACTAGTCTCATAGGTGAAGTGTTTAAGGTTGTTTAGGATATTACCCTGTATCTTGCTGTGAAGATCACTATAGAAGGCAACAAGATTATTCTCTCTGACGATTTCACTATATTTTTTTTCGCTCTTTTTCTTGCAGCCACAATTCAGCTTGACACTCTTATTTGTTAAAAACGTTAGACCTTGAGAGTAATCTTCACTCTTATCTATAATATCCTTGTCTAGATCATGACCGACTAAAGTCATTTTGGCGATGATTTCAGCTAAAACTTTTTCTGTTGCCCATTCAGATGTGGACTTCTTGGCTTGATACGCATCGACCTTAAAAACCTCATTGGAATCATTTAAATGGGAAAAAATCACATCATCATGATGTTCTATACATATAAAAAAATCATGGGTGACCAAGAAATCATAGTTATCTAACACAATAAAAATTGCGCTATTCCTTTGGAAGGAGAACCCCGTTAAAGCTTCTACACCTGAATTTGTATCATTTGTTATTTCTGACATAACTGCCCATAGTTAACCATGTATATAGTCGAGCTCGAGTCCATAGCTCTTTATTACCTTTCAGATCTCTACTCTTTTTAATGTCCGCTTAGTGTCGAAATGAGCCAAAACCTAACCAGCTATAATCAATACAAGATAACCACATAAACCACTAGGGGCAACCACAATCATTGATGCAGCTTAAGGTTTATCTGAATAACGCAGATATTGCCCTGGTCGTCCTCCACTGGCGAAATAGTACTCGAGGTTAAGCATTCGAAATGCTTACGGTATCCAATCCGCGCAGGGTTGGTTCAGGTTTCCAAAGGGCTTGAATACGCTCTTTGGTCTCCATGAAGTGGTCAAGGGGTATCGGGGAGCAGGAACGCTCCATGGTTGGTGGTTGAACGAACAATTGTTCATGCATGGTTGGGTGCAGGATGGAGAGGCATGTCTCCAAGCCCCTGCGAGTGGTGAAACGGCGATACGTTTTGTGATACCGAAAACCTCAACGCTGTATCGGTATCAGGCCGGAGGGATGCAACGGGAACACGCCAGTGGGTTCCCTTGCCAAGATTCCCTTTGTGATCAATTGCTTGCATTTGTATTACACAGGGACATCTTGCAGTGCGCAGCTCTGTTCAATCCCAGTGGTGAATGACGAGACCGTCCATTCAGTTTAATATCATCATGAGGTACGGGCTAACCAAAAGGATGTCGATATGCCAATGAAAAGCTGCCAGTCACTTCTCGATAAGCTGTACAGACAGCACGCTCGAAGGTCTGGGATTGATCTAAAAGCAGATTTGCACTCTAACATTTTGGACAATCCGAATACGGCCCACCTTCTCGATTATGTGTATGGCATAAAGAAACCTCATCGCTCAATGCCGGATGGGTATTTGGATCATCTCCCTTGCTGCATCGAAAGAAACCTTAATACACCTATTGAGAACCTAGAGTCGGTCTATAGCATCAATAAGTTCTTGTACTCTGTTTTTGATAATGACTTTGATGCATTAGGTGATTTTTTCAGGGTGGTTCCCAGTTTAGGCCTAGATGCTACTTTTCTTTCTGATCAGTCAGACCACTCATTCGGCTTCATATTTAATTCCAGCTTGGTGGATATGGCTCGATATGTGTCAGAAATAATTATTTCCAATAATGTTGTTGGTGTTCAATTTGGAACAGGCCAAACATCCCAGCCAGAAAATATCTATTATTCAGCAATGCTGTACGGTGATTTGGTTATAGATATGGCTCATAAGTTGTTGGCGGGCAGGCAGATCTCCAAGCCTGACCGTGACCAAAGGACAACATGGGTGGAGTATGCATTTTGGGGGGCAGAGGCAGCAAGTTCGTTTCTAGTAGCCCATGAATTAGGTCACTTCAAGCTTCGACATGATTGTGATGACGTGGAATGTGATATTGACTATGAATACATTCAAGGGTTTGAGCAGGCCATGATTCCTCTATTCAAAGCTCATGGGTATGAATTTGAATGGATGGGAAGCGATGAGTTCGCAAGGCGATTTATTTCGAATTTAAAGGAATTTGAAGCTGATGAAGAAGGTCTTCTTCAGACTCTGACTTACCTGATTTCTGATGACAACTCTTTTGTTGATAAAACGGATCGCTGGAGAATTGGGGTTTCTGGGTGCCTGATTACACTGTACACCTTGCAGTTTATTGAAAGACTATATCATTTTCACTCTTTTTCCTTGGATATAGAGAGTGACCCATTATATTTTTCCGATGTATACGAGTTTGTTGTCGAAAGCAAAAACACGTCACCTCAAACCAGAATAACGAGAATCCTAAAATATCTGAAAGGTAATTTTGCTAATACTTTCTTCGAGGGACAAAGTGTTTCCGCGATACAGGGAGATATTGACAATATTGACTACAATATTAACCAATTCTTTCAGGTATTGTGGAATCATTTTCTACAGGAATGGCTGTTAAAAAACGAAATTTTATCTCCTTCTTTAGAAATTCAAGAGTACTTTGGTGAGTCTAAGCTCAGCCGAATATACTCCTGATTTCTTGTCTTCTAGATTTAACCAATTTCGAACTTGTTTGGAAATGCACTCCAAGACTTACGCATATGAGGTAGGAACTCTTCGATACATTCCCTGTGGTAGGTTGCGAAGTCGATTCCTCGTTCTCTTGCCTGTGCTTCAGATGCGGTTCTGACATCCCACCCCAGTTCTTCTGTAACCCCCTTAGCTAATAACAGGTTTGATACAGGGAGCCTGCCAATCCCGTCCTTGATTAGTAAATCGCATTTTTCAGTTTCCAAGAGCATTTTTATGGCGCGCTCATTATTGAACTCGGTCGCAATATGCATTGCTGTTTCCAACGTCCTTGGGTCTTGGAAATTTACAGGAAAATCCTCATCAAGAAACTCTTCCATTTTGTCAAATTCATGCCAGCGAACCGCTGCTAAGAATTCAAGACCAAGAGAGATTAGTTTTCTTTCTTCGTCATTTTTGCCAAATATTTTTGAAAGGCTTTTCGCTCTTCTTATGTCGCGATCATACATGCTTCCTGTTTCGCTTTCTCTGTAAAGGTGTTGTATTAAGCTCTTTACAGTTTTATCAGTTAAGTTCTCTATATTATTCATTGAGCCAGAAAAACTAAGGGAGTTAACTGTAGACTTCTCTAAGTCTGCCTTTATTAGCTCCCTTACAGGTTTAAGTTGACCTGTATTTACTAAGCTCTCATATCTTTTAATAATACCGTAATTTGACATAATGCATAATCCCAAAAATATTTTACGTCAACTAATTTTTTCGAATATGGCAATATTTTTTATAGTTTCGTTGGTGATGCAACTAAGATAGTCATCGCAATAATCAATTTGATATGGAAGATCATGCATTATAAAGCCTATCTGTTTTGCTTTTTCACCATCGTAAATATCTGTATCAATATCAAGTGAATACAAATGAAAGTTCGCCAGTGATCCAAGCCTATTGAGAATAAAGAATAAGTTGTCTTCAGAAGTCGGTACGCAGTATCCCTTAAATTCAGCTTTTAGATTAATAAGGTCAGCGTCAAAGACTTCAAGCGAAACGGCTAATGCATGCCTGCTGTATGTATTGGAAAACGATAAAGTGCAATATCCCTGTTTGCTTTTGTATCCATACTTATCAAAGAGTTGTGATGTCGATAGGAAAGGCCTTATATTGCTCTGATTGTACTGTCTGTACAGTAATTCAGGATCAATTATAAAGTCATTGTTTGATTTGCTATTGCTTATAATGAGTGAGTCAATATCCGTAATTTTATACTCACTCTTCTCATCAGTTAAAAACGACACAAATAAATCCAATGTGGATTTATTTGGAACAGATTGGACGCGATCACCACTTTCATTTCTTTCTCCCGTTAAGAAGCGCCAGATTATCCGTTTAGTGATCGGGCGTGCCTCAAAAGACAACGTGTCTTCGTAGTAGTGATTAATCATGTCGGCCAATGTTTCATCACTTACGTTAGCTAAACTGCGTGATTTCTTCGTTTTAGCGTTGTCCTTTATTTCACCTAAACATAACCGAACAGCGTCAATCTCTTCGGGTAAATAATCCTCACTCTTTTCAAAAAACATATTTCCCTCGTGTCAAGATCCTAGCTTTTAACGCAGGGAACATGGGGAACAAGTCAATTCCTTACCTGAGATAGCCTAACCCTTATCGCACGTTGACACATTCTTGGGTTGCATATAGCTATGAATATCTCGTGGAAAGACTTTGCCCTATGGCCTGCTACACACATTGTTAATGCCATCCTAATGCTTTTTGGCTTGGATTTGCACAACCTCCCGTCTGAATGGCGAGTGATCATCGTTGGCGTGATTGCCTTCATGTTCTGGGCGCACATTGCCAAACTGATCATTGGCGTTATACAGCGCCGTATCTTCGGCCACTACGGGAATGGTGGCTGATATGAATACGTCATCATCTGCTATTCCGTCCATGCCTGAGTTAGCCGAACTCGTTGCGACATTGCAGTCAATCTCACCTGAAGAGATTGTCGACTTAGCTGTCATCATGGGACTGACCTACGTTCTCACTTGCTTTGCTGTGAAAGCATTTCTGCTGCAGCTGCTTCGCGCCTTTGGCCTCTACAGTCCCCCTGTCTATGCAGCACTGCCCAGTACCTTGCCGTACTGGCGGGTTATATTTCGGTTGCACATGACGTTCACGCACTGGCGTGAAACCGTCTTCCGGTTTGGTCAGTATGCCACCGCCGGTTTTGCAGGCACGCTGGCCACCATGACTCAGCTATATACGCCCTCGACGGTTTTGATTGGGCGCGTATGGTGGGCAGGATTTGGGCTGGTACAGCCTGTAGGCGCGCGCATTCAGCGCCATATCATGGTGTACGCCATGACCGGCGCGGGTAAAACGACATGGATCACCACCATGCTGGCGCTCTGGCGTGGCAGTGCCTGCATTGTTGATCCCAAAGGGCAGATTACGTATGCCTTGGCGCGCGCTGATAAGCGTGAGTGGATTGTGTTTCGTCCGCACGAGCCTGAGCGTTCTGCGCAGTGGAACCCACTGGATGACATCAAGGCCGCTATGCAGCGTGAAGGCCACGACAGCGCTGTTAAGTGGGCGCAACGCCTGTCTGAAAGCCTGATTGTGACGCCTGCTCAAACTAAAACTCCCTTCTTCGCGGATACAGCCCGCGGCTATCTGACGGGCTTAATCCTGCATGTGCTCTCTGCCCATGAAGACGATTGCCACACACTGCTGTTTGTTTATGAGCTGGCCGTACATGGCTGCCGCGTCTTTAACGATGACGGAGCGATAGAAAGCACGCCCAAAGAGGCTAGGCAGATTCTGGATAAAAAATTGCTGGAGAACCCCGCCTTTCAGGGGGCGGTGAGTTCCTCGGCCAGTGCTTTTATCAATGCCAGTGGTGATACCAAAGGCTCTCTGGTTGCGACCCTGCTGGAGCAACTTAAATGGATGGCGTTGCCATCGGTGAAGTTTTTGCTGTCTGCGACCACAAGGCCTCTGAGTGATGCGAAATCACGAGATGATGTGGTGTTTGCGTTTGTCGCGCCGGTACTGTCATTGCGGGAAGAGCTGAAGCCACTGTTTCGCGTCTATACCAACTTTGTTTCTTACACCTTTGAATCTGTCCCTAAAAAGAAAGGTCAGTGCCTGTTTGTCATTGATGAGGTTCAGGCGATGGGTCACAACGCCACATTGGAAGTGGCGCTGCCTGTAGCGCGCTCATACGGCCTGTCTGTAGTGGCTATTGCACAGGATCGCGAGGGTATGAAGGCATCCTACCCTCAGACCTATGGCAGCTTTGAGGGGAACGCCGATGTGGTGCTCTTCATGGCCACCAACCACCCCGACAATTACAACTATGTCAGCCAGGCATTAGGCAAACGTACCCATATCGAAACTGATCATCGCACTGGTCGTAAGGCTTACCGCGAGACAGACGTGATGACGCCAGATCAGGTGAAGCGTTTTCTTTCCCCCGATAAAGGCAACCTGATTGCCATACGCGCTGGCGCACGCGCGATACGCCTGAAGATTGCACCGTACTTCAGTGAGCTGCTCGTCACGGCCTATGCCCCAGATCCTGATCACCGTGAACCCATTTTACGGCGTATCAGTCGCCTGATTTTCAACCCTAAATCCATCGTTAGAAAGAGGACTGAGCCATGACACCCATTAACCAGAGCACTGCCAGCCAAGCACTGACGCATATCAAACAAGCCGTAGCCGCGCATCAGATCCCAGATCTATCGCTGCTAAAGAGCCTGTACTTGGAGCGGCAGCGAGAAAAGAAAGAGCAGATCAACGCGCTGCTTGCCCAGCAGAAGCAATGCATCGCACGCGGCGAAGCGGCGGCCTGCGCCATGTATCAGCGCCACCAATATCAAGCCAATGCCAGCGGCAAGGCATTCGATATGAACGCCTATGAGCACACGCTTCAACCACATGAGGAATAACGTCATGAGCCAGACCATTTTTAATCAGCCTGTACAGGCAACCTTAGAAACCTTGCGCCAGCCAAGTCTGGCTGAAGCGCAACAATTGCCCTCAATCAAATGGGCGCTGGCAGCCTGCGCCCTGATTGCGATGCTTGTGGTCGCCTTTGAGGCCAAGATTGTCTACGCCACGTTCGATATGACCTTTGGCTCCAGTGACAGCGTGTGGAAGCCTTGGATTATGGCGTTTGCCAGTTTGATTCTGGTGCTGGCCGTGCATTTTATCGGCCATAAGAACGCTCAGCATCCGGTGATCCGCTTCGTAAACCGAGCTGCCGCCATACTGATTCCGGCCTACCTGCTGGGCATTGGGGTTTTGATTGTCGTTACACTGTACAACAATGGCTTGGGCGAAATGCTGATGGCCTCCAGTGCAGACATCTCACTTGAGGCCATGCTCAACCCAGAGCCCGACAGCGCCTTGGATCAGGTCATGACAACGGCTTTAACGCCGCTGGCAGGCATTCTGTTCTCTGTAGGGATTGGCTCACTTGCCATTGTCTCGGTCTTTGTCGCGCATTTCACGCTTTCCAAAGTGGAAATACTCGCCGAAAAATACCTGCGCATTTCTCAAGCGGCGGCGCTGGACAACCGCGATGTGCAAGCCTATCAGCAAGCCTTCGCCGACTATGACGCACTACAGGCACAAATTGACAACCTGATTATTCAGGACGAAGAGGCTCTTCGTGAAGCCTTGGCGGATGAAGTGCTGATCAGCATTCAGGATGGCTTAGCCCCCACCGTTCAGCTCATCAATCAAAGCAAATACCAGCAACGACCTGAAGGCCTGTTGCCACCCAACCAGATCAACGTCACGGCACTGGAGAAAGCCATCAAGCCCATTCAGTCCATTAACCGCAAAGACATTCTGAAGCACTTAGCCTGACAGGAGTATTACCCATGAATAAAGCAAAGACAGCACTGGCCACATTCCTCATCGCGGGTGTCATCAGCGCCCCCGTCATGGCGAAAGACCTGCATATCTTAATCGATGCCAGTCAATCCAATCCCATGCTGATTGATACCGCCTTTAACAAACGCGCAGCGGCCTTCGCGGTGCAGTCGATCACGCAGCTTAAGCAACACGACACGGTAAGGCTGCAAACCTTCGGCTCTCTACAAAGCGCCGATAACTTTGAGGTAAAGGCACTGCAAGTCAGCCGACATAATCACCGCAAAATCTCCGCAGCCGTAGCCGCCTACCTTGTCTCGTTGCCGCAAAAGCTGCACCCCCAAGGCAGCACCAATGTACTGGCGTGGTTTAACCGCAATCCCGTGGATTGCAGCAAAGATAAACACACCATTCTGATCATCACAGACGGGATTGAGGCCTCAGAGTATGTGAACCCCAATCACTTGCTGTCAGGCAAGCAGGCACTGCCTGCGCCAAGTGAGTTTGTAAACATTCGTGGCTGTGAGGTCTTTATGTTCGGCGTGGGGGCTGGCCGCTTGGATCAGGAAACGATGCGCTTGCGCAAAGCGTGGGCAGAGTATTTCAAGCAGGCCGGAGCCAGATTTTCGGCTGTACCGCTGTAACCAAACAGGATGCGTTTCACACGTTGCACCATGCGCACGTATGCAATCAATAGTTGTAATTAACAAACATTTAACGGTGCATCCTTACTAAAGGATGCCCGTGTCAAGCCATTGATTATTAACACTTAATTCACGATTTCCACCTTCAAATAGAAGGGTGAACAGCAACAACCTGAAGGAGAAAAACAGCATGTTTAACGATGACTACGAATTACTCAAACCAAGAAAAGGCGATGACGAATACGGTGTGTATGAGCCGATTGATGTCGATGGTCAAACCATCGAAATTCCGGCAGGCCGTGTTCATATCGAGGGCATATTGAAAGGCATTGCCTATCTCGAAATCGCCGAAGGCAGTTATATCGTTCGCCGCAAGAAAAAAGATGAGGGTGTGCCACTGCAAGCGTTTGCGAGCATGGCTAAGCCCGCTAACGGTAATGCGCTTCACTGATAACGGAGATAGCACGTCAGGTTTTCGGGCTGGTTATGCCAGCCCGATACCACCTGAAGTGTTTAGAATGCAGGCAAGTGATATGACGACAAACTCACCATATTCCATTCGGCTCACAGTGCAACAGCGTGCGTTTATCAAAGAGCAATCGCAGGCGGCAAAGATGAGTGAATCTGACTGGATACGAACGGTGCTATTTACCGATGCTGCGCTCGTTACGCCCAAGCAGAAGTCAGCGGTTAAACGTGCCAGTGACCGTGATATTAGCCAAGTGATCTATCTCTTGGGTCAGTCGCGCATCCCCAACAATCTGAACCAGATTGCCAAGGGCATCAACATGGGCACGCTGATCGTCACCCCTGATACTGAGCGCCATCTTGATGAGGCGTACCGCATGGTGCTGTGGATACGTCAGACATTGATACACCAGTTAGGGCTGAAAGCATGATTTTAAAGGCCTCACAGCGCAGCGGCGCAACCCAGCTTGCCTATCACTTGCTCAATGATGAAAACGAGCATGTGACCGTGCATGAAATAAAGGGCTTTATCAGTGATGACGTGGTGGGTGCTTTCAAAGAAATGCAGGCCATTGCCAAAGGCACCCAGTGTAAAAAGTTCATGTTCTCGTTGTCGCTCAATCCGCCGCAGCATGAAAGTGCCAGCATAGATGATTTTGAAGATGCGATTAGCCGCATTGAAGAAGAGCTGAACATCAAAGGCCAGCCGCGCTGCATCGTTCTTCATGAGAAACAAGGCAGACGCCATTGCCATGCGGTCTGGTCACGGATTGATGGCCAAGAAATGAAGGCCATCAAACTGCCGTATTTTAAGCAGCGCTTAAACGGCATCGCCAAAGAGCTTTATATCGAACATGGCTGGGATTTGCCCAAGGGCTTTATCTCAAAAGAGCTGAGCGATCCGCGCAACTTCACGCTGGCAGAGTGGCAGCAAGCCAAGCGCCACAAGATTGATCCGCGTGAGATTAAAAACGCCATGCAGCAATGCTGGAAAGCGTCAGACAACAAAGCCAGCTTTGAACACGCAATGACAGAAAAAGGGTTCTTCATCGCCAAGGGTGACAGGCGCGGCTATGTTGCACTGGATTGGCGCGGCGAAATCTATTCGCTGTCACGCTCACTCAGCATCAAAACCAAAGAGCTGAAAGCGCGATTGGGTGATCCCGATGCGCTGCCAGCGGTCGAGACCGTGAAAAGCAAGATTGCCTCTCAGCATGTTGAACTGCACCGGCAGTTCTCTGAGGAATTGCAGCTTACGCATGAATTTGCCCGCAAGCCTTTATCCGATAAGCGTCAGGCTATGCAGCAAACTCACCGTGAAGCCAGACAAGAGCTTAAACAACAGCAAGAGGTTCGATCACAACAGGAACAACAGGCAAGACAAAGCAAAATCCGTAAAGGTCTATTGGGGCTGTGGGATTTGCTGAGCGGACGATCCAAGAAACAACATCAGCAAAATGAGCAGGAAGCACACGCCGCAGAGCTGCGAGACAGACAAGAAAAAGAAAGGCTCATCAAGGCGCAACTGGAGAGGCGGCAAGCCTTACAAGCTGAGCTTCAGGCGCTGCGTGAGCAGCAACGGCAAGAACGGCAGTCACTGGATGACAGCTTTACCGAGACCTTGGATACACTGAATTACGAGCCGTAAAGGAGGAAAACATGTTACCTGAGGAGCAAAAGAGACTTTTGCCTTATACCGAGCATATGGGGCTCACCATGAGTGAGCGAATTGAAGTGATCAACTTTGTATGGCAGGCGATGGAATCTATAGCAGACCAAGAATGGGGCATCAATCCTACTCGGCATGGGCGCGGACAAGTCCAATTTTACGATTTACAGGATCAAAACTTACCCTTAGATTCAGAACTAACCCAGTTAACAAAAGAGTTTCGATTGCATTGAGAACGAATGAAGGGAGATTTTCATGACTCATATCCGTAATGCGGTTATTTATTGCCGTGTTTCTAGCGCCAGACAATTGAAGGAAGGTCATGGACTATCTTCACAAGAGAGTCGATGTCGGGAATATGCCAAGCACAAAAACTATTGTGTCGAGGCTGTCTTCTACGATGAAGGCGTGTCTGGTGGAATGGTTGAGCGTCCTGCAATGCTTGAGTTACTTGATTTCATTGCAGACAGAAAACCTGAAGAAACCATCGTTCTTATTGATGACATCAGCCGCTTAGCGAGAGGGCTGGAGGCGCATTTACAACTTAGAACCACTATTCAACAAGCTGGGGGTAAGCTTGAGTCCCCTAGCATTGAATTTGGCACAGACTCCGACTCTATGCTGGTCGAGAACCTTTTGGCATCCGTGTCCCAGCACCAGCGTGAAAAAAATAAGGAACAGGTGTTCAATCGCATGCAGGCTAGGGTAAAGAGTGGCTATTGGTGCTTCTGTCCCGTTCCGGGCTACAAGTACGACAAGCTTCCAGAACACGGGAAGATACTGGTCAAACAGGAACCCGTGGCCTCTATCATTCGAGAGGGGCTTGAGGGTTTCGCGTCTAATCGCTTCGAGACGCAGACCGACATTAAACGCTTCTTTGAGTCTTTTGAGGCGTTCCCGACAGATAAGAAAGGTCGGGTATCGCACCAGCGAGTCGCCGATATCTTAACCAAGCCTTTGTATGCCGGATATTTGAGTGTTCCTAAGTGGAATATCTACATGCACCCAGCTAAACATGAGGCTCTGATTAACTTTGAAACCCATCAAGCCATCATAGACAAGATCGAAAAGGCCGCTCGTAAACCACAGCAGTCCTTTATCAGTGATGAGTTCACATTGAGAGGTCATATCTCTTGCTCTTGCTGTAATCAGCCCATGACGGCGGGAATGGTGAAGGGACGTAGCAAAAAGTACCCGTACTATTGGTGTTCTCAGAAAGGCTGTGAGAAATACGGCAAAGTCATCAAAAGAGAGGCTATTGATCAAGATTTCAATGAGCTGTTGCAGTCTCTGAGAATGCCCAAGGACATTTTCTTCCTCGCTCAAGAAGCACTAAAGATACTCTGGGAGAAGAAGCGCTCAAATAGCAGTATGGATCTGGGAATAGTTAATCAGGAAAAAACAAAGATTGAGCAAAAGTTGGACAAGTTGGTGGATCGGCTACTGGATACAGACAGTCCCACGCTCATCAAAACCTATGAAAAATCCATAAAGCAGCTTGAGAAACAGAAAGTTTTGCTCGATGAAAAACTCAAGGTTGGACGCAAAAGGCAACCTAGCTTTGAGCGTGCATTTAAAACCGCTCTCGTCTGGTTAACAAACCCAGCTGTACTGTGGGATACAGGGTGTTTAGCAGACCGCAAATCGCTGCTAAAAGTGCTGTTTACTGACAACTTAAGGTATGACAAAGAGAGTGGGTTTTTGAACCGCCCAATCGCCCAGCCCATAAGGCTTTGCGGGCTAGTGGGCGATGGTGGTACAAAAATGGTGGGATGGCGTCATGTGAACAGGTTTCGTAACTTATTGAAATTAAATAAGAAAAGTAATGTAAATTCCTATTGGTGTTACTTTGGGTGTTACTGAAGCTGTTTGCTAGAGCCGATCTGAAGATCTTACTTACCGCCTTCTTCCGTACTCGCGAAGTATCAACTCCTCTAGAACTTCGTACATCGTTTTATCCTTACGCTTGGCCAATTCCTTCAGCTGAACCTTTTGCCTGGCTGATATTTGAGTGTTCAGTGGGACTCTGTCTTTACGTTTCGCCCGATGCTTTCTCTGGCTCAGAGCATTTTTGAATGACTTCTCAAAGTAAAGTCTTTGGTATCTATCAGTAAAGCCAAGTATGTAAGCAGCTTTGAGCAGGTTTAGTCGAACTGAAGGGGCAAGGTGTCTGTGGCTTACAGCGACTTGGTAGGCTTGAGGCACTACGGACTGATGAGCCTGGGCATGCTGCGCGCCGTCATTTTTGAAGTGCTTACTCCAGTAGTTCGAAGCCCAATCTAAGTCCTCATCGCCAGTACTTAGCTGGTCGAAAGGGGTGGCTGGCCGTGTCCTACCTTTAGCGGATTCATAGTAAATATCGGCTACGACCTCCAAAAATAAGGATGCTGCCCATGTGGGAAGAGAAATCTTATCAAAGACTCCCTCAAAAATTTGACTTGGGCTGTTCAGAATATCGTCCCAGGAAGATGGAGCTCTTGCATACGTCATGTCCGCGTATGGCACCCCATGCGTCGCATTCCCCTCTATAAAGCTTCTTAACTTGCGTTTTTCTTCGTCTCGCTTCAGATAGTCATCTGATGGCGTATTCTCAACTTGAGCTAGTGACTGGAACTGGCTTCTGGGTTGCACTTTGATGCAAAGAAAGCAAAGCGCTCGTGCTAACTCATTTGAAGAAAGCCACGAAAGCCTGTCTTCCAGTGTTACTTCATAATCAGTATCAAGGGTCATCGAGGCACTCATTGATTCGTCGCTTCCATCATCGTCGCAATCAGTGCTTGAGGATGAACTGTGGCGTTTCCGAAGTATCTCTAGGATCTCTCTTAGACATTCATCTTCTTCTTCTTTCATTACATAGTAAGTTATCAGTAATTTAAAGGTAAATCATGAGTAACTTATTAGTAATTTTCAAGTACTTGATATTTCTATGTGCGCAGGTTTTACGCGGGATGAACCTGAATAATGCACGATAACTCCATAGTAAAGTACACAGATGCTTAAGAAACAGTGCTAGATCTAGCGCAGTTTGAAGGCTGGTGGAGCGTAATCGAGTTGTCGGTTATAGCTAATATTAATAAGTGTCTTTAGCTCTTCACTGTTAGCTATGGAGTGGGTATCAGAGCCTGCTGACCAGAAAAATACAGACACGAGTAATACCTATGAACTCATCTACATAGGTATTGATCATGACTCCTTCAAACCCTTCCACTGGCTACACCTCGCATTCACTGCCAGTTCAAGAACACTGTGGCCCACTAAGTCCCGACTATCTGCGCAACATAGAGAACACCCTTAACAAAGCTATAGATAGCCATCCGAGAACAATGGCGGTACGGGTAGATCTGCGCTTTCCCTACTCTGGTGGCTATGGGGATGACTATCCGGGCATGTGCCGTAGTGACGATGCCGTGATCTCGCGTTTCTTTCAGTCACTGAAGGCTCGAATTGACGCAGATCTCAAGAAGAAGCGAAGAGAGCGTAAACGTGTTCACGACTGCCAGTTACGTTACGTCTGGGTACGAGAGCAAGACTCAGCGCCCCACCAGCACTATCACGTACTCTTGCTGGCTAATGCAGACACGTACAACTGCCTGGGTAGCTATCAGGCAGAGTCAGGAAACCTCGCGGCTCGTATCAAGGCCTCTTGGGCCAGTGCATTGGGAATACCCGAGGAGGAGTTAGGTGGGTGTGTCCACTTTCCAGAAAACCCCACATACCTGATCAATAGCGCAAGTGTGGACTTCAGTGAGTCCTACAACAGCGTTTACCACCGGGTCAGCTATATGGCCAAGCTGGAGACAAAGCACTACGGACGGCACATCAGGCACTTTGGTTGTAGCACACGTTGATATCCGGGCTTTTACAGAAATCCCGGATTGCATGTGTGAGACAAATTGAAGACTACAAACATGAAGATCTTAAAGCTGAAAGAAGTAATGGACTGCACTGCACTGGGCCGCTCTACTATCTACAAGTACATATCTGAAGATACTTTCCCAAAGCCAATTCCACTCGGCTCACGGTCGGTAGGATGGCTACAGAGTGAAGTCGAAGACTGGATATTGGCGAGGATTGCTGAGCGGGATGACTCATTCGCCTGAGTCAGTATCGAACGAAAGAAGGCCCACGTCCTTGTGGGCTCAGGTGCCGTGGCAAGCTTACTTGCGTGACAGCCTGGATAGTCGCAGACCTGTCAGGTGTTGTACATCATGAAAAAGTTGTAACTTGGTCATGCTTTAGTTTAACGGTCAGGGAGACACAAAGAGAATGCTTGAGGTTAGGAGTCACTTGTTAGAAGAGGTTTTGAACGGTGCTATTCACCGGCGCTTGTTCACGAAGCCTCTTGGCCCATACTCTGAAAGTTGGTATCGGTCGGAATGCTTACGGGAGGAGAGTGGCAAGTATTTCTGGAAGTAAATCGCCTAGTGGTGTAAGCGAGATGTATGGCTCCATACTTTGTTCTTATGAGTCATCACAAGTGCATCTCTCACTTTAAGTGAGTATTGATTTGCTACGAAAGATCAGGAAATAGTAGTTGCTAGTGCTTAGCATTAGGCCGTAGGGGGGAGGGGCGGCTCAAAAAATGCCCACATACAGCTTATTACGACAAAGAGTAAGAATAATATGATGGACCAAATTGCTGTATAAGAAATCTTCTTTTCCTGCAGGTAGGTCATGTCAGATAGGTGTTGTTCATCGTTGTCTAATATTCGGGATAAATCATCTTTGTTTAGAAGTTCCTTGTATCTATTTTTAAATTTACTATAGCTCAAGTCAAATCTCTTGATTTCGGTATTTATTTCGTATATCGAGAAAAATAAAACGAAAGTCGAAATTACAAGAAGCATTATAAAGATAATGTATACGTCATCGCTAACTACTTTGGTTTCCTTTTGAGCAAGCAACCGAATTAGAATGACAGAAATAAAAAAAGAAACTAAAGAGAAAATGCTATTTTTAAGATAGCTAGCAAGCCCATTTGCGATGTTCATTGCTTTTAATGAAGAGTCATGGATGTGATCTGAAAGCTTGTTCTTAATTTCTATGTACTGTTTTATATTTTCTTTAAGATAAATTTGATACCCTGATAAGATAGACTTCATTGTTCCAGAGCGAAGAAATATAAGGCTGTCATCCTGTGAATGTATGGAAATTATATTTCGAGCCAATCCTATTTTATCTGAAGTATCGCCCTCGCTATAAATCCACTTATATATTTGGTGGTACTCTTTTACTATAGCACCTGCTATTTCTTCTTGTTGGTCGATTTCTGTCTGTAAATATTTGTAGCCATTTAATGCAACTATTAAGTTGGATGAGTTGGCATCCAATCTGGAGTAATCGCAAATGAAAGTTAAAAGACAGTAGAATTTGATTTTTCTAAAAAAGCATTTTAGTGGATCTGCTTCTATGGATTCGATAAAGTCAAAGTCTTCAGGGATTAATGAAAATTGAGACTCATTTGAAAAGTGGCACGAAGTTCGTCTCTTCGATAAAATATTGTTTCGCCGTGTGGTGTTGGAACCAATTCTTAATCTTCTTATGCTCTCATCGGAATTCGGAATGATTAACTGATCATAATTTAATATTACTGTGTTTATTTTTTCTAGAGATTTGTAAATTCCACCGTCGTCCCAAAAGTCGACCAAAGCTTTTGGGTTTATGATGAAGAGCTCCCTTTGATCAGTTTTCTTGTCTAGTTTTATTGTTATATTGGTTACGTTTTCTTCCGATTCTTGATCTGATAATATATCTGAAAGAAGCGATATTTTTTCTTCTATGGTCTCATTGCACCCTGAATAAAATATCTTTTCGTTTATAATATCTGAGTCTATTGATATGGTCGTGGATTTTGCTATTGGAAGTAAGCTTCGCAGCTTGCTCTCTAATACGGATTTATCTGGAGATTTAAGTGTTGTGATTTGATATGAGTAGATATATTCAGCAGTTGTTTCCCTTTCGGTTATATTGCTTGGTTCGCCAAATAAAGCTGCAATAACTTCGAAAAAAGAACGACTTGATTTCATTCTTTTCTCGCTCCGTCAGACTGACTATTTTCTGTGGCGGAATCATTATTGGATGATTTAAATTCTTCGTATCCAGTGTCGGAAAATATTTTAATGAACTTTCTGCCTTCTGAATCCTCTCCTGCTTTAATAATATCCTTGAGATTTTCGATTTCCCCATTGAATCGCAATTCCAAGTTCTCTCTCAATGGTATGTTCTTTTTAATTCTGCCTTTAATGTGGCTGATAGATATGTCAAATTGAGAATCAAAATTCTTCTTTTCTGGGAGGTTTAGAAGATCTTCGCTTAGCGATTTAATATCAATGCTGGAGTTGTCAGGAGTGTAATGCAATAGGGTGTTTTCAATTAGTCCTGTAATTGAAAATCCTTCGTTGTTTCTAAAGTAACACAGTACAGAGTTTCGAATATTCCAATAGTCTATCTTTGATTTTTTTTTGACTTTTCTAGTTAATAAGTTATCTATTTCCATGAAGGCGGATTTGGTATTTTTTTGTGAGCTATTTAACTCCACGAGCTCTAAAAATGAATCCCACCAATACGTTGAAATCGTAGAGTTTGTATCTCTAACTTTTACAATATGATCTTCTTCATTAAACTCTATAATGGCAACTTTTTGAGTTCTTTTTTCCCAAGGCAAACCGCTTTCTTTCTTTAGGCTCTCTCCCAGATAGTCATCGTAATCAACTTTTGTGATAACGTATAGAGTGGCATTGTCATTCTCTAAGTATATTTGAAGTAACCCTCCTCTGCGGAGATCAGTTAAGTTCTCAACTTGCTTCTGGGCTTTTTCTTCAGCTTCATAAAGTCTATTTGATATTCTAGTAGCAGAATCCTCCCATTCGTTGTCTGATAGGGAGTTAATGATGTTATGTACTTCTGTGGTATTGGATCTAAATCTGTAATATTTATACGCGCTAGATTTTGAAACATCATCTAATAACTTGGAAACAAAATCAGTAGCGTCCGTGTCACCATTGATCATGGTTGTCTTGGAGTCAAATTTCTTAGTTATATCAATTTTATGAACCGAAGCCCACTTGATTATAGGATTCAAAGTAATTTCCTTATTAGATGCTGCCTAACTCAGTGAAAAATAACATATTGTTGTACCTGTCTCAAACTATATTTACATGAGAATGCAAAGTTTTGATGATTTGGTTACTGGTGTACAATCAACCCCATTTTATTGCTTGTGCTAATTATGGTGGTTTAATAGCTTTTCATATTTTTGGGGTAGTAAGCTATACTGTCCCCAGCTATTAACGAAGCATCTAGGTATGTTACCTTCCCACTCCAAACTTGAGTGAAATAATATGTGTCTTCCTATGGAGTTTGTATTTATATGCTTCCTTTTGTCAAATTCTGGCCATGAATATAATTTGAATTCATTAAACCCTTCAATTTTAATATAGATTATGTTGCGCTTGTTTAATTTTTTATAGCCGGATATTTTTCCAAAGAACAATCGGTTTTTGCTATCCGTATTCTCGGTTATTCTGTTTATATTGAATAACATATCAGACAGTAGCATTGGGAACTGAGAATCTGGAAGGTGGTAACCTTTATGGAGGTTTTTATCAAACTCTTTGCATAAGGCAGTTACGCTAGATATTTTGCTGGGAAGGTTGAACTCTCTCCCCCTATGCCTACCAATTGCTACCTCTGTTTCAGGCCCATTAGCATCCTCAATGGCAGTTTGATTAAATTCTCCAGTTTCGTCGATATCATCGTGATTCGATGGAGGATGAGCCATCCAATCTGAAACAATTACTAGAGTTTGATCTTCTATTGATTTGAATGCTTCTTCTTCATTTTTATAAGAAAGACCTTCCATTCTCTTAGTTTTCAATCGACATGATATCTTCGAATATGTTGGTTTATGTTTGAAATGAGCTGTTCTGCTGTTTGTGGAGACTGAGCTAGTGTCGGGAGATCTTGATAGCGGAGTGGCGCAGACCGGGCAGAATATCATTCCCTTCATCGAAAGATCAAACTCCTCTGGGGTTACTTGAATGCCATTTTCATGGAGTAATTCTTCATTATCCTTTCCATATATCCATTTTTTCTTCATGTGAAGAGCGTAGGCTATTCGATGATTACTTTCTTCCATGATCTCTCCCAATGTTCTATTGTAATTTAGTACCGCATTTGTTTGGATTGGCGATAAACTGCGATTCCACCAGCCCGGGTATTCACGGTATAAGGTTTCTAACAACATGTTAGAAAAACCGTAGTGGCATTAGCTACGAATTCTATGCACATGTCGGTATTTTCGCTGTGTAGCCCGTTCTTTATATCTAGCCTTGGGCGATGTTAACTATTATTGGCAGCAACCAAGTAAGTGGTTAAACTAACGTGACCTCCTGGAATGTCACGCCGGTGAGCTTCCCAGATGCGACTGCGCAGAAAAAGCTACCTAGTACTCCTTCATCGGTGCTCTGATCATCAACACAGAAGGTACTGGTGTAGTTGTCTCCTTTAATTTTAAAGAGACCAGTAGCGGGAAGCTTCTCGGCCTTCAGTACGATATTCTTAAGACCAAACTTTATGCCGCCTTCGTTGTATTCGTACTCTGATTTCTCAGTATCCAGAGCATCGTCAGCTTTTTGCAGGATGTTCAAGCAGTACCATTGCTCGTCGTTTACTGTGAATGGCAGAAGCTCGCCAGACTCTTCCAATATTTCCACCATGTACTCTGCGACTGCCTCTTTAAATGCGAATGTACTCATGCCAATCCATGCGATATCGGGAATGGGCTCTTCTTTCTTGTCACTGAGGTAGGCAGTGAAGTGCAGTGGTAGCTTTCCAGCAAGTTCATTGCATTTGAATTCCCAGAAATCAGAGTCATATACCTCATCTTCTGGATACATGAAGCGGTAAGACGTGTCGGGCTTCACTATGTAGACTTTCATATTCAATACTCCTGTTTTCCTTCCCTAAGATTTCTAGCGATCAGGCGCAGTGCTAGCCGACATTCCAGTTCGCTGGTTGCAGTTCCTAACATGCTGGTGACGTTGGCGTAGTACTGCTCAGTATGCATCTCAGCATGATTGATTGCTTTGGGCATCTTTTCGTGGGGGATAAATCGGGAATTACGCGGTAAGTAGATCCCGTTATCGGGGTCATCAATACGTATCCTGAAGTTTGCCAAGATGCGTCTTGCTGCGCGAGCTTCAGGGTGAGTGCCGCTCACAATGGCGTGTGCCGCAACGTTTATGGGGCGAGTTTCACCCGTAGCCTTGATATGTCTCGATAGACGAGAAGACTTATGCTCTTCTGACAAAAATTGCCTACGAGTCATCCCCTTAGCTTCTGCTTGGTATTCAGCCAGGGCGGTCAGAGCCTGTACCGTACTCCGAACCATGATTTTGTTGTATAGCTTGGCGGCAAGGCGGGTTATCTCTTGAGCAGATAGGTGTTTGTTTCGCTTCTCTAGCTGCTCCTGGGCTGATGCTGCTACGTGCTCCCCAGCCATTTTTTTCATTTCGTAGTACCCGATCCTTCGATCAGTTTCACGAATGACTTCGATCAGGCCACTCAGTAGCTCCTGGGGTTGAACCTCAAAAACTTCAATTTCTGGGATACTTCCTTGCATTGCTTTGCTCCATAACCGTTCTTACGGGCAGTTCCGTTCGTGAGATTATGAGGGGCTTACAATGAAAAGTTAAGAAAAACACAGATCACCCCACTCACTACCTTTGTAGTGAGTGGGGAGAGCTTGTTCAAGCCACCAGCGCCAAAGCAGCGTCCAGGGCCTTTTGCTTTGTTACCGCACCGTGTCCGAACCAAGCCGAATCTATGCGGTGTTCGCTGCTGATGGCGCGTTTCTCGTGATCTACGAATTCAGTAATTGAGTTCAGTAGGCCGTAGGCGGTATTTCGAGCAGAGTCCAGGCGCGAGCCGCGTCCATTACCTTCAAAGAGGCTGATGGCCTTGGCGATAGACTTTCCTCCTGCCCCATCTACGCCGATATGTTGCGGCGGAATAAGAACCTGGTGATAGAATTCTCGGGCTTCCTTCAAGGATACTTTCCGCTCACTCAGTGTCTTCATTTGGTACATGAAGTTATCCCAGGAAGATACAGAGATTCCCAGTTTTCGTTTTACCTCCTCAGCATTGAAAACTGTGCTGTGTGGGATCTTAACTGCGCTCTCTTTATCTTGAGACAGTGATATAGCCAGTGTGTTGTTGCATACGACGCGTACGCTTGTGAATTGGGCTGTGGTGGCCATAGAGCCATCGCACGCGGTAGCGAGCAGCACATAGCCATTGGTGACGTCGCCACCTTTGAGGCTGGTGGACTGCCCAGTACGGGCCAGAGCCCAGATCTTTTTGCCGCCTTTCAATACCCCCGCTGTTTCGAGCTCGAACCCTGAGATTTCTGTCAGGTCGCGGTAGAACTCCAGAATCTCTCGGGGTTGCACAACGTTGTATCGTTGGCCTACTACGGATAGCGGTGCGCCGGTATCAGAGCGGTAGAGTACTGATTTCTCATCAAACGGCAGTAGACTAGGATCTTCTGCTCCGGTATCGAACATTACGGGGCTGCGATTTATTTCCCAGTTAAGGCCTGCTTTGTTAGCCCATACCTCTAGGGGCATACCTCGTTCAAGCCGAGATCCGAGTTCATGCCACGGAACTTCACCAACGTATGCCATGTTTTCAACTAAGTGTGCCATGTTTGTTACCTCTAAATTGGTCTGAAAGAACGGCTCAGAAATGCGGGTTGAATTCCTGTTCGCACTCGGTGCACACGCAGTTGTTGAGTACTTTTTCGTCAATTACCTTGCCGACGGTCGCACCTGTTGCGGCACCTGTGGCACAACCCACCAGTGCACCGATAAGTGCGCCTCCCAGGCTTCCTGCTGGGCCCGCGTAAGCACCAACGCGCATTCCTACCTGAGAGCCTTTTAAGGCTCCAGTAAGAGCGCTGGTGGCTCCTACCGTGGCCCCAATGGCTCCGCCGATCTTGCGGCCTGTATCTCTGGTGGTAAAAGAATCTGAGTTACATTTCGGACAGCGAATAGTCATCTGATTTCCTCATCTTTGCGGTGTTGAACGGATTCATTTCCTGATTCAAATAGGCAATGTGGGAATGAGATTCTCTAGAACACGGAAAGTCAGATACGCAAAGCCCCGCCCTGATTTCTCAGAGCGGGGCTTATACGGGGGCGGGAAGGTTAGAGTGTATCCAGGCAGTATTCGGTGGCTGGTACTATTCGCTCGTCCAGTTCCTGGCGACCCTTTGAAGAATAGAAGAGCTGTATCAACTCATCTGTCGCTTTGTCTCTGGATATCTGTTCAAACGTGCATAAGCAGAGACGGTGTGGGGCTCCAGATGCCATGCAGCCGGACAGGAATTTACCTTTAACCTTCGAGTACTCATTTGAGCACGAGATCAGAAAGAGTACTGATAGTAATAAAATCGCACGGTAGCCGAACATTCTTTTAGCCCAGTACCAACGCAGCCCCTAAGCCGACACCGACCATACAGCCGATAGTCTGTGGCCCAATCAGCCAGAAAATCTTTTGCCAGACCATTGCTCCCATTCCGCTCGTGAAAACAAAGTCTGGAGCTGCAAACTTTCTGAACGCGTCCCCGATCATTGCACCAACCAAGCCGAGAGGCGCAGCAACCAAAAAGGCGACACACTTCGCCAGAAAACTAGCGCCCAGTACGATTGGGGAGTTGTTAAATATCAGAGCCAAGGCAGCGAGTATTGCAGACGCTACGCCCCAGATTATGGCCGCTTTTTTGAGTTCAACGTTTCCTGTTGATCCAGCACCTTCAAAGTCGTTCATCCATACATTCCTTTAGTTTTGTTTACTCTAAGGTCAAAGCGGCCTTTTTGAATATCATAATGACCACTATAGAGGTCTAAATGTAGTTTATATCGCGTGGAATGTACATAGGAGCGTACGCACCATTTCAACCTGTATTATGGGTGGGAGAGAGTGTGTGGGAATTGTCGAGGTAGAAGACCCAAGTCTGGCTTTTGGTAAGGCCATAAAACTGCGTCGCGTTGAGCTGGATCTCAGCCAAGAGGAGTTGGCGTATCGGGCTGATCTGGCTCGCTCTTTTGTCTCTGGTGTCGAGCGTGGTGCTGCCAAGGCAACCACTACGTCTGTGTGGAAGCTGGCAGTAGCTCTTGAGTGTAAGCCGTCAGATCTTTGGATTTCGGCAGAGAGGATGTTAGGCGGGGTTCGGTAAGCTTTACTCCTTGGATACTCTCAGTTTTGATCAAGTATGGTAGAACTAATGCTCTGTAGCGTGAGCATTAACCGAAGATCGCCACAGTATTATATTGGGTAGTAAAGAGCTAAGAGTGCCTTCGTTTTGAACTAGTGAGCTTAGCGAGTACATTGCTTAGCGGTTAGGCCTCTGCTTCTGCAACTACCAGGCCCCGGCAGGTACTAGCTTAAACTAGTTCTATCAGGAGGGGGCTAAACTATTACAAAGGCTTGCCGGTACTCCCACTGCGGTGCTATTAGCTGGGATATCATCAAGAACAACAGCCCCAGCTCCAATTACACTATTATCTCCAATAGAAATGTTACCAAGAATAGTAGAGCCAGCCCCTAGAACCACTCCAGAACCAATTTTAGGGTGTCTGTCACCGGAACCATTTCCTTTACCACCTAAAGTAACGGAATGAAGTATTGATACGTTATTGCCAATAGTACTGGTCTCCCCAATGACAATTGAGTGGGCGTGGTCAAGGAAAATTCCAGAACCGAACTTCGCAGCTGGGTGTATATCTACTGAGTAAACCTCCGAGCATTTTGACTGAAGGTAGTACGCAATGTCTGTAAATTTTGTGCTGTAGAGGTTGTGTGATAGTCGATGAATCTGAATAGCTATAAAGCCTTTATAGAAAAGATAAGCCTGAGCAATCGACTTGCATGCAGGGTCTTTATTGAATGTGGCAAGGAGGTCACTACAAGCAAGCTCTCCCAAGGATTGATTATCCCTATATATATCAACTAAGAAATGATAAATATTATAGAACTCCTCTGGGGTGCTTGAGATTGCTTTAGAAATTTTCCAGGCTAGTGAAGTATCTAGGTTTTCATGGCTCAATATGTGATCTTGATATAGAAAACTAACGTAGCTAGACGAATTAAGTTTGTGGACACCTTCAGCGTACAATGAACTCCAAACAGATTTTTTACAGAGTTCACCTTCCGGTTTTTTGTTACCAATATTAGATGCTGGTAACTTCGAATCTTTAGTGGAAATATCCATATAAAATCTCACGAGGATGAAACTGACAGGCCTGCAAATGCCTGGCACACAGGCATTACTTCAATATTGTTAATGTTTACGTGGCTGGGAAGGGAGCAAACCCAGCATATTATACTTGCTACATCTTCAGCCAATAATGGTTTCTTATTTTCGTATAGGCTATCCGCTCGTACAGCATCACCTTTAAATCTGGTCAAGGAAAAATTGGTCTTGGAGAGTCCTGGATCAATATTGGTTATCCTCACATTTGTACCAAGAAGATCAGATTTTAATCCTCTAGCAAAGCTTTGTATGAATGACTTTGTCGCTCCATACACATTCCCACCCGGGTAAGGCCAGTTTCCTGCCGTAGATCCCAAGCTAACAATATGTCCTTTATTCCTTTCGACCATTCTGGGAAGTATAGCGTGAGTAAGGCGTAACATACCCATTACATTAGTTTGAATCATGACATTCCAATCCTCAAAATTTGAATTCTGAGTTGGGTCGAGACCAAGCGCTAAACCAGCACTATTAATGAAGATATCTATATCTCTATATTTCTCCGGTAGGTCTGTCAGAAATTTATCGACTGAAGTAGTAGATGACACATCGAGCTCTGATATATGAACATCGCACATGGGCCTGAGCTCACTAGCAAGTTTGTCCAGTAGATCAAGTCGTCTCGATGCCAGAATTAATCTGTAGCTTCCTTGCTTTGCAAATACTCTTGCACATTCCTCTCCGAAGCCAGAGGAAGCACCCGTTATTAATACGATATTATCCATTTAAATCATCCCTAAAATATACTAAGTTATACTGTTGTCAAAAATAAGCTTTGCCGCCATTATAAAGCAAACTACCACTAGTACTGGTCGTACTATGCTGGCACCATTTTTAACCACCATTCTTGCTGCTACTGTCGCGCCTATTAGTTGACCCAATATCATTGCTATTCCAATGGTCCAATAAACTTCTCCAAACATAAGAAAGTAGCATAGGGAAGATATGTTGCTAGATAAATTAAGTACTTTAGCATTTGCGGTAGCTTTAGAAATTCCAAAGCCTGAGAAAAGTACTAATGCTAAAATCATGAAGCTACCAGTACCTGGCCCAAAAAAACCGTCATAGAACCCGAGGACAGGGCAAATTAGTACTGAAAAAGATATCATTCCTAGCCTTACTTTACCTTTAGTGTCGTCTACCTTTTTTGAAAACAGAAAGTACAATCCTATAGATATTAATAGGAATGGTAATACCTTAATTAATTTATCATTTCCTATGTCAAGAACCAGCCAGGTTCCAAAAACAGCTCCAATAAAGGTAAATATCACTGGAATAACTACGTACTTTAAATCAATTTCACCAGCTCGAACAAAATGATACGTCGCAACTAATGAGCCAAACGTGGCTTGAAATTTGTTCGTTGCCAAAGCCGAGCTGGCAGGAACCCCAGCGAATATTAACGAAGGTATTGTTACTAGCCCACCTCCGCCAGCAATTGTGTCCACCCAGCCAGCAATAATGGCAATGGCGAATAGAACTGCTAAAACATCCAATCCCGAAAAATCCATATTATATACCTCGTTAAAAACCTGAGATGGCCATATTTTTATCGTTATATTTATCGCCGTACGCCTGCACGTCTCTCGAAATGTATATTCTTCGAAGTTCTCTACTTGAGTATCGAGCATCGCTAGTGATGGCTCTTCGTCCATGAAGGGAACGGCGATTATTGATGACTAATATTTGGCCCGGCTTTGTGATAATTTCTTTTATATTTTCATCGGCCACTTTTTTTAATTTCTCTACCGCCACTCTATGCTCATTGGTGTCGCAAAGTATTCCATCAAATCGAACGTGGAGGTCGTACATCCCGTTGGCATTCCTAGAAATCATTGGTCTGCACTCTGAGTGGGAGTCAGTATGACCAAAATGTGGAGGAATTAGTACTTTGTAGGCTTTATCGCTAAGCAAGTCTATAGTACTCCCATCTAGTTTTTCGAGAATAGTGTCGATATTAGATATGTTGGTGCCAATATTTTGCTCGTTAGATATACAAAGTAGGGCTATATAGTCGGGTGGAAGATGTACATATGGAAGTTCGGAATGTAAGTCGAATTTTACACCGTTGTTATAAGCGGGGGTTGATGCCTTAGACTCCAAAGGGTTAGGCTTTATCTTCATGATGATATCGCCTTCTTTTTCATGCTTTATTGGTGAGCCTAGTAGGCTACATATTGACAAAAATGTTTCATCAATTTCAGAGTTCTTATCAATCGGAAATTCGTCTATTAGAAAGAAACTTTGGTTTAATATTTCTTCTATAATTATTCTTTTATTAGATGAGTAAATCGAATTTTTTAATTCGGTATAATTTATCAGGTTTTCTTTATTAAGGTTTCCTGATGTTATAAAAGTATTCACTATCCATAGCTCCTGATTAAGGTTTGATGAGAGTTACTTCGTTGCTTTTAATTTCTGGTATATATAGGTGCAGAGAAATTGAGTCGGTGTTAGGGCTGGACAATCTATGGAGAAAATTCCCTCCTCCAATGTGACAGCTATCTTTGTGTGTGGATATGGTTTCAACTGATAGTCGTCTTGCTTCCCACTTTGAATAGCGTTCTTCAACTAACTCTCCAGCAACGCAAGTCATAAAGCAGTCGGATTTTGCATGGTCGTGAATTAACGATTTCTGTCCCTTTTTCCAGCAGATAAGAACCAGCTCGAAAGAATCATTCCGATAGATCGAGTTTCTAGAATAGGATTCTTCGTCAATGAAGTAATGTAGATACTCTTCTTCATTACCAGTGATTATTTTTTTTGAGTTAATTAATATATCAAAGTAGCAGAGCTTTGAGTTGACACTGTCGGCTAACTTCCTTATTAGTCTGGATTTTTCCAAATCTAAACTTACATCTATATCCATATATTTTCCCTATTAATTTATATTTATCCATTTATAAACTCGGGACGATAGTACTCTGCACTATGTTTGGTTGCGAGTTTATTTCTCTGAACGATTAGTTCCGTTGGTAGAAACAGACCTATCGCGCCGCTAATTAGGAGTGCCTTTTTTTTATACTGCGTTAGTGCTAGTTTTATACGGGAAAAAGAAATTCAGGCGCCATTTACGTTTTATATGCTAGTTTCATGTGAGGCTGCATTTGGACTGCGCCGGTGATCAGGTTTAAAAATTATGACAGGCAGTATCGAATAGCAGAAACCGTTTAACTGTATATTATGCGCCAGGACACCCAAGGCTCCTTGCTGAATGAGCAATTGTTTCTGGGATGCAACGAAGTTAACTAAAATTTAATCTGACGGGCTCCAGCCTAAAACGCGTGGCTGTTAGTTCAGGTATAAATTTACTGAATTTATTCCTACTTTATTATGCTATCAAAAACCTTTCTGCGTGAACCTCCACCAATCGCGGTGACATTAGTCGCGCATTTCTCAATATGTTCAGACCACCATTCCATCATGGTTGTGCGACGTTTGATGTAGTCACTGCGGTTATATGCGGCTCTTACCTCGTTTTTGTCTACGTGAGCCAATGCGGCTTCGATTAAGTCATGATCGAAGCCTTGTTCGTTAAGTGTTGTACTTCCCAGAGCTCTTAAACCGTGAGCCACCAGCTTGTTTTCGTAGCCCATACGCTTAAGTGCCATATTGGCAGTTTGAGCGTTCATATGGCTTCTCGGGTTACGATCTGCGGGGAATATATGCTCCCTGTGGCCACTGATAGGTTTTAGCTCTTCCAGGATGGCTAAGGCCTGAGGCGTAAGAGGAACGCTGTGTGTACGTCGCTTTTTCATTCGTTCAGCGGGAATAATCCAGAGCTTCTGATCGAAGTCGATTTCATCCCATTTGGCTCCAGCTGCCTCGCTTGGGCGAGCAAGCGTGTGCAGTTGCCATTCTATTAAACAGCGAGTAACAAATTTAATGCTCGCACGACTAATGGAACGCATTAGAGCAGGGAGTTCTTCGGGTTTGATCGTTGGCGCATTTTGCTTTTTTGGTGCTGAAAATGCCTTTCCTATACCTGCTAGTGGGTTGTGTTGGATAACACCGGTATTCACTGCATAAATCATGATTTCATTTAGGCGCTGGCATAGCCTCTTAACTGTCTCCAGGTTGCCTTTTGCTGCGATGGGGCGGAGCACGGCAATTACCTTCTGCGCAGTTAGCTTACTAACTGGGTAGCCTCCCAGAGAAGGGAACACATGAAGTGCCAGAGAGTTCCAGGTGCTGTTGGCATGGCCCTCTGTAATTGACGGGCGTTTAATATCAAGCCATTGCTCAGCAAGTTTCTCTAGTGTGTTGTTGAGTTCAGCAGTGCGCTCAGCGACTTGAGATTCGCGGTGATCCTTGGGATCAATATCCTGGGTAAGTAACTGGCGAGCTTCGTCCCGTTTGAGTCGGGCCTGAGCGAGCGAGACCTCAGGGTAATTACCAAATCCCAGGTTAGTGCGCTTTTTTGTGTATGGCTGTTGGTAGTTGAATATCCAGACTTTTGAGCCAGTGTTTTTGATTCGAAGGGCTAATCCGCGACCATCAGACAGGTTGTACTCCTTGTCCTTAGGCTTTGCGTTTCGGATTTCGACATCCGTCAGTGGGGTGGTTGTCTTGGCCATTGTAACACTGGAATCCTGTTCTTCAGTCGGTGTTACATTGAATGTTACATCGGATCTCGGATGTTACCAAACCTCTGTGGACGTTAGTGGATACAAAAAAGGCCTTAAACCGCGTGGTTTAAGGCCTTTTCGGAAGTCTTTGGACTTGCCTGGACTTCAATTTGGTGGAGATGGCGGGATTTGAACCCGCGTCCGCCAATCCTCCACTAGAGGATCTACATGCTTAGTCTTCTCTATTGATTTAGTTCGTCACGGGCCGAGAGACAGGCCGTTCGGAACGAGCTGGATTACGTTTAGTCCTTTGGCTCCCAGCAAAGCCTCCGGACGATCCTGTAGGGCTGCGCCCTCGTCCCCCGGTTACAGGAACCCGGGTTCGGAGGTAAGCGGGGCTATTAGGCCGCTAGTGCGTAAGATTCGTCGTTTGCGAATATTTAAATGTACAACGTTTATTTACGAGATCGTCGTACGCTCTCGGCATGCACCCATAGCTTTGTAATCAACGTCGAATCCAGATCATCCCCGAATTCTGGTCGCTCTCAGCCAGGAGCTGGATCATTTCTGATCCTTGTTCTTTAGATAGGGTTAATTAGTGGAAGTTCAACCCCAGAACAGTCGCTAATGTAGCACAGGTTGCAGTGAGCTGTCAGCGCACCGAGTGCTTCATAATGCGTTCTTTCTGCTTCGCCCAGTCACGGTCTTTGGCCGTGTTGCGCTTGTCATGGCTCTGCTTACCTTTGGCGAGGGCAATCTCGGCTTTGACGTGATGCCCTTTCCAGTAGAGTGCAGTGCAGACACAGGTATAACCTTTCGCCTGTACCTTCTGTGAGTAACGCTCAATCTCACGACGATGCAGCAGCAACTTGCGCTGGCGGCGAGGTTCAGCAACAACGTGCGTTGATGCCTGAGTCATCGGTGTAATCTGGGCGTTATGCAGCCAGGCTTCACCACGATGAAACTCGATAAAGGAATCCAGCAGCTGAACTTTGCCTTCACGAATCGATTTCACTTCCCAGCCGACCAGCTCAAGACCTGCTTCGAGCTTATCTTCCAGAAAGAAATCGTGTTTGGCCTTTTTGTTCAGCGCGATTGTTGAGGAGCCGCTATTGGCTTTTTTCTTTTTACTCATCGCGCCAGTATAACTGACAGTGAGTCTGAAGGGCAGAGGGGTGCGCTTGAGGCAAGCGTTTAAATTTCGGACAATAGCCCCTTCGCAGAATAAGGATAATGGTAATGACGTCAGATAAGCGCGGTATGCATGGTATCTGGGCTAGTCGCTGGACATTCATTCTTGCGGCCGTGGGTTCGGCTGTAGGATTAGGTAATATCTGGAAGTTCCCTTACATCACCGGTGAATACGGGGGTGGGGCATTCGTGATGGTGTATCTGCTGTGCATTCTGTCGGTAGGTATCCCGGTCATGATGGCCGAGGTGTTGTTGGGGCGTAAGGCCCGGATGAGCCCGATTAATACGATGCATCGCCTGACTACCAAGTACAAAGCGCCAGAGTTTTTCTCGGGCATCGGCTGGATGGGCGCGGTCGCAGGTTTCTTTATTCTGTCGTTTTATAGTGTCATCGCTGGCTGGACGCTTTATTACTCTCAGGCGATGGTGACTGGCACCTTTGTAGATATCAGCGCCGAAGATGCAGGCGCCTTGTTTGGTGGTTTGCTGGCAGATCCGGCGACTCTGATTGGTTATCACACACTGTTTCTTTTTCTCGTAGGATTTGTCATTTCACGAGGCGTTCACCGTGGGCTGGAAACGTCTCTACGTTTGTTGATGCCGCTTCTGTTTGTGATGTTGCTGGTGCTGCTGGGATACAGCCTGACTACCCCAGGGTTCAGTCAGGGGTGGGATTTCCTGTTTCGTTTTGAGCCTGAAAAGCTGACTCAGGAAGCGATTATCACTGCCCTTGGACACTCATTCTTTACGCTGTCGCTGGGCATGGGCGCCATCATGGCTTACGGCGCCTACATGCCGGCGAACTCCAGACTGGGTAAAACCATTCTTACCGTAGGCGCACTCGATACACTGGTAGCTCTGGTCGCGGGTCTGGTGATCTTCCCGATCGTTTTTTCAAATGGTCTTGAACCCGGTGCGGGTCCGGGACTGATGTTCCAGACATTACCTATTGCGTTTGGTCAGTTGCCTGGCGGTGTTGTTATTGGTACGACCTTTTTTGTGCTGGTGGCAATTGCAGCCTGGAGTTCGGCTATTTCTTTAGCAGAGCCTGCGGTGGCCTGGGCAGTAGAGAAAGGGTTCAGCCGTGGTCGTGCCACGATCGCCGTTTGCGCGTTGGCTTGGATGATGGGGTTGGGTACTGTGATGTCATTCAATCACTGGGAGAACCATCAGTATTTCGTTACTGTGTCAGGAGTCGATGCTGAAGGTGACGTGCAGCAGGATGACTTTTTACTGTACGCGGATGTCGCCGTTTTAAAGGAAACATTGGGCTCAACAGGTGGGCTTGAGTACGAAGTGAAAGGTAAAACCTTCTTCGATGTACTCGACTTCCTGACGACGAACATCCTCCTGCCAGTGGGCGGTGTGCTGATATCTCTGTTTGTCGGGTGGTTTATGACCCGCAGAGCCATTGCAGATGAAGCACGTATGAAAAGTGAGCGGCTGCTTACTCTCTGGCGCTTTATGATTCGAGTTGTATCGCCGCTCGCGGTATTATTCGTGTTTTATCATGGCCTTCTGTGAGGCCTTAATGATGTGCCCTATTGAATTAACAGTTGGTTGAGTCAGATGACCCGAATATCGCGAAGCGCGCTTGTTTTACATACCGCAGAGCAAATGTTTGACCTGGTGAATGACGTGCGTCGGTACCCTGAATTCCTTCAGGGCTGCGAATCGACGCATGTGATCGATGAGTCTGAGGATTTTATCGAGGCCAGGCTAACGCTCGCCAAAGCCGGTTTTGAGCAGAGCTTTACGACGCGTAATGAACTCAATCGCCCGGAAACGATGAAAATCAGTCTGGTTGAAGGGCCATTCAGCAAATTTACCGGTACCTGGCACTTTCAGAAGCTGTCTGATGAGGCCTGCAAAGTAACGCTTGAGCTTGAGTTTGAAATGGCCAGCCGCATTGCCGGAGCCGCCATGGGAGCCCTATTTAAGCAGGTAGCCGGAATGATGGTCGATGCGTTTGTTAAGCGCGCGAAGGAAATATATGAGTGACGAAAAAATTCAGGTTGAGGTGGCGTACGCCTTGCCTGATAAGCAAAAAATTATCGCGATTGATGTCGTGCCGGGCACAACCATGATTCAGGCTGTTGAGGCATCCTGCATCGTGGATGAATTTCCAGAGCTGGATCTGAGTGCTGCCAAGTTTGGAATTTTCGGTAAGGCAGTGCGTTCGCCTGACAGTGAAATACTGAAAGCAGGGGATCGGGTAGAGATATACCGTCCCCTGATTATTGATCCTAAGCAGGCGCGAGCAAACCGCGCTGCTAAGGCCAAAAAAGCCGAAGAGTAATTACTCTTCGACGCTAGGGATAGTCGGGTTGCGCTCTTCAGGCGGCACTTCGCTGGTCTGGTTTTCTTCGCTGAACTCTTCGGGCGGCAGCTCACCACTGTAGTGGCTGTAAAGTGCGGCGTCGTCGAAGTGCAGTGTGACCTGATAGCGTTTGGTGATTTTATCTCTCACTTCCAGGGTGTAGATGTAGTTCCAACGCTGATCTGAAAATGGGTTTCTCGCGACAGGGTTGCCCATCAGATAGATGACCTGGCGTTCAGTCATACCGGACTCCAGCTGATCCAACATGTCCTGGGTAACGATATTGCCCTGTTGAACGTTGAGTTTGTAGACGCCTGGGAAGGTACAGCCGGAAAGGGTTGCAAAACCCAGTAATCCAGTCAGAATTAAAGCTCGCATAGTCAGGGTTAAATCCGGGCATTAGTTATTAAGAATGGACGGGATGATACCTGATCACCCCATCCACTGTGAAATGATAGAGGAATACCGTGTCAGAACAGAACATGGAACTTCGTAAAGCGGGCCTGAAGGTCACGCTGCCCCGAGTCAAAATTCTCAGCATTCTTGAGAGCAACCCAGAAGCGCACATGAGTGCTGAAGATGTGTATCGTTCATTGATCGACGCGGGCGAAGACGTGGGTCTTGCCACTGTTTATCGTGTACTGACTCAGTTTGAAAGTGCGGGGCTGGTTGAGCGTCACAACTTCGATGGCGGCCATTCTGTATTCGAGCTTGCTCGTGGAGAGCATCACGATCACATGGTGAACGTCGAAGATGGCACTGTGATTGAGTTCTCTAACGAACAGATCGAACGCTTGCAGCACGAAATCGCGGAACAGCATGGTTTCGATCTCGTTGATCACAGCCTGGTACTGTACGTTCGCAAGAAGTGACGTCAGGCTGTTATTAGCAAGCACGATCAAAAAGAGCCGCAATTGCGGCTCTTTTTTATATCTGCTTATACCTATTGATCCGTTATGAACCGGACACTCAAGAACCTGCCATGGCCAGCATTTCACCCGCATGAGCCAGCGTCTGTTGGGTGATTTCAACGCCGCCCAGCATGCGCGCCAGCTCTTCTTTACGCTGAGAGGTACTGAGCGTGCGGATACTGGTATGGGTAGCAGTGTCGCCACTTACTTTACTCACCTGAAAGTGATTGTGCGCCTGTGCCGCCACCTGAGGCTGGTGGGTCACACACATAATCTGGGCCTGGCCGCCAAGCTCGCGCATCAGACGCCCGACACGTTCAGCAGTGCCACCGCCCACACCCACATCGACTTCATCGAAGATCAGGCATGGGGTATGAGACGTTGCTGCGGTGACGAACTGAAGCGCCAGGCTGATTCGTGAGAGTTCGCCACCGGAAGCAACTTTAGCCAGAGGGCCTGCGGGCATGCCAGGGTTAGTCTGCACTTCAAAGCCAACAAAGTTCAGCCCGTGTGGATTCAGGTCATCCTCAGACAACTCATCGCAGCGGGTTGTAAAGATGGCCTTGCCAAGGCCCAGAGAATCGAAGTGACTGCTTACTGCGCTGCTCAGTGTGCTGGCCGCTTTCTGACGCTTATCCGACAGCTGCTGAGCGTCTTTCAGACAGGTCGCTCTGAGGTTGGCCACTTCTTCTTCCAATGCTTCAAGGTCATCACCTGACAGGCTCGTTGCTTCCAATGCCGCTTCCTGTTCCTGCCAGTGTGCATAAAGCGACTCGGGGTGGATCTGATGTTTACGCGCCATGCTGTACAGTTCACTCAGGCGAGCATCGATCTGCTGCAAGCGATGTGGATTCATGTCAATGTTATCGAGATACCGCTGCAGGGAGCTGGCCGCTTCGTCCAGCTGAATCTGGGCCTGATTCAACATGTCCCGGACTTCGTCGAGCAGGGGATGTGTATCATTGATGTTATCGACTTCCTGCAGGGCCCGGTGAATCATCTGGCTGGCAGCATCGTCGCCGGAGTCTCCGCCGTTGCATACAATCATGGCCGACTGGCCACAGATCAAAGTGTTCTCTGCACCGGACAAACGCTTCTGTTCGAGCTCTAGGTCACTAAGTTCGTCCTCTTTCAGGTCCAGTTCACGTAATTCACTCACCTGATACTCAAGCAGTTGTCTTTGCGCCAGAAGTTCGCTACTGGATTCGCGCAGTGTCTGTAAGCGCTTCTCTTCTTTTTTCCAGGCTGAAAATCCACGGCGAACCGTCCCTGCGAGCGGGTTTAGCCCTGCATAGGCATCGAGAATGTCGCGTGCGGCGTCTTTTTCCAGCAACCGTTGATGCGCGTGTTGTGAATGAATGCCGATGAGGTGCTGCCCAAGATCACGAAGGTCGGCTGCAGACACCGGACGGCCGTTCACATAACCACGCGAACGACCTTCTGCAGAAATGACCCGACGAAGTATGACGTTATCGTCGTCGGTAGGGAGTTCATGCTGCCTGAGCCACTCCAGTGCGGCGGTATTAGTAGAGAAAGTAGCCGCGACATCGGCTTTATCCTGCCCCTGTCGTACCGCTCCGGCTTCTGCACGTTGCCCCAGTGTCAGGCCCAGTGCACCCAGCAGAATAGACTTGCCGGCGCCGGTCTCACCGGTGATAACCGTCATGCCTTGAGAGAAATCGAGCTCCATATGCTCAATCAGGGCGAACTGATGAATCGACAGTGAGGTCAGCATACGACATCCTCTGATCTGAATGTATATACAGTGTTTTTATATACAGTGTCGATTCCTGTCAAGGTGTTTTCCATGATCAGGGATTGAAAACAGGGGTTGAACTGACAACGGCTGGCCCCATATAGCCGACAGCGATATGAATTAAGACCGATGACAGAGGTGACTGATGTCTGAAGAACAGAAACCCCAGGAAGAAATTCTGGAAGAAACTGCCGAACAGGAAACGCTCGAAGACGCTGATGTAGAGGCAGAAGCTCCGGCTGATGCTGAGCTGGAAGCTGCCCGTGCGGAAGTGGCAGAAGCCAAAGATCAGGTACTGCGTGTGCAGGCTGAAATGCAGAATGTTCGCCGTCGTGCAGAGCAGGACGTTGAGAAAGCGCACAAGTTTGCTGTCGAGAAGTTCGCCAACGAAATGTTGACCGTTGTCGATAATCTGGAGCGCGGTCTGGCTGCTGCGCCGGAAGAAGAGGCGACCAAAGCGATCCGTGAAGGTATGGAAATGACCCTTTCCGGCTTAATCAGTTCGCTTGAACGCTTCAAAGTTGAACAGGTAAACCCGGAAGGCGAGCCTTTCAACCCAGAGCTACATCAGGCAATGAGCATGGTCGAAAATGCAGAGCTGGCGCCAAACACAGTCATGGCCGTGATGCAGAAGGGCTACACCCTGAATGGCCGTCTGTTACGCCCAGCGATGGTGATGGTCAGCAAAGGCGCCGCTCAGATCGACGAGAATGCCTGATAAAAAGTATGGATTAAGGTCTTGAAAGCAAAAAACGTGACCTTATATAGCTAACAACGACAGATAACGCTGTTTTTACAAAGTTTCAGATAGCCGCAGCAGGCGGCAAATTGGAGATTCAATTATGGGTAAAATTATTGGTATCGACCTCGGCACCACTAACTCATGTGTTGCGATTATGGACGGTGACAAGGCGCGTGTTATTGAGAACGCCGAAGGTGATCGTACAACCCCTTCTATCATCGCTTATACCGACGACGAGACTCTGGTTGGTCAGTCTGCAAAACGTCAGGCTGTTACTAATCCACAGAACACGCTGTTCGCAGTTAAGCGTCTGATCGGTCGTCGCTTCAAAGACGACGTCGTTCAGAAAGACATCAAAATGGTGCCTTACAAAATCATCGAAGCGGGCAACGGTGATGCGTGGGTTGAAGTGAAAGGCGAAAAGTTTGCGCCACCACAGGTATCTGCAGAAGTTCTGAAGAAAATGAAGAAAACTGCAGAAGATTACCTGGGTGAGCCAGTAACTGAAGCGGTGATCACTGTACCAGCATACTTCAACGATTCTCAGCGTCAGGCAACCAAAGACGCCGGTAAGATCGCGGGCCTTGAAGTTAAGCGTATTATTAACGAGCCAACTGCAGCGGCACTGGCGTACGGTATCGACAAGCAGGCGGGTGACCGTACTATCGCGGTATACGACCTGGGTGGTGGTACATTCGATATCTCTATCATCGAAGTTGCGGACGTAGACGGCGAGAAGCAGTTTGAAGTTCTGGCGACCAATGGTGACACCTTCCTCGGTGGTGAAGACTTTGACCTGCGTTTGATCGAATACCTGGCAGATGAATTCAAGAAAGAAAGCGGCATCGACCTGCACAACGATCCGCTGGCCCTGCAGCGTCTGAAAGAAGCCGCAGAAAAAGCGAAAGTTGAGCTGTCTTCAAGCCAGCAGACTGACGTAAACCTGCCGTACATCACAGCAGATGCGTCTGGTCCTAAGCACCTTAACGTCAAAGTGACCCGCGCTAAGCTGGAGTCTCTGGTAGAAGAGCTGGTTAAGCGTTCACTCGAGCCTTGCCGCACTGCACTGGCGGATGCTGATCTGAGTGCGTCAGAAATCGACGAAGTGATCCTGGTCGGTGGTCAGACTCGTATGCCAATGGTTCAGAAGGCGGTTTCTGAGTTCTTCGGCAAAGAACCACGTAAGGATGTTAACCCGGATGAAGCAGTTGCTGTCGGTGCATCGATTCAGGGTGCGGTACTGTCTGGCGACGTGAAAGACGTACTGCTGCTCGACGTAACACCACTGACACTGGGTATTGAAACCATGGGTGGCGTAGCCACGCCGGTGATTGAGAAAAACACCACGATTCCTACTAAGAAGTCGCAGGTATTCTCAACCGCAGAAGACAACCAGACCGCGGTAACCATTCACGTGGTACAGGGTGAGCGTAAGCAGGCTGCTCAGAACAAGTCACTGGGTCGTTTCGACCTGGCAGACATTCCGCCAGCAGCACGTGGTATGCCACAGATTGAAGTGACCTTCGACATCGACGCCAACGGTATTCTGAACGTTAGCGCGAAAGACAAGGCGACTGGCAAAGAGCAGTCCATCGTGATTAAAGCGAACTCGGGTCTGAGCGACGAAGAGATCGAGAAGATGGTGTCTGACGCGGAAGCAAACGCTGAAGCGGATAAGAAGTTCGAAGAAATGGTTCAGGTTCGCAACACAGCGGATGGTCTGATCCACGCGACTCGTAAGACACTGGAAGAAGCCGGCGATAAAGCGACCGATGATGAGAAATCAGCCATCGAAGCAGCCATCGCTGACCTGGAAGAAGCACTGAAAGGCGACGACAAAGACAACATCGAAGCCAAAACCAATGCTCTGACAGAAGCGTCTTCATCTCTGGCGCAGAAGCTTTACGCAGAGCAGGCAGCACAGGCGGAAGCAGCCGGTGGTGCAGAGCAGGCGGACAGCAGCGCTCAAGATGACGATGTAGTTGATGCTGAGTTCGAAGAAGTTAAAGACAAGTAAGGTCTGAGCTACCTGCGTTGCAGGGCCTGTGTTGGATTTTATTTCGGGATGCTCATGTACTGCTTGTACACTGCGCTCCCTCAATAAAATCCGCCTTGGCCCTGCGGCCTCGGTGACGCTCAGCTGAACCGGAAGACCTTAGCTTTCGGTTCAACTTGGCAGAATAAGTGGACGCGGCAACCAGTTTGCCGCGTTTTACTTCGTAGCGGAGCTGCGAAGCGGTTTTAATTAACAGGTGAATCATGTCCAAGCGGGATTATTACGAAGTTCTCGGTGTCAGCCGGGATGTCGACGCGAAGGAGCTGAAGAAGGCTTACCGTAAACTGGCGATGAAGTACCATCCGGACCGTAACCCGGATGATAAAGATGCAGACGCTAAGTTTAAGGAAGCGACTGAAGCCTACGAAATTCTGGGTGACCAACAGAAGCGTGCCGCGTACGACCAGTATGGTCACGCAGGTGTCGACCCGAACGCCGGTGGCGGTGGTTTCGGTGGCGGCGGTGCTAACTTCAGCGACATCTTTGGCGATGTGTTCGGTGATATCTTTGGTGGCGGCGGTGGCCGGGGCGGTCGCGGTGGACCACAGCGTGGTTCTGATCTGCGTTACACCATGGAGCTTTCTCTCGAAGAAGCCGTACGCGGTATCGAGAAGAAAATCCGTGTACCCACCCTGACAAGCTGTGAAACCTGTGATGGCTCAGGAGCCAAGCCAGGTACGTCACCTAAGACCTGTGGTACCTGCGGTGGTGCGGGTCAGGTGCGTATGCAGCAGGGTTTCTTCTCCGTTCAGCAGACTTGTCCGACCTGCCGTGGTCAGGGCACCATGATCGAAGATCCGTGCAACAGCTGTCACGGTCGCGGTGTGAAAGAAGAAACCAAAACGCTTTCAGTGAAAATTCCACCGGGCGTCGATACAGGTGATCGTATTCGTCTGTCAGGCGAAGGTGAAGCCGGTGCCATGGGTGGGCCAGCCGGTGACCTGTACGTTCAGGTGTCGGTGAAAGAGCATGAGTTGTTCCATCGTGATGGCCGTAACCTGTACTGTGATGTGCCAATCAGCATCGTTGACGCAGCACTGGGTGGCGAGCTTGAAGTACCGACTCTTGATGGTCGCGTGAAGCTGAAGATCCCAGCCGAGACTCAGTCAGGCAAACTCTTTCGCTTGCGTGGGAAAGGCGTAACGCCAGTGCGTGGTGGTACCGCCGGTGATCTCCTCTGCCGTGTGCAGGTAGAAACGCCAGTGAACCTGACGAATGAGCAGAAAGATCTGCTGATGAAGTTTCAGGAGTCGCTGACAGGAGAAAAGCATTCGCCGCAGAAAAAATCGTGGTTTGAGGGTGTGAAACGCTTCTTCGAAGACATTTGATAGCTAACTGCGTTGCCGGAGCTTTGTTAAATCCGATCTGCGAGTGCTCACGTACTAAAGTACGCTCCGCGCTCTCGATCGAATTTGCCTTGCTCCACCTGCCTCGTTAACGCTATCAATTCATAAGCGGATACCTTTGTTAACTGAGAGGCCCGGAAATGCTCATGTATGACTTATACACTGCGCGTTTCCGGGCCTCTTTTGCCTTGTACTGACTTCTTCGCCGACGGTCTGGAGCTTCGATGAGGTTGCCTCTATACAGTTTGTAGTAGCGCATCATATGCGCGAACCAGTCTCGCCCTAGGGCTGATGTTTGCTAACCCAATGGCGTTTAGGCTGTAGGGACGTATCCCATGCGCGACACTCTGGCCTTTCCCGCGCTTTTCCTTACTCTGTGCCTTCGGTATCCTTGGGCTATCTATTTATCCTATCTACAAAGCAGAAGAATAATGACCCGAATTGCTATCACCGGTGCTGCCGGCCGTATGGGGCGCGTGCTGATTGAAGCCGTCCATAATGATGAAACCGCCGAAGTTGCAGGTGCGATTGTTCTTGAGAACGACCCTATGGTGGGTGTTGATGCCGGCGCTATCGCTGGTCTGGCCATGACCCTGAACGTGAAGGCTGTCACTTCGGTCGAAGAAGCAATCCCGCACTTCGACGTATTGATCGATTTCACATCACCAGAGTCGACCATGGCGAATGTCGAACTGTGCCAGAAGCATGGCAAAGGTATTGTGATTGGCACGACAGGACTGACCGATGAGCAGAAGTCCAAGTTGAAAGCCGCTGCGGCAGATACCCGTATCGTATTTGCGCCGAACTACTCAGTGGGTGTGAACCTGTGTCTGAACCTGCTGCGCATGGCAGCTAAGGTGATGGGTGAAGACAGTGATATCGAAGTGATCGAGATGCACCACCGTCACAAAGTCGATGCGCCATCAGGTACCGCACTGCGCATGGGCGAAGTCGTTGCTGAAACCATGGGCTGGGATCTGAACGAAGTGGCTTGCTACGGCCGTGAAGGCCAGACGGGTGCTCGCCCGCACAAGCAGATCGGTTTTGAAACCATTCGAGGCGGCGACGTCGTTGGTGATCACACAGTGATGTTCGCAACCGAAGGCGAGCGTGTTGAGGTGACTCATAAAGCGCAGAGCCGTATGACCTTTGCTAAAGGTGCTGTGCGTGCGGCTAAGTGGCTGACTGAACAGCCAGCGGGGCTATATGACATGCAAGACGTCCTGGGCTTTTAATTTCTGCGTGCTGAGCTCGCTGATACTGCGTTAAAAACTTCCTCGGAATGCTCATGTACTACTAGTACACTCCGCTTCCTCATCAGTTTTTGCCTTGTTTCAGCGTCGCTCAGGAACCCAGAGGGAAGTATCAGTTTCCCCAAGTCAGCGCGGAATGCTCATGTATTACCTATACATTCCGCTTCCTTGCTGACGTTTGCCAAACACAAAAAAGGCCGCGATTGCGGCCTTTCTTATATCTGGTGATCAGGATCAGTCATCGTTTGGATCGAGCGGATCACTGTCGTCCAGTTCGTCGATCTTGGCGAGTAGCGCTTTCAGACCTTCTTTATCTTTGGCAACACTCGACAGGTCGTCTGGAGTTGCGTCACTGAAATCGCGGTCGCCTTCTTCCAACAGGTCACGCATGCCGCTCAGTGTAACGTAGGGAGCGCGGCTGGATACGGCGTTTGCCAGCCATGAAGGCAGTCGCCCAGCGAGGTCAACGAACGTTGTGAAGCGTACTTTGGTCATGTCTTCACTGAGTGGTGTGATTTCGAACAGGTTCGAGAATTCGCGAATTTTGACCATGTTGTCATGCTCAGGGCCGATATCGTCGATGTTGCGGCTGCTGATGTAAATCACGTCGTTCTCGATCCATGATTTGCTTTTGATCGTTACGTAGCGGGCAGCGACGGGCCATACGCCCTTGTATTCCATGTAGCTGTATTCCGGCGGGACAGCCGCGCTGTCGCGACAGAAGTAGACCCACTTGTGCAGGTCTTCCGGTGTATCGATGGTCAGCAGAATATTCAGCGCGGGCTCGTTAAGAATCACTTCACCGCGAAACTGTTTTACGTCTGCTCCGGGGATTGCCCGGCGCCAGGTCGAAACTTCGCCCACCTCATCGCCTGAGGACGTGACTTCCCATGGGATGGAATCATCGATTTCTGTGACTTGTGGTTCAGCGTGTGCACTGAAAGGTATGGCTAGTAGCAATGCAGCGGCCGCCGCACAGGAAAACATTGCGCGTTTCACGGTATGAGTCTCTTGTTGTGATAATTTTTTAGTAGGTTAACCCCGAGAGGTCATGCTATGTAAGGTTGTTCTGGGCCGCAAGCGGAGAACACGCCACCTGTGTGGCGCGTTATAACCCTAGGGGTCAGGCAGGGCTTATGCCAAGTGTGTGGCTGAAGCCTCTTGATATGAGTTCGCGGATGGAAGATTCATCTTCTGCGTCAGGGCTGAAAACCATCATTACAAGCATATGGGCATTGCCCAAGGCCCATCGGGCCCGATCATGAGCGGGCAGCCCAGGGGCCAGGCGCCCGTCATTAACGGCATTTTCTATTTGTGTCTCTATGAGGGACATCATCTGGCTCTGAAATTTCAGATAACGGGGCCAGGTGTCTTCGCGGACGGAAGAACTCCACTCCAGCCAGATTTTGAAATAGTCCGGATAGGTCTTACAGGCATGAATGATGGTTGTGATGCAATGATCCAGAACCTCTGCAGCACTGCCTGGTTTATCAACGGCGCTGACAGAGAGATTGATCAGATAGTTTTCGACTTCGTCCAGTACTTCATCTACCAGTGCTTCCCGGGTGTTAAAGTAGTTGAAAACTGTAGCAACTGAGACTCCGGCCCGTTGAGCAATTTCAGTGTGCCCGGCCCGGCCGATACCGCGAAGAGCAAATACTGAAATAGCGTCTTTCATCAGTAGTTGTTTGCGCTTGGAAGGATTCAGTCTGCGGCGGACGTGCGCTTCTCCATGCATGGTCTGGCCCTGTATGTAGTTATTTTCCTGATGGGACATAATTATGGGGCAATGCTGATAAAAAAGGGAATACGTAAATAACAAAACTTATACAATAGTATTAGTTTGTATCAGGTCTGTAAGTCCTGGCGTCAACGTCTGGTGGGATCAGCTCACGTGGACAATCGGTCAATATTTCTGTATCATCCCGCGCAATTTACGTATGTACAGCGGACGCCAGTCACGCACTGTCAGAATTGATCCGGAAGCGGGATGGAGTCAGAAAAGTCACCATCCCGCTTTTTTACGGCTCACGCTAGGACAGGCAGGCGTCAGCACGACGCATACTCTACCAGTTTTATCGTAAAATTTCGGGGAACGAGTCTTGTCTACGCCAGCAATTCTAGCTCTTGAAGACGGCAGCATCTTTAAAGGTACCAGCATTGGTGCAGAAGGTCTGTCTGTCGGAGAAGTGGTATTCAACACCTCCATGACCGGTTATCAGGAGATCCTTACCGATCCTTCTTATGCCCGCCAGATGGTTACTCTGACATACCCTCACATTGGTAACTACGGCACCAATGATGAAGATGAAGAGTCAAACGACGTCCACGCTACCGGCCTGATCATCCGTGATCTGCCATTGATTGCATCAAGCTTCCGCAATCAGAAAGCATTGGACGTATACCTTAAAGAGCATAACGTTCTCGGTATCGCTGATATTGATACCCGTCGCCTGACTCGTATCCTGCGTGAAAAGGGCTCCCTTAACGGTTGTATGATTGCACGTGAAGATGCGCATTCTGAGGCTGCGGTCGCCGAAGCGCTGGAAGCGGCCAAGGGCTTCCCGGGGCTGAAGGGTATGGACCTCGCGAAAGAAGTGACGGTTTCCGAGTCTTATAAGTGGACAGAGACAGACTGGACGCTGGGACAGGGCTACGGCCAGGTCAGTGACCCTAAGTTCAAAGTCGTGGCATACGACTACGGTGTGAAACGCAACATCCTGCGTTTATTAGCGGAGCGTGGTTGTGATCTGACCGTCGTACCGGCGCAAACACCAGCCTCTGAAGTGTTGGCGATGAATCCCGACGGTATTTTCCTGTCGAATGGCCCGGGTGACCCGGAGCCATGTGATTACGCCATCAGCGCAATTAAAGAAATCCTTGAAACCAAAATCCCTGTATTTGGTATCTGCCTCGGGCATCAGTTGCTGGCTCTGGCGTCCGGCGCCCAGACTGAAAAAATGCCTCATGGTCACCACGGTGGTAACCACCCGGTTCAGGACATCGAGACGGGTCGCGTGATGATCACTGCTCAGAACCACGGTTTTGCTGTGACTGAAGCGTCACTTCCTGCGAACGTGAAGGCGACGCACAAGTCGCTGTTCGACGGCACTCTGCAGGGTATCGCGTTGACGGATCGTCCGGCCTTCAGCTTCCAGGGTCACCCTGAAGCGAGCCCAGGTCCAAAAGACGTTGCGCCACTGTTCGACCACTTTATTGAATTGATTGAAGCTGCCCAGGCTGCGAAGTAACAGAAACAGGAAATACCGAGACATGCCAAAACGTACAGACATACAAAGTATTCTGATTATCGGTGCTGGTCCGATCGTTATCGGTCAGGCCTGTGAGTTCGACTACTCAGGTGCACAGGCTTGTAAAGCACTGCGTGAAGAGGGTTACCGGGTTATTCTGGTGAACTCTAACCCGGCCACCATTATGACCGATCCGTCGATGGCCGACGCGACCTACATTGAGCCTATTACTGTCGAAGCCGTCGCTAAAATCATTGAAAAAGAACGTCCTGACGTACTGCTGCCAACCATGGGTGGTCAGACTGCACTGAACTGCGCTCTGGGTCTGGAATCTGCAGGCGTACTAGAGAAGTTCGGCGTAGAAATGATCGGTGCGAACGCAGACACCATCGACAAAGCGGAAGACCGTGATCGCTTCGACAAGGCTATGAAGGCAATTGGCCTTGAGTGTCCACGTGCCGGTATCGCGCACAGCATCGAAGAAGCGCGTGAAGTTCAGAAAACACTGGGCTTCCCATGCATCATCCGTCCATCGTTCACCATGGGTGGTACCGGTGGTGGTATCGCGTACAACAAAGAAGAGTTCGAAGAAATCTGTACTCGTGGTCTGGACCTGTCTCCGACTAACGAACTGCTGATTGATGAATCTCTGATCGGTTGGAAAGAATATGAGATGGAAGTGGTTCGTGACAAAAACGACAACTGCATCATCATCTGTTCTATCGAAAACTTTGACGCGATGGGTGTTCACACAGGTGATTCTATCACTGTCGCGCCAGCACAGACGCTGAGCGATAAAGAATATCAGATCATGCGTGACGCCTCTCTGGCGGTACTGCGTGAGATCGGTGTAGAAACCGGCGGTTCTAACGTTCAGTTCGGTATCAACCCGAAAGATGGCCGTATGGTCGTGATCGAGATGAACCCACGTGTATCTCGTTCTTCGGCGTTGGCATCTAAAGCGACTGGTTTCCCGATTGCTAAAGTGGCTGCCAAGCTGGCTGTCGGTTATACGCTAGACGAGTTGCAGAACGACATCACGGGGGGTGCAACGCCGGCGTCGTTTGAGCCATCGATTGACTATGTCGTGACTAAGATTCCTCGCTTCACCTTCGAGAAATTCCCACAGGCGGATGGTCGTCTGACGACTCAGATGAAGTCTGTGGGTGAGGTGATGGCGATTGGTCGTACTCAGCAGGAGTCTCTGCAGAAAGCCCTGCGTGGTCTGGAAGTGGGTTCTGTTGGTTTCGACCCAATGGTCGACCTGAAAGACCCAATGTCCCGCGACAAAGTTATTTCTGAACTGCGTACGCCAGCGTCTGAGCGTATCTGGTACGTGGGTGATGCTTTCCGACTGGGTATGTCGGTTGAAGAAGTGTACGAGCACTCTGCGATTGACCCTTGGTTCCTGGTGCAGATTGAAGATCTGATCAAAGAAGAAGAAGCTGTGGCTCAGAGCAGCCTGCAGGCGCTGAATGGCGACCGCATGTTCCGCCTGAAGCGTAAAGGTTTCTCCGATGCGCGTCTGGCACAACTGCTGGGTGTCACTGAAAAGACAGTCCGTAAGCACCGTCACAAGCTGAATATCCATCCGGTGTACAAGCGTGTGGATACCTGTGCGGCAGAATTTGCAACGGACACTGCGTACATGTACTCCACGTACGAAGAAGAGTGTGAAGCGAATCCGTCAGATCGTGAAAAAATCATCGTTCTGGGTGGTGGTCCTAACCGTATTGGTCAGGGTATTGAGTTTGACTACTGCTGTGTACACGCGGCACTGGCGTCGAAAGAAGAAGGTTTCGAAGCCATCATGGTCAACTGTAACCCAGAGACAGTATCTACTGACTACGACACGTCAGATCGCCTCTACTTCGAGCCGGTGACTCTGGAAGATGTTCTGGAAATCGTTGCTAAAGAGAAGCCGAAAGGCGTTATCGTTCAGTACGGTGGCCAGACACCGCTGAAACTGGCTGACGAGCTGGAAGCATCCGGTGTACCGATTATCGGTACGTCACCAGAAGCGATTGACCGCGCTGAAGACCGTGAGCGTTTCCAGCAGATGATCCAGCGTCTGGGTCTGAAGCAGCCAGTCAACGCGACCGTGACTTCTACGGAAGAAGCGATCGCCAAGGCGACTGAGATCGGCTATCCGCTGGTCGTTCGTCCATCCTACGTACTGGGTGGCCGTGCGATGGAAATCGTGAACAACGAGAAAGCGCTGCGTCGCTACATGACCGAAGCCGTTAAAGTGTCTAACGACTCGCCGGTATTGCTGGATCACTTCCTCGACCGTGCGATCGAAGTCGATATTGATGCCGTATGTGATGGTGAGCAGGTTGTTATTGGCGGCATCATGCAGCACATTGAGCAGGCTGGTATTCACTCTGGTGACTCAGCATGTTCATTGCCTCCATACAGCCTGGCGAAAGACGTGCAGGACAAAATGCGCGAACAGGTTGCGGCAATGGCGATGGAGCTTGGTGTTGTCGGTCTGATGAACACTCAGCTCGCGTATCAGGATGGCGAAATCTACGTGATTGAGGTGAACCCTCGTGCCTCCCGTACGGTTCCGTTCGTGTCTAAGTGTATCGGTATTTCACTGGCAGCGATTGCAGCCAAAGTGATGGCAGGAAAAACACTGGCCGAGCTTGGTTTCACCAGCGAAATTGTACCGTCTTACTTCTCAGTAAAAGAAGCGGTCTTCCCGTTCAATAAATTCCAGGGTGTCGATCCGATTCTTGGCCCTGAAATGAAATCGACCGGTGAAGTGATGGGTGCAGGCAGCACCTTTGGCGAAGCTTTCTTCAAGGCTCAGTTGGGTGCTGGCGCATTCTTGCCGAATGAAGGTCTGGCGTTTCTGTCAGTTCGTGACGCGGACAAAGAAGGCGTTGTCGAAGTGGCAAAAGGCCTGATCGCTTGTGGCTTCAAGGTAATTTCTACCGATGGTACCTGTCGCGTTCTTCGTGAAGCGGGTGTCGAAAGCGCACGCGTTAACAAGGTGAACGAAGGTCGTCCGCACATTGTCGATATGATTAAGAACGATGAAATCGCTCTGATCGTTAACACGACGGATGGCCCACAGGCGATTGTTGATTCTGCTGACATCCGTCGCAGCGCGTTGCAGCACAAAGTTTACTACACCACCACACTGGCAGGTGCAGAAGCCGTTGTTGAAGCTCTGCGCTCAGAAGGTCTGAAAGAAGTTCGCCGTCTGCAGGAGTTACACGCTTCGATTTAATTCAGTCGAAGCGTGCTATTCCGATATCGCGAATGACATAACGACATTAAAAATAATATCCAGATGCCCGAAGTAAATGACTTCGGGCGTCTTCTATAACAAGGGAGTCAAAATACGATGCAAAAGTATCCTATGACTGTCGAAGGTGAAAAAGCACTGCGTGAAGAACTGCAGCAGCTAAAAACGGTTGAGCGTCCTCGGGTAATTCAGGACATTGCAGATGCGCGTGAGCACGGCGACCTGAAAGAAAATGCAGAATATCATGCAGCGCGAGAGCAGCAGGGTTTTATCGAAGGCCGTATTCAGGACATTGAGGGTAAGCTGTCGAATGCTCAAGTGATTGATATCAAATCAATCCCGCACAGTGGCAAAGTGCTGTTTGGTACGACGGTAACTATCATCAATGTCGAGACCGACGAGGAAGTGGAATACCGGATCGTAGGTGATGACGAAGCGGACATCAAAAATAACCGTATTTCTGTATCCTCGCCGATTGCTCGTGCACTGATTGGTAAGGAAGAAGGGGACACTGTCGTGGTGAATATCCCTAGTGGTACGGTTGAATATGAAATTGACGAAGTGAAGCACGTATGACGTCGACTTCCTGTGTTGTCATTTAAAAAAAGAGCCCGCGAAAGCGGGCTCTTTTTTTGGGGCTCTTTTTTGGGGCTCTTTTTTGGGGCTCTTTTTTGGGGCTACGAATGTGTCGGGGGCAGGATCAGCCCGCCGATGAGGCCATTTTGAGTACCTGCCAGTAGTTGGGAGGAGGCGGAGTAATGTTATGGTTTTGCATTAGCCTGTGCAGTTCGGGTAGCTGCCAGAAAGGTACAGAGACCAGTGCGTGATGCTCAATATGAAAATTTACATGGCATGGTGCGAATAGGGCTCGTGCCATGATACCAGCACGTGTAGTGCGGGTATTTTTCAACATGTCGCCAGTGCGCTCTGTTACCGCGTGCTCAGCAATCGCTCGTACCCGGATACAGAATGGGTAAGTAAAAAGATACGCAGCCCACCAGAGTGCAAAAAGTTCTGTCAGGCTCAGGCTGAATGCAATGGCGAAGAATGCCGTATGGAATATCAGCGTACGTCGGCTGTTTACGAAAAAAGCGCGAAAGTGCTTTAGTGTTCCCCAATCGTCCCGATTCAGCTTCTCTACCACGCCGGCAACATTCCAGCGAATTAATTCGGCATTCATCATCGCTAGCCCGATAACGGACTTCAGCCCTGTCTGACCAGTCAGGTCACGGATAAATTTGCGCAGCAGAGACCTTCGTGTTGTGGGAAATCCTTCAATCAATGGTAGATCAACATCCTTGTCGGTCCCGGTATGTATGTGATGTTGGGCATGATGATGCCGGTACTTGAGCAGGTCGAGATAGACAGGGGCAGCACACAGCCAATGAGTTACTGTGTCATTCAGCTTGCTGTTGGCGAATAGAGTCCGGTGGGCACCCTCGTGAGTGAGGATGGCCAGGGCCAGTATACGTCCACCCAAAAATAAGAGGCACAGCGCAACCAGGGGGATGGACCAGTAATTCAATATATCCATGGCTAACCATGAGAGGCCCAGCAATAGGAAGATAGCGAACCAGCATTTAGCGACTCCGATGGCGCCCTGGAAATCGGAGCGCTGCTGGAGTCGCCGGATGGTGTCTTCGCCGAGAATATCATTTAGTCGCTGTCGGGCAGATTCTCTAAGCAGGCCAGTTTCAAATAGATCTCTGTCATCTTTCATTATTGGTACCGGAGGTCTTATATTATTCTTAAAATTACAATATATGAATCAATGTGTCGATTCAAGTAATTATTCCTTTCAGGCTGATATGTTAGTATGTGATTACAACAAGATAAGAACCCCTTATGCCTGACTCCGATTGTCCGTACCCCGCAAAGAAACTAATTCTGAATCTCGTTAAAGAGGCTCAACAGCCCATCTCTGCGCAGGTGATGGTACGTATGGCCGAGTTATTTTCTGTTGAGGCGAATAATGTCCGGGTGACCCTGAATCGTCTCACGCGTCAGGATCTGTTGGATCTGACTGAACGTGGTGTATATGTGCTCGGCTCTGCAGCACGGCATCTCGCTGAGCGCCAGAGTGCCTGGCGTCTTACAGAAGACAAAGTCCGTCCGTGGGAAGGACAATGGATCGCTATTTATACGGCGCACCTGGGACGGCGCGACCGAAAAATGCTGCGCCAGCGTCAGAGGGCAACGGCAATGTTGGGTTTCAGTGAGTTCTATCAGGGGTTGTTGATCCGTCCTGATAACTTGCAGGCTTCTTTAGCGGATTTGACTGAGCAGCTGTTCCATCTCGGGCTTGAATCTGAGGCATGTGTATTTCGTGCTGAGGGTTTTAGTCAGGAGTCTGGGCCTTCACCGGAAGCACTCTGGCCGATTGCAGAGATTAATGCCCGCTATCGCGACAATACGGAAGAGATGCTTAACTGGCGGTCTTCATTTGAGGACAAGCCGCTGGATGTTGCTGCACGGGAGTGCTTCTTGATTGGTGACAGGGTCCTTCGCGATATTGCTTATGATCCACTTCTTCCAGAGGAGATTGTAGATCAGCAGGCGCGTAGTGAAATGGTCGCTACCATGGCGGACTTTGATGATCTGGGTAAGTCTATCTGGCGCGAGCTGATCAGCCGTTTTATGGCAGATCAGACCTGAGGGGCCTGACCTGTTTTCTTTGACGCGACGCTGGGTTTAAGGACAGCTAACCAGATCTACGCCCAGCTCATCGGAACCATCATCCGCTTCAATGGCTTTCATCATTTTCTGTAAGCGTTTGCCGGCTTCACGTCGCTTCATTGCTTTGTTGTAGCGTCTGACCTGAACGTCATCTTTCAGCTCAAGCGGTGGCAGGGGCGTTGGCTTGTTGTTTTCGTCCATCGCTACCATGTTGAAATAACAGGTGTGCGTATGACGTACCGTCTTGAGTTTAATGTCCTCGGCGATCACTTTGATGCCGATCTCCATGGAAGTGCGGCCAACGTAGTTGACTGTTGCCAGGCAGGTGACCAGCTCGCCAATATGAATGGGTTGCTTAAACAGAACATTATCTACAGAAAGGGTGACGGCATAGTGGCCGCTGTATCTCATTGCGCAGGTGTATGCGACTTTATCGAGAAGTTTAAGTAATTCTCCGCCGTGCATGTTGCCGGAGAAGTTGGCCATGCCGGGGGTAACCAGCTCGGTCATTTCGGTCTGGATAATCTGACCCATGAATCTTACCTTGGTTTAGACAAGCGTTCATTTTGTCAGATTATCCGATATTTATCAGCGGCTTAGTGCTAACGTCGCCTTTGTCGTATGGGAAAAGGTCAGCCAAACAAAAAGCCGCACTGTGAAACACATGTGCGGCTTAAGAGAGCGGAACTGTCAGACGGTTATATTTTCTCGACTAACAGGCTGCCGACCGAGTAACCCGCACCAAATGAGCAGATCAGGCCTTTCTCGCCGCTTTCGAAACCATCTTTGTGGCGGTGGAAAGCGATCAGAGAGCCGGCAGACGCTGTGTTTGCAAATTCATCAAGAACAATGGGAGTTTCGTTCGCTTCAGGTTCACGCCCAAGTAGCTTCTTAGCGGCAAACATATTCATCGTCAGGTTAGCCTGGTGTAGCCACATGCGCTTGAGGTCGCTGGCCTCAAGGTGGTTCTCACCGAGCTGCTCTGTGATGAAGCCGGTGACCAGGGGCAGTAACTCTTTGAAGACTTTACGGCCATTCTGGCGGAAGTAAGGACGGTCTTCTGGGAGCTGGTCGCCACTGAAGTTGTGATCGGTGTAGTTGCCATCACAGCGGATGTTGTCAGAGAAAGTGGTCATCTGTTTTGTGTCGAGTACGCGGAAAGCATAATCGGCAGTACAGGTATCTTCGAGTTCCATCACGACCGCCGTTGCAACATCTCCGAAGATAAAGTGGCTGTCGCGGGACTTCAGGTTGAGCTGAGGTGAGGCAAACTCAGGATTCACAACCAGTGCGCATTTAGCTGTGCCTGCTTTCAAGGCCGCGTAGGCATTGATCATGGCAAACGTCATGGTCGAACAAGCGATGCCCATGTCGTAGGCGAAGCCTTTAATTCCCAGTTTCTGTTGCACTTCAACCGCAGCGGATGGGTAAGGGCGCTGGTGATTGGTCGTACCCATGATCACCAGATCAATGTCTTCAGGCTTTTTGTTGGCCTGTTCCATCGCTTCACGGCCTGCAGCAATCGCCATGGTCACTGTTTCAGGCTCATCACCAGCCAGTGCTGGTTTGAACACCGGAGCCATACGCTCAGGGTCGAGCATGCCTTCTTTGTACATCACGTAGCGGGATTTTATGCCTGAAGCTTTCTCGACGAACTCACTGCTGGATGATGGCAGGGCATCAACATCGCCAGCTTCGATAGCAGCGGCGTTGTCGGCGTTAAACTTTTCGACGTAGGCGTTATACGCTTCGATCAGTTCATCGTTGGAGATAGTGTGTGGCGGAATAAAGAGGCCTGAGCCTGAAATAACAATGTTCGACATCGCTGCTTAACCTTTTTTATTTTGCATTATCCCCGCTGCGGGCTCGGTATCCAACCTCTGCGCGGGCACGGTGGTTAACTTGTCCTGATTTGCGGCGCTCAGCGCTGCAGGTTCGACAGAGCTGGCTTAGCTTTCGGGTTTCTGCGCAGAAGCAGGGCGGTATTACCGATCTGCTGTACCAGTTCTGCTCCGGTCTTTTTCACCAGTTCAGTGATAACCGCTTTTTTAACTTCGCGATCACCCACTGATACTTTGATTTTTATCAGCTCGTGATCATCCAGAGCACGGTTCAGCTCTTCCATGACGCCTTCGGTGAGGCCATTGCCAGCTACAGTGACAATAGGATTCAGGGTATGGCCAATAGATCTGTAGGCCTTCTTCTGTTCGTTGCTTAACGCCATAGGGTTCGGTCGCTCGACTTTAGGGTGTAAAATATGGCCAAAGTATACCTCAGGTGCTTGAGAATAACTGCACTCTGAGTGCCTCGCAGACGTAAAATTACGGAGTACATGGCCTTATGGCGCGCTCGAAATCCAGTGCTGACTGGTTGAAAGAACACGTTGATGATATCTGGGTCCAGAAAGCACAGCAGGACGGCTATCGTACGCGGGCCAGTTACAAGCTGATTGAACTGGATGACAAAGACAAGTTGATACGTCCGGGATCTGTGGTGGTCGACCTCGGCTCTGCACCAGGGGGCTGGTCTCAGGTGGTCGCCAAACGGGTTGGTGAGAAGGGGCTGGTGATCGCCTCAGACATACTTGAAATGGATGCCATCGCAGACGTGACCTTTATTCAGGGCGACTTTACGACCGAAGAAGTCTACGACCAATTAGTCGATGTGATCGATGGGCGACCGGTAGACCTTGTAATCTCGGATATGGCCCCCAATATGAGTGGTATGTCGTCTATTGACCAGCCTGGCGCTATGTACCTTGTAGAGCTGGCACTGGATATGGCGCGTCAAGTGTTGAAACCAAACGGCAGTTTCGTAGCCAAAGTGTTTCAGGGCGAAGGCTTCGATGCTTACCTGGCTGATATGAAACAGTCGTTTGCGAAGGTAATGATTCGTAAACCTAAAGCATCACGAGCGCGGTCACGTGAAGTGTATATCGTCGCTAAAGGTTTCCGTCCCTGACCATTGGCTGCTAAGCTAAGCAGAGTGATTCCGGCCGCACGGCGGTCTGTACGAGTAAGGTGGTGCCTCACATGGCAAAGAATTTCGTTTTATGGGCTGTTATCGCCGCAGTGCTGATGATGGTGTTTCAGGGACTCAATCCGGTAGACCGTAGCAACAGCTGGTCCTACTCGGAGTTCATGAAGGCTGTCGAAAGCGGTCAGGTCGAATCAGTGACTATCTCCGGACAATCCATCAAGGGGACTTCTCGTGGCGGGCAGGCATTTGAGTCTGTGTTACCCGCATTCGACGATAAGCTGATGGATACTCTGCTGGTAAATGACGTCGAAGTAATCGGCGAAAAACCAGAGAAACAGAGCTTCCTGTCTCAATTGCTATTGGCCTCCTTGCCGATACTTATCATCATCGCCGTCTTTATGCTGTTCATGCGACAGATGCAGGGTGGCGGCTCTGGTCGTGGTGGCCCGATGGCCTTCGGCAAGAGTAAAGCCAAACTGTTGAGCGAAGATCAGATCAAAACCACTTTTGGCGATGTTGCAGGTTGCGACGAAGCGAAAGAAGACGTGAAAGAACTCGTTGAGTTCCTGCGTGAGCCAGGCAAGTACCAGAAGCTGGGCGGTAAGATCCCTCGCGGTGTGCTGATGGTTGGTCAGCCTGGTACTGGTAAAACACTGCTGGCGAAAGCGATTGCGGGTGAGGCTCGTGTACCTTTCTTTTCAATTTCGGGTTCTGACTTCGTCGAGATGTTCGTCGGGGTGGGTGCTTCCCGTGTCCGTGATATGTTCGAGCAGGCGAAGAAGCAGGCTCCTTGCATTATCTTTATTGATGAGATCGATGCTGTAGGTCGCTCCCGTGGCGTAGGTATCGGTGGTGGCAACGACGAACGCGAACAGACCCTTAACCAGCTGCTGGTTGAAATGGATGGTTTTGAAGTCAATGACGGCATCATCGTGATTGCTGCGACTAACCGTCCAGACGTACTTGACCCAGCGCTGCTTCGACCGGGCCGTTTTGACCGTCAGGTAGTTGTTGGTTTGCCGGATATTCGCGGTCGTGAGCAGATTCTTCAGGTGCATATGAAGAAAGCACCTGTGTCTGACGATGTGAACGCATCTCTTATTGCACGCGGTACTCCAGGTTTCTCGGGTGCAGACCTTGCTAACCTGGTGAACGAGGCCGCTCTCTTTGCTGCTCGCGCTAATCGCTCTGAAGTGACGATGGAAGAGTTCGAGAAGGCAAAAGACAAGATCCTTATGGGTGCCGAGCGCAAGACCATGGTGATGTCTGAGAAAGAGAAAGAAAATACGGCGTACCACGAGGCTGGTCATGCGATTGTTGGTCGACTCGTGCCCGAGCACGATCCGGTCTATAAGGTATCTATCATTCCACGTGGCCGTGCCCTGGGTGTGACTATGTTCCTTCCTGAGGAAGACCGTCACTCAATCAGCAAGCGTGGTATCGAGAGCAATATCTGTTCGCTCTACGGTGGTCGTATCGCCGAAGAACTCACACTGGGCAAAGACGGTGTGACGACAGGGGCCTCGAACGATATTGAGCGTGCTACAAAGTATGCGCGTAACTATGTCACCAAGTGGGGTCTTTCTGACAAGCTGGGTGCTCAGCTGTACTCAGAGGATGAACAGAACGGGTATCTGGGTAGCTCAGGTGGTGGTCAGATGGCTCATCTTTCTGACGATACTGCGCGTTCAATTGACTCTGAAGTGAAAGAGCTGCTGGATCGCTGTTATCAGCGTGCCACTCAGATTCTGGTTGATAACCGGGATAAACTGGAAATGATGAAAGATGCTCTGATGGAATACGAGACAATCGATTCTGATCAGATCGACGACATCATGTCGGGCACCAAGCCGCGTCCGCCGAAAGGCTGGGGCGATGGTTCAGGTGGCTCTCCGGCAGTGTCTGCGGATGACTCGGTAGAAAAAGAGTCTCGTGACATGGCCAGTGATGACGATGATGTCGCAGGTGAGCCTGCTGGCGAACGTCAGTAGTCACTTAAGGCTCTGATGTCTCATACAGGCACCGGTTTCCGGTGCCTGTTTTGTTTAAATCCCCCCGTATGATCTGATCGGACCTTCCTGTGAAACTATCTTGTGGTAATCGCACTCTCGATCTGGGTACTGCCCACGTCATGGGTATCCTCAATGTCACGCCTGACTCCTTTTCCGATGGTGGACAGTTTAACCAGCTGGATAAAGCTATTGCTCATGCCGGGAGTATGGTCGCTGAAGGAGCCACCATTCTCGATGTGGGCGGTGAATCCACCCGGCCGGGAGCTGCTCCTGTATCTGTCGCCGAAGAGCTTGAGCGAGTAGTGCCGGTTATTGAACATATCGCCGCCAGACTGGATGTTGCGATATCGGTCGATACAAGTACCGCAGAAGTCATCAGAGAGTCTGCAAAAGCCGGCGCACACCTTATTAACGATGTACGCGCATTGCGAAGAGAAGGTGCGCTAAAGGCCGCTGCAGAGTCAGGCCTGCCTGTATGCCTGATGCATATGCAGGGGGAACCGGACACTATGCAGAAGAATCCCAGATACGATGACGTAGTGCAGGACGTCAGGAACTTCTTAAAGGAGCGCATTGCTGCCGCTCAGGCCGCAGGTATCGCCTCTGAGCAGATACTGCTTGATCCGGGGTTCGGTTTTGGTAAAACGCGAGTCCACAATTACACACTGCTGAATCGGCTTGAACAGATCGCAGCACTGGGATATCCATTGCTGACGGGTTTATCCCGTAAACGTATGATTGCAGATGTGCTCAATATTAGTGGTGACGCCGTCGAGCGTGATGATGCCAGTGCAGCAGCGGCAACAGTTTGTGCGATGAAGGGCGCACGTATCATCCGCGCACACAATGTTAAAAAGACCTGGGAAGCGATGCAGGTCGTGAATGCAACCCTGAGGGAAGGGCATGAGTAGAAAGTATTTTGGCACCGATGGTATCCGTGGACGGGTCGGTGAGGGGGCTATTACCCCTGAGTTTGTAATGCGTCTCGGTTGGGCTGCCGGTAAGGTGTTTGCCAAGCGTGGAGTGAGCCGTATTCTGATTGGTAAAGACACGCGTATTTCAGGCTATATGTTCGAATCAGCCCTGGAAGCCGGGCTGTCGGCTGCCGGTGTTGATATTGGTTTGTTGGGGCCCATTCCGACGCCTGGCATTGCTTATCTTACGCGTACTTTCCGGGCCGATGCAGGCATAGTCATCAGTGCCTCGCATAACCCTTACTATGATAATGGCATCAAGTTCTTCTCGGCCGACGGTACCAAATTGCCTGATGAAGTTGAGCTTGAGATTGAGAGCTATCTGGATCAGCCGATTGAGTGTGTTGAGTCAGATAAACTGGGTAAAGCTGTGCGCATCAACGATGCGGCGGGGCGGTATATTGAGTTCTGCAAAGGTACGGCAAATTCTCTGAATCTGCGCGGCCTCAAGTTGGTGCTGGATTGCAGTAACGGAGCAACCTATCAGATTGCTCCAGCAGTATTCTCTGAGCTTGGCGCAAGCGTTACCACCATCGGTAATACGCCAGACGGTCTTAACATCAATAAAGACTGCGGTTCTACCTCGCCTGAGAAACTTCGTGCTGCGGTTCTTGAACAGAAAGCTGATCTCGGAATCGCATTCGACGGTGACGGCGATCGCGTCATGATGGTCGATCACACTGGCGAGCTGGTCGATGGCGATCAGTTGCTCTTCATCGTTGCGAGCCATGCAGCTGAACAAGGACGACTGAACGGTGGGGTTGTGGGGACTCAGATGAGCAATCTCGGTCTTGAGCTGGCATTAAAAGAGCAGGGCATCGATTTTGTGCGCGCAAAAGTGGGCGATCGCTATGTGATGCAAAAACTGGTTGAGCATAACTGGCGCTTCGGTGGCGAATCGTCCGGGCACCTTTTGTGTCTGGATGCCAACACTACCGGCGACGGTATCGTATCTGCGCTGCAGGTACTGGTTGCTTTGCGAGACACCGGTGTAGGTCTGCGTGAATGGACTGAACGTATGAGTAAGATGCCACAGACCATGATTAATGTGCGTCGCCAGCGTGATCTGGATGTGATGGCTGATGAACGTGTCCAGCAAGCGCTTTCTGCTACAGAGAAAAAACTGGGGGATCGCGGCAGGGTGTTGTTACGTCCGTCTGGTACAGAGCCGCTGGTTCGCGTGATGGTCGAGGCTGATGACCCAGCGGTAACTCAGTTGCTGGCGCAGGAACTTGCTGAAGAAGTGAGCAAGGTGCTGGCTTAGGCTAAAGTAGCCAGCGCTGCCCGTCTTGTTTCAGACGAGCTTCTCAGATAGTATCTGCGCTCTTTGAATTTTGGGGTGACACATGCGTCGCATATTAGTAGCCGGAAACTGGAAGATGAACGCGTCACGCGCTCAGACTGACACTTTAATTACGGGGCTCCGTAATGCCGGTGAACTCACATGTGACCTGGCTGTGTTTCCTCCGTTTCCGTACCTGAGTCAGGCGATCTCTGTCGCTGAAGGCAGCCAGATCAGTGTGGGTGCACAGAACTGTGCAGAGGCGGACAGCGGTGCGTTCACTGGTGAAGTGTCGGCAGAAATGCTGAGCGATCTCGGTGCCAGTATGGTCATTATTGGTCACTCAGAGCGCCGGATTCTATACGGCGAGACTGACGGAGTTGTTCTGCGCAAAACACGCAAGGCACTGGATAATGGGTTGATTGCTGTTGTCTGTGTTGGAGAGACGCTGGAAGAACGTCAAGGCGGAAAAGCCGAAGAGGTTGTCGGGGCTCAGATGTCTTTGCTGATCTCTGAGCTTACAGATGCCGACTGGAAAAACGTAGTGATCGCCTACGAACCAGTATGGGCGATCGGTACTGGCGAAACAGCAACACCAGAGCAGGCGCAGGCAATTCACGCGTTTATTCGTGGATTATTGACTGAACGGAGCGCAGATCTTGCTGCTGCAACTCGCCTGCTTTATGGCGGAAGCGTAAAAGCTGCAAATGCGGCTGAATTATTTTCACAACAGGATATCGACGGTGGTCTGGTCGGCGGGGCATCCCTCGATGTAGATGAATTTCTCGGTATTTGTCGGGCATAAGGGCTCAGGATTTTTATGGAACAGATTATTCTCATCGGTCACATCGTCATTGCTATCGCGATTATCGCTTTCGTTCTGATGCAGCAAGGTAAGGGTGCTGACGCTGGCGCTTCGTTTGGTTCAGGTGCATCTCAGACCGTATTCGGTTCTGCGGGTTCTGCCAATTTTCTGAGTCGTACTACAGCAATTCTCGCTACCGCATTTTTCATTACCAGTCTGGGTTTGGCCATTTATGCCAAGCAAAAGGCCTCTGGTGCAGATGAAGCAGGAATTCCTACACTGGAAGTGCAAGAAGTACTTGAGCAAGACACCCCAGTTGTGGAAGAATACGCGCCGTCTGAAGATGACGCTCCAGAACTGGACGCTTCTGCTGAAGCAGATAGCCCGGTTGTGGAAACAACGGAAGAAACGACTAAGTAATTTCTTCCCCTGTGTGCGGATGTGGTGGAATTGGTAGACACGCCATCTTGAGGGGGTGGTGAGCAACGCTCGTGCGAGTTCGAGTCTCGCCATCCGCACCAACTTATTCCGATGATCGTGACTGAACGGTCATCTGAGAAAGCGGACCAGGGTTCGCTTTTTTTATTGGCAGCGCGTATAATGCGGCTGCTTATTTGAAAAGCCCCTCACGTCAGGGGCTTTTTAGTAGCTGGCATTCTGAAATTGTTTGTTTATGGATGCTCAGTATCACAGGAATCTGCTTAGCGGATTCCGGTCTGCAAAAGGCAGTAGCGGACTGGGCACATGTTGCCCAGTTTTTGTTTGTGGCGAGAGCCAAATCCCCGGGAGAATTAATCGTGGCAAAAGAGAGTCTGTTGAACGAACTGCTCGGTCCGGTCGTTGAGTCCATGGGATATACCTTCTGGGGGCTGGAGTACTTGTCTCAGGGCAAGGACACTGTATTGCGTGTGTTTATTGATCACGAAAACGGTATCACCGTTGATGACTGCGCTGCAGTCAGTCGTCAGATCAGTAGTGTGATGGATGTAGAAGATCCGATCTCTCAGGTTTACAACCTGGAAGTGTCATCCCCAGGTATGGACCGTCCTGTTTTTACACTAGAGCAGTACGCGTCATTAGCAGGAAATATTATCGACGTACGTTTACGCATGGCGTTTGACGGGCGGCGGAAATTCAAGGGCCAATTAATTGGTGTGGAGCAGGAAGACATCGTTCTTCGCGTTGACGATAACGAATACCTGTTGCCTATCGAGCTGATTGAAAAGGCTAACGTTGTTCCACAATTCAAGGATTAAGGTTGCAAAGCGAGGCTAGAAGATGAGCAAAGAAATTCTCCTGGTCGCGGAAGCGGTTTCCAACGAGAAAGGCGTTTCCAGGGAAATTATTTTTCAGGCGATCGAATCGGCGTTGGCCGCAGCAGCGAAAAAACGTTACGAAGATGAAGAGGCCGTTATCCGTGTGGATATCGACCGTAAGACGGGCGACTACGAAACTTTCCGTAGCTGGCTGGTTGTAAGCAATGACGTGGTACCGGGTCTTGGTGATGAGCTGACCCTGGAAGAAGCACACGAAATTGATACCAACCTGCAGCCGGGTGATACCTACGAAATTCAGGTAGAGAATCCTGATTTCGGTCGTATTGCCGCACAGGCCGCAAAACAGATCATCGTACAGAAAGTTCGTGAAGCTGAGCGTGCTCAGGTCGTTGAACAGTACGAACACCGTGTCGGCGAGCTGATCGGCGGCACAGTGAAAAAAGTAACGCGTGACAACGTTATCGTCGACCTTGGTAATAATGCTGAAGCATTGATGCCTAAAGATCAGTTGATTGGTCGTGAAATCATGCGTATGGGCGATCGTATTCGCGCCATTCTGTTTGATATCCGTCCGGAAAATCGTGGTCCTCAGCTGATGCTGAGCCGCACAGTACCAGCCATGCTGATTGAGCTGTTCCGTATCGAAGTGCCGGAAATTTCAGAAGAAGTGATTGAAATTAAAGGTGCTGCACGTGATCCGGGTTCGCGCGCTAAAATCGCTGTGAAATCTAACGATAAACGAATCGACCCTGTTGGTGCTTGTGTGGGCATGCGTGGTGCACGTGTTCAGGCAGTAACCAACGAACTGGGTGGTAACGAGCGTATCGACATTGTTCTGTGGGACGACAACCCAGCGCAGTTGGTAATCAATGCAATGGCTCCGGCTGAAGTTGCGTCGATTGTTGTTGATGAAGAAACCAACTCAATGGATGTTGCCGTTGCAGAAGACAATCTCGCTCAGGCTATTGGCCGGGGTGGTCAGAATGTTCGACTGGCTTCTGAACTGACGGGTTGGGAAATCAACGTCATGACGGAAGAAGACGCCATCGAGAAACAGAACGAAGAAGCGTCCGGCTTTATTGAAGGCTTTATGAACAGCCTTGATATCGACGAAGACTTCGCGACACTTCTGGTGGAAGAGGGCTTTACTACCCTCGAAGAAATCGCCTACGTACCTATGGAAGAAATGCTCCAGATTGATGGCCTTGATGAGGATATCGTGACTGAGCTGCGTAATCGCGCCAAAGATGTGTTGCTGACTCAGGCGATTGCGTCTGAAGAAGTACTCGAATCAGCACAGCCGGCGGAAGACCTTCTGAATATGGAAGGCATGGACAAGCATCTGGCATTGGTTCTCGCAAGCAAAGGTATCTGCACGATGGAAGACCTTGCTGAGCAATCAATTGATGACCTGCTGGATGTAGAAGGGATGACCGAAGAAAAAGCGGGCGAGCTGATCATGACTGCCCGTAAGCCTTGGTTTGAAGGCACTGAATAATCACTCGCCCGGTATAGGAGAAACGTATGGCAGATGTAACAGTTAAAGAACTCGCCGACGTGGTAGGGACGAGCACAGACCGCCTGCTCTCCCAAATGAAAGAAGCGGGCCTGCCTCAGAGCGCTGAGACTGACACCGTAAATGACGAGCAGAAGCAAAGCCTGCTCGCATTTCTGAAAAAAAGTCACGGCGAAGCTGACGCTGAGCCAAAAAAAATCACTCTGAAGCGTAAAGTTACTACGACTTTAAAAACAGGTCAGGGTGGTAAGAAAGCGGTCAATATCGAAGTACGTAAGAAGCGTACTTATGTGAAACGCGAAGAAGTTGATGTCGCGGCTGAGAAAGCCCGTCAGGAAGAAGAAGCGCGTATCGCTGCAGAAAAAGAAGCGGCCCTGAAGGCTCAGGCTGAAGCTGAGAAAGCGGCAGCTGAGGAAGCTGAGAAAGCTAAGGCGGCTGCAAGCAAAGCTGAATCAGCGCCAGCGGCAAGCGAGCCTGCACCTAAAGTTGAAGCGAAAGAAGCGCCTAAGAAGAAGGCGGAAGCAAAACCAGCTCCAACGCCTGAAGAAGACGCTGCGCAGAAACGTGCGGCAGCAGAAGCAGCTCAGCAGCGTGACGATCATCGTAAGAAGGCTAAAACGCCAGAGCGTAAGCGCACTGACAAAGACAGCCGCTTCGATAACGAAGACAACAATGGCGGGCGCAATCAGCGTCGACCAAAAGCTAAACTTAAGACTAAAGGTCGCAGCAGTAATCGTAATGCGAATAACGAGCATGCGTTTACTAAACCGACTGCGCCAGTGGTTCGCGAAGTTGAGCTGCCTGAAACCATTACGGTTGGTGACCTGGCATCCAAGATGTCTGTGAAAGCCGGTGAAGTGATCAAAGAGCTGATGAAAATGGGTGTTATGGCAACCATTAACCAGCCTCTGGATCAGGATACTGCGACTCTGGTCGTCGAAGAAATGGGTCATAAAGTATCTAAGCTGATCGCAGACAACCAGCTTGAGCAGGATGTCACTGAAGCCGTTAACTATGACGGTGACCAGACGACTCGTGCGCCGGTTGTTACCGTGATGGGTCACGTTGACCACGGTAAAACGTCACTGCTGGATTACATCCGTAGCTCACGCGTAGCGTCAGGCGAAGCGGGTGGTATTACTCAGCACATTGGTGCGTATCACGTTGAAACTGATCATGGCATGGTCTCTTTCCTCGATACACCGGGACACGCAGCGTTTACCTCAATGCGTGCGCGTGGTGCACAGGCGACGGACGTGGTTATTCTCGTTGTTGCTGCCGATGATGGTGTGATGCCTCAGACGGAAGAAGCGGTTCAGCATGCGAAGTCAGCAGGTGTACCTCTGGTTGTTGCTGTTAACAAGATGGATAAAGAAGGTGTTGACCCGGATCGTGTTAAAAACGAACTGTCAGCGCGTGATGTTATCCCAGAAGATTGGGGTGGTGACGTTCCGTTTATCCCGGTTTCTGCGAAAACGGGTATGGGCATCGAAACCCTCCTCGAAGCCGTACTGCTGCAAGCTGAATTGCTTGAGCTGAAAGCGCACTTCGATGGCCCGGGTCAGGGTGTCGTGGTTGAATCACGTCTGGATAAAGGTCGTGGTCCGGTTGCCACTCTGCTGGTTCAGAACGGTACTTTGAAGAAGGGCGACGTTGTTCTCGCCGGTACCTGTTACGGCCGAGCTCGTGCATTGCTGGATGAAAACGGTAAACAGACTGATTCAGCGGGCCCGTCTATTCCGGTCGAGATTCTCGGCTTAAATGGCACGCCGGATGCTGGTGACAACTTTATGGTTGTCGAGAACGAGAAGAAGGCTCGTGAAGTGGCCGAGTTCCGTGAGACCAAGCTGAAAGAACAGCTTCAGCAGCGTCAGCAGGCCGCGAAACTGGATGCACTGTTTGCCGGCATGGCGGAAGGTGAAGTTGCTGCACTGAACGTGGTTGTTAAGACCGACGTACGTGGTTCACTCGAAGCGATCGTGTCTTCACTGCAGAAGCTCGCGACCGATGAAGTGAAAGTAAACGTTGTTGCCTCAGGTGTTGGTGGTATCACCGAAACTGACGCCACCCTGGCCGTTGCGGCGGGTGCGGTACTGTTCGGCTTCAACGTCCGTGCCGATAACGCAGCGAAGAAAGTTGTCGAGAACAACGATGTGGATATGCGCTACTACAGCGTTATTTACGATCTGATTGATGACGTGAAACAGGCAATGGCTGGTCTGCTGGCGCCTGAGCTGCGTGAAGAGATCGTCGGTATTGCTGAAGTACGTGACGTATTCAAGTCGCCTAAGTTTGGTCAGATTGCTGGCTGTATGGTGACCGAAGGTACGATTTACCGTAACAAGAAGATCCGCGTACTGCGTGAAAACGTGGTGATCTATGAAGGTGAACTTGAATCCCTGCGTCGCTTCAAAGACGACGTTCAGGAAGTTCGCCAGAGCACAGAGTGCGGTATCGGTGTGAAGAACTATCAGGACGTTCGCCCAGGCGATCAGATTGAAGTCTTCGATGTGAAAGAGGTCGCACGTACTCTGTAATCACGAGTGTGTGAGCCATAGACCAGAGCCCGGCCATGCCGGGCTTTGGTGTCTCTGGGCGATGCCCGGAATCCGCATTTACCAGGCCGTAAAGCTGGCCTCAGAGAGATAAAAATGCCTAAAGATTTCAGCCGTACTTCCCGCCTTGGGGAGCAGATCCAGCGCGAAGTTGCGCAGATGATCCAGTTTGAAATGAAAAACCCGAAGCTGGGTATGGTGACCCTGAATTCGGTCAAGGTCGCGAAAGACCTCGGTTATGCCGACATCTACTTCACCGTGATGGGTGCAAAGGGTGAAACCGACGCCGAGATTCGTGCCAACACCAGTAAGATTCTGAACGAAGCCGCAGGCTACCTGCGTTCTCAGCTGGCCAGAATTCTGACCACACGTGTTACGCCACAGCTGCGTTTCCATTACGACGAGACGCTAGAACGTGGTCATCACCTGACGGGTCTGATTAAGCAGGCGCGTGCCGCAGACGATGCCCGTCATCCCGACGAGGCATCAGACGACGCTGCAACTGACGGGGACGACCGTCAGGACTGATATGGCGCGTAGAAAGAAAGGCCGGGATATTTCCGGCATCCTGGTGGTGAATAAACCGCTCGGGCTCAGTTCCAATCAGGTTCTGCAACGCGTAAAGCGCCTGTATAACGCCAACAAGGCAGGGCACACGGGGGCGCTGGACCCTGAGGCCACCGGTGTTCTACCCATCTGCTTAGGCGAAGCCACCAAATTCTCACAGTTACTGCTCGACTCCGACAAAGGCTATGACACTCGCGGTGTGCTAGGGCAGGTGCGCAGTACTGGCGATAAAGAAGGCGAGATTCTGCAGGAGCGTCCGGTCCCCGAGCTGAATACTGAAACAATCGAAACTGTGCTTAGCCGGTTTCGTGGTGACGTCGAACAGGTGCCGCCGATGTTTTCTGCGCTTAAAATGGATGGCAAGCCGCTGTATGAGCTGGCACGCCAGGGCATGTCGCAGGAGGAAATGCGCGCTGTCGCTGAAAAGAAGCGTCGCGTTATCCGTATCCACGAATTGACCCTCAACAGCTACACTCCGGATTCGCTGAGCTTGAGTGTGCGTTGTTCGAAGGGCACTTATATCCGCACTTTAGTGGAAGATATCGGCGAAGCTCTGGGGTGTGGTGCTTTCGTTCAGGACCTTCACCGCACGCATTCCGGGCCATACAACGAAGCCATGTCTCATACGCTTGAAGAGCTGGAGCAATTGGCGGAGCAGAGCGAAGATAAAGCCGCCCTGGACGCACTGTTAATGCCTCCTGAAACTGCCTTGCCAGAGACCTGGCCGGAAGTGTCACTGACCCTCGCCGAAGCCGCACGGTTACTGCAAGGACAGGCGATTAAGACTGGCTTAACGGATAACCCTTCTGTACAATTATGGGCCGTTGAATCTGGGGTTCGTATTCTGCTTGGTATTGGCCGGGTTGAAAACGGCGCCATCCGGTCACAGAGACTGATGCAGGTGAGCCTGCCAGATCTGGCCTGAAAAAGATTTAACCGTCACATAAGTGACACCGCATACCACTGTAAATGTGCACGGTGGTGATGTGATTTTTTGCACATTAGACGGAGTAAAGAACATGGCACTGTCTGCTGAAAAGAAAGCCGAAATCGTAAAAGAATTCCAGACCGCTGAAGGCGACACTGGTTCTCCTGAAGTTCAGGTTGCACTGCTGACTTACAACATCAATGGTCTGCAGGGTCACTTCAAATCGAACAAGAAGGATCACCATTCACGTCGCGGCCTGATTCGCATGGTTAACCAGCGTCGTAAGCTGCTGGACTACCTGAAAGGCAAAGATGCAAACCGCTACCTTGAGCTGATCAAGAAGCTGGGTCTGCGTCGCTAAGACAGCAAGATAAGGGTCGCCAAGTGCGGCTCTTATTTTTTGTGCTTCTCTGACTCTGTAAATTAAGACCATCCTGCGCAAGCTGTGGTGCCAACCCCGTGTATCAAGTAATCCACGGTGGTGCTTCTAACCATTTATCTTCTTTCGGGTCGTATCGATCGAAGGTCAATGCTTAGAAGCACCGGCAGTGACGTAGGGAATTTACTGTATACATTTAAGGAAAGACTGAATGAGCAATATCCCTGTTGCTAAGACAAAAACCTTCGAATTCGGCGGCCAGACCGTCACTCTCGAAACTGGTCGTATCGCCCGTCAGGCAGACGGCGCTGTGCTGGCCACCATTGGCAAGACTCAGGTGTTGGCGACTGTTGTAGCCGCCAAAACTACTAAGCCGGGCCAGGATTTCTTCCCGCTGTCTGTTCACTATCAGGAAAAAATGTACGCCGCTGGCCGTATCCCTGGTGGTTACCTGAAGCGTGAAGGTCGTCCTTCTGAGAAAGAAACACTGACTTCTCGTCTGATTGACCGTCCTATTCGTCCTCTGTTTCCGGAAGGCTTCCTGAACGAAGTTCAGGTAATCCCTACTGTAATGGCCTCTGAAAAGGGTGTTGATCCGGATATCTGTGCAATGATCGCTGTATCTGCGGCGCTGGCAGTGTCTGGTGTACCTTTCAATGGTCCTATCGGTGCAGCCCGCGTTGGTTTCACTGACGAAGACGGTTACATGCTGAACCCAACTGATGCGCAGCTTGAAGAGTCTCTGCTGGACATGGTTGTGGCGGGTACTAAAGACGCGGTTCTGATGGTTGAATCAGAAGCTGACGAGCTGACCGAAGACGAAATGTTGGGTGCGGTACTGTTCGCACACTCATCTTTCCAGAGTGCGATCACTGCGATCAGCGAGTGGACTGCTGAGCTGGGTGTTGAGCGTTGGGACTGGAGTGCAGAAGCTCGTAACGAAGCGCTGTACAACGCTGTTAAAGAAGAAGCTGCGGCTGGCATTGGTGAGGCTTACACCATCTCTGACAAGATGGCTCGTTACGCTAAGCTGGACGAAGTTAAAAAGGCAGCCGTTGAAAAACTGGCTGCTGCTGAAGGCGAGGAAGGTTTCTCTGCTGACGAAATCGCCGAGATGGTTGGCGAACTGAAGTACGAAGTGGTTCGTAACCGCGTTATCGAAGGTCAGCCACGTATCGACGGTCGTGACAACGACACCGTACGTCCGCTGACCATCGAAACTGGCGTTCTGAAGACGACTCACGGTTCTGCGATCTTCACCCGTGGTGAAACTCAGGCGATTGTTGCGACTACACTGGGTTCTGCCCGTGACGCACAGATGATCGACTTCCTGCACGGTCTGACAACAGATCCGTTCCTGTTCCACTATAACTTCCCTCCATTCTCTGTGGGTGAAGCGGGTCGTATGGGTTCTCCAGGTCGTCGTGAGATTGGTCACGGTCGTCTGGCCCGTCGTGGTGTACAGGCAATGATGCCGACTCAGGACGAATTCCCATACACCATCCGTGTTGTATCTGAGATCACTGAATCTAACGGTTCGTCTTCTATGGCGTCTGTGTGTGGCGCATCTCTGGCGCTGATGGATGCAGGTGTGCCGATTAAAGCCCCTGTTGCCGGTATCGCTATGGGTCTGGTTAAAGAAGGCGAGCAGTTCGCTGTACTGACCGACATTCTGGGTGACGAAGACCATCTCGGCGATATGGACTTTAAGGTAGCTGGTACTGACGAAGGTATCACTGCACTGCAGATGGATATCAAGATCGAAGGTATCACTGAGCAGATCATGGAAATCGCTCTGGAAAAAGCCAAGGCTGCACGTCTTAGCATCCTGAGCGACATGAACAAAGTGATCGCAGAACCTCGTAAAGAGCTGTCTGAGAACGCTCCGACCATGACGACCATGAAGATTGCATCTGACAAAATTCGTGACGTGATTGGTAAAGGTGGTGCGACTATTCGTGACATCACCGAGAAGACTGGTGCTTCTGTTGATATCAACGACGACGGTGAGATCAAGATCTTCGCGACTGATAAAGCCAGCGCAGATGCAGCGGTTAACATGATTGAAGGCATCACTGCGGATATCGAAGTTGGCGTTACCTACGAAGGTAAAGTCAGCAAGATCGTTGATTTCGGTGCGTTCATTACCGTACTGCCAGGCAAAGACGGCCTGCTGCACATCTCTCAGATCAGCGAAGAGCGTGTTGAGAACGTCTCTGACTACCTGAGCGAAGGCCAGACCGTTAAGGTTCACGTCATGGACGTTGATCCGAAAGGTCGTGTGAAGCTGACCATGAAGGGTGTTGAGCAGTAAGTTCTGCTGATATCGTTCAATAAAAAAGCCGCTCATTGAGCGGCTTTTTTTATGCGAAGATTATGTGATTACTGCACTTCATCCTGAGAAGCAGCGAAGTAATTCAGGCTGCCCCGGTTACCCGGAGTGCGGTCGACGACGGTCAGAGTATAAGTGCCGCTGATACCGTTAGTGGTCGTAGCATACTGCCCGGCAGTGCCAGCCACCGAGGTACGGCTCATGGCTGTTTGCGTACCATCCGGCGCTGTCAGCGTTACACTCAGCTCGTTGTGGTTACTGTGATTGATTACAACGTTTGCCTGCCCGTTTTCACCACTATTGCCAACATTCAGGGAGATCCTTGAAACCCCTTCGCGGGTGAAGAACCACCAGTAACGACTTGCGTCATTGAGCGTGACATTGGTAGCACCGCCATAGGTGATTGTTTCAATAATGGGGTCTGGATCTACCGGGTCCGTTGGGTCGGTCGGATCCGTCGGGTCGGTAGGTTCACCATCGGTCACGGCCAGTAAGGCCGCATAGGCATCTACCAGGCCCGTGCCACAGCCATCACAGTTTCCAATGAAAGGACGAGCCGTATCCTTCAGAACATCTTCAATGGCCTGAGGCGTGAGGGATGGATTGGCCGAGCGAAGCAGAGCGACAACCCCCGCCACCTGAGGCGCTGCCATTGATGTGCCCTGATATTTTGCGTAAGCCGCGCCTGCACGTCCCTGCGATCCACTATCAACAGTACTGAGGATGCCATCACCGTTGCCACCACCAGGTGCTGCGATATCAACAACATTGCCATAGTTAGAGTAGCTCGCCCGGCTACCATCGACGCCAACGGAGGCGACGGTGATAACATTATTACAGTTCGCAGGAACTGAACCTGACGCGTCGGTGTTTTCATTACCGGCTGCCACGACTACCACGGCTCCTGCCGCAGTGGCTGCATTAATGGCATCCTGCATAAAGCCCGGGCAGCTGCCTGCACCACCGAGAGACATATTGATAACATCTGCCGGGTTGTTGTTTGTTGGCAAGCCAGCAACAGTCAGGCCAGCCGCCCACTGCACACCATCGGCGATATCAGAGAGTGATCCGCCACAGGTGCCCAGAACGCGTACCGGAACATGCTTAGCCTGAGGCGCTACGCCAGTGATTCCTATGCCATCATCAGCAGAAGCGTTGGCAATACCGGCGACATGGGAGCCATGCCATGATGAGTTGCTGGAATAACCACAGGTCCAGAAAGTGGTGTAGTCTCCTTCATCGATCGCGTTGCTATCACGACCATTGCCATCCCGTGCGCTGCTTGAGCTACTGATCATGTCATAGCCGGGGAGAAGGTTGTCGTTCAGATCGGGGTGAGGGACATAACCTGTGTCTGCGACCGCGATCACTGCACCAGCCCCCTGAGTGATATCCCAGGCGTCCTGGGCATTAATACCTGCCGCAGCACTGAATAGTCCCCATTGCTGACTGAGGTACGGATCATTCGGTACCAGGTTGGCCTGAACCTGTATATCCGGCTCTACGGCTTCAATCAGGTTGTAGCGCTGCAGCGCTTCGATCAGGCGGGTGTTGTGGTCAGGCAGATTAATTACCCAGCGGCGACGGTCTGCCATACGGCGTTTAACGGCCATTTCAGGGAACCACTTCTGAAAGCGTTCCCCGGCATCGTCTTGCGCGACTCGGGTGGTTACAACGTATTGCCCAGCCTGTGCAGGGTTAGCCCCCAGTGCCACTAATGCAGCCAGAGCTGCAGGCACATACTTTTTTATTGTCATTATCGTGTCCTGTTTTTCTTCGTTTTAATTCCATTGCTCAACCCTATATTCCACTCTATTCGAATGCGCATGGCAATGGCATGACGTGCCACGGTTAAGGTGTTAGTGTGTACGCGTGGCGTTCTGGTTTATCCGATGCTGAATGCGAACACAGTGCGACAAGCTTTATAATTGCGTTCGTGATTTTTGCGTTAAGGCCAGATGTGCTACTACACTTATATAGCTGTCTATCATGTCTCTTCGATTGATCGAAGGCACAACAATAACAATCTGGTTCGTACCGGCATGAAAAACTCGTCAAAATCCTGGTTACTTGGTGGCATCCTGTTGCTACCCGGAGCGCTGATTGCGCTCACTATGCAGTTCCTTTCACCTGAGCTATTGTCCTCAGATCAACATCAGTCTATTCGTGTCCTGTCTGCATTACCCCCCACGGCGGCGGGCGAGGCTGACCTGACGGATATTGGTGGAGACATCTGGTCCGGAGCCTTGAAACCTGTCACTTCTACTGAGCGGATTCGTACCGATGAAATGACTGGCAGCCTGACCTTACAGGTGCTCAAGTACAGGTTCCGCCGAAATCAGCAGATTGCTGCACGGATGCAGTTCGCCCCTGAGTCTGGTGAGCCGCCGAGGGGCTCACACATGTCTTTGGCAGTGACAACCCGTCAGGGAAATTACATCGCTGAGGCAACGCCTGAATGGATCACCACGGGTAACGGCACCGTTGGCAGTGCGATGATTACCCCTGAAGCAGGCTGGCCGGATCAGTTGACCCTTATTCTGACTCTTAAGGCACCAGAACGTTTACCGATTGAGTCCACGGTCGACATTGAACTCTTCAATCCAAAAGTGCTGATAAAGGGTGTTGGTAATATCTCAAGTGAGGGGGACGAGTGGTTGATCCCTATTATGGCTGAGGTGTACGAGCCTGGGGTGGTTGTCGTATCGGCTCGTCTGCTTGATAAGGCAGGTAATCTGGTGACGCACATCCATAGTCGTAGTCACTTTGACGAAAATGGAACTCTTGAAGTCCGGTTGCGCAAAAAGCTTATCGAAGCATCGATGCTGGACGAAGGACTTGTGATGACGGATATTTCAGTGCGTCATATCGCAGATTCGCTCAATGCGGACATGGGGTGGGGAGATTCTGCTCAGGGCAGTTACAGGATTGATCCTGTGTCGGCGCAGTAGTACCGCATCAGATGTAAAGGTCGAGCAGTCGGCCTCGATTTTCTTCTACTGACATAGCCGCGACCTCACCATAGGCTGAGGTTGGTCCGGCTGGTTTTTCACGCTGAAAGCTGTTTGCCATGGCCTCAAGATCGGCTTCATCCGGTATTGCCGGGATATATTCTACTTTTCTGCTACTTTCTCGCTCGTCAATAGTCTGCGTGCTTTGTCTGCGCGCAGAAGTTTCCCCCCGTTCATTATCCTGAACGGGAGGAACAAAGACGGGAGGTAGAATCGTATTTGAGACCATAGCTCAGAGTTTAGCTGGTTTTGACGAGCTGGGCACTGACTTGTCAGTCGGGTATGCGAATAACGCCCTGCATGTAGTGGTAGGTGGTTCCCGTGATCCTGACGCGGCTATCTTTCAGGTCGAGGCTGAGTTGGCCGCCTCGCTGAGATATCTGTCGGGCTTGCAGGCGGTTCTTCCCGAGTTTCTCGGCCCATAGTGGGGTCAATGAACAGAAAGACGAGCCTGTTACAGGATCTTCGTTAATCCCCTGCTGCGGTGCAAAGAAGCGGCTGACGAAATCAATGCGACCCTGCTGGGCTGGAGCGGTTATGGCCAGAGCAAAGCAATCCAGTTCGGCGAGAGCAGCGAAGTCGGGTGTGCAGTCCTGCACTGCTTTTTCATCCTTCAGAATGGCGATGAGGTCGCGGGACTGCATGAGCTCAACGACTTCCGTGTTGAGTATTTTACTGACCTTGTTCAGTAACCGTTTGCCCGTGACCGCCTCCGGCGCACGCTCTGGAAACTCAAGACAATAGCGGACAGGAGACTTTTCACTCAGTACGGTGACCGATATATCACCCGCCTGGCAGGTCATTGGAAGTTGTTCTCGTGTATCCCCCAGAATCTGATGGATCACATGGGCTGTCGCCAGTGTTGCGTGCCCACATAAATCGACTTCGCTGGTCGGCGTGAACCAGCGTAAGTGATAGGTGCCGTCTTCCTGTTTAACAAAGAATGTCGTTTCGGAGAGGTTGTTCTCGGCAGCAACTTCCTGCATCTGGCGATCGTCCAGCCAGTCATCAAGCGGAACAACAGCTGCCGGATTGCCACTCAGGGAACGCGAGTTTTTCAGAGTAAAAGCGTCGATCTGAAATATAGGGAGATCCATGCGCGATGTTCCAGAGAAAATTCGCAGGCATGCTATCACGACGACTCGTTTAACGGGAGCAGTAACAGAAGAGGTAACGGGAGCGAGTCAGGCTCCCGGGAGTGTTACTAATCAGGGATTAGCCTTTGATGGCGACACCGACAGGCAGTTGCTCGAACCAGCGCAGGAAGTCAGCAACGTGTGGTGGCTTAAACAAACGGCCGTGCTGGGGCGCCATGATCTTGATATCGAGTGCACTTACCCGACGGATCCAGTCGTGTTTAGCGGCATCGGAGGGCATCCAGCGCTGGTGAAATTTTTTCATTTTTGGGGCATGCCGCTCCATGCTGTCTACCCACAGCGGGGCACCGGGCTCTTCGAGGGCGGCACCGACGTCACCACTCATCAGAATGCCGGCTTTAGCATCCCATACATGAAAATTACCTGAGGAATGCAGGTAGTGCGCGGGAATGAATTGCAGCTGGATACGCCCGAGCGTAATCGTCATGCCTTCATCCGGAATCGCTTTATACGTGATGTTGTTCATACCAAAGTGGCGAATAAAACTTTCCCATAACCATGGAGAATAGAGTTCCGCATTCGGTAGCGCCTGATCCCAGAGACCGAGAGACGAAATAATGTCCGGGTCCTGATGAGAGGCGAACAATTTAGTGATGCCCTCGGCCGGGACGTACTTCAGCACAGAGGACAGCATAGGGGCGAACAGCTCAATACCACCAGGATCAAGGAGAATGGCCTCGTTCCCGCTTTGAATCAGGTATTGGTTGGTATCAATGATGCCATCTGGCTTACCTGGATCACGCGCGAACATAATCCAGCGGTGATCGCCATCTTCATACAAAACGGTGGCTAGCATGCTATTTTCCTTTCCCTGTGGTTCTGGCTGAGCAGACTGTTAGCGCGATTAAGATGGGCTGCAATCCGGTCTGCTGTTTTACGGATGTTGTCGGCAATTACCTCAAGCTGTTCACGGAAATCGCCCGCGGTAGCCGCTTCTACGTGGCTGGAGGTTGCAATCAGGTTTGCAGTTCGAATGTGTTTGTAACTCTCATCGATCTGGCCAATCAGGTCTCTGAGACCGATCTGGAGTTCGTGATTCAGTGCGTCGAGTTGCTTATCGCATTGATTAATATGCGGGCGGATAGAAGCAAGGTGCTCCGGCTTCTGGGCTTCAACCCAGCGAAAATGTGCCATGGCGTTATCCGAATGCCAGGCTGTTACGGCCTGAGTCGATAGTTTCTCAGCGTGATGATTGATCACCCTCGATTGCGAGATAATGGCACTGGCGAGTTCTTCAATAAAATCCGTGATCGCACGGAAGCCAACAGTCTTACTCCCGGCACGAACCGCCAGCGCCCTGGCATTCTTTGCTGTCAGGGCCAGACCTCTGGCTTCTATCATTGCCTGGTGCAACTCGGCGGATACGCTGGCTGCAATTATGAATACTGGCGCGGCCACAATCTCTCTCCATCAGGTGGGTATTCCCACTAAGCTTAGAATAGATTCTGAATTAGGGTAGTTCTGTCCCTGCAGCATTTGTTCGCAGCCAGCCTCTTATCCTTCGAAGTACGGTATTGCTGTCGGCAGAGGCACTGCTGAGGTGAATTTGTTGATAACGGTCGCGATGGCGACGCTTCATTGCGCCCATTCTCTGTTTGTCCTGCCATGAAGAGGACCTCGCCTCTGCGGTAAGGATATCGAGCACGGGAACTTCCAGCGTTTCCAGAACCTGAGAGAGACGCAGAGGGCTCAGAGGGTGTTCTCTCGGATCAACCAGAACCAATACCAGACCGTTTGAGTTTTCAGTCTCACGTTGTCGGGTCTGTACGGCATTCGCAGCCCATACGGCACTGTCACCATGAGCGATAACGACATTGTTCAGCTGGCCGCGGCTGGCCAGATAACCCAGGCCGGAGCGAATGCGCCCGGCAATGCCTTCGGTGTAGGCTTTGCGCTTCTGTTCTGCCGTAAGGCCAGTATCGCTCTCTTGCAAATCACTCTCAGTCGTCGCATTTACGGAGCCTTCATCTGGCGCGATATCCTGAATGGCGGTGCCGTCAGCATCTTCCTGAGTCGGTTCGTCGTTGGCTGGTTCTGCGTCTTCATTGGCCGTGTCTTCCTCAGTTGTGTCGTCTTCGGAAGTATTACCACCTTCTAGCGCAGCATCGGTACTGGTGGGTACAGGCTGCCGGATAGGTAGCCTTTCTACTGGTGCGGTTGGCAATTCAATCGCCAGGGTGGTCCAGCCATAGTCGGTCAGTGCCTCCCGCAGGGGGGCTACCAGTTCGGGCCAGTGAGCGTGTTGTTCGATGTCGTGAAGTATCAGCGCTCCGCCCTGGGGTCTACCGCTTTGTTCCCGTAGGAATAGTCCATGAAAAGAGTCGGGGCCGGCGACAAGGGTCACAACTTCATCTGATCGTTGAAACAGTGCCAGATGCTCTATGATGCTCTGATGTCGCTCTGAATCGGGGTAGGGGAGCGCCCGGACAGGTGCCACGGGGGCGGGGCTTCCTGAGTCATCCGTTGCCTGTTCTGCCGTTTCCTCCGGCGGAGTACTTTCATTCTCTTCCTCTTCACTGAACGCCGGCAACGAGACGGCAATCAGGAGCAGGCAAGTGGCAAAGCGGCAGGCAAACATTGGTTTCATAGTGTCAGAAATATCGCGAATCAGGGACATACATGAACGACAGCAAAAACCGTTCCCCAATACAGAATGGCACAGGGAGCAGAATGGCACAGGAAATGGCCTGGTAAATGGCATAGGAGAGGGAGAGCACGTACAATAACGCCAAATTCACTGTCCCCTGGAATCCAAGCCCATGAAGGAATGTCTGATTGCCCCGTCTATCCTGTCCGCCGACTTTGCCCGCTTAGGTGAAGAAGTCGACAACGTTCTGGCAGCCGGTGCCGATGTCGTTCATTTCGATGTGATGGATAACCACTACGTTCCGAATCTTACGATTGGCCCTATGGTGTGTAAGGCTCTGCGTAATCACGGCGTGACCGCGCCCATTGATGTTCACCTGATGGTCAGCCCGGTTGATCGCATGATCGCGGATTTCGCCGAAGCGGGAGCGACTTACATCACCTTCCACCCTGAAGCCTCGGACCACATTGACCGCAGCCTGCAATTGATTAAATCTGCCGGCTGTAAAGCGGGTCTGGTATTCAACCCGGCAACGCCGTTGCATTACATGGACTACGTCATGGACAAGCTCGATGTTGTCTTGCTGATGTCAGTTAACCCAGGGTTTGGTGGTCAGTCTTTTATTCCTGCAACGCTGGACAAGTTGCGCGAAGCACGTAAGAAGATTGACGAGTCAGGCTATGACATCCGCCTCGAGATCGACGGTGGTGTGAAGGTCGATAATATTGGTGAAATATACGCTGCTGGCGCGGATATGTTCGTTGCGGGTTCTGCGATCTTTAATGCAACAGATTACAAAACCGTCATTGACGACATGCGCGCGGAAATCGCCAAAGCGGGCAGCTGATCCATGTTCAATACAGACGTCTGCGCACTGACAGGCGATGGTCAGCCGCAGCTGGTACTGCTCGATCTGGATGGCACGCTGATCGACAGCGTACCCGATCTGGCAGCAGCAACCGACAACATGCTGGTGGCACTGGGGCGTAAGGCAGCGGGTCCACAACAGGTTGCGCATTGGGTAGGTAACGGTGCTGATATGTTGGTGCGTCGTGCGCTCGCAGAAGGAAACGAAGACGCTGCATTAGCGCTTGATGCTGATCAGGTATCGTCCGCACGGCAGCACTTTGATGACGCGTACCTGGCGTGTCTTCATCACGCGACCGGCGCGTTTGCCGGTGTGGATACGTTTCTCCAGACCATTGAAGTCAGAAAAGTATTGGTGACGAATAAACCGCGTTTGTTTACTGAGCCCCTGATTCGTTCTATGGGCTGGCAAACATACTTTGCTTTTATGCTTTGCGGCGATGACCTCGCTGAAAAGAAGCCATCGCCTGTTCCGGTTCTGCATGCCTGTAAAGAAACGGGAGTTAAGCCTTCTCAAACCATCATGATTGGTGACTCCCGCCATGATATTGCCGCAGCGAAAGCGGCAGGCGTTGCGACGGTCGCAGTGACCTACGGATACAATCATGGCGACGATATCCGTAACAGCGCTCCGGATCTGGTGGTCGACTCATTGAGCGAATTACTTGTTTAGGTAAATCATGACCGAATCCCTCCAATTTCTTTCAGATTCACCGTTACTGGCTGCAGTAATAGCAGCTTTTGTTCCGGCTGCATTTGCTTTGGGCTGGTTGTTGCGTGAGCGCAAAGCAGCGTCAGACAAAGAAGCGTCAGCGCTGCAGGTTCAGCAACTGACGGCGGACGCAGAGCGCCTGCGCGAAGAAAAGTCCTTGCTGGCTGATCAGCTCAATGCTGAACGGTCGGCGCGCCAGGAAGCAGAAGCCCGTGCCAATGATTCGGGGCTCGCGCTGGCCAGAGAACAGGAAAAACTCGCTGCGTTAGTTCGTCAGGAGGCGTTACTGAATAATCGCATATCGGAGTTGGATTCGAAGTCATTACAGCTCCAGATGCAACTCAGTGATGTGCAGTCGCGACTGGCGACCGAGCAGGAGGCCCGACAGCAGGAGCAGCGCAGCGCCGATGAAAAGCTTGCGGTTATTAATGAGTCACGTGAGCAGCTGCTAAAAGAGTTTGAAAACCTGTCACAAAAAATCTTTGAGCAGAAAACCAAGCAGTTCAGTGAGCAGAGTCAGCAGGGCATTAATGCCTTGTTGAATCCTTTCCGCGAACAGCTCGACGGACTGAAGAAAAAAGTAGAGGACGTGTATGTATCCGACGCTAAAGACCGTGCGTCCTTGCAAGCACAGATCGGTGAGCTGCATAAACTGAATCAACAGATGAGTGCAGAGGCGCACGCTCTGACAACCGCTTTGCGCGGTGAAAAGAAAAAGCAGGGTAACTGGGGTGAGCTTGTACTGGAAACGGTTCTGGAAAAATCCGGATTGCGTGAAGGCGAAGAGTTTGCTCGCGAGCAGTCACTCAATGACGACCAGGGTAAGCGCTATCGCCCGGATGTCATTATTAATCTACCGGACGATAAACACATTATTGTCGATTCTAAAGTCTCGCTGAATGCCTATACCGATATGGTCAATGCCGAAACGGACGCCGAGCGTTCGCAGTATGCGCGCCAGCATGTTGAGGCCATCCGACAGCATATCCGCACTCTGAGCGAAAAAGCTTATCAACAACTCGAAGGTCTGAACTCGCCGGATTTTGTGTTTCTCTTTATGCCGGTAGAGCCTGCGTTTATGGCTGCATTCGAGCAGGACGATACTCTGTTTAATGAAGCGTTTGAGCGTCGGATTGTTGTGGTGACGCCGACAACTCTGCTGGCAACTTTGCGCACGGTAGCCAGTATCTGGGCAATTGAGCGACGTAATAAAAGCACCGAAAAACTCGCCGACCAGGCCGGTAAGATCTATGACAAGCTGGTGATTGTTGCTGAGCGGATGGAAACCATGGGGCGTCAGATCAACACAGTTCAGAGTACCTACGACGACACCTGGAAAGCACTCAAAGGCGGACGCGGAAACCTGATTAATCAGGCGGACCAGTTCCGTAAGCTAGGCGTCCGGGCTAAGAAGGAAATGGCAAAATCACTGGTAGAAGAAGCAAATGCTGAACACGAGTTGCATGAGGCTCAGGCTTTAGAGTCGACTAAACCAGAGTTTAAAGAGTCAGGTCGTCAGTCTGGCTCTGGCGCTGATGACGATGACTTCTCCCTGACTTCGGCACCTTCAGAGAAAGAGACGTCAGACTCATGAGCGAAAGAGACGATATTTATACCCGGCCGCATGAATCGGTAGCCGACTTTGAGTTTAACAGCGCAGTCGCCCGTGTTTTCCCGGATATGATCAAACGCTCGGTACCCGGATACGCTGAGACCGTGGCGATGTCGGGCATTATTGCAGCGAGATACGCACAGCCGGGGACGAACTTATATGACCTGGGCTGTTCTCTGGGGGCGGTGACTCTGGCCATGCGTCATGCACTGAAGAACAGCGATTGCAGAATCATCGGTATTGATAATTCACAGTCTATGCTGGAACGCGCTGGACATTACCTTGCTCTCGACGATGATGGTCCAGAGGTTGACCTGATCTGCGCCGATATTTGTGAACATCCGATAGAAAATGCGTCAGTAACTGCACTCAATTTTGTTCTGCAATTTATAGAACCTGAAAAACGTCTGAGTCTTCTTTCGCGTATTGCAGAGGCTACCTGTGACGGTGGTGCACTTATTCTTTCTGAAAAAATAGCATTTTCAGACAGTGAGCAGAGCATTCAGGATACTCTGCACCATGACTTTAAGCGTGCAAACGGCTATTCGGATCTCGAAATAGCACAGAAGCGCAGTGCCATCGAAAACGTACTGATTCCTGAAACTGAAGAAGTGCATCGTGACCGACTGAAAGCAGCTGGTTTCTCTCAGGTGATCCGCTGGTATCAGTGTTTTAATTTTGTTTCTTACCTCGCTGTTAAATAAATAGCTCAATAAATCGATAAAAAAAATGACTGCCGCCGACAACTCTTTGCTGCCATGGTTTGATGATGTTCACGCGTTTCTCTGTGAAGGGAAATTCAGCCCGTGGAGCAATATTCTGCGCGAACAGTTACAGACGTTTCTTCATGATAAAGAACACGGCGACCAGGCGAGATGGCTTGAAGCGCTGGATAGCCTCCCAGCGATTACACCAGACGCGTGTGACCTCACATCCTATGATCTTGCATTGACCAAAACACAGCTTGATGATGCACAGCGCGATGCTGTGGAGCAGGGGCTGCGCGGCCTGATGCCGTGGCGTAAAGGTCCATTCCGCTTCTTTGATACCTACGTCGATACTGAATGGCGGTCAGATTGGAAATGGGATCGCGTAGCTCCGCATCTTGCCCCCTTAAAAGGGCGCAATATTCTCGATGTGGGTTGTGGTTCTGGCTACCACATGTGGCGCATGCTGGGAGACGGTGCGGGGCGGGTGATTGGTATTGATCCGTCACGCCTGTTTTTAATGCAGTTTCAGGCCTATAAAAGATACGCAGAACGCGCCCATGGGACGTTAAACATCGATCTTCTACCGCTACGTATGGAAGACGTTCCGCCGCGTTTGCGCGCATTTGATACTACCTTCTCTATGGGGGTGCTGTATCACCGGAAATCCCCGATTGATCACTTGCAGGAATTACGGGATACATTGCGCCCGGGTGGCCAACTGGTACTCGAAACTCTGGTGATAGATGGTGAGCTGGGTGAAGTACTGATGCCCGAAGACCGGTATGCCATGATGCGTAACGTCTGGTTTTTGCCTTCTGTGGAAACACTGCTTTTATGGTGTCGTCGCGCGGGCTTAAAGAACCCCAGGGTCGTAGATTTGAATCAGACGTCTTTGGATGAGCAACGCAGCACTGACTGGATGCGCTTTAATTCGCTGCCTGATTTTCTCGATCCGGAAGATCGTAAGAAAACGGCGGAAGGCTACCCGGCCCCACTGCGAGTGGTCGTTCTGGCTGAGAGTTAAACCCGGTTTTACTCATTACCTGGAAGGTAACAGGTGCGCCTCTGTAATGGAGATGAACCGGTCTGCGGCGTCGATCAGAGACTTTGCCGTAAGAGCCTCCACGCCGACCACCCAGCATTGCGCACCGTCTCTTCGGGCACGTTCCAGCGCCAGATCAAAATCTCCGTCACCAGATAACAGCACGATAATATCTGACGACGGTGCTGCATCCAGCAGGTCGATGGTAATACCAACGTCCCAGTCGCCTTTGGCTGAGCCGTCGCGTCGCTGAATATAAGGCTTCAGGCGAACGTGAAAGCCAATGTCTTTCAATATGCGCTGGAAGTTCATCTGCCCGGCATCGCCACGATCAATCGCATACGCGACGGCGGTATGTAGTTCACGTTCCTTGGTCAGCTCATCCCACAAGGCCCGGTAATTAAAGTGACGCCCGAATTCCTGACGGCAGGTGTAATAAATGTTCTGTACGTCTGCAAACAGGGAAATTCTGGGTGTCATCTGAAGGCCATGGTTAGCGAATAGGGGGATTCAGGATATCAGGCTTTGACCATTGCAGCCCCATTCTGGTTGATATCAAAGGCCTGAGCCGCAACGTGACGGCGGGCCCATATCTTCTCGTGGAAGTAGTACCCGACCGTGTTAATGGCGGGCTCTACGATGGCGATCGCCCCACCAACAATAAAGCTACCACTCAGGGCGTAGGCCACAGAAAAGGCAATGGCGAAGTGCATAATTGCAAAGCTGATAGTCTTAGTCATGAGTCTGATCTCGCTGTAGGTTGCTTTAAGAACTTTAGAATAGCACTTGAGAATCATTATCATATTTGGTCTTATCCATTATCCCGATAGGGGTTCGCTATGACGAAAGTGCTTGACCGATACCTCTAAGGGTGTATACATTTGTATGCAGACAAGGAAAGCCAACCTCAAGGAGGGTAAGGTGCTCAATAAATCCCAATCCATCAGCGTCAGACTGTCTCCGGAAGATTACGCGTATCTTATGCGTATTGAGCAAAATGGTGCTGTCACCCAGAGTGAAAAAGTACGCGAGCTTATTCGTATGGCTCGGGAGCAGGTCGGCACCGAAAGTTTTACCCGAGCCTACTTGTCGTCTTCAGAAGTAGCAGCGCCCATCCTTGCAGAATGTAAATCTGACCCTGAATCACGCAGTGATGTTTGTGAAGCCCTGCTCGCTGGGGTAGCAGAGACCGCAGCTTGCGTACAGGCCACGATGGGTGATGATGCCTTTCTGAGAAACCTGGAGCAGAGATTACTCCCTGTAGCTGAGCAATTGGTTAAGCAACTGCTACCTGCTCTGATATCTGAACATGCCAATCGTATTGAAGACGTCGATGTCGACCGTAAGCAGCGGCTTCTTCATTTGATTGAAACTCTGACTGAATAGATTAACGACACACTGAGGAATACATTATGCCGGAAGGATACATCGCAAGAATCGGGCGCCTGGTAGCAGCATCCGCGAATACCCTGATCGATTCGTTGGAGAATGTCGCACCCGTTATGGTAATGGAGCAGACGATCCGCGAAATTGACGAAGCCATTGAAGAAGTCAGGCAGCAGCTAGGCAAGACAGAAGCGGCCCGTTATCTCAGCAGCCAGTCTCTGAATAAAGATAACGCCCGCCATGTTGAGCTTCAGGAGCAGATTGAAATTGCCGTCAACGAAGGTCGCGATGACCTTGCAGAAGCAGCGATCGCGCGTCAGATGGACATAGAGGCCATGCTTCCGGTGGTTGAGAAATCAATTACTGATGCCGATGCTGAAATTGTTGAACTGAATTCTTACATTCAGGCTCTGCAGGCGAAAAAGCGTGAAATGGAAGAAGCGAAGGAAGAGTACCGGAAAGCAGAAGCGCAGGTTTCTGGTGAACCCGGTGTTCCAGGCAGTAGCGAACCCTCCCGCCGTGTAGAGAAAGCTACGGCAGCGTTTAACCGTGTGATGAATAATGCCGGTGCGCCGGGCGTCAGTGGAAATCAGGATGCTGCTAAGTTAGCCGAGCTGGAATCACTGTCGCGCAGTAACCGTATTAAAGAACGTCTAGCACGTATTAAGTCGGAATCGTAAATGGAATTTCTGCTCGCTGACAATAACTTCCCGTTCAGTGTTGCCTTGATGCTAATGCTGATTATTGCTCTGACTGAAGGCGTGTTGACGGTCATCGGTGCGGGTATGTCCGAAGCGATAGACAGTCTGCTTCCCGATATTGAGTTTGATATTGACGGGAATATCAGTTCGGGAGGGGTATTGACCAGTTTTCTTGGCTGGATTCGTTTTGGTCAGGTTCCTGCGTTGGTACTTCTGGTTATCTTTCTCGCTACTTTTGGGCTTGCGGGGTTGGTTCTTCAGTCAGTTCTCGAAAGTATCCTGGGTTTTACGCTACCCGCATTAATTGCTTCGCCCCTGGCAGTCGTTGCTGCGCTGCCAATGGTGCGTGGATGCAATGGGGTATTAGCGAAAGTAGTTTTCAAAGACGAGACGGAATCTATTTCCTCCAGCACCTTTGTGGGTCGCGTTGCGGTCATCACCATAGGTGAAGCTCGTCAGAATTCTCCGGCGGAAGCCCGTTTTAAAGATCGCCACGGCACTACCCATTACGTCATGGTCGAGCCAATGGAAGACGTTGTTTTTAAACAGGGCGACAAAGTACTCCTGGTCGAGTCTGCTGGGGCGACGTTTAAAGTGATAGAACCTGCTAACCCGAATCTGGGGCAGGTATAAATATTAGTGAATCCCTCATAAGGAATTGAAGAAAAATGAGTAATCTTGGTTCAATTATTTTTATTTCAGTCGTGCTGTTTGTTGCGCTGCTGGTGGTCGGTATTATTTTTTCCCGGTTATATACCCGAGCGTCTAAAGAACGGTCTTTTGTTCGTACTGGTATGGGCGGACAAAAAGTAATTCTGAATGGTGGGGCAATGGTATTACCGGTACTTCATGAGGTGATTCCGGTAAATATGAATACCTTGCGTCTGGCTGTATCCCGTAAGGAACAGCAGGCACTGATTACTAAAGATCGTATGCGTGTTGATGTTCTGGCTGAATTCTATCTGCGTGTAAAGCCAGAGAATGATGCGATCGCAAACGCTGCTCAGACACTGGGTGCGCGCACGCTTGACCCTGAAGCTCTGAAAGAAATGATCGAGGGTAAATTTGTTGATGCTCTACGCTCCGTAGCGGCTGAAATGGAAATGGCCGAGCTGCACGAGCAGCGTAGCCAGTTCGTTCAGAAAGTGCAGCAGGTCGTGAGTGAAGACTTGTTAAAGAATGGTCTGGAGCTCGAGTCTGTATCGCTCACAGGTTTGGATCAGACCCCGCGTGAATTCTTCCAGCAGGACAATGTGTTCGATGCTGAAGGTCTTTCGAGAATGACCCGCTCCATCGAAGCACGGCGTAAAGAGGTGAATGATGTAGAGCAGGAGACCAGAGTTCAGATTGAAACCAAGAACCTGGAAGCTGAACGCCAGCGTCTCGAAATTCAGCGTGAAGTCCGTTATGCACAGATGGATCAACAGCGCGAAATTGAAAATCGCGAAGCCCAGCAGCAAGCGGATATCGCAAAAGAAAGAGCAGACAAAGAGCGTACTGCATTGCAGGCTGAGATCATTGCAAAGCGTGAGGTCGATGAATCCCGTATTGAAGCGGAGCAAACCACTCGTCTGCTGGAAATTGAGAAAGAGCGTCGTCTCCGTGAGCAGGAAATTGAGCGTGAACGCCAACTGGAAGAGCGCGAAATTGAGAAGCAGAAATCTCTGGAGATTGCTCAGCAGGAACGTGCCATTGCCGTTGCTCAGAAATCGAAAGAGCAGTCGCTGGCTGATCAGGAAGCTAACGTAGCCCGCTCAGAAGCAGTAAAAGCCGAAGAGAAAGTAACGACTGCGAAGCAGGTAGAAATTGCCGAGCGTGAAAAAGAGATCGAACTGATCGAAGCCAAGAAAGAAGCTGAACGTCAGGCGACGGGTGTGAAAGTATCAGCCGAAGCTGAGAAATTTGCAGCCGAAGACAAAGCCGAGGCGCTGCGCTTGCAGGCACAGGCCGAAGCAGATGCGATTCGCGTCCGGGTTGAAGCTGACCGTGAGAAATACATCGTAGATGCAGAAGGTCAGCGTGCAATGAATGAGGCACTGAACAGCCTCAGCGAAGCACAGATTGCACTGAAGCGTGTATTGAGCCTGCACGAGAGTCTGCCAATGATTATCCGTGAAAGCGTCAAGCCTCTGGAGAATATCGACGGTATGAAGATCGTATCAATCGATGGGCTCAGTGGTTTGGGCGAGGGTGGCCACAAAGGTATTCTGAGTGCAGACAAAGAAGCCGGACAAAGCTTACCTGAGGCTTTGGTCGATAGCGCCCTGAAGCATCGCGCCATGGCACCTTTGGTAGATTCACTGTTAAAAGAAGCCGGTGTGAATGATCTGACGGCAGATCTGAACTCCTGATTTCTATCCTGTTAACTGACCTGCCAACTGGCCTGCACTGCAGGTCAGTTAGCGCGGCAGTTAGACTGGCATTCAGATAAGCAAAGTCCGCTACAGGCTTGAACCGGACGCTTGTTTTATCTTGTTAAAAAATGCTTCCCTCGAGCGTTCGCGCTTTACCGTATCGAAGACGGATTTAATCGTCTCTGAATGCATCGAAAAATAGTGCAGCCATTGTTTCAGCCTGTCCGTGAGCTGCTTATCCGTTAAGTGTTCCAGCGATTCAGACAGCTTTTCGAGTAATCCGAGGTGTTGTTGCCATGTCATGGGCTCATAGCCGGGCTCTTTAATTACCTGAGCCAGATCCGGAGTAGCGACCAGGCCCCGTCCAATCATCAAAAGATCAGACTGACTTTCCTGTTGGCATTGTTGCGCCTGCTCAGGCGTCCAGATTTCACCATTGGCGAGTACCGGAATATCAACCACTTGCTTGATGTCGGCAATCCATTTCCAGTAAGCCGGTGGCTTATAGCCTTCTGTTTTCGTACGGGCGTGAACCGTTAACCATTGAATCCCTCCTGAGGTGAGTGCAGATGCATTCTCAAGTGCCAGGCTTTTATCCTTAAAACCTAATCGCATTTTGGCGCTGACAGGAATGTTCTCAGGTACCGCATCGCGAACTGCACTGGCGATACGGTTGAGAAGGTCTGGATACTGCAGTAACACAGCGCCACCCTGGCTGCGGTTGACAGTCTTTGCCGGGCAACCAAAATTCAGGTCAATGGCCAGAGCACCCAGCTCAGCAGCTTTTGCAGCATTGCCTGCCATGAGTTCAGGGTCGCTGCCGAGCAGCTGCACGTGGACTGGTGTGCCTGCGAGGGTGCGCCCGCCGTTGTGTAATTCGGGGCAGAGACGGTAGAACACTTTCGATGGAAACACCTGTTGCGTCACACGGATGAACTCTGTGACGCAGTGATCAATGCCGCCTACGGCGGTCAGCAGCTCCCGGAATGTTCCATCCATCAGGCCTTCCATCGGCGCCAGAGCAATATAAGGGCGATGAGTATCTGTGAAAGGAAGGGTTCCGGTAAACATTGATCTGTCTCGGGGAAAGTGTTGTTGAGTGGCGCGCGAGTATACGCGAGCTGTCAGCGCATATGCTACCGCCGACCAGTGCATGAGCGGCCTGTGGCCGTTTTAGGCGGTTGCTTTGGCTGGTCAAGTTAAGTACTCTAGCGCAGCTTGCCGGACTCCGTGGCAGGACGTTTTGTGTCTGCCAGACGGATACGGAGAGATCCACAGAGACCAATTTGAGGAGCGCCTGCATGGCTGAGCCAAGCATCGTATCACAAGGTCTGGAGCTGATGATTTTCGGTATGGGCGTCGTATTTGTCTTTCTGACAATGCTGGTGTTCGTTACTGGAGCCATGTCCAGAATTGTGAACAAAATTGCTCCTGAGGTAGAAGTGCCAGCGGCTAAACCAGCCCCAGCGCCACAGACCACAGGGGTGGATCCGCAGTTGTTAAAAGTATTATCTGCGGCAGTAAAAGAGCATCGTGCCCGCCAAAAGTAAGGCGCGATATAAGAAGAACTCAACGTTAATTAACAACGTTTACGGAAGAAAAGGCCATCATCCATGACCGATTCTAAGAAACCATTAGGTATTACCGACGTCGTCCTGCGTGATGCTCACCAGTCTATTCTGGCGACCCGCATGCGTATCGATGACATGCTCCCTATTGCTGAAAAACTCGACCAGGTTGGTTATTGGTCACTTGAGTCCTGGGGCGGCGCAACATTTGACTCCTGCATCCGCTTCCTCGGTGAAGATCCATGGGATCGTATCCGCGAATTCAAGAACGCAATGCCAAAGACCAAGCATCAGATGCTGCTGCGTGGTCAGAACCTGCTTGGCTACCGTCATTACGCTGACGACGTGGTTGAAAAGTTTGTAGAGCGTGCGGCTACCAATGGCGTAGACGTTTTCCGTGTGTTCGACGCAATGAACGACCCGCGCAACCTTGAGACAGCATTGAAAGCTGTTAAGAAACAAGGCAAGCATGCGCAGGGTACGCTGTCTTACACCACCAGTCCGGTCCACACTCTGGATTCCTGGATTGATCTGGCAAAACAGATCGAAGATATGGGTGCTGATTCCATCGCCATTAAAGATATGGCCGGCATCCTGACGCCGTACCAGGCTTACGAGCTGGTATCTCGTCTGAAGTCACAGACTGACCTTGAAGTTCAGCTGCACGCACACGCGACAGCGGGTATGTCTGACATGACCATTCTGAAAGCGATCGAAGCGGGTATTGACCGCGTTGATACTGCGATCTCTTCTATGTCGATGACCTACGGCCACACGGCAACAGAATCTGTTGTTGCTGCATTGGTGGGTACGGATCGCGACACAGGGCTGGATCTGTTGCTGATCGAAGAAATTGCTGCTTACTTCCGTGACGTCCGTAAGAAGTACGCTAAGTTTGAAGGCGCACTGCGCGGCACTGACAGCCGTATCCTCGTTGCTCAGGTGCCAGGTGGCATGCTGACCAACATGGAAAACCAGCTGCGCGAGCAGGGTGCGTCTGACAAGTTCGACGACGTTCTGAAAGAAATCCCACGCGTTCGTGAAGACCTGGGGCATATCCCTCTGGTTACTCCAACGTCTCAGATTGTTGGTACTCAGGCAGTACTCAACGTTCTGACAGGCGAGCGTTATAAGTCTATCTCGAAAGAGACTCAGGGTATCCTGAAAGGCGAATACGGTGCTGCTCCTGCGGCAATGAACGCTGAGCTTCAGGCTCGTGTTCTGGATGGCAAAGAAGCCATCACCTGTCGTCCGGCTGATCTGATCGAAAACGAACTCGATAAAGTGATCGCTGATGTCGATAAGCTTGCTGCAGAGAAAGGCATCGAGCTGTCTGCCGACAAGATCGACGATGCTCTGACCTACGCTATGTTCCCTCAGATTGCGCCTAAGTTCCTTGAGAACCGTAATAACCCAGACGCGTTTGAGCCAGCTCCAAAAGGCGCTGATGAAGACACCTTCACTGTGACTGTCGATGGCAACGAGTACGTTGTTAAAGTTGACGACGGCGGTGAGGTGACCGACCTGGCTCCAGTGAATGGCGCGCCGATGTCGTTCGGTGGTGACTCAGGTAACGCTGGTGCTGCGACGTCTTCTCCAGTTGCTGCGGGCGGTGGTGACCCTATCTCTGCTCCACTGGCTGGTAACGTCTGGAAAGTACTGGTTCAGCCAGGCCAGGCTGTGAATGAAGGTGATGTCGTTATCATCCTTGAAGCCATGAAGATGGAAACTGAAGTGCGAGCACCTCGCGCGGGTACCGTCGGCAGTGTGACAGCCACCGAAGGTGCTGCTGTGAAAGTGGGTGACACCCTCTACACACTGGGTTAATGGGAGCTGACTGATGGAAAGTTTACTCCGCCTCTGGAATGACACTGGTATCGCCCACATTGAGGGTGGTCAGGCGTTCATGATGCTGGTTGGCTTCGGTATGCTGTACCTGGCCATCAAGAAAGGTTTTGAACCGCTTCTGCTGCTGCCAATCGCAGTTGGTACTCTGATGGTAAACATCCCGAGTGCTGGCCTGGGTTGGTCTGCGGCTGAAGGTGCAATCCGTTCTGCTGATCCTGCACTGCTTGCTCAGTTCCGCGACCTGTTCGGTCTGGCGGCTGATGCGACCGTGCACAATATACTGGATGCGTATCACAGCGCAGAATCGGCGCTGTACAAGAAGGCGCTCCTGTTGGGTAAAGAAGCTGGTTTTGAAAACGGTATGCTCTACACCTTCTACAGTGTGACAATCGCCAGCGGCGTTGCGCCTCTGTTGATTTTCATGGGTGTTGGCGCAATGACTGACTTTGGTCCGCTTCTGGCTAACCCGAAAACACTGCTGCTCGGTGCTGCTGCTCAGTTTGGTATCTTTGGTACCGTTGCTGGGGCGGTGCTCCTGACCGACGCTGGTCTGATGGACTTTACCGTTCAGCAGGCAGCTGCGATCGGTATTATCGGTGGTGCAGATGGCCCAACCTCGATCTTTATTGCATCTAAGCTGGCTCCTGAGCTGCTCGGTGCGATTGCTGTTGCTGCGTATTCCTACATGGCGCTGGTTCCTCTGATTCAGCCTCCGATTATGAAGGCACTGACGACAGAAGCTGAGCGTAAGATCCAGATGGAACAGCTGCGTACGGTGACAAAAGGCGAGAAAATCGTCTTCCCGATCGCGGTACTGATTCTGGTTGCATTGTTACTGCCTTCAGCAGCACCGCTGCTGGGGATGTTCTGCTTCGGTAACCTGATGAAAGAATCTGGTGTTGTTGAGCGTCTGAGTGATACTTCTCAGAACGCTCTGATCAATATTGTGACTATCTTCCTCGGCCTGTCAGTAGGCTATAAGATGAGTGCTGATGCCTTCCTGAATGGCAGTACCCTGGCGATTATCGTTCTGGGTCTGGTTGCCTTCATGGTAGGTACTGCGGCAGGTGTTCTGATGGCGAAGCTGATGAATACCCTGTCCAAAGATCCAATTAACCCACTCATCGGTTCGGCAGGTGTTTCTGCGGTACCTATGGCGGCACGTGTGTCGAACAAAGTGGGTCTGGAAGCCAACGGCCAGAACTTCCTGCTGATGCATGCGATGGGCCCGAACGTTGCGGGTGTTATCGGTTCAGCAGTTGCGGCAGGTGTGATGATCTCGTTCTTCGGATAAGGCTCACAACCCTGCAGTCCAAAACGGCACCCTTTTAGGTGCCGTTTTTTTTTTGCCTGTTGTTTGTACTCAGGACTGTCAACCAGCTAATCAGAGGAACCTCGTAGTGTGCTTTGCGCTCTCAATGGTAAGAGATTAGTGGAGTAGTTACATGACAGAGCTTGAATGGACACAAATGTTAAATCACTTTGTTCACCTTGGTATTGCTTTCTTGCTGGCCGTGCCGGTCGCTGTAAACCGTGAACTCAGAAGCAAAGGCGTTGGCCTACGTACGTTTCCTCTGGTGTCTGTGGCGTCCTGTGGATATATGTTGCTGGCGATGCAGGTTTACAGCGGCTCAGATGCTGAGGCACGGGTGATGTATGGGCTGATTACCGGGATAGGTTTTATTGGTGGTGGTGCAATACTTAAGAACGGCAGTAATGTGTCAGGTACAGCAACGGCTGCGAGTATCTGGAACACTGGAGCGATTGGTGTCTCCGTGGCGTATAGCTATTACGAAATTGCGATTACTCTGTCACTGATTAACTTCCTTGTATTGCAGTTTGGTGGTGTGATCAAGCAGGAGACCAGAGCGGTATCCCGAAAGGACGAAGCCGACGAACCTCAGCGTGTCGCGAAAGAAAGCGAATAAAGCCGTCGACGTAGATCAGGACTGATCAGTTTTTTCGACGGGGCAGCGGAAACAAAAAAGCCAGGCAGGTGCCTGGCTTTTTCAGTTATGCGGGCGTTTACTCGCCGATCTTCAGAGTGCTTAGCACTTCTGAACGGATACAACCAAGGAGTTCTGCATCGTTTTTCAGGGACTCGCCGTAAGAAGGAATCATTTCCTTCAGGCGCTTATCCCAGCCTGATGCCATCTTCTCAGGGAAGCAACGCTCCAGCACTTCGATCATCGCCTGTACTGCGACGGATGCGCCCGGAGATGCGCCAAGAAGAGCGGCCAGTGAGCCGTCTTTGGCTGCAACGAGTTCGGTACCGAACTCGAGTTTACCTCGACCGCTGGCGTCTTTCTTGATGATCTGAACGCGCTGACCGGCACGGGCAAGTGTCCAGTCGCCGGCTTTGCAAGCCGGGTAGTAACCACGGAGAGTGCCGACGCGCTCTTTATGTGACTGGCGAACTTCGCTGATCAGATACTTGGTCAGATCCATGTTGTTAAAACCTACATCCATCATAGGCATCAGGTTGCTGACGCTGACAGATTTAAGCAGGTCAAACTTAGAGCCAGACTTCAGAAACTTCATTGTGAAGCCGGCGAATGGGCCAAACAGCAGGGCGGGTTCACCGTTGATAATGCGTGTATCCAGGTGAGGTACTGACATTGGCGGCGCACCAATCGCAGCCTTGCCGTACACCTTAGCGCTGTGCTGAGCAACGATCTCAGGGTCTTTGCAGACCAGCCACTGGCCCGATACTGGGAAACCACCATAGCCATCAGCCTCGTCGATACCTGAAGCCTGCAGGAGTGGCAGAGCACCACCACCGGCGCCGAGGAAGACGAAGTTAGCCTGAATGGTTTTCGATTTGCCTGACTTGCGGTCTTTCACGCGAACGTGCCAGCTTCCGTCTTTAGCATGGTCAAAATCGTTGACTTCATGATTCAGGCAAAGAGTGAAGTTGTCGTCGTTCTGGAGGTTCTTGACCATGTTACGGGCCAGTGAACCGAAGTCGACATCTGTGCCGTGAGCAATGCGGGTCGCGGCAACTTTTTCCGAAGGATCGCGATCCTTCATAACGAGCGGCATCCATTGTTCCAGTACAGCTGGATCTTCGGAGTACTCCATCTCTTTGAACAGATGGTGAGCGCTCAGCTTTTCATGACGGCGACGCAGGAACTCAACGTTGTCCTCTCCCCAGACAAAGCTGAGGTGTGGCGTTGTATTGATAAAGTTCTTTGGCTCGGGCAGGCCGCCTTCGCGTACCAGATAGCTCCAGAGCTGAAGTGAGATTTCAAAGTTTGCGTTGATCGACAGTGCCCGGTCGATTTCGACATCGCCATCGGCGGTTTGTGGCGTGTAGTTGAGTTCACAGTACCCGGCGTGTCCGGTGCCAGCGTTGTTCCAGCCATCTGTACTTTCGTGTGCTACGTGGTCGAGGCGTTCAACCAGGGTAATTTGAAGGGATGGGTCCAGTCTGCGTAGCAGTGTGCCCAGGGTTGCGCTCATTGCACCGCCGCCAACCAGCAGTACGTCGACCTTTTCTGTCGTCATTCGGGAATCGCCTTTAATTCAGATACTCTTTCAATGCAGGCAGAAGGCGGGAGCAAGGGGTGTCCTTTTAAGCCAGCTTCTGATCCGATACAGAACGGGATATCCGTCTGAACCTGCTCGTCTGTATGAAGAGAATAGACCTGCAAATCAGGCCTGGGCCAGTATCGCGTCTACACTGGCTCTACATAACATATGTCTTTTCATTCGCTCGCGAAAATACCCGAAAACCCTATACGGGTCAATTGGATAGCGACTTTGTCAGGCTTTGACGAGTGGCTTTGAGGCGTGATTCTGAGGCGGGTTTTCCGGCACATTGGTATGCATTGGAGAGTGTCAGGAACCTTGATCAGTTCCCTCCATCAGAAGAATGACCAGAACGTCGGGCGTAATCGGCCATAGAGGGGTGATTACTTTGTGCCATGCGTTAGGGTGAAATGAGAGGAGGACACTATGTCGTTGAAGAATGCCGTACAACTAATCGCCTATCCAGACCGCATAGGTCAAGACCTGAAAGACCTCGCGGGCTTCATGGAACAGCATTTGAGCACTGCAGTCGGGGGCGTCCACATACTGCCGTTTTATCCGTCGAATGCCGATGCTGGCTTTTCACCGTTAACGCACAAAGAGGTTGATCCGGCGTATGGCGGCTGGGCAGACATTGAGCGGATCGCAGCACAGTTCGATATCTGCGCAGACCTGACAGTGAATCACATCTCTGACGAATCGGAAGAATTTAAAGACTTTCTGCAAAAGAAAGACGAGTCGAAGTACTCTGAGCTATTTGTCCGCGTCGATAAAATGGGTGAATTCTCACCAGACGATATGGCGAAAATTCATATCCGCAAAGAGAAAGAACCCTTCCGTGAGGTTACCTTTGCCGATGGCTCGACCGAACGCGTCTGGTGTACTTTCACCGAGCAACAGATCGATCTTAATTATGAGGCGGATGCTACTTATGAACTGATGGAAGATTACATCGGTTTTCTCGCTTCAAAAGGTGTAAAACTCTTTCGTCTCGATGCCTTCGGCTACACGACTAAACGCGTGGGTAGTACCTGCTTTCTGGTAGAGCCTGATGTTTACCGTAATCTCGATTGGGTGAACTCCGTTGCGCAGAAACACGGAGCGCGCTGTTTACCCGAAGTTCATGACCACAGCAGCTATCAATACGCGATCAGTCGGCGCGATATGCATCCTTACGGCTTTGCTCTGCCTCCTCTGGTGCTCTTCTCGCTGCTTGATGCCAACAGCGTCTATCTCAAGCACTGGCTGCGTATGTGTCCGCGGAACATGGTGACCGTGCTGGATACCCACGATGGTATCTGTATTCCGGATGTTGAAGGTGTGCTGCCGGAAGAGAAAATTGCTGCTTTGATCGACAACCTGCAGCAGCGCAGTGCCGATCCGATTATGCGTAAGTCAGCCGCGAATATTCACAGTGTTGGGGCTATTTATCAGATTACCTGTACTTTCTATGACGCACTGATGCAGAACGACGACGCATACATTGCAGCGCGTGCGATTCAGTTCTTCACGCCGGGTATTCCCCAGGTCTACTACGTTGGCTTGCTGGCCGGTGTTAATGATGAAGACCTGATGGAAGAAACCGGCGAACTACGCGATATTAATCGTCACTATTACAGCCTTGAAGAAGCGAAAGAATCTCTCACCAGCCCGGTTGTTAAACGTTTACTCAAGCTGATGGAATTCCGCTCTAACTACCCGGCATTTGATGGCCGATTCGAGCTGCATTCAAGTAATGATAGCAGCGTTCATATGGCATGGCGTCATGGTGAATACTATTGCGAAGTGTTCGTAGATCTGAACTTTAATACTGCTGTATTAAGTTATCTTGATACTGAGACACTGGAAGAAGTGTCCTTTACCTGCTGATCGCTCTGGGTCAGCAATTATTCGTTAAGGTATCGCATGCTTAAACAACTCCGACCGGTTCTTTCATTGCTGGCTGGAGTAAGCCTGTTGCTTCTCGGCAGCGGCCTGCTCAACACCTTACTGGCAGTGCGGGGCAGCGAAGAATCCTTCAGTGATCAGGCCATGGGTTTGATCATGTCGGGTTACTTCGTTGGCTTTTTTGTGGGCACCTTTCTCGCGTTGCCACTCATCCGGCGCGTGGGCCACATCCGCACCTTTGCGATGTGCGCTGCCGTGGGTTCTGTATCTGTACTTCTGCATGATGCGTTTGCCACACCCTGGGCCTGGGGTGGGCTGAGAATCCTGACCGGGACAGCGCTGGTGATTCTCTACACAGTGATTGAGAGCTGGCTGAATGCAACGACACCGCCGCAGAATCGCGGTCAGGTGTTTGCCGTCTATATGGTGGTGAATCTCGGGGCATTAGCTGTTTCTCAGCAGTTTATGTCGCTGGCACCGGCGTCCAGTTATCTGCTTTTCGCACTGGCATCGGTATTGGTGACACTATCTTTGGTCCCTGTCACAGGCACACGCTTTGGCCCTCCAGAAGTCCAGCAGGTTAAACGCCTGGGCATACGTTTTCTCTGGCGCATTGCACCTCTGGCGATCAGTGCCGCGTTTCTCTCGGGGCTGGCGATGGGGGCATTCTGGGGGATGAGTGCGCTCTATGCCTCACGAATTGGGTTACCAACGTCAGAGGTAGCAACCTTTGTGACCGCCGGCATTATTGGTGGTGCTTTATTGCAGTATCCCGTAGGACGTTTATCCGACAGGTTTGATCGTCGCCGTGTACTGGCGGGGATTGTTGGCGTGGCTGCTCTTTCTGCCTTGCTGATTATCCCGGCGTCGTTTGCCTCGGTGGAATTTCTTTATGCCGCTATCGCTTTGTACGGCGGGTTGGCTTTTGCAGTGTACCCCGTGGCCGTTGCTCATTTGATTGACCACCTGGAAAGCGGGGACATCCTTCCAGGGGGCAGTGCGTTACTCTTGGTGCACGGTATTGGTGCAGCTATTGGGCCAGCACTGAGTGGGCAGTTGATGTCCATGACCGGCGCAAGTGCACTGCCTGTGTACTTTGCCGCAGTTCAGGGCACCCTGTTCCTGGTGGCGGTATGGAAAATGCATCAACGACAGAAGGACGAGACGACAGGCGAACCAGCTCAGTTCGTACCCATGGTAAGAACGACGCCTACTGCTCTGGAAATGCATCCGGATGACAGTGAACATTCGCCAGATCTGACTCCAGACATAACACAGGGAACCAGTGAGGAATCGGACATTCATGAGGAGGGTAGGGAACCACCTCCGTCTCAGGCAGCTCAAAGCTGAAAAGCTCCGGTTGCTTCTGATTGTACTTCTACAATCGCCCGGTGATACCAGCCGCCCTGACCCGGCGGTACTCCGGAGCATCTCACAATCGCGGTCGCATACTGGTTATTAATTAACCCGCACTGCAGTCGGCAGATCATCGCTGGTTGAAATGAGAGCGGTGCGGACAGCGGAGAAAATTATGCTTCTTGCAACAGATCTTGATGGAACCTTTCTTGGTGGCTCACAGGAGCAACGTCAGCAGCTTTACCAACTGATTGCTGCGCATCCCGATATTGATCTTATTTTTGTGACTGGCCGTGGCCTGGAGTCGGTCATGCCTCTACTGGCAGATCCGACGATTCCGCAACCGGATTACATTATCTGTGACGTGGGCTGTACTGTCGTTGATGGCGAGAACCTTCACCCGGTGGTGGAAGTTCAGGGTCGCATTGATGATAAATGGCCAGGCGAGTACACGATTCATGCTGCCGTCGAACATATTGACGGTCTGGTGCGTCAGGATGTTCCACAAGAACGTCGCTGCTCCTATTTCGTTGCCCCGGACGTGATGGAAAAACACCGCGAAGAAATTGAAAAAATAGGTGAATCACTGGATTGTGATGTCTTGTATTCCGCTGATTTATATCTCGATTTTTTACCGCGTAACGTTAACAAAGGCTCAACGCTGACTGCACTGATCGAACACCTGAAGCTGGATAAAGCCGACGTCATGGTGGCGGGTGATACCCTCAATGACCTGTCGATGTATGAACACGACTTTATCGGAGTATGCGTAGGTGAGTCTGAGAAAGGTCTGACAGAAGCCACTGAAGGTCGTGCCCGTGTTTATCACGCATCAGCACCGGGGGCTGGCGGTATCCTCGAGGCTATCAGTCACTTTGGTTTCTTAGGTGTTGAGGGTATTGATGCCGAAGGTCGCGATGATATCGAGCCAGGCGCTTCCGATCTGGTGATTGTTTACCACCGTTTGCCGTACGAAGAATATATCGAAGACGGTGAAATGAAACGCCGTAACCACCGCTCACCGAATGGCATTATTCCGACGTTAGCGAGTTTCTTTAAAGACGGCAGAAAAGGCGCTTGGGTCGCCTGGTCTATTACCGACCCGTCTTTGAAAGAGTTTGAAGTTCATACTGAAGTCGATAAAGAGCAATATCCCAACCTGGTAGCGGCGCGTGTTGCATTGACGAAAGAAGAAGTCGATATTTTTTATAAGCGCTTTTCGAAAGAAGCTTTCTGGCCAACCTTGCATACCTTCTGGGAGCGTGCGAGTTTCGTTGAAGATCATTGGAATGTGTTCTGTAAGGTAAACCGTAAATTCGCCGAGCAGACAGCAAAAGAAGCTGCAGAAGGGGCTACTGTCTGGCTGCATGACTACAACCTCTGGATGGTGCCTGCCTATCTGCGCGAAATTCGCCCGGATTTAAATATCGCCTTTTTCCACCATACATATTTCCCCTCGGCTGACGTCTTTAACGTACTGCCATGGAGAAAGGAAATTGTCGGTAGTCTGTTGCAGTGCGATTACATTGGCTTCCACATTCCACGTCAGTCAGAAAACTTTATCGATGTGGCAAAAGGTGTCATGCCGTTTGAAGTGACGGAAAAATCAGGCTGTGCACCGCGCTTCCTGACTTATGGTTGTGCCGTAGGTCTGGATGAAATGACCACAGAAATTAAAGTGAATGATCGAACTATCCGGTTGGGTGCGCATCCGGTGGGGCTGGATTTAAAACGCGTCGATAGCGCGTTAGAAAAACCTGAAATTCAGAACCGAATGAAAGAACTGCGTGAAGAATTGCACGGTATTAAATTGGTTCTTTCTGTCGAGCGCCTGGATTACACCAAGGGTATACCGGCTAAGCTTGAAGCGTTCGAGCGCTTACTCGAAGATCACCCTGAGCTTCACGGGAAAGTTACTCTCGTGACCGTTTGCGTACCGGCAGCGAAAGAAATGACCGTATATAAAGAATTACAGAATGAGATTGAACAGGCAGTGGGTCGGATTAATGGCCGCTATGCGCAGGTCGGTTGGACGCCAGTTCAGTTCTTCTTCCGTGCTGTTCCGTTTGAAGAGTTGGTGGCCTACTACGCAATGGCCGATGTTATGTGGATTACGCCCCTTCGTGATGGTCTGAATCTGGTCGCTAAAGAGTACGTTGCTACTCAGGGTAAAACCGAAGGTAAAGGCGTGCTGGTACTGTCAGAGTTTGCTGGTGCCGCTGCTGAAGTTAAGGGCGCGGTATTGTGCAACCCGCATGATCCAGCCGAAATGGCAGAGACATGTTATTTCGCTCTGTCGATGCACCCTGATGATGCGGCGGCTCGCATGAGTGAGGCTTATGATGTTGTCAGTTACTACGACATTGCTCATTGGGGGCAGGACTTCCTCGATGAGGTTGCCGACAGCGCCCGCAAAAATGGTCGTGGTAGTGCTGATCTGACGGTTGTCGCCTGATCACTTCCAGGTGGTATTGTTTTCCATTACTGCTTCACAACTCGCCGTAAATACATCCATGTAGGCTCAGTTATGGCATCCGTGCCATAAACGGTTGCTCAGCAGCGACGGAAAACAACATACCTTTATGCGGATGTCGCGGTGTATAAAAGATCGCTGGGAGGCGTCGCGTGACCGTATGCAGCAGGGATGCTGCATTCGAGACTACATGGAAGTACTTGTGTCGTGTCACGGGATGCAATCCAGTGATCTGTCTAGAATGTGATTTATAACTTGTTTTCCATCACTGCTTCACAACTCGCCGTGAATACATCCATGTAGGCTCAGTTATGGTATCCACGCCATAAATGGCTGCTCAGCAGTGACGGAAAACAACACATCGATGTCAATGAGCTGAATCTGGTGGGAGCAGCGCTCAGGCTGCCCATATCTGTTTGATATTCACGAACTCGCGAATACCGTGTGGTCCCAGTTCACGCCCGTAACCGGATTTGCCTATACCTCCACTAGGAAGTCGAGGATCGGTTTTGACGATCCCATTGATAGCGACCTGGCCTGCGTTTAATTCACGAGCGGCTCTCTGAGCACTGGTCTCACTGCCAGTCCAGATGCTGGAACCAAGACCATACTCAGTATCATTGGCAATGGTCAGTGCCTCATCAAGGTTCGCTGCTTTGCAGACGGCCAGGACAGGGCCGAAGGTTTCCTCACGGAAGACTGCCATCTCAGAAGTGACGCCAGCCAATAGAGTAGGCGGATAAAAGAAACCTGGCATATCTGGTTTCTCGCCACCCGTTAAGCATTCAGCCCCATCCTGAATGGATCGCATAACCTGACTGTGCAATTGGTCGCGTAAGTCTTCGCGCGCAATAGGACCGATGCACTGGTTTTCCAGCGATGGGTCTCCCAGTTCCAGTGCATTAAAACGCTCGGTCAATTCGCGGCAGACGTCGTCGTAAACGCCAGCTTCAACGATGACACGTTTCGCAGCAATACACGACTGACCCGCATTAATCATGCGTGACAGTGTGATGACGTCACAGGCCTTTTCAATATCAGCATCGTTGAGAACAATACAAGGGTCTGATCCCCCGAGTTCAAGAACGGCGGGTTTTAAGCCAGCGGCAGCGCGTGCTGCAACTTTCTGGCCTGCACCACTTGAGCCGGTAAATGAAACGGCTTTAATACCCGGATGATCGATGGCATCACCCACGATTTCCGTTGTGATGGGTAAATTCTGCATAACGCCATCAGGCAGGTTTTTCTGAAAAATGCGTGTTAAACACGCGGCAGATTCAGGAACATTCGGGTCGGGTTTCATCACGCAGGTGTTGCCCGCCATTAATGCCGGCGCCAGAAAACGCAGGGCCAGCCATACAGGCGCATTCCACGGCAGAATTCCTAAGACGGTGCCCAGCGGTTGGTGGCAAACGTAACTGTCAGTGGCGTCGGAAGCCAGTGTTTCCGGCTCTAGGAAGGCTTCTCCATTATCAGCGTAATATTCCGCGCAGAAAGCAGATTTTTCCACTTCGCCCAGGCCCTCACGCAATGGCTTGCCCATTTCTTTTGCCATCAGTTGTGCCAGTTCTTCTTTGCATTCGCGCATTTCGGCAGCGATATTGATCAGGCACTTTGCCCTTTCGCTGTAGCTGAGTGCAGCCCAGGCTGGTGCTGCCGCGACAGCGCGTCCGATAGTGTCTTCGGCTTCCGCCAGAGTCAGAGATTCGACTTCTGGTAACGCAGTGCCGGTGGTCGGGTTAATTGGCTTAAGCATGGTCATTCCTCCTCACGCGGTCGCATCGCTTTTGCTGTCTACTTCTTTGTTATTTTCAACAGCGGAAGACTTACTTTTTGCACCTTTTTTTGAACGGGCTGACCCCAGATCAATAGCGGCGCTTTTATGTGTCTCTTCAGGCTTTACCGTGAAATCCCTATCCAGTGAGAAGAATGATTCACAGCCGTCTTCAGTGACATGAATGGTGTCTGAAATACCGCAGGTTTTATCGCCATCTACGCCCCACATCCATGGGATCAGGTGGAAGGTCATACCTTCTTTCAGAACGGTACCGTCACCTTGTTTCAGGCTGACGATATAGCCTTCGTCCCAGCTTGGTGGGAAGGCGATACCAATGGAGTAACCGGAGCGGGTGATCAGTCTCGCCCCCACGGTGTTATCTGAAATAATATTGCGCACCAGGTTATCAACGTCCGACACTGTCATGCCGGGTTGAACGATGTTGTGCACGGCATCCAGTGCTTTTTTCATGGTCTCCTGTGCCTGGTACATAGAGTCCGGCATATTGCCCAGCATGACGGTACGCATCATGGCGGTGTGGTAACGGCGGTAGCAGCCACCCACTTCAAGAAATACATGCTCGTCGGGCTGAATAACACGACCTTCCCAAGTGGCGTGACCAATCATAGTGCGAGGGCCGGACGTCACGTACGGCATGACCGAAGGAAATTCACCACCGGCGCGGAACATGGCTGCGCTGATGGCAGCACCGACTTCATTCTCGGTTGCACCGGCATGACAGGCTTCGATACCTGCGACCATGCCGGCTTCAGTGGCGATAGCCGCGCGTTTCATTATTTCTATTTCCACGCGCGACTTGCAGACGCGGCCTTCCTCAACAATGCCAAAGCAGTCGAGCAGCTTTCCATCTTTAAGTGATGTGTGAATCACATCCTGATGGTAAGCCGGGAAGAAGTAACTATTACGCTCGTAACCGATGCGTTTATTAGCTAGCCCAAATTCGCGCAATGCATCGACCAGCATCTGAATGGCATCACCAGTATCGGGGTAGGGGCGTGTGACCTCTACCCAGGTCCGGGCGATAACATTCGATTCTTCGAGTGCACGCGTAATCATGAAAGGCTCTTTCTCGAGCGGTACGACTAAGGCCTGAAAAAAGCTGTACCCTGTGGTCTGGTAGTCCGTCAGGTACATGATATTTTCAGGGTCAGAAATAACGACGGCATCCAGATGTCGTTCCTGAATCCGCTGGCGCAGTTCTTCGATCCGGCGCACGTACTCTTCGTGCGGGAAAGTCATATCATCACGTTCAATCATGCGGCTTTCTCCATAACGCTGCGGACAGATTCAGTCAGAATTTCCAGACCTGCAATTAAGTCAGATTTAGGGATGGTCAGCGGTGGGATAATTTTCAGGACTTTGCCTCCCGTTCCGCAGGCCGCAATGATTAATCCTTTTTTAAAGCATTCCTGAACCACGGCAGCACTGCGCTCACCGGAACCCATGTCCAACCCGAAGATCATGCCTTTGCCGCGTAGTTGCAGACTTTTATCCGCGTGGAGCAGTGGTTGCAGGTATTGATCAACCAATACTGATTTATCTTTTACTTCCTTCATGAAGTCGTCATTCCGGAAATAATCGAGGGCAACCTTACCCGCAACGAAGGAGAGGTTCTGGCCTCGGAAAGTCCCTGTGTGCTCACCCGGCGACCAGTGCTTATCCAATTCAGGGTGGACAAGGTTCATCGCCATGGGGGTGCCTATGCCACCGATACCTTTCGCCATGCAGACGATATCCGGCATCACGCCCAAATCATCGAAGCTGAAGTAATTACCTGTACGACCGCAGCCGACCTGAATGTCGTCAATAATCAGAACCGCACCGAGCTCTTTTGCGAGGGCGGCGACACCTTTCATCCATTCTTTGCCGGCGACGTTTACCCCGCCTTCCGCCTGAATGGTTTCCAGCAAAATGGCCGCAGGCTTCGCCATACCGCTCGAGGTATTCAGGTAGCGCGCACGAAGATGGTCGAGCGCTTCCAGGCCACATCCTTGGTTACAACCACTGCAGGGAACTTCGCAGCCAAATGCTTCGTGGCGGACGTGATTGAGTGGTACACCAGAGGCGTTGCGAAAGTACTCGTTTGCAGTAGCGGCAAGTGAGCCAAGTGTCATACCGTGGAAGCCCTGACTGAAGGCCAGAATTTCGGTTCTGCCCGTTGCCCGGCGCGCAATTTTCATCGCTGCTTCAACGGCATTGGTACCTGTCGGTCCCATAAATTGTATGCGGTGCGACATATTACGCGGCTCAAGAATCAGATCCGTGAAGGTCTGCATAAACTCAGCTTTTGCACTGGTCTGCATATCCAGACTATGAAGTACGCCGTCGTTTTTCATGTAATCAATCATGGCGTTAATCATGGCTTCGTTATTGTGGCCAAAATTCAGCACACCTGCGCCAGCAAAGAAGTCGATATATTCCTTGCCAGTATCATCGGTCTGGCGTGCGTTTTTAGCGGTCGTAAAAGTAACAGGGTAAACGCGGCTGTAGCCGCGCACATTTGATTCGCGCTGCTCAAAAATAGTCATGAGTCTGATCCTCTCGTTAATAGGTATTTTTTAGGAGTGGATCAGGTCTCAGGGGGGAGTACGCATCCCGGTTAAACGACAGAACCAACGACAGACATCTTCAATCAATCGGTCGTTGAAGTCGTAGTGTGGGCTGTGACATGGATGCGGATTACGGCGTCCGTCATCGCTTCCGATCAGTGCGAAGGCACCGGGAATTTTCCTTAAGTAATAACTGAAATCTTCTGATGCCATGACCGGCATAGGCCGCCCATGTTCCAGCGCCTTTTCGCCGTAGAGCCCAGTCCAGGCAGCTCTCGCAGATCTGGCTTGTTCGGGATGATTAATGGTCGCCTGGTAGCGGCCGTGATGTGTTACCTGACACTCAACACCATACGCTGCTGCCGTATTTTCGGCGGTTGTAGTAATGGAGTGATTGACCAGTTCGCGGGTTGCTTCGTCAGGCACGCGGATGCTGCCAGCGATGGTCGCACTGTCAGCCATGACCGTAGGGGCGTTACCCGCATTGAACTGAGTCACGCTGACCACCGCATTTGCCTGAGGTGGTAACCGGCGGCTGACCACCTGTTGTAAGGCGACCACGATAGCAGAGCCTGCTAATACAACATCGTTGCAGACTTCTGGTTGACTGGCGTGCCCACCTTTACCCGACAAGCGGATATCGAACGTTCCGTTACCACACATAACCAGCTCATCAGGGCAGGCCATTGTGCCGTAAGGCAGTGCCGGCCAGTTGTGCCAGCCGTAGATTTCGCTGACGCCTTCCAGTGCACCTTCGCGAATCATTTCACGGGCGCCATGGCCGCCTTCTTCAGCAGGTTGGAACAACAGAATAACCTGACGGGAAAGTTCGTTTTCGTGGAGCTTCAGCCAACGTGCAGTGGCAAGCAGAACCGCGGTATGGCCGTCGTGACCACAGGCATGCATGCAGCCTGATGTCGTGGATGACCAGTCAGCGTCTGTGGCTTCGTTGATGGGGAGTGCGTCGATATCCGCACGCAGTGCAATGGCTGGCGTAGTGCCCTGTTCATTAATAACAGCAACCGTGCCGGTATCAGCGCAGGCTTTCCAGCGTATTTTAAGATCAGTCAGGAGCGAACGGATTTTCTTTGCCGTACCGTGTTCCTCCCAGCTTAACTCCGGGCGCTGATGTAACTCGCGACGAATATTTTTTGCGAAGCTTAATGTCTCTTGCCAGTCGTCAGACATAACGTCTCCTGCCTGTCATGAGAGAGCAGTGTTTGCTCTTTCAGAGAATTGTTTGCTGTTTACTCTCCGTGCCCTGAAATAGTTATTGCAACGTGCAGGCCAGTTTTTTAACTGTTTAGGGGGCTAAGTTTTCAATCTTTTGAAATATGAATTTAAAAAAATATTAGTTTTCAATTGCTTGTAGTTCAGAAGTTAAAGAAGAAATAAATCAAAGAAGCTGAATCTGTTTAGGCCCTAAAACAGTTCAGGCGTCTATCCACGGCTACGAATGTAACCTTGTGGTGCACCTGCGCAATATCGGGGCAATGTTTGAGGTGACGGGTAACAAGTATGATTTACACTAGCAAACGCCTCTATTCACGCCAGAGTAGACAAGGGATACGTCATATCTGGCCAACCGGTTGAAGGTCTGCAAGCGAAGGAAGTAGCATCATTGATCTGTGTGAAAACACACCATAAAAATAATGATAAATATCTGGGGTTACTATGAACTTCCGTAAAACAGGCCTGACACTGGCGTTTGCGTCAGCGGCGGCCGTATTCTCTGCACCAGCGTCGGCTGGTTGGTTCGACTGGCTCTTTCCTTCGCCTCCTGCTGAAGAGGAAGAAGAGGTCGTTGTTGATCAGCCTGACTACTCTGATGGTTTACGTCCGGCTATTTTCGTAGGTAACAACTGGGACGGTACTATCGACGTTATCGATGGTGATAACTACGAAATTCTGGGCCGCGTTAACGGTATTCCTGATTACGAAGAGCGCATGGAGGAAATCAAAGCTGATTTCTGGCGTTACACGGTATTCCTGGGTATACGTCAGCTTATTGGTGAAGGGAACGACCAATACGTAGATGACATGTACAGCACCAACGACGGTGAGCTTCTGATCGTTTCCCGCCCAAGCTTCGCGGACGTAGTAGCACTGGATCTTGATAACGGTGAAATCGTCTGGCGTTTCGAAGTAGATGGCGTTCGTTCCGACCATATGGCGCTGTCTCCAGACGGTACTCAGGTGGCTGTATCGGCGTCTACGGGCAGTGTTGTTCATCTTTTGAATGTGTATACGGGTGAAGAAGAAGGGCGCTTCCCTACCGGCAATTCACCGCACGAAAACCTGTATTCCGATGATGGTAAGTATATTTACCACTCGAGTATCGGTTTCGTATTTATGCCGTTTGATGGCAGAGTTCTGCGCGATACTACGCGTGGTGAGCGTAAGTTCATCGTGTACGACACAGAAGCTGAACAGATCGTTAAGGATATCGACATCAAGGCGAAGCTGAAAGAGGCTGGTCTCGGTGATCTGAGCCCGTCGATTCGTCCGATGGCACATACCAGCGATTATCGCTTCTTCTACTTCCAGTTGTCGTTCCTGCATGGTCTGGTTGAGTTTGATATGGAAACTGAAACCATCACGCGTCTGGCGGAGCTGCCGAATATGGTTCCTTATCTGCCTAAGGTTTACTACGTGAATGACTCTGCGCACCATGGCCTGGCGATGAGCGCTGACGATTCAGCGCTCTGTGTTGCTGGCACCATGGATGACTACGCGGCGATCGTTGACCGTGAAACGTTCGAGTACACCATTCTGGAAGGTCTGGGTAAGAAGGCCTACTGGGCAGTATCAGACCGCAGTGGTGAGAACTGTCTGATTTCCTGGAGTGAGACTGATCAGGTATCTGTCATCAACTATGCGACTCGTGAAGAGATTAAGCGCATTGATGTGGGTAACCATCCTCAGCGTATCCGTGAAGGTATGCTGAAGGCCGACTGGTTGTCTTTGTACTGATCTCCCGGTCTGGGCTCCCTAGGCGAGTCCTTCAGACGCAAAAAAGCCCCGTCAGATGTATCTGACGGGGCTTTTCTAGTTCGCGACAGTCTGATCAGTCGTCGTCTTCTTCCAGCTGTGACTGCTGGTAACGCTCAATGCCGATCTTATCAATCAGGCTAAGTTGAGTTTCAAGCCAGTCGACGTGTTCCTCTTCTGATTCAAGGATGTCGTTGAGCATGTCACGACTGACGTAGTCTTTTACTTCTTCACAGTAGGCAATAGCTTCACGCAAGTCTGGGATGGCCTTCATCTCGAGCTTGAGGTCGCACTCGATCATTTCTTTGGTGTTCTCACCGATCATGAGGCGGCCCAGATCCTGAAGATTGGGTAAACCTTCCAGAAAGAGGATGCGCTCGATCAGGACATCTGCGTGTTTCATTTCATCAATTGACTCGTGGTACTCGTGATCTGCAATTTTCTTGAGCCCCCAGTCTTTGTACATGCGCGCATGCAGGAAGTACTGATTAATGGCCACCAGTTCATTGGCCAGAATTGTATTGAGGTGTTCGATAACCTTAGCGTCGCCTTTCATTGCCAGCGTCTCCCTGTGAGTGAATATGACTCTATTCTGGATACTGATTTGGTCTTGAGTCAAACGATTAGGGAGCTTTGGGGTGAAAAAAATAAGGGACTGAAAACGATTTAGTTTTCAGTCCCTTATTTGGGGGATATTTGGCCATAAATGATAGGCATTTATGGCTTAATACAGGTCGAAATCGTAACGAATCAGATTTGTCAGGTGTCCGCTGATCAAGCCGCAGAGAAGAGGTGGCTCATCTGCGCGGCCGTCTGTTTGGCTTCGTTAAAGATGGCTTTGGCATCACGAGCACATTTTCCACACTGACTTCCAAGACCGGTACACTCTTTCAGCTGGCTCATGCGGGTAGCACCTTGCTCAGCAGCAGCAACGATGTCGCGGTCAGTTACTCCTTTGCAGATACATACGTACATTTAAGCCCACCTGAGTTGTTGTTAAGAAACTGATGCCATTATAAATACGAATTACTATCAAACGCAAGTTTTCAGAGGATGGAAGTGCGAATGATTTGTAACAATTAAGCTCGTATGAAGCGTTTAGGCCAGGGGGCAGAGAGTAGGGAGGGTTTACTGACAGTTCTGTCAGGTAGGGGCCGTTTGTTGAGTAAAGATCAATTAAAAAACGAACAAACGTTAATCGGGTCACATTTTCTGGTGTACACTTGTTTAGAATAAGTGTTGTCAGGTGTGGTTCTGATTTACCGGATTCATATCTACGCTCAGGGAAGGCACTACAAATAATAAAAATACGTTTTGGTGCGCACAGCATGTTGATGTCGAACTTCTTCCCAAAGAATTTGCGGGCTACTGAAGAGTACGCAGATGAGAGAACACTTTCGCTGATGAAGAGAGCGATTGCAGGAGCTTTTGTTGCATTGGGCTTCAGCATTGCCGCTCTGTCTATGGTTGCTCTCCGTACGGGTTGGCCCCACTGGGATATAGTATCTGCCTTACTGACTTTCTACCTGGTGCCTGCAACCTACGCCTACCGTTATATTCGTACGCCAGAAGAGAAGAGGCGCCCAACAACTGCAAGGCGCAACCTGCTCTACATGTCCATCGCTATGGTTACGCTCTGGAGTATCGTGGGCATGATCATCCTGCCCGGGCTGGATGCCGATACCCGCCTTGTTGCGGTGTCTATTTTTATTGTCGTTGTGTATGCGCATTGCCTGCCGTTCGCCCTGTTTCCCTTAATCGGCATGGGGCTAATGGCTCTCAACCTGTTGCCTTTGGCTATCCAGCTGACCTTACTCAATGATGACTCTGTCATAGCCTTCGGCCTGTGTGGTGTAATGTTGTTGTTCATGGAGGTGGGGACTTTCTGCTGGCTTCATCGTAAAGACATGCTCGCACTCAAGAAAAACGAAGCCGATGGCGCTCCTGATCAGGAGCCCGACATGTCAGAGGAGGGCTTTCGCAAGCGCCTCGTATTTTCTCTCCATGCTAACAGCACCCCTGCGGTAATGATGCAGTCGGTTGCCGCTTTCTTCATGGTCATTACCCTAAGGGTTGAAGCATACGAAAGCCTGCTTTGGTGCTGGTTACTGGGCTATCTGTCGGTACAGACGTTGCGGACTGCAGGATTCCTGGCGCATGGTGAAAACCCAGAAAGGCTGCGTCTCCGGGACTGGCGTTTGCTCTTTGGTGCCGGCGTAGTTCTGAATCAGCTTGCCTGGTACAGCTTACTGATTCTCTTCCATGACATCATGAGCGGTTTCAGCCTCGGTGTCGTTAGCGGTATGTTCATCGTCATCGCGGTGATCAGTACGGTGGGCATTACCAGCGACCGTCTTCTGCTCTACCTCAACAGTGCTATGTGTCTGGTGCCGCCGGTACTGATCCTGTTCTCAGGTGAAGAGGTCTGGTCGATGGTGTCTCTGGGAATGCTGGCTTCTGTTTCCTTACTGATCGTGGTTGAGAATATCCACCGGTCAGCACTGCATTCGCAGAAAGGTCGTCTTCTTCAGCGTCTGACCGAATTTCGTTCCCGTGAAATGGCCGAACTGAATAATGATCTTACTGATGCACGCGAGCGCTTGACGGAGGTTAATGCGAACCTTGAGAAGCAGATCGAGGAGCGCACAGAGGAACTTAACTATCAGGCCACTCATGACATGCTGACCGGCCTCGGCAACCGTTACTATTTCTCACGTAAAGTCAGTGAAGCACTGAAAGAACAGAACGACGAGCAGGCAGGCTTTGCTGTTTACCTGCTTGATCTCGACCGCTTTAAAGAGGTGAATGACGGTCTGGGGCATCTTGCTGGTGACCATGTACTACGCGTCATCGCAGCACGTATTGCAAACGCTTGTGGCGATCAGGTGATCTGTGCTCGCTGGGGAGGCGATGAATTCGTCATTCTGGAGCGTCGTGATGTCTCTGAAGTTCAGGTTGAAGAGTTCGCTACTCAGCTGGTCGCTGAACTTCGTAAGCCTATAGATCTTGATAGTGGCCCGGTGTCTCTCGGAGCCAGTGTCGGTATTGCGCTTTGCCCTGAGCACGGAACCAGTGCAGAGCAGCTCCTCGAACACGCCGATATTGCTGTCTACCGTGCGAAATCACGCAAAACGGGCGTATCAGTTTACGATGACAAGTGGGGCCATGAAGCATCCGAGCGATTGCAGCTGGTGCAGGCCCTTGGCTACGCCATTGATAACGATGAGATCGAAATTGCTATGCAGCCCTTCGTATCCGTAGAAAATGGCAGCCTGACCGGTTTCGAAGCTCTGGCACGTTGGCACGATAATGTTCGCAATGTTGCTATCAGCCCCGGAACCTTTATTCCTCTCGCAGAAGAATCCGGTTTGATGCCCGCAATGGGACGTATGATTCTTCGTAAGGCCTGCCAGACTCTTATGAAAGAGGTGCCTGAGTCTGATTTACGTGTTGCGGTGAACATTTCTGTGATGCAGCTGAGGCAGCATGATTTTGTCGACGATGTTGTGTCTACATTGGCAGAGGCCAATATGCCAGCCAGTCGACTGGAACTCGAACTGACGGAATCTGTATTTGCCGGGGACGTACTTCAGATCCGCCAGGTTCTGAGCACCCTGCGTGATCTCGGTGTACGTATCTCAATCGACGATTTTGGCACAGGCTACTCATCCATCAGCTACCTGCGCGATTTCCCGCTGGATACTCTGAAGATTGATCAGTCCTTCGTGGCTGGTCTTCGCAACGGTGGTGAAGGGCTCTTTTCGAGTATTGTCTCGCTGGCGCATGGTTTGAAACTGTCAGTTATCGTTGAAGGTGTAGAGAGTCGACACGATCTGGATAAAGTTCTGTCGTTAGGGGGGGAAGAGATTCAGGGCTACTTTTTTGCCCGGCCGATTGACTCCGGCAAGTTGGGTGATTGGTTGGAGAAACACAGTTCCCGCCCGTTCTCTATGAAGCGGCGCCATCTGTCGGTTGCTGTAGATAATCACTCCGGTTAATAAAAAAGCCCGCGTACGCGGGCTTTCTTATATCAGGACGGGTCACCGGAACTCAGTCTTCGTAGTTCTCAATCGCTGGGCAAGAGCAGATCAGATTGCGGTCCCCGTATACATCATCGATACGGCCTACCGTTGGCCAGAACTTATGAGCACCCAACTCCTTCACAGGGAAAGCAGCGAGCTCGCGTGAGTATGGGCGCTCCCACTCTCCGGTAACGACTGCCGCGGTATGCGGTGCGTTCTTCAAAGGGTTGTTTTCGGCGTCCAGAACACCGTTCTGTACGGCATCAATCTCAGCTTTAATGGCAATCATGGCGTCGGCGAAGCGATCGATTTCAGCTTTGCTCTCAGACTCCGTGGGTTCGATCATAAAGGTACCCGCCACTGGGAAGGACATGGTCGGTGCGTGGAAGCCGTAGTCCATCAGACGCTTGGCGATATCTACTTCAGTGATACCGGTTTCTGCCTTAATCGGACGCAGATCAACGATACACTCGTGGGCAACACGACCGTTCAGGCCTGAGTACAGGATCGGGTAGTGCGCAGAAAGGCGCTTCGCCAGATAGTTAGCTTTCAGTAGAGCGTTCTGTGTTGCTGTACGCAGACCTGAAGAGCCCATCAGAGTGATATACATCCAGCTGATGGTGAGAATACTGGCAGAGCCGTACGGTGCTGCAGAGACTGCACCGTTGCCTTTAGATGCGTCGTCAATAGGGCGTACAGTGTGGTTGGCAACGAAAGGTGCCAGGTGCGCAGCGACACCAATCGGACCCATGCCCGGACCGCCACCACCGTGTGGAATAGCGAAGGTCTTGTGCAGGTTCATGTGAGAAACGTCTGCGCCAATAAATGCCGGCTGAGTCACACCCACCTGAGCATTCAGGTTAGCGCCGTCCATGTACACCTGACCACCGTGCTGGTGGATCAGGTCGCAGATTTCTTTCACGCCTTTCTCGTACACGCCATGTGTCGAAGGATAGGTCAGCATCAGGCACGACAGCTGATCAGACAGCTCTTCGGCCTTCTTCTTGAGATCGTCGAAATCTACGTTACCCTGCTCATCACACTCAGTGACGACAACCCGCATCGACGCCATCTGCGCAGACGCTGGGTTAGTACCGTGTGCCGAGCGGGGAATCAGACACACATTACGGTGACCTTCGCCACGGCTTTCGTGGTACTTCTTGATCGCCAGCAGGCCAGCGTATTCACCCTGAGCACCTGAATTGGGCTGCATACAGATAGCATCGAAGCCGGTGATATCACGGAGATAGCCATCCAGTTCACTCACGAGTTGCTCGTAGCCGGGGGTCTGTTCCTTCGGTGCAAACGGATGGATATTCGAGAACTCAGGCCAGGTCACCGGGATCATTTCGGTGGTGGCATTCAGCTTCATGGTGCATGAACCCAGCGTGATCATGGAGTGATTCATCGCCAGGTCTTTGCTTTCGAGACGCTTCATGTAACGCAGCATCTCGTGTTCGGTGTGGTATTTGTTGAACGTCGGGTGCTCCAGGAAGCTGGTCAGGCGTTGCAGACCTGCGGGCACGCTGTCTGAACCAGCTTTGACCACGACCTCGTCGAGGTCGTAAACATCAAGTCCGTGGCCAGCGCCGAGGAAAATATCAAACAACTCGGCGACATCGCTTGCCGTGGTCTTTTCTCCCAGTGTCACACCCAGGGTGTCATTACCCAAACCGAGTGCTCTATCATCACGGAGATTGACTTCCCGGTCTGCAGCGCGCTTCAGAACGTCTTCTCGGTTGTCGACCTTGATCGTCAGGGTATCGAACCAGGTAGTGTTGAGAAGTTCGACGTTTTTGCTCTTCAGGCCTGCGGCCAGAATATCGGTCAGACGGTGGATGCGGTTGGCGATGGTTTTGAGGCCTGTCGGGCCGTGATACACCGCATAAAATGAGCTGAGGTTTGCGAGCAGCACCTGTGCAGTACAGATGTTGGAGTTCGCCTTTTCACGGCGGATGTGCTGCTCACGGGTTTGCAGCGCCATGCGCAGCGCCTGATTGCCCTGAGCGTCGATAGATACACCGATAATACGGCCTGGAATAGAGCGCTTGTAGGCATCGCGTGTTGCAAAGAAAGCCGCATGTGGGCCACCAAAGCCCATAGGAACACCAAAGTGCTGAGCGTTGCCCAGGACGATGTCTGCACCCATTTCACCCGGCGCTTTGATCTTGATGAGCGCCATCAGGTCGCTGGCAACCGCGGCCAGAGCGTTCTTTTCATGCAGGGCGCTGATGACATCCGTGAAATCAGTGATTTCCCCCTGACGACCTGGGTACTGGAACAGTGCGCCGAAGACGTCATGGTCTGCCGCTTTCTCAGCAGGACCGACGATGATGTCCCAGCCGAAGGCTTCTGCGCGTGTACGGACAACGTCGATGGTTTGTGGCAGGCACAGCTCATCAATGTAGAAGGTGTTCGATTTGTTCTTGCGGACTGAACGTTTCGCCATGGCCATGGCTTCGGCGGCCGCGGTGCCCTCATCAAGCAGGGACGCGTTAGCCAGTTCCATGCCGGTGAAGTCGATGATCATCTGCTGGAAGTTAAGCAGTGCTTCCAGGCGACCTTGAGCGATTTCTGGCTGATACGGAGTGTAAGCGGTGTACCAGCCTGGGTTTTCCAGGACATTCCGCAGGATGACCGGAGGCATGATCACATCGTGATAACCAAGTCCGATATAGCTTTTAAATACTTTATTCTGTGCAGCGACAGACTTCAGGCGGGCCAGAGCCTCGGCTTCGGGGGTGGCTTCTCCGAAGGACAGGAATGCATCGCGCAGAATGTCAGCGGGGACAATTTCGCTGGTCAGTGACTCGAGAGAGTCGGCACCGACGGCAGCCAGCATGTCTGCTTCTTCACGCAGGTCATAGCCTGCACCGTCCGAGGCAATATGGCGACTGACAAAGTTATCGCGCTGTTCCAGTTGTCTGAGAGAAGGAGTACTCATGATTGAACCTGAATGTAAAAGTATCGGCTATATGGGCTGGTGCCCACGCTAAATAAGAAGGTAAAACGACAACGCAGAGGAGGCCTCTGCGTTGTTTTAAGCGGGGTCAGAGTAACGTATTACTCACACGCTGCAGCGTAACCGTCCGCATCTAGAAGCTTGTCCAGATCTGCAGCATCCGCCAGCTCCATTTTGAAGAACCAGGCGTCGCCGTATGGGTCTTCGTTTACTTTTTCCGGAGCGTCAGCAAGATCGTCGTTCACAGCGATGATTTTACCGGCCAGAGGAGCGTAGATGTCTGACGCAGCCTTTACTGACTCAACCACGGCAATGTCCTGATCTGCGGTAACTTCGCTGTCTACTTCAGGCAGCTCTACGAAGACGACATCGCCTAGCTGATCCTGAGCAAAGTCGGTGATACCAACAGTTACTGTGCCATCGCTTTCAAGGCGGATCCATTCGTGGGAGGCAACGTATTTCAGATCTGCAGGGATGTTGCTCATGGGGTTTCTCCAGTTAAAAATTTACGATTTATCTCAAAATTGTTTTTGGCCGTTGCGCACGAACGGGAGCTTGATCACACGAACGTCCGTCAATTTGCCACGCAGGTCTACCTGAGCGGTGTCGCCGGTTGCTGCCGGTACCCGCGCAATTGCAATGGAATACTGTAAGGTCGGCGAAAAAGTGCCGGAAGTAACTTCACCTTCACCGGCGCCTTCCACGACGACTTTCTGGTGAGAACGCATCACACCACGGGTTTCCAGAACCAGACCCACCTGTTTCATGGCAATACCGGCTGCTTTTTCAGCTTCCAGTGCAGCCCGACCAATAAAGTCGCGACCGGCAGGTTCCCAGGCAACGGTCCAGCCCATACCGGCAATCAGTGGGCTCACAGATTCATCCATATCGTTGCCATACAGATTCATCCCCGCTTCAAGACGGAGGGTGTCGCGGGCACCCAGGCCACAAGGCTGGACGCCAGCTTCACTCAACTGCTGCCAGAAATCGGCGGCGTCTTCTTTCGGGATCATAATCTCAAGGCCGTCTTCGCCGGTATAGCCTGTACGGGCATAAAACCAACCCTGCTGAGGCAGACCCTGGAAGACTTTCAGGCTGTCGATAAGGTTGGCGGCCTCCGGGCGTACTTTCTGCACCATCCCCAGTGCCTCAGGCCCCTGAACGGCAATCATCGCCATTTCAGGGCGTTCGGTGAGGCTGATATCAAAGCCTTTGGTATGGGCCGTCATCCACTCGAGATCTTTCTCACGGGTGGCACAATTGACGACGGTGCGAAACCATCCGTCCATGCGATATACGATCAGGTCGTCGATCACACCGCCGTCGTTATTCAGCATGCCGGTATAGAGTGCTTTACCGGTTTCTTTCAGCTTGTCGACATCGTTGGCGAGCAGCTTCTGCAGATAGGCTTTGGCGTCGGGCCCGCGAACGTCGACGATTGTCATGTGCGAAACGTCGAACATGCCAGCGGCTTCGCGCACTGCGTTGTGCTCCTGAATCTGGGAGCCGTAGTGGATGGGCATATCCCAGCCGCCGAAGTCTACGATTTTGCCGCCAGCGTCCAGGTGGCAATCATACAAAGGGGTTTTCTTACCCATGTCAGATCCTGATACGTATGGACGCACTGCGCCCTGAGTTCGGTTGACGACAGAGGTCAACGAAAAGGCGGCAATTATAGCGCTTTCAGAGGCGTGGTTCACACAAAAATGCGATTGCGGCACAGGAGCGCCGCAATCAGGGGATAGACATCAGTTGCTGTTGGTTCGGTTATCCGGAACCGGCATGCCTTGCTTGGCGTGGGTAGGGGAGAAGCCACACCACTTTTTGTAGGCTTTAGAGAAGTTAGCGACGCTTGAGTAGCCCAGCAATTCGGCGACCTGACTGACGTTATACATACGGCGACTGAGCCAGAAACTGGCCTGAACCAGGCGCATGTCAGCAAGCAGCTGCTGATAATGGGTTCCTGCTTCCTGAAGACGGCGTTTGCAGGTTCGCTCGGTCAGGCCGAGTTTCTGTGACAATTCATTCAGCGTCGGCGGGTTGGCAAGATCGTTGCGTAACAGGTTGGATGCTTTTTGGGCAATCAGGTGCGCTGGGCGCAATACCCCCTGCGGCTGGAAATTAGCTGTGCGGATGATTAACGCCTGGGTCAGAAACTGCGAAGGTAAGCGCACCGCAAAGTAGGGCGCACCAAAGGTAACCTTCATTGGTGCATATTTGGCGTACTCTTCGACATGTTCTGGCTCTGAGTACGGCAAAAATACAGACAGCTGATCGGTGAGACCCTGCAGCAGATTGCTGCCGACTGTATAGCCAAAAGCGAGCAGAAGTTCAGAAAGCTCGATAGAAGGCACGCGGGTTGGATCTTGTTTCCAGAAAAACTCGCAGTGACTTACCTGACCATCATCAAGAATATGCAGGTCGAACGGGCGCTCGGCAGTGCTGATCTGGGCACACATTGATTGGAATAGCTCAAGCAGGTTACCGGCAGTTACCTGGTTCTGCATCGCCATAATCTGACCGTATTCCAGGTAAACTTCGGGCAGTTTCGACGACAACTCGCTGTCGCTCAGCGTTTTAAGAACCTGAAGAAGAGCGGGCGTACTGCTCTGGAGTCCTTCTCCAGCTGCAGAAAGTTTTGGGGCTGACTTACGCAATTCCTTCTGTGGCATCAACCTGCGCAGGGCCTGTAGGGTCTCTGCGTGTGGTTTTAACGAATACATCTGGAGATTATCTACTACTTTGTTATTAGTGGTGAGTAGCGCCAGAGTGCGCGCAGGTGTCCCAAGGCACAATGTCATTTTGCGCAACATAAGTGCGAAAAAATGGCGCAATATGACTTCCTGTGCCGGTGAGGTCAGAAACGACGCGGCTTACCAATATCCTTATCAGTAAGCATTTAGATATATAATTAATGGTAAAATCGCGCCAATGTTAAATATTCATCATAAATGTCCAGGTGTATCATTTTGAGTCGGGGCATGATCTGGCCCCTCTGGCAAGAAGGATTAACTTGTGCGTGAGACCCCTTGATCATTGGCAGCAATCAAGGCTGGAGTAAACAGACTGATGACTTTCCAGTCATTTTTGGGCTCAAAATTACCATCAACTTTGCTGGTTAAAACCTTGCCTTCTGGCGTGATTGCGAATAAAGGAATGGCATCTTTACCGTTTTGCTGTTGAAAATCATTCCACGTAAATTCACTGCTCAAGCGAGTAGAGTGCAATTCGGCACCTTGCGCCAGCATGCTAGAGAACTTGCTGTACGTCAGGTCTTTACTGAAAAGGTATTGTCCACGGTGCTCTTCACCGTCGATATGCATTTCCGACAATCTCGCATCGACGGATGTCCGCAGGGCAAAAGTATTGTGTTGCCCAAATTCATTGCCAAAACGCATTCCTGCAACGGTATTTATGCTGCGCTCTGGTGATAAACCCAGAAGCTTTCCTAGGCCAACTAAATCGAGCCGTTGTTCGGCATACTCTGAGACAGGGTTGCCGTAAAAAGTACGAAGTCCGTCCATACGTGCCGCACGGATGTTGTCCCAGTTTGAATCAGTGAGCAGCACATCAACCTTGTTCTTCTTAAGTTCCAATGCGATGGTTCGGGCAATGTTGTTTGCGCCAACAATCAGGAAACCGTTGGGAGGCGGCTCCGCGACACCCAGCCAGCGTGCCATCATGCGTGAGGTCGCGCTCTGGAGCACGACAGTGCCAAAAATCACTGAGAAGGTAAGAGGGACGAGTATCGCTGCCTCCGCTTCTCCGGACTGCTCCAGTTTTATCGCAAAAAGAGCAGAAACAGCCGCGGCCACAATACCTCGTGGAGCGATCCAGGACAGCAGAGATTTCTCTTGCCAGCTCAGTGTGCTGCCGATGGCAGATACCCAAACAGATAGCGGCCTCGCGACGAACTGCATAATGGCGAGCAGCGCGAATGGCATCCAGCCCAGAGCGATCAGGTCATCCAGCGTCAGGCGTGCGGCCAGAATAATGAAAAGCCCCGAAATAAGCAGGACTGTCAGGTGCTCCTTGAAGTTAAGAATTTCGCCAATGCGGATATCCTTTTGATTTGCCAGCCACATCCCCATCAACGTGACCGCAAGCAGGCCCGACTCGTGTGCAAGCATATTGGCGACGCTGAAACTCACAAAAACCATGGAGAGGGTGGCCATGTTCTCGAGGTATTCAGGAACCCAGCGGCGCTTCAGGATAAAGCCGAGAATCCAACCCGCGGCGAGACCGAGCACCGTGCCGGACGCGATGATTTCAACAAAGGCGAGCATGCCGCTCACAGCGCCCTGAGCTTGACCCTGAGCCACGATGAATTCGTATACGACGACCACAAGCAGTGCACCGAGCGGGTCGATCAGGATGCCTTCCCAGCGCAGAATGTTACCAACGTCTGCGTTTGGGCGAACGGTGCGAAGCATAGGCACGATGACGGTCGGGCCGGTGACTACGGTGAGGGCACCAAAGAGGATACTGAGCTCCCAGCTCAGTTCGAACAGGTAATGGGTCGCGATGGCGACGACCGCCCAGGTGATCCCCGCACCTACGGTAATCAACCGCTGTACGACGCCTTTCTGTGAGCGTATTTCTTTCAGGTCGAGGGTCAGGCTGCCTTCAAAGAGGATGATTGCGACTGCCAGGGATATCAGCGGAAACAGCAGGTCCCCAAAGAGTGCGTCTGGATTGAACTGCTGGGTCACAGGCCCAATCAGTAAACCGGAGGCCAGGAGAAACAGAATCGCTGGTAACTTTACGCGCCAGGCTAACCACTGACTGGCGAACGAAATCAGACCAATAAACGCAAACGCAATGATGCCACTATCGAACACGGTGTTTCCTTTATATGAAGCGGTGAGAGCGCTTGATTGTAGCGGCGCACTCTAATCCTGTACAACGCTTATACGCCGTGTTTCAGTCGGTCAGGCGCAGGGTGGGCCGGAACAGGTAAGGCTGTGGCAGGTCTGAAGGCACGGCGGGAACCGGGCTGGTGGCCAGAATTGCGCGGCGGGCCCACTCATCGGTTGCTGGATCACCACTGCTGACAATGACATCAACGGCGGTGATAACGGCTCCGTACTTAATAGTGACCTGTAAGCGGACGTCTCCCTGGATACCCGCCGGATGCGCTGGCAATTTCTGGTTCAGGTGGGCCATAAGGCGCTCATAGTACTTCTGCTCGACCGGATCGCTGAAGCGTTGATCGTCGCCGGCAAACCGGGCTTCGTCAGATGCCGTTGATGAGGCGATGTTGGCAGTAGGTTGTTCTGTGGTCCGCGCTTGAGAGTCTGGCTTCGTTGAATCTGGTGTTGGCGAAGACTTTACCGAGGATATTGGTCCCGGAGCATCAGGCTTTTGAGTAATTGCAGAGCTGGCCGTTGTGGTGATCGTGTCTGGCCCCGCGGGTGGCTGAGCCTTCAACGGCTTTTGGGTAACCAGAGGCTCTTTGGCAGCTTCTGGCGTTTTGGCAGGTTCAGGTTTGGGTGGCGTCGATACGGGCTGGCTGGGTATAGATAGCTCGCCGCGTTGCTCATTCTTATTCGCCCGTTCAGGGACTTCCGTTCTCAAGGTGGCGAGAATAATCCGGGTGTTTTTTTCGTCAGTGTCGAGGCTCAGGTCCGGCAGAAAAATCAGGTGCAGGCCCAGCGACAGGGTCAGGGCTAACCAAAATCGGCGGCGCGCCCAAAGTGATTTCGCTGAGTGGCGACTGCTCATGTCAGTACGCGGGCGTAGAATCCAGCTTCCGAGAGAATGTACGCTGCGGCCTCAGCGCGCCCACCACCTGTTGTTACGTAGATAAAATCACGCTCCAGGGACTTCAGTGTCCCCCGAAGTTTAGAGAGAGGGATATTCCGCGCGCGTAGCACGGGAGTTGCGGTTGCTTCCTGTGTATGTCTGACATCGAGAATGACGACACCGGTGTCGGCCTCGTCAATTAAGGTCTCGAGTTCACTCTCACGGATATAACTCAGTACGGGCTTTTTCAGCAGTGGATCGAAATCTTCTTTCGACAGCCGCGCCAGCGTTCCAGACGACGTCATGGTCACGCAGGCGTTGCGCGGTAATTCACTGACCAGTGCATCCTCGCCGAACAGATCGCCGGGGCCCAGTGCGGCAAGAGTCTCTTCATCCTGTTCTGCTTGTCGCGTGACCAGTGCTCCACCCGTTTTGATTACGTAGCAATGCTCGCCGATTTCACCTTCGCGAATAACGACATCACCGAGAGAGGCGGGCAACTCTTCGAAGCGCGATAGCAGTTTCTGGATATTCGCCGGTGGAATCCGGGTAAAAAGATCTGAGGTGATCAGTCTTTCCAGCCAGTCACTTTCTTCGTCGTGCTGGCTAAGACTTTCGGATTGCCGAAACTCTGACCAGGTTGAGATCAGCTCAAGATACGTGCGTTTTACGGATACCAGCTGGCACGGTGTTCGTGTAATACCGGTGTAGCGATGCACGACGTGTGTATTGTCCAATGCCATGAAGTTTTCATCGCTGTCGGCATCTATGCCATTGATATTGAAATCATCGTCGGCCAGGTCGATACCACCGCTGAGCAGGAAGTGACATTCGTCGTCAGACTGGCCGCGTTTAAACAGGATTTTTCTCGCGGGAAGCGTGTGCTCGCGAAAGTGAGGTGTCAGTTCTTCGATGATGTCTTCGGACCATTCGTCGAACGGGATGAAATGCTGCAGTCTTTTACTGAGCGGCGTTTCCATGAAATCTCTGTCGATTGTCTCTTTGATATCCTGAAACTATAGCAAGCTGCCGTAACTTCGTCACTGTAACTGGTCAATCCGGCCACTGCAGACGGTCCGAGACCTGTTTCAGTGATTCTTCATCGAAAGGATCAATGCCTCGGATGTGGGGCACGGTTCCCAGGTGTTGTATACCGCGCTGGTGGAACCATTGTGTCAGATAGCGCAGATTTTCCTGCTGGGCTTCCATATCCGGATCGATGGAATTAGCGACCCATCCTGCAATCGTTAATCCGCACTGGCGAATCGCCTCAACGGTCAGGCAGGCGTGATTGATGCAGCCTAGTTTAAGACCGATGACCAGTATAACCGGCAGGTTCTGGCTGGCAGCAAAGTCGGCCAATGTCTCGGTGTCATTGAGAGGAACGAGCCAACCTCCGGCGCCTTCGATCAACTGCAGGTCGGCGGTCTGTGTTAACCCGTTCTCACACGCTTCGATCAGCGAGCTGCATGTCAGGCTCAGGCCTGCTTCTTTGGCGGCAATATGAGGCGCAATGGCTGGCTTCAGCGTGATGGGGTTGTGAACCTCATAGGTAAGGTTGCCTGATGAGTATTTCTGATGAAGAAGAGCATCCCGATTTCTGAGCCCGCTGTCTGTCTGGTCGGAGCCTGAAGCAATTGGCTTCAGCCCGAAGCTGGTGTGCCCGTCGAGAACAGCTCGCTGCAGGAGTGCTGCGCTGATCAGTGTTTTACCTGCGTCTGTATCGGTACCTGTCAGGAAGTAGCGCTTCATGGTTTCGGCTCTGTAGGGTGTTCTGGGTGGGCCACTGCATAGATCCAGAGCACTTCGTAGCTCAGTGGATAGGCGGTTTGCCCCATGTGTTGCGTAGTCGGATAGTGCCTGCTCAGTGCCTCAATGGCTGCGCGGCCGCCCAGGCCAGCCCGGCGGCCTGCGTTCACATTGGTGGCGCCAATGGCTTTCAGGCTGCGTAGCAGGTCAGGCACGGAATCGTAGTACTCGGTCAGGCAGTCCTGCTTAAACACAATATCTGTGAAACCAGCTTGCATTAACGCATGGTTCAGACGTTCGTGTGCTTCGAATTCATTCACATGAGGGCGATCATCAATTGCTCTCCAGGCCTGCTGTAGCTCTTTCTGAGTGCCCGGGAGCAAGGTCGCTATGGCAATACGGCTCCCCGGTTTCAGTACTCGCCGCCATTCTTTAAGTGTTTTTTCAGGAGCTTCGCTCCATTGCAGCATCAGGCTGGAGATCAGGCCGTCTGCCGAGCAGTCGGGTAGAGGAAGTTCGTCTGCATCGGCGAGCAAGAGATCAGTCTGAGGATCTGCGTGATTGGCGGCGGCTTCTAGCATGCCTTCGGCGAGATCGATTCCAGTAACCAGATTGGCACCTTTTAAGCGCAGGTGCGGCAGGGCGACGCCGGTACCACAACCGATATCGAGCCAGTGTCCTGACAGTGTGGGCAGTTGATTGAGCAATGCCGTGACAGCGCGCTGCTGAATGCTGGCGGCGTGATCATAACTCTGAGCGGCACGACTGAAATGCTGCGCGACCTGACGTTTATCGCGGCGCGTCATGGCATTTCCTCTGGTTTGGCTGATTCATGCTGTAGCTGCTCTGCCAGCTGATGCAGCCTTTCCAGTAAGTGATGCTTACCTTCTGTCGTAAGAAAGAAGGCATGGCTCTCTCCCGGGCTGAGTTCAACAGGGGGCATCTGAGAAGGCTTCAGCGCGTCTGCGTGACCGTACAAATGCAGGCTGCGGGGTGAGGGGGGAAGAACTTCGTACCTTAGCCATTCAAGTGTGCGGTTAAGCTCGCTCTGTGCGAGGTGTTGGCTGCTCTTTAACTGCTTGATCAGGGAACGTGCTTCAGAGCTGCCCTGCGCACACAAGCCGGTGAAGCGTTTCAGTGTTGTCTCTGCGTTCGATGTTAAAGACTGAGAAAATGCTTCAAAGTCCTCTCTCGGCATACCACTGCCTGTCTTATCGGAAAGAAAGCGCTGGCCTGTTGCCAGAGTGACAAGGAACTGACTTCTGGTAGCTGCTGTGCCAGCGCAGGCTGCGGCAGCAAGTGCGCCGCCCAATGACCAGCCAATCCAGATGGCAGATGAGCCTTCGAGGCTGTCTGTATCGGGTGCGGTCGCCGCAAGTTGTGATGCTGCAGCTTCGAAGCTGCAATCATTACTGAGGTAGTCGGCTCCCCAGTGATGCCCGGGCAGTGAGTCAAAGAATGGCGCGAAAACATCGGCGCGGAAGCTCCAGCCGGGGAGCCACAGCCAGTTCAGGTCGCTGCCTTGAGTTGACTGGAGCTTTTGCCAGAGCGGTGTCATGACTCATCACCTGCAAATGCTGATTCAAGAGCCGTGAGCAGAGTCTCGATATCCTCGGTTGTATGAGCAGCGGTGAGGGTGACACGCAGGCGGGCTTCTCCCTGCGGAACGGTAGGTGGCCGTATCGCGGAGATCCAGATGCCCTGATTTTTAAGTCGGTCGCTGATGCGTAGTGCCCGGTCGCTGGCACCGGTCAGCAGCGGTTGCACCGGACTTTCTGAGGCCATCAATGGCAGCCCTCGTGCTTTGGCGCCACTGCGGAACTGCTCGATACGATCGGTCAGCGCCTCGCGCAGCTTGTTGTCTTTCGCCCGCTCAAGATTCCCGAGCATTGCCTGAGCAACGGCTGGTGGCATTGCTGTGGTGTAGATATAGGAGCGCGAGAACTGAATCAGATACTCAATGAGCTCTTCACTACCGGCGACAAAGGCTCCGTATCCTCCTAGCGCCTTACCCAGAGTGCCTATGTAGACCGGCAGGGCATCCTGTGAGAGGTTGAAGTGCTCTCTGGCTCCCTGACCATACTGCCCGAGAACACCGATGCCGTGCGCATCATCAATCATCAGTAAAGCGTTGTGGTGCTGGCTGAGTTCCGCGAGTCTGGCAACGTCTGCGAGATCGCCATCCATACTGAAAATACTGTCGCTGACGACCAGGCAATCGCCCGCTGCAGCTTCAAGCAATTCATTCAGCTGTTGATAGTCGCAGTGGCGGTAACGGGTCATTTTAGCGCGACTGAGCTGAGCGCCGTCGAGCAGGGAAGCGTGGTTCAGTTTGTCCTGCAGAATCAGGTCACCCCGCTGGGCCAGCGCACTGATGACACCAACGTTGGCCATATAACCCGTGGAGAAAAGTAAGGCTCTTGGGTAACCGGAAAACTCCGCAAGTGCGTCTTCGAGATCATGGTGAGCGCGCGTGTGGCCGCAAACGAGATGGGACGCGCCACTGCCGAATTGCCATTCCTGAGCAGCGCGGGCCAGGTCTTCGCCGCCGGTATTGGCCAGGCCAAGATAGTCGTTACTGCAGAAATTCAGCAATTGAGAACTTCCACATGTCACGTGTGTGCTTTGCGGAGATTGCAGCGTCTGCCGTTGGCGCAACAGGTGTTTCTCTTTTCTTTGCTGAAGAGCAGACGCAAAACGGTCTTGCCAACTCATAGATAACTCCGCCAGTAAGTGCCCGTATCTTATTCCGTCGTGATCAGTGGTCAACTGCGGATCAGTAGTCTGGTTTACAGGTGACATAAAACTGCGTCATCCTAAGGCCTGACGGGAGTACAGCCAGAATCTCAGGAGCACACATGTCCACTCATTTCATACAACCCGACCTTAATTATGACCGTGAGCATGTCTGGCACCCGTACAGTTCAATGACTGATCCTGGGTATACCTGGCCGGTGGTCAGTGCTTCAGGGGTGCGACTGAAACTTCAGGACGGTCGGGAATTGATTGATGGCATGTCGAGCTGGTGGTGCACGGTCCATGGCTACAATCATCCGGTATTAAATGCGGCGCTGAACGAACAGGCTGAACGGATGAGTCATGTCATGTTCGGCGGTCTTACGCATGGACCGGCGATTGAGCTGGCACGGCGCCTTGTCGCTCTGACGCCCGACGGACTGGAAAAAGTGTTTATTGCGGACTCCGGCTCGGTGTCGGTCGAGGTCGCGATTAAGATGGCCATTCAGTACCAGCATGCACGGGGTGAAACGACAAGAACCCGCTTACTGGCACTGGAGCGCGGTTACCATGGCGACACGCTCGGAGCCATGTCTGTCTGTGATCCCAAGCGGGGAATGCATCACCTCTTCAGCGGTATTCTGCCCGAGCAGTTTTTCGTTCCTGCGCCTCAGACGCGGTTTGAAGAAGAATGGAATCCTGATGACATTGCGCCTCTGAGAGAATCTCTCGAAAAGAATCATAAGAGCATTGCAGCCCTGATTCTTGAACCTGTTGTTCAGGGGGCAGGGGGCATGCGTTTCTATCACCCAGAGTATCTGCGTCAGGCACGCGCCCTGTGTGATGAGTTTGGTGTTTTGCTGATCGCCGATGAGATCGCAACGGGCTTTGGACGATCCGGTAAGCTGTTTGCCTGTGAATATGCCGGTATCAGCCCTGACATTATGTGCGTCGGCAAGGCCATTACCGGTGGGTACATGACGCTCGCGGCGACACTGGCGACTACCGAAGTCGCAGAGACCATCAGTCGTGGTGAGGCCGGATGCTTTATGCATGGGCCAACCTTCATGGCGAACCCGCTGGCGTGCCGCGTTGCCTGTGCCAGTCTTGATCTGCTGATGGAGAACAACTGGAAGGAGCAGGTGTCAGGGATTGAGCAGGGACTTAAGCATGGCCTGAGCAGGGCCTCTGAGCTCGAGGGGGTTGCCGATGTGAGGGTGTTGGGCGCCATCGGCGTAATCGAACTGAAAGATCCGGTCGATGTGAAGCGACTCCAGCCTGCCTGTGTCGATCGGGGAATCTGGGTGCGGCCCTTCGCACACAACTTCTATGTGATGCCTCCATACATTATGCGCGACGGCGATCTTGCTTACCTGACCAGCAATATGGTCGGTGCACTGGCCCAGACTTTGGGCGAATAACTGGACCAGGGCCAGAAGGGAAGTCGTAGATTTGATTATCCTGGCGCCCCTGGCTCAGACATTGCCTGTCTGGGGATGTTCTTTTTGTGGTTCAGCTTGATTGTCGGCAGCTGGGGCGTTTTCAGCTGCAGTAGTATGGTCGTCGTGATGACGATGACGGGCCTGGCTTTGTGAAATACCCGCCGTTACCGCGAAGCGCATTGCATCCTCAACTGACCAGTCGACGTAGGTCAGGCGATCCTGAGGTAAGAACAGGGTGTATCCACCTACCATATAGCTCATCGGCAGATAGACCGGCAAAAGGTTGTCCGCGTGTGCACTTTCTGCAACCTGCTCCGGTACGTGATCTGCGGTCACGAAGCCTACAAGCTGACCAATCCCAGGCATCTCGACCAGAACCACCTTTTGTGCCTTTGGTTTGTCTCCGTCAAACATGGCTGCGAAGTCTTTCACTGCGCCATACAGAGTTTTGACCAGAGGTAATCGCAGGAACGCGTCTTCTACATACTGATAGACCCAGTTGATTGGGTTCAACTGGAAAGCCAGACCCACCGCAAGCAGAGTGACGAGCATAACCAGGACACCCATACCAGGGAAAAGGACCAGGCTGGGGTGCAGTAATTCTAACGCACGGACACCGAGGTCATTGAGTGAGGTCAGTGCTGACCATACCAGCCAGACGGTTACCAGAAGTGGCAAAAGCACCATGGAGCCTTTGATGAAGGGCTTAAGCAATAGTTGTTTCATTATCAGCGGCACATTCCTTGGAGAGTGAGAGGAGTGTAAAACGTCTGGACCCGCATTGTCCCTATGTTTCCGGCGACTCTGGCTAATTTTCAGCAGAAACATGAATGCTGGTATCTCTAACATTTCCGACAGGCCATGGCAGCTCTAAGAACTTAAGTTTGTTAGTGGTCACTCTCATATAATAAAATTGTCTAAAACCGTGTAAGTTGCCACTAACTTAACAAGTTACTTTAACTATCAATCGCAGATGGGGTGCTTCGTTTGGGTTTTATCCCCCACTTCTTCCCACCATTTTCCCCACCTTGGCTAAGTCCTTGTGTTTATTAAAAAAAATAGGTGATTTCACACCCTCCAAACGCTTGCAAAGGGGCAGTCTGATTCCTATAGTGTCTAATTGTGGAGAATAGTGGGTAATTGTGGGAAGTTAGTGATGTTAGTACTTACCCACATGGATTAAGGACGGACGCATGTTTCGCGGTTTAAACACGATCAATCTGGACGCCAAAGGGCGCCTGGCGATCCCGGCTAAGTTCCGGGAACGTCTGGCGGTGCTTTGTGGTGGCCATATGGTCGTGACGATCGATACCGAAGAGCGTTCTCTACTTATCTATCCCGTTAATGAATGGGAAGAAATCGAAGCGAAAATCACCTCACTGCCTACGTTTGACCCGCGTGCGCGTCGTATCCAGCGCTTGCTCGTAGGTCATGCTACGGATGTGGAAATTGACGGCAGTGGCCGGATTCTGCTCCCAGCAGCATTGCGCGAATACGCGGGCCTTGAAAAAGAAACGGTTCTGATCGGTCAGGGTAAGAAGCTGGAGTTATGGAGTAAGGCCTCCTGGGAAGGTACCCGGGATGAATATCTGGAACAGGTGAACGACGAGAGTCAGCTGTCTGAACAAATAATGAGTATTTCCCTGTGACCATTTCTCCTGAGTTAGCACATACCACTGTTTTACTGAATGAGACTGTGGACGGCTGCGTTACTGATCCTGATGGGGTTTACGTAGACGGTACATTTGGCCGGGGAGGTCATAGTCGTCAGTTGCTAAGCAAACTGAGCGCAGAAGGACGCCTTATCGGTTTCGATAAAGATCCTCGCGCTATTGAAAGTGGTAACGAACTGGCGGCTGAAGATGGGCGTTTTCAGATCGTGCAGTCCAGCTTTGCTGATATGAGGTCTGCACTCGCTGAACTGGGTATTGAGAAAGTGAGCGGCATCCTTCTGGACCTGGGTGTTTCGTCCCCACAGTTAGATGATGCTGAACGCGGTTTTAGTTTTATGAAAGACGGCCCACTCGATATGCGCATGAATCCTGACGCTGGAATGAGCGCGGCAGCGTGGGTGGCTACAATGCCCGAGTCTGAGATTGCCCGAGTACTGAAAGAGTACGGTGAAGAGCGCTTTGCGAAACGTATGGCAAGAGTGCTCGTTGAAAAGCGTAAAAACGAAGAAATTAATCGCACGCTTCAGCTCGCCGAAATTATTAAGCACGCAAACCCAGCATGGGAAAAACACAAGCATCCAGCGACTCGTGCTTTTCAGGCAATACGAATTGCGGTGAATAACGAGCTGGGTGATCTGGAGACTGTGCTGGCCGATAGTGTCGATCTTCTTTTGCCGGCAGGGCGTTTGTCTGTCATTAGTTTTCACTCTCTAGAAGATCGCATGGTGAAACGCTTTATCCGTGCGCAGGAAAAGGGAAAAGATTTACCACCGGGCCTGCCTGTGATGGAAGATCAGCTCGGCAAAACGATGAAAAAGATCGGCAAAGCGATTATGCCAACCAAAGCCGAAATTGACCGTAATCCTCGCGCTCGCAGTGCAGTATTGAGAATTGCTGAGCGCCTGGCATGACATGGGGAAGTGTAGTGCTCTGGAGCGCAGTGCTTATATCTGCAATATCGCAATTAAGTGTTGTTACCTGGAATCGGGATTTACTGCAGGTTTGGCAGAAAGCTGACGCCGAGCGTCAGACCCTGGCAGAGGAACATAGTCGCCTTGTGCTTGAGAAAAGTACGCTGACAGCACACGGACGGATTGACACACTGGCGCGTAAGCGTCTCGGAATGAAAGAACCAGAAAATACACGGGTTTTCCGCTGATGGCACTTGAAGAAAACGAGTTGAAAGAAGGTATTCAACGCTGGCGCTTTGCGCTGGTGCTGGGTGCGTTTGCTCTTCTACTTTTCGTTGTCGCTGCGCGCCTGGTAATGCTGCACACCGTTGAGCAGCCATTCCTGTTTGAGCAAGGCGAAAAAAGAACCGTACGCAGTGAAGTCCAGCCAGCATCTCGTGGCATGATTGTGGATCGTCATGGTGAGCCTTTGGCGGTCAGTACCCCCGTTACTACGCTGTGGGTAAACCCTCAGCAAGTAAATACTTCGGAATTATCTCAGGTTGCCCCTCTTCTTGAGCTTAATGCCGCAGAACTAAAACGTCGTGTCGAACGTGCACAACGTCAGGGGCGTAGTTTTTATTTCGTAAAACGTCAGGTTGAGCCTGAGGTTGCTTCTCGTGTTCTCGGTAAAAAAATTGCCGGACTATATGGCGATACTGATTACCGTCGTTACTATCCTGCCGCTGAAGTTACTTCTCATACGCTGGGTCTGGTTAATATTGACGGTAAAGGTCAGGAAGGTCTCGAGCTTGCTTTTGATGACTACCTGTCAGGGAAAGAAGGATCACGCCAGGTCGTAAAAGATCTGTATGGCAATGTTATTAAACAGCTTGGTGTAAAGGCAGTTGCTGAGCCAGGTCATGACCTGCAACTGACCATCGATCTGCGTCTGCAGTACATTGCGTATCGTGAATTAAAAGCGGTGGTGCAGTCACATAAAGCGACAGCTGGCAGTGCAGTGATGCTGGATGCTAAAACAGGAGAGATACTGGCACTGGTCAGTCAGCCATCATATAACCCAAATAATCGTGCGGATCTCAAACCAGGCAATATGCGCAACCGTGCAGTGGCCGATCTGGTTGAACCGGGTTCAACGATGAAACCGTTCACTGTGGCCGCCGCCATCGAAAGTGGCCGCTATTCACCAGGTACCATAGTAGATACCTCTCCGGGCTGGATCAGAGTTAAGCGAAAAGCGATTCGTGATCATCGTAATTATGGTGAACTGGATCTGACAGGAATTATTACTAAATCAAGTAACGTTGGTGTATCGAAATTAGCTCAGGATCTTGGCGCCGATTCTATGTGGCAGTTCTTCGATCACGCTGGGTTAGGGCGCCCCGGAACATTGGGCTTTCCGGGGGAAGCTGTCGGGAGTATGCCCTATCCAGAGCAAATGGATGACCTCCGTCTTTCGACCGTATCTTATGGATACGGTCTTTCTGTATCTCCGCTACAGCTCGCTGAATCCTACACCAGTTTTACCGACGGCTGTCGCGAGCATGTCTCGCTGTTGATGTCGCAAGTCGGTCAACAGCCCTGTGAGCGTGTAATGTCAGAGAAAACCGCACGCCAGATACTCGATATGCTGGGCACAGTTGTTGGTCCGAAAGGAACCGGTAAGCGTGCTGCTGTTGAGGGTTACCTGGTTGGCGGAAAGACTGGTACCGCTCATAAAGTGGGTCGTGGAGGCTATGAAGATTCTGAATACACCGCGGTATTCGCTGGTATTGCCCCGATCTCGGACCCCGAGCTTGTCCTGGTCGTCATCGTCGATGAGCCTCAGGGTAAAGAATACTATGGCGGTGAAGTCGCAGCGCCGGTTTTCTCGCGCGTTATGGAGCAGGCTTTACGCTTACGTCAGGTAATACCGGATGCTCCGGTTGAAGATGAATGGCTGCAGGTTGCTGGAGGTTCGAGATGAAACTCTCAGAATTAACCGCTGGCACCATGTTTATGCCACCTGAGTGGGATCGGGAATTTAATCACATCCATGCCGATAGCCGAGATATCAAACCCGGCGACCTGTTTATTGCGCGTAAGGGGCACTCGTCTCACGGAAAAGCGTTTATTTCTGCTGCAATTGAAGCCGGCGCAGCCGCTGTTTTTTCTGAAAATGCAGAAATGTTCAGGTGTGAAGCTGGAAGTGTACCGGTTTTCCCGGTATCTGAGTTAGAAAAGCAATTGCCAGGCTGGCTAAAGAAACGTTATCCAGGTTACGAATCACTGACTCTTTACGGCGTGACGGGTACAAATGGAAAATCATCCGTTACTCAGTTTATCGCTCAGCTGGCCGCTGCTAGCGGTAAACGCTGTGGCGTAATAGGTACGCTGGGTAATGGCTTTTTCCCTGATTTTGAAGAAACGAAAAATACGACACCTGATATATGTGTTGTGTACCGTTTACTCGATCAGTTTGCACAATCTGGTGCTGATTCAGCAGCGCTTGAAGTGTCATCGCATGGTCTGCATCAGGGACGTGTTGCTGGGTTAATTTTCGACGTTGCTGTGTTGACTAACATTACCCAGGACCATCTCGATTATCACGGTGATATGGCAAACTATTTTGCCGCAAAGGCAGCACTTTTTGATAAAGATAAAGCGAGATCGGCCGTTATAAATATTGATGATGAGTATGGGGCTCGTCTGATCAGTATGCCGACTCTCTGTGATCACTATCTGACACTTTCTTCTAAGAAAAACATCAGTGCGGATGTGGTTTTTCATAAGGTAGTCGCTACAGCGGATGGCATGAAAGCGGAACTTCAGACTCCTTGGGGAACGGAAGATGTTTACGTACCACTTCTCGGCGAGTTTAACGTTGCGAATCTGGCTGCTGCTGTTACCGCGTTGGCTGTGACTGGTGAAGATTTCGGTAATTTGTTGATTAAAGCTGAAACTCTACAACCCGTAGCCGGTCGAATGGCGCTTTACACGAAACCGGGTGCTTGCAAAGCGGTTATCGATTTTGCCCATACGCCGGATGCTATTGGCGTTGCGATAAAAAGTCTCGCTCCATTGAGTAAAACGTTATCCCTTGTCTTTGGATGCGGCGGTGATCGTGACAGAACTAAACGGGCGCCTATGGCTAGTGCCGCATCTTTGGCTGATAACGTTTGGCTGACAGATGACAATCCCCGTACTGAATCTGCGGAACAAATTTTTAACGACGTTTCTGATTCTCCAGACGCGTCGGATTTTACGTATATGCATGACCGCGCTGCGGCGATTACTGCTGCTATCGAAGCCACACCAGAAGATGGTGTTCTGTTGATTACGGGTAAAGGTCATGAGAATTATCAGGACATCATGGGCGTTAAGCATAATTACAGTGATGAAGCAGTGTTGCTGTCACTAGGTTACCAACGCGCTGGAGGTGGATATGCTTCGTAATCCTTCTCTGGCAGAAATTGCAGAAATTACGGGTGGAGAACTGCTCTCAGAAGGTGCTCACGGACAATGTCTGGCGGTCTCTACTGATACTCGTACTATCCAGAAAGGCAGCTTGTATATTCCTCTGAAGGGTGATCGTTTCGACGGCCATAACTTTGCTGAAAATGCTCGTGAAGCCGGTGCTCTGGCAATGCTGACTGAACGCGAGCTGGCCGTTGATCTGCCTCAGATAAAAGTAAAAGACACTCTGCTTGCATTGGCGGATATCGCAGCGTGGCATCGTGATCAGTTTAATGGGCGAGTCGTTGCAGTAACCGGAAGCGCTGGCAAGACAACCGTTAAGCAATTGATGGGGTCAGTATTAAATCAACGATATAAGACCCTGATTACACAGGGCAACCTGAATAATCATATCGGAGCCCCACTGACTCTGTTGTCCCTGCAGCCGGAGCATGAGGCTGCAATGATTGAACTGGGTGCCAGTGCTGTGGGAGAAATTGCCTATACCGCACGCCTTACCCGCCCTGAAGTTGGCATTCTGACCAACGTGGTGCCTGCGCATCTCGAAGGGTTTGGCTCGATTGACAATATTGCGTTGACGAAAGGTGAGTTGATTGATGCCGTGACGCCGTCGGGCACCATGGTGCTTAATGCCGACGATCATTATTTCACTCAATGGCTGAGTCGTGCGACTGCTCTCAACGTTATCTCTTTTGGTTTCAGCGATAGAGCTGATGTTACTGCTAAAGATATCTGTGAGTCGCTGACGGGAAGTGAGTTTACCCTGGTGCTTCCAGACGAGTCGGTCTCTGTTTCTCTTTCGCTGTCTGGTTTGCATAACGTTCGTAACGCATTGGCTGTTGCTGCCGCAGCATCCAGCCTTGGCTTTTCATCAGTCGAAATTAAAGCAGGACTCGAGCAGTCTGCTGCTGTTGCCGGGCGTCTTGAGCGCTGCAAGGGTCAGCGAGGTCAGGTTATTTTTAATGATGCGTATAACGCAAATCCTGAGTCTTTCTGTGCTGCTATCGACGTTCTTAAACTGGCAGAGGGCCGGCGAATACTGGTCATGGGAGACATGGGTGAACTGGGCGATGCTGCGACTACAATGCACGTCCGGGTAGGGAACTATGCGAAGGATCAGAGTATTGAATGCCTTGTAGCGACTGGCCCCTTAAGCAAGTCGGCGGTAGAGGCATTTGGAGATAACGGACACTGGTTTGAAAACCGCGAAGCCGTTACTGAATTTCTAACAAAAACTACTAAAAGCGGCGACACCTTGTTGGTCAAAGGGTCCCGTAGTGCAGGAATGGATCAGGTGGTTCGTTCGCTGGCAGATAAAGAGGAAGACTGACTATGTTGCTATGGCTGGGTGAATGGCTTGCACAGTACCACTCCGGATTCGGCGTGGTAACTTATCTGACGCTGAGAGCAATATTTTCAGTAGGTACAGCGCTTGCGGTTGCGCTGCTTTTAGGGCCGATAGTTATTCGAAAATTACGCGAATATCAGATTGGTCAGGCGATTCGTGAGGTTGGCCCTAAATCTCATCTCAGTAAAGCGGGCACGCCAACCATGGGCGGTGCATTAATTCTGTTGTCTATTGCCTTGAGTACATTGCTCTGGGGGGATCTCGAGAACCGTTACGTCTGGTTAGTACTGCTTGTTACGCTGGCCTTTGGTGCAATTGGTTGGGTGGATGACTACCGCAAAGTCGTGGAAAAGAATTCCCGTGGTTTACCTGGTCGCTGGAAGTATTTCTGGCAGTCGGTTCTGGCACTGATTGCCGGCGCATATCTCTTTTACAGTGCGCAGTCTCCGCAGGAAACTCAGCTGGTTGTTCCATTCTTTAAAGACGTTATGCCGCAGCTGGGCCTGATGTTTGTTGTGCTCACTTATTTCGTGGTGGTCGGCTCCAGTAACGCGGTAAACCTGACGGATGGTCTTGATGGGTTAGCCATTATGCCGACCGTGATGGTGGCTGCAGCATTGGGTGTATGTGCCTATCTCGCAGGGAACGTGAACTTTGCAGACTACCTGCATATTCCTTACATCGCTGACTCTGGTGAGTTGGCAGTTTTCTGCGCGGCGATTGTCGGTGCAGGTATCGGCTTCCTTTGGTTTAACACCTATCCCGCTCAGGTATTTATGGGTGATGTAGGTTCGTTGGCGCTCGGGGCCGCACTGGGGATAGTTGCAGTAGTTATCCGACAGGAAATCGTTCTGTTCATCATGGGCGGTATCTTTGTGGCAGAAACAGTTTCGGTCATTCTGCAGGTTGCTTCTTTCAAGCTAACCGGCCGTCGTATTTTCCGTATGGCGCCACTGCATCATCACTTTGAACTTAAAGGCTGGCCTGAGCCGCGCGTCATTGTGCGCTTCTGGATCATTACCATCATTCTGGTATTGATCGGCCTGGCAACGTTAAAAATTCGCTGATTGCGAAGGTATCAACTGAAATGACGACAGCAACCGTGAACAACAAACACTACCTCATCGTTGGCCTTGGGCTGACTGGGTTGTCGTGTGCGCGTTTCTGTCAGTCCCGTGGCTATAAGTTCAGCCTGTGTGATACACGAACTGAGTTGCCAACCATTGAGAGCATCCGTAGCGAGTTTCCGGGCGTCGGAATTGCTTTGGGGCTCCCGGATGTCGAAACGCTTTCACAGTATGATGAATTGGTGGTCAGCCCCGGCATTAATGTAAATACTCCGGTTTTTATTGCTGCGGCTGAGCGCGGAGTCACTATTTCTGGAGATGTTCAGTTATTTGCTGAGCATCGTACCCAGCCAGTGATTGCGATTACCGGTTCTAATGGCAAAAGCACAGTCACCAGTCTCGTAGCGGATATGCTGAACGCAGCAGGAGTAAAAGCGGCAGCCTGTGGGAATATTGGCGTCCCCGTTCTGGATCTGCTGACGGAACCCACCAATATTGATGTTTATGTCGCAGAGCTTTCGAGCTTTCAGTTAGAAACTACGCGGAATCTGCGGGCGGAAGTCGCGGGTATCCTGAATATCTCACCAGATCACATGGATCGTTATGCTGGTATGGCTGATTATGAAAGAGCCAAACAGCGTATTTTTCAGAATGCTAAGCATGCAGTGATTAACGGTGATGATGACCATACATTGCCGGCGCTGTCTGTACCTCAGTCTTCCACAGAGTTTTCTCTGCGCAGTCCAGCCAGCAACGACTTCGGTATTACTTACGAAGGCGATGAATTGTGGTTGGCCCATGGTAGTGAGCGTTTGATTAAAGCGTCGGAGCTTTCCATTCGTGGTATGCACAACGTTGCTAATGCGCTGGCTGCTCTGGCGTTTATCGACGCATTGAAGGCAGATCTGAATATTGATCTGGAAAAATGCCTCGATGGCTTGAAGAATTTCAAAGGCCTCGACCACCGTTGTCAACATGTGACCTTACTGAAGGGCGTTGAATACATCAACGATTCAAAAGGTACTAATGAAGGATCTACTGTTGCTGCGATTCAGGGGCTTGAGCCAGTTACGTCGGGTGACCTTTGGTTAATAGCCGGTGGCGAAAGCAAAGGTCAGACGTTTGCGGAATTGGCAGCTGCCTGCGAGAAGCAGGTGGCCGGTGTTTATCTTTACGGTGCCGACCGGGCGATTATGCAATCTGCGCTGCCAGCGACAGTGGTAAACGGTGTATTCAATACTCTGGCCGAGGCATTGGCTGCAGCGAGTGAGAATGCCGCTGCAGGGGATACCGTGCTCTTTTCGCCCGCATGCGCAAGCTTTGATCAATTCCGCAATTACGTTCATCGCGGTGAATTTTTCCGCAGCTGTGTGGAGGCATTGTCATGAATATGGATGCACTCCGCTGGCAACAGAACAGTTCATTATTTTACCCATGGCTAGCCTTGTTGGTACTTGGCTGGCTAATGGTCGCCTCGGCATCGACAGGTATTGCCGAGGACTACACGGGTAATCCTGCATATTTCGCAATTCGACATGCTGTCTATCTTGCTGCTGGAATCACAGTCGCGTTCGCAACTTCTCAGATTTCTATGGCACGTTGGGCTAAGTTCGATGGCTTGCTGCTTCTTGCCGGAATACTCGGATTGATACTGGTCTTTGTGCCGGGCATTGGCCACGAGGTAAACGGCAGTCAGCGTTGGTTGAATCTGGGCATTATTAAAATTCAGGCCTCAGAACTGGCGAAGGTCGGCGCAGTTTTTTATGTCGCCGGGTACCTGGTGCGTCGGGAAGATGAAGTGAAAAGTCAGTGGTCGGGCTTCCTGAAACCACTGGGTATTTTAGGTGCGATGGTTGGCCTTTTACTTATGGAGCCTGACTTCGGTGCCGTCGTAGTTTTGCTTGGAGCAGCCATGATCATGCTGTTCCTTGGAGGCGTTAAGGCCGGGCAATTTTTCCTGCTGACGTTTGCCACCATTGTGATTGGTGTACTGGTTGTGGGAAGTGAAGATTATCGGGTTAATCGTCTGCTTGCGTATCTCAACCCATGGGCGCCTGAACATGTCTACGGTACGGGCTATCAGTTGACACAATCCTTGATCGCGTTTGGTCGTGGCGAGTTATTTGGGGTTGGTTTTGGTGAAAGTGTTCAGAAACTATTTTATCTCCCCGAGGCACATACCGATTTTGTTTTTGCGATCTGGGCTGAAGAAACGGGTCTGATTGGCGGACTGGTTGCGCTTGGTTTACTGGGCTATCTGGTTGCGTGTATCTGGAATATCGCCTGGGAAGCACAGAAGCAGGGGCTGATGTATGCCTCGTACGTGGCTACCGGTCTTGCTGCGCTTCTTGGGCTTCAGATCGTTATTAACCTCGGCGTAAATACAGGTCTCCTTCCGACCAAAGGCCTGACTCTGCCTTTCTTCAGTTACGGCGGTAGTAGCTTAATGATGTGCTGCGCCATGGTGGGTATTGTCATGCGTGTTACCTATGAAACTGAATTGGCACGTCAGGGGAATCAATCAGAACAGGAGGACGGAAATGAGTAAAGTGGTCCTCATGATGGCAGGGGGAACCGGTGGTCATGTTTTTCCGGCACTTGCTGTTGCCTATGCGCTAAAAGAGCAGGGATATGAAATCCATTGGTTAGGTACATCTGCTGGTATAGAGGCGGACCTCGTGCCTGCTAATGGATTTCCTTTACATACGATTAATATTGCGGGGCTTCGCGGTAAAGGGAAGCTCGGTTTGATCGGTGCTCCACTGAAGATAGTGAAAGCGGTCGCTCAGGCGCTTTCGGTTATTCGTAAAATAAAGCCGCTTGCGGTTGTCGGACTGGGTGGTTATGCGACAGGGCCTGGTGGAATTGCGGCCTGGCTGAAGGGGATTCCTCTTCTGATCCATGAACAGAATGCATACGCGGGTATGACTAATAAGCTGTTGCAACGCTTTGCGGCCGTTACTATGCAGGCATTTCCGGGAGCCCTTGATGGAGCACTCGTCACTGGTAATCCTGTTCGCAACGAAGTCGCTCAGATTCCTGCGCCCGATGTGCGTGAATTCCATGAAGGCAGATTACGTGTGTTAGTGGTCGGTGGCAGTCTTGGTGCCGTTGCCCTGAATAATGCGGTTTTCGAAGCCATGAGCATGCTTTCTCCGGAGCAGCGCCCGAATTTACGACACCAGGTTGGCAAAAGAAATATCGATGAAGTCCAGGCGATGTATGTCGAGTCAGGTGTTGAAGCGGAAGTCACGGCTTTTATTGACGATATGGCCGCTGCGTATTCCTGGGCTGATCTTGTTGTGTGTCGTTCTGGCGCACTCACTGTTTCAGAAGTCGCAGCGGCGGGTTGCGCTGCCATCTTCGTTCCATTTCCGTATGCCGTTGATGATCACCAGACAGTTAATGCTCAGTACCTGCAAAAAGAAGGTGCTGCGATTATTCGTCAACAGAACGAATTGACGCCTGACTGGTTGTCGCAGCAATGGTTACAGCTCGAACAGGATCGTGCTTTGTTGCGCGATATGTCGATTAAAGCTCGTGGGTTAGCTATGACCGATGCCACAGAGAAAGTTGTTGAGCAGGTCAGGAGGTTTGCACGTGAGCAATAAACACCCCTCAGATTTAGTGAATATGATTCCAGAAATGCGCCGGATTCGAGTAATCCATTTTGTGGGCATTGGCGGTGCTGGTATGTGCGGTATTGCTGAAGTGCTGCTGAACCAGGGTTACCGGATTACAGGGTCTGACCTGAAAGACTCTGTCGTAACTCAGCGTCTCCAGACTCTTGGTGCAGAAGTTTTTATTGGTCACAAAGAAGAGAATATCAGCGAAGCAGATGTACTCGTAGTATCTACCGCGATTGACGAGTCAAACCCCGAAGTAAGCGCTGCACTTGCGCGCCGGGTACCGATTGTTCGTCGTGCAGAAATGCTGGCTGAGCTGATGCGTTTCCGTCATGGAATTGCAGTTGCCGGAACACACGGTAAGACCACAACAACCAGCCTTGTGACCTCTGTACTCGCTGAAGCAAAACTTGATCCTACGTTCGTTATTGGTGGCAAGTTGAATAGCGCTGGTGCGAATGCACGTCTTGGATTAAGCCGTTATCTGGTTGCCGAAGCAGACGAAAGTGATGCGAGCTTCCTTCATCTGCAACCTATGGTTTCTATAGTCACTAATATTGATGCCGACCACATGAGCACGTACGGCGGTGACTTTGAGAAACTAAAAAATACCTTTGTTGAGTTTCTGCACAACTTACCTTTCTATGGTCTCGCTGTTGTTTGCATTGATGACGACAATGTCAGAAGTATTCTGCCAGGCCTGAGCCGTCAGGTAACAACCTATGGTTTCTCCGATGATGCAGACTATCGTGCTACAGATCTCAAGCAGGACGGTATATTCACCAGTTTTAATGTTCATCGCTCGGGTAAAGAAGAACCTCTTTCAGTTCGTATGCGGATGCCGGGAAAACACAATGTTCTGAATGCGCTTGCAGCGATTGCTGTTGCCGAAGATGAAGGTGTTGATGAGCAGTCAATTGTACGTGCGCTGGAAAAATTCGAAGGCGTTGGTCGCCGCTTCCAGATAAACGGTACTGTGCCGCTGGGAGATGGCGATGTCATGCTGGTAGATGATTACGGTCATCATCCGCGTGAACTTGAGGTCACTCTTGATGCTATTCGCAAAGGGTTCCCGGATCGCCGTCTGGTTATGGTCTTCCAGCCACATCGTTATTCACGTACCCGTGATCTCTATGAAGATTTCGTTCGCGTTCTCAGTGATGCCGATGCGCTTCTGTTGATGGAAGTGTATCCGGCCGGCGAAAAACCGATCGCAGGCGCTGATGGCCGCTCAATGTGCGGCACTATCCGTCAGCGCGGTCCTGTTGATCCGGTATTTATTGAGCGCGATGAATCGCTCAAAACACCTCTGCAGACAATACTTCGCCCTGGCGACCTCTTGTTAACCCAGGGCGCCGGCGACATTGGCGGTATCGCGGTAAATATCGCTGAAAACCTGAGTGACTGGTTAAAGGAGGTTGACGCGTGAGCATCGAATCTCTGGGAAAAATTGCCGTATTAATGGGCGGCACCTCTGCGGAGCGGAAGGTTTCATTACGTAGCGGAAATGCCGTTGCTGATGCGCTTGAGAGTGTGGGGGGCAACGTTGTTCGTGTCGATATTCAAGGGCATGCCATCAGTCAGCTGACTGAACTGGATTTTGATGTTGCCTTTATCGCTTTGCATGGCCGTGGCGGAGAAGACGGAACTATTCAGGGTGTGCTTGAGTGGCTTGATAAACCATACACAGGCAGTGGCGTCATGGCGTCTGCTCTCGCAATGGATAAGTGGCGCACAAAAATGATCTGGATGGCGGCTCAGTTACCGACGCCAAATGCCTATTTATTAGATGCGAGCTCAGACTGGGTAGCGATCAATGAAGCTCTTGATGCTAACGCTATTGTTAAGCCCGCCCGCGAAGGTTCAAGTATTGGCATGCGGCGCGTGCACAATGCAGAAGATCTGAAATCAAGTTATGAATTTGCCAGTGAATATGATGGCTTGGTGCTCGCGGAGCGCTGGGTTGAAGGGCGCGAATTCACAGTGGCTATTGTCGATGGTGAAGCATTGCCCGTGATTCAGTTGCGTACTTCCCACGAGTTCTACGACTACGACGCTAAATATCAGTCGAACGATACTGAATACTTATTGCCATGTGGCTTGAGTGAAAGCGAAGAGAAAGCGCTTCAGTCCCTCGCACTCAAAGCGTTTGATGTGCTTGGCGCAGCCGGGTGGGGACGTATTGACGTAATGCAGGATGCTGATGGTGCTTTCTGGTTACTTGAGGCCAATACAAGCCCGGGTATGACAGATCACAGCCTGGTTCCCATGGCAGCAAAGGCATCAGGTATGGACTTTTCTGAGTTGGTAACTCGCCTGCTGGCGGAAGCGGTGGAGCGTCATGGCCACTAAGAAGGCAGCAGCACGACGCGGCGCTACGAAAAAGGTCGAAAAACAGCCTAAGCGGAAAATTCAGCTCAGGTTGCCGGCCTGGATGTCGGTGAATACGCTTGGCTGGGCGGTGCTACCCGTTGTTCTACTTGGTTTGTTCTTTGGTGGACGCCAGATGATGGATCAGTGGCTGATTGAAAGGATCGAAGTAAAGGGGAATCTGGTTGTCTGGTCACCTGATGATATTAAAAATCAGGTCAGTTGGGTGCTTGGAGATGGCTTTTATTCTGCGGATCTTAATTCGGTATATGACAGTATTTTAAATATGCCTTTGATACACAATGTACAGGTCAGAAAACGCTGGCCGGATCGCATTGAAATTGATGTATCTGAGGATATTCCCATGGCGGTTTGGAATGGGAGTCAAATAATTGGAGTTAATGGCGATTTAATGTCGATCCCTGAGCATTTTAACGTCGATAAACTGGCGGCGATAGATGGAAATAACGAATATCTCGACGAATCTATTAAAAGCTTCCGTTTGGTACAGCAGGTAATGGGTGGCAGTGATATAAAAATTCAACGTCTTGATATCTCTGATACAGGATCGATGAGTCTTCATCTTAGCAATGAGTGGGATGTTTTTATTGGCAGCGCTCACCTTGAGAAACGAGCCTTGAGGCTGAAGAAATTACTAACAGGGCTGCCTGCTGATGAAGTCAGTGCAGTTGATTTGAGATACGGAAAAGGCGCTGCGATTCAGTGGCGTACTGAGCAGGAGAAAGGTTGATGAGCACAACGCAGCAGAAGCGAATGCTGGTCGGGCTGGACATAGGAACTTCGAAAGTCGTCGCGATCGTGGGTGAGGTAGACGTCGACGGCAATATTGAAGTTGTTGGCCTTGGTAGCTGCCCAAGTCGCGGTCTGAAAAAAGGCGTCGTAGTGAACATCGAATCTACGGTTCATTCGATTCAGCGTGCGATTGAAGAAGCCGAACTGATGGCTGGTTGTACTATCCATTCTGTCTATGTAGGCATCGCTGGAAGTCACATTCACTCAATGAACTCTAACGGGATTGTTGCGGTAAAAGACCGGGAAGTAACACCGATGGATATCGAGCGTGTTATTGATGCCGCGCAAGCTGTAGCGATACCACAGGACCAGTCGATACTTCACGTTCTGCCTCAGGAATATGTCGTCGACAGCCAGGAAGGAATTAAAGAACCTGTTGGTATGGCAGGTGTCCGCCTTGAGGCCAAGGTGCACCTCGTGACAGGGTCAGTCAACGCTATTCAGAATATTGAGCGCTGCGTACAGCGCTGCAACCTCGAAACAGACGACATCATTCTGGAGCAGTTGGCATCGAGTTATTCGGTACTGACTGACGATGAGCGTGAGCTTGGTGTCTGCATGGTCGACATCGGTGGTGGCACAACGGATATCGCAATTTTTACTGAAGGTGCAATACGTCACACTGCTGTTATTCCAATCGCCGGTGATCAGGTAACGAATGACATTGCCATGGCATTGCGTACGCCTACTCAGCATGCCGAAAAAATTAAAATGAAGTATGCGTGTGCGCTTACACAATTAGCCAAAGCGGACGAAACTGTGAAAGTGCCCAGTGTGGGAGACAGACCGCCACGGGATCTTTCCCGTCAGGCTTTAGCTGAAGTTGTTGAGCCTCGTTACGACGAACTCTTTACCCTGATTCAGGCGGAATTAAGACGCAGTGGTTTTGAGGATCTTATTGCCGCTGGGATTGTCCTTACAGGTGGTACTTCGAAAATGGAAGGTGTCGTAGAACTGGCCGAAGAAATCTTTCATATGCCAGTTCGTCTTGCTCGTCCTGTGGGTGTTTCCGGCCTGTCAGGAGAGATAGATAATCCGATTTATTCCACCTCGGTTGGGTTGCTTTTATATGCCGCCGGACAGGAGTATAAAAAATCCCGAAATAAAGTGGTTCAGGAAGATAAAAAAAATCCATTTGGCCGCATAAAAGAATGGATTAAAGATAATTTTTAATATTAAATATACTCGCGCGGAAAATAGGAGATAATGCTATGTCTCATACAAGAGAAGGTGATATGTTCGAGCTTGCAGATGATGTGCAGCAGAATGCAGTAATAAAAGTAATCGGTGTTGGTGGTGGCGGCGGTAACGCTGTTCAGCATATGGTCGAAAGCCAGATTGATGGTGTCGATTTTATTTGCGCTAACACAGATGCTCAGGCGCTGCGTAATGTTGATTCTCGTTCAGTAATTCAATTGGGTAACGGCCTGACCAAAGGTCTGGGCGCGGGTGCGAATCCGAACGTTGGCCGTGAAGCGGCAATGGAAGACCGTGAGCGTATCGCAGAAGCTCTGCGTGGAGCAGACATGGTATTCATTACTGCAGGTATGGGAGGCGGCACCGGAACCGGTGGTGCTCCAGTAGTTGCAGAAGTTGCAAAAGAACTCGGTATTCTTACCGTAGCGGTGGTAACCAAGCCATTCCCGTTTGAAGGGAAAAAGCGCATGGCAATCGCTGGTCAGGGCCTCGAACAGCTTTCTGAGCATGTAGACTCCCTGATTACTATTCCAAATGAGAAACTCCTTTCCGTTCTGGGCAAAGGTACTTCTCTTCTTGATGCCTTTAAAGCGGCGAACGATGTCCTTCAGGGCGCGGTTCAGGGCATCGCCGATCTGATTACCCGTCCAGGTATGATCAACGTCGACTTTGCAGACGTACGCACTGTTATGTCTGAAATGGGACAAGCGATGATGGGCACCGGTAGTGCGACTGGTGAGAACCGTGCACGCGAAGCCGCTGAAAAGGCCATCGGCAGCCCACTCCTCGAAGATGTCGATCTTCGTGGCGCCAAAGGTATTCTGGTAAACGTAACTGCTGGCTTTGACCTGTCACTGGGTGAGTTCAGTGAAGTGGGTGAGACGGTTGAAGAGTTTGCCTCTGAAAACGCGACTGTTGTTGTCGGTACAGTGATCGATCCTGACCTGACAGACGAGCTGCGTGTGACTGTAGTTGCGACTGGTTTGGGGGAATCTCAGGTAGTTGAGGAACCAAAGCCGACAAAGGTTGTCGATAACACGGCTCAGAGCCGTGCACCTGAAACCTCTTCAGACTATCGTGAGCTTGATCGTCCGACGGTTAGCCGTCAGGCGGGCAACGCAGCTCGGAAGCTGGACTCAGGCGAGAACCCGGATATGGACTACCTCGACATCCCAGCATTCTTGCGTCGCCAGGCTGATTAACAAACACACACTGGCGTGTTAGTAATCTGCTGGTATAATGCACGGCAATTGTACGATAAATGTTCAATAATGTCAGGAATGTCCGATGATAAGACAACGCACTCTTAATAACACCATCCGCGCGACCGGCGTGGGGCTGCACTCAGGTGAGAAAGTTTACCTGACGCTGAAGCCTGCCCCGGTGGATAGTGGCATTATCTTCCGCCGCGTTGATCTTGATCCGATCATCGACATTCCAGCGACTGCCTTGCAGGTGGGTGAAACCACGTTGTCTACAACGCTGGTCAAAGACAACGCGAAAGTCGATACAGTTGAGCACTTGCTTTCAGCAATGGCTGGCTTGGGTATTGATAATGCGATTGTTGAACTGAGCGCGCAGGAAGTACCTATTATGGATGGTAGTTCTGGCCCGTTCGTGTTCCTGCTGCAATCTGCGGGTATTGCTGAGCAGGAAGCACCGAAGAAGTTCATTCGTATCAAGCGCAAAGTTGAGGTGCGTGAAGGCGATAAAATCGCTTCATTTGTGCCTTATGAAGGTTTCAAAGTGAGTTTCGAGATTGATTTTGATCACCCTGTTTTCCGCCAGAGTGTTCAGACTGCCAGTCTTGATTTCTCATCGACTTCTTACGTCAAAGAAGTCAGCCGCGCTCGCACATTTGGCTTTACCAAAGACCTGGAGTACATGCGTTCTAAGAACCTGGCTCTGGGAGGTAGCGTTAAAAATGCGATCGTTGTAGACGATTATCGTGTACTCAATGAAGATGGTCTGCGCTACGACGACGAGTTCGTTAAGCACAAGATCCTGGACGCGGTTGGTGACCTTTATCTTCTCGGTCACAGCCTGATTGGTGAGTTCGTTGGCCATAAGTCAGGCCACGGCCTTAACAACCGACTGCTGCGTGAGCTGCTTCAGCAGGAAGATGCCTGGGAATTTGTTGAGTTCACAGATACAGAAACCTCGCCAATCACTTACATGAGACCTGCTGCTGGTTAACGTAAGTACACAAATCTGGCTTGTTTCATTGTTTATCGAGGCCATACTCATGTAATCATCGCTAACAGGATGGTTTATGATATGGCCTTACTTGTATTTGCAGCTTTAAGATTTGCAAATCCAGAAGGTGGCAAAAGCCAGAGTAAGGTACAGATTCAGTAGTCATTGTATCCATGAACATTATTATTGTTGGCCGTCGCCACGGTGAATCGAGAAATATCAAACTGACCAGTACGGTGAAACACCTGTTGCTGGGTCTTTTGTTTGCCTTGCCTATGGCAATGGGTGCTGCGGGCTATTGGCTTGCTGAGCGCCTGAGTGGTGATATGGCTCTAGCTCCGGATGCAGCTAAAGCCTGGGAGCGCGATCTCGTAGAGCAGCGTCAAGAGCTGCAGGCTTTAAGGCATTCTGCAGAGCAGGAAATGGCTGCGCTTACTGTGCGGCTGGCTGAAATTCAGAGCCGTGTTATGCGTCTTGATGCGGTAGGTGAGCGCCTTGTTGATTCTGCTGGCCTGCCAAGCGACGAATTTGATTTTGGTGTTGCCCCATCGGTGGGTGGTCCTATTGCTGCACCAGAGAGCAATTATCAGGTTCCTGAAATCTCTAACGCGATTCAGCAACTCGCGGATCGTATTACCAGCCGCGAGCAGCAGCTCGATATCCTTGATGATCTCTTCGCAGCTCAGAAACTGAGCGAAGATACCTTCGTCGCAGGGCGACCGATCACTAAAGGCTGGATGTCATCGCGTTATGGCTACCGTGCGGACCCTTTTACAGGTCGTTCCGCGTGGCATGCAGGTGTCGACTTTGCCGGTAAAGACGGCTCTGACATCGTCGCAGTGGCGGCGGGTGTTGTCACATATTCAGGTCCACGTTACGGCTACGGCAATCTGGTCGAAGTGAACCACGGTAACGGCTACAAAACCCGTTACGCGCATTGTAAAGAGATCAAAGTCAGTGTCGGTGATATCGTTCGCAAGAGCGATGTGATTGCACTGATGGGCAGTACTGGCCGCTCAACTGGCCCGCATGTACACTTCGAAGTCTTCAAAAACGGACGCAGCGTCGACCCTGCTGCCTACATTCATCGACGTCCTCGCTGAATAAAACCCTCTCCCATCTTGTCAACACCCCGGCAACTCAGTAGCCTTTAGCACTTTGCTTTACGCTATGCCCGGGCATCGTCGTACCAGAATATTTTACGGACAGACACAACCTCATGATTGGTAACATTTTCCGCAAAGTTTTCGGCAGTAAGAACAGCCGTGAACTCAAACGTATGGGCAAGATCGTCGCCCGCATCAACGCGCTCGAAGAAGACATGAAAGCACTCAGCGATGAGCAACTGGGTGCAAAAACAGGCGAATTCCGCGAGGCTATCCAGAAAGGTAAGTCGCTGGACGATCTCCTGCCCGAAGCATTCGCTGTTTGTCGCGAAGCCAGTCGCCGCGTAATGGGGATGCGCCATTTCGACGTCCAGTTGATCGGTGGTATCTCGCTGCATGAAGGCCGTATCGCCGAGATGCGTACCGGTGAGGGTAAGACCCTGGTAGCGACTCTGCCTTCTTATCTGAACGCGCTGACGGGTAAGAGTGTTCACGTTGTGACAGTGAACGACTATCTGGCCCGCCGTGATGGAGACTGGAACCGCCCACTGTTTGAATTCCTTGGTATGACCGTAGGCACGGTCGTTCCGGGCATGGCGCCACAGGACAAGAAACCACAATACGAGTGTGACGTTGTTTACGGTACCAACAACGAGTTCGGTTTCGATTACCTGCGCGACAATATGGCGTTCTCCAAAGAGCAGAAAGTTCAGCGTGACCTCGCCTTTGCCATTGTGGATGAGGTCGACTCGATCCTGATCGATGAAGCGCGTACGCCACTGATTATCTCTGGTCCGGCTGATGACCATTCAGAACTGTATCGCCAGATCAACGAGCTGATTCCTCAGTTACGTCAGGGTGAAGCGTCCGAAGACGACAGCCAGCCAGTTGACGGTCATTTCTTTGTAGATGAGAAAAGCCGTTCTATTGAACTGACTGAAGAAGGTCATGAATTCGTAGAAGAAATGCTGACGAATGCCGGTGTTCTGCAGGAAGGTGACAGTCTTTATTCTGCGGGTAACCTGAGTCTGCTGCACCACGTGCATTCGGCCCTGAAAGCGCACGCCGTGTTCCAGAAAAACGTCGACTACATCGTTCAGAACGGGCAAGTGGTCATCGTTGATGAGCACACCGGGCGTACCATGCCAGGCCGTCGCTGGAGTGAAGGTCTGCACCAGGCCGTAGAGGCAAAAGAAGGCCTTAAGATTCAGGCAGAAAGCCAGACGCTGGCTTCAACGACGTTCCAGAATTTCTTCCGTCTGTATGACAAGCTTTCTGGTATGACGGGGACAGCGGACACCGAAGCTTTCGAATTCAATCAGATTTACGGACTGGATGTTGTTGTTATTCCAACCAACCGTCCTGTTCAGCGTATCGATTACAACGATGTGATTTATGCTTCTCAGCGTGAGAAGCATGACGCCGTGGTTGAAGAGATTCGCGAGATTACTGCTCAGGGCAGACCTGTTCTGGTCGGTACCGCTTCGATTGAGTCGTCAGAATACATCTCTGGTGTACTCAAGAAAGCTAAGGTTGAGCACAACGTTCTTAACGCGAAAGAAAATGAGCGTGAGGCTCAGATCATCGCTGATGCCGGTCGTCCGGGGGCGGTAACCATCGCAACCAACATGGCCGGTCGTGGTACCGACATTATGCTTGGTGGTAACTGGGAATCTGAGGTTGATGCGCTCGATAACCCTGACCCTGCAACGGTTGAGCGTATTAAAGCGGAATGGCAGGAACGCCATGACGCAGTGCTTGAAGCCGGTGGTCTGCACATCATTGGTACTGAGCGTCATGAATCCCGTCGTATTGATAACCAGCTGCGTGGTCGTGCTGGTCGTCAGGGTGATAAAGGTTCAACGCGTTTCTTCCTGTCTCTTGAAGATAGCCTGATGCGCATCTTTATGTCTGACCGCATGCGTAACATGATGCAGGCGCTGGGCATGAAAGACGGTGAGTCTATCGAGCACCGTATGGTGACCAATGCGGTAGAAAAAGCGCAGCGCAAAGTTGAAGGACGCAACTTCGATATTCGTAAACAGCTGCTTGAATACGATGACGTTGCTAATGATCAGCGCCGTGTTGTCTATGGTCAGCGTAACGACCTGATGGAAATGGGCGATATTTCTGATGTCATCAGCAATATCCGTGAAGATGTTGTTAACGAAGCCATCAGCGACTATATACCACCTCAGAGCTTGTCAGAGCAGTGGGATATCGAAGGTCTTGAGCGTCACCTGATGGCTCAGTTTGCTATCGAGCTGCCGGTTCAGAAGTGGCTGGACGAAGACACCAAGTTATACGAAGAAAATCTTCGTGAGCGTATTCTCGACGAGATCAATAAAGCGTATCAGGAAAAAGAAGCCGTTATCGGAGCCGAAACCATGCGTCAGGTTGAGCGCCAGATGATGCTTCAGGTGCTTGATAACCTCTGGAAAGAGCACCTGGCAACCATGGATCATCTGCGTCAGGGGATTCACCTGCGCAGTTACGGGCAGAAAAATCCGAAACAGGAATACAAGCGTGAAGCCTTTGGTTTATTCGAAGAGCTGCTGCGGAACATTAAGCACGACACTATTCGTGTTCTGAGCCATATTCGCATCCGCCGCGAAGAAGAGATCAAAGAAGAAGAAGAACGTCGCCGTCTCGAAGCTGAAGCCCAGCTCGCACGCGCTCAGTTCCAGCACGAAGATGCTGACTCTGCATTGGGCAACGATGATGCGCCAGCTGCAGAAGGTGAAGACCAGGCTAAACCTTTTGTTCGCGAAGGCGACAAGGTTGGTCGCAACGACCCGTGCCCTTGTGGCTCGGGTAAAAAATACAAACATTGCCACGGCAAAATTGCCTGAGGATAGATTGATCGAAAATGGCCGTTAATTTCACTGTTTTTGAAGACTTTGCAGTTGTAAAAGGTGTTCGTCTGGGCGTTGCTCAAGCGGGAGTTCGTAAGAAAGACCGCGACGACATGGTGATTTTCGAACTGGCAGAAGGTACGGAAGTTGCGGGAGTATTCACGACCAATGCATTCTGTGCGGCTCCTGTGCATATCTGCCGACGCAATCTTGAAAAGGCGAGCCCGCGTTACCTGTTGATTAATACCGGTAACGCGAACGCTGGCACTGGCCCTAAGGGCTTTAAGAACGCTGAGCTATCTTGCGAGATGCTGGCGAAAGCCACAGGCGTTTCACCTGAACAGGTTCTGCCATTTTCGACTGGTGTGATCGGTGAGCCATTGAATATGGAAGCGTTCGAACGCGGTATTCCAGCAGCGCTGGAGAATCTCACCGAAGCCAATTGGGCACGTGCGGGTCGTGGCATTATGACCACAGACACACTGCCTAAAGGCTACAGCAAGCAGATTGAAATCGACGGCAAAACCGTGACCATTACTGGCCTGTCAAAAGGCGCGGGTATGATCATGCCGAACATGGCGACCATGCTTGGTTTTATTGCAACGGACGCAAAAATTCCGGCTGCGGTAATGCAAGGCTGGGCACGTAAATTGGCAGATAAGTCTTTTAACCGTATTACTATCGACGGTGATACCTCCACTAATGACTCCTGTATGCTGATGGCAACCGGCCAGTCTGGTGTTGTGGTAGATGACAGCGAGGAAGGCAGTAAGGCGGGTGAAGCCGTATTTACTGCACTGGAAGAAGTCTTCCGCGTATTGGCGCAAGCTATTGTGCGTGATGGCGAGGGCGCGACCAAGTTCGTCACTATCGACGTAGAGAACGCTGCGAGCCAGAGAGAGGCCTTAGATGTCGCTTACACTGTCGCGCATTCTCCTCTGGTAAAAACCGCGTTATATGCCTCTGACGCAAACTGGGGACGCATCCTGGCCGCAGTCGGGCGCTCTGGTGTTCAGAACTTCGATCTCGATAAAGTACAGATTTACCTGGATGATGTTCAGATCGTTGAAGACGGTGGACGTTGCGACAGCTACACCGAAGAAAAAGGTGCAGCCGTTCTGGCACAGTCTGAATTCACCATAAGAATTCAACTCGGGCGCGGCGACGTCAATGAGCGTCTCTGGACCTGTGACCTGTCACACGACTATGTTTCTATTAATGCGGACTACCGTTCGTAATTAATTACCTATCGCAATGAAACAAGTACATGTAGCAGTCGCGGTGGCCGTGGTGAATGAGGATATCCTCATAGCCCGCCGCCCCGACGATAAACATCAGGGCGGCCTCTGGGAATTCCCCGGAGGCAAAGTCGAAGCCGGCGAAACCACGGCAGAAGCGCTGGTGCGTGAGCTCGATGAAGAGGTCGCGTTACCGGTAACGACTGAGCATATGTCGCCCCTGATGGAAATTCCCTTCAATTACCCGGATAAATCCGTTCTCCTTGAAGTGCTATGGGTCGACGTGCCTATGAATAATGCACTGCTTGCCCATGGTGCAGAAGGGCAGGAAGTCCGCTGGGTGCATTACTCTAAGCTCGCAGATTTCCAATTTCCTGAGGCCAATGGACCGATTCTTGATGCTGTAACAGCAAAACTTAGTGAGCTTTCCTGAAAACGCATGTTTTAGCGAATGCTTAACCTGATCAGAACGGTATAGAAAGCTTAATAGAGTTGCGACTTTTCTCGTGTAGTATGAAACAGGAATTTAATTGCTGTTCTTAACGCACTACTGTTTCGGAGAAGGACCGTGTCTGAAACGCTCTTCAGAAGATTACTTATCGCCGCTGCTGTCTTCTTTTCGGTATTCTTTGCTGTTGTCGTGGTGCCCCCACTGATTGCAAATCCGGATATATGGGGTGCATTCGCAGCGGGCTTCGTGAATCCGTATTCCAGTGGGTACTCCACAGACGTTCTCGTGTGCTGGTTTGTCCTTGCCGTGTGGGTTGTTTATGAAGCTAAGGCGTATTCAATTCGCCATGGATGGGTTTGCCTTTTGGTTGGTATTGTTCCCGGTGTTGCGGTGGGTTTCGCTCTTTACCTATTGCTTCGGAGCAAGCAGCTTAAGAAAACGAGCAAAAATGCATAGGTTCTAACCTGAGTCGCCCATGGATATGATTATTGAATATAAAATCAATGCTCCGGTTACCACAGAGCAGTTTCTGAGGGTACTTGAAACGTCTACGCTCGGGGAGCGCCGCCCTGTTCACGATAGAGCCCGAATCGAAGGCATGATTACTAATAGTAATCTTGTGGTTACGGCATGGGCAGGGGATGAGTTGGTCGGTATTGCCCGAAGTATGACGGATTTTTATTATGCCTGCTATTTGTCGGATCTTGCGGTGAGCAGAGACTATCAGGCGGTAGGAATCGGTAAGGAGCTTCAGGTGCTGACTAAAAAGCAGTTACAACCTGGCTGTAAGATTATATTGATTGCCGCTCCTTCAGCGAGTACTTACTACGAGTATTTGGGTTATAAAAGTAATCCACGTTGCTGGGTGTTGGAGCCGTAGTATTCTCAAATATCATGGCAGGCGTACCATCAGTAGCGACATACCGGGGAGCAAATTATGAATAAGTCTGAATATCCTATTAAGGGATCTTGCCAATGTGGCAATGTTCAGTACGAGTTGCTTGAAGAGCCACTGTTTGTCGTGGCTTGCCACTGCAAAGAGTGTCAGAAGCTGTCTACCAGTGCTTTCAGTATTACGGCGATGGTCAATACTGCTAGCGTGAAGTTTACTGGTGAGATGAGCAGCTGGAGTCGCGTCGCCGATAGTGGTAACACGAGTGGTGCGAAGTTTTGTCCCACTTGTGGAAACCGTATTTATCATTTCGACCCGAAAGACCCAGGTCGACTCAAGCTAAAGCCGAGCAATCTTTCTGATACCAGCATTATCAATCCAACAATGCATGTTTGGGTGAGTGAAAAACAAGACTGGTATCAGATCCCCGCGGGTGTGAAAGTGTTTGGTAAGCAACCCTAAGGTTGTTCGTGCACTGGTGCTCATCTATAGCCTGACGAAACTATTTCCTTCTTAGCCTCTCCTATATTCGTTAACCTATACAAAACTAGTACAAGTGACATCGGAGATAGGGTAGATGAATACAGCGCAGGCGTTGATCAAGAGTCTTGAAGCAGAAGGTGTTAAATACGTTTTCGGTGTCCCGGGAGAGGAGAATCTGGCCGTTCTTGAGGCGATCCGCGAGTCGTCCCTTGAATACATCGTAACCAGACATGAGCAGGGCGCCGCATTTGCGGCAGCAACCATTGGGCGCCTGACCGGTAATCCTGCTGTTTGCCTCACGACACTTGGCCCGGGCGCAACCAATGCCGTGACAGGTGTTGCCTATGCCCAGCTGGGCGCGATGCCGTTTATCCTGCTTACCGGTCAGAAGCCCATCCGCCATAGTAAACAGGGCGCTTTTCAGATTATCGACGTGGTTGATCTGATGGGGCCGATCACTAAGTTTTCTAAGCAGCTCGTTGAAGGTTCCATGGCGGCGGCAACGATCAGAGAGGCCGTGAGGCTGGCGACGGAAGAGCGTCCTGGTGCTGTGATGCTGGAAGTGCCAGAAGACATTGCCAGCGAGAAAATTAAATACCGCCCCCTTCCAATTTCTAAACCACGACGCCCGGTGGCGGAAGAAAAAGCAATTGAGCATGTGGTGTCTTTGCTTGAGAAGGCGACCCGCCCTATCCTGATTGTCGGCGCAGGCAGTAATCGAAAACGTACTTCACGAATTCTTACTGAGCTGGTTCAGACCTACGATATCCCTTTTGTACCGACGCAGATGGGTAAGGGAGTTATTTCAGAATCCTTGCCACAATACGCCGGCACGGCAGCATTAAGTAGCGATGATTACGTGCACAGCACCATCGAGAAAGCTGATCTGGTTATTAATATTGGCCACGATGTTGTAGAAAAACCGCCGTTTATTATGACGGGGGAGCGCCCGGTGGTTCACATTAACTTCGAATCGGCGGAAGTGAACGATATTTACTATCCGCAGTGTGAAGTCATTGGAGATATAGCCAATGCCATCTGGCAGATTACTCAGGCTTTAAAAACGAAAGATCTGAGTCACTGGGATACGCAATTCCATAAAGAAGCAATACAGAAACTCGATGATTGGTTCGAGAAGAGCGTAGCTTCCGCTGAAACCATCACGCCTCAGGTACTCGTTAATGCGACCCGCACGGGTATCGATAACGACGGCATCCTCACGCTGGATAATGGCATGTACAAGATCTGGTTCGCCCGTCACTACGAAACCTACATGGAAAACACTCTGCTGCTTGATAACGCGCTAGCGACTATGGGCGCTGGGTTACCATCTGCGATCGGTGCGAAAACAATTTACCCGGATAAGCAGGTCGTCACTGTGGTTGGCGATGGCGGATTTATGATGAACTCGCAGGAACTCGAGACTGCGGTGCGCATGAACCTTGATTTGGTTGTGGTTATTCTTAATGACGAGTCTTTGCAGATGATTCGCTGGAAACAGGGTAATGAGGGGCTGCAGGATTACGGACTCGAATTTAATAACCCGGATTTTATAAAGTACGCTGAAAGTTATGGAGCCAAAGGTCACCGAGTAGCTACGGTGATGGAGTACAAAGAGACCCTGGATCTGGCGCTGAAGAAAGGCGGTGTACACGTGCTGGATGTGGCGATCGACTACAGCAAGAATTCGGATGATCTGATCATAAGCTGATCTTCTTTTTCTTTTTTACCTTTGGCGTTGTCGTTCTGTCAGGTTCACTCAAAGCATGGAAGCCTGGGCCTCGTCTTGATTCGAGCCAGATGAAATACTCAGCTGGTTTATGATGTTAGATCAGGTGTTATCAGGAGAGGCGGCTACAGGATGCCGTCTCCTTCTTTTCTGAATGTTTCCTAAGAGTTGGTATTCATTACAAGCACTTCGACCCTTACAGTGTTTATATGACATTTGCGTTACAATCGCTCCCGCGTCATAGACACGAATAAGGTTTTAGATTTGCAATATCGTCCAGAGATAGATGGCTTAAGAGCCGTCGCTGTCTTACCCGTCGTACTTTTTCATGCTGGTTTTCAATGGTTCCAGGGCGGTTACATCGGGGTTGATGTGTTTTTTGTCATCAGTGGTTATCTCATTACCACGCTTCTTATCGAAGATCTGAAAGCTGGACGTTTCAGTATTGCAGATTTCTATGAGCGGCGGGCTAAACGGATACTTCCCGCGCTGTTTTTTGTCGCTTTGACATGCATACCCTTTGCTTTGTTATGGATGGTCCCTGAAGAGCTTATCGGTTTTGGCAAGAGCTTAGTCGCTGTTGGTACTTTCTCCTCGAACGTATTTTTCTGGCAGGAGAATGATTACTTCTCTCCTGTTTCTGAGGCGATGCCTTTATTGCATACGTGGAGTCTTGCGGTGGAAGAACAATACTATCTGTTGTTTCCGCTGATTCTTGCTGCGTTCTGGAAGTTTGGCGCTCGACGTTTGTTCTGGGGCATTCTGGTTGCGTCTCTGGTGAGTCTGGCGATGAGTGAGTGGAGCTTGATACATGCGCCCGAAGCCAATTTCTATCTACCTCATACTCGCGCATGGGAGCTTTTTACCGGTTCATTACTCGCTTTATATATCCACCAGAATGGCGCACAGAGAAGTAACCTGCTTTCTGTCCTGGGACTGATTGCTGTCCTTGTATCCGTGTTTATCTATGATGGAGAAACACCCTTCCCGGGGATGTATGCCTTACTTCCTGTGGTCGGCACTGCCTTGATTATTCTATATGCCGCTTCCGGTACTTGGGTCGCCCGGTTGCTCAGTCTTCGCGGTTTCGTCTTCTTAGGCTTGATTAGTTATTCACTCTATCTTTGGCACCAGCCGCTGTTTGCTTTTGCAAGAATTCGGTCACTACATGAGCCGCATGAGGAAATCATGCTGGCACTTGTAGTTGCTTCACTGGCTCTTGCTACCCTCACCTGGAAGTACGTAGAAACACCGTTCAGGAAGAACCTGAAAATCAGCCGCAGTCGAAAAGCTATTTTTGCTTTCTCTGCTACAGGTTTAATCAGCATAGTGATCGTGGGAGGAGCCATTGACCATCAACGCGGCTTTCCAGAAAGAAGTGGCCTGGACGTCGTTGAGGCATTGAAAGAAATTCCTAATGTTCGAGAGAGTTATTGTCACAAGAAAGGGCGCCGGTCAGTTGAAGAGATGGCGACGGGTGAATTTTGCCTTGTCGGTGAGGGAGAGCTCAGATACGCCATTATTGGCGATTCTCATGCAGGTGCTATTTTCGATTACGCGGATGATTATCTGACCGAAGCCGGTGTGTCCGCCATTGCTGTAAGTGGCGGCTACTGTGCTCCGTTGTTAAATGGCTTTGAGGCAGAGGAAGGCTGTGCGGACATCATGTCGTCCGCGTTTGAGTCGATTCTTGAAAATCCAGACGTTGATACGGTTATTATGCTGGCAGAATGGGCGATTTATACCGAGGGTTTCAGGGATAACGATACACCCCGCAAAGTAAGAGATAACGAAGGCCGCGCATCCCTAGTTTCTGATAATGCGACTGTCCTTGAACGCTCAATGGAGGAAACCATGGCTAGTATTGAGTCGGCCGGTAAGAATATCATCCTCGTTTTCCCTGTTCCTGAGTTTGAGCAACGCGCAAACGACTTTGTCGAGAAAGCCATGTTTCTCGGCTATGCCGAAAGTATCGATCAGGCGGTCTCATTGCTGCCTGCGCTTGATCAAGCAGAATATCGCCTTCGGAATCACAGAGTGTTACCGCTGCTTGAGCAATATGAAAATAAGGTCACACTCCTACCTGTGCAGCATCTGTTTTGCGAGGCTGGATCTTGCAGGCAGTATGACGAAAATAAGAGATTGCTTTTTTCGGACTCAAACCACGTAAACTATTACGGGGCAGAGCGGGTAGTGAATGAGATCTTCGGTGAAGTTATTGATACTCGAAGTGAACGCTCGAGATTCTCTACTCTGTAAACGCCCCAAGAAATGGCAGCACAGATAAACCTATGATCGCCGCAATGGCGATCAGGGTTAAGATAAAACTGGTCGGGCGCTCATAGAAGCGCTGACCCATGGTTGGTATCGGATGCTGCCGTACTTCTTCCAGCCAGTCTTCCTGAATTTTATCGAGAAGAGCGCGGGCGTCGGTGTAGTCGTCTTTGTTTTTTAACCAGATGGCTGCAAGTGAAATACCCCAGCGGCCTTGATTGGTTTCGTAGTAATCAACGTTGGCTTCATCAAGACGCTCGCGAACAAAGTTTGCTTCTTCTTCTGTAACGCCGTTGAGTTTAAAGAGCAGTTTCGCCACGACCTTTCCTTTGAATAAGGGTTGCAAGTGCAATCAGGGTGAATGCGAAACACAGCAGTGGCAATACACCGATTTTCATATACAGGGTTTCGCCCGTGCGACGCTCTGCAATCGAGCTGAAACTGGTGCGCTCACTGACCGGGATACGGTCTGTGATTTCACCTTTGTGATTCACCAGCGCTGAAATACCTGTGTTAGTCGAGCGCAGAATCCAGCGTCCGGTTTCAAGTGCACGCATCTGTGCCAGCGCCATATGTTGCTTAGGTCCGAGTGAATCCCCAAACCAGGCATCGTTGCTGATGGTTACCAGCAGGTCGGCATTTTTTGCAGTTTCCAGCACCAGATCCGGGTAAGCAATTTCGTAGCAGATATAGGGAGCGACTAAGGCGAGTTCGGTTGAGTCACCTTGATGCACGGTGACTTTCAGCAGGTCCTGATCGATTTCACCGGCGCGGAAGCTGGACATAGGCAGATCAAAAAACGGAATCAGGCCGCGGATCGCACTTTCAAGCGGAATATATTCGCCAAAAGGCACCAGTCGTTGCTTGTGGTAAACGCCTTCGCCGTCACCAAAAGCGATGATGCTGTTGTGGTATTCGCCTTCTAACTCGGTACCGCGTGGCCAGCGAAACGGAATACCAGTAATGACAGTGCTGTTATTTTCCTGCAGCTCTTCGGCAAATAATTCCATGTAAGGCTGATAGCGTTGATAGAGCAGAGTGATCGCAGTCTCCGGCCACAGGATCAGATCATTACCCAGCAGTGGTCGGGTATCTGCCTGATAGCGATCGATGGTCGGGAAGATTTCTTCGTTCAGCCATTTGCGGTTCTGTTCCACATTCCCCTGAACGACACCTACGGACATAGTGCCGGTCGCGTGGGTCCAGTTAATCTGCTTCAGTGCATCGCCCGCTGGCCACAGTAAAAGGGGCATTAAATACACCCAGTTGCGGGTCTGTACGACAATGACCAGTGAGGCCGCTGTCAGAGCCAGAATAAACGAAATAACGTATGCACCTGACACTGGCGCCCAGCCGGACAGCCAGGTAAAGAGGTGAGCGTCGCCGGCATACAACCAGGGGAAGCCGGTTAAGAACCAGCTTCGACACCATTCCTGTAATAGCCAGTAGCTCGCGAAACTGAAAGCCGCCAACGAGTGCCCACTGAGTTTCTGACGTAACAGAAACCAGAACCCGGGGATGAGTGCGAGAAAGCCTGCAAAGAGCGCTACAGCGGGTACAGCTAACCAGGCGGGTGTGCCACCGTGGTCATGCATGCTGACGTAAATCCACGAGACACCTAAGCCGAACTGTCCAAGGCCGAATAACCAGGCACGCTTAAAGGCTGTTTTGCCCGTGTTGCTTTTCTGCAGCGCGTAAAACAGAGTACCAAGGCTGATAAGGCCCAAAGGCCAGAGAAAATAAGGGGCGAGGGCAAACGGAAAGAGCGCGCCTCCCACTAGGGCGATCCATGATGGCAGGGCGGCGCGTGTGAACATAATTGGGCTCAGTCGTCGGTATGAACTTCAAGCAGGTTAATCTGACGGCTGGTGCCGTTGATAACACGGAATTTCATACCATCAATGCGGATGCTTTCATTACATTCAGGCACCCGGCCGAAATGATGTGTGACGATGCCGCCAATAGTATCGAAGTCAGCGTTAGGGAGCTTCGCATCCAGCGCTTCGTTGAAGTCGCTCAGTGGCGTCAGGGCTTTCACGGTGTAAACGCCCGGATCGACTTCTTTGATGTTGTTTTCTTCGTCGTCGAAGTCGTGCTCGTCTTCGATGTCGCCAACGATCTGCTCCAGAACGTCTTCGATGGTTACCAGGCCGGCTACGCCGCCGAATTCGTCGACCACAATGGCCATGTGGTTACGGTTCGAGCGGAATTCGCGCAGCAGCACGTTCAGACGTTTGCTCTCAGGAACAAAGATGGCAGGGCGCAGAATATCGCGCACGCGGAAATCATCGGCATTATCTTTAACCACCAACGGCAGCAGGTCTTTGGCGAGCAGAATACCGCTAACTTCGTTCGGGTTTTCGCTGATGACAGGAAAGCGCGAGTGCGCTGAATCGATAATACGTGGCAGGTACTCTTTCAGGCTTTCGTTTTCCTGAATGGAGGTCATCTGCGAGCGAGGAATCATGATGTCGCGAACCTGCATGTCTGAGACTTGCAGCGCGCCTTCAATAATAGTGAGCGTTTCGGTGTCGACGATGCTGCGGTCAGCCGCTTCTCGTACGATGTCTTTCAGGTCCTGACGGGTGCGTGGTTCGTCCGTAAACAGGTCGCTTATTTTTTCCAGCCAACTTCGGGGTTGGCCCGATCGGTCTTCGCTCATGATGCCTCTTTTCTCCGGATGGGATACGTCAGCCCGGAGGTAATTTCCTATGTGTAAACTGCTTACTCAGTATCCGCAGCGTATGGGTCGGGATAGCCGAGCGAAGCCAGCAGGTCGCGCTCCAGCGCTTCCATTTCTTCGGCTTCGTCGTCCTTTATATGGTCGTACCCCAGTAAATGCAAGCAACCATGGATTACCATATGTGCCCAGTGGGCCTCGGTAGTCTTTGCCTGCTCCCGCGCTTCCTGTTCAACCACACCGACACAGATGACGAGATCACCCAGTAACTCAAGCGGTATGCCCGGAGGCATTTCAAAAGGAAACGACAGCACGTTGGTGGGTTTGTCTTTGCCGCGATACTCACTGTTCAGAGCCTGACTTTCTTCTTCGTCGGTCAGGCGAATGGTCAGCTCGGGTTCCTCAAAATCAGTACGGCCTTTAAGCGCAGTGCTTGCCCATAGGGTGAGCTGCTCTTCGGTCGGCAAGGTATTGAGGTGCTCGATACTTTCAGCAAGCTGAACATCTAACAGTAGGTTCATTCGCCGTGATCTTCGTTGGGATTACTTGCCTGAGCAGCGAGTGCATCGGCCTTGGCCTGCGCTTTTTCAGCAGCGCGGCGCGCGTCTTCTTTCTCGTCGTGTTTGTCGTACGCATCAACGATCCGCTGAACCAGTGGGTGGCGTACTACGTCACGGTTATTAAAGCGGGTGATGCCGATGCCTTCGACGCCGTCGAGCACTTCCAGACCGTGTTTCAGGCCCGAATACACACCTCGCGGCAGGTCGACCTGGGTAATGTCGCCGGTAATCACGGCCTTAGAGCCAAAGCCAACCCGGGTGAGGAACATTTTCATCTGTTCTTTCGTGGTGTTCTGGCTTTCATCGAGAATCACAAACGAATGGCTCAGAGTCCGACCACGCATGTAAGCCAGTGGGGCGATCTCAATCTGATTGCGTTCAATCATCTTGGTCACGGCTTCAAAACCCAGCATTTCGTACAGAGCGTCGTATAACGGGCGCAGGTACGGATCAATTTTCTGAGCCAGGTCACCGGGCAGGAAGCCGAGCTTTTCACCGGCCTCAACCGCAGGGCGCACCAGCAGAATACGTTTCACATCATCACGCATCAGGGCTTCAACGGCGGTGGCAACGGCAAGGAAGGTTTTACCCGTACCGGCTGGGCCGATGCCGAAGTTGATGTCGTATTTACGTACCTGATCCAGATATTCAAGCTGGTTCTCGCCTCTGGGCTTAATAACCGCCAGCGGAGTCTTGATGATGCCTTTGTCGGCGTCGTAGGTGCGCTTGCCGCGTTGCGATGGGCGAGCACTGTCTTCCTGTAGAAACAGGTGAATCAGGTCTGGGCTGATTTCAGTGCCTTTGCCGGTTTCTTTGTAGAGGCGTTGCAGTAAGTCGGCGGCACGCTTGGCCGGGCCGACTTTGCCCTCGATCTGAAAGCGGCTGCCGCGATTAAAAATGTCCAGCTCGTAATGATCAGCAATCTGCTTGATATGTCCGTCCAGATTGCCGCACAGGTTGGCGAGACGACTGGCGTCATCCGGCTCCAGAGTAAAACTCACGGCATGCTGTTTAGCGGTCGGTTCAGGGCTTGTGCTGCTTTGCTGCTCGTCGGACAAATTGACCTCGATATGATGGTTGATCAGTACGCTTGCGACGCGTCAATGATGACGCCACGCAGGCTGTTCGGGTAGGCATCTTCAATGCTGACCCGGACGAATTTTCCGATCATAGACTGATCGTCACACTTAAAGTTTACCACCCGGTTGTTTTCGGTGCGGCCTTGAAGCTCGCCTGGGTCTTTCTTAGACACGCCAGTCACCAGAATGACTTCTTCACGTCCGACCATGCGGCGGCTGATCTGCTGTGCATTCTGCACGATACGATCCTGCAGTATCTTCAGACGTTGCTTCTTCAGTGATTCGGGTGTGTCATCATCCAGCTGCGCTGCTGGAGTACCGGGGCGAGCGCTGTAAACAAAGCTGAATGAGGTGTCAAAACCGATCTCGTCGATCAGCTTCATGGTGTCGAGGAAGTCTTCTTCCGTCTCACCCGGGAAGCCAATGATAAAGTCGGATGAAATTGAGATATCAGGGCGCAGTTCGCGCAGACGGCGGATCTTATCGATATAAAGATCAATTTCGTGACCACGTTTCATGGCTGCAAGAATGCGGTTAGAGCCGCTCTGAACCGGCAGATGAATATGGCTGACCAGCTCTGGGACTTCCGCATAAACATCGATCAGGCTGTCGCTGAATTCGACCGGATGAGACGTCGTAAAGCGGATGCGGTCAATGCCTTCGATTTCTGCGACCCGAGTAATCAGTTCGGCTAAGTCTGCTGTACCTGTGTGGTCATCATCGCCCGTGTCACCCTGATAGGCGTTCACGTTCTGCCCAAGCAGGTTAATTTCACGCACGCCCTGAGCTGCGAGCACTTCACATTCTTTCAGCACGTCAGCCAATGGGCGGCTGACTTCTTCGCCGCGGGTGTAGGGTACGACGCAGAAGGTGCAGTATTTTGAGCAGCCTTCCATCACTGACACAAACGCCGAGCTGCCTTCAGACTTAGGGGCCGGCAGGTGATCGAACTTCTCGATTTCGGGGAAAGTGACGTCCACAACCTGGATCGCATTACTGGCCTTGTTCACCATTTCTGGCAGGCGGTGCAGCGTCTGCGGGCCAAAGACCATATCCACAAAAGGCGCGCGTTTCATGATGGCGTCGCCTTCCTGGGAGGCAACACAGCCACCGACGCCAATCTTAAGATCCGGATTGGTCGTTTTCAGGTTCTTCCAGCGGCCCAGTTCATGAAAGACTTTCTCCTGTGCCTTCTCACGGATAGAGCAGGTATTCAGCAGAATGACGTCAGCCTCTTCAGGGTTGTCCGTGACCACCATTTTATGGCTTTCACCCAGCATGTCGGCCATACGTGATGAATCGTATTCGTTCATCTGGCAACCGTGGGTTTTGATGTAAAGCTTTTTCGCCTGTTCAGTCATACTGCTGTGTCTGGTCGTTCAAAAAAAGGGGCGACAGTATACAGCCTCTGCTCACTTATTCGCCAGTGCTGAGACTGAGAAAGCCGGGTTGTCGCCCCTGTGAATCCGTGGGTCAGCGCTGAATTACACCTTCAATTTCTTCAGCCAGCTGACGCGATTGCTCATCCATGGGCAGGTGACGGATATCCGGGTATTTCAAAGCGACAGCGATGTTGTATAACCAGCGCTCGATACGCAACACCAAGGCTTCAGCATTGTCTTTATCTGCGTCCAGAACCTCATTGCTCATTGCCAGAATGATCTGGGCATGGTCGGCAGCGGTTTTTGCTGCTTCCCGCTGCGCAGCGATCTCTGCGTCAGCCCGGGGGGTCTTGCTGATCAGGTCTTCTGCGGAAGCCAGCGCTGTTGTTGCTGTGCTGAAACTGCGCGGAATTAACTTTTCGGCGCCAGCTTCTCGCATGGCGGCAATCCGGTTCCGGATCTGCTGCAGCTGGATGAAGCCAATGGTCCGGACCTCAAGGTCGTGCATATCCAGCAGAAGCTGGCGTTGCGTCTGGCTGGCGCTTGCTGGTGCGCCAGTGGTCTCTAAAGTCCGGATAATACCGTCGAGATCTTCATTGACCGCGCGATACTCACTTGGGTAATAGGTATCGGCGCGGATACTGTTCAGAACCTCGAGATGCGCCAGAGAGGGCGCAAGGGTCTCTCTGGCAACTAAGGTGTGATCCTGCGCCTTCTCAAACGTAGCCAAGGCCGTTAATGCCAGTTCTCTGACTTCGTTGTCAGCTTTGCCTTTGTCACGGGCCTGCTTCGCATCGTTGATATAGTCGTTGGCAGAGTCAGTCATGGCCGGTGCAAAGCGGTAAGTTTCCTGAGCTTTGGCCTGGCTTTTCTGCTGTTCGGCCTCTTTGATCAAGGTCGCCCCGGAGCGCACCGTACTGACAGCCTCCCGGCTGGCACGGTCCTGAATTCTATCGAGCCCCTGTGGCGTTGAGGCACAACCCGCCAGAACCGTTGTGGCGAACAGAACTCCAATGAGCGGATAACGGGTCATAAGAACAATCTCCTTCGGCAGACCTTGATTACGCTAGAAATGGACGCAGTCTATCATGGAGCACAGAGCGGCTCTGCTTTAATCAGCGCTGCCCCGGCAGAACAGGAATATGCAGGGAGTTCCCGACGGCCTGTTATGACCGCTTTGACGCCTCTCTGTGTGAACTGCAGCAGCTTTACACAATATGGGGCTTGTGTCGGAAGGTAACGGTTGCTATACATTCAGACAGGTGTTGCAGAAAGGGGGACACGGCTCAGACTGCCTGTTACAGGCCAAACCCGATCCAGGTGAATAAGGAGTTGACCTTATGAACGCAGAAATGCAACCGCTTTACTGGCGTATTCAGAATAACGATAACTCAGGCTTTGACGCGGTCAGTCTGCTGATGCCAGCGGGAGAAGGCGAACCTGCCACTCTCGTACCCACCGAAGTTAGTTTTTGTTCCCGACGCACTGGTACACAGGCGGTAGATGTGCGCTGGACGGACGAAGATTCAGATCTGTTTATGCATCTTCTTGAGCGCGTATCGGATGATCATGCTGATGAAACCGATGAGGGCATGGTGTTGGACATCAACGATGGTGTCGTTCAGGGGATTGTTCAGCTTGTTGCCCTGGCACGCTTTAAGACGCCTTGGCCGAGTGATGATCTGGTTGCCGGAGATATTAATACGGTCCGTGAGGACATAGAAATCGGTGATCTGGTCGCGATTCACACTCACTATGGCTGCCCAATGGCCATTGTAGTCGGTATGGATTCGATTGATCTGACGTGCATCTTACTTGAAGACATCGAAGCTGAAGGTGTTTCGGTTGTGCCCGAACATAGCGTCTTCGTTATTAACCGGGACAGCGCTTTGCCACCGGCCTTTGCCGAGAGCGACACAGGAGAAGACGCCGTATTCCATTGATTGACTGGTAATGGAATACGGGAGAGGGCTGCTTATTCTGCAGCAGCCCCTTCGCTATTGCGGAGGCGCCGACGTTCGAGCGCAATATTGCCAATCAGGTCGTAATAGTCAGTACTCGCGGTTGCCTTGGCCGCGCGTCGCATAGACTCATTCGCTGCGCTCGTGCTAGCTGGTGTCTGCTTCTCTGCATCAATCAGTGCTGTAGCCATCTTACTCTCCTGAATATCAGTCGCGTTTCTCTATTGCTCCCCAGCATATGCTGAGAAGCATTTCGTCGGTCACTTCCGTTGGAACTGCACAAGGCGCGTTACGGTCGGTACGTAACAGCGTCGAAATTCCGCCATACACAAATACCCCCAGCACATCGTCGGGGATATCTTTAATCAGTCCCTCTTCCCTACCGCGCGCAAAAAGAGGATCAATTTTCTCCTTCAGGCGACGTTTTCCTTGTTCCTGTAGCTCACCGCGTATTGCAGGGGCAACGCTTAACTGATCAAGGAGCAGGGCGTCCCGGGGAACTTCACGCATGTAGTGATATAGATTGAGCCACACGCTGTTCAATTGTTCCCTTACGCTTGCGTTTTCATCCAGACCCTTCAGGCAAGCGTCTGAAAAACGCTCCATCAGGGTCAGGTAAACATCTTCTATCAGCTCTTCTTTGGTTTCGAAGTAGCGGTAGATAGTTCCCGCACCACAACAGGCTTCTTTGGCAACCATTGAAATAGGCGTTGCCTGAAGACCGTTCTCTGCAATCAGATCGCAGGTGGCGGTGATGATAAGTTCGCGTTTGTCCATTTTATTCATAAGGCGGAATGAACGTTCATTCTGATACTCCTGAGCAAATTACTCAAGTATTGATTGTTGCTTGTATGCATCAGTCTGTTGCGGATGCGTGAATACTGTTCTCGCCTGCCTCAGATTGGTTGGCTTTGCGCGCGAATAGCAGAAATATCAGTGCCAGAGATGCGGTCAGCAGGGACACCTCCATCATAGGGATAGGGGTATGGTCGTGAAGTTTCCCCCAAAGGAGCCCTGCAAGAGCGCCGCCACTGAACTGAATGACGCCCATCAGTGCCGTGGCTGACCCCGCAACCTCGCGGAAATACTGCATGACGGTGCCCATGGTATTGGCTGTGATCAGGCCCAGAGAGCCAACGTAGATCATCAGTAGCGGCAGAACCACAGGGAGCTTGAAGTAAGGCGACAGAGTAAGCATCAGTAACGCCAGAGCTGACGCGAACTGCAACAGAATACCTGCGGTCAGCAGTCGCTGCGGTGACCAGTATCGGAGCCAGAATATGTTCAGCCGGTTCATCAGCATGATGACAATGACATTCGCACCGAATAACCATGGGAACGTCTGTTCACTCTGCCCAAAGTGCTCGAGATACAGGTACGGCGATGCGGTGATAAATACAAACATGCCACTGTATGCGCTTGCCAGCATCAGAATATATCGACGTGCGACACGGTGTTTCAGGACGGTCGCATACCCTGCCCATGGCGAACGCTTAACCCTCCGGTGAGGAGGGTGACTCTCAGGAAGCTGCCAGACCAGAATGGCGATGAGAAGAGCTGCGTAGGCACTGAGAATACCGAAAATACTTCTCCAGCCACTGAAGGTCAGCACCAGGGAGCCTAATAATGGCGCAGCAAGTGGTGCGGCCATCATGATCATGGCCACCATAGACAGGACTCTCGCAATGTCAGTGCCATCAAAATGGTCACGGACAATGGCGGTCGAGTTCACAACGGCCAACCCGCCGCCGATTGCCTGCAGGCCGCGTAACAACAGGAGGCCATCGAGAGAACTTACGTGGGTCAGAGCCAAACTGGCAATGGCAAACAAAACTAACCCAAGAAAGATCACCGGGCGTCGCCCAACCCGGTCAGACATTGGTCCGCCCAAAATCTGACCGAGCGCAAACCCGAGCAGAAAGGTGCTGACTGATAGTTCGACATGATGAATATCACTGCTTAGTGATCCGGCCATGGCTGCCATTGCAGGCAGGTACATGTCGATGGAGAGAGGACCAATGGCGGTCAGCATGGCCAGCAGGAGTGGCAGTGGTAGTCGGAATGCAGGAGTCGTCATAAATCACCGGGCAGTTTACAGACTCTAGTCTAGTTGTTTCGCTGGTGAATTAAGAGAGTGAAAAAATGAATTGATTGTTCCAAAAATTTTGGCTTCAGGGAGAGCCCCTGAAGCCAGGTCTGGATGAGCCGGTTGTGCGTTGATCAGACGTTGAAGCGGAAGTGGATAACGTCGCCGTCTTTAACGATGTATTCTTTGCCTTCTAAGCGCCACTTACCGGCTTCCTTTGCACCGTTCTCGCCATTGAACTCAATGAAGTCGTCGTAGCCAACGACTTCGGCACGGATAAAGCCGCGCTCAAAGTCGGTGTGAATCGCAGCGGCCGCACGCGGTGCCGTTGAGCCTACTTTGATGGTCCAGGCGCGTACTTCTTTAACACCTGCGGTAAAGTAGGTCTGTAGGCCCAGAAGTTGATAACCAGCGCGGATAACGCGGTCCAGTCCCGGTTCTTCCATGCCCATCATTTCCAGGAAGTCGGCCTTTTCGTCGTCTTCCAGTTCTGAAATTTCCGCTTCAATCTTGTTGCATACCACGACCACTGAAGCACCTTCTGATGCAGCGACTTCGCGTACTGTATCCAGATAAGGATTATCCTCAAAGCCTTCTTCTGAAACGTTGGCGATGTACATGGTTGGTTTGGTGGTCAGAAGATGGAATTGACGTGCAACACGTTTCTCATCGTCGTCCATATCCAGCATGCGGGCGGTTTTGCCTTCTTCAAAATGAGGAATCAGCTTCTCAAGCAGGGCCTTCTGAGCGATAGCGTCTTTATCGCCGCCTTTCGCGGTACGGGTGACGCGCTGTAGCTGTTTCTCACATGAATCAAGGTCAGCCAGCACCAGCTCAGTATTGATGATGTCGATATCGGCCGCAGGGTCTACCTGATTCGCTACGTGGATAACGTTGTCGTCTTCGAAGCAGCGTACAACGTGTGCTATCGCGTCTGTTTCGCGGATGTTGGCCAGAAACTGGTTACCCAGACCTTCACCTTTTGATGCGCCAGCGACCAGGCCCGCGATATCGACGAATTCCATGGCGGTTGGAATGACTTTCTCAGGGTTAACGATCGCTGCCAGTGCATCAAGGCGTGGATCGGGCATATTCACCATGCCGGTGTTCGGCTCGATGGTACAGAAGGGGAAGTTCTCTGCCGCGATGCCTGATTTGGTCAGAGCGTTGAAGAGTGTTGATTTACCGACGTTGGGCAGACCAACGATTCCGCATTTAAAGCCCATTTCTGTATCCCGATCGTATGTTTGGTTGGTGTATCTGATTACTTGTGGCGGGTATTTTACCCTTTAAAGCTGTGAAGTCGATTCATAGCTTTAGGCAAGTCACCGGCGATCGCATCTGGCAGCACACGTATTGCCTCATCGATGACACTATCGATGGCTTGTTGCTCTGCTTTGCTGGCGCGTCCCAGTACATGACCGGTGACCAGATTTTTATCACCCGGGTGACCAATACCGACACGCAGGCGATGGAAATCTTTCTGATTGCTCATACGAGCGATGATATCGCGAAGACCGTTCTGTCCACCGTGACCGCCACCGGTTTTGAACTTAGCAACGCCGGGGGGCATATCCAGCTCATCATGGACGACCAGAATTTCACTGGTTTTTATCTTGTAGAAGCTCGCCAATGCGGCCACCGCCTGACCACTGCGATTCATAAAGGTCGTTGGCATCAGCAGATAGCATTCCTGACCGCCAATGCGACCTTTGCCAGAGAGTCCGAAGAATTTTTTGTCTGGCGAAAGTGTGATGCCTTCCTGTCGGGCGAGGCGTTCAACCAGCCAGAAACCGGCATTGTGGCGGGTGTTTTCGTATTCTGCGCCAGGGTTGCCCAGGCCTACGATTAAGCGAATTGGATCAGCCATACAATGTCCATTCGATATCAGTGTGATAAATAGCAGACAATAAAAAAGCGGGGACAAGCCCCGCTTTTCTCTGAGCGCAACGATTACTCGTCGCCGCCTTCAGCTTCAGCGTCTTCAGCGTCGTCTTCTTTCGAACCTTTAGGCTCAATAACAGAAACAACAGAAGTGTCGTGCTCTGGACCGTGTGACAGTGCCAGTGACTCAACGCCTTTAGGCAGTTTCAGGTCAGACAAGTGAATTACGCCGCCAACTTCTACGTCAGCCATGTCGATTTCGATGAACTCTGGCAGGTCGCCAGCAGCACATACGATTTCGAGAGTAGTCATCTGGTGCATGATCTTACCGCCGCCCAGCTTAACGCCTTTACAGGTGTCTTCGTTCAGGAAGTGCAGTGGAACGGTAGTGGTGATCTTAGAAGACTTACTCACGCGCTGGAAGTCAGCGTGCCAGATCATAGCTTTTGCAGGGTGACGCTGCAGATCTTTCAGGATCACAGTTTCGTCTTTGCCATCAACAGACAGAGTGATGATTGAGCTGTAGAAGGCTTCTGATTCCAGAGCTTTGTTCAGTTCATTCGCCTTCAGAGTGATAGGCGTAGGTTTACGGTCGTTACCACCGGCTTTACCGCCGTAGATGATTGCTGGAACGCCGTTCTCGCGACGCAGGCGGCGGCTCGCACCTTTCCCCGCATCTTCGCGAGTTACAGCAGACAAAGTGAAGTCTGACATAGTGATTTCCTCATTTCAGGATGTAAAAACCGCCGGAGTTTGCGACCAACGCCGGCGGTCGTTATAGCAACACCTTATGGTGTTGCCGGTAATCGGTTCGTTGTTCTTAAGCGCGTGGCTTAACGGAACATCGCACTGATGGATTCTTCGTTGTTTACGCGACGGATCGACTCTGCCAGCAGACCTGCAATGGTCAATTGGCGGATCGTGCCGGTTGCGCGGGCGGCTTCAGACAGCGGGATAGTATCAGTCACTACCAGCTCGTCGAGCTCTGCACTGGCAAGGCGTTCAATCGCGGGCCCGGATAGTACAGGATGCGTACAGTAAGCGACAACCTTTTTCGCACCAAATTCTTTCAATGCTTTTGCCGCCTGACACAGAGTACCGGCGGTATCGACCATATCATCGACCAGAACACAGGTACGGTCTTTCACATCACCAATAATGTGCATGACTTCAGATACATTCGCCTTAGGACGACGCTTGTCGATGATCGCGAGGTCAACGTTAAGCTGCTTAGCGATTGCTCGTGCACGAACAACACCGCCAATGTCTGGTGATACTACGATCAGATCTTCGAAGCTCTGACGTTCAATATCGTCCAGCAGGATAGGGGAGCCATACACGTTATCTACAGGGATATCGAAAAAACCCTGAATCTGGTCAGCGTGCAGGTCAACAGTCAGAACACGGTCAATACCAGAGCCTGACATCATGTCAGCCACGGCGCGTGCAGAAATAGGCACACGAGCACTGCGTGGACGACGATCCTGACGGGCGTAGCCAAAATATGGAACAACGGCCGTGATACGGCTTGCGGATGCACGACGCAGACCGTCGGCCATCAGCAGCATTTCCATCAGGTTATCATTGGTTGGTGCGCAGGTAGGCTGCAGGATAAAAACGTCTTTACCGCGAACGTTTTCATTAATTTCGACGGTTATCTCACCATCACTGAATTTGCCCACGGTGGCTTCGCCAAGGGAAAGATCGAGACGCTCGACGACGAGCTTAGCCAGTTCCGGATTTGCATTACCGGTAAATACCATCAACTTAGACACAGTCGTCCCCTTGATGCAGTGATTTCAAAGATGGAGGAGATAGAATTGGCTGAGGTGGCAGGACTCGAACCTGCGAATGACGGGATCAAAACCCGTTGCCTTACCACTTGGCGACACCCCAGCATTTAAGACGGTCTGAATAATACCTTATGCGTCGTTGAAAGGTTAGTTCCTTTCGCAACAAAGGCCACATACTCAGCCGGTAACTGGTCAGAAACCTGTCTGGCTTCTGTCTCAGAACCGAAGCTTGAAAATATGCAAGCTCCAGTGCCCGTCATCTTAGCAAAGGAAAATTTATTTAGCAAATTCAATGCTTTACCTATTTCTGGGTAGAGCATCGTGACAACTTGCTGGCAGTCATTTCTGCCCCCTTGCCTCAACGCGGTGCGAATATTAATGACCTCTGTATCCCGGGTCAAGCCCTCGTGCGAGAAAATTTTTGCAGTATTTACATGTACTTGCGGACAGACCACCAGAAACCAGGGTTCGTCGAGCTCTGGCACCGGGGTCAGGACTTCACCAACGCCTTCGGCAAAGGCCGCTTCGCCGCGGATAAATACGGGCACATCGGCGCCAAGCGCCAGCCCCATATCTGCCAGCTCATCAAGGCTCAGGTTGAGCTGCCAGAGGTGGTTGAGCGCGAGCAATGTGGTCGCAGCGTCTGAGCTTCCGCCACCCAGCCCGCCTCCCATGGGCAGGATTTTCTTAAGCTGAATGTCTGCTCCGGGTGTTTTGCCGGTCGCACGGGACTGCAGCAGTCTTGCCGCTTTGATTATCAGATTGTCTTCGAAAGGAACGTCATCGATGGCGGGGCTGAGAGTTAACTCGCTATCGTCGCGCACCCGGAACGACAGCTCGTCGCCATAGTCCAGAAATTGAAACAGGGTCTGCAGATTGTGGTAGCCGTCCGCCCGACGTCCGGTGATATGCAGAAACAGATTGAGCTTGGCAGGCGCGGGGAGAGTCAGCCACTTGTCGTCGTTTCGCTCAGTCATGCAGAGTCCACTCACGGATAGAAAAGGTAAAACGGAAATCGTGGCCACTCACTTTGACCAGACCCGGCAGCCAGTAGCCATTCTGATTTGAGTAGCGCTTGTAGGTGATGGTCCAGCCGTACTGTTCCATGCGTGACAGAAGGCCACTCTCGTCGTACTCAGTGTTGGCATTGCCGTTCGGACTGGCCTGGCCTTTTACCCAATAGCGGATATCAGACACCGGAAAATTCCAGCCGAGATAGAGCAACATCAGTTCTTCCGGTGATTCGGCATGACGAGGTTCGTCCCAGCCGGGAAGAGTGAGTGCAGCGGAGCGTTTATCGCCGGTCAGTCGTGTTGCTCCCTGTCCCAGGGGGCCGGCGATATACAGATCAAACTCGCGTTGATTCTGTTTCCAGTCCATGTAGCCAGTCGCGCTGTCATCGGGTGTGATAACCGACATTTTGCCGCGGACCTGCCAGTGCTGAACGTCATTAAGACTGTCTTGGAGAGCATCACTGCCTCCCTGAGGAAGAAACGAAGCACAGGCTGACATCAGCAGAATTGCGGCCGCAAGAGGCAGCCGGGTAAGAAAACGAAGCATGTTATAAATCCGACGGGTCGACACCAAGGCGTTGTAAGGTCTCATGAATGACCTCACTCTCTGGTTCGAGTTCAAGCCCCTTTGCCCAGATGTCGTAAGCAGATTCTTTATCACCGGTAGCCCAGTACCATTCGCCCAGGTGCGCCGCGATCTCATGGTCATTCATACGGTTCCATGCATCGAGTAGAAGAGGGCCAGCCTCGTTCAGCTTACCTTCACGAAAGTACAGCCAACCGAGGCTATCTATGATGGCTGGGTTGTCGGGCTGGAGGGCAATGGCTCGTTCAATCAGAGGCTCAGCTTCCTCAAACCGGTCGGTTTTATTGGCAAGGCTGTAGCCCAGTGCATTGAGTGCTTCGGCATGTTCCGGGTTCTGTTCAATGATCTGGCGCAGATCACTTTCAAGTAGCTCCATATTCCCCAAACGCTCGGCCAGCATGGCACGCGTATAGCGCAGGTTTGTGTCTCCAGGCTCGGCTTCCAGGGCGATGGAGACACTCTCGAACGCCTCCTGTTGGCGTCCGGCTTTGATTAAAATATCCGTTTCAAGGCGACGGAGCTGCCCAGCGTATTGAGGGAATTCGGCACTGCGTTCCTGCAGGTAGCTGGTGGCTGCATCAGGTCCCTGCTCCTGATTGAGAAGCTGAGCGGCAGCCAGTTGTGCAGGCAGGAACTCGCGACTGTCGCCAATCTGGCGGTAGTAACTGATCGCCAGATCTGGATCATTTTCACTGGCAGCAATGCGTCCCAGGTAATAACTGGCTTCTGATTGTTTATCACTGCTGTTCAGCAATTCACGCAAAAGCGGTTTTGCTTCACTGTAGTTTTCCAGTTCTTCTTCCAGTAGTGCCAGCGACAGAATGATCTGGTCGTCGTTAGGATATTGTCGGTTGATGGCAGCAAAGGCATTGCGTGCCTCACGAACGTCACCTAACTGCAGGAGCATACGAGCACGTAACACCGCAATCTGCTTGTTGTCGGGGTGATCATCCAGCAGCTTATCCAGCCAGTCGATGGCTTCATCAACGCGTTGGTTACGAGCCAGAATACGTGCCTTCTGAACAGCCGCCGGCAGTAGCCCCGGCTCAAGTTTCAGGGCCTGATCAATGCGCTGGATTGCAGCATCATCCTGCCCCAGAGACTGGAGTAACAATGCCTGACCGTACACCAGATTACCGCTTTCGGGATAGGTCGGCGTCAGTGCGTCGAGGGCACCCAGCCGCTCACTGCGTATAACTTCATCATTGGATAGTAAGGCAGCTGCATAGAAATCAAACTGCGCTACGCCTGTCATCTCGTAAAAGCGGGCATAAAGGTCGAGGCTTTGATCAAAGTCTTTACGGCCCAGAGCAACCTGAGCGGCGGCCTGCACCGCGCCTGGGTCATCGGGCTCTACTTCCAGCCATATCTCAGAAGCTTCAGCGGCAAACCCTGCGGCGCCAATGTATTGAGCGATACGCAGAGCACGTTCCGCGACATTAGGGTCGCGGGTTTTGCGGGCCTGATCGAGATAATGAAAGAGCGCAACGTCGTAGCGTTGACGTTGTCCGGCCATCTCAGCAACCAGCAGTGAATACATGGTATTTGCCGGAATGGCTTTGTACTCGACAATTTTTTCCGGGGGCGCAGTAGCAGGCTCCTCGGGAGACTTTGAATTCAGTGAGGCGCAGGCCGCGGTAACAGCGGTCAGGCCCAGTGTGAGGAGCGTCCGTCCGACGCGCCAGAACTGTTCAGCGTTGGCCATGGTGTGGTTTATCAGCAGATCCGGTATGCAACTATGTCGTTATTTAGGGTTACTTGGACAGGTAAGTCAAAGATTTAGCGGGAAAATTCCCGTATGGCTGTTTATAATCGCGGCTTTTAGGCGAGGAACTCTGGCGGCAGAATGAGTATCTGGGCATTGGGCATTAACCACAAAACCGCTCCTGTTGCTGTACGCGAACGGGTGGCGTTTGATCCTGCCGGTATGCCTGATGTATTGAAAAACCTTCGCGCCCTGGATTGTGTCTCTGAAGTCGTTGTTCTATCGACCTGTAACCGCACCGAAATTTACTGCACTGCAGACGATCGCTGTCCTGATCTGATCGGCCACTGGCTGGAACAGAATCAGGAGATCGGCCGCACGGACCTTGAAGCCTCTCTTTATTCTCTCGAAAACGACGACGCGGTATCGCACACCATGCGCGTGGCCAGTGGTCTGGATTCGCTGGTACTTGGCGAACCACAGATTCTGGGCCAGATGAAATCGGCATTTGCAGTGGCTCAGGAGGCCGGCACGGTCGGGTCTGAGCTAGGCCGTCTTTTCCGTCAGACATTCTCAATCGCCAAGCGTGTCCGTACTGATACTGCCATCGGCCAGAACCCTGTGTCAGTCGCTTTTGCGGCTGTGCGTATGGCGCAGCATATCTTTGCGGATATGAAAAATAGCCGCGCCTTACTGATTGGTGCAGGGGAAACCATAGAGTTAGTTGCCCGACATCTTCGCCAGGCGGGTGTTGAGCACCTGACTCTGGCGAATCGTACGCTGGCGCGTGCTCAGACACTGGCGCAGGAGTTTCATGCAGAAGCGGTGTTGCTGGAAGATATCCCCGTGGTGTTGCCGGACGCTGACATCGTGATTTCATCGACGGCCAGTCCACTACCGATCCTTGGCAAAGGGATGGTTGAGAAGGCGCTGAAAAAGCGCCGTCACAAGCCTATGTTCATGGTCGATATCGCAGTACCACGAGATATTGAAGCCGAAGTGGGTGAGCTCTCCGATGTCTACCTCTACAGCGTTGATGATCTCAGGGACATCATTGAAGAAAATGTCCGTTCGAGAGAGGATGCTGCTCAGCAGGCGGAAGAGCTGATTGAAGCTGGCGTTGAGCATTACATGCGTGAGCTGAAAGCGCTTGATGCCGTCAGCACTCTCACTGACGTGCGTAGCTACGTTGAAACATTACGGGATGAGCAGCTTGAGAAAGCTCTGAAGCAGATTCAGAACGGCGGAGACCCCGAAAAAGTTCTACGAACGTTTGCTCACACGTTCGGCAATAAAATGCTGCATAAACCCATGACGGCCCTGCGCCGTGCTGGCGCCGAAGGGCGTCGTGAAGTTCTCGACTGGAGTCGCGAACTGTTCGATCTGGATAACTCAAACGAATGAAACCTTCGATACTGCAAAAACTGGAAAGTCTCAGAGACCGCTACGAAGAGGTTGGGCACCTGCTGTCTGACCCAGATGTCATTGGCGATCAGGATAAATTCCGTAATCTTTCCAAGGAATATGCAGAGCTGGAAGAGGTCGCCAAAGCGTATTCAGATTATGAGCAGGCGGTGTCTGACCGCGAAGAGGCCGAGCTCCTAGCGTCCGATGATGATCCAGATATGCGAGCTATGGGACAAGAAGAGCTTGAGAATGCGAAAGAGGTGATCGCAGCGCTTGAAGCACGCATTGAGATTCTTCTGTTGCCGAAAGACCCGGACGATGGTCGCAATGTGATTGTCGAAATCCGTGCCGGAACTGGCGGTGATGAAGCGGCTATTTTCTCCGGTGACTTGTATCGCATGTACACCCGCTTTGCAGAAACGCAGGGCTGGCGCACAGAAATGATGAGCGCAAATGACGGTGAGCATGGCGGATTCAAAGAGGTGATCGTGCGTATCAGTGGCACAGATGTGTACTCACGTCTGAAGTTCGAATCCGGCGCTCATCGTGTCCAGCGTGTTCCAGAAACCGAAAGTCAGGGGCGAATTCACACTTCAGCCTGTACCGTCGCTGTGATGCCCGAAGTCGAGAGTGAAGACGAAGTAGATATCAATAAGAACGATCTGAGGATTGATACTTTCCGGGCCTCTGGCGCGGGCGGTCAGCACGTCAACAAAACCGACTCCGCTATCCGTATTACGCACTTGCCAACTGGCGTTGTGGTTGAATGTCAGGACGAGCGTTCGCAACACAAGAACAAGGCCAAAGCCATGGCTATGCTGGCGACGCGTCTGCGTGACGCCCAGCGCATTGCCGCTCAGGCAGAGCAGGCCGCCACCCGTAAATCCCTGGTCGGCTCGGGCGATCGCTCGGAGCGTATCCGTACCTACAACTATCCTCAGGGCCGGGTGACCGACCACCGCATTAATCTGACCCTCTACAAGCTTGATGAAATCGTCCAAGGCGATCTGTCACCTGTGATTGAACCTCTGATTCACGAGCATCAGGCCAACCTGTTGGCTGAAATGGCGGGGCAGTGATTACTGTTGGCGACTGGCTGGCTCGGGCGCAGGCGTCACTGACCGACAGTGAGTCCTCTCGTGCGGATGCAGAACTCCTGTTGATGCATGTGTTGGATGTGAATCGCGCCTGGCTATACACCTGGCCAGAAAAACCGCTGACAGAATCTCAACAAGACTCGCTCGATACCTTGTTGGCCCGACGTATGGAGGGGCATCCCATAGCGCATCTGACGGGTGTAAGAGAGTTCTGGTCTTTGCCACTCCGGGTTGCGCCTTCGACACTTATCCCAAGGCCGGATACTGAAACTCTGATTGAATGGGTGCTGGATCTTGATCTGCCAGACGCCGCAAGGGCTATTGATCTTGGCACCGGCACAGGCGCGATTGCGCTGGCCATTAAAAGTGAATATCCCGCCTGGTCTGTTGAAGCCGTGGAGTTCGATGTCGATGCCTATGCGCTGGCGCAGAGCAACGCCTCGCGTCTGGAGCTTGATATCCATCTGATTCATGGCAGCTGGTTTGAGCGCGTCAACGGCCACTTCGATCTGATTGTCTCAAACCCGCCTTATATTGATCCTCACGATAACCATCTCGCTGAGGGCGACGTGCGTTTTGAGCCTGCCTCGGCACTGGTGGCTGAGCAGTCAGGGCTGGCGGATCTGTTTCATATTATTGATCACGCGCCTGATTATCTGAAGCCTGACGGCTGGTTGTTGCTGGAACATGGGTACGATCAGGCTGAGGCGGTATGTGACTACTTACGTCAAAGGGGCTTCGTGAGCGTGCAGAACCGTCGCGACCTGGGCGGCAACCCGCGTATCAGTGGTGGACAACTGCCGGGAGTGCATGAATGAAGGATGATCAACTGCTTCGTTATAGCCGCCATATTCTGCTCCCTGAGGTAGATATCGAGGGGCAGGAAGCCATTTCCAGAGCGACGGTTGTAGTCATAGGACTGGGTGGTCTCGGATCACCGGTGGCGCTGTATCTGGCGGCATCGGGAGTCGGGCATCTGATTCTGGTAGACGACGATCAGGTTGAGGTTTCAAACCTGCAGCGGCAGGTGGTTCACGATTCAGCTTCAGTGGGCCTGAGCAAGGTAGAATCCGCCGCTCAGCGCTGTCAGGCGGTTAATCCGGATGTAAAGATATCCTGCTATGCTCAGCGTGCTGACTCTGAGTGGTTGAGCCAACAGGACTGGTTGAGCTCAGAGGACGCGTTAAACGGACAAGTTAGCTCAGATGACGGCCTGACGGTCATCGTCGATTGCTCAGATAACGCCGCGATCCGTTACGCGATCAACGAAGTCTGCCTGCAGAAGTGCATGCCCTGGGTATCCGGTGCCGCCGTTGCTCTGAATGGCCAGGTTGCTGTGTTCGACCCTCGTGAGGAAGGAGCGCCTTGTTATCGGTGTCTCTATCCGGCGTTGCAGGATGGCGCTTTGACGTGCTCAGAAAACGGTATTCTATCGCCGGTAGTCGGCATTATTGGCACGACTCAGGTGGTGGAAGCGTTGCGCTTAATCGTTGGGTTCGGTGCGCCGCAGCACGGTTATCTCCGAACATACGATGCCGGCACAGGAGACTGGCAGCGCTGGAAAGTACCGGCTCGTCAGACCTGTTCGTGCCAGAGCGATTATTGCTCCGGCTGAGCTGACGGGGCCGCTACTACTTAGTAGCGGCTATGACCATCAGAGTTTGAGTTCGCGCGCGATGTCTGACCAGCTCACCAGCTTGTAGTTCTGGTTTTCCGCGGGCATCACATTCCGGCCATCCTGAACGACCAGCAAACCATCAGGATAGGCACTGCCCAGCGCTGCAGAGGTTACGTCGAGTCCGTCGGTTTCCGATGCTCCATCAATACCTGCGGCGGCGTTCATTGCAATGTTAAACCGGCCGACATACTCATAAGGCGCTTCACTTGAATAAAGCACGTAGCTGTCGTCGCCCTGACTACTGACCACCAGATAACTTGTTTCGGTACCGTGATAAATGGACATGCCTTCGACATCGGCAACGAGGTTGTCATCGACTTTAATGATCAACTCCGGGTCCGGTGCGTTATCTGCAGAGATGGATGTCAGCCAGACGCCGACTGCCTCTTCGCCGACAAAAAGGCGATTGTTTTTATCATCGGCAACGCAGCCTTCTGGTTTAGAAGGAAGGGCGAACTCCCGTACCCGCTCCGCTGACCAGATGTCGTTTTCAGTAATGATTTTATACTGCTCGTAGCGGCCGTCCTGATCATTAATAAAGACGTAAGTGCCCTGATTGGTCTGAGCCATGCACAGGCCGTAGACATCATCCAGTTGGGTTTTTATATCACTCACCCAGGAAACGTGCCCTGAAGTCTGATCTATGGCAAACAGGCTGATGGCACTCAGGTCCCGGTGACTGGCGGCGGCGATATCAACGACCTTGCCGGCAAGTTCCTGATTGTAGCGGACATCAATGTTGTTCAGACGTCCATTATCCAGCCTCTGTTTCAGCTTACCGGTTAAGTCGTATACATCCAGACCATACTGTTTATCGGTGCCTAGAATCAGGCTGCCTTCTGCACTATTGCTGTTTACCCAGATAGCCGGATCATCTGCGGCGTCACCGGCAGAAATAACGCGCGATGTTTCAGCGGTTGGTGTGACCGAGTGCGTTACCGGGACGTTAATAGGAGAAATGTCAGTCAGTGGAAGCCTGCCCTCATAAAGCTCACCTGATGCATCGTCAAACGCTGAAAAATGCACCTCTTCACCGGAAGTCCAGGCGCGGAAAGTTTCAATTTCAAAACCATTTTTCAGCACCCACTGTTGTGGTTCTGCGGCGCTGGTGGGCCCGATTGCGTAGCTACTGATATAGCGTTCGCCCGTGCTGGCAACGATCAACTGATTTCCAACGATGGATAACGAGCCTGCATTTTCCGGAAGGTTTCCATAGGGCGCGACCAGGTCGACGGCTGTACGCGAATACGGTGCTTCGGCAGAAGCGGCATAGGCCCAGACACCCATGCTCTCTTCACTGACGTAAAGCGTATTAAGATCATCACTGACGACGCAATTTTCTGTTTCTGGCGGCAGTGGTAGCGTGCGGATTTCTGTCAGCACATTTTTACTGTCGATATCCAATACGTACTGACGTGCGAGATGGTCATCGCCAAGAATAAAAAGCTGAGTGTTCTGATTATCGGGCTGGTAAAGACACAGTCCCTCAACCGCAAAAGATAATGGCTGGGATGAAACGGTCTGCTGTTTACCGAGATGATGAGCGACCAGGGTTTTAGCACTGTCATTGACAGTGACTACCAGGTCGCCACGCTGGTCGCCATACTCTGCGCGAAAGTTACCTGTGAGGCTTTTATTATCGAGCGTCAGGCCGTTGTTGTTGGTGGTGAGAATCCAGCTCGGCGAGTGTAACTGCCAACCGGTTTCCGATGTGATGCCTGTCGCGTGAACGTCCAGGCTAGCGGGATTAGAAGCTGAAATATTATCGGGTGACTCTGAGTAACTCGCACATCCGCTTATAAACGCAGAGCTTATTGCGGTGGCTGTAAAAAGCATTTTCAGCTTAGTTTGATGTGCTTTCATGGTGTATCCGTATCAGGTATTCGGGAGACAGGTACCGGCCTGCATCAGCTTGGGCCGGCACCTGCTTTTGCGTCATTGCTGACGCAGTTACAAACGATCGGTGATCAAGAATCAGAAATTAGTGAAGCGAACGCCCAGACGATAGGTCGGGCCATAGTCTTCGTACTGAGCGTTGTAGCGCTCTTTGTTCTGATAGCTGTAGTAAGGCTCGTCAGTCAGGTTGGCGATCTCAAAGGTCACTTTGAGGTTCTCCGTCGCGTTGTATGCTGCGTTCAGATCCATCTGGGTCTGACTGCTCTGATAAACGTCTGACAGGTCGTTCTCCAAGCTATTCACCTCGGCCAGATATTCTGACTTGTAGTTGGTCGCCAGGCGTACGCTATAAACATCGTTCTCATAACCCACAATGAAGTTACCGGTAACGTCAGACTGGTTCGGCAGTTGAATATCACGCTCGGTCAGTTCGCCATCAACAAAGCCACTGACGGTGGCATCGCTGGAGGTGAAGGTTGCGTTCGCGCTCATCAGTAGGCCGTTAAACGGCGCAGGCAGGCTGCTGAACTGATGAGAAAATGCCAGCTCGAGACCTTTCAGTGCAGCGTCGTCACCGTTCTGGAAAGTGATGACTTCATCGTAGTCTTCATACCCCGTAGAACCTGCAATATCGGATTCATAGATAAAATTGCTGATGTCTTTATAGAACAGGGCTGCAGATACAACGCTGGTCGAGCCCATGTAGTGCGAAATACCCAGATCAAAGTTGGCTGATTCAAGCGCATCCAGTTCTGGGTTACCCATTTCAGCTTCTTCGCCGTCGTCCGTGAAATTAGGACTCATCTGTTCAAAGGTCGGGCGCACGACGGAATTGGTCCATGCGGCACGCATCTGGGTTGAACGGTTGATGTTCCAGCGCGTCAGGAGTGCCGGCAGCGTGTGGCTGTAGTCGTTGTCGGTTTCGGTGCGGATCAGCTCATCGTCTGCGGTCAGAGCGTTGCCTTTCAGCTCGGTGTCGGTCATCTCATGGCGGACACCTGCGATCACATGCAGGTCATTGGTCACATCCATGCTGCCCATCAGGTAGGCGGCTGTGATGTTTTCGTTGATGCTGTAATCGGCGAGGGTGGACTCTTCTTCGTCGTAGGCTGCATCGCGATCAAGGCCTGACATCAGGTTACGAACAGAGTCTTTGTTGATACCCGGTCCAAACTGCCCCAAAGAGTAACCCCGATCGCCTTCTGCATAATCGGCCATGCTGGTGGATGCAGCGCCGAAGTCTTCGTAAACCCAGACGTCACCGTCCTGAGTTTTACGACGTTTGACTGCTTTCGCACCGCCTTTGATGGTGGCGAAACGTTCGTTGATCAGCAGGTCGCGGCTGATGTCGAGTTGAGCCTGACGCTGAATGTCTTCAGTCAGGTTACTTTCAGATTCAATTTCAGTGAGCTCGAACTGCGCAGGGTCATAGAAAGCAGCCGGGCCACTGACGACAGGACGTCGACTGTTACCGAATGACAGGCCGGTAATGTCAGCGCTGCTCTCAAACACGGCACCCGCGATGCCGTCTGGCTCATCTTCTGAGGCCTTACTGGCCCCCAGCTTGTATTCAACAATCCAGTCACCGAGGAAATGCTCACCGCCTACAACGGAAGACATAATGGTCTGTGTTTCTTCCCGGTCTTTAAGCTCACGGGCCACCGCACCATCAATTTCTGTACCTGCAGTTACGCCTTCGGAGAACTCACTGACAATTGCCAGACGTTGTTCTTCATCGGAAAAACGGCTGTAGAGATTGTTCATATAAAAGCGGTGATCTTTGTTCAGTTCCAGCTCAAGGTTCAGCGCGGCACCGACACGTTCGCGATTAATGCTGTACTCACGCATTTCGATTTCATCCAGTACCGCTGGGTCTTCTTCAAGATCCCAGCCGCCACCGGTTTCAACGTTATCCGAGCCAAAGTCGCGGTCATCCCAGCTAAGTGCCAGGGCAACGCCCAAGCGCTTTTCACCGTCCAGCTCAAAAGCATTACCTGCCGAGACAGCCAGAGACGGGTTGGTATTTTCGCTTTGCTCATCGTAAGCCGCTTCCGCTTTTGCTGTGGCAAAGGCGCCTTCTTTATCGAGGGCAGAAATACTTTTAATGTCGACGGTACCGCCAATGGCATTGGCGTCCATATCTGGGGTAAGCGTCTTAGTCACAGTGAGCGAGCTGAGCAAAGTCGACGGAATAACATCGAGTGCAACTGCACGGCTGCCAGCTTCTGGTGCAGGTACCTGAACACCGTTGACTGTCACTGCATTCAGTTCAGCGCCGACACCGCGGATGCGGACGAAGCGGCCTTCGCCCTGGTCACGTTCAATAGAAAGACCAGGAATACGTTGCAATGCTTCAGCGGCGTTGGCGTCAGGGAGTTCACCAATGGCGTCGGAATCGACAGCACTGATGGTGTTATCGGCTAAGCGCTCGCGCTCCAGCGCACGCTGCATACGTGCTGCCTGACCAACAACGACAATTTCGTCATCAGCATTTTTTTCTGTCGTTGATGGATTCTGGTCAGCCAATGCCTCGCCAGAACTGAGAAGTGCGATTGCTGCTACCAGCGGCACCGTGCGAAATGTCATGAGATTGCTCCGTTCATGATTTTTTGAGTTGTGCATGAGTTGGGCAGACCCTAAAAATGAAATGTGACAGTGACGTGACGGAATACGTCCCGCGCTTGATGTATGCCTCGGAAATGGACTGTTTTAGTACGCGATTGAGCTGTTCTGACCAGCGCGAATAAAGATCCAGTGAGCTGCAATGGCTGGATTTATGTGGGTATGTCGCTATTACCTGCTGCTCAGAACTACTATTTTTCGGTTCAGGCGCATTCTGAGTGAGCTGATCTGACCCCCGACGTTCTGTCATATTGTTCTGGCAAGCTGGCTCGTCTTTTTTAGCGTCTTTTAAAAATCCTTCCAGCGCCTTTAGTGGCGGGCTATTCCGGGAGCTATTAATGAATTCACTGCTGCGACTACATACCCAAAAATTATTTCTTGTCGGTTCTATGGCATTGCTTCTGACCGGTTTATCGGCTGGCTTGGGTGCGCCCAAAGGCATGGCTGCGATTGACTGGGTGGATGTCGTGGGTGAGGGATCCACCGCGCTGGCATTGGTTGTCTGGTTACTTATGGTACTGCGCAGTCGTCCGGCTGGGCGCGTGACGAATCTTCTGACACTGGGGCTGGGATTTATGTTTCTGGCGATGTGGCAGGATACGTTGGATGAGTTCTACGCACTGGCTGGCACTCAGGCATGGGAGAGTGTCGTGGAATCCGTACTCATGCCAATAGGATTAGGGCTGCTGACGTACGGTTTGTGGCACTGGCATAAAGAGCAATTAAGCATTCGTACACAGTTACTGAAACGTGAGCAGGTCTTCCGGGATCATCTCTGGTTAGATGGTCTTAGCCAGGTTGCTCGTTTCGAGCAGATTGAAGCGACACTGGCATCCGACTGGGCAGATGAGCAGGCACATCAGGTCGCTCTGATCGTCGAGTTGCATGACTTTAACCAGTTCGAGCGACGTTATGGTTATCGTGAGGCGGACCGCCTGTTGCGTGAGACCGGCGAGTATCTGATCCTGAACCTGCGACAGAGGGATCTTATCTGCCGGGTTGCAAGAGATCGCCTCGTTATTCTGATGCCCCATACCCGCCCCTCTGAAGCCCGCGATCTGGCGGTTAACCTGCGCACAGCCGTGGAGCATTTCTGTTTTCACTTATCCGGTTCAGACCAAAGGGTCGAGCAGGTGTTAGATGTCGGTATCGGTGTCCGACAGCCAATGGATGATCCGCAGGCCTTGGTTAAACGCGCAACGGATGCATTGCAGAGTGCGGCTGAAGGAAATGGCATGAGTCTGGTGTCATGAGGCCGACCATCATTCATCAGCACAAAGAGTCTGGCGCTCATACACGCAGAGGCGGTTGGCTTACGGCAGAAGATAAGTATCTTCAGGCCTGTTACCCCATGGCTCAGCTTCTGGATCTGGCGCTGGCGTCGGATGTGCCTCAGCACAAGCTCCTTCGTGGTACAGGCATCTTCGTTGAAGACCTTGCCCCACAAGCGCATATGAATGGCGGTGTCCGCTTCAATATACGGCAACTGGCGGTTCTTGCGGACAACATTGCCCACTACCTGCCTCAGGATGAAATAGCATCGCGCTGGGGAGCTCGTCTTTGGCCGGGCTACGCGGGGCCTTTCAGTCAGGCGCTGGCGACGGCTACTGATCTGGGCGATTTTCTGCAGATGCTTTGTGAGTTCAGACACTGGCTGGCCCCGGGACTGGTACCATGCATGAGTCAATATCATGGTTATCGGATACTTCATTGGCAGAATGTTTTTGGGTTGAGTCCACGCGCAGAGAAGTTGCTAAGCGAAGCTTATATGACAGCTTTGGTTTCAGTGACCCGCGAGCAGTGTCAGGAAAACAATTCTGGGTGGATCTGTTGCCCCGGGCAGTGTGATGCAGCACAACTGCGACGTATGCGTGTCTACTGTGGGGAGGAGACCACTGTAGGAGCAGGGGGCTGCTTTATGGCGATCCCGGAGGCTTTCTTATCGCGCCCCTGGGCCGCTGGATCTCCACGGATTCGTGATATGGCGATCGCCCAGGCGAAAACACTGATGACGGGTATTCCGGCAGAGTCGTTTGCGGAGCAGGTTGCCAGTTATCTCTCCGGAAGGTTCCCTGAGCTTCCATCATTGTCGGACACGGCCAGTTACTTCGGAGTCAGCAGCGCGACTCTTAAGCGTTATCTGGCGGTCGATGGGATGCGATATCAGCAAGTCGGGGATCAGATCCGTCTGAGATACAGCCTCGAGCTGATGCACTTTGAGGGCGGCAATAACGAAGATATTGCTGATGCGCTGCGGCTGGGAGATGGTGCCAATTTCCGCCGGAGTTTTCGTCGCTGGACGGGGATATTACCGAGTGAAGCAAGGGAGGCGTTGAGCGGCAGGTTGCCACCGCTCAGCGTTGAAAATAACGAGGACTATTCTTCACCCAGTTATTCTTCACCAAAGAGTGCGCAGTCAATCAGATCGCAGAGACAGTGAATAACGACCAGGTGAACTTCCTGAATGCGGGCTGTGACATCACTCGGTACCCGGATCTCTACATCTTCAGCGGTCAGCAGCGACGTCATATGGCCGCCATCTTTCCCGGACAGAGCAACAACCACCATATCGCGTTCATGCGCTGCCTGAATCGCCTGCACTACGTTGCTTGAGTTACCACTGGTTGAAATAGCCAGAAGCACATCACCCGGGTTACCCAGCGCGCGGATCTGCTTGCTGAATACTTCGTTGTAGCTGTAGTCGTTAGCGATTGAGGTAATCGTGGATGGATCAGTCGTCAGCGCAATGGCCGGAAGGCTGGGACGTTCACGCTCGAACCGGTTCAGAAGTTCAGAAGAGAAATGCTGTGCGTCACCGGCAGAGCCACCGTTACCACAAGTCAGAATCTTTCCACCACTGATCAGAGCATTAACCATCATCTGTGATGCATGCTCTATATAGGGTGGCAGCTCTTCAGCGGCGAGTGTTTTGGTTTCGATGCTGGCGCCGAAGTGGCCGATAATACGATCTTGCACAGACTAACTCCCGAATAAACCTGTCGCCATCATAAAGAAAAAGACGCATTTCAGAAAGCGTCAGATATCCACTCAAATATTACGGGGTTACCGCTGGCGGAGATAACATCAAAGCGGCAGTCAGGCTCGTGGTTTCCGTAATGCTTCTGGAGGTAATGCAAGGCAGCCCGGCGTAGGCGCCGTTGTTTCTGGTAGGTGACTGTCTCAGCACCTGAGCCATGCTCTTCGGACTGGCGATAGCGCACTTCAATAAAAACCAGAACCTCACCATCCCGCATGATCAGGTCGATTTCGCCACCTTTGATCAGGTAGTTACGGGTGACCTTCCTAAGTCCTTTCTTTTGCAGAAATTTCTCTGCTTCGAGTTCCACCGCAGTGCCTTTGCCCCGCGTTGTGGAACGCGTTTCTGAGTTAAACCACATAAGCCCTCCATGGCGTATGGTCAGAATCAGTCGTCGGTGGTTTCCGGACCTCTGCTCTCAGACAGTTTTACCGGTTTACCGCTACGGAAACGTGTGCAGTCAGTACTACGATGAATGCGTCGAGCATTATCCAGCGTCAGAGCACCGGTATTGCCATAAATACGGCTTTCAGGGAACGCCTCAAGCTGTTTAACACGGGCGACCAGACGGAAAGCATCGGCACCCATCGCATACAGTCGGGTGAATCCGCCTTGACCACCTGTAACATCGTCGACTTCAGCTTTCAGTGAGGTGTCGTGCAGTAACCAGGGAACATCGCAAAAATAGATGCCATTAAGGTCGCGGTCCTTACGTACATCTACTTCACCTGAGAACACGTGGGACGTTGCGTAGACAGGCAGGTCACCGGCGAAATTAAAGGCAAGTGTCGGTTTAATCTGACGCGCCTGTTCTGGCAACGCGACCAGGAACAGCCAGTCGGCGTCCTGGCGGCGGCGGGGTTCAAACTCTACCGGTTCACGCATCAGGCTGCGCACCGTACGGTAACGATTCTTACTGCTGTCGACATTCAACAGGCGACTGATCGCTGGGTTGTAGTCCTGCGCGCGGCGAGGGTAGTGGAGTGTCTCTTCGATTTCTCCACCGAGCTCCAACCAGCGCGCTTCAAACGCGGCATAAATACGTTCGCCCCAACCGCCCTCAGGAATCATCACCAGAGCGCGGCGATGACCGTCCTGCCAGGCTTTTTCAGCAATCTGAATAGCCTCATCTTCGGCAGCAAGACCAAACTGAAACAGCTCAGGTGGCAGAGTCGAGAATGGTGTTGCCTGTTTGCTGCCGTAGTTCAGAGCCAGTGTTGGCAGGGGTAGGGTTGCGCGTTCTTCAAGCTGCTGCACATCCTGCTTATCAAGCGGGCCAACCAACCATTGGCTACCTGATTGAATCGCCTGCGCGTAGGCCTGATCGACAGACTCCATACTGGTTGCGTCGATGATAGTGACCGCAGGTGCAGGGTAACCTTTACCCAGGGTTTCGTAGTATGCGGCCATAAAGCCGTCGCGGATGGCTTTGCCCGAGCTGGCGAGTGCGCCACTCAAGGGTAATAACAGGGCAACACGCTGTGGACGTGATGCCGCCATATCTTCGAGAAGTGCCAGAGCGCCGGGAAGCTGGAATGAGGCCGGATGATCCGGGTTCATGAATTGCCACTCTTTTACACCAGCAAGTTGCTCATCAAGAGTCAGCTGGTGGTCGCGACTGATCGCTGCCAGAGTCAACCAGGCTCCGAAGCGTGTATCCGGGGCATTTTCAGCACGCTGCTGAAGTTCTTCAGGCGCCAGGCGCTGGAGGTCGTCCCAGAGCTGGTTGTAATTCTCTGACTGCTTTTCACCTTCGAGCACAGCAGATATGAAGTCGCGTTCGCGGGCGGCAGCGAGGAACTCGCCGTCGGCCTCAAGGATCTGCGCAGATATCAGAGTCGCGCGGTATTCCTGTTGTTGGCTGGCGTAATTCTGCAGCATTTCGAACTGCTGCAATTGATAGGCCGCGGCCTCGATGTTCATGGCGCCGATCTGGCTTTCTGCCATCAGCAGGTGCCACTCTGCGCGAGCCGCTGGCGACAAGCTGCTGACATCCAGTTGTTGCAATTGCTGGCTGGCGTTGCCAAACTCGCCCGACTCGGCCATCTGGCGCACAGCCCGCAGTTGTTGCTCTACCTCCGGGCGGATTTCTGCACCGGTAGTAGTCGTTTCATCCGGGGTCGTTGCACACCCCGACAGGCCCGCTGCCAGAGTGGCAACAGTCAAAGCTGGAAGCAGTAACTGCGACCAGGTTTTCAGCAAGCGTTTTTCAGATACGGTGTCCCGCATGATTTCTCATCCGACCAAAGCTCAGAGTGGCGTTCTGTACGTCGTCGCCACCCCGATTGGTAATCTGGCAGACCTCAGCGAGCGCGCGGTCAGCGTGCTGACTGATGTCGATGTAGTAGCCTGCGAGGATACCAGACATACACAGAAATTACTGCAACACCTGGGGCTGCGCAAAGTGATGATGTCGGTGCATGATCACAATGAGCGGGACCGTATTTCTCAGATAGCCCAACACCTTACTGATGGTCGTTCGATGGCATTGGTATCGGATGCGGGAACACCACTTATCTCAGATCCCGGTTACCCTCTTGTTCAGGCACTGCGCGAACAGGGCTTCAGCGTGACGCCTGTCCCTGGCCCCAGTGCTCTGATTACCGCCTTGAGTGCAGCGGGGCTACCAACCGACCGTTTTCTTTTCGAGGGCTTTCTGCCGCACAAGGCAGGCGGTCGTCGTGAACGTCTGGAACCTCTGGTGAATGAGACGGCCACTCTGGTGTTTTACGAGTCCAAGCACCGCATTCTCGAAACTCTGACCCTGATGGCTGAAGCGTTTGGCGAAGACCGTGCGGCCTGTGTCGCACGCGAACTCACCAAAACCTACGAGAGTTTTTATCACGGCACCCTACAAACCGTTCGTGAGCAACTGCTGGCCGATGACGATCAGACCAAGGGAGAGTTTGTTGTCATGGTGGCAGGAAACCCAGAGCCTGCGACGGCAACGGCGTTCGACACCGATAAACTATTCCGTCTTCTTCTTGCTGAGCTACCACCTAAAAAAGCCGCTGCTGTTATCGCAGAGCTGACGGGCGAGAACAAGAAGGCGCTTTACCAGCGGGCTCTGGAAATTCAGGGCAAGGCCTGAGCCTGCCGATACTGGGGTTATCTGCTGCTGGGGTATCTTTTGATCAACGGTCTTTACACAATCAGGATAACGATTGTTCAGGGGTTGTGGGTATCATCACAAACAGGGTCATGAATTGTTCGCGTGGCCCGCGATGACCTATCGGCTGTGTTTACCTCGGCAGTCGAGTGGTCAAAAATAGAAAAACAAAAATAAAAAGTACGATAGGCTCGCCATGACTCTGATCAAACGCTGTATTCTGCTGCTGACCGCGGCAGTGCTCGCTGCCTGTAATAACGTAGAAATTACTGCTCCAGAACACAGTTCCGTACATGCGGAGAAGCCGGGAGATTTCCGGATCGTCTTCAGTGGTAACTCAGCGCCCGATGACCTGAAAATTCAGTTAAACAACGTTGACGTGACTGACCAGTTTGTTGTCAGTAAAGCCGAAGCTTATGCCTATGGCAGCGACCTCGAAGGGAGCGTTTTTGGCGGTCGCAACGTACTCTGGGTAAGAGCATTCAATAAAACCGACCGCGCGACCTTTTATTACGACAATGCCGGCCCTGTTGTTCATATTCTGGAAGCGGATCATGATAGCCGCACTGTGACCGGCTATGTATCGGACGACTCCCTGGTTGAAAGCCTGGTACTCGATGGCGTTGGCGTTGATCTCGATCTGACGAATAATTTTTCGGTGTCTTATGCCGATCAACCTTTTAATACCTTTACAGCAACCGATTCGCTGGGGCGCACCTCAACTTCTGTTTTTGCCCGTGATGACAACGAGTTTAATGGTATTTCAGCTCGTCTGAACCAAGGTGGATTTGATTTTCTGACGCACGCTCTTGAGCAGGAACTGAACACCATGGACCTGAGCGACATCGTGTCGGAAATGGAAAAGGTCACTCTGCTTAATACGTTAGGCCTGTTTAATCTGGATATGACCGTGACCAGCCTGAGTTTCAACGATGTCGGCGTCGATCTTACGGTTCTGGAAAATGAGCGACTTGATACCGATATTCAGGCGCGCGATGTGGTTCTGGGGTTCCGCTTGTCCGGTACTATTGGCTTTATCCTGCCGTATAACAGCTCAGGCACTATGCGTTTCAGTTCTCTTCAGGCAGGTACTGATCTGCTGCTGGATGTACGCAATTCTGACCTTGATATTGATCTCTCTAATACTTCGATCAATCACAGTTTTCCATCGATCAACTTTGATAATACGAGTGGGATTCTGAATATTCTTGATGCACTTACCAGTGCCATCGTTGGTGTTCTTGCTCCAATTTTTGAGAATGTATTTATCAGCATACTGGAGCAGGTCATCGTTCCGGTTATGTCGGATTTTATTAAGGACATCCCGATCACGCTGGAGGTTGTTAACCCGGACAATGCCGAGGCCGTTAACATCTACGCGTTACCAACTTTCCTTGACTCGAAAAATCAGGGCGTCAGTGTCGATCTGGGCACCCGGATCTGGGCGCCACAGCCGTCACAGGATATTCGCCGTGCGCTGGGTTCTCTTTATGTGGAAGGTGACACACTGACCATGGGGCCAGTGACACCGAATGGAAAAGACTTTCATTTTGGTGCTGCAATTTCTGCGAATGTCATCAATCAAGCGCTGATGGCAACTTATGAAGCGGGCATGCTCAGCACCGTAATCAGCGAAGAGTATTACCCTCAGGCAACCGCGTCAGCAATCTCTGTTTATCGTTCAGACGACACGGATATTCAGGAAGCGGATGAGATTCGTATGACACTGGCGCCGTCTTCTGCCCCATACGTCACTCTGATGCCTGCCGATGGCGCTGCGGGGGCGCTGGCCTGGTACGACGTGACACTCACGTTCGAATTGTACAAGTCACGCTGGGGTGAGTTCCGTACCCTGTTTGGTACGACCTTTAACCTCGAAATTCCTTTTGAAGTCAGCTCTACCGAAGATGGCTACCTGAGCATTGGTCTGGAGCAGTTGCCGACGCTGTTTATTAAGGATACGGATGAAAGCGGCATGATCCGCCTGACTCCAGAGTTTATTAATGCGACCCTGGATTACTTTATGCCACTGGTAATGCCAGAAATTGCGGGCCATCTGAAGGTTGTGCCGTTGCCACGCATTTATGAGCACACATTACTGATGCGCGACTTCTGGGTTGGTGGGGAAAACAACAATTCGCTGGCACTGGCGGGGGATCTGATTCCAGTTGCGGTGACGGCCGCTGCGGCAGCGCCAAGTACCGATATTGCTCGTGTCGATAGTGAAGATGTTGCGGTTCAGGTAACGGGTATCAACAGTACTGGCCAGACCACTTCAGATGTTCTTCTGGTGAACAATGGCGAAGTGACCATCGATGTGGGTGGTCTGAATCCAGACGCGAACCTGGGCGATCTTGAACAAAGATATCGTGTTGATGGTGGTGCCTGGTCAATCTGGAAACAACGTGAAACGATCACGCTCAAGAGACTGCTTGCGGGTGATCATTCTGTGGAAATCTGCTCGCGCTCGCCCCTGCTGAAAGAGGAAGCCAGTTGTCCGGTCGTTAACTTTACGACGACGGTGTCTCGTTGAGTATCAGTAGCAGAGATTCTGTTCTCATCATTTAGTCAAAGGGCCTGCGGGCCCTTTTTTTACGGCTGTACTTTGCCTTTGTGTGATTGTTTACATATAAACAAAATAATGTTTATATATGAACTAGTTTGTTGGTTTGAGATAAATGATCATGGATAAACGACTCTTTTTCCTGATGAATATGGCGCAGAAGAAGTTGTTCCGCTTTATGGATCAGGCGTGCGAGAAAGAACTTGAGGCGTCTATGACACAGATGGCGGCGCTGATGGTGATTGCCAGCAAGCATGACTGTCAGCAGAAAGACGTCGCGCAAACACTGGAACTGAATAAATCTGCGATTACGGGTCTGGTTTCCCGTATGGAAAAAAACGGTCTTCTGGCGCGTGCATCGTCGACAGAGGATGCGCGTGCCGTGGTGCTCAGAGTCACCCCTGATGGCCAGGACAAGTTAAAGCGGCTCCAGCCGATGATCGCGACGATGAACGATATTTTTTCGGATGAGTTCAGTGACGAAGAGATGCTGACCATCCTTCGTTTCTTAAATTTTATTATGGGCAGGTTCTGATGGAGGCAACAGTGATTGATCCGGTGAAAGAAAAAAGCGCGGAAAAGCAGGCTAGCAGCGATCCAGAAATCGTGAACGTACCGACTTCCGCAGGTCACAGCATTACCGCCCGTGTTTTCAGGGCGGCTGCGAGTGATGTGAAAGGCGTATGTGTTATTGCTCCTGCAACAGGGGTGGCGCAGTACCTCTACGATGACTTTGCTCATTGGCTGACTCTTCAGGGATTTGAGGTCGTGACCTACGATTACGATGGAATCGGGCTCTCAATCCAGTCTCATGTGAAGCACAGCCGCAGTGACAAATTGAGCTGGGCAAACAATGACAGTGTCGCTTTACTGGAGTTTGTTAAGGCAAGATTTCCGGAGCTGCCACTGACCTGGATAGGTCACAGTGTTGGCACACATATGCTGGGTATGATGCCGTCAGTGAAAGGCATTGATCGAGCGATCTCTGTGGGCGCGGGTACAGGCACCTGGTGGATGAATGCAGCGCCTACTAAGCGTGTTGCCTGGTTTCTCTGGTATGGGCTGGTGCCAGCGACGGTGCCGCTATTGGGTTACTTCCCCGGCAACCGACTGAAGGTGATGTGTGACCTTCCGAAGGGCGTCATTATGCAATGGCGACGTTGGTGCCTGAATGGCGATTATTGTGTTGGCGTCGAAGGCGACTGGTTACGACAGCGATTTGCCAGGGTTACCTGTCCGATCAGCTGCGTCGCCTTTACCGATGACGATATGATGTCGATGGCGAACGTCGATAAGCTGCACAGTTTCTTCACCGGTGCTGACATTACCAAGGTGGTGGTCAGCCCAGAAGAGATTGGTCAGAAACGTATTGGCCATATCGGCTGGCATAAGCAGAAGTACCAGGCTCTCTGGGACAAAGTGTTTGCCCCTTTGCTGAACAACTGAGATAGGAGCAAACAGCAGAAATAAGAGTGCGACAGCAATCGCTTTCCGTTAAACTCCGCGCCGGAGTCGGCCAGACAGTCGCTGCCTGCGCAAGCAGGGGGAGGAAAGTCCGGGCTTCATAGGGCAAGGTGCCAGGTAACGCCTGGGGGGCGTGAGCCCACGACCAGTGCAGCAGAGAGTAAACCGCCGATGGCCGCTTTTGCGGATCAGGTAAGGGTGAAAGGGTGCGGTAAGAGCGCACCGCGCGACTGGTAACAGTTCGTGGCACGGTAAACTCCACCCGAAGCAAGACCAAATAGGTTCCCTGTTACCCTTGAGGTACAAGGCGTGGCCCACGCTGGGAACGGGTAGGTCGCTTGAGCCTGCGAGTGATTGCAGGCCTAGACGAATGACTGTTTAACACAGAACCCGGCTTATAGACCGACTCCACTCTTTAAAAGACCCCGCTTGTTCACGCAAGCGGGGTTTTTCTTTTACAGTATGCCCACTTTTTGAAGACACAGGCCGCTTATGCTGTTTTTCTGGTTTCAACAGGACGCACTTTCACTGCACTGGGGGGCACTCTTGCTCGCCGCCATTCTGGTTAGCGGTGTGTACCTTGACGCCCGGCTGGGAGAGCCATCGAAGTTTCACCCGCTCGTGGGTTTCGGTCGCTGGAGTGGAGTGCTGGAGCGAGCGTTAAACAGGCTCCCGGGAGCACCGGGTTATATCCTTGGTGCAATCGCAGTCGTCGTTGCGCTTTCGCCTTTGGTTCTGATTATTGGTTTGTTGCAGGCCTCTGCGTCGCTGTCGCTGATGAGCGCTTGTTTGTTGCAGCTGGTGATTCTTTACTTGTGTATTGGCTGGCACAGTTTGCAGGAGCATGTGTCTGATGTCTGGCGCAGTCTGGCGACGGACGATCTGCCAGCAGCCCGCGAAGAGTTGGGCAAAATCGTCAGCCGTAATACGCAGGTACTGGATGCCGATGAAGTGGCTCAAGCCAGTATCGAGAGCACGCTGGAAAACTCCTCGGATGCGTTATTTGCGACTTTATTCTGGTTTCTTATTGGTGGCGCCGAAGCCGCCTTACTGCACCGCTGGGTTAATACGCTGGATGCCATGTGGGGTTACCGGACAGAGCGCCACTTTTATTTCGGCTGGGCTGCGGCCAGGCTGGATGATGCCATGGCGTGGTTACCTGCTCGGCTGACGGCATTGTCATTTGTCTTTGCCGCAGGCGAACATCGTCAGAAGGCACTGGATTGCTGGAAAACTCAGGCCAAATATTGTGACAGTCCAAACGGCGGCGTGGTGATGACCGCCGGCGCAGGGGCGCTCAACCGAAAATTAAGTCAGCGCGCAGACTATCAGGGCACCATAAAACAGAAGCCCGTGATGGGCAGTGGTATGCCTGCTGGCGTGGATGATATTCCACGTGCGATTCGCCTGGTCAAACAGGCTCTGCTCATTCAGCTGTCGTTGATGGTGTTCTGCTGCCTGTCATTGCATTACGTCACTGGTGTAATGTGAAGAAGCTGAAAACAGCGATCAAACCGGCTGCCCACGGATCTGACCTTACGCGTGCAATAGCGCGGTATGGTGACAAAGACTGGCTCGATCTTTCGTCCGCGGTCAGTCCTTATAGCTGGTGGACTGACAACCCGGACGATGCACTGGTGTCGGCTGTAGAGAGCCAGGCACTGCCTGAGGTAAAGGAGAGCCTCCGCGAAGCAATCGTAGCTTACTATGGTGAGGCGGGTCTTCCGACTGCGGGAAGTCAGGCGGCTATTCGCAGCTTGCCTTTATGCTTCGATGAATGTGCTGTGTGGGTTGTTCGTGGCAGTTATGGGGAGTATGCATTGAGCTGGGCTATGCATGGCCATCATGTTCAGCAGAAAAGTATTGAGGATATCCGCCACTCGTTACAAGCGGGTGATGCGCCTGATGTACTTATAGTGGTGAATCCGGACAATCCCACCGGCTATTACTTCTCCCAGCCTGAGCTACTTGAATGGGCTTCCGTTCTTGAAAAGCGGGGAGGCGTATTGATCTGCGATGAAGCATTTATGGACGCAACTCGACACCTCAGCTTGCTCGGAGAGCAACGGCCAGATAATACTATCGTTCTGCGTTCCTTGGGTAAGTTCTTCGGACTGGCGGGTATCCGGTTCGGTACAGTATTCGCAGAACCTGGCCTGTTGGCCACGCTCTCATCTTACCTTGGGCCCTGGGGGCTATCGTCGTTAACACTTCGGCTAGCAGAGCAAGCTTTGACCGACAGAGCCTGGCAGTCCATACAGTCTGATCGTTTAAATGGTTTACAGGCGCAGATATCCCGGCCGCTCAGTCGCAGCGATGCCTTCGTTGGTTGTACGCCTTTATTCCTGACGTTACGTTCAGAATGTCCGCTGGTTTGGCAGGATTGCCTGGCGAATCAAGGGATCTGGACGCGTGCTTTCCCAGATCAGGGGCTGTTACGAATCGGATATCCGTTGTCGGATCAGGTCAGTCGTACATTGGACGGAGTCTTGGCGCTGCCTGGGCTGAAAGCATTCCACTAAGGCCTTTGGCTACTTCTGGATGTACTTTGATGTCACCTTGAGAGGGTTTTACCTCGCCATTATGGCACATTAAGACCTGTCAACAAACCGGCACCCCACATAGGATTGGAGAACACCTGATAAAATTATCAATTACAGGGACGATATGTCGCTCCAGATTCCTACCAATACGCCGTTGAAAAAACCACCGGCGGATTACTGCCCAAAAGGTGCAGAACGCTGGTTCACTATCCCAGGAGGGAAAGATACAGGTAAAACAATGTTTTACTATGATATCTCGGTAGGAGGTGACGAGCCTGAAGCAACCATCGTTCTGGTGCACGGGAACCCTGAAACCAGTTATACCTATCGCTATATCCGGGATGAGCTGATCCGAAGCGAGCGACCCTTGAGAATCATTGCCATGGATCACATCGGCTTTGGTCTCTCTGATCAGGCAGACTTTGAGATGGTGGATATGCACCACTCCGAAAACCTGATTCAGTTAGTCCGATACCTGGACTTGAGTGAAGTAACACTCTGTATTCATGACTGGGGTGGTCCTATTGGTGTTGGAGCATTCATTGAAGACCCGTATCGGGTAAAAAACCTGATGGTAATGAATACCACTATTTTCCCGATGCCTAAGCAGGGCTACACCTATAAAAATTACCCTCATCCGGTACTTACCTGGGCGCTGTTTCCACGGCTATATCCTGCCTTTGCATGGGGAGGTGTTGCAGCAACCGCGGTCTCGAGCGCTGAGCCTCAAACTGCTCTGAGTCTGATTCGCCGAGCTACCGGTAATACGTTGGCTCATCTGTGCAACAGTATGTCGAAAACATCGCCTGAGTATGTCTGGTCTCAATCGCTGAGAAGCATTGCCAATGCACGTAGCTCAATGCGTAACGTGAAGCAGACACCACGCTGGGGTTATGGTTATCGCTACATGGACGAAAGTTACGGACTCCAGGACAACACCGAGTACTATCGGAATATGCAGGAACGTGTCCCCCGGTATTGGAAAAACTGCCCGGCAGCAGGCGTGTTTGGTCAATGGGACCCATGCGGTAAAGATGAAGTCATTGCCCAGTGGCACGACGTGTTGCCACGGATGAAGATGGCAACGCTTAAATACCCGAACGTCGGGCACTTTGTTGAAGAGGTGAAATGGAAAGAAATTTCCTCAGAAATTCTCAGACTTAACTTTTCCTGACACGATCTTTAATGTTAGCAGGGCTCTTTTGCGAGACTGTTCTTATGTATGTTTTTTTAAGTGACCGGAAAAATCGGTCAACGTGTATCTGAATATTAATGTCTGTAATAGTCGTATACATAATACACCTGTCGAGATACTAAAAAACCTCACTTAAAGGGTTGATACTTCCGGATCATCTCTTAAATTTCCTTTCATAATAAAATGGTCTTAGCGCTTTTATTCTGTCTCTTATACTTTCTTCAGGGTCGCCGAAAAGTGGAGCAGAATCATGAATAATCATATTGTTGTAATAAACTCTCCGAAATATAACCGGGATATCTATTTCCGACGCTTTGTTGAGCAGATACGCCAGAACAAAATGCATCGAAAAACGCCGGTTGTGCTGTTGAATACCGACTACCCCGATGGTCTGCCATCGTCGTTAACGGGGCTCGGTATACATCTGGTGCAGGGACACGGTAATCACGAAGATGACTTCCGCCGTGCCAATCTGGAAGGGGCTGAAAATATTCTGATTCTGGCCAAAGATGAATACATGGAAGACTCAGACAGTCTTTGTTTTGATCTCTGCTACCGCATGAAAGAACATGAGCTTGCTTATCGCGTGATCGTTGAATGCGTAGAGGATGAAAACCGGATACGTATGAAAAAGTTGGGTGTGAAGTCGGTGATTCGTCCAATCCGTTCATACCCAGAGATTCTGGTTCGCGCTATGGAATCTCCCGGGTCAGAATTGATCATCGAAGACATGTTTACTCACGATAAAGACCATTTCGTCCGTTATCCACTTTGGTTAGAAGGTGACTGTTGGCGAGATGTCGTGGCAGCGATGATGATGTCTAACATAGGAACGCCACTGGCCTGTATCGGTAAGGGAGGTGAAGTGAATATTCATCCAGCGGCAGATGAACGGGTATTCGGACAAAGTCTTATCATTCTGGTAAAAACTGAGTTCATACCGAGCGAGAAAGAGGTGCAGGAAGCGTTCCGGAAATTCAACAGCAGTGATATGAGTGCATAGTTGGTTGTGCGGATGAACTGACGAGGTGGATTGGCTAGACTACAAATAACATTCGTCAGTCATCATTTAACCGAAAGTCAGGGAGCCAGGGATGTCCATATCTAAAACAGGCGAGGCCGGTACTACGTCTAAGCGTAGTATCGGTACATTCATTTTTGGTCTGATGTTTCTCGGGCCGGCACTCGGACTATTCCTCTTTGGTCCTCTGGATACACTCCGTCTTCACGTTATGACTTCCGGCTGGACACAGATTCCAGCCACGCTTCAACGTATTGATATCGAATACCATCACGGTGATACAACGACGTATTCATTGGAGGGGCTCTACAGTTATCGCGTCAATGGCCTTGATTACTCAAGCAGCCGTATCAGCTATGACGAATCTCCAGACAATATTGGTGACTGGCATGCAACGACCGAGAGTAAAATTCGCAGAGCCTCTGCCAGTCAGGCCCTTACCGCCTGGGTGAATCCGGATAATCCATCGGAAAGTTATCTGGTCAGGGATATCCGATGGGAAAAAATCGGCTTTATGATGATTTTTGTACTTGTCTTTGGCGGCGCAGGGGCGGGGATCATGTTATTCGGGCGCTATTCTGCGCGTCAGGCAGATGTCGCGTCGGGTGTGGTTTATTCAGGGCAGAACCTGATGCACTGGGTACTTGGATTTATGTCGATGGTTTTCCTATTGATCTCTTTGCCTGCCGTTCTGAGTGTGCCTTCTGAATTCAGCGCCGGAAATCATGCCATTCTTCTCGTCCTCTTGTTTCCTTTGGTCGCTGCAGGGCTGGGCCTGGCTGCGTACAGATCGCGGAAAAACTGGTTGTTTTACGGACGCACGCCTTTGTATCTGAACCCTGTACCCGGGCAGGTACAGGGACAAGTCGGAGGGACTCTGAAAATCAACAAAACCGGGTTGGGGGAGAGTTGGAATGTCAGGTTGAAATGCGTTAGTCAGACACGCTCCAGCGGTAAAAAAAGTTCAACGCGTGAAACCTTGTTATGGCAATCCAGTACGCTGCCTGAAGTCACAGAGAGCAATGATGAAACATGCCTTAATTTTGTGTTTAACCCTGACCCGGAACTTCCTCAGAGTTATCGTAAAGGTCGTAAAGCCGTTATCTGGCGGGTAGAAGTCGAAGGCCCCACTGAACCGGTGAAATTCCAGCGCCAGTTTGTGGTGCCCGTTGTGGAGGGCGCCGCCAATAGTACTCTCGACATTTCCACCGAGCATCAGAGTAAAGCATCGCGCAGCCAGGTCGCCGCCGCCGAGGCCTCGCTCAGTCAGAACCTTGATATGACGCTAAGCGGTGATGACTTTGTTATTCATAGTGCCGCAGGGCGCCATCTGTCTTTTTTCCTCGTTTTTATGTTTGCCGGAATCGCCTTTGCAGGGGCAGGGGTCTTTATGTTTAAACAGGCGGCTACCGAGGGCGTTACCCTGTACTTTATGGGCGGCATCTTCTTTCTTGTGGGCGCTCCCATGGCCCTCGGTGGTTTGTTTGGACTCGGCCGGTCACTGGAGAGCCGGTGTGAGGATGGCAAGATTGAAACCGTTCGCTACTGGATGGGAAGGGCGCTCTGGCGACGTAGTACCGAATTCAGAAGTGCTCAGCAACTCGAACTTAAAGCTGCGGGTAGTTCGAGCACAGGCAACAGCACAAAAGAGTATTTCCATATCCGGATTCGTGATGGTCAGCGTAAGGTCCGTATTGCAGAAATGATTGAAGGGCGTGAAGCAGCGGAGTTACTGATGGACAGGCTACGGGCCAGTCTCATCTCTGATGAATTGATCGGTTGAGCCTTGTCGGTTGTGCCTGATTGGTGACCCGATCTCCGGCTTCCGCTAAACTATACAAAACTGATACAGACAACCATCGTTACGACCTGTCTTTGTGGAGAATCATTTTGGATAAGCCCCCATTCGGCGTTCTTATTGCCAACCTCGGCACCCCGGAAGCACCGACTGCAAAAGCCGTGCGTTCTTACCTCAGAGAGTTTCTCAGCGACCGACGTGTTGTCGATGTACCGCGTGTGCTGTGGTGGTTGATTCTTAATTTAGTCATTCTTGTTATCCGTCCACCGCGGGTAGCGAAAGCGTATGCCAAAGTTTGGGGCCCTGAAGGTTCACCCCTGATGACGATTTCGCGTGCGCAACAGCGTGCATTAGCAGCGGCCTTAAAAGAAGAGTACGGTCAGGACATTCCTGTGTCGTTGGCCATGACGTACGGTAAGCCCACCATGGAAGAGGCTGGCCGGGAACTGCGTAAGGCCGGTGCCGAGCGTCTGATTATATTGCCCTTGTATCCGCAGAATTCCTCGTCGACCACGGCGGCGGTACATGATCGGTACTCCAATGCGATGGCGCCTTGTCCGCATGTGCCCGCTGCTCGCTGGATCACCGACTACCACGTTCACCCGGGCTATATAGGTGCTCTGGCAAATTCCGTGCGTGAGTATTGGGCTGAGCACGGCGAGGGTGACCGACTCATGATGTCGTTTCACGGCATTCCGCAGCGATATGAAGATCGTGGTGATCCGTACCCAAGCCAGTGTCGGGCGACGGCTGCGGCACTTGCCAGCGAATTGGGTCTGAACGACGAACAATGGATATGCAGCTTTCAGTCGCGCTTCGGTCGTGAAGAGTGGGTTAAGCCGTATACCGATCACACGTTAGAGGACTGGGGAAAGGCCGGCGTAGGGCGTGTCGATGTTATCAGCCCGGCGTTTGCGGCAGACTGTCTTGAGACACTTGAAGAACTGGATATGGAAAACCGCGAAACCTTTATCGAAGCTGGTGGCAAAGACTATCACTATATTCCCTGCCTGAATGATCGTCCGGATCATATCGGTATGATGGTCTCTCTGGTCAAAGAAAATGCGGATGGCTGGTCCTGAATTCTGTTCAGAGCTGTCTCTTTCGGTAAGCCGATCGTGTGTTTTGATCATGGTTGTCCTTGCTTCTTTATGCAAAGATGCGGCAAGCATAAAAGGTAAACAGCGATGAGTGATCACAATAAAGTCTTAGTTGAAGTACAGGACCACATTGCCTGGGTGTACCTGAACCGCCCGGAAAAACTGAATGGTCTGGATCTGGATATGTTCCATGGTCTGGTCGCAGCAGCGAAAAAAATACGCAAGGATCGTAGCGTTCGTGCGGTGATTCTTACGGCGAAAGGTGAGTCGTTTTCTGCAGGGCTCGACTTTAAGGCGGTGAGTAAGAATCCGTCGATGATCCCTAAACTGTTCCTGAAACTCCCCTGGACCAAAATGAATCTGGCGCAGCGCATTGCGCATATCTGGCGAGACCTGCCAGTGCCGGTTATCTGCGCGATTCATGGCAATTGCTTTGGCGGTGGAATGCAGATTGCGCTCGCCGCGGATTACCGCATTGCGACGCCGGACGCCAACCTCTGCATTATGGAAATGAAATGGGGCCTGATTCCTGATATGAGCGGCATGGTGACGCTATCGCGCCTGACCCGTGTCGATATCGCTCAGGAACTGACCATGACAGGCCGTCAGTTCAGCGCCGAAGAAGGCTTCAGTTACGGTCTGATTTCTAAGCTGGCGGATGACCCTCAGGCAGAAGCCCTGGCGCTGGCGCAGACCATTGCGACGAAATCTCCGGATGCAATTGCGGCGACTAAATATCTGTTTAAGAAAACCTGGAAAGCGGATACCTGGAAAGCACTGCGTTGGGAACGCTGGGTTCAGACCCGTCTGTTGGGTCGCAAGAATCAGCAGATCGCAATGAAGAATGGTCTGGCGGGTAAGGGCGCAGAGCCGAAGCCATTCAGAGATCGCAGCAGCTTTAAGTAAGTCCTTCAGATAGATAGACAGAGTTGGTTCCCCGGAGCGGATCAGGTTCCTTCCTGAACGCCTCATCATCAGGCCATCGCGTCTCCGGGGCTGCGTTATAAAACCTTATTTTTGTTAAGGGATTATTACGCTGCTTTTTATCTTAATCTTCGCCTAAGAACCCACCGGTCTGGTGGGCCCACAGTTGCGCATAGATGCCGCCCTGAGCGAGCAGTTCTTCATGGGTTCCCTGTTCGACGATTTTGCCGTCATCCAGTACGATCAGCCGGTCCATTGCCGCGATGGTCGAAAGCCGATGCGCAATGGCGATTACAGTTTTATTTTCCATCAGGCGGTAAAGACTTTGCTGAATAGCCGCCTCTACTTCTGAATCGAGTGCTGATGTTGCTTCGTCCAGAATCAGAATCGGCGCGTCTTTTAATAGCACCCGGGCGATAGCGATGCGCTGGCGCTGACCGCCGGAGAGTTTTACCCCGCGTTCGCCGACCTGAGCATCATAGCCGAGGTTACCTTCCGGATCGTGTAGATCACGGATGAAGGCATCCGCTTCAGCTTTGCGCGCAGCGTCGAGGACTTCCTCATCACTGGCATCGGGCCGACCGTAGAGAATGTTGTCGCGTACGCTCCGGTGCAGCAGGGAAGTATCCTGCGTTACCATGCCAATTTTTGACCGTAGACTCTCCTGCGACACCTGACTGATGTCCTGTCCGTCGATCTTAATCTGTCCACTGTCAATGTCGTAGAAGCGTAGAAGCAGATTAACGAGTGTGGATTTACCGGCACCCGAGCGTCCAACCAGTCCGATCTTTTCACCTGGTTTGATGGTCAGGTTCAGAGCTTCAAATACTGGGTAGCTCTTGTCGTCAGCGCCTTCGTATGAAAAGTGCACATCATCCAGAGCGATCTCCCCATGTGTCGCCTTTAGTTTTGGCGCATTCACGGGATCTGTAATGGTCTGTGGTTTCGCCAGCGTGTTCATACCGTCAGCCACTGTGCCCAGATTTTCAAAGAGTGAACTGATCTCCCACATGATCCATTGCGCCATACCATTTACGCGCAGGGCCAGACTGACTGCAATCGCAATAGCGCCTACGGTGATGGCGCTGTCCATCCACAGCCAGATAGACAGGGCTGCGACGGTAAAGGCCAGCAGGTAGTTGATCATATTCACTGAAAAGTTCAGACCGGTGGCCAGGCGCATCTGGTGATATACCGTACCCAGGAAGCCATCCATGCTGTCGCGGGCGTAAGACGTCTCCCGCTCTGTGTGCGAGAACAGTTTTACCGTTTGGATATTGGTATAGCTATCGACAACACGCCCTGTCATAACACTTCGGGCATCCGCCTGCTCGGTCGCAATTTTCTTCATGCGCGGCACAAAATAAAACTGAATGCCTATGTAGGCAGCCAGCCAGACGACCATCGGCAGCATCAGTCGCCAGTCAGCTGTGCCTATCATCACCAGAGCCGAAATAAAGTAGACGAGGATATAGACCAGCACATCCAGCAACTTCATCACAGTTTCCCGGACCCCAAGTGCCGTCTGCATCACCTTAGTAGCCAGGCGGCCCGCGAAGTCGTTCTCGTAGAAGTTCAGGCTTTGCTTGAGTAGATAGCGGTGCGCCTGCCAGCGTATGCGCATCGGATAATTGCCCAGCAATGACTGATACGTGATCAGTGCATGCAGTAATACGACGACGGGCATAGCGACCAGTACCACCAGGCTCATGAGCAGCAGTTTGGTGCCTTCGCTGGCAAATAAAGTGTCTGGGCTTTGCGTGGATAGCCAGTCAACCAGGTCTCCCATAAAGCTGAACAGGGTGACTTCAAGTATGGCGAGCATGGCGGTCAGACACGACATGGCCAGCAATGAGCCTTCCAGTCCTCGGGTGTAATGGCGGCAGAATGCATAGAGTCCCTGAGGAGGTTGCTCCGGATGTTCGGGAGGAAAGGGATTGATGCGTTTTTCAAAAAAGCTGAGCATAGATGTCCAGAGCCGGAGTGGAAGAGTAGTGCGAAACAGGAACCTTAACGGTTTCTGGGAGTCATTTTAACCTGAATTGTGCTTGCAGGCTCTGGCAGAGTCTGTTGCACTGGAACGGACAATCCGCCCTACGTGATTTTCTCATCGTAAGGGTAAGAAAATTTCACTGTACTGTTATTATAAATCCTCTATCTTTGCGCGACTTCAAACGCACAGCAGTCTGACCCTAAGGAGGTAGCGAGCCTGATGTTGACCCAACCGGAAGCCTATTACGACGCCGATACTTTTGCCCGCATCAAAGCGGCCGCTGATCAGCAGGAAACGCCTGTACTGATTGTGGATACCAAAACCTTCGGCGAGCAACTGGATCACCTGATGGCTTGCTTTCCCTACGCGAACACTTACTACGCGGTGAAAGCGAATCCTGAGGTGGCGGTACTTGAGATTCTTCGTGACCGTGGCTGTAACTTTGACATTGCCAGCCGTTACGAACTCGATAAGGTTCTGTCGCTGGGTGTGGGTGGTGACCGTGTCAGTTTTGGTAACACCATCAAGAAGATAAAAGACATTCGCTATGCCTATGAGAAGGGAGTGCGTCTGTTTGCTTCGGACTCCGAAGCCGATCTGCGCAATATTGCAGAAGCTGCTCCGGGGTCGAAAGTGTTTGTGCGCATTCTGACCGAAGGCTCTCAGACCGCAGACTGGCCACTGTCGCGTAAGTTTGGCTGCCATGTAGATATGGCCATTGAGCTTTGCATTATGGCACGTGACCTGGGGCTGAAACCGTATGGTATTTCGTTCCATGTTGGCTCTCAGCAACGCGACATTGGCGCCTGGGACTCTGCGATCGCTAAAGTGAAGTGGATCTTCGAGCGCCTGAAGGAAGAAGAGAACATTGAGATGAAAATGGTCAACCTTGGGGGCGGGTTCCCGGCGAACTACATCAGCCGCACCAACCCTCTGGAGACCTACGCAGAAGAGATTACCCGATTCCTGAAAGAGGATTTCGGCGACGAGCTGCCTGACGTTATTCTCGAGCCGGGTCGATCACTGGCTGCGAACGCAGGCATTCTGGTCAGCGAAGTGGTGCTGGTCAGCCGTAAGAACCGTACCGGTCTGGACCGCTGGGTTTATACCGATATCGGCAAATTTGGTGGCTTCGTTGAAACGATGGACGAGGCGATTAAGTATCCGCTTTATGTGGAAAAAGACGGTGACACTGAAGAGGTGATTATTGCAGGTCCGACCTGTGATTCGGCTGACATCCTGTACGAACAGTACAAGTATGAACTGCCACTCTCTCTCGAAGCCGGTGATCGTATGTACTGGTTCTCCACCGGCGCGTACACCACCACCTACAGTGCGATTGAATTTAACGGTTTCCCTCCGTTAAAAACGATCTGCATCTGATCTCTCCTGTAAAAAAAGAAGCCAGGCGTTGACCGCCTGGCTTTTTTTATCACTCCGCTGACCCATATTCCGTTGTACTTCAGGGATTCGCAGAGAGTTGATCTTCGTTGACTGCGCTCCGCAGCACAGCCGGCTTATTTCCAGTCAATCTCAGTTACCGCGGCGACACGCAAAATAAACCGCCCTGAAAACATATCAGTTACGTGACGGTAGGTAGATTTCAGGGCTCGATTTTGCTCTGACGGTCGCGCGGCGCCTTTATTGTCTGGCGCCGCCTGGATGTCTGCTGAGCCCAGCAAACGAAGCTCTTATGCAGAAACGGATATGAGAGTCAGCTGGGCTATAAATCAGTTTTGACGACTCATTACAGCAACAAACATGGTATCGGAATCGACATCCGGTGCACCGAGCAGTCGCGAACTTTCCAGAGCGAAGTCAGCGTGATTTTTCAGAAAGGCTTCGATCGCCTCCTCGTTTTCTTCGGTCAGCCAACTGCACGTCGCATAAATCAGCTTACCGCCATGTCGAACGGCCTCACTCGCACTGTCCAATAGCTGTTGCTGTAAGCCAGTCAATTCCTTGAGGTAGGCTTCGCTCAGACGATTGCGCGCATCCGGGTTACGGCGCCAGGTACCGGTTGCCGTACAGGGCGCATCAATCAGGACTTTATCGAAGCCCTTCTGGCGGGCAATTTCTTTGGGCAGGCGTAACGGCGCTTCGCCATCCCAGACAAAGGTACGGATATTGGCAATGCCAGCGCGCTTCGCGCGTTTCTTCAGTTCAGTGAGTTTAAATTCTTTCAGGTCGGTTGCGACCACGGCGCCTTTACCACTCATGCCGTCGGCGATAGCCAGAGTCTTTCCACCGGCGCCTGCGCAAGCATCCCAGATCTTCTCGCCGGCTTGTGCATCAACGGCGGCAGCGATCTGTTGACTGGCAAAGTCCTGCACTTCAACACGACCTTCTTTATAAGCATCGGTCTGTTGCACACCGAAACCGCCGGTGGCACACAGCCCGTGTTTGTTGAGGTTAACTTCTACGCCTGCTGCTTTGAGTTCATCGCGTAGGGTTTTCGCATCCTGCTCAGCTGCCGGGCGCAACCAGAGTGGTGGGCGGCTCTGCTGCATGCGCATGAATTCCTGGCGCTGTTTGTCATTCCAGCCAGCCAGTTCTGCGCGGCGCTCTATTGCATCGGCGAGTGAGGCGTCGATACCAAACCAGATGTAGGCCAGAGGTGAGTCCGGATTCTTACGAACCCAGGCTGCGGTATCGTCGACGGTGGTCTTGCGACTGCCGGCTTGCCAATCTTTTGGGATGTACCATTGCGAGTAGCTGCGGCGCTGAATCCAGAACCAGAAGTTATTGCGACTGAGACTCTCGGCCTGCTCAGGGTTCCATTGTTCAGTCCATGCATGCCAGTCCTGATCCAGACCTCTCTCATGGATTAACTCGAGGGCGCAGGCGAGTTGCCGGAAACGCAGTGCATGCTGCATGGCACTGCCGAGTTCCAGAGGCATGGTTTCGCGGAAGCGCTTACGCCAGCTGGCTGCTTCATGCTTGAGCCAGCGATCAAAGTGCGCGTTAGCGGGTTGGCTTAACCATTTCAGCCAGAGCGTATGAAGCTGGTTGTAGTTGATCAGTAAGGGCTTGTCGATCATAGGTGTCTCCGGCCGGTGAGAATGGCGGCGCAGTATACCCGAAAGTGATCAGCCCGTACTGCCTTGTCTGTATTGGCTCGGGCTGGCGCCGGACCAGTTTTTAAATGCTTTGGCGAAGTTACTTGCGTCGCTGTAGCCTAGCTGGTCTGCAATCTGATCCACCGACAGCGTAGTATCCTTCAGCAGGCGTTGTGCTTTGCTATAGCGCAGCTCGTCTTTGATCTGCTGAAAACTGCGTTCTTCGGCTTTGAGTTTGCGGTTCAGGGTCGCGGCCGACATAAACAGCATATTCGCGACATCCTCCACGGTTGGCATCTCTGCCAGGTGATCGTTAAGTATCTCTCTGACTTTACCCGCCATGGTATTGGTCTCGGTCACCTGTGTCATCGCCTGGGTCAGTTCCTGCTGGGCAAGATCGGCCAGTTTAGGATCAAAGAAGGGAAGCATGCCGTCGAGTGCCTTGCGGGGCCAGGTCAGGCAGTTAATAGGGGCACCAGTGTATACAGCGCAATTGGGTAAGATATCCTGGGTGGATAGGTCACCACGGCAGGCAATCTGAATCATGCTGCGGGCGTTACGCGACTCTGCAGGTACAAGAGTACGGCAGATGGTCTCGACGCTGGCCAGAAAAGCCAGAACCATGAAAAGTCCGGCCCGGCTGTCAGGAATGCGTGTGGTGATGTAAAGGTGACGGCTGCTTTTATCCGTCTCGCGGCGCAGCTCAAATAGTTGCACCCGAGTTTCGATAAACTGTTCAACTTTGCCCGCGGCATCTTCCATGGTCGCACTGTATTGGGCAGCGTAGCCAAGAGCGCCATGCTTGGATAGGGTCATACGCTTGCCGAATTCCAACGCAGCGGACAGGTCAACGTGTTCGAGGAAGTTGTCGATCAGTAGCAAAGCGGACTCATGTCCGATCTGCACGCTGGGCATGAACATCAGGTTTTCAGGTAGTCCGGTGCCCTCAAGCAGCGCAGACATAGGAATGCCGCGTTCGAAGGCCATTTCGCCAAGCAGTATTAGGTAATCAGACGAGAGTCTGTGCTCACCCGATCCGATGGTTTTAGTCGTCATAAATACCAGATGCCAGTTTTGAACCACAGGGTGAAAGCATAGCACCCCAAAATATTCGGATCAGTATGTCATAGTGATTACATGTCAGGTATGTGAATTCTGGCCAACGATACATAAATTAACAATTCGTGGACAGGCTTCTCTAAGAGGGGAATCGTATGACTAATATTAAAAATAAATCTGCGCAGGTTGAGATTAAACCGCGTCGCATGGCATTCGATACCGAATCGCCAATGAACAAATACGCATTTAAAAACAACTCGCTTATCAGTACATTTTTTTATGCTCTTTCGGCGCTTTTCCCAGATGGTGAACGTTTCTTTATTCACTCTGTACGCAATTACCGCGACGACATCAAAGACGAGACTCTGAAAGAGCAGATTCGTGGTTTTATTGGTCAGGAAGCTCACCATGGGGTGTCGCATGAAGCGCTAAACCAGGCGATTACTGATATGGGGTTTCCGATGGATCGTATCGTCGGTCGTTTGCACAAGCGCGTTGATTTTCTGAAGAAATTCAGCCGCGAACGCCAGCTCGCCCTCACCGTTGCTATGGAGCACTTCACCGCTTCGCTGGCTGAGTTCCTGCTCAAGAATCCCGAGATACTTGAAGATGCAGATCCAACGGTTCGTAAAATGCTGCTTTGGCATGCCGTGGAAGAGATTGAACACAAAGCCGTCGCATTTGATGTGTACCGTGAACACGTGAATGACGAGTTTATGCGCAAGCGGGTGATGGTGATTTCTATGATCAGTCTGTTTTCTCGTTTGGCTATGTATCAGGTCTGGCTACTGCGTTCTCAGCGTCACTTTCCAAGCTGGAGAGAGTGGAAAGAAGCCGCAGTATTTTTCTGGGGTAAGAAGGGCGTCCTTCGCGATAACATGAAAGGATTAGCGAAGTTCTTCAAAACCGGTTTCCATCCATGGGATATTGATCAGAACTACCTGATTGAGAACTGGGAAGAGAGATACCCCGATATTGCTGCACTGCAGGTCAATTAATCTTTAGAGCGATATTGTTTGACGACGCCCGGCATTGCCGGGCGTTTTCGTCTGTGAATAGCTCAGGCATAATGCCGCCAGATTTAATTCTGTGGAGCGCTTATGAAGCACGATTTCTGGCACGAACGTTGGGAAAAACAGGAGATTGGTTTTCACTTGAACGATACCAATCCCGCTCTTACCAGTCACTGGCATACCATTCCTGTCGATCTTGGCGAGCGTGTTCTGGTACCACTCTGTGGAAAGTCGGTAGATATCCTATGGCTATTGCGTGAAGGTTATCAGGTCGTAGGCGTAGAGCTGAGTGAAATTGCGCTGGATGTACTGGCTGAGTCGATCGAAGAGACCTTCAGTCTGGCGGTCGATAAGCAGCAGGTGGGTAACCTCATTCTCTACCGGGCTGCAGGTATTCTGCTGATTTGCGGTGATTGGTTCAGTCTGACTTCTTTTGATACTGGGCCAATCGATGCGGTTTATGATCGTGCAGCACTGGTCGCAATGCCTGAAGAGATGAGGGCCGACTATGCCAGTCAGCTGCTGAAGGTGTCAGAAAATGCACCTCAGTTGCTGGTTACTTTTGAGTACGACCAGAACGAGATGTCGGGACCCCCTTTTGCTGTGGATCAGGCACAGGTTGAGTCGTTTTACGCAGATACGATGAACATTGATGTGATGGCCGACAAAGACTGCCTGGTTGATGAGCCCAAGTTTCGCGAGCGTGGCCTCTCTGCGTTGCGTGAAAAAGTGCTTCGCCTCACGCCAAAGGGCTGACCTCGGTAATTACAATGCTTTGGTCGGAGGGATAGCGCCAGCGGATGTTCAGATCCCATAGACGCACGCCGTATTCCCGTTCAGGATCATGCGCCTGGTAGGCTGGGCGTGGGTCCTGAGCCAGGCACTCCTCAATAACAGCAATAACATTCTCGTTGAGTCGGGCGGCTTCTGCAGTCGCCTGTCGGCGGGCTCGGTCAGACCAGCTCACATCGAGTGATTCCGGTTCTGAGGGAGCTATCGTATTTGTCGCATCAGGTACAGAGTCGGTGTAGGGCACGTAAGGTTTTATATCGACAATGGGGGTGCCGTCGAGAAGGTCTGCGCCCGAAATCAACAACGTGGTGCCTTCTATTTTCTCAATTTTGACCAGTGACTGGCCCAGTCCGTTGGGGCGGTGCGTACTGCGTGTTGCAAATACACCAATGCGCTGATTACCACCTAACCGTGGCGGACGGACACGCAGTGATTCCGGGCGGCTTCCAACACCATGAAAACAGAATATCAGCCAGATGTGCGACACCCGTTCCAGCCCCTGTAGTGCTCCGGGGTCGTCAAACGGTGCCTGTAACTCTATCCGGGTGAAAACCGAAGGTGCCAGGCCGGGTTGACGAGGGATGGCAAACTTCTCTTTGTAGGGGGATCGGGCTAACGCCAGAATGTCTAAAGTGGGCATACAGGTCTCCGTTGGCGACTGGCAGTATACCGCTTTGGCGTGAGTGACGGGACTTCCCCCGGTAGCTGGCTCTTGTGGATACTCCTTTAATCGGTGAATTGCGTTATCATCAAGCCCGGACAGTAGTTTGTCCCTCTGAAATTTTTGTTGATTGAATAGTTAAGGATCAGAACCTATGAGTGGTTTGCAGGATCGAGTACAGGATACGAAAGAACGCTTTCAGGACTGGATGGCAGATCGAAAGGACGCCAAAGGTGGTTCCGGACGTCTGATCGTCTGGCTGGTGGTGTTATATCTTCTGGTTGCGCTGGTAGTAGGTATGTTCTGGTCGCAGGAGCCGGAGACATTTAACGTCCAGGCGTCAGCGAATACGCGGGCAGAAGAAATGGGTGTTCAGCCAGTTCGTGGCTTCACCACTACCGCTACCCTGATGAAGATCACTGAAACTATGCTTTACAAGCCGGGTGGCTATCTTTCGAACGATATTTTCCCTCCGGGGGTGTGGCTGGATAACATTCCTAGCTGGGAGTTTGGTGTACTGGTTCAGGTACGTGACTTCTCCCGTGCACTGCGCAAAGACTTCAGCCGCTCGCAGAGTCAGTCGACGGAAGATAAAGATCTGGAAATTGCTGAGCCGCAGCTGCATTTTGACGGTAACAGCTGGTTGGTCCCTGATTCCGAGGGTGAATACAAGCGTGGCCTCGAAGCTCTGCAGTCTTACCTGACCCGCTTGTCTGATCCAAATGAGCCGACGGCGCAGTTCTACGCACGCGCGGACAATCTGCGTCAGTGGTTGCTGGATGTTGAAACCCGCCTGGGTAGCCTCTCTCAGCGTCTGAGCGCATCGGTAGGTCAGCGTCGTCTCAATGAAGATACAGGCGCGACTCCTCTCCCTTCAGAGGAAGAGGTAAGAACTCCGTGGACTGAGGTTGACGATGTGTTCTACGAAGCGCGCGGCACTTCGTGGGCGCTTCTGCACCTTATGCGTGCTATCGAGGTAGATTTCCAGGAGGTTCTGGAGAAGAAGAACGCGTTGGTTGGTCTACGGCAGACCATCCGCGAACTGGAGGCTACTCAGGAAGCACTCTGGTCTCCAGTGGTACTGAATGGCAGTGGGTTCGGTGTTTTCGCTAACCACTCGCTGGTACTCGCGTCTTATATCTCCCGAGCTAATGCGGCGATTCTTGACCTTCGTGAGCTGCTTGCTCAGGGTTAATTACCTGCTCACCCAGATGCCGCGTCACCTGCGGCATCTGCAGTTCCCCTCTCAGAAATAAGACTTCATCTACAATTTAATCAGACTGATGACGCATTTACGTTTTGTTGTCTGGTTTTGTTGGCCTGTTTGTGCATAACTATGGTGTATATGGCCCTTTCTGCCTTTGCAGTGAAGGGATCACTATTGTCCCGGACTTGGACCTTCAACATTGAAAGCACTCATAACAATAATTACGAGCGCGTGTTTACTGGTTGCCTGCGGTGGTGGTACTGGATCATCCGACGATACGCCAGCGCCTCCTGATACTGCACCTGCTACACCAGAAGAAGCCGTAGATACTGACGATGACGGTATTCCTGATTCCCAGGATGACGACATCGACGGCGATGGCGTACGCAATATAAATGATGCCTTTGTTTTTGATGCCTCCGAATGGCTGGATACCGATCGTGATGGCACCGGTGATAATGCTGATACCGATGACGACAACGATGGTTTTCTGGATACGGTTGAGATTGAGTTGGGCACAGACCCTCTCGATGAAGAGTCTTTTCCCGCTGATCTGGATGGTGACGGAATCCCTGACGTCCTCGACGATGATATTGATAACGATGGTACGCCGAACGCTGCCGACGCGTTTCCTCTCGACCCTCTCGAACAAAGCGATTCTGATCTGGATGGCATCGGAGATGTCGCAGATCCTGATGATGACAATGACGGCTACCCAGATACTGTCGAAGTTGTGGCAGGTACCGACCCTCTTGATGCCTCAAGCCATCCTGATGATCTCGATGGGGATGGTATTCCTGACGCTACAGATTCGGACATTGATGGCGACGGTTATCTGAATGGTGATGATGATCTGCCTCTTGATCCCAATGAATGGCTGGATACCGATGGCGATCTGATTGGTAATAACACGGATACTGATGACGACAACGATGGCTATTCCGACAGTGACGAAGTCGAAGCTGATTCTGACCCACTGGATGTGAACGATAAGCCGGCAGACCTTGATGGCGACTTTATTCCAGATGTTCTTGATGACGATATAGATGGCGATGGCGTTCTGAATGGTGCAGACGCTTACCCATACGATCCAGAAAGGAGTGAGCCTGATGTTGTTACTGAGCCTACCGAACTGGACACTGAACTTCTGGCGCTTATCGCTGACATTGGGTTTGATCCATCTGAACTGACAGGTCGTGTCGTCCCTCAGCCCGGAGATGCTCTGGTCGAACTCGGCAAAGAGCTGTTTTTCTCCAGATCTCTCAGCTTTGGTGATGATGTGGCCTGTGCGAGTTGCCACGACCCAAGACTTGCTGGAACCGATAATCTCAGTTTGCCCGTCGGTGTTGGCGCTCATAATCCGCTGATTGTCGGACCTGGGCGCCGACATGATGGGAACTACTACATCGACCCTAAAGCTGACTTCGGGCCTAACGTTCCGCGCAATAGCCCTACAACGTTCAATATTGCCTTCTACGACAGGGCTATGTTCTGGGATGGGCGTATTGAAACCATCGAGTATGATGCTGTGCGCTCATATTATGTCGGCACGGATAGAAAATCAGAGAACGGGAAAGGAGAGTTAATACGCACTCCAGATAGTCACTTTGGAGGACCAGACACGAACGCAGGAGAGAACCTAACGGTAGCTCAAGCGCGCTTTCCGGTAACCTCAGTGGATGAAATGCGAGGCTTCTCGCCGGCGGCGGGCAGTTCTTCATATGATACTCGAGAGTTGCTGGCTTCTAAGCTACTCGCCAGAGGTTGGGAGAGCTATTTTAGAGAAGCCTTTGGTGACTATATTAGCTCTGATGAAGGATTGATAACTTATGATCGTATCGCCTTTGCGTTAGGTGAGTATCAGAGGTCGCAGGTGGCTCTCGATAATCCTTTTTTTGAGTATTTAAGTGGTAATCTTGGCGCGATAAACAGCAGTGCAAAGAGAGGAGCTATTGCTTTCTTCCGTAGAGACCGGGCCAGTTGCTCCGGATGTCATAGTGGACCGCACTTTTCAGATGAAAATTACTACCCATTAGCAACCCCTCAGATAGGCAGGGGAAAGAACGTCTTCTCGCAAGACTTTGGAAGATATAACGTTGTTGCAGATTCAAAAACGAAATACAGCTTTAGAACCCCAAGCCTGCTCAATGTGGCTTTAACCGAGCCTTATATGCACGCAGGTTCGATTGCCGATCTGAAGACAGCCGTGAAGTGGCATTTCGATCCGGTCAGTGAGCTATATAATTACGATTTTTCATTGGATCATCTAGCGCAGTTCAGCGGATTAGGCCTGGATACTAGTGAACATCAGAGGCAGGTTGATTCTATAGCCAGTCAATTCACGTCCTGGAAAGCCACGAATAGCCAACGCTCTAAGGTAAAGCTCGGAACTATTGATGATACAGGACTGGAAGATTATGTTGCCTTACTAAGATCACTAAGCTCAGCGTGTCTTACTGACCACAGCTGCACAGCAAAATGGATGCCCGACTATACCGAGCCTTCGCCCGATGGTATGAGGTTAGAGCCTGTTTTTTCTTTCTTTGACAATAGTGAGATTTTTAGTATTTCAGAACCCTCACCGGAAGATCCAGTGCAACCAGCGTTTCCGGATCTATCCGGTGTTTTAGCTCTTGATCTTTCTCAGTGCTCATTGGCTGATGTAACAAGCCCTCTTCAGGTAGAGATAACCCCAGGGTTTAAGCGTGCGAATCTGCTTAGCTTTCTCGATTCTCATGAAATTGGATATCAAGTACTTTCCGATGTTCGATCTCTTGCAGAAACTGCTCTTGTCATTGGCTCTATAGCAGCAGCAGATCTGGATGGAGATTGTGATTTTGATTTGGCTATCGGACTCGGTGATAAAAAAGGGATAAAAATATATATTAATCAAAATGGTCAATTTCAAAAAGCTGTCGATAACTTCGGATTAGATACGCGTGGAGATATTGCTGCTTTCTCTATTACTGATATTAATGGTGATGGCTGGCCTGATATTTTTGTCGGTCACCTCTACGAGACCGATTCAAAATTATGGCTTAATAATGGCGGAAGTGGTTTTATTCGTGTAACGGAATTTGGCCACAACACTATCCGGACGACGCATAATGCTGCCTTCGCCGATGTCGACTCAGATGGTGATCTCGATTTGTTCAGTAGTAACTGGGATACGTTAAGCATGCTGGATGAAGTTCACTTATGGGAAAATGATGGCCGTGGATTCTTTACTCCCAGAATTGATGATGGAACCTACGGTGACTTTGGCTCCAGGGACTACACTTTTACTCCTAGCTTCACTGATATAGACAAAGACGGAATTACAGATTTATTGGTCGCAGCTGACTTCCGAACCACCCAAGTTTTTTCAGGGCTTGGAGATGGAGTGTTTGAGAATATCACCGATAGCGACGTCATTACTGATAGGAATGCAATGGGTAGCGCCCTTGGCGACTACGATAATGATGGTGATTTAGACTGGTTTGTAACCAATATTCACTTCAATGAATATGATGATGAATTGATTAATCGATTTTATCGCAATGACTCGTCTTCTCAAGAGGGTATTATCTTTTCTGAGATAGCTGTCCAAGCTGGGGTCTCTGAAGGAGACTGGGGGTGGGGGGCTTGCATGAAGGACTTCGATAATGATGGCTGGCTGGATATTTTTCAGGTAAATGGCTTTGGTTATGATAACAGTACCTTTGGACATCCAATATTTGACGTGATCGGATGGGTCGGGGTTACTGATATCTATGCCTTGGCAAGCGAAGATGTAAGTAGCCTTATCGAAAGTGCGTTAGAGTATTTCTCGGGCTTTGAGGCACTTAATAGCACTTTAGGTAACAGGTATAGCAGCGAGTCAGATTTCACAGCGGAGCTAATAGCGATCCATACTGCAGCTAAGGTCTTAGCGCGCAGTCATGGGCGTGACACTGGTGTCCTTGCGGACTTTCATGGAACTCCTGCAAGATTGTATATGAACAATAAGGATGGCACCTTCCGTGAGGAAGCTGCATTGCGTCATATTGATGATACTGGTGAAGGCCGGGGAATTGCCTGTAATGACTTTGATCGAGATGGCGATATCGACATCGTAATTATGAACCACAATGGATTTCCATCGTATTATGAAAATCATTTCCGTCGTTTAATTACTGCGGACGACAACTTCCTGAATGTAAGACTGCGTGGGGTAGGTGGTAATCAATTCGCTTACGGTGCCAAGGTATATGCGACCAGTGAAACACTCAACCAGTACCGGGAAATGCGTTTTGAGAATAATTACATGTCCAATAATGCACCAGAGCTACACTTCGGCTTAGCAGGCGATGACGCTGTCAGCGAACTGCGAGTCGAGTGGCCAGACGGGGAAGTTACCATTCTGAGTGATGTTCCGGTTAACCAGTTCATGGTTATTGAGCATCCATCCTACAATGACTGATATGTAACAAATCCGTCATGAAGCTGTAGTAAATTCGCCTCCGTTTCATTCTCGGGGGCGTGCGCCCCCAGTAATTACCGGGGGAATCATGAGTTTTAAGCGCCTCATCAGTACGGCCGCGATCACCAGTAGTTTCTGCCTCGCGACAGCGCATGCAGCAGAAGTTGTATTTTACATCACCGAAGACGGTGGCGCGGCTGACGCCGTATCCGTTTCTGTTAATGGCCAGCGGCGGATAGTCAATCCTCAGGGCTTTGTTACCTTTGAACTGCCTGCTGACAGTTACACCGCTGAATTGTCGCAATACGGTGCCTGGGTAGGAGAGGCTGATTTCACCCTTGAAAATGACGACTCTTCAAAAGATGTATTTGTCGAGATTTTAGGTGGCGAAGCCATTGCTGAAACCAGCTCGTCTGACGCCGCTGGCGGTGTAATCAAAGGTCAGTTGATATCCAACGAAACAGGTGGCCCCGTTTCAGGTGCACGGGTATCTGCGGCAGGTACAGAACTTGGTGTGATTACTGACGACGATGGCAATTTCTCACTCGAATTACCGCGCGGTAACTACACCCTGACTGTTGCTCATCCAAGCTATCAGAGAGCTGAACTTAACGTTAATAGCATGCCTGGCGTACCGGTTGACCTGAATGTTGAGGTCGGAATGTCCGGGAATGGCGTCATCGAAGAGGTTGTTGCGGTTGGTACTTATGTCGCAGACTCTGCAACCAGTCAGGAACGTGATGCCAGCGCGGTCCTGGATTCGATTGGCGGCGAACAGATGTCTCGCTTTGGTGATTCTAACGCGGCTTCTGCGTTGAAGCGTGTGGCGGGCGTGACCATTGCAGATGGTAAATACGTCGTCGCTCGTGGCCTGAATGAACGTCATACATCGATTCTACTGAATGGTGCCTCATTGCCGAGTCCTGACCCATCCCGTCGGGTCGTACCTCTCGATCTATTTCCGTCCAGTGTGATTGATGGAATCGACGTTCAGAAAACGGCCACTCCGGATGTATATGCAGATTCAACGGGTAGCACAGTCTCTTTGAGTACTAAAAAGTTCCCTCTGGAATTTGAAGGGAAGCTGTCTCTGTCTTTGGGGTATAACGATAGTGCTACCTTTACTGAGCAGGAATTTATGCAGGAAGAAGGTGGAGACTTTTTCGGCTTCGGTGCAGATGGCGATAGAGCGCTGAATCAGGATGCTAAAGAGTTCAGTAGTGAGAGCCTGCTTTTTAATCCTGAACTTGGTAAGAACCTGGTTGCAGAGTTGCCTGACAATCTGAATACAGAAGAACGAAACGTCCTACCTGATATTTCTGCAGAGCTATCTATGGGGGATACATTTTACGACAACGGTAATACTGCATACGGTTACCAGGCATCTGTCAAATTCTCTAACGAATGGCAAGTTCAGGAAAGAGAGTCCGATACCAACCTGCTTGGAGAGGATGGCGAGCTCAACGTTGATGACTCATACGATGAAACACGGACAACTAACGACGTGAATCTTGGGTTTGGACTGAGTTTAGGAATGCTCTCGGGCATACATGAAGTCACCAGTAATACCTTATTGCTTCGTCAGACCCACTCGGAAACCAGTGTTAAACGTGGTACAGGTGGAGACCAGGATCGTGAGGGAATTCTATACAATATGGACTGGTTGGAGCGCCAGCTATTCATGCAGCAGTTCACAGGCGAACACTATTTTGATCGTTTCCTAAAAACGACAGCGCAATGGCAGATAAGTTTTTCTGAGGCTGAATTGGATAACCCGGATCGGCGTCGGTATACCTATGAAATTCCTGCTTTTGATGAGGGGCTGGATGACTATTACCTTTATTGGAGTGAGGTAAAGCGAGAGTACAATACGCTTTCTGATTCGATCACAGATTATAGTGTCAGTTTCGACTCTTCTCTTTTCGAGTCGTCCACAAATTACCTGACAGCAGACTATGGCTTCTCAGCTTTTACCCGTGAGCGTGAAGCTGATGGCACGACGCTTGGCTACGATGCAAACAGTGGTCTGGCGGGTGACTATATTAACAATTTCGATATCGATCAGATCGTAACCGAAACCATCGCCGCCGATGAGCTTAGCCTTCTCAATCAGACCGCAGGTTCGGCAGACTATAATGCCTCATGGGATATGACGGCTCTGTTTGGTGGTATCGAGTATGAACGCCTTGAAGTCTTCCGGGTCAATGCGGGACTTCGTAGCGAGTCCTCTGATATTTCAGTACAAACGTACGAGTCTAGTGCTCAGGATCAAAGTAACCCCATTTATGCAGAAATCTCTGACTCTAATGTGTATCCATCAGCTGGTTTAACAGTTTTTCTTGGCGAGAGTGTTCAGCTTAGAGGTGCCTGGTATCAGACTATTAACCGTCCAGATTTTCGTGAACTCGCTAATGCGCAGTACGTCGACCCCGATACTGGCGACAATATACGAGGCTACCCTCTGCTTGAAAGTGCGGAGATTACCAATATCGATGTTCGTGCTGAATGGTACATGAGTGAAAATGAAAGCATTAGCCTCGCTTATTTTACCAAGAACTTTGACAAGCCAATCGAAAAGACATTACTGACCGGTGGATCGGTATTCTCATACCGTAATGGGGATACTGGTACCATCAATGGTGTCGAAATCGACTTCAGGTCGGAATTTGATCTCAGCAGTTACTTAATGTTTGTTTCGGGAAATCTATCTTTAATTGATTCTGAAGTAGATATTGCATTTCGCTCACGAGCTATGCAAGGGCAGCCCGATAGTCTGGCGAATGTTCAGATAGGGCTTGATGATTACGACAGTCAACAGAAATTCACACTGGTGTATAACTATCATGGTGAGCTACTGTACTCAGCAACTCAGGCCAATAGTAATTCACCGGATATTATGGAAGATCCGAGAGGCGAGTTAAGTGCGAACTATTCAACAGAAATTGTACCGGATCTTACGTTTAAAGTGGCTTTGAAGAACATTACAGATGAGCCCGTCAGTCTCACACAAAAAGGTGAAAACTATCGCTCCTATCGTAAAGGGCGTGAGGTCTCTGCCGGTATTTCGTTGGTTTTCTGATAAAGCGTTTTATAAAAAATCCCGCATTCGGCGGGATTTTTTTTATCTTTCATAAAAGTGTCACACAGTGGCCATAGCATGTGTCTCGTCAAGTTCTTAACCAGATTAACTAACCAAGGAATTACCATGGAACTTAAAAAACTTCTTGTTGCTATGACTGCTGTTTCTGCAGCTATGCTGACAGCGTGTGGCGGCGACAGCTCTTCATCAAATAATACAACTACACCAACTACGCCTACTGTTACTGATAACACTTGTAGCGTTGGTGTTGGTAAAGAACTGGATACTACTTACTCCGTTGATGGTGTGGATATGCCAGTATGTCTGCTCAGTGGCAGCATTCTGACTGACGCAACACTGACTACCGACTATGTGTACAGCATGACTGACTACGTTACTGTTGGTGATGGTGCAGGCGAACTGACTTCCTACGATGCTCCAAGTGAAGTAACTCTGACTATTGACCCAGGTGTTGCTTTCCGCTCGACCTCTAAGGGTACTCTGATCATCTCTCGTGGCTCTAAGATCAATGCCAACGGTACTGCAGAGGCGCCAATCGTTATGTCTTCTATTGATGACAACTACGAAGGCAATAAAGAGTGGGGCGGTCTGGTAGTTCAGGGTTTCGCTAAGAATAACCAGTGTGCGAATGAATATGCAGCGACTCCAGAAGAAATCTGTAACACAGCTGACGAAGCTGATACCGGTTTCCATGGCGGTAACGACGATGCTGACAACAGCGGTTCTATTTCTTACCTGATCGTTGCTGAAGGCGGTTACGAAGTTGTTGCTGATAGTGAAATTAACGGTATCACTATGCACTCAGTGGGCTACGGCACAACTGTAGAAAACGTTATGGTTTATAACAATTACGATGATGGCATCGAGTTCTTCGGTGGTTCAGTAAATGTTAAACACCTGATTCTGGTCGACAATGGTGATGAGTCAATCGACTGGGATGACGGCTATCGCGGTAACATTCAGTTCTCTCTTGTTCGACAGGGCGTAACCAATGCGGGTGACAATGGTATCGAAGCGGATAACGCTGGCCTGAGCAACACAGCTGAGCCAGTTTCTAATCCTACTCTTTCAAACATCACTTTCCAGACTGCTTCTGAAGGTTCTGCATACCTGATGCGTGCGAAGGTAGGTACCTACGGCACTCTGACTAAGATTGCTGCAGATAACTATGCCAAAGCATTCCGTATCGCTGATACAGAGACAACTGTTGTATTGACCGACTCTCTGGTTGAATATACAGGTATGGATGCAGAAGATACTCTGCGTCTGGAAAATAGCGCTACAGAAGGTCAGATCACTGGTTGGGGAGCAAGCTCAACTTCCGACAACGTTGCTCTGGGTAATGCTTTTGAAGTAACCGGTGGCAATGGTTCAGTAACTGCAAGCACAGCGACTAGCGCAAATGCTTCTACAGGCTTCTTTGAAGAAACTGACTACATCGGTGCGGTTGACCCGACTGTTACTGCTGCAGAAAGCGCTTGGTGGGCATGGGCAGCTGACGTAATCCCAGCAGCCTTCGAAACTGAAGAATAAGTCACTTATTCTTGCGAGACAAACGGCACCTTCGGGTGCCGTTTTTCGTTTTGCGACATTTGTATGTCATTTGTTCGTAGTAATTCTGCAATGTCACAGAATTGTCATCTTTTCTTCGTATTCTTCTCGCGAATTCAGAAACGCCGGTTTCCGGCCATTCTTTTTAATTGGGTATTTAACATGGCAACAACCAAACGCCAGACGTCGCGCCTTCTGAGCGCTATCGCTATTGCTGGTATGAGTTTTACAGGCGTCGCCTCTGCTGCAACGCTGGATGATGCAGTTGAGCAGGGTGTCGAGCGTGTAGAGAAGGCACAGGCTTCTCAGCAGACCATCGATTCTATCGACAAAGACATTCGTGCTACCGAGCGTGATTACCGTGCACTGATGAAAGAAATCGAAGGCCTGAATGTCTATATCTCGCAGCTGGATCGTCAGCTCGACGCTCAGGCAAAAGACCTGGCGAGCATCGATAAAAGCATGAGTCAGGCAGCGCTGGTTGAACGCCAGATCACTCCTCTGATGCTGCGTATGATTGATGCTGTTAATCAGTTTGTAGCAGCAGATGTACCTTTCCTGAAAGAAGAGCGTATGGCGCGTGTTTCCAAACTGAATGACCTGATGGGGCGTTCTGACGTTACCGCGGCTGAGAAGTATCGCAAGGTGATGGAGGCCTATCAGGCAGAGATCGAATACGGCCGTACCATCGAGTCATATCGTGGTGAGCTGGAAGGCGAAACGCCGCGTGAAGTCGACTTCCTGCGTATTGGCCGTATCGCTCTGGTGTACCAGTCTCTGGACGGACAGGAGCTGGGTATCTGGAATACGAATTCCAACAGCTGGCAGCCTCTGGCGCCAGAGTATAAGAGCAAAGTGATGGCGGGCATCCGTATTGCTCGTGAACAGGCTGCGCCAGATCTGATTAAAGTTCCGGTTGCTGCTCCTATGATGGCTCAACAGGAGGCGAACTGATGAAACTCCGTAATGTATTTTTAAGCGGTGTGTTTGCACTGGCGATGCCGATGGTATCTGTTGCTGAGACAGCAAACCTTGATCAGCTTCTGAACCTGGTGAAAGAAGGTCAGGCGCGCGACAACGCAGCTTTCGAACAGCGCATTGCTGAATTCCAGGGCTCAAAAGCGAAGCAGGAACAGTTGGTGCGTGAAGCGACGGCTGAGCGCGATCGTCTTGAAGCATTGAGTGCTGATAAAGAAGCGCAGTTCCGTGATAACGAACTGATCGTTGCTGAAAAACAAGCGCAGTTAAATGATCGTTTAGGTAGCCTGAAAGAACTCTTCGGTGTGCTGCAGCAGGTTGCTGGCGATACCAAGAGTGTTTTTGAAGGCTCTGTTATCAGCTCGGAACTGCCAGGTCGTGAAGCATTCCTGACTGACCTTATCCGTGTTGCAGGCGCCACCTCTGAACTGCCATCCATTGAGCAGCTTGAGCGTCTCTGGTTTGAGATGCAGCGTGAAGCAACTTACAGCGGCCGCATTGCAAGCTACAGAGCGGACGTCGTTACTCCTAGTGGTGAAACCACTCAGCAGCAGGTTGTTCGTATTGGTGGGTTCAACGCGGTTTCTGACGGTAAGTACCTGAACTGGGACATTGAATCAGCGCGACTGATCGAGATGGATAAGCAGCCGGGTGCACGTTACACCGATGGAATTACAGCTCTCGAATCTGCGAGCGGAAGTGAATTGACCGGTTTCTGGATTGATCCTTCTCGTGGCCAGTTACTGAAAATTATGGGCCAGTCGCCAGAACTGGGTGATCGCGTAGACCAGGGTGGTGTTGTTGGTTACATCATTCTCGCACTGGGTGCCGTAGGTATTCTGCTGGCTATCTGGCGCATGATTGTTCTGAACATCGAAGCAGGTCGTATCAGCAAACAGATGAAGACCGAGACGGTTGATGAAAAGAATGCGCTTGGTCGTGTGATGGCTGTATTTAATGCGAATAAGAAAAGCGACACCGAAACCCTCGAGTTGCACCTGGGTGAAGCCATTGCCGCAGAAATTCCACGTCTGACACGCGGTATCGGCTGGATCAAAATCATCTCAGTGGTTGCTCCGCTGCTCGGTCTTCTGGGTACGGTGACCGGCATGATCGATGTGTTCGAAACCATGTCGCTGTTCGGTACGGGTGACCCGAAACTGATGGCCGGTGGTATTTCTCAGGCGCTGGTGACTACTGTACTGGGTCTCGTTGCAGCAATTCCATGTGTCTTCCTGCACACCCTGACCAACAACCGTAGCCGTGCACTGATCATGATTCTGGAAGAGCGCGCCACCGGTATTCTGGCTCGCCAGTCTGAACAGCAACAAGCGAAAGCAGCCTGATCATGATGTTTGGTGAAGTATACGAACCGGTATATCTGTTCATGGAGCGTGGAGGCGATGTCCTCTACGCCATCTTCGGACTGATTCTGCTGCTCTGGTTGTTTGTACTGGAGCGTGCCGGGTACTTCGCATTTTCTCACCGCAACGCTATGCAGCGTGCGGTGAATGAATGGGAAGCTCGTACCGAGCGTAAATCCTGGGCAGCACATCAGATTCGTGAAGACCTGATTGCCTCCCTACGCTCAGACCTGGAAGCCAACATGACCACGATCAAAATGCTGATCGGCATGGCGCCTCTGTTTGGTCTGCTCGGTACGGTAACCGGCATGATTGAAGTATTTGACGTTATGGCATTTTTTGGCAACGGCAGCCCCAAAGCAATGGCTTCCGGTATTTCCAAAGCCACGATTCCAACCATGGCTGGAATGGTAGGTGCCCTGACGGGAGTGTTCGCTCAGTCGATGCTTGAGCGATACATCAAACGAGAAAAAATCCGTATCGAAGATCGTCTGACCTTCGATCATTAATTCGGGAAAAAGATTATGAGACGCAGTTTTTCTGCCAGTCAGCAAGTAGAAGCCGAGGGCGAGATTGATATCACCCCGATGCTGGACGTTGTATTTATTATGCTGATCTTCTTTATCGTGACCGCGTCGTTCGTTAAAGAATCAGGTATTGAAGTTAATCGTCCTGATGCGAGCACCGCGCAGGCGAAGCCACGCGCAAACATTCTGATCGCCATTAATGAAAATGACGAGATCTGGATTAATAAACGCCGCGTTGATGAGAGTCAGGTTCGCGCAAATATCGAGCGTCTGCATGCTGAAAATCCGCAGGGAACCGTTGTGATCCAGGCGGATGAAGAAGCGAAGACCCGTAAGCTGGTGGCAGTGATGGATGCTGCACGTCAGGCCGGAGTCTACGACGTCTCACTGGCTACAGAGGCGATGTAAGATGCCGGTTGTTGTCCGTTTTGGTGGCGCCCTTGCTGTCGCATTCGTCGCTACCATCGCTGTCTTCTGGATGATGCAGAGCCTCATCAGTACTGGTGGCTCAGTCACCATGCCGACTGATTATGGCCGTATTCAGAGCTTTGTGATGAATGAGCCAGACGATGAAGTACAGACGAAAGATCGTCAGCCTGAAAAGCCACCTGCACCGCCGCAGGAGCCGCCACAGCCAGACATGGTGAAGCCTGAGTTTAACTCTCAGAATGCGGCTGATTTAGCACTCGGTGCACTGGATATCTCTGCAGACCTTGCTCTGGATGCAGGCTTGAGTGGCGCAGGCAGTGACGGTGAGTTCATGCCGATCGTTAAAGTTGCGCCGACCTACCCACGCCGTGCAGCACAGCGCGGTATAGAGGGCTATGTCGTTGTCGAGTTCACCGTAACCTCATTGGGCACTGTGACAGAACCTGTAGTACTGGAAGCAGAACCTCCGGGCGTATTCGACAAGGCTGCTTTGGATGCAGTTAAGAAATTTAAATATAAACCCCAGGTAGTTGAGGGAAGTGCAGTAGATGTACCCGGGGTTCGTAACATTATCCGCTTCGAGCTGGATAAGTAACGTATAAAACTGGAGTGAGTGTTTTATGAAAAAGTTACCATTAGCATTAGTAATGAGTGCATTGTTGGGCAGCCTGCCTTTTGTGGCTGTACAGTCTGTCTCTGCTGCTGAGGAAACGGCTGAGAATTCGCAAGAAGAAGCCTCAGCAGGCCCTCGCGTGCGCAGAACTATGACGCTGCGTGAGATCGTATTTGAGAAGCTCGAAGAAGCACAGCAGGCTGCTGATGCCGGTAACTTTGACGAAGCCCTGCAGACACTCGAACGATTAGAAAAGCGGAAGCGTAATTCATACGAGCGTGCGATGACGCACAATATGTATGCCTACGTTTACTCGACTCAGGAAAATTACGCCGCGGCCATCCCTGAGTACGCAAAAGTGATTGAGATTGACAACGCACCAGACAGCCTGAAGCAGACGACCCGTTACACGCTGGCAAAACTGTATATGTTGCAGGAGCGCTATGCAGAATCTCTGGCTACCATTGATGAGTGGATGTCACATTCAGACAAAGTGAATGCAGACGCTTACATGTTCCGGGCACAGGTTCAGTACCAGCAGGAAAAGTATGAACTTGCCGGTGAGGATATTGCTACCGCAATTTCAATGCGTGAAGAAGCAGGTTCTCGCGTTACCGAAAGCTGGTTGCTACTGCAACGTGCCGTGATGTTTCAGCTGAAAGACTATGAAGGTCTGGCTGTCACTCTTGAGAAGCTTGTAGCGACGTACTCAAAGTCTGAATACTGGATGCAGCTGGCCGCAGTTTATAATGAACTGGGTCGTGAAGATCAGGAGCTGGCGACGTTGGAAACGGCTTACGATCAGAAGCTTTTTACTAAAGAGTCTGAATATCTCAATTTCGCTCAGGCGCTGCTGAGCAGAGAAATTCCTTATAAAGCTGCGCATGTATTAGAAGACGGAATGGAAGCTGACGTTGTCGAGAAAAGCGCTCGCAATCTGTCATTGTTGGGGGATGCCTGGATGTTGGCCAAAGAATACGACAATGCGATTGTCGTGATGACACAGGCAGCGGATGAATCTGGTGAAGGACGCGATTATTTCAAGCTCGCGCAGATCTATACTGAGCGTCAGGAATGGAGTAAGTCACTTGAATTCAGTAATAAAGCGCTGAACGCGGGTGATCTGAAGGCACCTTATCAGGCATTAATTATCAAAGGGCTTGCTCAGTACAATCTGGATGAACTGGAGTCTGCATCTATTACTTTCTTTAAAGCTGCATCATATCCAGCGGCAGAGAAAGTCGCTCATCAGTGGCAGGAATATATTGAGAGCGAGCAGCAGCGTCGGGAGTACATTGCCAACGCTGGTTAATACTGAATAACGAGCTTAAAAAAGGGGAGCCGCTTGGCTCCCCTTTTTAATGCGCGATAAGCGTCAATTGCTTTTAACGCTTGGGTGTCCACGCCCAGATCATTTCTGCTGTAACGCTTTCAGTGCCCTCGCTGTCTTTGATCACAACCGGAACGCTGATATCTCCTTTCTCTTCCGTTTTTAAACGTTCCAGGTCTGCATCACTGAGCGTGGCAGTGGCTGTAAGATCACCCTTAGTGCGCTTAAGGTAGGTGAGATTCATATTGCGAATCACCAGTACGCGGCTGTCTGGCACGTTCATGGCTGTTACAAAACCTGTCGCTGATTCGGCAGCAAGCGCCATCGCAGCGGCATGCAGAGTGCCGATGTGGTTGCCTACCTTACGACGCTTTTTGATCTTAACGACACATTCATTATTAGTCAGTTTTTCTACGCGACACGATGCTGTTCCTGCGAACGGAATGATTTTTCCGATGATAAAAGAGCGTGCGCCGGTTCTCCAGCCAGCGGGCAGGCTATCAAGTTTATTCATCACTCGGTTCAGACGGTTCATAGTTATCTCCTGTCGGGCACAGCCATCATTGGGTATGACTGCGGATGCTTTTTTTTACTCGATCGCCATATCTGATCCAGGCAATCGGGCAGTTCATCTTCGCTCACTCTATTAAAGCCAGCGTTTTCATAAAACGGAATTAATTCGGGTAAAGGGAACAACCAGACCGGCTTCTCTGTGGTACGCAGTATGTAGCAGCAGAGCTCTGACGCCATTCCTTGATGGCGATAAGCAGGCAGCGTGCACAGATTGCGGAGAAGCCAGACCTCTGAATGGTCCTGAAGCCGGGTCACACAGTAGCATCGACCGGCTCTGAAGCTGGCATACAAAGTGTCATCTGGGCTTGCCCGGCCACTGTATTGCGCCGCCTTGTACAAAGCATTGGCTTCCGCGACAGTGGCCTGTCTGAAGTCAGTCAAGCTTGCTGATAAATGAACTGATGGTCTCTGCACTGGCAGATGGATCTTCAAGCATAGGCACATGGCCTAGGTCCGGATAGATTTTCACTTCTGCCTGTGGAATTACCTTTTTGAATTCCGCCACTGCTGATACATCCAGAACGCGGTCTTTCTCTCCCCACATAATTAATGCTGGCATATTTACGTTGGATGAGATCATTCGCTTCATTTCGTTCTGGTCCATGCGCTCACGGGTTGCCAGCATATCGTCGAAGATTTCTCTGTTCAGAGGCGCTCGCTCTACGGTTTCACGTATAAGTGCCGGGCGGATAGGCCAGGGCAGGGGCGGCTGCTTTTCCAGAATAAGGTCCATACGGTACTCGAACGATGCTTCATCGGTAGCAATTAGCGGATTATCACCAGCTTCGAGTTCAGCAAAAAACTGGCTCTGGTTTTCACCGTCCAGACCAGCAGAATCTATCAGGATGAGACTGGCAATATCTTCTGGAAAACGTGCTGAGTAAATAGCACTGATAGCACCACCCATGGAGTTGCCGATGATATGGAATGGCCCGAGGTTGAGGTGTTCGGCCAGTGCCTTCAGGCGCTCGGCCTGACGTTCCAGGTCATAGCTGTCTGCCTCGCTCGATTTGCCATGACCTGCGAGGTCTGGTGCGATCAGGTAATAGTTATCCGGTAACTTATCCGCAAATTGTAACCAGGTACTGTTGTTGGCAGAAAAGCCATGCACCAGCATCAGGATAGGGCCATCGCCCTTGCGGATCAGATAATTCATCTCGATGTCTGCAATGTCAGACTTTTGCTCATCCAGCCCGGCTTTCCATTCGCCCAGGTCCATAGCTTTCTGATAGAGCGAGTCCTGCTGTGTTGCGGTACACGCGATTAATACGTAAGCGGCAGCAACAAGCGTTGCTGCTCGAAGAATATTGAACAAAGGAGTACTCCGGTCAGTGTGATGCTAAAGCGTTTGCCAGTGAACGAACGTCGTCGATGACGTCCTCCAGTTCGTCGCCAGCGATCTGATAGCCAGGCTGGCAGACAAGGAGCATGCCAGCTGCCCATTCGATGTGAAGGTGCGGATGGGCCAAAAGCCAGTTTTGGACATTTTCGGTCAGAAGCGGCCGTATTTTGTGAACAGGAAGTCCGTAGATTGGCTGCTCGGCAAGAGTGTTGGGTAGGTCCTCATGCTCAAGCCGGCTAATGGGCTTACCCTTGTCAAAGCAGTGGGTGCTTTCCCGGGCCAAGGGGCTGACCATGAGTCGGGCGTCTGTACTGATAGGGCAGGGCATAATGATCAGTGTTTGGACGGTGGGTGCTCGTCCGGTCAGACGAGTGAAATCAAACAGTAGGACAGTTTCGTCTTCGATATAGTTGGGGACGTAGCGGGGGTCTCCGGTAGACAGAATCTGAAATCCGGCTTGCCGAATGCCTGTGCTCAGCATGCGCCAGGGCTCGAAGCTCATATTCAGTCGGTCTGCGGCTCCTGCGAGTTCGGCCCGTCGACCGGGCTTGGCGAGACTGAACAGCCAGATCAGAATGCCGGCAAATGAAAGCAGAAGAACGAGCGCAGCAAATATCGTAGTCATGGGGGCAGTGTACCCCAATGTCAGCCTGAGTTCGTGATCAAAAACCGGAGGATAGGGCTGCCTGCGTCTCTGACTGTTCAGTCGCGATGTCGTCCAGCTCGAGAGTTTCAGTGTCTGCTGCAAGACCAAGTCGCACAAAAGCGCCCACCTGGCTGGTATCTGTATTGGCCAGAGGGTGATTGGTGCCCGCGTAGCTTTGCAGGGTAGCGACCTGAATCAGGTCAATCAGGTCAGGCTCGTCACGTTCGCGTTCGAAGTTGAGGTAGTCGGTAGTCACTGCGATCAGTTCGGGTGGAAAGTCCCAGGATTGAAGTACTTTCTGACCCAGCTCCTGATGCAGCTCGGCAATGGCATGATCCAGTGAAGGACCACCATGAATCAGGGAGCCAGATTGTTCTGCGTAGGATAGTAAAGGCAGTGTACCAATCTGATGAACCAGTCCTGCGAGGAGCGCCTGATCGGGAGGCAATTTAGTGAAGTGGCGCGCCAATACCTGAGCCGAAGCAGCAATTTCTGTTGCGTGTGACCAGCATGCGCGCATGCGGCGGTCGATGGCATCATTGGTTGCCTGGAACATCTGCTCCATGGCGATACCGACGACCAGGTTGCTGGTAAAGTCGATCCCCAGGCGTGAGATCGCCGTTGTAACATCCGTGATGGGCACCATAGTTCTCACCATGGGGCTGTTGGTAACCCGCAGCAGTCTTGCACTTAATGCAGGGTCTTTTGTCAGGGCTCGGGCCATGTCCTGAATGCTGGCATTTTCATCTTCAGCGATGTCCCGCACCTTCAGAGCAATTTCTGGCAGTGTTGGGAGAATCAGCTCGTCTCTGGCAATCATTCCCTCGATATCTTCTCGGGTCTGCTGGATCAGTTGGCCAGTCATGCGGGTACCTCTGCGTATGTTAAATGGTGAAACGCAGAGGACGCCGGTGCACCTGTTTGTCTGGGGCTCGCTTATCCGCGTTCGTCTTCAGTATAGAAGACTCTGCGCAGAGTGATTTTCCGGTCCCCACATTCGCCCTCGAGTGTTTCCTCGTCACTGCTTACCACGGCCAAACCGATGAATTTGCCATCACGGCATACGCGGGTGGCCAGCTCACCTTTGGCTTTACCATTGATGAGAACATCCGCCATGATGTCAGGAAGATCAGTGGCTGGTTCCACCCGATACAGGTGACGCTTACTCTTCCCTAAGTATTGCAGGCGAGCGACCACTTCCTGCCCGGTATAGCACCCCTTACTGAAGCTGATGCCGTCATGGGCCTGCCAGTCGCAATACTGTGGTATCCAGGCTGCGGATGATAAAGGTTGTACCCAGAGCCAGCCTGAGCTTACGTCTGCCGCGTGCCAGGCCGATTCAGAGACAAGCGGATAATTGCTGAGGTAATCGTCGGTCAGTGCATCGGGCAGCCAATATTCGCAACGACCGTCTGGCCAGTTCAGTTGGCGTACATCCCCCTGACGCACCGATTTGTCGCCTGAAGCAGTGTTCAATTCGCCAATGATTCTGAGATTCTCTGTGACACTCATAGTTGCTTTGAAAAAGACGGCGTACTTTTTCAGGTGATTCACCAGAACCTCTGCCTGAAACGAAGGAAGCCGTAAAATAAATCCGGTGTCGGATCGCGCAGCGATGAAGTTAGCGATCATGCGCCCTTTTGCGTCGCAACAGGCGCCCGCCTGCCACTGCTCGCTGGTGACACTTTGCATGTCGCAGGTGAGTTGCCCCTGTAGGAATTTTTCACTGTCTGGCCCGTCTATCTGTAGCAGCGTAAACTGGCTGAGCACGGTTCTCGCCTCGCCCTGATCACTTGGGGATGGGCTTCCATTAGCAGGAATAAATCCCTGATCGGTGATCTGGCCGAATGTGGCGATGGTCTGAGACATGATGACTCCTTGCGGGTGGGGTAGGGACTACTGCATATGGAGGCAGAGTGTATGTGATTTCAAGGGCTGGTGTGAGACTTCGTACTGACCTTTGTTATAATGCGTCCCCCTGACAGAGGTGAATCAGAAGATGACTGAAGAAAAAGAAATTCAGGCAAAGCGGGCTATCTGGCATAGTCGCCGTGGCATGCTGGAGCTTGATGTATTGCTCTTACCTTTTGCTCAGCAACAATATGCGCAGCTGAGTGATGATGATCAGTTACGATACCGCAACCTTCTCGACAAGGAAGATCCGGATCTCTTCACCTGGTTTATGGAACATGCCGAACCTGAAGATCCCGACATGAAACGTATCGTTGATCTGGTGCTGGCGTTTGCACGCCAACCGCGCTGAGTGGATCATACGGCCGTCCGGGCTTCAGCAGCGTGTTGAAGTCCTGACCTGGCTGTCAGCAACGTTATTGCTGGTCTTTGCTCTTTTGGGAACGGCTTTCTGGGGCTCGACAATCTATACCTTGGGGTTGCTGGCCGTTGTTCCCCTGGCGCTCGCGGTCCGGGCGTTGCTGGCGAAGCGTGAGCCTGTCCTGATTGGTAAAAACACCGACGGCTGGTGGCTGTTACGGGACAATACGAAAGTCCCTGTCAGTTTTCATTCAGGCAGTATTCGTCGACGAAAATTGATTGTACTGGTTTGGGGGTTCTGGCCCTGGCAGGTGCTTATCATAAGGCCGGACTGTTTTCTGAGTCGCGAGCCATTCAACCACCTTAAATACGAGTTGTATGGCAGTATCTGAACGCCCAGGGTTCAGATTACAGGCTACCCAGTTCGCTGATGTATTTGGACATCAGTACGGTATCAAATGCTCTCGGCAGTGCCTCAGGGTAGTCCCGGCTGTAATGCAGTCCACGGCTTTCTTTACGCATCAGTGCTGAGCGGATAATTACGTCGGCCACGTCAACCAGGTTACGCAGCTCCAACAGATCGTTGGTCACTTTGTGGTTGGAGTAAAACTCCTGAATTTCCTGACGCAGAAGTTTTACGCGGTGCTTGGCTCTGACCAGCCGTTTGGTCGTACGGACAATGCCTACGTAGTCCCACATAAAGCGGCGCAGCTCATCCCAGTTGTGCGAGATCACAACGTCTTCGTCAGAATCTGTGACCTGGCTTGAATCCCAGTGAGGAACAGGGTCGGGGGCAGGGATCTGAGCAATCTGAGCTTCAATATCTGCCGCAGCAGCCCGGGCGTACACGAGACATTCCAGCAAAGAGTTGCTGGCCAGACGGTTTGCACCATGCAGACCGGTACAAGCGGTTTCACCGATGGCGTAAAGGCGATCAATGTCAGTCCGCCCAGCATTGTCAGAAACTACGCCGCCACAGGTATAGTGAGCTGCGGGAACAACCGGAATAGGGTCTTTCGTGATATCAATACCCAGTTGCAGGCAGCGATCATAGATAGTCGGGAAGTGCTCGCGGATAAACTCAGCGGGCTTATGCGAGATATCCAGAAACAGGCAATCGGCGCCCAGGCGTTTCATTTCATGGTCGATAGCGCGTGCGACGATATCCCGGGGAGCCAGCTCGGCCCGTTCATCGAATTTATCCATAAAACGCTTACCGTTTGGCAGCAGTAGTTTGCCGCCTTCGCCGCGCACGGCTTCGGTGATCAGGAATGAACCTGCCTGGGGGTGATAGAGGCAGGTGGGATGGAACTGATTGAACTCCATATTGGCAACACGGCAGCCCGCTCGCCATGCCATGGCAATGCCGTCGCCTGAGGCACCGTCGGGGTTGCTGGTGTAGAGATAGACTTTGCTGGCACCGCCCGTAGCCAGCGCGGTTGCTTTGGCGGTGACTGCATCGACTTCGCCGGTTTTCTTATTCAGAAAGTAGCCGCCGATACAGGCGTGATGTTCAAGCCCTAGTTTGTCCCCGGTTATCAGATCAACCGCGATGTAATCATGCAACAGAGTAAGGTTCTTTCTCTCTTCTGCCTTCTGCAGAAGCGTATCAGAGATTGCATGGCCGGTAGCATCGGCAGCGTGGATAATCCGGCGCGCACTGTGCCCACCTTCCCGGGTCAGATGAAACTGATCCTCGCCATCCTTGGTAAACGGAACCCCGAGGTCGATTAACCATTGTATAGCTTCTGTAGAATTACCGACGGTGAAGCGCACGGCGGCTTCGTTACACAATCCTGCACCAGCTGTGAGCGTGTCAGCAACGTGCGCGTCGACACTGTCCTCTTCGTCGAGTACGGCAGCGACGCCGCCCTGCGCCCAACGTGTTGAACCGGCATCCATGGAGTCTTTACTGATGATCGCGACTTTCAGGTGCTCGGGCAGCGACAAGCCCAGTGTCAGGCCCGCGGCGCCGCTACCTATAATCAAAACATCAAAAGTCAGTGTCTGGCTCATGCACACAGGCTCCAGTGGTGGTAATCTCAGCTAAGCCTTCTCTCAGGCGCTGGCAAACAGGCCGCACTATAAATCGCCGGAGGCCCGTTGACAAAGAAACTCGCTCGTCACGGAACTCGTCGAATTCTGGGTGGTCTATCGGTGTGTATGTCACGAAGTGTCAAGATAATGAACTATCTGCTCTGAGACACACCGAACTTATACAGCCACTAACGGAGGGCAAGGTGTGACTCGTTCAACTAATGTTGCAGAGAAGCAACCTACAGATGCAGGTAACCAGATGACCGACCAACCAGCTTCAGACCAACAATTGGTCGCGCGGGTTCAGAAGGGTGACCGGCGGGCATTCGACCTGCTGGTGGTGAAGTACCAGCATCGTATCCTTTCTTTGGTAGGTCGGTTTGTTTCCGATCATGCTGAAGCTCAGGATGTGACGCAGGAAGCATTTATCAAAGCGTATCGTGCGCTACCCTCTTTCCGCGGAGATAGCCAGTTCTATACCTGGATGTACCGGATTGCGGTGAATACCGCTAAGAATCACCTGATCAGTCGTGGTCGTAAGACGCCGACTCAGGACATTGACCTCGACGACGCTGCTTATTTCGCAGACGAGGCCAATATGAAAGACGTAGAGACGCCGGATGGTCTCCTTCAGAGAGACCAGCTGCGCAAGGTCGTATTTGATGCGATCGAAGATCTGCCAGACGAATTACGTCGTGCAGTGACCCTACGTGAGCTCGAAGGGCTCAGTTACGAAGAGATTGCAGAGGCAATGAATTGCCCGATAGGGACAGTAAGATCCCGAATTTTCCGAGCGCGGGAAGCAATTGAAAAGAAAATGCGGCCGTTGCTCAGCGCGACTGCATAAATGCTGGATGGGTGTAGTTTATGAAGAACCGGATAAGGGAGTCTCTGTCAGCTCTCTGTGATGGCGAGTGTGACGAGCTTGAACTGAGACGTGTATTGAATCACGTCGAAAATGATGCTGAATTCCGAGAGCAGTGGGCAAACTTCCACCTGATCGGGGCAGCTATGCGCGGGGAATCCGTTGATACCGTTGATCTCTCAAAAGGGATTATGCAGGCCATAGAAGGTGAGCCAATGGACGAAGTTCCGGGGGCTGATGAGGCGAGTGCGTCAATAAGTGCAGCGGCGCCTGACGTTGAAACCTATGACGCCACGCAGCCCAAAGCGTCTGTTTTGCCGGGTTGGATGGTATCAGGTGCGGTTGCTGCTTCGGTGACCATGGCGGTTCTGTTGGGTGCGCGAGTGCTTTCCGTGCCTGACGTTACGGTTGGTTCTGCTGATATGACGCTTGCCAAGGCGGAAGCTGTTCAGTCAGCGCCTGCGGTAATGCCTCAGTCTTCTGTTGCGGTCGCTTCAGTGGCTGCTGACACTCAGATGTCTGCTGCAGAACTGGCAGAAGCTCAGGAACGCCTGAAGCAATATGTGCTCGAGCACGAAGACCAGGCCTTTGGTATGGAAACGCATCAGGCTGTGCCATATGCACGTGTCGCAAACTTTGGCCAGGACAGCGGCATCCGCGAGCGCGTCCGGGCTGAAGTCAGCGCTGGGCCTGCGCCAGAGTAATTTATGCTCGAATCGTTAAGCACCCGATGTTTCACCGCGCTTTTGGCGGTGGGACTGACGTTCGGGGTGTCTGCGAGCGCAGGCGACCAGAAAGCGTTAAGCTTAATGTCAGACATGAGTGAAGCTGTTCGCTCTAAGAGTTATTCAGGCACCGTGATGTTTGGGTCTCCCGCTCGCTGGGAGTCGGCCCGAATCCAGCAAACCTACCGGAACCAGGGATTGGTGCAAAGGACAGACTATCTGACTGGCCTTGAGCGTTCTCAGATTCGTGCCCACGATGAAATCGTATGTATTCACGAGGGCCAGCATCAATCGGGCATGACGCCCGACGTCATGAAGCCGTTCGGTCATAATTTCCCTTCATCTCTTTCAGCGCTCGATCAGAGCTACGATTTTGCCCTTGCCGATCTTCAATCAGAGCGTGTCGCGGGTCGTCAGACTATCTCTATCTGGATCACCCCTGAGCATCCTGACCGTTATGCCCACCAGATCTGGTTGGACAAGGCCTCTAAGCTGCCGTTAAAAGCTGAAATGACGAATGAACAGGGTAGAGTGCTGCGACGCTATCAGTTTGTGAGTCTGGATACCGAATTTACCATGCCAGACAACGAGTCGAGGGCTGCTGATGTTGGGCACACCCTCCAATTCAGTAAGAAAAATAGCGTTGATGTCAGTCCGGAGTCGGATTGGTTCCCATCCTGGTTGCCTCAGGGGTTTCACATTCAACAGGCGATCAAGTCTGATGATAATATTCGCATGACCTTCTCTGATGGACTGGCTTCATTCTCTCTGTTCGTTGATCGTGTCGGGCAAGGCAGGTCGTCCTCATCCCGTGTCAGTCGACAGTGGGGGCCAGTTTCCGCTACCGTAGAAGATATTCTTACGCAGGATGGTCAGCACGTTCGTCTGAGCGTCGTTGGGGAGCTCCCTCCTGTGACGCTCGACAAAGTATTGGATTCTGCGATTCCTTCGTATTCTCTCAGTATGAAGTGAATACGCGAACGCTGTCTCGTCCGGCGTCCTCCCGATTGTAGAAAGCTGTAAAGTAAGGTCATAAATGTGAGTCAGGAAGTTGTTCAGGTCGTCGGAACAGGTGACGATGGTATCTGGGTAGAAGGTGTTCAGCAGAGCGCCTGTGGTGCGTGCAGTGCGCGCGCTGGATGCGGACAGCATACGCTCAGTAAAATGGGCAAGCCTGTTCGCTTGTGGGTCCGTACGAACGACTCTTTCAAGGTCGGAGATCAGGTCACGGTTGAGCTTCCCTCCGGGTCTCTCGCCATCAGCGCTCTGGCTATGTACGGATTACCACTATTGGGACTTATTCTGGGGGCCGTTATCGGATTTCAGGGTGGTTCTGAGCCGCAGTCGCTTCTCGCCGGGGGGCTGGGACTGATCCTTGGGTTGCTCGCCGCACGCCAGCTTGGCAGGAAAATGCAATCTGAGTGGCAGCCAACCGTATTGAAAAAAACACACTCTACCGCAATAAATATAAACGGAGTTTCTGAATAGCGGAGATAGCCCTCGATGAAAATGACATTGGCGATTAAACATTCGCTGAGCCTTCTGACTTTCTTTTTAGCGGTGTCGTGGACTTCGGCACATGCAGACCTTCCGGATTTCCGTGATCTGGTGAAAGAGACCTCGCCCGCGGTGGTCAACATCAGTACCGTCCAACATGCCCAACAGAAAAGTGCGTTATCCGGGCAATATGGTATGCCAGACGATATGCCAGAAATATTCAGGCATTTTTTCGGACGTCAGTTCCCTCAGGGGCCTGTGCCGCGCCGTGACAGCAACTCCCTGGGGTCTGGCTTTATCGTCTCTGAGGACGGTTATATCCTCACGAACAACCATGTTGTCCAGGGTGCCGATGAAATCATCGTACGCCTGAATGACCGTCGAGAACTTGAGGCCGTACTAATTGGTGCTGACCCAAGCTCTGATCTCGCTGTGCTGAAAGTAGATGCCGATGACCTGCCGACGGTAGAGCTTGGTGATTCCGATAAGCTTGATGTCGGTGAGTGGGTTGTCGCCATTGGTTCACCTTTTGGGTTTGATTATTCTGTGACTGCCGGCATTGTCAGTGCCAAAGGGCGGAGCCTGCCGAACGAAAACTACGTGCCCTTTATTCAAACTGACGTTGCCATTAATCCGGGCAACTCTGGAGGTCCTCTCTTTAATCTTGAGGGGCAGGTCGTAGGCATTAACTCCCAGATATACACGCGCTCGGGCGGCTTTATGGGCGTGTCATTTGCGATCCCGATTAATGTTGCAATGGATGTCGCAGAGCAGCTCAAGAGCAAAGGTAAGGTCAGTCGCGGTTGGCTCGGTGTGGTCATTCAGGAGGTCAATAAGGATCTCGCGGAATCGTTCGGGCTTGATCGTGCCGCTGGTGCACTTGTCGTTCAGGTAGTAGACGGTAGTCCGGCTGAGAGTTCGGGCCTGGTCAGTGGCGATATTATCGTGAAGGTGAACGGTAAGGACGTTCAGCTTTCATCCGATCTGCCACATCTTATTGGTCGTTTACGGGCTGGTGATACTGCGAAACTCTCGGTGGTTCGAGCAGGAAAGAGAAAGACCATTGATGTTGAAATTGGTGCGCTACCGGAGTCTGATGATATTCAATTGTCATCGAATACCCCACCTGCAGAGCGCAAGAGCAACCGGTTAGGGCTCGTCGTCAGTGACATTCCTGCCGGTAAGAGTAACGAGCAGGGCGTTGTCGTCACTGATGTGAATCGTGGTCCGGCGTCCATGTCGGGCGTGGTCCGCGGTGATGTTATTACCATGATCAATGGCCAGCGCATCAGTTCGGTGGCGGATTTTGAGCGTGTCGTTAACGACCTGCCAGGCAATCGCAGCGTGCCGATGCGTATTGTTCGCCGGGGGCAGGCCTCCTTCATACCGCTTCGGGTGAACTGACCCGCGCATGATAGACAGGGCAGGGGCTGACAGGCCCCCGTCATTCATAGCCTTAACCCGGTCCTTCAGGTAAAATCATCCGATTGAATTCACAACCGGATGATTATTCTGTGAGCCAGCTGGACCACATTCGCAACTTCTCCATCATTGCCCACATCGACCACGGCAAATCTACTCTGTCTGACCGCTTTATTCAGGTATGCGGCGGCCTCTCCGATCGCGAAATGCAGGAGCAGGTTCTGGACTCCATGGATATTGAGCGCGAACGTGGCATCACTATTAAGGCACAGAGCGTCACCCTGAACTACACCGCACGGAACGGTGAGACGTATCAGCTCAACTTTATCGATACCCCAGGACACGTCGACTTCAGTTATGAAGTGAGCCGCTCACTGTCTGCCTGTGAAGGTGCTCTTCTGGTGGTTGATGCAGCACAGGGTGTTGAGGCTCAGTCCGTTGCCAACTGTTATACCGCGATTGAGCAGGGGCTGGAAGTTCGTCCAGTACTGAACAAGATGGATCTCCCGCAGGCCGACCCGGATGCCGTGGCTCAGGAAATCGAAGACATTATCGGTATTGATGCGACCGACGCAGTGCGTTGTTCCGCTAAGAGTGGTCTTAACGTCGAAGACGTGCTCGAAGACCTGGTCGCCAACATCCCTGCTCCCGAAGGGGACCCGGATGCACCGCTGCAGGCATTGATCATCGACTCATGGTTTGACCCATACCTGGGCGTCGTGTCGCTTATCCGTGTCAAGAATGGCTCAATCAAGAAAGGTGACAAAATTCGCCTGAAGTCGACCGGTAAAGACCATATTGTTGATGATGTAGGTTACTTTACGCCGAAGATGACCAAGCGCCCCGAGCTGAATACCGGTGAGGTGGGTTATCTCTGCGCCAGCATTAAAGATATTCATGGGGCGCCCGTCGGTGACACGATTGTGTCTACCAAAAATCCGGACGTTGATGCCCTTCCGGGTTTCCAGAAGGTTAAGCCGCAGGTATATGCGGGTCTATTCCCTGTGTCGTCGGACGACTATGAAGCTTTCCGTGTTGCGCTTGATAAGCTCTCACTGAATGACGCTTCGCTGTTCTTTGAGCCTGAAAATTCTGATGCGCTGGGCTTCGGTTTCCGCTGTGGCTTCCTGGGTATGCTGCACATGGAAATTATTCAGGAGCGCCTCGAACGTGAGTACGATCTTGACCTGATCACTACTGCGCCGACGGTAATCTACGAAGTCGTTACCCGTAAGGGCGACGTCGTCAATGTGGATAACCCATCGAAATTGCCGGATATTGGCTCCATCGATGAAATGCGTGAGCCGATCGCCGAGTGTAATATTCTTGTGCCTCAGGAATACCTGGGTAATGTTATTTCTCTGTGTGTCGACAAGCGCGGCGTACAGGTCGATATGCAGTACACCGGAAGTCAGGTGTCATTACGTTACGAAATTCCTATGGCTGAAGTGGTCATGGATTTCTTCGATCGTCTGAAGTCCGCGAGCCGTGGTTTCGCCTCTCTGGATTACAGTTTCCTGCGTTTTCAGGAAGCACCACTGGTTCGTCTGGACGTTCTGGTAAACGGTGATCGTGTGGATGCACTGGCAGTGATTATGCACAAAGAAAGCGTGCGTCGCCGTGGTAACCTCCTGACTGAGAAAATGAAAGAACTGATTCCTCGTCAGATGTTCGACGTAGCGATTCAGGCTGCTGTAGGCAACCAGGTGGTTGCACGTACGACTGTAAAAGCACTGCGAAAGAACGTGACGGCCAAGTGTTACGGTGGTGACGTCAGTCGTAAGAAGAAACTGCTGCAGAAGCAGAAAGAAGGTAAAAAACGGATGAAACAGATCGGCAGTGTGGAAATTCCGCAATCGGCGTTTCTTGCTGTCCTCAAAGTGGACGATTAAATATGAAACGAAACCAGCACGGTATGACAACAGCGACTGCGCTGTTATTAATTCTGATTGGCATCGTATTGCTACGTGCCGTGATGGTCATCGTTCCTATCTATTTTGATGATACCGAAGTCGGTATCGTTCTGGACAATATGGAAGAGAGCGGCAAAGTGAACGCGCGCAGCTCTGAGCGCTCAGTGAAAGATGAACTTGAGCGACGCCTCCGTAATAATAATATTCAGGTTACGACGGACAAACTGATCGTTAAACGTGACCGGAATACTCTGACCATCGACTGGACTTACGAAAACCGAGGCCACTTCCTGGCGAATATCGATTTCGTACTGACCTTCCAGCACCAGAAAGTTATCACCAGTGAATAATCCCCTGTTAAAACTCTCTCAGCGCCTCGGCTATACCTTCAGTGACGAGGCGCTGATTAATTTAGCGTTAACCCACAGAAGCCTGTCGGGAACCAACAACGAACGTCTGGAATTCCTCGGTGATTCCATCCTGAATTTTGTTATTGCCGAAGCACTGTTCCGTAAATTTCCTCATGCGAAAGAGGGCAAGTTGAGCCGCCTGCGCGCGAGACTGGTAAAAGGTGACACGCTGGCGGAGATCGCGAAAGAATTCGACCTTGGTGAATTTTTACTTCTGGGTTCTGGCGAAATGAAAAGTGGTGGTCACCGCCGTGATTCGATTCTGGCCGATGCAGTGGAGGCAATTATTGGCGCTATTTATCTGGACTCAGGGCAGACGTCTGCATCAGAACGTATTCTGGCGTGGTATGAGTCGCGGCTGAATGCACTGACTCTCGAAGACCCGATTAAAGACCCTAAGACTCGCCTTCAGGAGCATCAGCAGGCCAACCGTCTGAGTTTGCCGAAGTACACTGTAGTCAGTGTCGGTGGGCCCGGTAATGAACAGGTATTCACGGTCAGCTGTCGCATTCCACAGCAGGAAGATGTTGTCACGGCAGAAGGCTCAAGTCGCCGGGCTGCTGAGCAGGCTGCTGCTCAGGTATTTCTGAAACGTCTTGGGCTTGAGGAGTCTGCATCATGAGTACACGCACTGGTTTTGTGGCGATTGTTGGTCGTCCGAATGTTGGCAAATCAACGCTGATGAACCGTATTCTTGGCCAGAAGCTCTCTATTACATCCCGTAAGCCGCAAACGACTCGTCACCAGATTCTGGGTATTCTCACAGAAGAAGATACTCAGATCGTTTTTGTTGATACTCCCGGGATTCATAAAGCGCACGATAAAGCGATTAACCGCTACATGAACCGTGCGGCTACAACGGCGGTAAAAGACGTTGATTTAGTGGTGATGGTTGTCGACCGGATGCGCTGGACGGATGAAGATGAAATGGTGCTCCAGACCATTAAGCAGCAGCGCGCGCCGGTGATTCTGGTCGTGAATAAAATCGACTTTGTACGAGATAAAGACGAGCTGCTTCCTTACCTCGAAGAGCTTGCTGGCAGGCACCCGTTTGATCAGATCATTCCTCTGAGCGCGAAGACAGGCCATAACGTCGAACGTATTGAACACCTTATTCGCAGCTATCTGCCTGAAAATCCATATTTTTATCCTGAAGATCAGATTACTGACCGCAGTTCACGTTTTCTTGCCGCCGAATTGGTTCGCGAGAAAATCATGCGACAACTGGGTGATGAGTTACCGTACGAAATGACGGTCGAGATTGAAGAATTTGCGCACACAGGAACGCTGATCGAAATCAGTGCACTGATCATGGTCGAGCGTCAGTCGCAGAAGCGCATCGTGATTGGTGATGCAGGTTACCGCATAAAACAGATTGGCATCGAAGCACGTAAAGATATGGAATCACTGTTTGACTGTAAGGTCATGCTGAATCTTTGGGTAAAAGTGAAATCAAACTGGTCTGACGATGAGCGGGCCTTGCGAAGTCTGGGGTACGACGACAGGGAAATATGAGGCACTGGTGGCTACTGAGACGCGAGCCGCTCGGTGGTGGCTCGGACTGGCTTTGTACCTTATTCACGAGACATAGTGGGCTGGTCAAGGTCGTTTGCCGTGATGCGCAGTTACCGGAAATACACCAGCCATGCCATGGTGAGTGGCCTGCCAGTGGTGATCTTCCTAAACTGAAGACCTGCGAAGCAGATCCTGCGCTTGAGTTGTCCGGTGAGGCACTTGTCTGTGCTCTCTACATGGATGAGCTGCTGACGACCATTCTCCCTTTAAATGACCCTTCCAATGAGTTATTCGATTTATACTCAACCATACTTTCGAATTTAAGTAACAACGAGAGGATCGACATCTGGTTACGTATGTTCGAACAGTGTCTTCTCAGTCATTGCGGACAGGGTATACACTGGACGCAGACGACTCATGGTGCCCCCGTCATCGCCGGAACTCGTTATCTTTTCCGTGCCGGAGAGGGGCTGATTGAAGACCCCGATGGTTGGAATGGTGAAATCCTGCTTGCCATTGCTGAGGGTGAGTTCCGTCAGCAGGGCGCTCTGGCCGTCGCTCGTCAGGTATTGCGTATTGCCATTGATTGCGCAGTCTCCAGACCGCTTATCAGCCGTGAACTTTTAATACATCGTTCCTGAAACAGGATAGAAATATGACCAATACACGCGTTTTGCTTGGCGTTAATATCGATCACGTTGCGACACTCAGACAGGCTAGGGGAACCCGCTACCCAGACCCGGTTCAGGCCGCTTTTATAGCTGAGCAGGCGGGCGCGGATGGTATTACGATTCATCCTCGAGAAGATGCCCGTCATATTCAGGTTCGTGATGTCAGGATGCTCGCGGGCACGCTTCAGACCCGGATGAATCTTGAGATGGCGGTTACCGAAGCCATGATTCAGCTGGCAGAAGAAGTAATGCCCGAAGCCTGTTGTCTGGTGCCAGAGAAGCGGGAAGAACTGACCACCGAGGGTGGGCTGGACGTTCTTGCCCAGGAGGACACGATCAAGGATGCGGTCGCGCGCCTCGCCGCGGTGGGTGCTGAAGTTTCGCTCTTTATTGATGCTGATTACGAACAGATTGATGCGACGGTTCGTACCGGTGCTCCGGTGATCGAGTTACATACCGGCGGTTATGCTGATGCTGAGACTCCTGCGGAGCAGGCCCGGGAGCTTGAACGTATCCGCGATGCAGCGGCGTACGCTGCAGGTAAAGGGCTGATCGTTAATGCCGGGCATGGATTGCATTATCACAATGTCGAAGCCATCGCGCAGATCCCGCAGATGAATGAGCTGAATATTGGCCACGCGATCATCGCTCAGGCGCTTTTCAGTGGTCTGGAAGGTGCGGTGCGCGACATGAAGCAACTGCTCATTGAGGCGCGTGCCTGAGTGGTTGATCGCCCTGTACCCGGTTGTACTGCGCCCGGATTTTCTGTAGCAGGGGGAGAAACTCTGCTTACAGCCGCTGGCGTAGGTACTGATTTACTCGCTGTGGGCCGAATTAAAGAGGCCTATGAACGACACTCTGAGCGGCTTGTAAAACGGTTATTGACACCTGCCGAACAGCAGGCATTTTCACAACATCCTGATCCCATCAATTATCTGGCTAAAGCGTTTTCTGCAAAGGAAGCATTGGCCAAGGCACTAGGAACAGGTATTGCGTCTGGTGTCAGTTTTCAGGATTTTTCTATTCAGCGTGATCGCGTTGGCAAACCACTGGTACACGTCAGCGGCCGTGCTGAAGAAATTATGCGATCAGTCGATGAACGGGCCCAATTATTATTGAGTCTGAGTGACGACGATGGCTGGATTCAGGCATTTTCAGTATTGGCTTTGGTACCAGACGCATCTTCAAACTGAGCTTGCCAGTCATTGTCTCCGGCCCATTTTAATAAGCGTTCCGTTTCGGTCATCAGCTCCCTGAGAAGTTCTGGATACGCTTCAGAGTTCTGTTCTTTCAGACAGGTTTCAAATGCTTCCAGTGCTGATCTCAATGCGGGGACGCCACAGTAACGTGCTGCACCGTGTAGCTTGTGAGTTGCCTCCAGAAGCTCGGGCATTTTTTCTTCTTCCCATAGCTCCAGAATTACGTCTTTTTCTTTACGCAGCATGTCGATCAGCATACTGAACATATCGGTTGCTAATCCGGGGTTTCCGTTAGCCTGATGCAAGGCAAGTTCTGTATTAAAAATGCCGGTTGCTGCCGGAGCTTCATGTCGAAGTGGCGGGCTCTCTTCGCTGTCTGCTTTGAAACCGGTCCAGCGCTCAATAATCCGTGCCAGTTGTTCCATGGATACTGGTTTCGTCTGGTAATCGCTGAAGCCGTTCGCAATTAATGCCTGACGTTCGTCGGACATCGCGTGGGCGGTGAGCGCAACGATAGGTAGATTGCGTTTACCCGGCAGCTTCCGGATGCGGGCGGTTGCTTCATTGCCTGACATCCCAGGCATCTGAATGTCCATCAGAATCAAATCCGGACAGTCACGGGTCGCCATGGCAACTGCATCAAAACCGGAGGGTGCCTGAAGAGTATTTACGCCGAGCTCATTCAGTAATGTCACTGCTAGTTTGAGGTTGGCTTCGTTGTCATCGACGGCCAGCACTGTCGGAACTTCTTGAGGTGCTGGTGTATCGGGCGCCGCCAGTGGCTCGACATTATGCCCGCATAACTGCAATACCTGTCTGACCAGTTGTGTCTGGGTGTAGGGTGCTGTGAGCAGAGGGGTTGTTAATGTGGCGCGCATACGTTCAGGCAGAGCGTTTCTGCTGATATTCAGAACGGGAATTCCCTTACCGGAACAAATTGTCATCCACTCGTCCATTCCTCCCTGACTGATCATATGGCGATCACAAAAAATAATCGCGACATCGGTTTTCTTCTCACCACAGGTCGTCGGAACTTCGGCAGGACTATGATATTCCTTCAGGGTTGCACCGCGTTTTTCCAGCAGCTCAATCGTATCTCGTGATGGTGCGCCGTTCGGGTTGATCAGGGCAATTTTGCAATCGGCCAGCGATTGAGGAAGTTGGGCATTTTCTTCATCAATTTCGGCTTCGATAGTAAATGAGAAGGTCGAGCCTGCACCTTCGTCACTGTGTACCCGTATATCGCCGCCCATAGCTTCGACCAGAGCGCGTGAGATAATCAGCCCAAGACCTGTTCCGCCATACTGACGGGCAATGCCAGGGTCTGCCTGAGAAAATGCCTGAAACAGACGCGCCTGTTGTTCTGAGCTGATACCAATGCCTGTATCTGCAACATCGAACTGGATACTGATATGACCGTTTTTCTGTTGAATCGGAACGACACTGATCGACACGCCGCCTTCGTGAGTAAATTTCACGGCGTTACTGCAAAGGTTGGTGAGTACCTGCTTGAGACGTAACCGGTCAGAAACGATCAGGTCAGGCATATCCGGCGAAATATACTGGTAAACCTCAATGCCTTTCGAATAAGCATTCGGTGTTAATACCTGCAGTACCTCTTCAACGAGATCGCGGAGGTCAAAGTTTTCGGCTTCCAGAATCAATTTTCCGGCATCAATTTTGGAGAGGTCGAGAATATCGTTAATGATGTTGAGCAGGTCTTCTGAGGATCGACGAATCGTATCAACGTACTCGCCCTGGCGCTCATTTACCTGAGTCCGGGCAAGCAGATCGGAGAAGCCAATTATGCCGTTAAGTGGTGTTCTGATTTCATGGGATACGTTGGCCAGAAACTCGGATTTTGTGCGACTTGATTCCAGAGCATTGCGGTGCTCAATCATCAGTTCGTGGTTGCGGATTTCCAGCTCATCAATAGTTTCCTGACTTTCGCGTGCAGACTGTTCCATTGAGTGCTGGTGCTCGATATTTGCACGCTGTATAGCCGCAGCCATTGCGTTAACGCCAGCGGCGAGGTCCTGCAGTTCACCGGTAGAGTTAACGTGAATTCGGGTATCGAGTTTACCGCCGCGAATTTCGTTCAGGGCATTCAGGATGTCCTGTACCGGGCCTGAGATATTACGGCTGATCCGTATGGCGAAAAACGATCCTAACAGCAGAACAACCGCGATAATTGAAAACGAGGATGCAAGGAGCTGATATTGCATCAACCGGGTATTGCTGTTCGACAGTTCTATTTCTGCCCAGCCCAGAAGACGCAATTCGGTATCCTGAGCCTGAGCATAAAATTGCTCTGTGAGCTGATCTGAGATCACCAGATTCTGGGCAAATATGGGAGCTTTTACCCTGACAGAGCCTGTTGTTCTGGCAAGCTGTAGCTGATTTTCCTTCAGCTCTGTAGCACTTATCCGGTCGGCAATCATGCGCGGGCCAGAATGAGCCAGCAGGTTCATCTCCTGATCAAACAGATTGACGGCACGTACGTCCCGCTCTTCGAGCATATTGTTAGCAATGTTCTGAAGAATACCCGTGTTTCCGGTCATAACGCCGTACTCACAGGTGGGCGCCAGTTGTTTGCCCATGGCCAGGGCGCGCGCCTCGAGAAGGTCACTAAGGTCGGAGGCCCGACCAACGATAAAGAACATCCCGAGTACCAGCGATACCATGACACCGGGCAGGAGTGCCATCAGAAGGATGCGATTGCGGATGCTCCAGTTATTCATACGGGCGTGTCTGATAAAAATCCCAGAATATAGGGCAGACTGTCATGGTGCAAATCTGACATGCACTACCTCCGGCTCTTCGTTAGAATAGCGCGCCATATGCATACGCCTGATTTCCGGAGTACCTATGACTGATCCTGTTTATCCTACCATCGCAGACTGTGTTGGTCAGACTCCGCTGGTACGTTTGCAGCGGATGCTCGAAATCGATAACGGCAGTCAGGTTTTGCTGAAACTCGAAGGGAACAACCCCGCGGGCTCAGTCAAAGACCGACCGGCGCTGTCGATGATCCAGCAGGCGCAGGCGCGCGGGGACATTAGTCCGGGCGATACCCTGATTGAAGCAACAAGCGGCAACACAGGTATTGCGCTGGCCATGGCTGCCGCCATCATGGGGTACCGGATGATTCTTATCATGCCCGATAACGCCACCATGGAACGTCGCTGGTCGATGGAGGCGTATGGCGCTGAGCTGATACTGGTGTCGAAAGAGGAGGGTATGGAAGGTGCCCGGGATCTCGCTCTCAGGATGGAGAGCGACGGTAAAGGCGTGGTGTTGAACCAATTTGGTAATCTGGATAACCCTGAGGCGCACTATCAGGGTACCGGCCCTGAAATCTGGCAGCAGACGCATGGGCGTGTCACCCACTTCGTCAGCTCCATGGGTACAACCGGAACAATCATGGGGACATCACGTTACCTCAAGGAACAGAATCCTGATATCCAGATCATCGGCCTGCAACCATCGGATGGTGCGGCGATTCCGGGAATACGTCGCTGGCCTCAGGAATATCTGCCGACGATTTTTGACAGTCAGCGCGTCGATACCGTGAAAGACATCAGTCAGGATCTCGCTGAAAATACGATGCGTGAGCTGGCGCGTCGCGAAGGTATCTTCTGTGGCGTTTCATCAGGAGGGGCCGTAGCTGCCGCGATAGATATTGCGCGTTCAAACCCAGGGGCAACCGTGGTAGCGATTGTCTGTGATCGCGGTGACCGCTATCTGTCATCCGGTGTCTTTGCGACATCTTGAATCGAAGAAAAATGCCCCAATTTAGTGCTTCACGAGATTATCTGCCTCAGGCATTGATGCGGTTTTACTGAATAAATAATAACGGATGGAAGACGCGTGAAGCAGTCAGGAAAAGGCCGTGAACTCAGCTTGGTCATCGACAATCTGAATTCTGAAGGGCAGGGAGTTGCCCGCTCTGGGCGCGATGTCTATTTTGTGCCGGGCGCACTGGTCGGTGAAAAAGTCCGGGTGCGTATGCTCGAGCGCAGTAAGAAAATCTGGCATACCCAACTACTGGGGATTGAGGACAATGAGTCTGAAGCCCGTCGCACTCCAGACTGCCCACACTATCAGCGCTGTGGTGGTTGTGATCTTCAGCATATGCAGTATGACGCTCAGGTTCTTTTCAAACAGAGCCGGGTTGAGCGCGAGTTCGGACGCCAGAAGGTTCTGGTCGATAGCTGGGCAGCTCCCCTTACCAGTGAGGAGTGGCACTACCGGCGTAAAGCGCGTCTGGGCGTACGCTTCAGTAAAGAGCAGCAAAAGAACTTTATTGGTTTCCGCGAGGCTGCCAGTTCCCACCTTACCGACATAGACCGCTGCATTGTGCTGCCTGACCACCTTGCACTGGACTGGTCCGAGTGGCGTCAGGTGATCAGTTCACTTGAGGCTGCCTCTCTGATTACGCAGATTGAGCCGCTCTGGGCAGACAGTGCATTGGTATTTATCCTTCGTGCGCTGAAGCCGCTCTCTGGAAATGATCATCAGGTTTTGATTCAGACCTTTGAGCGTTGGCAGGCAGGCTCTGATTTGCCTCTGCAATTATGGGTACGCACAGAGAAACATGCTTTACCTGTGGCTTTGTGGCCGGATAGCCCCGACGAAATATGGCACGAAGTCGATGGTCTTAAACTGCGTATTCAGGCCGATGACTTTATTCAGGTTAACCGCAGTATCAATCAAAGCATGGTGACTCAGGCTCTGGAGTGGTTGGAACCGGCAGAAAATGAGCAGATCTGGGACTTATTTGCCGGGCACGGAAACTTCTCTATGCCCCTGGCAAAGCGCTGCAAACAGGTTATTGCCGTCGAGGGCCAGCAGGCTATGACGGACAGCCTTCAGGCGCAGGCAGAGAAATTGGCCCTTTCTTTGCAGACTAAGTGTGCTGATTTATCGGCATCGGGCACCCTTGAATCACTACCTGAGCCTGATGCTGTGTTGCTCGATCCGCCACGCGCTGGTGCAGACACGGTCATGACGGAGCTGATTCGCAGGAAAGTTGGCAGGATTCTTTATGTCTCCTGTGACCCGGCGACTCTGGCGCGGGACCTCGCACAACTGGTGCCCGCGGGTTATGAGGTTATTAAGGCAGGAATTATGGATATGTTCCCGCAGACGCATCATGTCGAAACCATGGTGCTACTGAAGTATCGGGGAAAATAATGGTTAAGGTACGCGAAGATCATCCACTGTTGCATGACGGTTCACTGGACATAGATCGCTGGTTGGAGGAAATTTCTCATACCTCTGATCTGCACAATCCCGAGGAATTGCGTGAAGCGCTGGAGCTGGCAAAGAAATTGTCAGACGAAGCGATTGCAAACCGCACATACTGGTCGATTGACAGCGTCCAGATGGGGATCGAAATGGCGCAGACATTAATCGATCTGCGCCTCGATAATGCGTCGATCATTGCGGCGATTCTCTATCGTGCTGTGCGTGAAGGACGTCTTGCACTTCAGAAAGTAGAGCGACAGTTTGGCCAGGAGGTCGCGAAATTAATTGAGGGTGTGCTACGGATGGCTGCTATCAGCGCTATCCAGAATTCCAGCGATGAAGTGGTACTCGGTCAGCGTCAGGCACAGGTAGACAATCTGCGTAAGATGCTGGTGGCTATGATTGATGATGTCCGTGTCGCACTGATTAAACTGGCAGAAAGAACATCAGCCATTCGTGCTGTAAAAGATGCGCCCGAAGAGAAGCGACGCAAAGTTGCAGAAGAAGTTTTCAATATATATGCACCCCTTGCACATCGTCTTGGTATTGGTCATTTAAAGTGGGAGCTCGAAGATCTTTCTTTTCGTTACTTACAGCCGGACGCCTATAAAAAAATTGCCTCGTTAATCGATGAAAAACGACTCGCGCGTCAGGACTACATTGATAGCGTTGTTAAAACGTTACGCGATGAATTAAATGCTGCAGACATACATTGCGATGTTTATGGCAGAGCGAAGCATATCTACAGTATCTGGCGGAAAATGAGCCGTAAGAATCTCGATTTTTCCAAGATCTACGATATCCGTGCCGTCCGGATTCTGGTTCCAGAGCTCAGGGATTGCTATGCGACACTGGGGATTGTTCATTCACTCTGGCGTCATATTCCAAACGAATTTGACGACTACATTGCTAACCCCAAAGAAAACGGTTACCGATCCTTGCATACCGCCGTGATCGGGCCCGATGGCAAAGTGCTCGAAGTACAGATTCGTACTCACGCGATGCACGAGGACGCAGAACTGGGTGTTTGTGCGCACTGGCTTTATAAAGGCACAGATATTAATGCCAAAGATCAGGGGTACGAACAGAAAATTGCCTGGCTGAGGCAGGTGCTTGAGTGGCAGGAAGACCTTGATGACTTGCCGCGTTTCTTTGGCGAGCTACGCAGCGACATTAACCCCGACCGGATTTATGTTTTTACTCCGGAAGGGCATGTGGTTGATCTTCCTACTGAGGCCACTCCGGTTGATTTCGCGTATCGCGTTCATACCGAAGTCGGTAACAAATGTCGCGGTGCGAAAGTCGATGGACGGATCGTCCCTCTGACTTATCGTCTTAATACCGGTGAGCAGGTAGAAATTCTGACACACCCGGCAGCGCATCCGAGCCGTGACTGGCTGTACCCAGATTCCGGATATATTCACACGGCGAGAGCCCGGGCAAAAGTCGCGCATTGGTTCAAGCTACAGGACCGTGACAAAAATATTGAAGAAGGGCGTCAGCTGGTACTGCATGAAATGGATCGTCTGGATCTCGTTGATGAGCCACTTCATGACGTCGCACGTCAGCTGAATATGAAAGCTGTTGAAGATATGTTTGCCGCGGTTGGTGCGGGCGACCTTCGCCTCGGTCAGATTATTCATCAGTTACTCAAGCAAGCGGACACGAATACTCATCGTCAGCAGGAGTTACCACTGCTACGTCGTCACGAAGCCTCAAAGTCAGATGCCGCAGACGATGTATTCATTGAGGGTGTTGGCAACCTGATGACACAGATGGCGCAGTGCTGCCATCCGGTGCCAGGTGATGATATCCGTGGCTATGTGACTATCGGTCGTGGAGTCACGGTTCACCGCAGTGACTGTGAAAATCTGTTGCACCTGGCGGCAGTAGAATCGCGTCGCGTACTGCAGGTGAGTTGGGGGCGTCGTCCTGGCAAGTTGTATCCGGTTGAGATGGTGATCAGTGCCTATGACCGGACTGGCCTCCTCAGTGATGTCAGTGCGTTGCTTGCTAATGAAAAAGTGAACGTGGTGGCGGTCAACACGCGCTCAGATCAGGGCGATAACACGGCCTCCATGAGTCTGACGGTCGAAGTAGACAGTCTGGAGAGGCTTGCGCGGGTTATGAACAAGATTGAACAGCTGCCTAACGTTGTCAAAACACGTCGCGTGCGGGCAGGGAGTTGAAATGACATTCTCCGTACAGGATCTGACCTACGTCATGAGCCGCCTGCGGGACCCGGAAACCGGATGCCCGTGGGATATTAAACAGGACTTTGCTTCCATTCTTCCGCATACACTGGAAGAAGCGTATGAAGTCGCTGATGCCATTGAGCGTCAGGACTGGCCACATCTCGAAGAAGAGCTGGGCGACTTGTTATTTCAGGTGATTTTCTACGGCCAGATGGGCGGCGAGAAACGACTCTTTAATCTCGACAGTATTGTTGACCGGCTCGTTGCTAAATTAATACGGCGTCATCCGCACGTCTTTCCTGAAGGTACCATTGATAGTCGCAGGACACCGGGTGAAGCCCCTGATGAAGAATGGATTAATCAGCGCTGGGAAGAAATTAAAGCCGAAGAAAAGGCACTGGCTCCCAAGGCCGAGCCTGAAACTCTGCTGGCGGATGTTCCGGTGACTCTGCCAGCGATCAGTCGGGCGGTAAAACTCCAGAATAAAGCATCATCGGTGGGGTTCGATTGGCCGAAAAAAGACCCGGGTGTGGTTGAGAAAATCCGCGAAGAGCTTGATGAGGTCATGGTCGAGCTGGAGGCAGGAAATAGGACACTACTTGAGAAAGAGATTGGCGATTTACTGTTTGCCGTAGTGAATCTTGCCCGCCATCACAAAATCAATCCCGAAGTTGCACTGCGCGGTACGAATGAGCGTTTTCAGAAACGCTTTAACCACGTTGAACAGGTCTCTGAAACTGCCGGAGGTTGGGAGCAAATGTCAGCTGATGACATGGAATCTGCCTGGCAGCGTGCGAAACAACTTACTGAGTAATCGGCTTGAGTGATCGGGTAGCAGCGAAGAGCTGCTACCGGCAAGTCTTGCTTAGTGCCTGTCCTCTGACAGCACTTCCCGGTACTTGCGTGCTAACTCAAGAAAGCGAGGGGTCAGCCCAATATCTTCATACAGAGGAAAGCCATCCTCGTCTTCAGCAACCACTTTGTCTCCCGCGATGTAAGGAAAGCCAGAAGCCATATCGTCCAGAGCGGCGCTTATCAGATCTCTCAGGATCTGCTCTTTCGACATTGAAGGAAACATTTCGGCCAGCGCCTCAATACGGGCAGCGTCATTAACACTCAATGGTAATGAATAGCTTTCTTCAGTGAGTTCGGCCCCGAACTCAGAGGCCCAGTGTTGCATCAGTTCATTAACTTTCACGTCGTACTCCTCACGCTGTTGCCTATACTGTTAAGGCAATAAAGTTATGGCAAAAGTTTCTGCTTTTTTCATCCTCTTCTGGAAACTTTGGCAGAGAAATAAATCTGAGCTGGGGCAGGCGACTGCAGTGGCCTTGAGTTTCGGTGGATTTAGCGCACACTGAAGTATCCACTTTTTACAATCTACTTACGCCGTCAGGGCAAATCAGAACCGGTCAGCACGATATGCAGGCCATAGGGAGATGATAATGAAAGAACTCGACGCGCTGCTTCGCGATAAAGTAAGAATGCTGGGAAACGCGCTGGGCAACACCATTCGTAACGATCTTGGTGAAGATACGCTGGCGCAGATCGAGACGATCCGTAAGCAGGCCAAACGCGCCCGCACTGGTGATGAAAACGAGCGCGATAAACTGCTCGATCTGCTTAAAGGATTGGCCGATGATTCTCTGGTGCCGGTGGTTCGGGGCTTTAATCAGTTTCTTAACCTGGCCAACCTTGCTGAGCAGCAGCACGGGATTAGCTGGCGGCGGGAGGATGTCGGTGAAGAGAGCACCGATACCATGTTCCCTGACCTGATTAAACGCCTTGTCGAGGCCGGAATCGAAGGCGAAGACCTTACCTCGAAAGTGGCAGCGGCTAATGTCGAGCTGGTACTCACCGCGCACCCGACGGAAGTCACTCGTCGTACCCTGATCCAGAAATACGATGAGCTGTCGCACCTCCTGCAGCAGCGTGATGATCTTCATGACGAACATCCATCACTGGCCTCGATTGAAGAACGTATCTCCCGATTGATTAACGAAATCTGGCACACCGATGAAATTCGAAAAGTTCGCCCGACGGCGGTTGATGAAGCCAAATGGGGCTTCGCGGTTATAGAAAACTCTCTCTGGTATGCCATTCCCGAAATGTTACGCAGCATGAATATAGATTTGATGGAAAGAGGCGCTCCCGCCCTACCGTTGGACGCTGTGCCCGTGCGCTTTTCGTCATGGATGGGGGGAGACAGGGACGGGAACCCGAACGTTACTTCGACCGTCACTGAAGAGGTTCTGTACCTGGCCCGCTGGATGGCTGCTGACCTTTATCTGAGAGATATCGAGCACTTGGGTAGTCAGCTCTCTATGTATGCTGGTACTCCTGAATTTAAAGCAAAGTATCCGAGTCATGAGCCGTATCGTGAATGTCTGCATGGTTTGAGAACTCGCCTGGAAAATACCCGGGAATGGGCGCAGGCAAATGTTGATGGTGAAGTCTGCGAGCTTAAACCTCTGCTTGACGACGCTGAATTGGTCGAACCGCTACAGGCCTGCTACGACAGCCTTGTAGGGAGCGGGCTGAAATCCATCGCCGATGGTGACCTGCTCGATACTTTGCGCCGTTGTGCCTGTTTTGGGCTTGCACTTGTTCGTCTTGATGTCCGCCAGGAATCAACCCGCCACAGTGCCGTACTCGCAGAAATCTGTGATTTTTATGGTTGGGGTGATTACCTTGAGTGGTCTGAAGAAAAAAAGCAGGAGTTTTTATTAAAAGAGCTGACTTCCCGGCGCCCACTGATCCCCGAGTTCTGGGAGCCATCTGATGAGGTTGCGGAAGTATTGGCGACGACACGCATTCTGGCGCAACCGATTGGTCGCGGGGTGTCCTGCTATATCATTTCGATGGCCAGTGAACCGTCTGATATTTTATCCGTCGCACTGTTGTTACAGGCCTCTGGTGTCCGTCACAAATTACCTGTAGTGCCTTTATTTGAAACCTTGTCTGATCTTGAGCAGTCAGGCCCGAGAATGGAAAAGCTGTGGCAGGTTCCCTGGTATAGGGAATACAGCGAATGCCGTCAGCAAGTCATGATTGGGTACTCAGATTCTTCCAAAGATGCAGGTCAGCTAGCGGCGGTGTGGGCTCAGTATCAGGCACAGGAGATTCTTTCCCGCGTCGCCGACGAACAAGGATATTCACTGCGATTATTTCATGGTCGGGGTGGTACGGTCGGTCGTGGAGGTGGCCCTGCTCACCGGGCAATTCTGGCTCAGCCTCCCGGATCTGTGCGCGGAGGGCTGCGGGTAACGGAACAGGGTGAAATGATACGTTTTAAATTCGGTTTGCCCGAAATTGCCGAGAGAAATCTTAAAATTTATATCTCTGCTGTGCTTGAGGCTAACCTTTTACCCCCTCAGGCACCTGTCAAAGAATGGCGGGATACCATGAGCGAGTTAGCAGAGGTTGGTGTGGGATCCTACCGAGCTATGGTACGGGATAATCCGGATTTCGTGAGCTATTTCCGTGCGGCTACTCCCGAGCAGGAACTGGGGAAATTATCGCTTGGAAGTCGCCCTGCAAGAAGACGTTCCGGTGGTGGAATTGAAACCCTGCGTGCGATCCCATGGATTTTTGCCTGGACTCAGATCCGTTTAATGTTGCCAGCCTGGTTAGGAGCAGACAGTGCACTGGAAGATCAGATACAGCGTGGCAAACTCACGACTTTAAGGCAGATGTATTGTGAGTGGCCATTTTTCAGAACCTACATAGATATGTTGGAAATGGTGCTCTCGAAAGCAGATACGGCGATTGCGGGATATTACGAAGCGCTACTGGTTGAACCCGATATGCAGCCCCTCGGCAGTCTGCTGCGACAGCGCCTTGGTGATGTGACCACACTGGTATTACAGGTGAAAGAGCAGAGCGAATTGCTGGAGCATAATCAGAGTCTTCAGCAGTCGATGCAGGTTCGTGATCCCTACACTGACCCGCTTCACTATCTACAGGCTGAGCTGCTGTATCGCGAGCGCCAGTCTGCCGATGTGGTCAGTACAGAAGTCGAGAAAGCGCTCATGGTTACTATGGCGGGCATTGCTGCTGGGATGCGTAACACTGGTTGATTGCCCGTGTTCTCTGGCTCTCAGGAGGCCCCGACCAAGGTCGTGCTGGTTGTACAGGTGATTTCATCTAGAATCACTTGAGCAATAGCTGGCTAAAGAGTAAGGTTAGGCCTATTTTTCTCTCTGGCTGATCAAATATTAAACAATAATGAACAGTCCAGTACCGATTTTGTTTATCGAGGAGCAGGCTCATGCGCGTCATTCTTCTAGGGGCTCCGGGTGCGGGTAAAGGTACCCAGGCCCAGTTCATCTGTGAAAAATTCTCAATCCCCCAGATTTCAACAGGGGATATGCTGCGAGCTGCAGTAAAGGCCGGGAGTGAACTTGGCCTTAAAGTGAAAGAAATTATGGAAACAGGTGGTCTGGTATCCGACGAGATTATTATTGATCTGGTTAAGGAACGTATCCAATCTGATGATTGCGCTAATGGTTTCCTGTTTGATGGTTTCCCACGCACTATTCCACAGGCTGAAGCAATGATCGAAGCCGGAGTGGATATCGATTATGTCGTTGAAATCGACGTAGATGACGAAGAAATCGTTAAACGTCTGAGCGGTCGTCGTGTGCACCCGGGTTCAGGCCGCGTATATCACGTTATCTACAATCCGCCAGTGGCTGAAGGTAAAGATGACGAAACAGGTGAAGAGTTGATTCAGCGTGATGACGATCAGGAAGACACTGTGCGTAAGCGTCTTTCTATCTATCACGATCAGACGGCACCTCTGGTGAGTTTCTATAAGAAACTTCGTGAAGAAAAAGGTGAGTCAGCGCCACAATATGTACACGTTCCTGGTGTAGGTTCGCTGTCTGACATTACAGAAAAAGTTATGAGCGCTTTAAGTTAAGTTCTCAGATAGCTTTAATGAAAGGAGCCGCAAGGCTCCTTTTTTGTTTCTATGAGTTAATACCCGAATAAGAAATAAAGTTCAGCCGGTGTTCCTGTTGCGCTTAATTCACTCTTCCTCTTACCAGACATCCTTCTGGAACTTTCAATTCATATGGCCATTATTGATCCATCAACCATGTGTTAATGATTCATAGCCTCCGGGATAAATCCCGATTAGCCGATGATTCATTGAAACTGACACCCGGTAGATGGCGTCGGGAACTCAGCCGGATTTTGTTCTCTAATTAACAGTATAGGCCCTGAAATTTCACTCATTTGGGCCAGATATGCATTCTGAATTTAAAAAATCGAGGATTTTTTTGTTTTTTTTATGAAAAATACTATTATTCCGTCGGTTACTTTATATACTGTATTGAAGTATGAAGATTTACTTATGTGAATTATCACTACTAAGTAAGTCCACAACGAATCGGGGATTCACTGATTATCAGCCCCACCGCTTTTATAAACAGGTAAGTAAAAGAGGAAATACCTATGGCTAAAACTAAAGCACCTGCCAAACGCGGCCGGAAGCCTGCGGCGAAAAAGCCGGTTGAGTCTGCGGTACCTGCTGCTGTTGCAAAGGCAACGAACGCCGTTGAAAAAGCGGTGGCAGCTCAGTCCAAGCAGAAAGAACGTGTCACTGCCGCTGAAACCAAGCTGAAGCAAGCAAAAGTGAAAGCTGCTGGTCCAAAGGCCACTGCCGCGACCAAGCGTTCAGTAGCGACTGCTAGCAATGCAGTTAAAACTCAGAAAGAGAAACTCTCTGAATTGACGCAAAAGGTTGCTGAAGCCAAGAAAGACCTCAAAATTGCAGAACTGAAGGCCCGTATCGAAGCGACTGCTGCGAAGGCTGAAGAAACTGTTAAAAGTTATGCTAAGACTCTGGCTGATAAAGCAGAGGCTGATCTCGAGAAAGCTCTGACTAAATTTGCTACTCAATGGCGTAGCAAGCGTGACAAGCAAGACGCACGTAAAGTTAAAGCTCGCACCACTGCAGAGAACAAAAAAGTAACTACTGCTTCTAAGAAAGTAGAATCTTCAATTAAAGCACTCGAAGCTAAGCCGGCTGCGAAACGTGGTCGTCCTGCCAAAGTGTCTGCGCCTGCAAAAGCGACAGCCGCACCAAAAAAACGTGGTCGTCCAGCTAAAGCGGCTACAGCAACCAAGGCTGGGACTACTGCAGCACCGAAAAAGCGCGGCCGCCCAGCTAAAGCGGCTGCAGCGACTAAGGCAGCTACCACCGCTGCGCCGAAGAAGCGCGGTCGTCCAGCTAAAGCGACTACAGCCAAAGCGGCACCTAAAAAAGCAGCTGCTAAGAAAACAGCAGCCGCTAAGCCGGCAGCAGCTGCTAAGAAACGTGGTCGTCCAGCTAAGGCAGCGACGACAGCAGCGAAAGCACCTGCTAAGCCAGCGGCACCAAAGGCAGCGCCTAAGAAGCGTGGTCGTCCACCTAAGGCAGCAGTTTCGAAACCAGTAGCGCCAGCACCAGCCCCAGCTGCTGAAGAGAAGAAAGATTCTTCAGAATCTTAATTCTCCGCTTTGTGAAAGAACCCGGCTCGCCCGGGTTTTTTTATGCCTGACGTTCCTCGCTGTCCGACAGTGAGCTGCGGCATTCTCCCGCTGAATCCTGATATACTCCCCGCATCATTGATCGGTGGTATTCAAATGTCTGTAATTCTCACAATCGACGCATCTTCCTCACTCTGCTCTGTTGCGCTGAATATCAACGGCGAACTGGTCTGGAATACAGAAGAACAGCCAAGACGTCACGCTCAGCGTCTGCTCCCGATGATAGACGATATTCTGGCTGACTCAGGTATTTCCAGGCATCAGCTTGATGGTCTGGCGTTTGGTCGTGGCCCAGGGTCATTTACCGGAATACGAATCGCTGTGTCTGTGGCGCAGGGGCTCGCGTTGGGATTAAATCTCCCTGTCTGTGGTATATCTTCTCTGGAGGCTGTGGCACTCGCTGCGGCTTCAAATAGCGAGGCTGGAGACAGAGTGCTTGCGATCATGGATGCACACATGGGAGAAGTGTTCTGGGGTGAGTTCGACGTTTTAGATGGAATGACTCAGGCCGGTGGTGTTGAGCAGGTGGGGTCACCGGAATTATGCCTGACGCAGGCAAGTGAATTCGGAGGACTGCTTGCTGGTGATGGCCTCCGCTTAGCGCCTTTTAGTGAATTGAATTCTGCATACGCAACGATTCAGCCGGAAGCTCGTATCATGGCGGCGCTGGCGAATCGTGAATGGAATAATGGCAATTTTGGCTCACCCGATAATCAATTACCGGTATATCTGCGTAACTCTGTTGCATGGAAAAAGCTGGATGAACAGCCAAGCCTTCTGAAGCGAAATTAACATAGGAAGTTATTACCCGTGGATCTACTCGAAATTATCGTCCTTGCAGTATTACAGGGCCTGACCGAATTTCTTCCTATCAGCAGTTCGGCACATCTCATTCTTCCTTCGCGTTTGTTCGGTTGGGAAGATCAGGGGCTCGCATTTGATGTGGCTGTTCATGTTGGAACACTCGCGGCTGTTATTGTCTATTTCCGGGCAGAGATTATACGTCTGTTACAGGGCTGGTTAACGACCGGCTTTACCCGACACCCCAATGCCGATGGGCGGCTGGCGTGGTACGTCGCGTTGGCAACTATTCCGGCAGGGCTTGCAGGTTTATTGCTGAATGACTGGATTGAGGTGAATCTTCGCTCCACGGCGGTAATAGCAGCGACTACCATAGGCTTTGGCATTCTTTTGGGGGTTGCGGACCGGGTCCGGCATGGCCGAGCAGGCTTAGGGGAGATGACACTCCTGATGGCGATGGTGATCGGCGTAGCTCAGATGTTTGCATTGATACCAGGCACATCCCGGTCGGGTATTACCATTACTGCGGCGCTTCTGATTGGCATGCAGCGTGTCGATGCCGCGAAGTTTTCATTCCTTCTGTCGATTCCATTAATTCTTGCAGCGGGTGGTTTAAAGACGTTGGAGTTGGCAGAGCAGTCGACCGCTGTTGACTGGCAGTCGCTGATATTAGGTATTGTTATTTCTGCGGTCAGTGCGTGGATTTGTATCTATTACTTCCTCGCCTTCATTAACCGCATTGGCATGATGCCATTTGTAGTTTATCGATTAATTCTTGGCGCTGTTCTGCTTCTGTTTTTCGTATAGATATGACCGAATTATACTGCGCTCCTGATTTTGCTCCTCACCTGCGTGAGTTCGCCGATGCGTTTGGATTAGGTGTCTCAACAGCGAAGATGCCTCAGAATGCGGAGTATCACCTTCATCATGATGGGCATGCTCTGGCCCTGGTTCGTGGAGATTCCCCGAAGACCAGAGTCGTGGTTGATTTCTGCGCTGGCGCTACCGCGCACAGGCGCAAGTTCGGCGGCGGAAAAGGGCAGGATATAGCAAAGGCGGTCGGTGTCAGTGCGGCCTATATTCCTACCGTGGTCGATGCCACTGCGGGCCTCGGGCGCGATTCTTTTGTGCTTGCGACATTGGGCTGTGACGTCACGGCCATTGAGCGTCAGCCTGTCGTTACAGCGCTGCTTCAGGATGGTCTGGGTCGTGCCAGCCTGGATACTGAAGTCGCAGAGATTGTTAGTCGTATCCGCTTAGTTCACACGTCTGCACATCAGTGGCTTGCTGCCCAGGCCGAGAACTCAGTTGATGTCGTCTATCTGGACCCTATGTTTGATCATGATCCCAAGCAGAAGGCGGCTGTCAAAAAAGACATGCAGGCATTTCGTGAGGTTGTCGGTCAGGACACCGATTCTGATGATCTGTTGGGGCCGGCATTAAGTGCGGCGCGGTGTCGGGTCGTAGTGAAGCGTGCCCGAAAAGCGCAGCCCCTTGCAGGGCGTGCGCCTTCTTACAGCATTACGGGCAAGTCGAATCGGTTTGATGTGTACGCTCTGGCCAGAGTAGAAGCTCCGGCCTGAGAGGTATCAGCCTTACAGGCTGATCAGAATGGTTTGTCTCAGGTTGGCATCCAACAGATTTTCAAGGATGCTCATGAGAGGGTTCAGGTCTTCGTCGAAAGACAACATGTCATCTTCACCGCAGCTGATCATTCCACTATCAATCAATTGACGTATAAGTGCCCGGAACAATGCTTTGTCGAAGAATTCGGGTGCATTAATTCCATAAAGTAAGCTCAGGCGCTGAGCCAGCAGTGTCGATTGCTCTTCCAGCTGTTGAGCGGTCAGGTTTCCACTGCCTTGATGCTTCAGGCGGGAAATCGACAGGAAGTAACGCTGGAGTGTCTGAGAGATCGGATCAGCGAGGCTCTGCAACATCGGTAGATTGTCGCCATCAATGCGGCAATGATAACAACCGTCACTCACTTCCAGATAGCCGCGCTGCTCCAGTACATCCAGCCAGCTGTTAATAGCTTGTTCGAGAGTGTCTTCTGTCCAGTGAAGGAAGAGTTCTGCTTTCAGGAATGGATACAGGGCCTGACAACTTTCGAGGATATCCGCCTGAGTGCAGCGACGATTATTGAGCAGCAGACATGCAATCAAAGATGGTAGTGCAATGATGTGGAGAACATTGTTGCGGTAGTACGTCAGGGTAACCGCCTGGCGCTCATTGGTCTGAATCAGGTCGCCCATGTCGTGCTTGCTGCGGGAAACCGATCCAAGCTCTTCGGCGTGGGCCAGCCAGTCGCTCGCATGTCCGTCAGGTAAAACCGTCATATCGGAATACGGAACCATGGCCAGCAGGTCACGATAGGCTTCCATATGACGCATCAGCTGATTTTCATCCATGGCCTGGCGGGGCGACGCAAGAATAGCGAGTGCGATCAGGTTAATTGGATTAACTGATGCGGCACGGTTAATTTCGGTGACAACGGTGGTCGCGAGCTCATCAACCAGTTCCGGTGCCCAATCAGGGCGATAGTTACATGCTTCGTAGTCCTGATTACTCCAGCCTGGGTGACGCTCTTCAAGGTATGGTGAGAGATGTATCGGTTCGCCAAAGGTAACGTTGACCTTACCAAACGACTTCTTGAAAGAACGCAATGTGCCCAGTACGTCGAGAAGACTTTCCTTCTTTTTCGCTTTTCCGCGCAACTCACCAAGATAGCTCTTTTCTTCGAATACTTTTTCATAACCCGTATACACAGGCACGAACACCATTGGCTTTTTTGAGTCGCGCAGGTATGAGCGAACCGTCATTGCAAGCATCCCGGCTTTCGGGCTGAGGGTACGGCCGGTACGGGAGCGGCCACCTTCGACGAAATATTCTGACGAATATCCATGAGTAAATACCGAGTGCAGATATTCATCAAAGACGGCTGCATACAGCGGATTACCACGGAACGTTCTGCGCATAAAAAATGCACCGCCGCGGCGGAGTATCGAGCCAACCACTGGCATATTGAGGTTAATACCCGCAGCAATTTGTGGAAGCTGTAGGCCATGGTGGTAAAGAACGTACGACAGTAATAGATAATCGATGTGGCTTCGGTGGCAAGGAACATAGACGACAGTGTTGTCTTTGCCGACTTCTTTTACCTGTTCGATATTGTGGATAGCCGTGCCGTTGTAGATTTTGTTCCACACCCAAGTCAACAAAATATCCAGGAAACGAACGTTGGTATACGAAATGTTTGAGGCAATTTCATCCGCGTATTTAAGAGCCCGCTTTCTCAGCTTCTCGCGTTTTAAGCCGTTCTCTTTCATTTCACTTTCAATGGCGTGACGGACCATTGGGCGATTCGGGATCTGATGAACCAGTGTGCGTCGGTGAGACAGTTCTGGGCCCAGTACCGATTTTGTTACCTTGCGATTGTGAACACGCAAAACACGGGCGAGTTTACGGGCGACCAGCTCCGGGGAGGTTTCGCCTCCCGCCAGTTCGCGTAACGACAGGGGCTCGGAGAAATGAACAAAGGTATTACGTCCGTTAAACAGAATCGCAAAAAAAGTCATCACGCGGCCGCCTAGGCTACCTGCATTCTGCAGCCAGATACGAAGGAAAGAACGTTCGCGCTCCGGTGAACGTCCCCACATAACCCGCACGGGCATCACCTGAATGTCACGACTGTCATCCGCAAGCATCCATTCAGCTTGTCTCTTCAGATGACGGGGAATTGTAGCGAGCCCATCTTTGCGGAATGGATTTCCGGGGCGGCGATAAATGCCGAAATAAGGATTGCCAGGTAAGGTACCATTCAGCCGTTGCTGAAATGGTGCCTGCCAACCACGCTCGGAGACTTCTTTGTTAATAACAATCTGCTCGGCATATGAGGGATAGAGCATGGCGTAAATAACGGGCTGCACTGGGTCCAGTTCGATCTTGTCTTTATCAGCACCAATAATCTTTGTCTTGACCAGCTTATAAAGCAGCTTCTGTTGCCACTGATTGATTCGGATACGTAATTTTCGGATGACGCTCATAGATGAACCTGTAAAAAAGAACCACTTCAGGCGGCGGATTATATGTTATCCACGTGACAATTACTGGTGCTGTACCGCCAATTAATAGTGCGGTGGTGGCGGTTCGTCCGCTGGATTTGCAATCCCGCTGTCGGTTGTCTGGATTTGCTCCATGCGCCGATACATATGCTGCAGTGCTTCTTTTGCTAACCGGAACTCTGCTGATATGGTCGCAAGTTCTTTATTTAGAGTCTCCACCGTATCCTCGAGATATGTAATCCGCGTTTCAAGTTGAGTGACTCTTTCGGCCGCAGGCGGCAATTTATTTTCCATGATTGCAGTCTCCATGCGCTATCGTGTTGATTTTTTTGGTTAATTGGGCTTTCATAGCCCACTTGTCAATGGTCTGCGACGGTATTTTTACGTATATCGGGCATCCCGTCTCTGGCCGGCATAATAACAACGAGTGATTCGGGATAACACATGGGTAAGTTAATGGTTCGTAAATTAATCGTAGCAGTCGTATTTGCAGTAATAGCGCCGTTTGTTGTCGTCGCGCTGATTGCAGGTCTGGCTAAAGATATTCAACTGGTCGGTGGTGCTGCCGCTAGCTTCTCTACTCTGCTGAACTCAGAAGGCATGGCGGTCGCACTGATTGTTATGGCAATTCTGGCATTTATCATCAGCTTTGTGTCTGCTCAACTGGTTCCGGCGCGTCGTCGTCGTCAGCGCAGCAGTGGCACTATGGTTGAGAGTGACGTAGAAGATGGCCGTGAGCGTGGCGTCGTTAAGTGGTTCAACGTGAAGAAAGGCTTTGGCTTTATTACCTGGGACGAAGGTGAGGATGTGTTTGTTCACTTCCGCTCTATCCGTGGTCAGGGACATCGCTCACTGACCGAAGGTCAACGCGTTAAGTTCAGCGTTGTTCGCGGTGAGAAAGGCCCTCAGGCGGAAGATGTCTCAGCGATACGCTAAGTCTGACGGGTATAAAAAAGCGGCTTTGAGCCGCTTTTTTTTGTGTCTGATAACTGCCCTGATGGGGCTTTTATATCTTCTCTTTATGTAAAGAGAGCTCGTCGCAGCTCTGCGACTCGCATAGCCAGCAAAGCGTAATTTTCAGATGAGACCAGAGCATAGGCTTACCTCCTTTCTATAACTGCAGTATAGACAGGAGGTTGTATCGTGCTCTGCACTGACCTGAAAGTCAGGCGACTGTGATGATCAGTCTCAGAGCTTCAGCAGAGATTTCAGCAAACGAGGGTTAGCCACAGCGATGTTCGCTGGAGCAGATACCCGTGGAGCGCCATCAATGGCTGCAAGCAGGCAGCCTGCTTCTGAGGTCAGAAGAGTGCCGGCATTCAGTGCGATGGCATCAAGGTCAGACACCAGGGCCGCCTGGAAGCGGTCGGCAGCAACGTAAGCCATGGTCAGGATGCCAGAACCAATGGAGCGTACGTCGTAGTTTGATTCCATCAGGCGCATTACTTTCGCGCGCTGGTCAGCCGCGTTGTCACTCAGGCCCATAGGCTGAGTGAACGCAGTAATTGCGTCGGTTAGGGTAGTCACGCCACCACAACGGATACGGCGACCATTAAGTTGGGTGCCGCGACCACGTGAAGCGCTGAACTCATCACCATTCATTGGGTTGAGGACAACGCAATGCTCAGTGCGGTCTTTGTGCAGGCAGTTGATGATGATAGCAAACGCCGGAATACCTACGCGGAAGTTAGCGAGATCATCGATCACACAGATCTGCCACACTGGCTGACCTTCTTTGCCGGCGTTGAAACCGGTTTCGCGGCCTTCAAAGTTATCGTCGGCGAGTGACTTCTTCAGCTCGAAAATAATGCTCTTTTCGAGACCAATGGTGCAGTCAGCAATAAACTTAGCTTTTTCCTGATCAGTACTCTGAGCAGCATCAAAACGGTCAAGACGACGAACCAGATCCTGACCGGCGTTGCGCGCAGCGCGCAGCGCCAGATTCACCATGGGTTGCATAAGGTATTCCTGTTGCTTTAAAGAACGTAAGGCAGGGTGACAGACCCAGCCTTTAAAAAACGGCCGCGAAGTATAACAGCGTAGAACTGGTTGGCGAAGTCCCTTTTGCGCTACACTTTCGGCCTTTACATTCCTACCATGTCGGGTCTTACATGCTGAACAGAATCTGTGTCGTGATGGTCAACACCACACACTCCGGAAATATAGGTGCAGCGGCACGGGCGATGAAAAACATGGGGCTGAGTCGCCTGCTGTTAGTAGATCCGATAGCGAGCATCGATGAAGAAGCGATTCAGCGCTCTTCCCGCGCTGAAGATATCCTTCACAATGCTGAAATTCATCCGACACTGGAAAGTGCGATCGCGGGTTGTGGTCTGGTGGTGGGCACCAGTGCTCGCAGTCGCAGCGTCCCCTGGCCACTGATGACGCCACGGCAGTGCGGCGACCGGGCGGCTCAGGCGGCAGCAGCGGGGAATGATATCGCGCTGGTTTTTGGTCGCGAAAGCCGTGGCCTTACGAATGAAGAGCTCCATCTGTGTAATGCACATGTGCATATTCCAACGGATGAGAACTTCTCTTCGCTCAATGTAGCCCAGGCGATTCAGGTCATGGCGTACGAAATGCGCCTTGCGCTGACCGATGTCGAAAACGCTGAAAGTGAGCAGCGTTGGGGCGTGGATTGGGATTACCCCATGGCAACGCACGATCAGTTGAACGGTATGTTGCAGCACATGGAGCAGACTCTGGTTGAGATTGGCTTCCTTGACCCCAATACTCCCAAGCAACTGATGACGCGTGTGCGCCGGCTTTTTCAGCGGGCGGCACCGGATCGCATGGAAATTAATATTCTCAGGGGTATGCTGGCGGCCGTTCAGCGGCGTACAGATGCCTCAGAGTCTGATGAAAGAGGGGATAAGGCTTGAGTATCCGTCAATTGCGCGAAGATATCGCATGTGTGTTCGACAGGGATCCGGCGGCACGGAATACCTTTGAGGTACTCACAACCTATCCGGGCGTCCATGCGATCATGCACTACCGCCTGGCCAACTGGTTATGGCGCCGCGGCCTGAAATGGTTCGCGCGTGTGCTTTCTACGTTCAGTCGCTGGATGACGGGAATCGAGATTCACCCGGGCGCAACCATTGGTAACCGCTTCTTCATTGATCACGGCATGGGCGTGGTGATTGGTGAAACCGCTGAGATTGGCGACGATGTGACCCTTTACCATGGAGTGACTCTTGGTGGCACAAGCTGGAATAAAGGTAAGCGTCACCCAACCTTGCACGATGGTGTTGTGGTTGGTGCAGGCGCCAAGGTGCTAGGCCCGATTACTGTAGGCGCTGACGCTCGTATTGGTTCTAACGCTGTGGTGACCAAGGATGTGCCTGAATCTGTCACTGTGGTGGGCATTCCAGGGCGTATTATCCGTAAGGCGAGTACGGATGCTGAGAACCGCCGGCGGGAAATGGCTGCGAAGATAGGGTTTGATGCTTACGGTATGACCGATGATATGCCCGATCCTATCGCGCGCTCGATCCACAACCTTATGGATCACATGCATCACGTCGATAAGAAAATCGACAATATGTGCCGGGCGCTGAGTAACCTTGGGGATCACAGCTGCGAAGATGCACTTCCTGAGCTGGAAGAAGAAACCTTCGTCAGCCTGCATGAGCGCCTCGAGGCAGAAAGAGAGAAGTCCTCCGGAGACTGACAAAAGCTTTCGCAAGATAGTTGACTGTTTTAGTCGGAAATACGCATAATCAATCCAGTACTAACGAGGTGAGATTATGCGTTTAACGACTAAAGGCCGTTATGCCGTGACAGCAATGCTGGATCTGGCTATTCATGCACGTCAGGGGCCAGTCAGCCTGAACGATATTTCCGGTCGTCAGGGAATATCTCTGTCATACCTCGAGCAGCTGTTCGCCAAGTTGCGGCGTAATGGTCTGGTATCCAGTGTGCGTGGGCCGGGTGGTGGTTATCAACTTAGCCGTGCTGATGCTGAGATTAACGTTGCTGAGATTGTGGATGCGGTCAACGAATCCATGGACGCCACACGCTGCAACCGCAAGGGTGACTGTCAGGATGGCGAAGAGTGCCTGACTCATCATTTGTGGATGGATCTGAGCGATCAGATCCACAGTTTCCTGAAGAACATATCCCTGTTTCAGCTTATCGAGCGTCGTGAAATCAAAGACATTGCCAGTCGTCAGGAACGTGGAGTCCGTGATCGTATCGATAGTCTGTTGATTACCGACAGCATGGACACCAGTCGCTCGGCTTGACGAAAGAGATCCGCTGAGGACAATGCGCCTTAAAACCCAGTGATGCGGATACCGTAATGAAATCAATTTATCTCGACTACGCAGCGACGACGCCCTGTGCACCTGAGGTCGCGGAAGCGATGACTGCTTGCCTGACTCTGGACGGCAACTTTGCGAATCCTGCGTCACGTTCGCATCGCTACGGCTGGCAGGCTGAGCAGGCGGTAGAGAATGCCCGTGGCCAACTGGCCCGTCTGATCGGCGCTGATACTCGCGAAATTGTCTGGACGTCGGGCGCGACTGAAAGTAACAATCTGGCAATCAAAGGCTACGTCGAAGCGCTTCGACGCGAACAGCCGCATACTCCACTTCACATCGTTACCTCCGCGATTGAACATAAGGCAGTTCTGGATACGGTGGCCTACCTTGAGCGTTGGCACCAGGTTCACGTCAGTTACCTTACGCCGGATGCGGATGGCCTTATTCAGCCGTCGCAGGTGGCGGATGCTCTGACCGACAATACGTGTCTCGTCACGCTGATGGCGGTTAATAATGAACTGGGCACAGTGACTGACATCCCCGCGATCGCGAAGATGCTCAAAGATCACAGGGCACTGTTGCACGTCGATGCGGCCCAGGCGGTTGGTAAGATGGCAGTCAATGTCAGTGACTGGGGCGTTGATATGATGTCCTTGTCGGCGCACAAGTTTTACGGCCCTAAGGGCATTGGCGCTTTGTATGTACGTCGCGCCCCTCAGGTGCCTCTAGTCAGTCAGATCCATGGTGGCGGGCATGAGCGTGGAATGCGTTCTGGCACGTTACCAACCCATCAGTTGGTAGGCTTCGGCGAGGCTGCACGCCTGGTCAGTGAGCAGCTGGCGACCGACGAAGAACGTATCCGCGGGCTGCGTGATCGTCTCTGGGCAGGAATCTCATCACTGGGTGATGTCTGGGTGAACGGTGACCTTGATGCGCGCGTCGCTAACCATCTCAATGTGAGTTTTGCAGGCGTGGATGGTGAAATCCTGCTTGCCAGCCTGGCGAAAGTGGCCGTGTCTTCCGGCTCTGCCTGTACCTCGGCGAGTGTGGAGCCATCCTACGTTCTGAAAGCGATCGGGCGAAGTGATCAGCTGGCCCACGCGGGTTTGCGAATGAGTGTTGGCCGTTACACAACGGAAGAAGAGATCGACTTCGCGATTGCTGAAGTTTCGCGTGTTGTGAGCCTCCTTCGTAAACAGTGAGTGAGTTGCGGCATCCTTTATACAACTTTCATAGAAAGGTGCGTATAATCCGCGGGTTTTGAACCCTAAACACACACAAACACCTACTTTGGAGCTAAAAAATGGCTGTAGAACGCACTCTGTCCATCATCAAACCAGATGCTGTTGCTAAAAACGTAATCGGCGAAATCCTGACTCGCTTTGAAAAAGCTGGCCTGCAGGTTGTTGCTGCTAAAATGCTGAAGCTGGACGACGAAAAAGCTGGCGGTTTCTACGCTGAGCACAAAGAGCGTCCTTTCTTCGGTGATCTGGTTGGTTTCATGACTTCTGGCCCAGTTGTTGTACAGGTTCTGGAAGGTGAAAACGCGATCGCTAAGAACCGCGAACTGATGGGTGCGACTAACCCTAAAGAAGCTGACGCTGGCACTATCCGCGCTGACTTCGCTGAAAGCATCGACGCTAACGCCGTTCACGGTTCTGACTCTGCTGAGTCTGCAGCACGTGAAATCGATTATTTCTTCAATGCTGAAGAAATCTGCGCACGCTAAGTGATGCAGTGGGGCAGTAGCAACGCTTGCTGCCCCGTTCACCCTGCCGGCTAGCCCGGTGCTGTACTTCAGGTATTCCAACATGTCCGACACTTCAGAAAAAACCAACCTGCTGGGCCTGTCACCTGCGAAGATGGAAGAGTTCTTCCTGAGCATTGGTGAAAAGAAATTCCGTGCGCAACAGATGCTGAAGTGGATTCACCAGTATGGCGAATCGGACTTCGAAAAGATGACGAACATGGGCAAGGCGCTGCGCGCAAAGCTGGCAGAAGTCAGTGAAATTGTCCTGCCTGAAGTCGTATATGAAGATTTCTCAAAAGATGGCACCCGCAAATGGGTGATGCGTATGCCGGGAGGCAGTGCCGTCGAAACTGTTTATATCCCTGAGAAAGATCGTGGCACCCTGTGTGTCAGTTCGCAGATTGGCTGCGCACTGGACTGCAGCTTCTGCTCCACGGGCAAACAGGGCTTTAACCGTGACCTGACTGTGGCAGAAATCATTGGTCAGCTTTATGTTGCTGCTATGAGTTTTCATGAGCCAGGTGAGCGCCGTGAACGCCGCATCACCAACGTCGTGATGATGGGAATGGGCGAGCCTCTGCTCAACTTCGATAACGTTGTCGACGCCATGAATCTGATGATGGACGACAACGCTTATGGCTTATCCAAGCGTCGCGTCACACTGAGCACGTCGGGCGTTGTTCCTATGATTGATAAGCTCGGTGATGTCACGGATGTCTCTCTGGCGATTTCTCTGCACGCGCCAAACGATGAGCTGCGCAACACGCTGGTGCCTCTCAACAAGAAGTACCCGCTCAGCGAACTGATTTCTGCGACTAATCGTTACCTTGGCAAGTTGCCAGACAAGCGCAAAGCCACGATTGAATACACGCTGATTGATGGTGTGAATGACGAGATGGCGCATGCAGAAGAACTGGCTGAGTTGATGAAGCTGGTGCCGTGCAAAATTAACCTGATTCCGTTTAATCCTTTTCCTAATTCAGGCTATCGTCGCCCAAGTAATAACCGCGTATATCGCTTCCGTGATTACCTTATCAGTCAGGGACATGTGGTCACCATCCGCTCCACGCGGGGGGATGATATCGATGCGGCCTGTGGTCAGCTGGTCGGTAAAGTAGAGGATCGCACGCGTCGTAGTCAGCGTTATATTGATGCCGTTCAGATTGACAGCGAACAGGGAGGTCGAGCTTCGTGATGCCAGTATTCAGACTATTGACAGCTATCACACTGGTAATTGGTTTACAGGCGTGTGTCACCGTCGAAGAAAGTCGTTTCAGTAAAAAAGCATCTCCGGAGAAGGCGGTTGATAATTACACTCAGCTTGGCCTTGGTTATTTGCAGAAAGGCCGGCCTGACTGGGCGCGTGATCGTTTACAGCGGGCGCTCGAAATTAATCCGGATGACCCACAGGCAAACGATGCTATGGGGCTGGTCTGGCAAACCGAAGGCGAGCTTGATCTGGCCGAGGACTCATTTAAAAAGGCGCTTCGTGAAGATCCTGAGTTCACTTTGGCCCGTCACCACCTTGGTCGCCTCTATGCACGCATGAAACGTCATAAAGAAGCGCGTGAATTACTGACAGAAGTCGCTAACGACCGTTACTACAATAACCGCGTTGGTGCATATAACGATATGGCCCTGAATTTCTATCGAATGGGGAATTCTCAGGGAGCCATCGAGGCTTATAGTCAGTCGCTGCGTCTGGCGCCTTACAACGTTGATGCGCTGGTCAATATCTCAACTCTGTTATTTGAGGCTCAGCGGTATGACGAGTCTCTCAAATATTTTGATCGCTTTGATCGTCTGGTCGAACGTGATCAGACCGAGCATACAGCGCACAGCCTGTGGCTGGGTATTAAGTTACTGACGATCCATCAGCAGACCTCACGAGGCGTTGCGCTGGCGGCTCAATTGAAACAACGTTTTCCGCAATCTGAAGAATATCGGATGTATCAGGAATCTCTGAACGGTGCTCAGTCATGAATAAAAACATGGAAAACCCGATTAAGCGCAGAAAAAGTCGCAAAATCTGGGTGGGCGATGTCCCGGTAGGTGGTGATGCGCCTATTGCGATTCAGACCATGACGAATACAGAAACGACGGATGTTGCTGCAACCGTAGCTCAGATTCGCCGTGCGCAGGATGCCGGCGCAGATATTGTTCGTGTATCCGTTCCTACGATGGATGCCGCTGAGGCGTTTGGTGAAATCCGCAAACAGGTGGATATTCCACTCGTCTCGGACATTCATTTTGATTATCGCATTGCACTGCGTGTTGCAGAGCTGGGCGTCGACTGTCTGCGCATTAACCCGGGTAATATCGGTCGTGAAGATCGTGTGCGCGCGGTGATTGATGCGGCGAAAGACAAAGGCATTCCGATCCGCATTGGCGTTAACGCGGGCTCTCTCGAAAAAGACCTCCAGAAGAAATACGGCGAACCGACTCCAGACGCTCTGGTCGAATCGGCTATGCGTCATATCGATATTCTGGATCGTCTTAACTACCCGGATTTCAAACTGAGTCTGAAAGCGTCAGATATCTTTATGACGGTGGCGGCGTATCGCAAAATTGCCGATCAGATTGAGCAACCTCTGCATCTCGGTATTACCGAAGCGGGTGGTTTACGCGGCGGTACGGTGAAGTCCTCTATCGGTCTTGGCTTACTTCTGTGGGATGGTATTGGTGACACTATTCGCGTGTCTCTTGCTGCTGATCCGGTAGAAGAAGTGAAGGTGGGCTGGGATATGCTCAAGTCACTGAAGCTGCGCTCCCGTGGTATTAACTTTATTGCGTGCCCAAGCTGTTCACGTCAGAACTTTGATGTGATCAAAACCATGAACGAGCTGGAAATGCGCGTCGAAGATATCCGTACCGATATGGACGTTGCTGTCATTGGCTGTGTTGTGAACGGACCGGGCGAAGCCAAAGAAGTCGATCTGGGTTTGACTGGTGGTCAGCCGAATCTTGTATACATCGATGGCAAACCAGCTGGCAAATTGACAAACGATGGTCTCGTTGATGATCTGGAGAGAATGATCCGGGAACGTGCGGCGACCCTCGACGAAGAACGCAAAGACCTGATTACCAGCGTTAAATAACTGGAACAGGCAAAAAAGAGTTAAACATGGCAAAGAAAATTCAGGCAATCCGCGGTATGAACGACATACTGCCAACACAGAGCCCGGTCTGGCAGTATCTTGAAGGTACGGTAAAAGATGTATTGGCTGGTTATGGATACGACGAAATTCGTATGCCGGTACTGGAGCAGACGGCGCTGTTCAAACGTTCTATCGGTGAAGTGACCGATATCGTTGAAAAAGAAATGTACACCTTTGAAGACCGCAACGGCGACAGCCTGACGCTGCGTCCGGAAGGCACGGCCAGCTGTGTGCGCGCGTGTGAAGAACACGGTCTTCTGTACAATCAGACGCAGCGCTTGTGGTACACGGGCCCTATGTTCCGTCATGAGCGTCCACAAAAAGGCCGCTATCGCCAGTTTTATCAGATTGGTGTTGAGACCTTTGGGATTGCGACGCCGGATATTGACGCCGAACTGATTCTGATGACTGCGCGCCTGTGGGAGCAACTGGGTCTTGCAGACTCGGTAACGCTGCAACTGAACACGCTTGGCAGTAATGATGCGCGCGCGCGTTATCGCGATGCACTGGTTGATTACCTCAGCGCACGTAAAGACCAGCTGGATGAAGACAGCCAGCGTCGTCTTGAGACTAACCCTCTGCGTGTGCTCGACAGTAAAAACCCTGAGACCCAGGCCCTGCTGGCTGATGCACCAGAATTACATGACTATCTGGACGACGAGAGTCGCTCAGACTTTGAAGCCCTGCGTGCGGTACTCGACGCCGCTGGTGTAAAGTACGAGATCAACCAGCGTCTGGTTCGTGGTCTGGATTACTACTGCAAAACCGTCTTTGAATGGGTAACGGATAAGCTGGGTGCACAGGGAACTGTCTGTGCCGGTGGTCGTTACGACGGGCTGGTCGAGCAGTTGGGCGGTAAGCCAACACCTGCGGTGGGTTTTGCCATGGGTGTTGAACGTCTGATATTGATGCTGGAAACGCTCGAAGTGATTCCTGCTGAAGTGATGCAGACTGTGGATCTGTACGTGTGCGGTGTAGGTGAAGGTGCGAGTCTTGCGTCACTGATGCTGGCAGACAGCCTGCGTGCTGAGCAGCCATGGTTGCGGGTACAGACCCACTGCGGCGGTGGCAGCTTCAAGAGTCAGATGAAGAAAGCAGACAAGAGCGGTGCATTGTTTGCGCTGCTGTTGGGTGAAACCGAGATCGCTGAAAAGCAGGTGGCGGTGAAAGACCTTCGCGGTGAAGCAGGACAACAAACCATTGCCCAGAGTGAACTGGCGCAGTGGCTGACAGATAACCTGAGCTGATTAACAGACAATAAAAATAGCTTGTCGGAGACGAGATAATGACCGATTTAAGAACGGATGAAGAACAGGCAGAGATCATCAAAAAGTGGTGGTCAGAAAATGGCACCAGTCTGGTATCAACGGTTGCTGTTGCTATCGCTGGTGTGGTTGGTTGGAACTACTGGCAGGACAGCAAGCAGGCGACCGGTGAAGCGGCCTCTGCGGTATACACTCAGCTGGTTGAACTGGCAGCTCAGGAAAACACCGACGCAACTGCCGATATGCAGCGTCTTGCTGAACAACTGAAAACAGACTTCAGTGATACTGCATACTCTGATTTCGGCAGTCTCTTTATTGCGCGCATTGCCGCAGAAAATGGTGACTATGAAGCGGCGGCTGCTGAGCTTCAGGCGCTGGTAAACGACGCCGATGCAGAGCCGGTTAAGCTGGCCGCGCAAGCGCGTCTGGCGGCTGTGCTGACACAGCAGGGTAAAGCGGATGAAGCTCTGGCAGCATTGCCTGAGAAAGCTGATCCAGCCTTTGCTCCACAAATTGAAGAAGCGCGCGGTGACGCTCTGTTCCGTAAGGGCGAGCTGGCCAATGCGCGTGATGCCTATCTGCGAGCTATGGATGCTGCACAGGCGTTGGGACAGAACAACAGCATTCTGCAGCGCAAAATAGATAGCCTGAATACACCGGATACTACTTCCTCTGAGGACGCCTGATGCATTCGCGCCATTGGTTTAAGTCTCTTTTAATCACTGCATGTGCGGCGGCTCTGGCGGCCTGCGCATCCACCAATGATCGGGTATTGCCTGATGCGTCTGGCGAAGCAAAGCCGGATGTTGTCTGGCGTATCAATCTTGGTGAAGGGCCGGGGGTTACCTACACCCGTCTCAAAGCAGCGGTTGATGGTGATACCGTATACGCAGTGGACACCGGTGGCACGGTAACGGCGGTTGAGCTGGCGTCGGGTGACCGACTCTGGACGAAAGACCTGGAGCAGCCAATTCTCGGTGGTGTCTCTTTCAAAGACGATCAACTATTCGTTAGCTTGCGTGAGGGCACTTTGGTTGCTCTGTCTACGGATGATGGATCAGAGCAATGGCGAGCCATGCTACCAAGTGAGGCTGTGGCGCAAGCGGCTGCCGATGAACAGCGGGTATTTATCCAGACGGTTGACGGGCGTGTTACGGCACTTGAACGCGACACCGGCGCTCAGGCATGGTCCTATGAGGCGGGTATGCCCGTTCTTTCTGTACGAGGCACAGGCACGCCGTTAATTACAGATCGTCTGGTGATTACCGGATATGCGACGGGCAAGTTGGTCGCGCTCGATAAAGTACTTGGTATTCCGCGCTGGGATATCCGTCTCGGCGTACCTGATGGTCGCTCTGAGCTTGAACGTCTGGTTGATGTTGATGGTTCTCCTGTGTCTGATGGCCGTATTATTTTTGCAGCTGCCTACCATGGCAAAGTGGCAGCGGTCAGCGAGATGGGTGAGACCATCTGGCAGGAAGAAGGCTCGACTTACACCAGCCCTGAACTGGCACTTGGTAGCGTCTATCTGACGCTCGACGATGACAGTATTCAGGCGTATGACATGATGACGGGCGCTAAGGCCTGGCTACAGACAGAGCTGATGGGTCGTGGCCTTGGACAAGTGACCGCCACAGGCACCTACCTGGCCGTTGGTGATGAAGAAGGCTACGTGCACTTCATCAGCCAGGTTGATGGCGGTATCGAGGGGCGCATCATGCTCCGTCCACGACCTCTGCATATAAATTATCCGCACCAGCCAGAGGCAACTAACTGGCGCCTTTCACGTGGTCGCGATTTTGGTATCCGCAGCAATATGCTGGACACAGACGAAGGCCTGCTGGTGTATACCAATGCCGGCGATCTGGCACTGATCGAACTGCGTTAATGCCATCCACTTTCTTATCTGAGGTTTCCTGACATGGTACCTGTTATCGCTCTCGTCGGACGCCCGAATGTTGGTAAATCGACGCTCTTCAACCGATTGACCAAAAGCCGTGACGCGCTGGTGGCTGAAATCGCAGGTCTTACCCGTGACCGTAAATACGGTGAAGGGAAAGTGGGTGATCATCCTTTTATTGTGATTGATACCGGCGGTATCAGTGGACAGGAAGAAGGGATCGATTCCGCAATGGCGGGCCAGAGTTTTCAGGCTATTCAGGAAGCGGACATCGTATTCTTTCTGGTCGACGTCGGCGCAGGTATCACTGCTGGCGATCGCATGATTGCAGATCACCTGCGTCGCAATGGCAAAGCAGCCTATCTGATTGCTAATAAAATCGACGGTAAAAACCCCGACATCGTTCTTGGTGAATTCTTCGAACTGGGTATGGGTGAACCCCTGCCTATCGCTGCGGCACATAACCGTGGCATTTCTGCGCTGATTGATTACGTCATGGACGAATTAATCGAAGAAGAGAAAGTCGAGCAGGAAGAGACCGGTTACTACTACGAAGAAGGTGAGGAAGAAGTTCATCACGAAGAGCTTGATATTAAAGGTATCAAGATCGCCGTAGTCGGGCGTCCGAATGTTGGTAAATCCACACTGGTGAATCGCTTCCTGGGCGAGGAGCGGGTGGTCGTTTATGACGAAGCCGGCACGACCCGGGACAGTATTTATATCCCCTACGAGCGCCATGGGCAGGAATATACCCTGATTGATACCGCGGGTGTTCGTCGTCGTAAGAATATCTCCGAAGCCGCTGAAAAATTCTCGATTATTAAAACCCTACAGGCCATTCAGGATTGTAATGTCTGTATCCTCGTTCTGGACGCGCGCACGGGTATTGTCGAGCAAGACCTGCATATGCTGAGTTTTGTACTGAACTCAGGTCGTGCTCTGGTCATCGCCATCAATAAATGGGATGGCATGGATGCAGACGACAAGCAACGTGTGAAAGACGAGATTGATCGTCGTTTCGACTTCCTGACCTTTGCCGATATGCACTTTATTTCAGCCTTGCATGGAACTGGCGTGGGCCATTTGTATGAGTCTGTTGATCAGGCCTATGAGTCTGCAATGGCGAAATGGCAGACCAATATGCTGACACGGATTCTCGAAGACGCGGTGGCCGGGCACCAGCCACCAATCCTGAGAGGGCGTCGTCCTAAACTGAGATATGCTCACCAGGGGGGCTCAAATCCGCCGCGTATCATTGTGCATGGCACTATGGTGAATGAGCTTCCTGAAGACTACCGACGTTACCTCGCCAATACCTTCCGTCGTGTCCTTAATATTTCAGGTACGCCGATTCGCTTCGAATTCCGCCAGGGTGATAACCCATTCTCGGAGAAGAAGAAAGAAGTACGACACTCAAGTAAGCGTCGTGCTCAGGCCGTAGAGCGTACTGACAATAAACGTCGGATTAAGCGTGATAAAGCACGCAAGCAACTCAAAAAGTCCTACCGTAAGCCCGGCGGCTGACACTTGTTAATCCGTGCTGAGGGAGGCAATATAAGCTCTCTCAGTGTGGAACGTGTCATATGCATAACGTTGTTATAACAGCCTTTCCGGGTGCCATGTCGTCTGCTATCGCAGGTGTTGCAGACCTTCTGGTATCCAGTGGCGTGCTGTGGAATGTTATTCAGGGCGAACCCCATGAGCGTTATTTCAGCGTAAGAATTGCCTCCGAGGACGGTCAGCCAGTCCGTTGTGTGAATGGCATCGAGATCTCGGCGCATATGAGTTTTGCTGAAATCGATCACACAGATATTCTGATTGTTCCTACCATTGCCGTTCACATTAATGACGTACTTAAGAAAGAGCAGGCACTGACCGAGCTTCTGCGCAAAGCAGATACGAAGGGTTGGACGATCTGCGGTAACTGCACCGGAAACTTTCTGCTGGCCGAATCTGGTGTGCTCAATGGTCGCAAAGCAACCACGCACTGGGGGTATCGGGATACTTTTGCAGAACGCTACCCCAGTGTTGAACTGGCGGCAGATCAGTTAATTACCCGTGATGGCGATATTTATTGTGCGGGGGGCGGGCTTGCCTGGTTCGACCTCACGTTGCACCTGATTGAGCGTTTCGTAAATCACGAAGTGGCAATGCAGACTGCAAAAGCCTTTGTGTTTGATTATCGCCGCGACAGTCAGCTTTCTTATTCGCTGATGCGCCTTGCTAAGCCTCATAAAGATGATCGGATCAGCGAAATCCAGGAATGGTTGGATACCCACTACGCCGAAAAGGTACTTGTCGAAGAGCTGGCGGCCCAGTTTGGTATGTCCAAGCGAACACTTATCCGACGCTTCAACAGCGCTTTGGCGATGTCACCTAACGCGTACATCCAGACTGTGCGTATTGAGGCTGCACGGAAACTATTGGAAGAAACCGAGCGAACGGTTGATGTCGTAATGAACGAAGTGGGCTACGAAGATGGCAGCTCATTCAGGCGCCTTTTCCGTTCTAAAACGGGCCTTACGCCAACCGAATACCGACGCCGTTTCAGCCGTAGGTTGTAACCATTGATGAGCAGTGATCATACACCTCGTAGAAAAGTGATCCGCAACCCTGTCGTCAGGCATCTGGTGATGGCTGTGGGCTGGCTGAGTGTCGCTCTCGGGTTTGCCGGAATATTTCTGCCAGTGCTTCCGACAACGCCCTTTCTCTTATTATCTGCTGCGTGCTTTGTGCGTACCTCTCCACGGTTTTATCAGTGGCTGGTTGAGCACCCAAGACTCGGGCGTTACCTCATTTACTATCTGGATGGGCAGGGGATGCCACTGAAAGCCAAGGTATACACTTTGTTGCTGATGTGGACCATGCTCCTGCTTACCGCCTTTGTTATTCTGCAGCGCCCTATGTTGCACTATCTTCTTCCGGCCATAGGGTTGGGGGTCACGGTTTACATTCTGCGTCTGCCAACGCTGAAAATAGCGCCAGAAGCTTCAAGCGAAAAGAGTTAATACCATGCTGAATATTTTAAAAGTACATGCTGACTGGATCAGCTTCGTTCTTCTCGCCATCCTGTTTGTTGTGTTTCCGCAGATCGATCTGGCGGTCAGTAGCTGGTTCTATGACCCGGCTTCTGGCGAGTGGTGGGGCAGTGATAGCGCCGTGGCAGACTCGATTTATGGCATTTTCCGCTATATTCCTTATTTCCTGGTACCTGTGCTGCTGTTTTCTGTGATTGCCGGATTCTTTTCCTTTGGTCCAGATAAGGCGAACCGCAAATTGCTTACTTTTTTGCTGGTCACCTTGCTCGCGGGGCCAGGTATCCTGGTTCATAGTGTCTTTAAGGAAGGTTTTGATCGTGCTCGCCCCAAGAACGTCGAGCAGTTTGATGGGCGCAAAACTTTCACACCGGCCTTTGTTATTAATGAGACCTGCAGTAAAGGGTGTAATTCATTTGTCAGTGGTCACGCTGCCATGGGCTTCTGGTTTATGACGCTGGGTTGGCTGTTCAGCAGTCGCAAGTGGTTCTGGGCGGGGCTGGCTACCGGTGTCGTTCTCAGTGCGACACGCATCATTCAGGGGGGACACTTTCTGAGTGATACACTCTTTGCTGGGTACGTCTGTTATTTCACATTCCGTCTGTGTGGTTGGTGGATTCTTAGACAGAGCAAGCCAGCGATTTGAAAGCCGTAATAGATTAAGAATTTGATTCCGCCATTTTCAAGAACTGGCGCGAATTGTTACTGATCTGGCTATATTACACCTGTATAACATTTGTATTACAGTCTAGTATCTCTTTAAAGGTTCTGACATAGGGATCTTTATCTCCACTTTTAAGCCCGGGGTTCACCGGGCTTATTTTTTTCTTCCTCATTCCTTTTCTCTCTATTTATCGTCCTACGCAATGTCATCTCCTGCGCTTCCAGGCCCACGTTCTTACGTGCTATGACTTTTCTGATGGCATAAAAAAACGCCGGATAAACCGGCGTTTTTAAGCGGGCAGCTGACTATTACTCAGCTTCGATACCGACAACCAGCCAGGGCGCATTGTCGTCACGGAGGTCGCGTTCAAGATGCCATACATCGAAGATACCATCTTCAGATTTTTCCAGGTCATCTTTGCAGCGACCACGGAACAGAACACTGATTTCGCGGTGGGTTGGCGTCTCATCAGCACGAACAATTTCTGCATGAAGGTCCAGAATTTCCGTCTTTGGCGGAACCATCAGACGGTTGCGTTGAGCGGCCAGTGCATCGTACAGCTCAGGGCTAACGTACTCACGAATCAGGTCGAGGTTGCCGTCGTTCCAGGCTTGTTGAACAAGGTGATAGTGCTCCAGTGCACCTTGTGTGAAGGCTTCAGCATCAAAGTCAGCAGGCAACGACATAGGTTGATCGGTAGCCACGGTTGCACTCGCAGTCTCGTTCGCTGACTGAAAGCTCTGATGAGATGCATGACCGTGCGCTGCGGCTGCTGCCTGGCGCTGCTGTGTCTGTCCAGCTCCACGCAGGAGGCGAATGATGACGAACGCAGCAAGGCCCAGCAGAAGGATGTCCATAATCTGAATGCCTTCGAATGCGCCACTGCCCAGCAGGTAAGCGAACAGGCCACCGGCCAGCAGGCCGCCCATCATTCCACCCATCATACCGCCTTTGGAAGGGGCAGCCTGAGTGTTACCTGAGGTCTTGTCTGATTGCTTTGCCGGTGCGCTGCGCTGCTGTGTAGGGAAGCTTTTACCAAAGCCGCCGCTACCAAACCGTTTCGCGTGCGCTTCACTCACTACACCTAAGGTCAGCAGCATGGCCGACAATACCGTGATTAGTGTTTTCATTACATTACCCTCATGCCCGGTTGGGCGCCGTCGTGCGGTTCAAGTAGGTAGATTTCGCTGCCGCCAGGGCCGGCGGCAAGCACCATACCTTCTGACAGACCAAACTTCATTTTGCGCGGAGCCAGGTTAGCGACCATTACAGTCAGTTTGCCTTCCAGGTCTTCTGGCTTATAGGCCGCTTTAATACCTGAGAATACGTTCCGAGTTTCGCCATTGCCAATATCCAGAGTCAGCTGCAGCAGCTTGTCTGCGCCTTCAACATGGTCGGCTTTGATAATACGGGCGATTCGCAGATCGACCTTAGCAAAGTCCGGAAATCCGATAGTGTCAGCGATTACTTCATTGCCGTCTTCTCTGAGCTCAGGTCCTTTGCTTTTTGCCTTTTTCTCAGACTTGTTATCTGCTTTTTTGTCGGCTTTCTGATTTTTTGCAGCCGCTGCGCCACCGTTCTCTTTTTCGAGTTCGGTTTTGGTTTCTTCCAGAATGGCGGTGACCTTGTCCATTTCAGCTCGAGCCAGCATAGGCTTGAACTTATTAATCGCATGGCCAGTCAGGATGCTGCGGCGATCTTCCCAACCCAGTGATTCAAGGTTGAGGAAGGCTGCGGTTTTATCAGCAAGTTCAGGTAGCACTGGTGAAAGGTAGGTCATCAGCTGACGGAAAAGGTTCACCGCAACAGAGCAGACTTCCAGTACTTCCTGTTCGCGGCCTTCTTCTTTCGACATGGCCCATGGCGCTTTTGCCTGAATGTATTCGTTGGCACGATCAGCGAGTGTCATGATTTCTTTCATGGCGCGGCTGAATTCGCGCTTCTCATACAATTCTGCGATCTGGTCGCCGGCGTTAATGAAGTCATTCACCATGGCTTCCTCAGCACAGTTCTCACTGAGTACGCCACCGGACTTCTTGATGAAGTTCGCAGTGCGGCTGGCAATGTTAATCAGCTTGTTCACCAGATCCGAGTTGACACGTTGTACGAAGTCTTCGAGGTTGAGATCGAAGTCATCGACACTGCTACCCAGCTTAGCCGCAAAGTAGTAGCGGAGATACGTTGGGTTCAGGTGGTTCAGGTAAGTACGGGCCTTAATGAAGGTACCACGTGATTTAGACATCTTGGCGCCATTGACAGTTACAAACCCGTGGGCGTTGACTGCGGTTGGCGTGCGGAAGTTTGCAGCTGACAGCATGGATGGCCAGAACAGCGCGTGGAAGTTAATGATGTCTTTACCGATAAAGTGATAAACCTCGGCATCGGAGTCTGGCTTCCAGTAATCATCGAAGCTCAGATCATCGCGGCGATCACACAGGTTTTTGAAACTTGCCATGTAGCCGATAGGAGCATCGAGCCAGACGTAGAAGTACTTGCCGGGTGCGTCCGGAATCTCAAAACCAAAGTAAGGTGCATCACGGGAGATATCCCATTCCTGCAGACCCGAGTCCAGCCACTCTGACAGCTTGTTAGCGACTTCGTCCTGTAAGGTGCCAGAACGTGTCCATTCTTTCAGAAAGTCCTGAAAATCCGGCAGTTTAAAGAAGAAGTGCTCGGACTCTTTTTCTACTGGGGTAGCACCTGAGATAACAGAGTATGGCTTCTTCAGTTCGGCTGGGGTGTAAGTCGCGCCGCACACCTCACAGTTGTCGCCATATTGATCTTCGGCATCGCACTTAGGGCAGTTACCCTTGATGTAGCGATCTGCCAGAAACAACTCTTTAACGGGATCATAAAGCTGTTTGATGTTGCGGGTAGCGATATGGCCTTTGTCGCGGCATGCTTTGTAGATAGTCGCAGACAGTTCCCGGTTTTCTTCACTATGAGTGCTGTGAAAATTATCGAACGCGATCTGGAAGTCGGCAAAATCGGTTTCGTGTTCTGCTTTTACGCGTGCAATCTGCTCTTCTGGTGTGATCCCTTCTTTCTCAGCACGCAGCATGATAGCTGTGCCGTGGGCGTCATCCGCACAGACATAGGTACACATGTGTCCGCGCGCTTTCTGAAAGCGGACCCAGATGTCTGTCTGAATGTATTCCAGCAGGTGGCCAAGGTGAATGGAGCCGTTTGCGTAGGGCAGGGCACTGGTAACTAATATTTTGCGAGCGTTCAGATCGGTCATGACAATTCGTTTCGGTGGCTCTGAAAAAGTGGGGTCATATTGTAGCGGCTCCGCTGGGGCAGTTATACCCCAGCGGCATCGGCGGACAGTTGCAGGTCAGAAAAACCTGTCAGTCGTCGTCGCGGATATTCGGGTCAATCGTTACTTTGGCACTGCGTATCGTATTGTCTTTGATCTGCATGATTTCTATACGGTAGCGGCCAATGCGAAGGCAGACGGGCGATTCAGGAATATGCTCCAGGTATTCGACAATAAGGCCACTCACGGATTTCGGCCCATCAATCGGTAATTCCCAGTGCATCGACTTGTTTACATCGCGGACGAAAGCGGTGCCATCAATGATGAAGCTGCCGTCTTCCTGCGGATGAACATCCGGCGAGCTTGCTGCGGCAACATCGGTCGTAAACTCGCCGACGATCTCTTCGAGAATGTCCTCGAGAGTGCAGATGCCATGAACATCACCGTATTCATCGACCACAAGTGCAATGCGACGCTGATACTTCTGAAAGTTAAACAACTGTGTATGTAGTGGTGTGCTCTCAGGGATGAAGTAAGGCTCGCGCGACAGCTTTTCGATGTCTTCTTTCAGATATTCACCGGAAGAAAGAAAGCGGCTGATATTCCGGGTATGCAGAACGCCGACGACATTGTTGATGTCTCCTCGGAAGACAGGCAGGCGCGTATGTTGCGTGGTACGCAGCTGCTGAATGATGTCGCTCAGCGGGTCATCGAGGTCGATACCCACCACTTCGTTTCGCGGCACCATAATGTCATTAACAGTCATCTTCTCCAGGTCAAGAATGGAGATCAGCATGTGCTGGTGACGTTTCGGGATCATAGAGCCCGCTTCGCGGACTACGGTACGCAGTTCTTCGGTACTCAGGTTGTCTGGTGTCGCATTGGCGACATCAACACGAACCAGTTTAAGCAGCCAGTTGGCAATAGTATTAACAAACCACACCGCTGGATGAAGAGCCCATTGCAGCCACAAAAGGATCGATGAGGCCGGGAAGGCGATTTTCTCCGGCGCAATCGCTGCCAGAGTCTTCGGTGTCAGTTCTGCGAAGATCAACACAATCAGGGTGAACAGAATGGTGTTTACGAACACCGCCAGGTCCGGGTTGTCCGGCCATAACCGCTGGCTGATGATGGTTGCTAAGGCAGCCGCAGCAAAGTTCACCAGATTGTTGCCGGTGAGAATGGTGCCGATCATCCGGTCTGGCTTCTCAAGAAGCTTAACTGAGCGCACGGCTCCTTTGTGCTTACTCTTGGCGAGGTGGCGCAGACGGTAGCGGTTGAGAGACATCATGCCGGTTTCAGAGCTTGAGAAGAAACCTGACAACACGATTAAAAGAGCAAGTATGCCGAAGAGCACACTCAAGGGAACGTCGTTCAAGACGGTGTCCTATAACTGATACGATTCCGCCATCATAGGCACTGACGTTAGGGTGTCAAGCAGGTGCTGACCGGGTTGAAGTCTCAGGCCCGGTCGAGCACATACTCCAGTACAAACTGAGTGCCAAAGTAGGCGAGAATCAGAAAGCCGGTGCCGGTCAGAGTCCATTTGCTGGCGACGGGACCGCGCCAGCCAAAGCGGTATCGACCGAAGAGCAGAGTCGCAAAGACAATCCAGCCGACCAGTGAGAATGCCACTTTATGGATCAGGTGCTGATTGCTAAGGCTCTCAACGGCTGGCAAGCCGACAATGAAAGAGGCGGTCAGCAGTAGCATTGCCAACCACAGAATTTCGAATAACAGAGCATCCATGGTCTGCAGCGGCGGTAGGGAGCGTATCAGGCCCCGGGTCTGATGCTTCCGTAGGTTTCTGTCCTGAAGAATGACCAGAATTGCCTGCACCGACGCGATGGTGAACAGGCTGAAGGCAACAATCGACAGCAGTATGTGCCAGATCAACGCGTAACTCAGGTCCGTTAACAGCACCTGATGTTGGATCACCGCCGCCAGAATTGCGACAACCGCGCCCATTGGCAGCAGGCCAGTGAACAGATTATCGACGGGTTTACGCCAGGCTGAAAACAGAAGAAGCAGGGTAATAATCAGTGCGATCAGCGAACCGACCTGAAACATGGCCATATTGAGAGCATGTTCACTGATCAGCGTGACAGACAGTGATGCCAGGTGCAGAAGTGCGCCAATCGATGCAAAGCCCAGCAACAGGCCTCGCTGTGGTGCTTTGCTGCCCTTGATGACAAGTAGCTGGCGCAAAGCGGCAAACAGATAAAAACCGGCAGCCGGTACTGCCAACGCTAATGCTGTCATGAAACTTCCCCAACACGAATAGCGCCAGTGTCGCATAAGGGGCCACCTCAAGGAAGTGCAATCATGCCAGCCCAGGCTACTTGTAAAGCTGCAGCGTTGCAGCATTGGGAACCTGAGGGGCAACGCGGTATACTTACCTACTTATTTATTTATCGTCAGACAGAGTCATCAAGATGTTTGAAAGCCTTACCGACCGCTTGGGCAGTGCCTTAAAAGGCATTACTGGCCAGGCGAAGCTGACCGAAGAGAATATCAAAGGCACTATGCGTGAAGTGCGCATGGCGCTGTTGGAAGCAGACGTGGCCCTGCCGGTCGTAAAAGATTTTACCGCGCAGGTCAAAGAGCGTGCCGTCGGTACCGATGTACTGAAGAGCCTCAACCCTGGTCAGGTATTCCTGAAAATCGTCCATGAAGAACTGCAAAGTGTCATGGGCGAAGCCAACGAGAAACTGAACCTGGCGACACAGCCTCCAGCCATCGTGATGATGGCGGGTCTGCAGGGCGCAGGTAAAACAACGACCGTTGGTAAGCTTGCGAAGTTTCTTGCTGAGCGCGAGAAAAAGAAAGTGATGGTGGTTTCTGCAGACGTGTATCGTCCTGCGGCGATCAAACAGCTTGAAACTCTGGCGAATGAAGTCGGTGCTGGCTTTCACCCATCGACGGCAGATGAAAAACCGATCCATATCGCTAAAGGCGCGATCGATGCTGCCCGCCGTGGTGCGTACGATGTTCTGTTGGTGGATACCGCGGGTCGTCTGACAGTCGATGAGCAGATGATGGGTGAGATCAAAGATCTCCACGCTGCTATTACGCCGATTGAGACTCTCTTTGTCGTCGACGCGATGACAGGTCAGGACGCTGCGAATACAGCCAAAGCATTTAATGATGCCCTGCCTCTGACCGGTGTTGTACTGACCAAGGCAGATGGTGATGCGCGCGGTGGTGCTGCTCTGTCAGTACGCCATATTACGGGCAAACCGATCAAGTTTATGGGTATGGGCGAAAAGACCGACGCGCTCGAGCCTTTCCACCCTGATCGTGTTGCTTCACGTATTCTCGATATGGGCGACGTTCTCACCTTGATCGAAGAAGCAGAACGTAAGATCGATAAGTCGAAAGCCGACAAGCTCGCCAAGAAACTGAAAACAGGCAAAGGCTTCGATCTGGAAGACTTCCTTGATCAGATTCAGCAGATGAAAAACATGGGCGGCCTGACAGGTATGCTGGATAAGCTGCCGGGTATGGGTAACCTGGGTGCAATGGCCAAGCAGACGACCGCTGCAGAAGGTCAGTTTAAGCAGATGGAATCCATCATTTTTTCTATGACCCTTGATGAGCGCCGCTTCCCGGACAAAATCAACGGCTCACGTAAAAAGCGTATTGCAGCGGGTTCTGGTACGCAGATTCAGGATGTGAATCGCGTTCTGAAGCAGCACAAGCAAATGCAGAAAATGATGAAAAAGGTCACGGCCAAAGGTGGCATGAAGAAAATGATGCGCGCTATGGGCGGCATGGGAGGACCAGGTGGTCCGGGTGGTGGTATGCCGCCGGGTGGGATGCCTCCTATGATGCGCTAAGCAGCTGGCCCGAAGCTAGCTGCGTTGCAACAACTGTGTTGCAGAGTTTTTCGGAATGCTCACGTAATACAATACGCTCCGCTTCCATAAAACTCTGCGCCGTGTTGTTGCGGCCTCGCTGACGCTTCTTCATTTCATAGATATATCCTGCTCCGAGTATCACTTATTTTCTGACACAAGGTGTCGCCTATGTGGACCCAGAAAACCATTCAGTTAAAAGCCCGACCCCGGGGCTTTCATTTAATTACCCGTGAGGTTGAACAGGCATTGCCTGAGCTTGCCGATCTTTCCGTTGGTCTGCTTCATGTGTTTATTCAACATACCTCAGCGTCACTGACAATTAACGAAAACGCTGACCCCACAGTGAGAGTGGATTTCGAAGAAGTGTTCAGTCGGTTGGTGCCTGAAAATCAGCCATACTATAAACACAATGACGAAGGCCCTGACGATCTGCCCGCCCATATTAAATCCAGCTTACTTGGACCATCTCTTACCATTCCAGTGACGAATGGCAGGCTCGCTCTGGGGACCTGGCAGGGAATATACCTGTGCGAGCACCGTGATTACGGTGGTAGTCGTCGGTTAGTACTTACTCTGCAGGGAGAGTAGTGCCTGAACTAAATCGTCAGACGCTTTCAGTGGCTCTGGCTTCGTCGATCTGAGCCTGAATCTCTGGAGAGAAGTCAATGCGGATAGATTTGATAAATTCGAACAAGTCGGCTTCGGCTTCTTTAATCATTGCCTCCTGTTGACCTTCTGGTAGTACGAAGTTGTAGCTTCCCGTGTTTGCTTCAATCAATAACAGGTTATTTGAATTAAGGGGAGTGGCTAAACACAGATCTGGTGGACAAAGCTCAGCATATCCTGTTCTCATATATGCCCAATGTATTCCGTTCGATATAAGTTCCTGAGCAGCACTAATTGAACTAGGAAGTACAAAAAAGTCTGGATTGAAATTATTTTCGATCAGTTTTTCCTTCAGGTGATCCTGTATCTTTAGTAAATAGCGCTTTGTATCATCCAAGGGCAATAACTTTGTGGTAGAGCTCGTTTTATTCACCTGAACGATTTGTATCATCACTTTTGTTGAACAAAGTTCTAAACCGGAGCTCTTCCGGTAGTATTGAAAAGAACTTCTCATAACACGCTTATAAGACATCCAGTCTTCTGACGGTACATCGTACGTTGCATGGTCCGACAGTGAGCCAATTTCTGTGTCACAGGACTTGGTTTTTTCTATGCTCGCAGTCGGAACAGGGATGTATATGCTGGCAGCGTCTGTATTAAACGAAAATATCACCTGATCAGAAAAATCTGGCCCTGTCAGAAGCTTTACCATGCCAGTGTCCCAGTTAAATTCTTAACGTATTCAATAAAGCTGGATTTTATACTTCCGGTACTGGTGTTGTAATTTGAGAGGGCTGTATTTGAGTCAGCTCCTGCGTTAGCCAAGGCTTTTTTCAGCCCGGAATTAGACGAACTTCTTTCTGATGATACTTTTGCCGCTGCCAGCGCTCTTCTGTTATCGGTAAAGTCACCCTCTGTTTTGGCTCCACGGCGCTCTAATGCATTAACGATCTGAGCAGTGTCAGCGACGGGATCCATCAGCATGAAGTGGTGTTTATCCAATAAATTGGGTAAGTGTTCTACAGCTAATTGCAGTAACTTAACCGTGTCACCCTCGATCTGCCATTTTATCGGTTTACCATTACTACGGTGCTTCTGTGTTTCGCTTAATACGCTAGCAAGCTCTTTCGCAACCACGGCCGGGCGCATGGCTCTTGAATCCGGTGTCATCCATAGCCCCATCTCATTCTCAATCGCAGCTGGAATATAGAAGAAATTGAAACTGTTGGGCATACCCCAGCCGTCATCCCCGGCAAGAGTTTGAAGCATATCTGCCGCTTCTATTGCGTTTGTGTGAGACTTTATAAAGCCTTGCTCGCGCTCGGCGATTCTCGTGTGTACTTCAGATGATCTACCTTCAAAGCTTTGATATAGCCCAGCTTGGTCTTTACCTTCTTCAGAAGCCCGTTGAACACCTGTGATATACACCCCAGTAGGAGTTTGATTGTCTTCAGAGCCTTGATGAATCTGATAGTAAATCGCCAGCTTGCCAATATTCTCCATATATTCGAATGGCGTACCTGTATTCTGGTTGGCGGTGACATTGCCACCTAAAGCGCCCAGCTGCTCAATTTTGGAGGTCATTTGTAATGCGCTGGCTTCATCCGATTGAAAGGCATGAGCAAACAAAGGGGCTAAAGCGGCATCAATAAAGACTTTGCGGCCTCGGTCAGTATTGGTGTTCTTTGAAAATGGGATAAACTGGCGCGTATCGGCTTTGCTGCCCAGAGTGTAGGCGAGTTTACGGCGGTGATGTACGATCATTGACACTATTGAGGCTCCCTGTCAGCTTTGCTGTCCTATTGGTGTGTAAGATTATCAGTCTGTTTGGCCCCAAACAACACACTCTCAGGATTCGTTGGACGTTTTTGCTGAGCAACTTCATATGAGACTGTTAAATTACGACACTCTGGATATCGTCGGCTTTGCCGGTGTGAGAGAACGTATTCTGGTGATGGATTCCCGTCAGTTTGGATATCAGAAACGCGAGGATACCTGGGAAGGTTCCGGTCAGTTAATGTATCTTGCGCACGCGTACTTTAAGCCGGGTGGCAGCACTGGGCGTCATCAACACAGCGACATCGATATTGTCAGTATCGTTACCCGCGGGCGTCTTCATCATGAAGGCTCGGCAGAGGTACAACCGGATAGCGCAGTTGCAGACAGTACTCAAGGCTTAGCCGAAATTAAAGCCGGGCAGGTTATGGTGCAACGCTCGGGAAGATCCGGTTTTATGCACAATGAAATCAACCCAGATGCTGATATTGTGGGTATGGTACAGCTTTGGCTTCAACCGGCAGGTAGCGTTTCCGAGAGGGCGAGCCAGACTGTCATCGATGTTGGTCGTGGCCTGACAACTGTGTATCAGGGTATAGATACCGAACTAAGTATCTCTTGCCTGGCAGAAAAGGAAGTGTTGTCGCTTCAGGACAGCTGGCTTTGCTACTTGTTTCAAGGTGAACTGGAAGCGGGAAATCATGCCATTCTCCGCGGCAGTCTTTTCTATCCAGATGAAGGTGAATTTATGGCCAAAGCCGATGACACCCGACTCCTTATCATTAAACCTGTTTTAGCAGAATAATTATTTCCAGAAATAATGAGGACAACAATGTTCAGAACTCTATTGATGCTATGTGTGTGTATTGTACTCACAGCCTGCAGCGGCACACCCTCAGACACCTTGATTGAAGAGTCTGTTGCGCAGCAGAAGACAGTCAGCAACATGATTCGTGTTGTGAGTGCAGAAAAGTTAAATGGCTGGAAAGATCAGGAATTCTATGTGGCGGATGTTCGCTATGAACTTGAATTTCTGACCGACTATAAAACCTTCAGTGAGTCTTTAAAAGACGAAACGCCAGATTCTCTGGTGGGCAGTTTCTTTAGCGGTTTCGGGTTGCTTGCACTATCAATGCAGTACGGAAAATTCGAGAAAGGGCAGAAAGTAACTGAGCGAGCCGAATTTCGTTTTCGTGATACTGAAAACGGCTGGCAATTGGCTGACTGATTGAAGTTGTAGCAGGAGCCGCCTCTACTGGCTCTGCTACAACCTCAGCTTTAATCGAGTCGGAGATTTTACTGTTTATCTGTCTCTTCTTGGCTGTATTTCTGTACCGCCTGCTTCAGCCAGGCATCGATACTTATGACGCCGGCACCGTGCAATACAATGTAGGCGAGCAGAACTCCCCAGATCACATGGAGGTAAAGCGCGGCAGCAGCTATCTCAGGCAAACTGATCACGGCAACTATATTAACGACACTCAGTGCCAGTGCGGAAAAGCGCGACGTAAAACCTATAATCAGGAGCACAGGGAAAATCAGCTCTCCAGCAGTCCCTAAAAAGGCTGCTATTTCTGCAGGAAGGAATGGCACCTGATACTCCTCCTGAAACAGGAATAGAGTGGTATCCCAGTCCTGAATTTTCGTCAGGCCTGCGCTAAGGAATACGTTTGCTAAGTACCCTCGGGCAATAAGAGACACTATTGTGTGCAGTATCCCCATGCGTTCAATCAGCTGCTGATACAGTGGATAGTATTGAGTGAGAGGTGCTATCTTGCTTTGAATGTTCATCGTCATTCTCCGTTTTGTATTGAGGTTGAGTGGGTGTGGGTAATTTCTGTGATCCAGCCGTTCTGAATCGCTTTCGGTAGCCACTGAATAAAATTGAATTTTGTTGTCTGATCATCAATCAGGTGGCCAATGGATTTACCGAAGATAAGCTCTGTCATGGCCTCGTGTTCTGATTGATCCAGTGGTTCTTGCGCCGGGCGTCCACGAAACTGAGCAATGGCTAAATACTGAGGTGTCCCGTTTTCTAATTCCTTAATGATCTGTTCAGGTGCCGGGCTGTAATCCGGGACATCAGGTTGATGCAGAGCCCAAAGCTTTGATATTGGGTAATGACTTCTGAACACCTCGACGGACGGTGACAGCGTTACCGTCAGTTCGTCCAACTCATAAAGGCTCAGTAACTCAAGGCTGGCAGAACAGAAGGGAACCTCTGCTCGACGACCGGCAAGATGAATCAACCATTCAAATCTGGCCATGTCCGCAAGCATAGGAAGTTGTTCATTTAATTCACTTTCGTGTATCAGTAATGCCAGCTCTTCGCCCCAGTCAGCCCAGTCGCCCGTCTCTGGTAGCTCCTGCTTCAGCAGACGAGAAGCCAGCGGAATCATGACGTCGTGGCCAATCATTTTGGCCATGACGGGATAACTTATGCTGAGTGACCGTGTTGCTGTCATCAGTAAGTTATTTTGATAAATCGCCAGCGGGTTAGCGTCATCGACGTCGTATTTCTGAAAAATATCGGTCGTGAGATTATGTTGCCACTCACGCAGTGACAGATGTTGGCAACCCATGGGAGCCTCCTCCTGAAATATTCTGGCGTTGCACGTGCTGTAAAATATGTCGACGTGCGCGCTCTGCTTCCTGCTGAAGTCGTTGCCAATCGGGTAGTTGGTTATCCCACTCGATCAGCGTTGTTTGTGGTGAAAAGTGATCAAGCGCGTAATCAAAGAGTGCCCAGCACTCTTCGTTAACGGCCTGGCTGTGGTCGTCTATGATGAGTTGTCCAGGCGCAACAGGTGTGTAACCGGCAAGATGAAATTCTTTTACCAGGTCAATGGGTAACTCATCGATCCATTGCTTTGCCGTTTGGAGTGGATCGTCTGCTTTCTGGTTGTGGGCATTGACCAATAGGTTGTTGATGTCCAGTAACAGTGCGCAGCCGCTTTGCTCAGCGACTTTTGTCAGAAATTCCATCTCGCTCATCGGGCTCTGCTTAAACTGGATATAGCTGACCAGGTTTTCGAGCAGTAGCTGCTGGCCCAATATCTGCTGAACACGGTCAATGTTTTCAGCCATGATATTTACGGCCTCCTCTATAAATGGCAGTGGTAGGAGATCTCCAGCATGAAGTCTTCTGCCATTTAATCTGCTCCAGCTAAAACTGGCATGATCTGATATCGCGAAGGGCCTGATGTCATCGGTCAGGTTTTTCAAACGCTGGATATAATCGGTGTTGATAGGCTCTGCCGACCCCAACCCAAGTGACGTTCCGTGAAGACTGATCGGGTAGCGCTCACTGACGGCGCGGATAAAGTCCCGCGTGGCTCCGGCAGGAGCAAAAAAGTTTTCACTGTGGACTTCGACAAAATCTACTCCGGCGGTTTCGCTGAGAGCATCCTGATAATGCGGATGTCGTAGCCCTACGCCGACGGCAGCACTTAATGCCTGATGATGCTCTGAGCGAAACATAGCTTTCTCCCGGTGTGTGGTTATGACTTGCCGTTGGTTTCTGCCCAACGACGTTTGGCTTCATCTTTAAGCATGCCGCCGAGATCGATGCAGGTGCCTTTAGCAACCAGCTTCCATTCGCCAGGGTCGTTATCGACTTTTGCCTGACCTGCGCAGGAATGCGTTCCCGCGAGGTTGCCGCAATCGTTCTGTCCGGCTTCAGCGATGCCGTAGCATTTTTCTTTACCCGCTGCCTGAGCAGGGGTGGCGACCAGTGTTGAAATGGCGAGAGCCAGTGCGGCGGATGCAATTCTTTGTTTGGAGTTCATAAGGTGTTCCTCATTTCTGTTTTGGGGTTGCTGTCAGTTCTGTACTTTTTTCAGGCCGTACCTTTTTTCAGGTCGTACTGGGGGGGGAGACCCGATGAGTAACCCGGAGCAGTGGCTCCGGATATCTCATCAGAGGTCACGCTTCAGTCGTCGGCGTTGGCCTCAGCAACGCTCAGCTCTTCGATGCCGTCCCATACGCGATAGGCCGTTTTCAGGTGACCCGGAACATCGGTCAGCCATTTTTTCTGGACGTCTTTATTCAGGTTGAGGTACAGCTTGCCGCCGTCCACGTAGAAAGCCTGAGGGTCGATGTCCAGCTTCTTATTCAGCGCAACGCCCATTGCGCAGTAGCCACCGAACTGAGGTGCATACTTGTCGGAGTTGGCCTGAAACAGGTCGCGGTTCTTTTTGCTCGAAAAGCGGTAGATAGCACCATCGTGCGTCGCGGTGTATTCAGCTGAACCCTCGACTGCTTTGTCTTGGGTGAAGTAAGCGACCGGATCGTAGCCGTGGATAGCGACATCGTTCTCGCCGCTGTTTACCGCAGACGCAAAGGTCAGGCTGCTGAACAGAAGTGCACTGGTGGTTGCTGCAATTTTGAATGCGCCGGAAAGGCGTGAAGATTTGAAAAGGTTCATCTTAGAGTCCTGTGTTATTACATGGAGTTTTGGTTTAATTTCAGACCTTGGCATGTGCCGCTGTCCTTGATGTTCAGAATACGGAACGGGCAGATGAGAAGTTGACCGTAGCTCCAGCAAAACTGGTCGATCGTCCAGAAGTGCTCGGTTTACAGAAGAGAGGGATGACTGATGGATACTTTAAGTAAGTTACTTGATGATCTGGACTTCAGTGCGGAGGTCTTTTTTAGCGGAGGTTTATGTGGTCTGCAGAGCTTTCGCAAAGAGGATAGCTCAGGTCACCTGCACTTACTGAGTTATGGCCGGATGACGCTCTTTACCGATCAAGGGCATAAGCAGGTTGTTACAGGGCCGGCGGTTCTGTTTATCCCGTCGGGGAGCTTGCATCGCATTCAGGTCGATGATTCTGACGAGGCTCAATTAGTATGCGCGACGGTGGAGCTTCAGGGTCAACAGAAAAGCCGTCTGGCCTCTCAGTTACCTAAGTTTGTCTGCCTGGATATGACGGATGATCCAAAGGTGTTGAATACCGCGCAGTCGATCTTTGAAGAAGCTTTTTCTGATCGTGAAGGACGCCACCTCTTAACCAACCGCCTTTGCGATGTCTTTCTGGTGCAACTGCTACGCTTTGTCGTCGAGCAAGGGACCGTTGAGCTGGGGCTGCTCAGTGCCAGCTCTCATTCAGAGTTGGCGCCCTTAATGGTGCAGTTGCAGAATAATCCGGAACGCGACTGGACGGTTGATATCATGGCCTCTGAAGTATTTATGTCACGGTCAAAGTTTGCAGCGTTATTTAAAGATACGGTCGGTCAGTCACCAATGGACTACCTGACAGATTTACGGCTGGCGATGGCGCAGGGATTGTTGAGAAAGCAAAGACCGGTAAACCTGGTGGCTAATGAGGTTGGGTACGACGATGCGTCGTCGTTAACAAGGGTATTTAAGCGCCGTTTTGGTGTGACACCTAAGCAATGGCTGAAGCGGTACTTCAAAGAAGAAGCCTGAAGGCTCTGAGCCTGGCGATGCTGTCTTGCAGGGCAGCACCGCCAGCGACCTACGTATTCTGTAAGTCGCCGTACGCTGGAAACAGATCCGGTTTACTGCGGTAGTTAAACCAGTTCCATTAAGGATTTCTTACTGTAATCCGTCAGTTCGTCAAAGCGCCCTTCACGAACTTTTATAACCCATTCAGGGTCTTGCAGCAGAGCACGACCCACAGCGACGAGTTCAAACTCATCATTGCCTAAGCGCTCGGCCAGTTCATTAATGTTGCCATGGGCAACGCCCGATGCATCAATCATGTCGCGCTTATCTTCATCGATAAAGCCGGCATTCAGACCCACACTGCCGACAGTAATCGCAGGCTTTCCGGTCAGCTTTCTGGTCCAGCCAGCAAGGTTCATATCTGAACCTTCAAATTCTTTTTCCCAGAAGCGACGAGTGGAGCAGTGGAAGATATCAACGCCTGCATTTACCAGCGGCTTCAGGAACGCATCAAGCTCTTCTGGCGTATTGCACATGCGAGCGCTGTAGTCTTGTTGCTTCCATTGAGAGAAGCGGAAAATAATCGGGAAATCAGGTCCGACACGATCCCGGATCGCCTGAACGATCTCACAGGCAAAACGGGTACGTGCGACCTGGTCACCACCGTACTCATCATCGCGCTGATTTGTTCCTTCCCAGAAGAATTGATCAATCAGGTAACCATGAGCGCCGTGAATCTCAACTGCATCAAAACCAATGCGCTGTGAATCCTCAGCGGCCTGAGCAAAGGCTTCGATGACGTCGTTGATATCGTCTTTAGTCATTGCGACGCCGGTTTCGCGGCCGGGCTTGAACAGGCCGGATGGACTGTAGCCGGGCACGGAAGGATCAGGCTCTGTACCTTCTTTGCGGACAGCGCCCACGTGCCAGAGCTGAGGAGCGATTTTGCCGCCTTTAGCGTGGACAGCGTCTACCACTTTCTTCCAGCCGGCTAAGGCTTCTTCACCGTAGATAAATGGAACGCGCGCATAGCCGTTTGCGCCTTTATGTCCGACACAGGTGCCCTCGGTAATGATCAGACCGACTCCGTTTGCTGCGCGTCGTTCGTAATAGGCGACGTTCAGGTCGTTAGGTACGTTTCCCGGCGAGTAGGTGCGGGTCATGGGCGCCATGACGATACGGTTGCTGAGTTCTAGCTTGCCAAGCGTTATCGGTTGAAACAGTGCATCTGTGGTACTCATGAGGGCTCCGTTTTTTGCTGTTATCGGTAGTGAGTGATGGCACTCTGACATGGGACTCTAACACTGCATTCCCGCCCGGTATCGAGCTATTTGTGCCATATAAGAGTGAGGTGATCTGAAAACACTGTTGCGAATGCGTTCGGGGCGGTTACGATGCCGGCGTTAAACAGAGAGTTAACCGGACAAGTGTGAAACTGAGAAAATATGAAACTGAAAAAAATCGATAAGGCACGATATCAGGAGCGTCGTTCACGCATTCAGTGGGCAATGATCGCAGGCTTGTTCGCAACGAGTCTGGGGTTTGCAGAATTATACCGTTATCTTTTTGTCGGCGGAGAATCCAGTCTGGCGCTCAATGCTGCGGGGGTAGCAACCGGCGTAGCCATCGTTACTTTCGTGTTGTTCAGGCTTCGCGATACGCCGTATTTCGATGAGGTTAATTATGTCTGGAAGCTTAAGCAGGAGCTGAATCGGATTTATCGTAAGACGAAATCATTGGATCAGGCGCTGGAAGCGGGCAGTCGCGACGCGCTGATCATCAAGTTGTACAGCCTTGAGGGCTCGCGTCAGGTCTACGACCTTGATGACAACACTCTGACGATGTCTGAGCTTGTTAAACAGTTGGATGAGTTGAAATCCCGCATTGAAAAGGAGGCGCCGGGGGTTACCCATGACGACTACCGGCCCGAACTGTTAGAGCGGCTGTCGTGACCGCCGCGCGGGTGCGTAACGCCGTCAAAGCATGTAAACTACGCGCAATTTTCTGAGCACCAGTTTAGGTTCTACAACCATGATGAAATATATCTCCACGCGCGGTAATGCGCCGGAACTTACTTTTGAGGATGTCCTGCTGACAGGGCTGGCGTCTGATGGCGGCCTTTACGTACCAAAGGAAGCACCGCACTACACGCTTGAAGAGATCGAATCATGGCGTGACCTGCCATACACCGAGCTGGCGCATAAGATTGTCTATCCGTTTGTTGAAGGTTGTGTTGATTCAGATGCCCTGAAAGGCATGCTCGAAGACGTATACAACAACACTAACTTCGGTCACAAGGCGATTGCTCCGCTGCAGCAGTTGGATCATAACGAGTATGTTCTTGAGCTGTTTCACGGCCCGACGCTGGCGTTCAAGGATTTCGCACTGCAGTTGCTTGGCCGCTTGCTTGATTACGTGGTAACGCGTCGTCAGGAAAAAGTCGTGATTATGGGTGCGACGTCGGGGGATACCGGTTCAGCGGCCATCGAAGGCACCAAAGCCTGCGACAATGTCGATATCTTCATCCTTCACCCATATGGCAAGGTATCGGAAGTTCAGCGTCGCCAGATGACGACCGTTGAAGGTGATAACATTTACAACATCGCCATCGAAGGTAACTTCGACCAGGCTCAGGACATGGTCAAAGCCAGTTTTGGCGATCAGAGCTTCCTGCGTGGTGAGCGCAAACTGGTTGCGGTCAACAGCATTAACTGGGCACGCATCATGGCCCAGATCGTTTACTACTTCTATTCAAGCCTCAATCTGGGCGGTCCTCTGCGTCCGATGGCGTACTCTGTGCCTACCGGTAACTTCGGTGATATTTTTGCGGGTTACATGGCGCGTAAGATGGGTCTGCCGATCGAGCAGCTGATCATTGCTACAAATAACAATGATGTACTGCACCGCCTGATGAGCAAGAACCAATACGAAGTTCGTCCTCTGAAGCATACGATCACACCTTCTATGGATATCGCGGTGTCCAGTAACTTTGAACGTCTGTTGTTCGACCTGTACGACCGTGACGGTGCCAAGCTTGCTGGTCTGATGGCGAAAATGAATGCCCGTGATGATGTTGTCTCTCTCGACGAAGACAAATTGGCTAAGGCTCGTGAACTGTTTGACAGTCTTGCGGTCGATGAAAAGACCACGGTTGAAACAATGCAGCTGGTCTTTAACGAGACAGGCTATCTGCTTGATCCGCACACCGCGATTGGTGTTAAGGCCGCGCGTGAGTGTCGCCGTAACCCGAATATCCCGATGATCACGCTCGGTACTGCGCATCCGGTGAAGTTTGAGGATGCCGTCGGCCGTGCAGGGTACGATATGCCAGCGCTGCCACATCACCTGACGGATCTGATGGAGCGTGAAGAGCGTTTGTCAGTACTGCCTGCAGATCTTGAAACGGTACAGCAGTTCATCGCCGACAACACGTTCCGCGACTGATCAGAAATATCCGTATTGAGCGCCGTCGTTTGGGTATCGGCCAGCGGCGGCGTTTTTGTGTCAGTTGTCTACGAATTACACAGGAAGGCTTATGGAATATCAGTCACTCAGTGAGTACCCACAGAGTTGGATTTTTCGTCACCGGGAGTTGCCTGTGCCACAGGAACTACTGGGTGACATCCGCCCTCTAAGTGAATCATCAGCACTGGCATTCTGGCGTCAGCAAATCAGTAAAGAAGCGACGCATGCCGCGCACTTTATGAATGATGACTGGCCAAACCGCAATGGAATCTGGCATGAGAAAGCCGAGTGGCAGCCTCGCTGGGAGTCTGATGATAACTCGCTTCCAGAAGAACTCGATTTCGGTGACTGGGAAAATAACACCACGGTGTTTTTCTGCTACGACTGCCACAATGTCATTCAGACGACCTGGGGCACGTTCAGGCAATGCTGGAAGAACTTTCTGTTCTACGACGACGAACCTCTGCTGCTTGGCCGCCGCCGCATGCAGGTAGCGCGCTTCCACTCTGATGGCACCTTCGAAATTGGTGTTCGATGAACGGAAACAGGTGTTCGATGAACGGAAACGGGTGTTCGGTGAGTGATTCCGGTCATTCCGTCGTGAATAACTTCTGTGATTAAATGCTCGCTTCTGTTTTACCGGGAATACGTATGCGCTTTTATGCGGTAGTCATTGTTGCTTTCTTAACTTCTTTAACCGGGTGCGCTCACTGGCCCAGTGCTGAGCACCGTAATGTTACCCTTGATGGCGTTGAGGTGTTGTTAGAGCAATACTGCCAACCCGCGCAGAGTAGTGATTCAGATTTTGATGACATGCAGCAATCGCTAAAGGAGCAGCAGCAGCGCCTCGAGACCCTTACACACTCGATCGATCGCCTGGCTCAGCGTCCTGTCTCTCAGGTGCCTCGCCCAGCCCCTGCTCCGCAGTGCCAACCCGCACTGATGAAAGCGACAACGGATGCTGATAACAAAGTCGTAGTCGGTGCTACTGAGTGGGTATTCCTGTCGCCTCCCGGGCGATACTTGTCGGCCCGGGTTGATACCGGAGCGGAGACATCCTCTATCAGTGCCCGCAATATCGTGCGTTTCGAGCGGGACGGTAAGCGCTGGGTATCATTCGATCTGGATACGGGCAATGCCGATAACGACATTCATCTTGAAGTACCGTTGGAGCGAAACGTGCTTATCCGTCAGGCATCCTTTGATGACGTCGACCGTCGCCCGGTGGTTGTGTTCGATGTGAAACTGGGTGATAACCTGCATCAGCCGACTGAATTCACGCTTGCTGACCGTTCACGGATGTCTTATCCGGTGCTGCTGGGTCGCTCCTTCCTGAAAGACGTTGCAGTGGTCGATGTTGGTCAGGAATTTATTCATCCCCGTTCTAAAAAACGCTGAAATACTCAGGTCGCTAATTTATGAAACCCGCCTCTACTCTGAGCTTTTATACACTGATCGTATTATTGGTTCTGGCTGGGGTCTCTCTGATTCTACAGCGTCATTGGGTGTACGAAGTTCCTTTAATTCACGGTGAAACGCAGACGGTCTGGTCGGTTGAAGCCCTGGTCGAGTTTGAAGCCGGTGATCAGTCGGTGAAGGTGTCGATGGCGCGGCCCGCTGATCAGCCGGGCTTTACCTTGCTGCGACAATCCGGTGCTTCGCCGGGTTATGGCCTTAACTTCGTCGACGGCCCTGACCCCCGTGCAGAATGGACTATACGTCGCGCCAGTGGAATTCAGCAGCTCTACTTTCAGGTGGATGTGCTTGAGTCGGACATGTCTCAGTCTGAAATTATTACACCGCCTGTATTGATGGAACCTGACTGGCAGGAGCCATACCGTAGCGCCATTTATCGGCTCTCTAAAGACGCCTGGGACGCATCGTCGGATAACTTCAGCTTCGCCCGCGAGCTGATTAAGCGTCTGACGGAAGAAGAGTCACCGCAACATATTCAGTTGCTGAAGCGTGCATACAACGGTCGCTTGCCGAATCTTCTGGCAGAAGTACTGAATAACTCGTCTGTGCACGCCAGTGTCGTCTATGGTCTGGAGCTGGAAGACCGCCGTCGTCGCCAGATGCTGACGCCGTTATTGCGCGTCTGGGACGGTGACAGCAGTAAAGTATTCCGCCTCTACGAGATCAAAGACGAACGGCCTCTGGCGGATGACGAAGAAAAGCCGCTCTTACTCTGGGAGCAGCGCGGCGCGCCTGTGCTCGATGTGATCGGTGGTGAAAATTCGCGAATTCGTTTCTCGATGCTGCGTCGCGAAGAGTCGACCTACTCGGCGCTGAACGATAGCCTGCCGCTGCAGTCTTCTCTGCTCAACTTCTCGATACATAGCCTGCCGGTGGCTGAGCAGGCTATGTTCAAAACCATCCTTCTGTTACCGGTGGGCGCTCTTGTAGTGTGCTTACTAAGAATTCTTGTGGGCATCCGAACCTCCGGAACTTTTATGCCTGTTTTGATTGCTATTGCCTTTATGCAGACCTCGCTCGGCACCGGCATCGTCGGCTTTATCCTTGTTGTTGCCGCAGGGCTGGTGGTAAGGGGATATCTGTCCCGCCTGAACCTGCTACTGGTGGCGCGAATATCCGCGGTGATCATATCGGTCATCGCGATCATCAGTCTCTTCAGCGTGCTGTCATACAAGCTAGGGTTGACCGAAGGACTGAAGGTGATGTTTTTCCCTATGGTGATTCTGGCCTGGACGATAGAACGTATGTCGATCCTCTGGGAAGAAGAGGGCGGCCGTGAGGTGATGATTCAGGGCGGTGGTAGCCTGATCACTGCCGTGCTGGCCTACGGGGCGATGCAGCATCCATTGATCCAGCACCTGACGTTTAATTTTATGGGCGTTCAGTTCATTGTGCTGGCATTAATACTTCTTCTGGGTTCATACACCGGTTACCGGCTGTTTGAGCTACATCGCTTTGCGGTACTCAAGCGTTGAAGTTTTTACCGTCACTTATTGCCCCGTGGGCACTGTCCCGCTTTGGTATGCTGGGGATGAACGAGCGCAACCGACGCTACATTGGTCGTTATAACCCACGTAGCCTGTTCCCACTGGTGGATAACAAACGTCTGACCCGTACCACACTGAGTTCGGCGGATATTCCCATGGCTGCTCTTATTGGGGTGGTCGATCAGCAGTCTCAGGTGAAAAAAATTGCCAGCCTGGTTGAAGGGCATCAGGGGTTTGCGATTAAGCCGTCGAAGGGCAGTGGTGGCAAAGGTATTCTGATCGTTACTCACAAAGACGGTGATGAGTGGGTTAAAGCCAGTGGTGGGCGTCTGACGGTCGAAGATCTGAAACGCCATATTTCAAATATTCTCTCGGGCTTGTACAGCCTTGGCGGAGCAGCGGATGTGGCACTCATCGAGTCTCTGATCCATCAGGCCCACCACTTTGACGATTACACCGTCGAAGGAGTACCAGACATACGGGTTATCGTGTGCCGAGGATATCCGGTCATGGCCATGGTCAGACTGTCGACTCATGCGTCGGATGGCAAGGCGAACCTGCATCAGGGCGCTGTAGGTGTTGGTATTGATATCGCTACCGGTGAAGCCCTGGCAGCGGTTCAGCACGGTCAGCTGCTAGAGAATCATCCGGACACGGGTAAGCATCTGGGAGAATTGGTTATCCCTGACTGGGAGGCTTTGCTGGTGATGGCTTCCCGCTGTTATGACGTAACCGGGCTTGGTTATCTGGGGATTGATATCGTCGTAGACCGCGATCATGGTCCATTGTTACTGGAGCTGAATGCACGGCCAGGGTTGGCCATTCAGTTAGCAAATAATGCCGGTCTGTTACCGCGTTTACGGCGTCTGGATAAACTGACGGCTGCGGATACGCGCCTTCCACCGGAAGAGCGTGTGCGACGCAGCCGTGAGTGGTTTGCTGATGAATCAGTCTTCGATAAGACTGTCCAGCCCGGAGTGAAGCTCGCCGAGTGACGCCAGGTCGCTGTAGGCCTTATTCACATTCATACCGATTTTGTCTGCCACCTGAAGAGGGAAGCTGGCAACAATCTCATCTTCAGAAAGATTGCGATCATGGGCATATTTCAGGTAGCGGGCGATATAAATGATACCGGCTTCTATACTGTAATCTTCTGATGTCTCAGGCAGGTACTGCTGCGCAATGGCATTCTGAATAACTTCTGGGAATTTCCAGCGCTTGGCCAGCTCGGCACCTACATCCGCGGAGTTGTAACCAAAATGACCATTTTCCAGCAAATGGCGCTTTGACGAGCTCATGGCTTCAGACTGGTCGATACTGGCGGCCTCTTTCGGATAAAACATGCGGATAAGAAGATTGCCAACCGAGTGCATCATGCCGCAGGTAAAGGCGGTGTCCTTGTCGGCATCCGGGGTAAAGCCTGCGATCCACTTTGACAGCTCGGCGATGCTGAATGCGTCTTTCCAGAAAGCATTCTGATCGAAACCTTCGATTTTCGAGAAAGCGCTGGTGACACCAGACGCCAGCACCATAGTACGAAGAGTACCGAACCCCAACAACATGACTGCATCCTGTGGTGTCGCAACGGTGCGAGGAACGCCGAAGTGCGCTGAGTTCGCAAGGCGAAGTACTTTGGCAGTCAGCGACTGGTCTTTAGCTACTTTGCCGCTGATGTCATCAATGTCCAGAGAATGCTCGTCTCCCCGGAAACTTTCCATCAGTTCCTGAACGACGCGAGGGATATGTGGGAGCTGTTTTGGTTCAGCGAAAATTGAGGCCATGTTCATAGTTATACTTCCTTCTCAAGTAACTGCTGATAAGCATAGGCGAGGCTCTGGAATATGCTTGTGATTCAAACGTTAACTTTCGTTAATGGTAAACTCGGGACCTCAAAATAAGCACCTGATCTAGGGAGTCGACATGCAGCCATTGCGTATTGGATTTATTGGTATGGGCCTGATGGGAGTACCTATGAGCCTCCGGCTACATCGGGCGGGCCTCAGTGTTTCTGTCTGGAACCGCAGTCCGGATAAGTCCGAGCCTCTGAAAGAGCATGGCGTACGGGTATGTGAACACTTACATGAGCTGATTTCAGACTCCGACATCCTGATGACTTGTGTAACAGACACAGGTGCGGTGCGCGCCATTGTCGAAGGGCCCGGCGGAATAGCAGAGCATGGTCGTGATAGTCAGGTTTTGATTGATTTCTCCAGCATTGATCCGCAGGCAACACGAGAAATGGCAGAAGCCCTGAAAATAAAGACAGGAATACGCTGGATTGACGCACCTGTCTCCGGCGGAGTTGCGGGTGCCGAGCAGGGCACACTGGCGATTATGGCAGGCGGTGACGCCGCGTTGATCGATAGTATGCGCACCGTGCTCAAACCTTTATCACAGCGCGTCACGCATATGGGGCCAACGGGTTCCGGACAAGTCACTAAAATCTGCAACCAGATGATCGTCAGCTGTAATGTGCTGGTTATGGCTGAAGTCATGGCACTGGCTGAAAAGTCCGGCGTTGATGCGAAGCAGATACCCGAAGCATTGAAGGGCGGCTTCGCTGACTCTATCCCCCTCCAGTTGACCGGCCCACGCATGGCAGAGCGTGATTTTGATCCGGTAAAGTGGCATGTGAAAACACTGCTGAAAGATCTGGATATGGCAAATGCATTAGCGAAAGATTCCGCCAGCGCCGTACCTATGGCGGGGCAGGCGGCTGAGCTGATGCGTCTGCATGCTACGCAGGGCAGTGCTGAGCGCGACCCTTGTACTCTGATTGAAATGTACAGCAGCAAGGGCGAAGAGGCATGAAGCTGACGGCGAATCTCTCACTGCTCTACACCGAGCTACCCATGCTGGAGCGCTTTGCCGCAGCGGCTACGGATGGCTTTGCGGCGGTAGAAATCCAGTTTCCTTACGACACGCCGGCGGATGAACTCCGCAGGGCGCTCGATGACACAGGCCTTGAGTGCGTACTGATTAATATTCCCGCCGGAGACCTGATGTCAGGCGGAAAGGGGCTGGCTTGTGTTGCTGGTCGGGAAACTGATTTCGAAGCGGCCTTGGCCGAATGCGTTGAATACGTGCGGGTGCTGCGTCCTCATTGCGTTAATGTACTGGCTGGTCGAGCCGAAGACGAAGAGAGATCCTCTGCTCTGAAAGTATTGAGTAGCAATGTTCAGAAGGCGGTAACACAGCTGGCGCCATTGGGAGTTCAGGTGACACTTGAAGCAATTAATACCTTTGATATGCCGGGCTTTCTCATCTCTACTTTTGATGACATGAGGCGTTTTACTGAAAGTAGTGCCGCGGATATCCGAATGCAATTTGATATCTATCACATGGCGCGGATGGGGGAACCGGTGGAATCCCTGCTGACGAACTATGGCGCTCAGTTGGGGCATATCCAGTTTGCGGATGTGCCAGGTCGGCACGAGCCTGGTTCTGGCGAGTTGAACTTTGAACGCCTGTTTGCTGCAGCGGAGCAATCTGGTTATCAGGGCTGGTATGGCGCTGAATACAGACCGGAAGGTGCTACCTCCGCAGGACTTGGCTGGATGACAAAGTATCAGAACAGGTCGAACTGATCGTCTTTGCTAATGCGTGGGGGGGCCGGGTCAGGCTCTGGAGGTGGTTCAGCCACTAGTGCCCTTGATTCTGCTGGTGGTTCTTCGCTTTCGCTGGCGATAACTTCAGCGGCTTTCTGTACCTTCTGGGGCTTCTCCTGCGCGATCTTCTCTGACAGCGTATCTGCCAGAAATAGGTCGAGCTGGGAAATATCTGTTTCTTCTTCGGTAACTTCTTCGCCCGGGCCCGCCAATATTTTCAGGCGACGTTTCTCGCAAAGATTAATAATGAGCTGCTGTTGAAACGGAGTGAATTCATTCCAGTGGAACCGCTCTTTGCGTGAGCGCAGGCAGCCTTTGCAATACCCCTTGTTATTAGAAGTACAGACACCCCGACACGGGTTAGGAATTGTGAAGAGTTCACCCTGATCTAACATAAACAGACTTGTCTTTGTTTTGTCACAGAGTACCAGCATTTGGGCTGGTGTCGAGCGGGAAGCTCTGGAGAGAGAAATGCGGGCCCGGAGTCAGACCGGGCCACAGCAATTATTCGGCAGGAGTTACGTTTTCTGCCTGAGGACCTTTCTGACCCTGAACCACTTCCATGGTTACGGCCTGGCCTTCTTCCAGTGAACGACGGCCATTGCCGTTGATTGCACTGTAGTGAACGAAAACGTCTTTTCCGGAATCCTGAGCGATAAAGCCGAAGCCTTTCTCGTCATTGAACCATTTGACTGTGCCTTGAACTAAATTTGCCATACTTTTTTCCTGAGATATTGTGCTGACTCTATCAGCGGACTTGCTATGTTACGGCATTAGTCAATCACTGGCCGGGGCTTCCGGAAGGTCTTTCTATAATGCCCTTATCGACCAAGATGCTTCATAAATTCATATGCAGCACTCGTCAATCGGCCTCCCCAAAACGAGAGACGCGATCATAGTATCCCAAGATTCCGTGCATACCAAGCGCTTACTGAGGAAATATCCCGTGGTAAAGGGGCCTCTTTGTATAAGTTTTGTATTAATTGTCGTCTTTGCTCAAAGCGCGTCGGATCTGACGTTCGGTCCGCCATTTCCAGAAGGCGGCCAGAACCGCACCAGCGATATTCTGCCAGACGCTGAAAAGGGCGCCGGGTAGGGCAGTCAGAGGGCTGAAGAAGCTATTGGCAAGTGCCACTCCGAGGCCAGAATTCTGCATCCCCACTTCCAGTGCAATAGTTCGCGCTTCGACTTCGGTGTTGCCGTTCCAGCGTGCAATCCCGTAACCCGCGAGCAAGCCGATTAAGTTGTGGAGGACTACGGCCAGAATCAGAGAGTGACTCAGTACCGCCAGTTCATCAGCATTGCTGGCAACGATCACTGCAATGATCAACAGAATGGCTCCGGTCGCGAGTGCCGGCAGATATTGGCTGACGCTTTTCTGAATGGCAGGCAGCCAGCGATTAACCAGAATACCTGCACCGACGGGGAGAACAACGACCTTAGCGATCATCAGCAGCATACCGACGGTGTCGATATCAATGATACCGCTGTGAGTAAGCTCTTCTGTATAACCACGCCCGTAAAATGCAATCAGAAACGGTGTCAGGAATACGCCCCATAGGGTGGATGCCGTGGTCATGGTGACAGAAAGTGCGACATCGCCCTTGGCGAGAAACGTCATAACATTTGATGCTGTGCCACCGGCGCATGCGCCAACGATGATAAGCCCAACAGCGACTTCCGCGGGCAATGCAAAGAGAAGTGCGAGCCCCCAGGCGATGAGAGGCATTAGTCCAAACTGTAGAATGATCCCAAGGGCGACAGGCTGAGGCTTTTGCCAGATACGTCTGAAGTCGCTGAAGCGCAACGTCAGCCCCATAGAAAACATAATGATGGTCAGAAGCGGTACAATGGCGCCTGTCAGTCCGAGCAGAGGTTCAGGGCTCTGCCAGGCCAGAAGACTGACGATAACAGCCAGAAATGGGAAGGCGCGTTCGGCAGTAAGCATATAAGGGTCTCCGGTATCAGGTGGGCGGTTATATCGGTAATTGAGTACAGGTGCAAGAGCGCTATGCAGCAGTTAACCTGAACGCGGTGGCAGAGAATTCAGTTAAACTTTCGGTGTTCCTAAGGAGCTATTTTGGATATTCAGTTCAGCGATAAAACCCCGGTAGAGCGGTACCATTTACTGGTGCAGTCAGTGATCCCACGTCCGATTGCCTGGATATTGACTGCCGAGGAAGACGGCGGTCTGAATCTCGCTCCGTATTCTTTTTTCGCGCCTGTATGCTCGGCGCCACCGACTCTTGTCGTCTCCATTGGTCAGAAGTCCGCAGGGACTGAGAAAGACAGTTACCGTAATCTCAAACGCTCGGGTTGGTGCGTCGTCAATATCGCCGATGCCAGCCAGGTGGATTCGTTAAATATGAGTTCAGCGACACTGGCTGCCGGTGTCAGCGAAACCAGCAGTTTTGATATCCCTGTCGAGCCGCAGGAAAATTGGCCGCTTCCACGGGTGGCCGCGGCTCCTGTTGCTTTTCTCTGTCGCTACCAGCAGCAAGTTGATCTTGGCGCCGGGCCTCAGCATGTCGTCTTTCTTGAGATTGAGAGAATGTTTATTGATGAAGGTGTGGCTGCCGACGTCGATGGGCGTCTCAAACTGGATTCTGAGTTGCTGAATCCTCTGGCGCGGTTGGGCGGGGCTGATTACGCTGCCCTTGGTGAGCGAATGGTTCGACCGCGCCCGGAGTGAAGCTGTAGTCAGATAATTTGTGGATACAAACAAAAACGCCGGATTAATAATCCGGCGTTTTTTGTTTAATCGACCTGAGTCAGAGGAATCATCCGAGCATCCCGTGCCTTACCGTAGGCTCGCATCCGCCACAAGCAGAGGGCAATGAAAGCTACGCATCCGGCAATCCAGCTCACCGCAGTTGCTGGGGTACTGCCAAGCTGGCCCAGTTGGTAAACGATGACGGCCGTTGTATATGCCAGACCCGTGCTCCAGCCCGTCACAAACAGCATCCAGCGCATGCCTGATTCGCGTGCCATCGCACCCAGGGTGGCTACGCATGGCGTATACAGCAGTACGAACACCAGATATGAAAAGGCGGCCCACTGGCTGACAAACAGCACTTCCATGGTATTGAAGGTCGCATCCTGAACGCCTTGCTCTTCACCCTGATCTGCGCCGATAAGAGAAAGGCCCAGAGGGTCGAGCAGCGCGTCAGCAAGGCCCGCAAGATTATCAGGAATGGTAAGTACGGCTTCGGTCAGGCCGCCCATGAGGTCGTATTCGCCTGCTTCTTCTTCAGCCGGTGAATAGAGCGCATCCAGCGTACCGACGACGGCTTCCTTAGCGAAAATGCCTGTGATAATACCGACGGTTGCAGGCCAGTTATCTTCCTGTACACCGAGCGGCGTAAAGGCTGGTGTGACTGTGCGGGCGATGCTGGACAGTACTGATTTGTCACTGTCTTCATTACCGAAGCTACCGTCAGTACCGAAAGAATTCAGGAAGCTGAGGATGACAACCACAGTGACGATCGTTTTACCCGCGCGCAGCGTAAAGGAGCGCAGGCGCTCCCAGGTTTTCAGCAGAACGCCCTTCACCGTTGGGATATGGTACGCCGGGAGCTCCATGACAAACGGCGTCAGCTCTGGTTTAAACAGGGTATTTTTCAGTGCAACACCGGTCAGCATCGCCATCACAATTCCCAGAATATAGAGGCCGAAGACCATCAGGGCGCCATTGTCGCTGAAGAAGGCCGCAGCGAAGAGGGCGTAAACGCTCAGGCGGGCACCACAGGACATAAAGGGCGCCATCGCAATCGTCAGCAGGCGGTCTTTCTCGGTATCCATAGTGCGCGCAGCCATCACCGCCGGTACGTTGCAGCCGAAACCCACGATCAGAGGAACAAAGGATTTTCCGGGTAGGCCTACGCTGCGCATGAGCCGGTCCATAACAAAAGCGGCGCGCGCCATGTAACCGGAGTCTTCGATGACAGAAAGGAAGAGATAGAGCCCGGCAATCACGGGAATAAAGGTAGCTACTAGCTGGATACCACCGCCGAGGCCGTCGGCGATCAGGGTCGATAACCACTGCGGCGCGCCGATGCTGTCCATGATTTCGTGAGTACCATCAACGAACACAGTCGCAAAGGCGATATCAAAAAAGTCGATAAAGGCTCCGCCCACGTTAATAGCGAACAGGAACATCAGATACATCATGAAAAAGAAGAAGGGGATGCCAAGCCAGCGGTTGAGAACCCAGGTATCAATCTTTTCAGTGATTGATCTACCCTGGCTACGTATCGTGAGGGCATCTCTGAGAAGTACTTCAATGCTTCTGTAACGGCAGTTGGCAATCAGCACGTCGATAGGCTGTCCGTGAGCTTCTTCGAGCTTAGCTCTGAGTTCGGAAGCCAGCTGTGCCGTTTTTTGGCGGATCTCGCTGTCGAGAGGCTGTAATGAATAGACATCACACTCAAGCGCTCGAAGCGCAGTCCAGAATGGGTTCGTCACGTGCCCTTGCAATTGCGCCTGAAGTTTATCAATGGCGACATCCAGATCTTTATCCGGTCGTACCATCGGAGTCGCGACCGTCGGATGCTCAAGCTTATGGGCGATGGTGCGGCAGAGCTCCGGAACCCCTACGTTGTCTGAGGCAACGATTGGCACAACAGGGACACCTAAGCGTTGCGACAGGACCTGACAGTCGACGTGAATACCTTCGCGCTCGGCAACGTCGATCATGTTCACTGCGCAAACCACTGGCACGCCCATGTCGAGCAATTGTGACGTCAGAAACAGATTGCGGTGCAGGTTACTGGCATCAAGAATATTGATAATAAGATCAGCTTCGCCGCTCAGAGCAAATTCCCGGGCAATTTTTTCATCCGTCGAGAGCTCTTCATCGTGGCTGTCGAGAGCGTAAGTGCCGGGCAGGTCGACGAGCATATGCTGGCCGTTGCGAAGGGTGAGTACACCTTCTTTTCGGTCGACGGTTACGCCGGGCCAGTTACCCACTTTCTGACGTGAGCCTGTCAGTGCGTTAAAAAGAGTGGTCTTACCGCAGTTCGGGTTGCCGATAACACCGATGGTCGCGCGTTGAGTCAAAGTAGATCTACCTCAATGATGGCTGCTTCTTGTTTCCGCAGGCTGACAGATGCACCACGTAACTGAATCTGAATAGGATCGCCGAGTGGCGCCAGGCGCATAACCTGGACTTCGGCACCGGGCATGACACCCAGCGCGAGGAGTTTTCGCCGAAAATTGGTTTCAACGGCCGAGAAACCTGTGATCGTGGCTTTGGCGCCGACGCTTGCCTGATCCAGTGTGGTACGGGTCATGAATTCTGATCTCGGGAAATGGTGCTTAATGATAATTCTTATCATTAGTGTAAGCAAGCCGGAGCCTGATGTCCTTAAAGCAGACAAGACTTTACAGAGCGGAATATAGAAATACTACTTCGCGAATATTTTAATATATTTGCCTTAAACCATTTATTCGGTAATATGGCGCACCCTATATATCAGCGGGCATATATCCAATATGTCTGCAAACGATAGAGCACCCCTATAATATCTTTTAATCAGAGGTTACCGCGTGTCTGTATTTGATCAGGACATTGATAAAAAAATTCGTCAGCACCAACAGCAGATTGCTGAACTGGAGCAGTTGAAGAAAGATCAGGAAAAAAAGATCGAAGGACTGAAAGAGTTTGATGTAGCGATCAAGCGTTTGTGCAACCAGAACGCTCTGACTGAAGACGAGCTGTATGTTTCCCGCTCTGAGCAGATTGAAGCCTGGTTGGTGGGTATGGCAAAAAGCGAATCGCCATCGTCTATTTATAACAACCTGAAGCGTCACTTCGAGAAGACGCTGAATCGCGAAGCGAAGAAAGGCGACAAGAAAGCGTCTTCACTGCCTAAGCCTAAACTGGCTGTAGGTACATATCGCAATCCAGCGACTCAGGAAAAAGTCGAAAAGATTAAGCGTAACCCTCGTCAGCTTGACCAGTGGATTGACGAGCACGGTATTCAGATTGTCCGCACCTGGAAAATCGACTGAGCACCGTCGTTAAATAAAAAAAGGGCACCTTATTCAAGGTGCCCTTTTTTATTGGCGTGTTATTGAGAGGCGCTTTATTGAGAGGCGCTGTATTTATAGTCTTATGCTATCCGTAAACGCAGTGCACGTTTGCTGATATCAATTTCCTGCACTTCGACTTTCATTGCCTGGCCAAGAACAAAGCGCGCTTTGTCGTTGCTGTGAACAATGGTTTTGCTGTCGAACTTCCAGCCACCTTTGGTTTTGCGGCGGTCGATGACACCGTCGATACCAGAATCGTTCAGGCGTACTGTAATTGAGCTGCTGTTCATATGCACAATGGTCGCGTCGTAGAGTGTGCCTTCTTCCTGACGGCTCAACCATTCAAGTTTCAGCCATTGCTCCGACAGGTTAGAAGCCATGCGTGCGCGATTCTGACGGTCCTGGATGTTAATGAGCTGTTCATCAGTAAACGCAGGCGGCGTATCATCATTCAGAAGTGCACGGACAGTACGGTGAATCAGCAGGTCATTGTACTTGCGCAGCGGTGAAGTGAAGGTGGTGTAGCAGCTGAAGCCGAGCCCCATGTGAGGGGAGCCTTCGCGGCCAAAAACACTGCGGTCCATCTGGCGGCTCAGAATTGTACGCAGAGGCAGGTCAGTTTCTGCTGTGGTGGCTTGCTGCAGTAACTTAACGTAGCTTTCGAGTGTTGTGAGGTCTGGCTTTTGCTCGAGGCCCAGTTGTTCTTTTAACAAAGCAGCGGCTTCGCCGAGACGTTCTGTACGGATACCGCTCTGCTGAATAAACATACCGGCATTCTGGCTACGGAGCCACTCAGCAACGCTGCGGTTACAGACCAGCATGCACTCCTCGACCAGCTTATGCGCAGCATTGCGCTCGATGCGTACAATTTCATCGACTTTACCCTGCTCGTTGAGCACAAGCTTGTAGTCAGGGCGGTCTTCCATCACCAGACAATTAGCCTGGCGCCACTGGTTCAGTGCGCGGGCGCAATCTGCGAGATGCAGCACCGGACCGTGCAGTTCGGCTGGAATGTCATCACAGCCGCTGTCGATCAGCTGAGCAACCTGAGAGTAAGTAAGTTTGGCTTTGCTCTCGATGATCGCGCTATGAAGCTTGGTTTCTTTTACTCCCGCGTCAGCATCGAGGCGAAGCTCTGCAACCATCGCCAGACGTTTTTCTCCGGCCTGCAGTGAGCTGAAGTTTTCAGACAGCTCGGTTGGAAGCATAGGCACGACGCTGTCAGCAAAATATGCTGATGTCGCGCGCGCCGCTGCTGCGTCTTCCAGAGGCGAACCGGCCTGAATCAGCGCATCAGGGTCGGCAATCGCCACCCATAATGTCCAGCCATCGCTGTGAGCTTCTGCGAACAGAGCATCATCGATATCGCGTGTACCCGCGGAATCGATCGTGACGAAAGGCAGGTGAGTGAGATCGGTGCGTTCAGCGGCCTGAGTTTCAATCTGGCTGGCATCAATCTCATTGACGGCCTTCACTACTTCTTCACTGAATTCGTTATCGAGACCAAAGCGAGCCTGCATAAAGAGACGTTCGATATTAGGCGTTGTCTCTTTCCCTATGATCGTATCGATGCGTGCCTGGGCTTTTCCCTTAGGGAAGGGATGGCGGGTCAGTGTCGCTGAAACGAAGTCACCGTCTTCAGCGTTCAGTCGATCCTGTGGGGGAACGAAGATCCAGCGGTTCAGTTTGTCGTGGTCCGGGTCAATAAAGTGACCTTTGCCGCGGACAATATAGCGACCACAAAAGGTCTTCAGTTCGGACTCGAGCAGCTTTTCAATGATCGCCTGCTCTTTATCATCGCCAGCCGGTTCGACCCGGAAGTCGATGGTATCGCCCGGTAAGACTTTTTCCATTTCGTCGGGGGAAAGGAAATAGCTCTTCCCTTCATCGGTGCCGACAAAGCCGAACCGACCGTGGCTTCCACGCACCAGGCCTTTATAGCGAGGGGTGTTATCGTGGATTTCCTGCTTCAGTTGTTTCAGCTGCGTAAGTGCGTTCTTATCAAGCATCCGGAGGGACTCTGGTCTCAAAAAGCGGCAAGTTTACTGGAATTGTGTCCGGGCTTCGAGTACTCGTCGCCTTCTGACCCGGATCTCAGAGTTTCACTTATGCACGATAGAGTGTGACGCGGCGGAATTCGTCTAATTCATCCAGATCAGGAACGGTAAATGAGTCGAAGGCCGAAACAGAGCGGTAGGGTGGAAAGTCGAAGTTTCTGATCCGGGAATCGGCGACCAACACGGACGGTGCCTTTTCTCTGAAGACATCCAGAAACGCCAGATTTGCGCGATCATAAAGTACATCAGCAGCGATCAGCAGATCAGCATCTTCTTCCAACGTGAAAATGTCGTCATGCAGTTCAATCGCTACCTGATTGAGTTCTGCGTTAATCGCGCAGGATTCTAGGGCGTCCGGGTCAATGTCGCAGGCGAGAACCCGTTCAGCACCGACCATGGCGCAGGCAATGGCAACCACGCCCGAACCTGCGCCAAAATCGATGACGGTTTTATTTCGCACCCACTCTGGGTTATCGAGAATGGCCCGGGCGAGAACCTGGCCACTGGCCCAGCAGAAAGCCCAGTAGGCTGGGTAAGCCTGAATCTGTAAAATTTCTTCCTGAGTAAAGGCTCGTCTCATGGATTCGGGTTCAACCAACCACAGGGATATCTCCGGGCATTGGGGTAACTGTTGGGTAGTGACCTGTGCCTCTGGATGCATTTTCTGGATAAGTTTGTTGAGCAGATCACTCATGGCCAGATAGCTCCGGGCGCAGGTTGATCGTTTGCCCGGGGCAGGCTATCTGATACCCGGCTTTGCTCAATTCGGCCCCAGCAGATTCATCAGCGTAATGGTATAGCGTCAGGCGTTGGCAGATATCCGGGCGGTATTCCCGGGCGAGATCAGTAAGCCCGGTATGAGAGGGGTTGGGATCAACACCACAGTCGTGGAACAGCTTTTCTTCAGTGCTGACCACGTGATGAAGTAGTTCCGGAATAGGGCGGGTATCGCCGCTGTAGAAAAAGACGCCGGGCAACTGCAGTGCAAAGCTGGAACCGGGACCGTGATGGCGTGTCGGATAAATACGGAAGTCTTCCTCGCCATAGCGGAAAGCATCAGAGACCGGACGTAACTGAAATGACTGCCAGAAGTCGTGGTCTCCTTCGGCCATCTGCCCCGGGTAAGTGGCCAGTCGCTGATGCAGCAGAGTAATCAGTGATACTGGAACAAACAGTGGAATGGGGGGCGCATTCCTGAGGCGCGCCCGTACCGTGAGAATCTCAAGATCAGCAATATGGTCGAGGTGGCAATGCGTCAGAAATATTGCTGATGGTAACTGCCCGCTATAGTGTTCGGCATAGGTATTCAGAGTGCCGGGGCCGCAGTCAATTAACAGCAGTGGACTGCCGTTTTTTTCCAGTACGGCAGCCGATGAGCCCACCGACAGGTTGCCACCGCTGCCTGTACCGGTGAAGAATAGTGAATATGATACGGAGTTCCGGGTCATGATACTCAGCCAGTTTTTCAGGAGGTTATCGCTGATGTGGCGTCCGAAGTTAATGCAGATACCAACAGCTCTGGAGGCCTTGCCGGGGCGGAAAGAAGCCATACCCGTCGAGCCTGAACATTTTGTTAATGGTCGTAATATTACCGGGCCTTGTCCACCGGGCCTGAAAGAAATTATCGTCGGAATGGGCTGTTTCTGGGGCGCTGAGCGACTTTTCTGGCAGTTGCCGGGAGTGGAAGTCACCTCTGTTGGTTATGGCGGAGGTCATACCCGCAACCCGACGTATGACGAAGTGTGCTCTGGCCATACAGGGCATACCGAGCTGGTAAGAATCTGGTTTGATCCGGCGGTAATAACTCTGGAAGCCATTCTTAAAGTCTTCTGGGAAAATCACGATCCTACCCAGGGCATGAGACAGGGTAATGATATAGGTACGCAGTACCGCTCAGCACTTTACACAGACAGTGATGATGATCTTGAAATTGCGAAAGCAAGCCGTGATAAGTACCAGCAATCACTGAGCGCTGCGAGCTACCCTGAGATCACGACTGAGCTGCGCTCGAACGTACGCTATTTTCTCGCAGAAACGTATCATCAGCAGTATCTGGCGAAGAATCCGAACGGCTATTGCGGCTTAGCGGGCTGTTCTGTCGGTTTTCCAGAGGCGTGAATATCAGCGCATGAACTCAGCCGGAGAAGCTTCACTGCAATGGTTTGATGCTCACTGCCATTTCGACTTCGAGGTGTATGAAGGCCGCCGGGAAGGCGACTGGGCGCAGGCGAATGCTGCAGGCGTTGCGGGGGTCATGATTCCCGGCGTCAGTCGCGCTCTGACAGAAGCTTTGATGAAAAGACCGTCGCAAGGCTGGAATCACCATTGTCTCGCAGGTCTGCACCCATACTGGTGTCATGAACACCACTCCTCTGATCTCGACGTTCTTGAGCAGGCGCTAAAGCAATTGAAGTCAGCAGCGGTTGGTGAGGCAGGGCTGGATGTTCATCTAGCCAAGTCAGGTCAGGTGTCTGTGGAAACTCAATGGCAATGGCTGCAACCGCAAGTCGAGCTGGCGGAACACTTGCGGTTGCCACTGGTATTGCATGTCCGGGGAATGCACGACGAGCTATGGTCATTTCTGCGTCGCCGGAGCTTCTCGTTCGGCGGCCTGGTGCATGCGTTTTCTGGTAGTGAGCAGCAAGGACACCGTTGGCATGAGCTGGGCTTCGCTCTCGGAGTGGGAGGGGCCATGACGCACCCTCGTGCGCAGCGCCTGAGACGCACGCTTAAGGCCTTGCCCTCTGAGGCTCTGCTACTTGAGACTGATTCGCCAGATATGCTTCCTGCGTTTCTGGATGGTCCGGTCAATGTTCCGGCGATGATTCCGCTTTACGGGGCCATCTTAGCGAGGCTGCGCAACATGGACTCCTTGTCTGAAATTGCCCAGATTCAGCAGCAGAATCTGTACCGGATTTTTCCTGTGCTTGCGGCAAATTCGTCTGAAAACTCTTCTTTTAATAGTCTTAAGGACTGACAATCCGACCGAATGAAAGGGGCTGAAAAGATCCCTTGCTGGGCATGTTGCAGAGGCGTAGCTTGGTTCGCCCGGTCTCTGAAAGACGCCCGGATTAGTCCCCGGACCAGACTTAAGCAAAGAGGCCTTAACCAACGCCGCGAACCCGTCAGGGAGGGTTGTTATGTTCTCCAATCACATGTTCGGTCTGTTGTACGATGCGCGCCGCGAGTGGCGCGAAATCAGCCGTGAACCCGAAGAAACCATTACTCAGGTCTACGTTAAACACGCGCTACTGCTAGCAATGATCCCGCCTTTTGCTCTGTTCACAGGAACGACCCAGATGGGCTGGAGCTTCGCAGGGCAGGATCTGGTATTCCTCAGTATCGGCAGTGCTGCAGCGATTGCAGTGGCATTCTATATCAGCCTCTTGCTGGGGCTGGCACTCATGTCATTTATTATCCACTCTCTTGAGCATGCCTTTGGCACAACCACCAGCTACGAGCGATGCCTGCTACTGACGGTTTATACCGCAACGCCGATGTTTCTTGCCGGCGCGGCTGGATTCTTTCCTGTGTTCTGGTTCGACGCCATCGTTGTCGGTATTGCCGCAATGTATAGCCTCCATCTGCTGTTTACCGGTGTTCCTGTGTTCATGGACATCCCCGAAAGTAAGGGCGCTATGTTCTCTTTCATGGTTATGACGGCAGGCATGTGTATGTTGGTTGGAGGTATGGCGATCACTGTCATCCTGTGGGGGCTGGGAATGAGCCCTCAGTATATTCTGAGCTGAGTTCCTGCCGCTGACTTATCCGTTTATCGCTTTCGTCTGAAAGCGGTTACACTGCCTGCTGATGTTTTGATTAGTGGCAGTGTGACGTGCGTTTTTTCGCCTGTATTTTTTGCAGTGTGCTGGTGGTTGCAGCGCCTGTTCTGGCCAATGAGCTTCCTTCTGATTTTGATGAAATGCCAGCGGATCTGCAGACGGTTCTGCTGGATTTTCTGTCACCGGATCAGGCTGAAATCTGGGGTGAGGATGCACGCCAGTCGGGCACACATACGCTCGTCCGTTATCTGGATGACTACCACACTCAGGTCGAGGTCGATTTTGCCGGTGGTCAGGTACGTGTAGAAACCCGGGGCGGGGACGAACCGCTGCAGCAGTTGCGCCAGGCGATTGTCAGTATCCTTCTTACCCCAGCCGACCCTCGGCTGGTGGACCTCTATACCGCGGCTGATTTTGGTCTCACTGGCACTCCTTTTCTATTGGGTCAGGTCTTAGATCAGGAAGGCAAAGAGGTCGGCACACAGTGGCGAGCGCAACGGTTTGCCGATTATCTGATTCGCCAGAAACTGAATAAGACAGGACGAGGCTATCGAGTGCAGATCTCCATGGTGCGCCAGCATGAGGTGGTGGCAGCCAGAAGTGTCGCCGAGCAGGTAAGGCTGGCAGGGCAACGATACGGAGTGTCTTCAGCGTTGATATACGCTGTCATTGAAACAGAAAGCAGCTTTAACCCATTCGCGGTTTCACATGCTGGCGCGTTTGGTTTGATGCAGGTCATGCCAAGAACGGCTGGCCGGGATGTTATGCAGAAAATCTATCGTCGCGACTCGGTGCCGGGGCGCTCCTTTCTGATGGATACCAACAACAATATTGATTTCGGTACGGCCTATCTCTCCATTCTGCGGGATAACTATCTGCGTGGTATTGAGGATCCGGTAGCGCGCGAGTACTGTATGATCGCAGCTTATAACGGCGGTGCCGGGCAGCTGCTGAAAAGTTTTCACCGAGACCGTAAAGAAGCGATGCGGCGTATTAATCGCCTATCTGCTGCGAAGGTTTATCAGCATATTGTCAGACGCCATCCAAAGGCAGAAACCCGCAACTACCTGAAAAAAGTCACTGAGAGAAAACGCAAATATGCCTCCCTCTGAAAACACCCCTTTTGCGCGTGAGCTGGAGCAGCTGACTGCGTCTCTGGCCTTGCCGGGCGCACGTTTGTCCCGGCGTTGGTTGGATAACGAACTGCTGGCGCTGTGGCTGTTAGAGGTTGATGATCATCTCCGTCTTGATACTCAGGCGATTGGCCGTTTCTGGCAGCGTTTGCCCTTCTGGGCCTTCGCATGGGCAGGTGGGCGAGCACTGGCCAGCTACATCGCCAACAATCACCATCTTGTTGAAGGGAAGCGCGTTCTCGACTTTGGTTGCGGCTCCGGCATCGCCGGAATAGCCGCGGGCATGGCCGGAGCCAGTGAAGTCTGGGTTGCCGATTTGGACCCTAATGCCTTGATGGCGACCCGGGTGAATGCCGCATTGAACGGAATTGATGTGCACGTGGTCTCAAACGGAGAGGACTGGCCTGAGGTCGATGTCGTGCTGGCGGCGGATGTTCTGTACGATATTTCGAGCAGCGACGATCTTCGTGCGCTGACTTTATCTGTTCCGGAATGGTTGTTGGCAGAGTCGGAAAAAGTAGCTCCGGATTTTGTCGACCTTCAGTGTCTGGACTCAATAGTAACATCGACGTTACCTATGATTGGTGATTTCGATGAAGAGGTTCAGATTGGCATTTATTGCCGGAATCACCAGGTAACACTTAATTGATACTAAGGATAAAAAGAATGCGATTTTTTACTCTTCTGGCGGCGTTAACACTTACTGTGCCGGCGTATGCTGAACTTACTAAAAGTCAGGTAGAGCGCTGGGTGGCAAGCCTTGAACCCGTGCAGCACTGGATTGAGGAAAATCAGGATAAGGTCAACAAACAGGATCTTATGAAGCCCGGTAAAGGCGGAATGTCAGATATGTTCGACAACGCCCTGACTGAGCTGGAGAAGGCCGGTATTGCGGATGACTTTGAGTCTGTTGTGAAGAAGCAGGGCTATGATTCCTCAGAAGCCTGGGCGGACGACTCAGGTGAGATTACGCTGGCGTACCTGGCAACCACTATGGAAGGGAAGATTCCAAGCCGCGCAGCGATTGAAAAGCAGCTGAGTCAGGTCGATGCCAGCCCGCTGCCTGCCGCGCAGAAAAACATGATGCGCAACATGCTTGAAGGCACCTTGTCGATGATCAGCGAAGTTGAAAATGTACCCGCAGGCGACAAAGCACTGATTCAGCCCTATATTAAAAAGATTGAACAACAATTTGGTCACGCGCACTGAAGGACGGGGCGTGGATACTGACCGGAGATATTTCGATCAGATAAGGGGCTGCTGATGAGCTATCGGACCGTAGGTGACATTCTTGAGTTCAGCGAAGGGCTGCATCGACACGCTTCTGCTTTATACGAGCAGTTGCGTGACGACACCCAGCGCGAGCGCGTGGATATGATGCTTAAGTTGTTGGCTGATCACGAGCAACGTCTGGCAACCGCACTTGAACGTTACCGCGACGGGAACAAAGCAGCGATACTCAACGAATGGCACCAGTTTGAAGCGGCGGACGTCGCTGATATCGTGATGGATGCTAAAGAGTTGCACATGGATATCAGCGTCACTGAACTGGTTCAGCTGGCGTTAAAAGTGGACGATTATCTGATTTCGGCGTATCAACAACTCGCGGCCGAAGCTTCATCGGCAGAAGTCAGAGCACTGTTCGAGGATCTTGCCAATCTGGAGCAGGCAGAAAAGATCAGCGCCGTGCGAGCGGCGCTGTCCGTTGATGACTGGTAATCAGTCGGCATTCTCTTCTTCAAGCGCCTGAGCAGTACCTGCCAATTGTTGACGGCGGTATGCGGCAGGGGTAACTCCAGTCCACTGTTTGAACGCTCGTTCAAAACCTCGGCGGTCAGAAAAGCCCAGGTCCAGTGCCAGCTGCTGTACATCCGTGCGTGCGGACTTTAATGCCACTTTCGCTTTTTCGAGGCGAACCTCGCGAACCAGGGTCGAGAACTGACAGTCTTCTTCCTGTAAACGACGAGTCAGAGTACGGCTACTGGTGCTCAGTAGTTCAGCCACGGCATCTTTTGTCATAGGCACAGTTTCAGGCCACTGATACAGAATGTGCATCACTCTCTGGCTGAAAGTCTTGAGGTTACTGAACCTCGCGAGTGCTTGCTCAGCCTCACTCCGTAGCATTGAAAACAGCTGTGGATTCGCATACGCGAGCGGGCTGTCGAGATGCTTACTGGAAAAGCTTACCCAGTTCTGCGCCTGATTGTACTGCACAGGCACATCAAAGAACCGCTGCAGACGATCTTTATGCTGAGGTGGTGGGTGCCGGAATCCTAGGCCCTGTATCTGGTAGTAGCTTCCACCGATCGCCTGACCAGCCGTATGGATGCCAGATGCGATAAATTCAGAGCGCGTCTGGCTACCAAAAGGCGTACCCTCGGTGACGTAGAACACGATCTTGATGGAGTCCTGACCGATAAAGAAGTCCGGTGCCCGGCTATCACTGATTAGGGCGTAATAACGGCGTAATACCGCTAAAGCTTCTCTGCCGGTCTGGCAGCTACTGATCAGGAACCCAAGCAGATAAAAACTCGGCATCTCCAGGCGTTGGCCTGCGGACAGTCCAATCGCTGGATCGTCGAGGAGGCGGGATGCCTGCTCGAGTAACTGATCAAAATGGTTGATCGAAATACGCTGTGTTGCACTGGTGACTGATGGTGCGTCCAGACCCAGGGAACCCAGCAATTCTCTGCTGGAGATGCCTTTGCTCTCCAGTAGGCGCAACAGGGGCTGTAATGCCGCCGTCGTCATAGTATTGGCTGGACTAGTGCTCATAGGGTTCAGAATGTCTTTTTATTTTTCTTATTTTTGTCGGTGCCGATACAACCTACCTGAAGTGGCGCATCTGACCCGACTTTGAAAGTGTAAGTTATCACCAACCTGCGATTGCACCAATAGCCGTTGAACAAAAAATCACCGATTTGTCATAATTTTCCTGTCTCTGGCACCATTTGTGTCATCGGTGTTGACACATGATGGTACCGGGCGTAATATGCGCAGCCTCTGTCGCGGGGTGGAGCAGCCTGGTAGCTCGTCGGGCTCATAACCCGAAGGTCGTCGGTTCGAATCCGGCCCCCGCAACCAACAGACTTAATACTGTCATCAGGACATGTTCAGATTGTTGGTTACAGCAACTCAAACCTTACTGCTCAAGAGTTGCGTATTTGTCAGAGTTTGTCGCGGGGTGGAGCAGCCTGGTAGCTCGTCGGGCTCATAACCCGAAGGTCGTCGGTTCGAATCCGGCCCCCGCAACCAACAATTAAGCCAGCCAGTGAGCTGGTTTTTTTGTGCCTGAAATCTAGTGCGGATGCCGACCTTGCGGTCGTCGAGCTAGGCGCCCCCATTCGAATCCGGCCCCCGCAACCAACAATTAAGCCAGCCAGTGAGCTGGTTTTTTTGTGCCCGAAATTTAGTGTGGATGCCGACCTTGCGGCCGTCGAGCTAGGCGCCCCCGTATCGAATCCGGCCCCCGCAACCAACAATCAAGCCAGCCAGTGAGCTGGTTTTTTTGTGCCTGAAATATAGTGCGGACGCCGACCTTGCGGTCGTCGAGCTAGGCGCTCCCGTATCGAATCCGGCCCCCGCAACCAACAATTAAGCCAGCCAGCGAGCTGGTTTTTTTGTGCCTGAAGTTTAGTGCGGACGCCGACCCCACAAGCATTTCCTTGTTTCATCTGTTTCTTCTCACTGACACCCATGATATTCCGCGTTACCATGGTTTGCCTTGGTGTTGATTGGCGATTCTTCATGGCGAAACGTATCTTTATTACCGGTGGTGCCCGTCGTTTAGGTAAAACGTTAACCGAACATTATCTGAGCGAAGGCTGGTCGGTCGTTGCTCATTACAATACCCGCAGTGAGCTTGATGAACATCCCGGTCTGACCCTTCTGCGAGCTGATTTATCCAACCCCAGCGACATAGCCCTTTTGTGTCAGCAGCTGCCAGAGCATGGGCCGTTCGATGCTGTTATTCACAATGCTTCCTGTTTTGTCCCGGATAGTGCGGCCTCTGATCTGGCAAGCCATGTTGCGCAGCATCAGAATGTTCACGTCACCGCCCCAGTGATGATTACCGAGGCAATCGGTGACAGTTGGGCTGACAGCGCCTGCATGATCAGTATCAGTGATATTTATGCCGAAATTCCGAATCAAAGATTTTCGGTGTATTGCGCAGCAAAAGCCGGTTTACAGAACTGGTCATTGAGTATGGCTCAACGTCTGGCGGGGCGTGTGCGGGTGAACGTTATTCAGCCCGGGCCGGTTCAGTTTCTGCCAGAACACGATGAAGCGTACCGACAGCGGGTGCTGTCGCAGTCTTTGATCGGCGAAGAGCTGGGCTATGGGGCGATTGTCGATGCCTGCGATTATCTGATTAATGCGCAGGCGGTGACCGGGTCAGTGACCCGTGTTGATGGTGGCCGCTTCGTTGCTAACCGCTACGATCAGACGTTTTCTGACTGATCCCAGTTTTCGTAGACCTCACGATAATAGCTCTCTTCGGGCGGTGTCTGCTTCAGTGACGTAATGCTGTCTTCTGCTTCCTGCAGGATATCAATGTCTATGGTGCGATCCCGCGTTTTTCTGGCCGGCGACTTGGGCTCCCGACCGAGTTGCTCTTCAATTCTCTGCAAGCGTTGTTTCAGCATAGGCGCGGGCAGGCTGCATTCGATAATGATGAGTTGGTTACCAAATGTATGTGTGAAACTTTCGCCAACGGGTTCAGTGAACACTGCTGGTGACCGATCAAGGATTTCTCCAAGACTGTGGAGGGCGTCGATCGCTCTGGAGAGGTTCTCTCTGGGATCAATATTACTGCCCAGGCCCAACAGAAAATATGCCATACAGTTCACGAGTCCTAATAAAAATGTCGTAGTTGTTGCGTCAGTCACTTTCACTGCGCGTGCAAACGCGTTATCAATATGGCAAACATAATAACAACATGGAAGGACATAGTTATGTCTGGCTGGATGCCATATCTCATAGCAGTGCTTATTATTCTGGGCGGGATGTTACCGGTATGGGCGGCGACGCAGCGTAGCGAGATGCCTCCGCAGTTGATGCTGGCAAAACGTTTTCAGGGAGAGGAAACTCTGAGCTTGTTCGGCGTGAGCGAAAAATACGATGGTATCCGTGCGTTCTGGGACGGTATTTCTCTGGTGACCCGCAGCGGGCGAATTATAAATGCGCCTGATTGGTTTCTCGCGCAACTGCCTGACGAACCGCTGGACGGGGAATTATGGCTGGGGTACGGCCGTTTTTCGGAAGTCAGTGGCCTCATCCGTCGCAACGACAGTGACAGTAGTGAGCTTTGGCAGGACGTCCAGTATAGAGTATTCGATCTGCCAGAAGTCGCAGGTACATTCGATGAGCGCTATCAGGCGCTTCTTGAACTGATTGGTGATCCCTCAGACATCGCGGCCAATGACAATCTTCAGCCGGTTGAGCAATTGCGGATTTCTTCTGAGAAAGAGCTGGATGATCTTTTACAAGAGGTCCTTCAGCGAGGTGGAGAAGGGTTGATGCTTCACCGTTGGGATAGTTTTTATTTTGCCGGGCGTAGCAGTGACCTGTTAAAAGTGACTCCGCTTGAGGATGCCGAGGCGATAGTGACAGGATATGAGCCTGGCCAGGGACGCCTGAAGGGCATGATGGGTGCACTCAGAGTACGCCTTCAGAACGGGCGTGAAATGTTGCTGGGAAGCGGTTTTTCAGATGCGGAGCGGCAGGCGCCTCCGGCTTTGGGGGCGCGCGTACGTTTTACTTTTCGGGGGCTGACTGCTGATGGGCTACCTCGGTTTGCGAGCTTTGATCGGGTGCGTCCGCCCGAGTAAACTAACCGCTTTCTTTCATTTCGGAGATTTTGATGTCGCGCCAGGCGCCGCAAATTCGAGTCCGGCAAGCAGATACTGAACAGACTCTTCCTGACCTCCACCCCGTGTTATCCCGTGTCTACCAGAGTCGCGGGATCGCAAACCCTGATGATCTGAATCTGCAGCTGGCAGGCCTTATTCCTTACCATGAAATGTTGGGTATTGATGAGGCGGTCTCTGCCCTCAAACCCGTTGTCACCGAAGGAAAACGCCTGCTGGTAGTGGGGGATTTTGATGCGGACGGAGCGACCAGCACGGCAGTGGCTCTGAGAGCGCTCAGCATGATGGGTGCTCAGAATTTAGATTATCTTGTGCCTAACCGGTTTGATTTTGGTTATGGCTTGTCTCCCGAGCTGGTAGAGCTTGCAATCGAGCGCCGCCCGGATCTGATCATGACCGTAGACAACGGCATTGCATCGGTCAGTGGTGTCGCTGCGGCTAACGCGGCGGGTATCCCTGTGGTTGTGACAGATCACCACTTGCCCGGAGATGAGCTGCCTGAGGCATTAGCGATCGTGAATCCTAACCAGAAGGGGTGTGCTTTCCCTTCGAAGGCTGCATGTGGTTGTACCGTTGTCTTCTATCTGATGCTCGCTTTGCGAGCGCGTTTAGCTGAGGAAGGTTGGTTTGATCGTTCAGGAGCAGGCCAACCCCCGAACCTGGCGTCGTTGATTGACCTGGTTGCTCTTGCGACGGTGGCCGACGTAGTTCCTCTGGATAAAAATAACCGCATTCTGGTCGAGCAGGGGCTGCGACGTATACGCGCCGGAAAGTGCCAGCCAGGCATCCTTGCTCTGCTACAGACCGCAAAGCGGGACCATAGACAGCTGGTCTCTACTGATCTTGGTTTTGCTGTTGGCCCGAGAATTAATGCGGCGGGTCGTCTTGATGATATGTCATTAGGCATTGAATGCCTGCTGACGGACGATTTTAACCGGGCAATGGACATTGCGACTGAGCTGGACGCTTTTAATCGGGATCGTCGACAGATTGAGCAAGCAATGCAGGGAGAAGCACTCGCCTTACTCGAGCGGATGGATGCCAACCCGGCTGACGGTTACGGTGTTTGTCTGTATCACCCTGAGTGGCATCAGGGCGTAATCGGGATTCTGGCGTCGAGAATTAAGGAGCGCCTGCACCGCCCAGTGATTGCGTTTGCTCGTGGAGAAGCGGGTGAGATAAAGGGCTCAGCCCGCTCCATCACCGGTTTACATATCCGTGATGCACTCGATCGGGTGGACCGGATGGCTCCGGGGATCATCGTAAAGTTTGGTGGGCATGCCATGGCCGCTGGACTGACGCTGGCAGAAGGCACCTTTGAACGCTTCTCTACGCTGTTTGATGACGTGTGCAAAGCGATGCTCAGCGAGGACGCTTTGCAGCAAATACTGGAAACGGACGGCACGCTTGCATCTGCAGATTTCAATATGGCACTCGCGGAAGCACTGCGTCTGGGAGGGCCGTGGGGACAAGCATTTCCTGAGCCTCAGTTTTCCGGAACTTTCCGTCTTGTTCAGCAGCGTCTTGTTGGTGGTAATCATCTGAAGCTTGTGCTCCAGCCTGAGGGAACCGATCAGGCGATTGATGCTATCTGGTTTGGAATAGACCCTTCTGTGTGGCCGGATCACTCGCGCGAAAAGGTGACCTGTGTTTATCAGCTCGACATTAATGAATTTCGTGGCGAGCGGAATCTGCAATTACGGGTTGTTCACATGGAATGATTCATTAACGCCTTCAGGGAGGAAGGTATGAAGTTACCAATCATAGTGTTAGTTTTTCTTGCACTGCCGACCAGTGCTGAAATATATCAATGGCGCGACCAACATGGGCAATTGCACTTTTCAGACCGCGCTCCAGAGAACGCAGCTCACGTAAAAAAGGATTTAATACCAGTCAGTACCTACACGCCCATCATTCCTGATATCAAAGATGAATCTGCAGCCCGGAAGGCTCGCAATCAGTCGAGACTGGAGAGTAAGAAGAGCCAGCGCCTGGCGGATGAGAAAGCCAGACTTCTGCAGGCAGATCGACAAAAGAAATGTCGGAAAGCTCGTCAGGACTACCGCTCTGGTGAGGGGCGCTATAACGCTCGACCGGGGCTGAACGATCTTAAGAAAGCCCGACGTCGGATTGATGCCATAAATGACCGTATTAAGGCTTTCTGCTACTGAAACTTAACGGCCAGATGTCTTTCCTGTAACTGCATGTGTCTTGTGACAGTGAAAAGATGTTACGGGTTTCCGGCAAAGCTTTGTTTTGCCTGACTTTTCATACGTTTTACTACCGGGCTCTCTTATCTGCCTTTCTGATTGCTAATCTCAGAGTGACTGTGTGTCTTACTGAGGTTGTGGTGATGAAGTCTGTTCTGCTGATTCTCGCAGCGATTCTGATCAGTGGGGGTCTGTATTTTCTTATGACCCCCGGTAACCACATGCATATTCTACTGGTCGGAAATTCGACAGGGACGATGGCTACCCGTGATCAGGAAATGTTGTCACTGATTGAGTCGAGATTTAAAGCGTATGAATCGGAGCTCGGCATTACCTTCAGATTCTCAGTACTCGATGGGAATCTGTCCCCGGACCAGCTAGTCGCTGAGTTCAAGCGTATCTCAACTGAGGCACCTGCCGATCTGGTGATTGGTTGCGGTGATTCTTTCTGTCTCAGACAGGTGCTCCCTGTGGTTGAGAAAAATAATCTGACGTTTCTCTATCCGGGCGCATCTGAAGGGCTGTTTGACAGTGCTTCTCTCGTACACCTGGGCCCTGTGCCTAACCAGTTTCTTTTTCCATCGTTGAGCTGGGTAAAGCAGCATCTCGGGAAGAGTGTGATGTACCTGGGCGGAGAGGATATTCGCTCTCGCATGCTCGGGCGTATGCTTCGTCAGCATCTGTTACCCGTTTCTGGCATAGATATGGTGTCGGAAGAATATCTGGGGGCGTATGAGCAGGTCCCCTCCATTCTGGAAAAAATCAGAGACTATCAACCTGACGTGCTGTTGTTTGATGCCTGTGACTGGCTGAATCATCCCGGCTTTTCATCTGAACTCAGCCGGGTGGATATCCGGATTTTTTCACTCTGTACCGACTCTGACCAGCGGGTGGCCAGCAACTACTATTTCGTCAGCCACTATTTCGATCATCCGCACAATCAGGCAAATGTTGAGTTTAAGCAATTTGTCGCAGAGCAGGTAACCGAACCTGATGCTCTGAATGCGATGGCAATTGGCGCTGCAGATCTGGTTATTTCGCTGCTTCGTGACAGGGAAATGACTGCGGCAGAGATCAGCTATGCTCTGCGGGGTAGGAATCTTCTGAGTGCTGCCGGCTCAATGGCGGTTGATGTGAATGAGGAAGGCACCTGGCATACGCTATTCATTGGGCAAAACAATCAGGGAGAAACAAGACTGCTCTGGATGTCGGATACGAAGCTGCGTCCTGAAATGTTTCCGGGAAGTGAAGGTCCATCTGACTGGCTTCACAATGTCACTATTTATTGGAGGAACAATCGCGGCCGCTATCGCACTGGCAGTATAGGGGGAAAAGAATGGCTGTGAAGCTCCCCCGCATTTCAATCAGAAAGAGCTTTAATGCATTGCAGCGCTACGAATTCCGCAGTATGCGTGGTCGCCTTCTGACGTGGATGATGATCACTGCTTTGCTGCCCGCTTTCTTCCTGGTGCTTATCGGCCTGATGTACGCGGAACAGCAGTTGGAGAAGCGTGCACTCGCCGACTTGAGCTCCTCGTCAAAGAGGCTGCATCACGACATAAGCCTTATCGTAAACTCTCCGCTTGAGACCGTCAGGGTGTTTTCCCGCTCTCCTTATTTGCGTCAGGCCTTAAAAGATTTTGCCCTGGTTTTTGACAAAGATGAACTCTATTCGATGGACTATCAGGATATGCAGGATAAATACTGGGCGTATTTTTCTCTCTATGCAGAAAAAAATCGTCTTCGTGATCTGCTCATTCTGAATAAAAAAGGAGAAGTTATATTTTCGGCTGTTCAGAGTGAGGCTTACGGTGCAGACATTAAACATGTCGACTACATCGGTACTGGAATGCAGGCAGCCTATAAAAAAGCCCTTTGGCAAATGGATTCGGCGATTGCATTTTCATCAAGAGAGACAGACGAAACTACGTTCGCATTCCTTGCCGCTCCTGTGGTTGAAGAGACCTTACTGGGTGCAATTATTCTGATTCCTGAGCCTGCTGAGTTAGAACGTCTCCTTTCAATTCATAGTCACAGTGGTCAGGTTGTTAACCTGTATTCAGAAAGAACAGGGGTTGGTTATAGGCCCTTGTTTGGCGACGATATCATAGATCGTACATCGTCTTTGGGAAAACGCTTATCAGGCGCCATGCTGGGAACAGACTTTGACGGAGAAATAGATTTCTGGGAGGGCGACTGGTTAGTCAGTATACGTTCGGTCCCTGTTCTTCAGTCAGTTCTGGTACAGCGTCGCGATAAAGATATTGTGCTTCAGTCCGTCCGGGAACTCAGGTATGCAGGATGGGGAATAACGCTGGTTGTATTGCTTATGACATTTGTGCTGTCCCGGCGTCTGTCCCATAACCTAGCCGCCCCTGTTTTTACATTAACAGAGAGCATTGAGCGGATATCTGAGGGCGATAGGGAGGTCTCCGTCGATGTAAACAGGAAAGACGAATTAGGAAAGCTGGCTCAGCAGTTTAATCAGATGGCAGTCTCCCTGAGGGATACTCAGGCGCAATTAGTACAGACGGAGAAAATGGCCTCGATCGGACATCTGGCTGCGGGCGTGGCGCACGAGATAAATAACCCTATGAGTGTTGTCACCGCCAATATGACAACTATGAAAGAGTACGCTGCGACTTACGTAAAGCTGGCCGATCTCTTCTCCCGTTATCTTGAATCAGCGAATGAGGATGCCTCTGAACGACAGGGTATTCTTGATGAACTGCAGTCGTTTGAGAAAGAAGAGGATATTGGCTTTGTTCATCAGGATATGAAAGCGCTGTTGCAGGACTCACAGTTAGGCTTGTCGAGGGTTCAGCATATTGTCAGCAGCCTGAAACTTTTTTCTGAGCTGGATAAATCGGAAGAGGAAGACATTGACCTGAAAGAAACCCTGGAGCAGGTAGTCAGTGATGTGGCGCCATCACAAACGCGTCAGGTAGAGATTACTTACGATATTGAACTGGACAGCAAAGTCCGGGTCAAACCCGAGCAGATGCGGAGAGTGTTCTCCGCAGTAATAGATAATGCCATCAGGGCGTGTGCCGACAAGGGCAGCCTGCGAATTAAAGCCTGTCGTCAGGATTCAGTGCTGATTATTGATTTTCAGGACACTGGGTGTGGTATGACACCGGATCAGGTGAGTCAGGTGCTGGACCCTTTCTACACCACGCGGGAAGTTGGAGAAGGGATCGGCCTTGGGTTGTCAGTCGCGCACTCGATCGTCGAAGCTCATGCAGGGACACTCAGTGTTGTCAGCAAAGAGGGGCGTGGCACCCGGGTTCGGATAGCCTTGCCTGAGCGCTGAGATCTGCGTCTGGATTTATCGCTCCTGCGCTTTTATAGTGGCTTGGTGGATACCCTGACTGGCGACCAACGGAGTGCAGACATGCTGTCGTTACTTGCAAGATTACTTAAAGCCCTCAATTCTGAGGCAGCTCCAGGACAGGTAGCTTTCGGCTTTGCGCTGGCTATGATCCCGGGGTTTACCCCACTATTTTCCCTGATTAATCTCGTTGTATTACTCATCGCGTGCATTCTGAGAATTAACTTCAGTGCCTTTTTACTCGGCATTGTAGTGTTCTCCGCCATCGGCTATTTTCTTGACCCTCTCTCAGCTGATGTAGGGGAGTACCTGTTAACTCTGCCATCGCTTACTGACACCTGGACACAGTTTTACCAGAATGACTGGATGAGGATTTCCTCCTTTAATAACACGGTCGCGATGGGTGGGCTGGTTATTTCAGTTTTGCTACTGGTTCCAGTGACTCTGATCAGCCGTATTCTTATCCTGCAATACCGTAAGCGTGTTCTGAACTGGGTTAATCGTTTGAAAATTGTTCAGGCGCTTAAAGCCACTAAATTCTGGTCTATATACACCAAGTTTGCGGAGTACTCATGACTAAATGGATTCGCTGGTCAGGTCTGGCTGGTTTTCTTGCGGTAGTCGGGCTGATTGCCGCGTTGTTTATTTTCCTGCTGCCTTTTCTGATCAAGTCAGGTGTTGAATTTGCGGGCACCAAACTAGCGGGTGCCAAAGTCACTCTGGATGATGCCGATGTGACACTATCTCCGCTGGGTGTCCGCCTCGAAGGGCTGCAGGTGGCAGACGCCCGTGCTCCTATGATGAACCTCATGGAGTTTGATGAAGCTGTCGCTGACCTAGAACTGGCGCCTCTGATTATTGGTAAAGCGATCAGTAATGAACTGTCTGTATCGAATCTCAGGTTTCATACCGAGCGTGAAACGAGCGGTGCCCTGGAGGTTGTCATTGAGGAGACGGAAGAAGAAAAGTCTCCATCACTGAAAGAAAAAGCGTCTGAAGCTCTGCCTTCTGTCGATGAAGTGTTGGCAAAAGAAACGCTAAGCACGCCTGGTGCGGGCGAGGCTTTGAAAGCCGCCTGGAACGAAAATAGCCAACTGATCGATGACGCCTTCGATAAAGTGCCGGACGACAGCTCTATAGCTCAGTATGAAGAGCAGATTCAGGCGATAACGTCTGGGCGTCTGGAGTCTATCGAGGATTTTCGCGAACGCAAGCGACAGCTTGATGAGCTGAAGGAGCAGTTTAAACAGGACCGAGATGCGGTGAGGGATGCCAGAGAAGTCGTTCGCTCTGCGAAAACAGAAGTGTCGGCTAAACTCACCGAGCTTCGTCAGGCCCCGTCTGAAGACCTTGCCTATCTCAAGGATAAGTATCAGCTGAGTGGTTCTGGAGTTTCTAATATCACAGGATTGCTCTTTGGTGATGACGCCGCTAATTGGGCGCGTGAGGCTCTGTATTGGTATGAAAAAGTCAAACCTTACCTGGAGTCAGGTGACAGTGCAGAGGCTGATAGTGAGAAAGATGAAAAAGCACCACGCCTGGCTGGACGTTTCATACACTTTCCGAGTGACGATCCTTGGCCTGATTTCATGATCCGTACTGCGCGACTGACAGGTCCATTTGATGGTGGTCAGTTGGTCATTTCGGGTAAGGATATTACTCACCAGCAAACAGTGACGGGTCGACCGACTGTATTTACTGTGACGGGAGAAGGGTTGCAGAAAATTGGAGATCTGGATGGTCGCCTGGTGCTGAATCATACCGTGGGCAACGCAACAGATACGCTGACTCTTGCAATCAGCGACTGGAAAATGGCTCCTCTTAATCTTGGCGTTGCTGGTGCCAGGCTGGCTTCGTCCCGTGTGCAACTGGATGCAACTGCAGAAGTGGTTCGGGGAGAGCTGGATGCTGATCTCGACGCAAACGTGACCCAGGCGAACTTTACGGGTGAAGGACAGACACTGTTTGCCCGTGAACTGAACGCGGCGCTTCAGGGGATTAATAACTTTAACGTGGATGCGGGTGTTACCGGCACTCTTAAGAACCCTGATGTCGCTTTCGGCTCTGATCTGGATCGCCAGATCAATAGCGCGATCAGCAATCGCATCCGGGCCAAACAGGATGAGTTCGAGCGGAAGCTGAGAAATCGTCTTAATGAGAAGATGTCAGAATATGCAGGTGAATATGCTGAGGAATTACAGCAGTTAGCCGCGATGGAAGGATCGCTTGATGATAAACTCGGTGCCTTAAAAGACCTAGCTTCAGCTGAGCTTGAAGATTTTAAAGCACAGCAAGAGCGTGAAGCCCGCGAAAAACTCGATGCTGAAAAAGCAGCCGCCGAAGAAAAAGCGCGGAAAGAGGCGGAAGCAAGGAAGCAGGAACTGAAAGATCAAGCGAAAGACAAACTAAAGAACCTATTCTGATGCAGACGCGATTACTAACACCTGAAGAATTTAAAGCCACACATTTTTCCCCAGCCCGGGTGGAGGACAGCACTCCGACGCCTGATTTCTGGATCTATGTACAGGCGATACCCGCTGAGCATTTTGGCATATTTGATTGCCGCGAAGGCCAGGTGACTCACGTCTATCGGATGGGAGATGAGTTTGAGCATGTACTGATTAATAGTCAGTATCAGGGGGTTGCTATGGTGATCGTTGTCGATCTGAGCAGCAACTCTGTACATGGTCATTATTTATTGGACGTAAATCCTCCGGGGACGCAGATCCCGGAAGAAAATGCCTGATGACCCGGTAGTGTCAGCTCCGGCTAAGCAGACGAATAAGCCAACCAGTAACCGGACGAGGGCTGATCTGGCCTAAAAGGTATAACAGTGTGAACTGTAAGCTGACGGTGCGGTGGGTCAGTTTTCTCGACAGTTGTTTCAGTACCGCTTCGGCGACATCTTCGGCGGTCAGGTTGACCCCCAGAGCGTCGATAATGTGTGCTCCATGTTTCTGAGACGTCAGCATAGGCGTCTTTACGAATGGAGGCATTACGTCTCCGACATGAATACCATCCTTTCTCCACTCAAGGTTAAGAGCTTCGGTTAACCCTTGAACGGCAAACTTTGATGCCGAATACACAGCAAATTCAGGAATACCATAAGTGGCTGATGCGGAGCTCATATTGATCACCTGACCTTCAGGTGCAGCTTTGAGGTAGGGGTATGCCGCCTGACAGCCATTAATAACGCCTTTGATATTAATATCCAGAATCTGCTGGTGGCGTTCGCGACTGATGTCGGTAAAACGATTGACCTCCAGTATGCCGGCACAATTAAACAGAAGTCGCAGCTGTCCGTGGTGTTTAGCGGCAAAATCACTGACTGAATGCTCAAAGGCATCGGCATCTGTCACATCCAGTTTATAGATATACACGCGTTCAGGCGCTTGAGCACGAATAGCCTCAAGATCATCAGTAAAAAGATCCGCAAGTGCGACAGACCAACCACGGTTAATCAGTGCTTCTGCCGTCGCTCTGCCAATACCGGATGCTGCTCCGGTAATAAACGCGTTCATCTTATCCCCTCAGAGTTTTTAACTGACCAATTCCGGACTATTTTCTATCGTCGGTTGCAGCGGCTGGATTTTTCACTGCCGGTAATGGGTACTCAGGAACAGTAAACTGCTCCAGACTGGTACGGTCCAGTGTATTCAGCGGTGTCATATCATTCACTTCGCCACCTTTTTCGAACAACAACCAGCTCCATTCGTTATTCAGTACGGCACGACGATACAGATTCAGAATCTGTGTCTTAGTAATATTGCCGACTTGATCTGCGATGGCCTGACGGGTATCAAAGGTGTATCGTCCGGTTGAGAGATCAGCCCAGAAATTGGCTGCTTTTTCGCCCATATTTTTAGGGTTTTCGGTCAGCCGCGTGATCAATCCTTCCTGAAATAACGCGAACTCTTCATCCGACATGGTCTCCAGTTTACCTTCGTAATCGCGGAAAAATATCCGGCTATGATTCATCATCTCTTCTGGGGTAGCGGTTGGCGATTGAACGATAAACAACAGCCCGGGAACAGATTTCTGCGGATAAGCGGTCGCAAATACGATGTAGCCCAGTTGTTGCTCCGTGCGCATATATTGATAGTAGGGTGACGAAATCATCTGAGCTAAGAGACCTGCCTCGGCACGAGACAAGTCCGACGTATCTGTTCCTTGCAGGTAGAGTGTCATCACTTTATCAGGATGGTCCTGACTGACCGGCTGCTGAAATTGTTCCGCCGGTGCCTTCAGTAGTTTTGAGGCTGTGTCAGTGATGGTATTGGCTGGGTAGTATTTCTGAGTAATGGCACCAATAGCGTTTGCGGTCTCGGCACTCAAAGTACCATGAACATAAGTTGTCACAGAGATTGTATTGCCCAGTTGTGCAGCAAACTGCTCTAGAGCGTCTTCGGTCGCTGACGTCACTACAGGCAAAAGATCTGTATCGCTGAAGGACGGCTCAATGATCCAGCTTTTCAGGTCAGCCAGAGTTCGCTGGTAGGGGCGAGCTTTGAGGTTGTTTTCAAGTGCACGGACGAGGCTGGCCTGATAGCGATCAAATTCCTCGTTGCTGATGTCCATATTTTTCATTTCGGTAAATATCTGATCGAGAAGAACAGGTAACTTATCGAAATAGCCGCTTACTGCGATTTCCAGGCCATCGCTGGTGGCAGAAAGGCGATAGTTCAGCCCTGCAAGGCTAGCAGGATAACTATAGGTGTTTAAGGCTTCCGTGACTGTCCGGGCATAGAGGCGTGCGAGGACACGCTGCTCGGCGCTGTCTTTAATCGCCGGTACTTTAAGATCGATTAATACCTGCGCGCGAGGAGCATCAAACTCATGCTCTGGGTAATACCAAAGCTGGTAGCCGTTATCTGATGTAACCAGTTCGGGGGTATCGGACGCTTCGCCGGGGGCCGTTTCAAGGTTTTCTGGAACGAATGGGTTGGCCTTCGGTAAGTGGAGTGCCCCAGTCCATTCAGATGTTTCTGGCTTCTGATAGTCTGAAGGGCGTATTTTGATCTCGGTCCCGTACCAGGGGTCGGTCGTATCTGTATCGACACCTGGTGCTATCAGGACGCGCAACATGTTGTCAGCATTCAGACCAGACAAGTATTTCTTTAACAGCTCATCGGGAGCAGGTTCTGAACGGTAATCACCGTAGATGGTATCTTCTACGGGGAAGATCAGCATATTGCTGCTCAGGCGGGTGGTGTAGTTGGATATTGGCCCATGTTCCTGAAAGCGGAATGTCATTTCATTGAGCATTCTCTGCTCTTCTTTGATGTAGTCAGGGATACCGTTAGTACGGATCAGATCAATATATTCCATCAGGATGGAGGTGATTTCCTCCTGATGGAGCAGGCCGGACTTGGTTAAACCAATACCGACGACCATAGTGGATGCATGGTGGGTGCTCAGCGAGCGACCGGCACTGAGCGATTCAGCCCAACCCTTTTTCTTCAGTAGTGCGAGAATACTGCCGTCGCCTTCGTGACCAATCAGGTTCGAAAGTAACTGCACTGGTTTGTACTGATACTGTGAAAGAATTTCTGGCAGTGGAAAAGTAAAGCGAAGCTCGCGTATTTCCTTGACCGGTTTGATGTGCATATCAAGTGGCAGCTGTTCGGGAACAAACACCGGAACATCAGGCCGTTCGAAATGAACATCCCTTTCAGGAATATCAGAAAAAAGCTGGCGGGCTTTATTACCCAGTTGATCAAGCTCGTAGTCGCCGGCGATAACGAGCGTCATGCGATCTGAAGAGTAGTGCGTCTGATAAAAAGAAATCAGTTCGTCGCGAATTTTACTATCTTCCCGGTCGCTGAGCGTGTCCAGATTCCCGGTCGAGAAACTAGAGAAAGTGAACTCGGGATTCATTGCCATTTTTTGTGCTGAAAAAATACGGCGCCCATCCTCTTTAAGGTTCGCGCTGTACTCTGCATGTACAGCGTTTTTCTCCCGATCGACGTACGCTTCATCGAACGTAGGTGAAATGAAAAATGGGGCGAAACGTTCCAGCGCGCCGCTTAATTTTTCGTTGTCGACATCAAAGAAATAGGTCGTCTGCGCATAGGAAGTAAAGGCATTATGGCTACCACCATTCTGCTTTATAAACTGTTGGTATTCGTCTGGCTCGGGAAATGGCTCAGTGCCGAGAAACAGCATATGTTCGAGGAAGTGGGCGAGGCCCTCACGACCCTTGGGATCATCCATGCTGCCAACGTTTACACTCAGGGCTGCACTCGCCTTGTCTGCTTCGGGCGTCCTTACGAGCATCACTTTCAGACCATTTTCAAGCTCCATATAGCGGTAGCTATAGGCGTCCGCAGGGCTTACGATCAGGTCGGGGGATTGCGAAATGCGGAACATAGAGTATCCAAAAGCGGCCAATACAATAAGAATAAAAGTCCAGTAGCGAGGCGAGAACATGCCAACTCCTGCTGCAATGTATGTCGTTTTAATTAGTGGGCTGTGCCGTCTGCGCTGGCAATTGCCTGAGCATCGTCCAGGGAGTGATGCGCAGGGTCCAGCGCGGCAATGTGGGTAAGACGCGCACGGGCGTCTTCCAGTTCCGCTACCATCAGCGCAAATTGTGATTCAAACGCCTGGTCAATGGCGTTGTATAGAACTTTCACTTTGTCTTCTGCTTCGGCGTTGCCTCCTTCGCGGAGGGTTTTCAGGCAGGCGAGAGCGATGTTGTGGTACATCTGGTCTTTGTTCACGGGCGTCTCCTTTTTCCTCATGATACACGACCCGGCGCACCGCTATAAGCCTGCGTGAAACTCCTTAACTTTCTTTACCCCAGCGTGGCGTCAGGGCTGAACCAGTGCAGCTCACTGATACTGACTTCAGGACTCAATACACTTCCACTGAGCCAGTCGATTCGTGCTTTGTGGGAAGTGGCCAGCAGTTCGGAATGTTGAATATGCCCGGCATAAATTACCATGCCTTCATCATGCAATTTCTGCAGCAGGCGCCCACCCTGTACAGCATTCCGTGGCTCCTGCATCCGTGTCAGAAATTCCGGTGCCAGTGTGATCCCACCAATTGGCAGACTCAGGATTTGCCGGGCGTTAAGGAAGCTTCGGCCGAAGTGGCGTATCATCCGTGTAATATCGTGGTGGACCAATTCTCCATGCAGAAGAATATCTTCTTCCTGCTCACTGAGTAGCTGTTCTTCGCTGAGAATCATTGATACTTCAATGGGGTGCAGTGCACGTGCCTGTTCCAATGCAGGCAAGAACTCCCGGACGGACTCGGCTGATGCATTGTGGCTGTCGAGGATAACTCTTACCGGCCCACCGAAGTGAGACTGCCAGGTCGTCACAACGGTCGTTAACCAGGACTGCCAGTCAGCTTCTTTATAGTTACCCAGCTGCTGACTCTCAACGCCGAGGATCTCGCCATGAAGTCCAAATACCGGAAGCACTGTTTGCTCTTCTTCTGTGGAGCTTACCTGACGGGTATTCAGACCCAGTTTTTCACGTAGCCAGGATTCATAGTCAGAGTCGGATGGGGCTTCGTGGCGGGTCATGCTGGCTGCCGGAAGGCGTCCATCGGCTTCCATCGCGGCGGCGAAATCCTGAAGCTCTGACACCGACGACGCATCACGGGCAGCAATCAGAAACTCGTTAGGCTGAGGCATGTGATAGAGGTCCTGCCCCTGGCGACAGATACTTTTGAGGTCAGAGAATAAGCGAGCCGAAGCACTGAGATCACCAACCAGCTCAGCCTCAAACTGGATATGGAGGGCGGCAGCTGGCAGGGATTCCTGAGATGCTTCAGCAGAATGATCCGCGTGTGTACTCTCTACAGCCGGGCTGTTGAAGACGGATGAGTTCAGATCACAGACGCATAAGCGATATTGAGCCCCAAGTGGGCTGATGGCCATCGAAGACGGCAATTGCTGGTGTTCGTTGTCGAGGAGTGTGAAGTGACCAAGCCAGGTCGCTCCAGCCTCAATCTGTCGTGTCACTTCTGCTTCAAGTGTTACTCCTGCTGCCGAACAGGCCGGCGAGAATAGGTTGAGCCCCTGCAGATCTTCTTCCGTTATCGCCAGTGCCTTGCATAGCTGCGGGCTGGCAAGACGAATGATCCAGTTGCTGTCAGTCAGAAACGCCGCTGAATCCGTAGTCAGAGCTTGTTGAAACTGATGTACGTAACCAAGCAGACTTTGTTGACGAACGCCTTCTTCTATATCAATAGTGAGTAGAGTGTTGTCCCAAGGCTTAGCGACAAAGCGGTGGACGTCACCCGCATGCCAGGCTTCGCGCAACGCGGAGTAGTCGACCTGCCCTGACAGAAGCAGGCGATAGGTATATGGGGAAATCTTTCTGGCTTCGTGGCACAGAGAAATACCATCACGGCGTGGCATCTTGAAGTCTGTAACCATAACGTGGATGTGCTCGCGGCGAAGTACGTCGAGTGCTTCCTCCCCATCATTTGCTTCGAACAGGTTCCAGTCCTGAGACCTGAGCATGCGGCGAAGTGCCTGAATAATACTGGGCTCGTCATCTACTAAAAGTACATTGATCTGCATAGTTGCTGCTTCTCCTTTTGTAGAAGTGTAGTTCGACGCTTTTTGGCTCGGAACAAGAACTCTGTAAATTCCTGTTAATTTATCCTTGCAAACGCAGAAGGCTATCTATACTGGATTTAGTGTAGTTACCTATCGAGAGATTGCTGTGAGGGAAAAACAAGCGCTGACAACAGGTGAAGTCGCCAAATACTGCGGAGTTAACTTCCGTACAGTGATCCGTTGGATCGAACGCGGCCACCTGGATGCATACAAACTGCCCGGCCGTGGCGATAACCGAATACCGGTAGAGAGCTTTGTTGATTTCCTCAACAATAACAATATGCCGGTTCCGGAAGAGCTCGACAGTGGCGGACATAAACTCGTACTGCTGGCGGACGTTGATGAGGTCTCGACAGAGATCGCCTCCTGCGTCCGGCGGGCTGGCTGGGATCTTCTGGTGACGCAGGACCCTGTCCACTTTGGCTTTCTGATCAGTCAGAACCAGCCGGCGGCCATTGCGATTACCCGACCGGAATTCGAAGAGTCGGTGAGGCGCGTGGTGCGTGACGGTGACCACAAAGAGATGTTGTGTATCTCTATATGTGGCTCGGGCGATGGCGCTCAAGGGCTCAAGGACGGATGGCTTCATCTGCGCTGGCCGCAGGATCAGCAGCAGTTCATTCTGCAGTTGACCAGTAATCAGGCAGCATGATGTAGCCGGGCATTCAGCCCCGTCCTGACCGTGATTTCCGGGAGCGTAACGTCAATGTACTGGACGTATGTGATCATTATTGCGCTTCTTGCTGCTGTTATGGTTCTCCTGACCCGGCTTTCTCAGCAGCGTATTTCACTTGTCGATCTACAGCGCGAGAAAGACCGCGCTGACATCCTCTGGAGGCATTTTCCTGGCGTTGTCGCTGAAATTCGCCCTGATGGCACTATCATGAGTGCCGGAACCGGTATCCACACCCCCGGGGCAGACCGCCTGATTAAAGGGGAGCAGGTTCAAAGCTTTCTCTCGGGTGAGGCTCTCAGTACATTCAGCCAACGCCTAAGAGAGTCTGTGGTTTCCCGCCAGCCCGTGTCCTATTACCTCTGTGTTGATGCTGATGACACGATCGTACACCTGCGCAATGAACTTGTACCTGTTATACGTGATGGTCGGGTTAAGTCTTTATTAATCATCAGCAGTGATATAACTGAGCTGAAGGAAGTCGAAGAAAAGCTGAAGACGGAGAAAGCGATTGCTGAGTCCGGATACCAGGCCAAGCGTCGCTTTCTGGCCAGTATGAGCCATGAGATCCGGACGCCACTGAACGGCATGCTTGGTGCTCTCAGCCTGTTGGGCGGAACCCCCCTTAGCCCTCATCAGAAAGGCTACCTTCATAACCTGCAACAAGGTGCAGATCATCTTCTCGCCATCGTTAATGACGCGCTTGATGTCTCCAGGATTGAGAGTGGTCACCTGCAGTTGGTGAGGGAAGAGTTTGATCTGCCAGCCCTGGCGCAGAGGGTTTTGGGAATTGTTCAGGGAAAGGCCTCTGAAAAGAGGATCGCGCTGCAGCTATTCTGCGACGATGACGTTCCGGGGCGGGTTATTGGTGATCCTCTCAGGGTCAGTCAGATTCTTATTAACCTGCTTAACAATGCCTTGAAGTTCACCGACAAAGGTCATGTCATATTGCGGCTCGTGAATTCTGATAAAGATGGAGACACGATACGATTTTCGGTAGAGGACACAGGCACTGGAATTGAGCCATCACGGGCTCCGTATCTTTTTGATGAATACAGTGCGGCCCACGATGAACGCTCGAGGGCGCTTGGCGGTACGGGCTTAGGCCTGAACATCTGCAAACGCCTTGTTGAAGCAATGGGCGGAAATATTGGCGTGGCCAGTACGCCCGGTATCGGTTCCTGCTTCTGGATGAACATCCCGTTAGCTGCGACCCAGGAGGGAGTTACGACTTCTGCGGACCTGAAATTCCGCGACAGGACACTGTGGGTGGCTGACTCCTACGCGGTAAATCGCTCCTTCGTTATGGGGGTTGCCGGACGCATGGGCATGAATGTGCGTGGCTTCGATCGCCTCAGGGACTGTATTTCAGCCTTGCTGGTGGATAAGCCTGACGTACTTGTTCTGTCACGCCGTTTTTTTGCGGCACCTGATATGCAGCTTCAGTATGACTCTCTGGGAGACGTCAAGTTGTGCGTCAGCTGCGATGAAAGTTTTTCTGAGAATTGGCAGCCTCCGGCTGAGCTTGTTCATGGTGCCTGGGCCTGGCCAATGGATCATCGCCATCTGAGTTCGCTCTTAGGTCGGGTCCTTGAATCAGAGCCTGCGGGTGATCAGGTGATCCGGCCGTCGGGCACGGAATCAAAGCAGGTAGTTCGCTCCTCCCTCTACTTGTTACAGGTTCTTCTTGTTGAAGATAACCCGGTGAATCAGAAGGTTCTGGAGCAGCTACTGAAGCGGCAGCAGTGTCAGGTGATTGTACGCAGTAGTGGTATCGAAGCTATTGAATACCTGACCAACAACTCTGGTACTGAGCTGGTCATTATGGATCGGCATATGCCCGGTATAGACGGCATAGAAACCATGCGACGCATCCACGCATTGCCGGGGTACGAAACTCTGCCGGTAGTTGCCTTATCTGGAGATGCTCTGGAGGAGCAAAAGCTCGAGTTTCTTCAGGCGGGAGCGATTGACTACCTGCTTAAGCCAGTGAGCCCAAAGCGCCTGAAGCAACTGGTTGACAGCTTCAGGTCAGAGCATCGCCGTGCGGTATAAAGCGGTTGTCCGTTTCTGCTTTCATTTTGCGTACGATGTCTTTTTCCGGTTTCCGCCCTTGCGATTTCAGGTATCGGAAGATACGGATGGCTGGATTATTTGATCCAGATTCAAAACCACTCAGCGTCTGTTCTGCACGAATATAGAAAAAAGCAATATTAATAAGCTCAGCGTCCGCAAGATCTGAGAGAGATTGTTCCCACTCACTCTGGCTGCTACGAATCCAGTTCGCCGCCCGATTTCTGAGCTGTTCCGCTGCGCTGGCGGGATTGTCTGCAGCGGCTGCAAGCTGTCGCAACTCGTTGCTCGTCGGAACGGCCTCAGTCTCTGTTGTGGTCGCTGACGGGTTCCACTCACCGATCATACATTCTACTCCGCAGTTTTCTGCCGTGGCTCTGTCGTATATGGTAGTGATATTACCACAGAGCGAAACAGGTCGGGATGCAGGGCATCATGAGTGACATTGAAGAGGATCGTTATCATGACATACGGCCATACAGGGACGAGGAAGTCAGGCAGGTTCTGGAAAGGCTAGGGCAGTCGTTCGAATTACATCGGGCGCTGGTGTCCTATCGCTTTGCCCGGTATCCGCCATGGTCGCAGCGGCTGCTGGCCCGGATAGTCGGCTGGCAGCTTCGTCGCCATTTTGCTCCGATGACGACCGTAGATGCTTTCCAGGGATGGCTGAAAGACTGGATTACTGACCTGATAGACTCGACCACGGCAAATGTGGAAGTTTGTGGCCTGGACCACCTGAATCAGGATCAGTCATATCTTTGGCTGTCTAATCACCGTGATATTGCTATGGACCCCACGCTGATAGGTTACGCCCTTGTCTCGTCGGGTTGGCCAACCGCACGAATTGCGATTGGTGATAATCTGCTGGCCAATCCGGTGCTGGCGGATCTGATGAGGCTGAACAAAAGTTTTATTGTTAAACGTTCAGTTGCAGATCGCCGGACACGGCTACAGGAATTCCAGAAACTGTCAGGTTATATCCGCCACTCTCTCGAAGATGGCCATTCTGTGTGGCTTGCACAGAGAGAAGGAAGGGCGAAAGATAATCTTGATCACACGGATACTGCAGTTCTGAAAATGCTCTCTCTCAGCGGACGGGATGACCGGCTTAACTTTGCTGAAACGATGCAGCGGCTGCGGCCGGTACCTGTATTGGTTCAGTACGAGTGGGACCCATGTGACGTATTGAAAGCCCGCGAACTGGTGGCGCTCGAGGAGAATGGTGTCTACAAAAAGTCTGAAGGAGAGGACACTCACAGTATTCTCCTGGGTATGAAAGGACAAAAGGGCAATATCCGTATTTGCTTTGGGCGGCCACTGGCGATGGCTGACATGCAGGATGCGAGCATGATGGCGGCAGCAACCGACCAGGAAATTGATCAGATGAAAAAATTGTTTCCGGTTAATTATGCGGCTTTACGCTTGTTGCAGAGTGAGCATCAGCTCTACCAGAACCTGCACTGGCAGTGCCCTGTTGATATGGAACTACCCTTGAATGAGTTGAGTATGCGTTGTTCCGGAGAGCCCGCCGCAGTGAGGATAAGAATGTTAAAAACTTACGCTGCGGCGTTGATCAGCCGCTTGTCTAGAACGAGTGATGAATAACTATCCGGCGTCTTGTTCGCCGGATAATTACCATATCGGCCTTCTGTATTACTGAGCGTTCAGAAGCTCTGTAATACGAAGATCAACGTTAGGGCGAATACTGACATCAGGGAACTCTTCAGTAATCATACGGAAGTATTCCAATGCCTTGAGGCGGCTGCTTTGAGAGTTGTATGGGCTCATATAAATCAGCCCCATCTGGTAAAGAGCCTTAGATCGGATCTCCTTTCCTGACGCTTCATTTTCATAAACAATGGTGTATACGGTAACGGCTTCTTCGATGCGGTTTTCAGTAATCGCACGTTCACTCATTGGATTCAGTTCATCGTCATACGGAATGTTCGGTCTTGACAGTAATTCCTCACGATTCAGATTATTCAAAAGCTCTTTTGCTGGCACAAAAACTGGGTTGTCAGCGCGTTGGTTGAGCTCTGCGAGGTGAGACTGGATGCGGCTGGAAATACGTGAAGACGGGAATTCCTGGCGGTGTTTTGCGAAAAACTCACGCGCCTTGGCGTCATCACGCTGATCATTAAAGCGGTTCATGTAAATCAGACCAATCTGGTACAGAGCTAACGATTTCATGTTGTCGCTGTAATCCGGATTGTTGTAACCCAACATATAGGTATCAACCGCTTTCTCAGTTTGGCCCCGCGCTATTGCCTGAATAGAAAAGGTAAGCAGGTCAGGCTCGTCTCTCAATGCAGCGGCAGCTCGGAGGCGGATGTTTTCTTCATATTTAGCGACTTCGTACGCTCCTGCACCAGCAACGGCAAGTGGTGCCGGGGCGGCACATGAAGCAAGTAGAAATGGTGTGACGATAAGTAGCAGACGGATCAGCATATTTATATCCCTGTTGTTGTCATAGTGCTCACTGGATCAGAGCAAGCTTGTAGTCAGTCTAAATTGATGACAACGCGAAGGAAAGTCAGTTCATCGGGAAAGCGCAGATCAGCGTATCACCGATGCGGCCAGGACCGCGGCAAGAACACCGATCGAAGCCCCGGCAATAGCGGCTCGCAAAGCAGTGGATCTGACCATTCTGACGGTGGCTCTACGGTGATCCTCGAGTGCGGAATCAAAAGCCATTTTCTGAACCTGAAGCTTGCTGGTCAGTTCATCAGTGGCACGTTTTACCATACGGTCTGCGACGGCAGCGGCCAGTTTCTGATTCGCTGTTTTAGTGCGGTTAAACAGGCGCTCGGATTCAAATTCTGCGTCGAGTTCTTTCTGTACTTCACCCACCTGTTGCTGTAATTGGCGTCGCATAACTTCAAGCTGGTGCCGTTGATGCTGCTGGAGCTGTGAGGCTGTGGTATCAATGCCTGCGGTAATTTCTCCTTTGGCCTCCGTCAAGGCACTTCTGAGGTGCTTCTGTACCAGACGGTCAATCTCTACTAAAGGAATAGAAGCGGTAGGCAAAGTAGTCACGTCCTTATTCGCGTCATTTGCAGCGGGCTTGTCGAGGGAGCGTATAACCGCCATGACGGCCTCTTGATCGGCAGGTTTGCAAAGAACACCGTTGGCGCCTTTCTGCAGTGCAATCCGGAAATAGTCTTCGCCGTCTTTCGATGTATACATGATGGTAGGGATGGCAGAGGTCTTGGGATTTGCCCGAATCATCTGGGTGGCCTCAAGCCCATCCATTCCCGGCATCATATGATCCATGAATATGATGTCTGGCTGACGATGCTCAAGGAAAGCCAATGCAGCTTCGGCGCTCTCGACGGTATCGACGTTTACCTGAATGCGAGCGAGGAGTCTTTGCAGCACCAGGCGCGCAGATTTCGAGTCATCAACAATGAGGGCACTTTTTATCAGCATGGCTATATTATTGTTATGCAAAAATGCCATCTTTAGTCGATTCCATATCGAAATCAAGGATTTATTACGCCTAACTTGAACCAGGTCACAGGGTGTGAGTGTGAGAATTGCACGGAGAGCATCAGAAATTGAGTGTATCTGGCATAATAGATAAGTGAGATATCTGGCAGGGGGCCAATAATGACAGTACAAGACCATGGGCATTTAATTAAGCGGGCTGCTGTAGCGTCTCTGGTGACTGCGACAGTTCTGCTGCTTTCAAAAGCCGCGGCGTGGTCTGCCAGTGACTCGGCGAGTGTGCTGTCTTCTCTGCTCGATAGCCTGATGGACATTGCGGCCTCCCTCATCAACTTTTTCGCAATACGTTATGCACTAATGCCCCCGGATGACGAACATCCTTTTGGTCATAGCAAAGCAGAAGGGCTGGCTGCATTAATGCAGTCAGCGTTTATCCTCGGTTCGGCGACTATGTTGCTGCTTCATGTGATCGATCGTCTGTTGAAACCACAGGAACTAACGGCCCTGCCTGAAAGTATTGGCGTGATGGCTTTTTCTACGTTAGCCACCCTATGCCTCGTGATGTACCAACGTTATGTCTGGCGTAAAACCGGATCACTCGCGGTTAAAGCAGATTCGGCACATTATCTCAGTGATATTCTGACGAATATCGCCGTTATCGTAGCTCTTGTCGGTGCTATGTGGGGCGTATTGTGGCTTGACGCCGTCATTGCGTTACTCGTTGCCGTAATACTGGTGTTCGGGGTTATTACTATCGTTAAAGAGGCTCTTGCTGTATTGATGGATCAGGCACTGGATGCAGATGATGAGGCGGAGCTGATAAATATCATTAATACGGCTGACGGGGTCCTGGGTTACCATGACCTGAAGACGCGCCAGTCGGGTGTGGTTCAGTTTGTGCAATTCCATCTTGAGCTTTCCGCAGAGCAGTCGTTAAAGCAGGCACATGCAACCGGGGAAGCGCTTGAGCAGAGAATTCTGGAGCGTTTTCCGCGAGCTGAAATTCTGATACACCACGATCCTATCCGATGATTCGCAGTGCATTTTTAACAGCCTCTCTGTTCGTATTCTTTTTATCAGACTGTCTGGCCAGCGGCTTCGACGAGCCAACGCTTATTCCTTACGGAACCGTATGGCCCGAGAAACCAGAAACTGAAGAAGATGTTCAGACAGAAGTGACTGATGACATGGCAGAACGGTCACGTCGTTGGTTGATTGATCATCTGGATAATCTGTCGGGCGGGATTGATAGTTTCTTCGTCGATCGTTTTTTTAATGATGATGTGACTGATGTTCAGGGGCATGGCAGCCACGCAAAATTTTCTTTTTTTACGCGCCGTGAATTGGGTGACCCGGTGGACTACAAGTTTGGAGTCAGCCTCAATATCGAACTTCCTCATACTAATGACAGATTAAATCTTCTGCTGGAATCGGAAGACGAGGACGTTCGCGAGTCGCAGGTATTAGAAAGCCCTGATAACGTTACCTACAGTTCCGCACTGCGATTTATTATCCAACAAACAGAGCGTTGGAGCTCATCGGTTGATGCCGGTATACGCTGGGGAATTCCGCCAGATCCGTTTGTGCGTTTTCGGGCTAAGCGCCCCGTGTATTTTGACTACTGGAACTTCACCTTCCGTCAGGAGCTTAATTACTATACCTCGGATGGTTATGGCTCTGTGACGGATCTGACCTTTGACCGTCCGATTGATACGCAGCGCTTATTCCGCTATGAAATGGAGAGCGAATATCTCCTCAATAATGACTATTTTACTTTGATGTACGGCGCTGGCCTGTACCATGAAATCAACCCGATTTATGCGTACGCCATTCTGGCGAAAGCCACGGGGGACACGGAATACGGTGCCACTTTTGACGCCTATGAATTCGGCGTACGTCTGCGTCGACGTATTTATCACGACTGGATGTTTGCTGAATTACATCCTCAGTACATCTGGACTCGTGAAAACGACTGGGAGCCGACGCCGGTACTGATGCTTCGCTTGCAGGCTGAATTCAGGCGGCAATAATTTTGCGGAAGGTCAGGTTAATGCGTGGCTCTGACACGCGAGCACGCCTTGGGAGTGCGTGTTGCCAATCGGACTGCATGCCAGCCTTCATGATGAGCAGGCTACCGTGTTGAAGGGGCAGGGAGTGTGCCTGACGCGTTGCACCACTGGGCCGTAGCGTGAAATCTCTTTCCGCTCCCAGGCTTAAAGAGGCGATCACTGGTGTTTCGCCTAATTCAGGCTCATCGTCACTGTGCCACCCCATGCTGTCCTGTCCGTTGCGATAGAGGTTAAGCAACACCGAATTAAATTCAACGCCTGCTATTTGGGACAGTTCTTTTGCTAACGAGGCAAGATAGTCTGGCCAGGTAACAGACGTGAAATCTGTTCCTGAATATCGGTAAGTATGAGGGCGATCTCCCATCCAGGCTTGCAGCCGTGGAATCGGGTGTCTTTTTCCGTAGATGGTGATGCTTGGCTGCTGCCAGGCAATGTCAGACAGCAGGCGACTCAGTAATTTATCGCTGTTCCCGCGGGATAACCAATGGGGAAAATATTCCATGCTGCCATCCGGCAGCATGGTTTGCCCGAACAGGTCACTCATCTCAGTTATCGAAGAAACCTTCAAACAGAGGAGAGGTCAGGTAGCGTTCGCCAGAGTCTGGGAGAACGACAACGATGGTCTTGTCTGCATAGGCAGGATCTTCGGCCAGGCGCAGAGCGCCAATCATAGCTGCTCCGCACGAGATACCCGCGAGAATACCTTCTTCGGACATCAGCCGGTGTGCCATTGCCATAGAGTCGTCGTTGGAGACAGGCTCAACTCTGTCCAGCAATGAAATATCGAGGTTGCCCGGAATAAAGTTAGCGCCGATGCCCTGAATTTTGTGCGGCCCCGGAGTCAGCTCTTTACCTGCGATTTTCTGAGTAATGATGGCAGAATCCGCAGGTTCAACGGCGACCGCTTCAACAGAGCTCTTCTGACCTTTAAGGTAGCGGGCACAACCACTGATCGTGCCGCCAGTGCCGACACCTGCAACAATAACATCGACGGTTCCGTCAGTATCGTTCCAGATTTCCGGGCCCGTTGTCTTTTCGTGGATAGCCGGGTTGGCCGGGTTTTCGAACTGCTGCAGCATAATTCGGTTTTCAGGCGACTCGGCCAGGAGCGCCTCCGCCTTCTGAACTGCTCCTTTCATGCCTTTAGGACCTTCAGTCAGTACCAGGTTAGCACCCAGAGCCTGCATCACCTTACGGCGCTCTACGCTCATGGTTTCCGGCATGCAAAGGGTGACTTTGTAGCCGCGTGCTGTCGCGACAAAAGCAAGGGCAATACCGGTATTGCCGCTGGTAGGCTCGACAATCTCCATGCCGGGCTTCAGCAGGCCATCCTGCTCGGCCTGCCAGACCATGTTGGCGCCGATGCGGCACTTGACCGAATGCGCCGGGTTCCGGTTCTCAAGTTTGGCGTATAAACGCGGGTGTTGCGTCAGTTTACGGATGCGGACGAGTGGGGTGTTGCCGATTGACTGGGTAATGTCGTCGTAGACCTTCATAGTTTCCTCAGTGACAATATTTCTGGTTGGGCTAAACTTAGGCCGATATGTGATGTACTAACGACAGCAAACCGGGAGTGAAGTTGCCCAGTTCCAACGTTCAGCGAGACAGCGATACCTTAAGGCCCCTTGAAAGCCAGATCAATATGCTAACCAGCCTGATCGAGCGTAAAAAAGCAGGTGGGCGTTTTCCAGCAGCCTTAGAGGCCAGTTATCAATCGTTTCGTCTCCGTCAGTTTTTCAGCGTGGATCTGCGTGTCATCATGTCTGGCTTGCTGGTCTTCGTGGTCTTTGGCTGGGCAGATTTCTCATTTGGTGGCGCCCAGTCAGTCATGTTGTTCAGTATCCGGGTACTTATCGCTGTGCTTCTGATGCTGGCGATCATCTGGATTCCCCGCAGTCGCTTTGCACCATATTCTCTCTACGCCCTGGTGGTCGGAGTGTATATATGCTTCCTGTCGGTGCTCTGGAATATTTATATCGTAGATCTGCCTTGGGGCTATTTCTACCATCTGGGTATGATTCCCATGCAGGTCTTTGCTTTACTCGGCCTGCGCAGCAATTATCGCGCGATGTTTTCCTGCTCATTGGCCATGTTGCTGAGTTATACCGCGTTTATCGTTTTGCTGCCGGGTCCCGCTGAATTGACCGAAGTGAACCGTCTGGCCATGGCCATGGCGCCTTATTACATCCTTTTCTGGGCGATACTGGTCATTATGGCATCCTATCTGTCATATACGATTGAGTCTGGTACCCGCACTGACTTCATCAAAAACCGCTTATTGGCACTCGAGGCTGATAGGCTGCAGTATCTTGGCAGGCGCCTGCAGCAGTTGTCGACGACTGACTCACTGACGGGGATTGCCAATCGCCGTCACGCGGAAACTCAGCTATCAGAAGAATGGAGACGTTGCCTGCGTAGTAATGAGCCTTTGGCGGCTCTGATGGTCGATGTTGATTTATTCAAAGCCTATAACGACCAGTATGGCCATCAGCAGGGGGATTCTTGCCTGCGTAGTATTGCGCAGAAAATGGCTGAGTTCTGTCGGCGTCCGGGGGATGTCTGCGCACGTTATGGCGGAGAAGAGTTTGTTATCGTTTTGCCTGAGACAACGCTGAATCAAGCCGAAGAACTAGCGCAGGAGCTGTGTGAGTCGATCGCGGGCCTGAACATTCCTCATGCAGGTTCCCCTCATAGTGTTGCAACTGTGAGTGTGGGAGTGGCTGCTGAGATTCCCAGAGCAGGTGATAATTATGAGGGGCTGCTGAAGCGTGCAGACATGGCGCTTTATCAGGCCAAAGGCAATGGCCGAAATCAGGTCAAACGCCAGTCAGTTACATCAAGCTGACCGGCGTTTGTGATTGAGTTTTACTGACCGCTACGCAGGGCTTCCAGGCGGGCGTCTTTCTCTTCCCAGAGCTTCTGTACCCATTGCTGAAAATGCAGGCGATAGCTGTCGTCTGTCTCGTAGTCACCATTAATCAATTCGGCTGGAATCGGTTTCTCTTCGACAACGACATTGCAGCGCGGCATTTTACCCTGCATAAAATCCCAGAAGGTTGGAATGCCGTCCGGGTAGTTGATGGTCACGTCCAGTATTGACTGGAACTGATCTCCCATAGCGCTCATGGCGAATGCCATGCCACCCGCTTTGGGCTTCAGCAGGTGTTTGAAAGGCGAGCCGGTTTCATCGTGCTTCTTCTGAGTAAAGCGTGTGCCTTCGAGAAAATTCATCACACTGGTCGGCATGTCTTTGAACTTTTCACAGGCCGCGCGTGTTGTATCCAGGTCTTTGCCCTTCATTTCAGGGTGTTTCGCCAGGTACTCTTTGCTGTAGCGTTTCATAAACGGGAAATCGAGTGCCCACCAGGCTGCGCCCATGATAGGCACCTTGATAAGTTCCTGTTTGAGGAAAAACTTCAGAAGCGGAATCCGGCCATTTAATGTGTGTTGTAGTACCAGAATATCGACCCAACTCTGGTGATTGCTCAGTACAAAGTACCAGCCGTTGCGGCTCAGATTATCAGGACGCTCAATCGTCCAGTCCATTTTCTGAGTCAGGATCATCCAGCCAGAGTTACAGCTGATCCAGGCGTTCGCCACAGCTGCCAATAGAGCTGTAAGTAACTTGCGCACAGGCGCGATGGGGATGATCACTTTAAGGAAAGTCAGCGGAAAGAGTAAGCACGCCCAGAACAGGGTGTTAATCAACAGCAGCAGACTTGCAATAATGCCGGTTACGATCGGTGGCATGTCAGATACCTTATTTCTGATGTTGGGACTGAATCGCTGTCAGGGCGATGGTGTAGACAATGTCTTCTACCAGAGCACCACGTGACAGGTCATTTACCGGTTTCGCGAGACCCTGCAGCATCGGTCCGATACTGATGACGTTGGCACTTCGCTGCACCGCTTTATAGGTTGTATTACCTGTGTTCAGATCCGGGAAGATAAGCACGGTTGCCTGTCCTGCGACCGGGCTGTCCGGCGCCTTACTTTTGGCAACGCTGGCGGTGGTGGCCGCATCATATTGCAAAGGCCCATCGACTACCAGATCAGGACGGCGCTCACGTACGATGGCGGTGGCTTCCCGGACTTTCTCTACGTCTGCGCCACTGCCGGATTCGCCCGTCGAGTATGACAGCATGGCAATGCGCACTGGGATATTCATCTGCATGGCGGATTCGGCACTCTGAATTGCGATATCTGCCAGTTCTTCGGGGCCGGGGTCCGGGTTCACAGCACAGTCACCGTAGACCAGAACCTGATCTGGCAGACCCATAAAGAACACAGAAGACACAAGCTTGGCGTTGGGAGCTGTTTTGATCAGCTGTAGAGCAGGGCGGATCGTATTCGCCGTGGTATGGATAGCGCCGGATACCAGCCCGTCGACTTCATCCTGTGCCAACATCATGGTGCCGAGCACGACGTTATCTTCCAGCTGAGCAAGCGCCATAGGCTCTGTCAGATTTTTATGTTTACGGCGTTCAACCATGCCCGCAACGTACTGCTCGCGGACATCGTCTGGATTTACGATACTCAGATCATCTGGCAGCTCAACTTCCTGCGCGCGCGCAACCTGACGGATCGTTTCTTCGTGCCCCAGCAAAATACAGTCAGCGATACCGCGGCTTTGGCAGATGGCTGCAGCAGCAATGGTTCTCGGTTCTTCACCTTCAGGAAGCACGATCCGGCGCTTGTTGGCTCTCGCATGTGATACCAGCTGGTGGCGGAAAGCCGCCGGACTCAGGCGTGGAGTATGTGGCGCACCAATTCTCTCAGACAGTGTTTCAACATCAAGGTGCTGGGATACTGAATTCATAATGCGCTTGACCCGTTCGGTGTCGTCGACGGGGACGTGGGTGTCCATGTGCGTCAGTGCCCTAGCGGTGGAATAGCTGTCGGTATCAACACTCAGAACAGGAAGGCCGGTTTGCCATGCACGCTCGCACAGATTGTGCAGGGCATCGGTTGGTGTGTATCCCGACGTGAGTAGCAATCCAGCGAGTGGCGTGCCATTGGTCGCTGCCATTGCGCTGGCGACAATGATGTCATCCCGGTCTCCTGGCGTCACCACCAGTGTTCCGGGGCGAAGGTGGTCGATCATATTGGTCAGTGTGCGGGCGCAAAGAGTGATGCGTGCCACGCGCCGCTGATCAATGTCGCCCTCACTGATAATGTCTGCTTTCAGCGCACGGGCAATATCAAGCGTACGTGGGCTGAGGAGGTCCGCCTGCCATGGAATGACGCCGAGAACAGGGCAGTCATCAATCGTGATCTGCTCGCACTCTTTGGCGCTACAGCCTGCCGGGGGCATATCCGCAGGAGATTCTTCAGATGTGGGTAATGCGCCATGAATGTCGGGTGCGCCGGCCTTGTTAATAATACAGCCCATCATGCTGGCTTTCTTGCCGCCAAAGAGTCCGACCTGCAATTTCAGGTCTGAACGAATCTGGCTGGCACTTTTGCCTTCTGCGCTGGTGACCAGCAATACGTCTGCCCCCATAGCTTTAGCAATTTCGACATTCAGCTTGGCCGTGTACGGCTCGCTCCGATCTGGTACCAGGCCCTCGATAATCACCACATCGCAGCCTTCTGCGACCTGAGCGTGAAGGCCGACAGCATCTTCCAGCGTACGATCCAGCATGCCATTACTCACAGACTGCTGAACATCTGCCAGTGCCATCGGTTCTGGGGTGTCCAGGTGGAGAACACTGCGGATAAGCTGTGTAGAGCGCTCGTTGGCCGATGAGCCAGGGGCGATCGGTTTCACGAAGCCAACTTTCAGCCCCTGAGCATCAAGTGCCTGAATCAGTCCCAGGCTGATGGTCGTCAGGCCGCTTTCAGTATCGGTTGGGGCGATGAAAATATTAATCATGGTCAGATGTCAGCCTGTATGTGTCCTGCGCGATCATGCGCTCTTCGTCGGTAGGTACAACCATCACCAGGGGGGTGCCCTGTTCACTGATTCGTCCGGTTTCGTTGCCGTTCGATTGGTTAAAGTCGCTGTTGAGGCGATATGGAATATTCTTCCAGCACGCCAGAATACGCTGACGGATATTGGCCGCATGCTCGCCAATACCGCCGGTGAATACGACTGCATCGGTGTGTGTGAAGTTAGTGCTGAGTGCAGCAAGATGACGGGCAGTACGGAAGCAAAATGCATCAATCGCGCGCTGAGCAGCCTCATCCCCCTCGGATTCCGCTTCAAGGAGAGTTCGCATATCGTTGCTGAGTCCACCAGACATCCCCAGTAATCCACTCTCGCGGTTCAGCGTATTCATCAAGTCATCGAGTGGCTGTTTTGTGGTCTCACTCATAAACTCAATCAGCCCTGGGTCAATATCACCACTGCGGGTGCCCATCACCAGGCCCTCGAGGGGAGTCAGCCCCATGGTTGTGTCAACAGATTTGCCCTGGCGGATTGCACAGGCACTGCAGCCATTGCCTAAGTGAGCAATGATCAGATTGAGGTCTTCGGGCGACTGCTGCAACCGCCGTGCGGTCTCGGCAGCAACGAAGCGATAACTGGTGCCGTGAAATCCATAACGACGGACGCCATATTCTTCGTACCAGGCGTAGGGCACGCCATAGAGGTACGTCGACTCAGGGATGGTCTGGTGAAATGCGGTATCAAAGACAGCAACGTTGGGCACGCCCGGGAGTAATTCACCGCAGAGTTCGATCCCCATCAGGTTCATCGGATTATGCAGTGGTGCCAGTCCGGAAACTTTCCTGAGCTCGGCAATGGTGTGCTGATCCAGCGTGCAGCTCTCGATGAAAGATTCGCCGCCATGGACAACCCGGTGACCAATGCCTCTGAGTCCCTTGAGCTGGGATTCCGCGGCCTTGATGAATGCGGTCAGTGCGGCATTGTGATCCATACTTCCCGAGGTCTGAAGTTCGATCTGACCTGAGACAGACAATGAAGCTTGTTCTGTACCCAGGCGCTCGGCGTTAGCCTCTATAACAGGGGTGGTTTCTTCAGCGCTATTGTATAGGGCAAGCTTAAGGGAGGAGCTGCCACAGTTAACTACCAGTACCGAGCCTTCCATCGGTGTATTTATCTCCTGTCCGTAAGGTGAGTCGGGTTTACTCAGGCCGTATATCCTGGCTTGCCAGGTACCCCAGTAATCTCAAGGTGATATCGCCGTCGTGCCTTAAAAGCCGCTCTTTATGGAAGCGGAGGCTGTAACGGCTGCCCTGTGTCCCGGGTTCTGCGCGAACGATCTGAGCCGGGATATTCTTTAATTCATGTTCTGCAGCGGAAATCGTCAGGTTGACCCGGGCGCCGATGGGCATTTGTCCCTGGCTGATGACGGTCATGCCGTCGGTAGAAAGCCAGGTTACGGTGCCTGAGATACTGCGTCGCTTCAGAGGAAGCCAGTGATGACGTATGAGCGTGACCTCGATATGTGACTCTGTCATGAATCAGAGGTTTCCGGCTGATCGTACTTTCCCAGTTTGTTGAATCTGATCATGCTGCGCACTTCATCTATATATTCATGGCCTCGCTCGGAATAACTTTCGAGCCCACCGGCGACCACAGTGCCGCTGGCAAAGCCTTTGTTTTTCATTGCTTCTGAGCGGATACGGCGTAATTCGCGGTACGCGTCATGGCGGTTAATGTTCAACATGTAGCTGCGTACGCTGGCGTAGGGGCTCTTGAAAGAGGCTACCTCGTGGAATGCGTCGCCAGCTCGCTGCTCAGGCACAATACCGCAGCCCTTGCTGAAGCACCACTGACCAAACAGATTGTTACCTTTCACTGCAAACCTTGAGGTTCCCCAGGCTGATTCGTTGGCCGCCTGTGCCATGGCCAGGCTTGGCGGAACCGGAGCTACACGCACTAACAGGCGTTCTACCAGCTTGCTGGTTTCTTTCACGTCTTCGAGCCGGTACTTTGAGGCCAGCGTTTGAAGAAACTCGTTCGCGTCGTCATCCAGCTCGTCGTACTTCCCATACTCCTTGATAGCGAGCAAGGCCGAACGCTCGGCCATGATCTCCCTATTTGCCTCATCGGCCAGGCGTTCGATAAAGGAGAAAAAGGCCTGTTTCTTCTCTTTGACATTGGTGTAGGAGGAAAAGTCCGGGAGTTTCTCTTTGCTGATCGTTTTATCAACGGTGAAGTCTGTCGCGACGTCCAGTTGATTACTGCAACCGGAAAAGAGAAAAGCCGCCATTGCGAGGCCATACAGGCAGATCGTACGTACGAACATAGGGAGAAACTCCTGTTGAAAACATGAACTTAGTTTATCAGGTTCCTCTACAGGGGTTGAAGATGCCGGTAACAATGGCTTTTTGCCAGCCATAGGGATTGCTTGAAATAGGACAAATCGGGTAAGGGTTGACAATAAACTGACGAAAAAAAGCGCCTAACTTTTAATTAAACTGACGTCCAGTAATTAATCGTTAAATTTTATTAACAAGCCGCAAGAATACGATATGCTGGCCGATAATATTCAAGGCAGGTTTGAGAGTCATCAGCGCAGACAGTGAACGGTTTTGCGACTCAGGCCAGCCCAACTTGGACAACGGTCGGGGCGCCGGATTTATGGCAACAGAACCCATTATTTTGATTGCAGACGAAACTTTGTCTGTGCAGGCTCAGCTTGGTGAAGCGCTGGGTAAGCAAGTATCGCTGGTAAGCGCGATGAATCAGGAGCAACTGGATTACTGGATCGATCAACCAGACCGCAAGCCAGACCTGTTAGTTGTAGATCAGAATTTTACCGGACAGCAATTGTCGCGTTTCTGCCATTACTGGAAGCAGGACCCTGAAACCCGTCAGATCGGTCTGATTGTGATGGGCCCTGATGATGACGATGTGGAAATTTCTTCACTGGGTGCAGGTGCCGATGCGTATCTGCGTAAGCCGCTTAATTCTCAACTGTGTCGTATCCGGATTGATCAGCTGCTGGCAACGCGCAAAGAAATGCAGCGTCTGGAATCATTGTCTGTTACTGATGGCCTGACCGGTATTGCAAACCGTCGCTATTTCGATGATTTTCTGAAAGCTGAATGGCTGAGAGCGAAGCGTGAGGGCGGCAATATTGGCCTGATCATGGTGGATATCGATCATTTCAAAGCGTTCAACGACCACTATGGTCACCTTGAGGGCGATCACTGTCTGCAGAAAGTAGCAGCGACGCTGAAAGAGCAGGTGCAGCGCCCGCGGGATCTGGTCGCCCGTTTTGGCGGTGAAGAATTCGCTGTGGTTCTGCCATCCATTCATTTTGACGGCATGAAGGTCGTTGCGGACCGAATCCGGTCGTCGCTGACCGAAGCAGCAATGCCTCACGAAGCGTCAGATACGAGCGACATCCTAACGGTAAGTATGGGATTAGCCTGGGCGGAGCCGTCTTCGTCAGACAGTATGGATGCGTTAATTGAGGCGGCAGATGAAGCCTTGTATGCCGCTAAAGCGGGTGGACGGAATCGTTACAGCGAAACGGTTGATCTCGCCTCTGTCCGGTCGTTAATGACCAATTGAAAGACAGGGGGCAATTAGCCCCACTGTCTGATTCTTCAGCCGCGCAGAATGCGGCTGAGGAAGCGGTAGTTCATATCTTCCCGGCGCAGCAGAATCATAGCGTCGGCGACTCCGAAGTCTGCATCCAGGTACGGTTCACCACAGATTTTTACGCCAATTCTCAGGTAGGCCTTCAGCAATGACGGCACCAGAGACTTCCCGTCGAGTTCGGTGCTGGTCGCAGGTACCGGAATTTTTGGCACAGCGCGCAGGTTATCAGGGGTCATGTGCTTCTCACGCAGATGATCCATGATGGCGTTGGCCTGCTCGAAACCACCAGATACAGGAATTGAACAACACCCCATCAGATAGTCGATGCGATTGACTTCCATGTACTCGGCGAGGAATCCCCAGAGGTAGCCAATGGCGGCCCCGGTGCGGAAATCGGGATCAACACAGGTACGACCGATTTCCATGTACGTCTTGCCCGGCTTCAGGACTTGACTCAGATCAAACTCGGTAGACGAATAGAAGCCGCCGGCGCGTGCTGCCAAGTCATTGGTCAGGATACGGCTGTAGGCCACAATGGTATCCGTCTCGTTGTCCTTTACGATCAGGTGCATGCAGATGTCATCGAAGCGATCTTTATCGATGCCCATGTCTGCGCCCTGAACGTCTGCACCCATGTCTTCGGCAAAAACACGGTATCGCAGCTCAAGCGCCTGACGAATCTCACGCGGATCTGAAGTAATGCGTGCCACCATGCCGGTTGCTGGTTCAGTGGCTCTCAGTTGGGCATTAGACTGTGCCATGTGTTTTCCTGTTTCTTTTTTCACGCCGGAATTTATAACAGTTCTGTGACAAACGGATGACATTTCCGTGCAGAACCTTACCTCTCGTGTGGCCTGTCAGAAAGCGGCTATCCTAAGTGCATGGAGGTAATTATGAAACCTTTGTTACAGATATTTTTATTGTTTTTCTGTGCGTCTTCACACGCCGTCCCTTATATCAGTCCGGAAGCAGCGATTGAGGTGCTCAATCGTGATTATGCAGGTGAAACTTTATACTGGAAACCAGCGTCCCTGCCATTGACTCTATCGCAGTCAGATCGCAGCGCTGAGGCCAGTCAGCTGGCTGAACTCTTTGAGATGGCGTTGATTGGGCGGGAGAGGCGCATATCCACCGAAGAGATAGAAAAGGGGCGCAAGCGTGTGGTCGTTGGCTGGCGTTACTACTGGTTAGATGACGCAGGTGCTGGGGTGTCATACGGTACACGGCGTATAAAGTCGCTGGTGACGATGACGGATCCGATCGAGCGTGATGCTCGCTGGTTTGTTGAAGTAAATATCCGGTGGTTTGTCGACGGTCTGGCAGGCTGGATCAGCGAGCCGGTCTTCAGGCGTGCAAGACCTCTCAGGCGCGCTATGGAGTCCGAAGAAAAGCCCTTTGAAGCGACCCTTTACCTTGAGTACGTCGATCACCACTGGCGTTTGTGGCAGCCAGAGTAGGTCTGGTGCCACATCGCTCGATACATCGTTCGATACATAGCTCTGGCAGGGCGATAAAGCGATTCAGATGGCCTTAGAAAACCGCCGAGTTTCGTTCTCATCCCGGTATGCATCAAACGCCATACATACCTGACGGACCATCAGGCGTCCGGCATTGGTAACACTGATGGCTTCACTCGTAACCGTCACCAGTCCATCCTTTTCCATTTCACGCAATTGTTCTGTCGAGCGACTCAGATAGGAGCGGCTGTCGATGGCAAAGAGTGTATTCAGATCATCGAACTTAACCGTCAGATGACAGAGCAGGCTCATAATGACTGTCTTTCTGATCAGGTCGTCTGTGGTTGATGAAACTTGCCGCATCGTTGGAAGCAGCCCCTTGTTGAGTTGCTCGCCCCAGTTGCCCAGGTCCGTCTGGTTCTGGAAAAAAGAAGAGCCAATCTGACTGATGGAAGACACGCCGAAGCCGATCAGGTCACAGTTACCATGAGTGGTGTAGCCCTGGAAGTTACGGTGTAGCTTGCCTTTCTGTTGAGCAATGGCCAGCTCATCGTCCGGTAGGGCGAAGTGGTCCATACCTATGTATTGATAGCCCGCTTGATCGAGCCTGGTGATGGCCGTACCGAAGATGGCCAGCTTCTCAGGCGCATCCGGGAGGTCCTCTGAGTTAATGCGACGCTGAGGCATAAAACGCTCTGGCAGGTGAGCGTAATTAAAGATGGAGAGTCTGTCCGGGCGCATATCGATGATGCGCTCCAGTGTCTCGGCAAAGGTTGATCGGGTCTGGTGAGGTAAACCATAGATAAGATCAATATTAATAGACCTGAACCCCAGCGCCCGCGCGTCTCGCATCACAGCCTCAATCATTTCCTCTGGCTGAACACGGTTCACAGCAATCTGCACACGCTCGTTCAGATCCTGAACACCAAAGCTGACGCGGTTAAAGCCTAGGTCCCGTAGGGTCTTCAGGGTGTCAGGGCCCAGCTCTCGAGGGTCAATTTCAATCGAGAAATCTGAACTCTCGTTATCCTGAAGGCTGAACCTCTGACGAACGTATGTCATCAGTTGTCGCAACTGATCATCACTCAGGTACGTTGGCGTGCCGCCCCCCAGGTGCAGTTGCTCAACCGGACGTGAGCGGTCAACCAATGCCGCTTTCAGATCGATTTCACGGTAAAGCTCTGCCAGGTAGGCTTCTGCGCGGTCTCTGTGTTTTGTCACTATTTTGTTGCAGCCGCAGTAGTAACAGACGTGACGGCAGAAAGGGATGTGAAAGTAGAGCGATAGTGGTTTATCAGAGTCAGCAGCCAGCGCGGAGCGCTCACAGGCATCAGATGTCGCCGGTGTAAATTCCACCGCTGTAGGATAAGAGGTGTATCTCGGCCCGGCGCGGTTATAACGCTGGATCATCAGTGGGTCCCAGGTAAGGTGTTGCGACATGTGCTGGCCTGTTTTTTGAATATTTGAATAAGTATTGAAGAAGTAAGTGACGATGAATGAGCAGAAGAATACGCTTGCGATCAGCCGGGCATCTTGTCCTGAATCAAATCACGGGTAGATTCAAACGTCTCTTAGTCGGTTACTGATGGATGCTGCCAACAGCCTGATGAGGAATTTGGCGGGTTTGGTCTGGTGCTGGACAGGATAGTCCCTTAAAGTGTGGGGGATTGTTGAGGTTAGGCCTCTAATGGCCTTGATTTTATCAATGATTGATCGTTTTATAGTCGCTTTCCTGACTATGTACATGAAGTGCAGCGAAAAATTCTAATAAACATGCGTACATGATTGGAGCATTTGGGGTCAGCTATGCCTAAAAAGCCGTTTACACCGGAAGAAATTGCCGCGCAGCGCGAACGAATTATGGACAGCGCGTCGCACGTGATGGCTGAGGTTGGCTTTCATCATCTGTCGATGCGAAAGCTGGCATCTCAACTCGGGATGACAGCAAGCAACATCTATAACTACTTCCCTAACAAAGAATCTCTGTTCGTTTTTACCCGTCGCCGCGGTTTTGAAATGGCGTTTCAGGATATTAACGAGCAGATGAGTCAGCATCTTGACCCGCGTTCGGCACTCTATAACTTTGCCGGGCACCTGATTCAGTTTGCGCAGCGCTCACCGGGCTATTACCAGCTGATGTTCCAGCCACCTAAAATGACGCTGACAGACCCGGAAGTTGTCGATCGTGACGTGTTGCTTCAGGTGGATCGTCTGGCCGAAGAATGGCAGTCGCACCTGTTATCAATGCTGGCAGATGCGGTTCCGGCCATCTCTGCTGCTTCAGAAGCACGACAGAAACAATTGGCGCTGTTTTTCGTTTCGTCCCTACATGGTCTCATTGATACTTACTACTACAAAGCCTTGCCGAAGCTACTCTCAGGCGTTGATCTGATTCCTGATGATGTGGTCGAAACACACATTGGCTGGTTGCTGGCTTCCCTCGAACATCAGGCCGAGAGCATTCACTGAGGTCCCTCAGTGCTTCGGTAACAGATCGGGTTTACTTGCTGCCTTTCGGTTGACCCGGAAGGCGGCCTTCTAAGCGATAAACGAAGGCCAGGATCTCAGCGATCACCTGATAGAGCTGCTCAGGAATTTCTTCCCCGACCTCAAGTTGCCCCAGCCAGGTGGCAAGTTCGGCATTCTCATACACCGGGACTTCGTGCGCGATGGCGACGGAAATGATGGCTTGTGCAAGATCGTATTCGCCGCTGGCACTGACGTGAGGGGCGTGTTCGCCATCGTAGGCCAGAGCAATGGCTTCGGTTGCGTTCAGCAGGTGCTCAGGAATCGTCATGTGTGAATATCCACCAGTGAATGTCTTATAACTGGCTGTTCGCCGGGTAATTTTCGCCCATGGCGCGCTCGCAGCTCGCCCACGTCTGCTCCGAGTGAAGTCAAGTTTTCTCGCAGTGGTCGCAATGCCTGTTGAATTTCCGACAGGGTATCTGAGGTTTCTGACCAGAAGGTCGCAGATACCGCAGGGGGACATAAGTCCAGTTCGATATCCAGCGGGCCGAGCGTTTCCAGATCAAAGTGCAGGGTGATCTGCCAGCGCGACTGTTTCTTCTGGCCATCCTCTGATGCACTCTGATCGTCATCCCGTTTAAGGCACAGCAGGTCCTGCTTGACCGTGTCGTTGTCCCGCCACATCAGAGGGACCTGATACTGTGTTGTATCCTGCGTCTGTACCAGGCGAACCTGCTCGGATTCGGTCTGGGACAGAGCGGTCTGCAGTAAACGGAAGGTTTCGGGTCGCAGCCCCTCGTTGAGCGCACCAGCCAATGGATTGGTCTGGGCGCCTGATCGTGCCGCTGCCATCGTAGCGCTTCCTGCAGCGCCTTCTGACGTGGAGGCTGGGTTGCTTTGACTGCGCCCCAAAATAAACAGGAGTAATCCTTTGAGGTTATCGCCGGGAATGACCGGCGAGCTTTGCAGTGCTGAACTTGCGGTTGAACTGGCCGATGAGCTACTTAGCAGAGCGGCCAGCTGGGCGGCACTTGTCTCAGAATTAGCCGGCCCCTCAGAAGACAGTTGCTTCTGCAGTGTTTCAATCGCAGATAGCAGCGATGGCTTGGTGATCGCAGAGGTGTCGGTGCTGATGGACTGACGTAAAGACTCTGATGCGCCGTTCGCCGCTGAGCTTGCCGTTGAACTTGTTGGGGCTCCAGCGTGTGCAGAGGCCTTGCTCCAGAGCGCCTTAAAAACAGATGCGACGTTTGTCGGTGATGAAACAGGCTCACCGGACCCGGACGCAGAAGCACTGCCCTGCGGTGTCGCCGCGAGACGAAATAACTGGCTCTCGTAATTCAGTGGGCTATTGGATATGGCTTTGTGAAGGCCTGATGGTGAACTGAGTTGCGCCGCATCGGGCAGGTTTCTGACTAACGACTCGGTCGCTTGCAACAGGCTGGATTGGCTATTTCTGTTAGCTCCGGCAGATGTCAGATCATTTAACACAGCACGCAGAACAGCACTGTAGTCGGGGGTAGAGGTTGTCGCGACAGAGGGGCCTCGCAGTCCAGTACTGCCACCGACTGAATACCCGTTAGATACTGAGGCAGCCTGGGTTGGAGCTTGTCCTGACGATGTTGCCACTGATCCTGTCGGCAGTGAACTCCCTTGTGACCAGCCTGCACGCGCCATCAGTAAGGCTTTCATCGTATCCGGTAACGCTGCTGTGGAAGACGTTGTAGCGCCTGCGCCAGAGGCAGAGGTTGGGTTCTGCTGGAGGATGGCAGAGGAAGTGGTTATGCCATTGCTGGCTCTGGCGAGCTGAAGCGCGGCGGTTAACTGCAACTGTTGCGCCATCGACTGTAACTGTGAGGCCAGCGAAGCATTCCCGGAGGCCTGAGAGGCAGGGTTGGTTGATGTCGGTGACGCCTGACTTTGTGGAAGCTTAATCTCTGTAATTACGACACTGGGCGGCGTTTGCTCGGTCACCCGCAATGATACTTCGGCGCCTACCGGTAAGGGATGCGAGCTCTGAAGGTTCAGCGACTTCCCTTGAGAGGTGACTGTGATCTGCCAGTTGTTTGGGCTTGAGGGGTTTCTGTCGCGTGAGCCGTTTTCTCTGACGTTATTCTTCGCGCTATCAGTGACGTCAGCGCTCGTCTGGCGACCGGATGTTGGAGGTTCAGAAGTACGCCGGCTCGCTGTCACTGTGGCTGAAAACTCGACGTCTGAATTCGCGGCAGAGCCCGACGAAGCAGCTGACGATGAGCGCGCAGCAGAAGCCCCTGACGTTTCGCTGCGTACAGCCTTTGTCAGCGCGCTCTGTATCAGGGGCATATCAGGTGTTTTCATAGTTCACCTTATCGGCGCAGATTGACAAATCTTTATTGCGCTGGCTCAGCGTTGTCGTTGGCTTTTTCGGTATAATGCGTGCGCCAGATTTATTGATGACTCACTGGCGCTTCACTTATTTGGCCATAGTATGGCCCGGAAATCGAGGTTCTGATGACGCCACAGCAGGGCGCCCAGCAAACATTACTCAGCGCGAGCGAACTCTATTGCGAGCGTGATGACCGTGTCCTTTTCGAAGGGCTGTCGCTGAGTATCTCAGATGGTGAGCTGATCCAGCTGGCAGGTCCTAATGGTGCCGGTAAAACGACGTTACTGAGGTTGCTGGCCGGGCTGAACCGCGATTTCAATGGGCAACTGCTCTGGCACAATGCGCCTATGACGACGGTGTACTCTGAGTATGCCCATCACCGCTTGTATATGGGACATCTGTCCGCGGTAAAAAAATCCCTGACCGCACTCGAGAATCTACGTTGGTTGACCGCGCAGGATAAAGCATCGGAAGAGGAACTCTGGGACGCTCTCGAACAGGTCGCGTTGGCGGGTTACGAGCATACTCCCTGCCTGCAACTCTCGGCCGGGCAGCAACGCCGTGTTGCGCTGGCTCGTTTAAAAGTCAGCAAGGCACCTCTATGGATATTGGACGAGCCCTTTACTGCTCTGGATAAGGACGGTGTTTCGTGGCTTGAACGCGAACTGCAGTCTCACGTATCGAACGGCGGTGCTGTGATCATTACCAGTCATCATGCGCTTGAAGGTATTCCCGGTTTACGTCGGATAGAGCTCGGAGGTGTCGCATGAGCCTGGTTCGGGCTACGGTTCGTCGAGACCTCTTGCTGGCTGCCAGAAATCCTGGTGAGTGGGCAAATCCTCTGATGTTTTTCCTTATGGTCGCGGCTTTGTTTCCGATGGCGGTCGACCCGAATCCTGAGTTTCTCTCAAAAATCTCTGGAGGCGTGATCTGGGTAGCCGCCTTGTTGGCGACGCTGTTGTCGTTGGACTCCTTGTACCGTGCCGACGTTGAAGACGGTTCACTGGAGCAATGGCTGGCATCGGGGGAGTCTCTGTATGCGATGTCGCTGGGAAAAGCCCTGGTGCACTGGTGCATCAGCGGCCTGCCTCTGACTCTGATGTCGCCCTTATTAGGTGTGATGCTGCATCTGCCGGAAGACGCCTATTTCGCTTTATTTATCAGCCTGGCCGTGGGAACCCCAGTTCTGAGTCTGCTGGGCGCCGTCGGGGCCGCGCTGACTGCCAGCCTGAGAAGCGGTGGTCTGTTATTGACGCTGTTGATTCTGCCTCTGTACGTCCCTGTGCTGATCTTTGCTGCCAGTGCGGTTTATCACGCAGGGATCGGAATGGCTTACAATGGCCAGGTCGCTATGTTGGGCGCCATGTTAGCGCTGGCACTGGCATTAACCCCTTTTGCTGCTGGTGCAGCCTTAAAACTGAATTTATCGCGGTAACTGAATATGTGGCAGTGGCTTGTACGACTCTATCATCGACTCGGATCACCGAAGTGGTTCTATGAAATGACCGAGCGCTGGATCTTCTGGTTAGCGTTAGCGGCAGGTGGCTCGGCGATCGTGGGTCTGGTGCTTGGTTTGCTGTATGCGCCTGCAGATTATCAGCAAGGCGATAGTTTCAGAATTATCTACATCCATGTTCCTGCGGCTTTGCTGGCTCAGAGTGCCTATATGATGATGGCGGTTGCCGGTGCTGTGTACCTGATCTGGCGTATGAAAATGGCCGCCTGGGTGGCGAAGGTGATTGCGCCTGTCGGTGCGGCATTCTGCCTGATCGCGCTGCTGACGGGGGCTATCTGGGGTAAACCGACCTGGGGCACCTGGTGGGTCTGGGATGCGCGCCTGACGTCTATGTTGATGCTGTTGTTTCTTTATTTCGGCGTAATGGCGCTGCAGCAGGCGATGGAGTCAGAGGAAGCATCGTACAAGGCGGGGGCTATTCTCGCGCTGGTCGGTCTGGTGAATATTCCGATCATTAAGTATTCGGTGGAGTGGTGGAATACGCTGCATCAGCCAGCCACTCTGAAGTTGACCGAGAAACCGTCCATGCACCCGGATATGCTCTGGCCACTGCTGATCATGATTGTCAGTACTTATCTGTTTTTCGCACTGGTCGTCATTTTGCGTACACGTAACGAAATCCTCTGGCATGAGCGTAAACGCCAGTGGGTTCGAAAGATTCTGGAGTCCTGATGGAATTTTCTTCGTTAGCTGAATTTATTGCGATGGGAAAACACGGTTTTTATGTCTGGCTTTCGTACGGACTGACCGCCGTGATCATCGCCTTTGTTGTGATGCAGCCGATTCTGCATCGCCGTCGTTTACTGAAAGAGCAGGCCCAGCGTCTGCGTCGGGAGAAGCGTAATGCACCCTCAGCGTAAAAAACGTCTGCATCTGATTCTGTTTCTGGTTCTGGCTGTAGCATCTGCGGTCGGGCTGGCCATGTACTCACTGTCACAGAACATCAACCTGTTTCAGACGCCGACACAGATTGCTAACGGCGAAGTGCCACCGGGCCGCACGATTCGTGCGGGTGGTCTGGTCGTTGAAGGAAGCGTTGAACGCGATCAGCAGGGGCTAGGGGTTACCTTCCGTGTGACCGATGGTCAGTCTGAAGTGCCTGTTTTCTATGACGGTATCCTGCCGGACCTGTTTCGTGAAGGTCAGGGGATTGTGGCCTTGGGTGAAGTGAACACAGAAGGACTGTTTGTTGCTTCAGAGGTTCTGGCGAAACACGATGAAAATTACATGCCGCCTGAAGTTCAGGCAGCGCTGGAGCAGGCCCATCAGGACGGTAAAGCCCAGATGGAAGCAGCGGCCAAGGAGGCAAGCTACTGATGCTGAATACCGCAATGCTTCATCTGCCGGAGATCGGGCAGTTTGCACTGATACTGGCCTTCATTATGGCCGTCCTGCAGGTCATCATTCCGCTCTTCGGTGTAAACCGTGGGCAGCTCTGGTTGATGGGCTATGCGCGCCCATTGGCCGTGGGTCAGGCGCTGTTTCTGGTGATCAGTCTGGTATTGCTGGCGACCAGTTTCGTGATGGATGATTTTTCGGTTGCTTACGTGGCCGCTAACAGCAACAGCCTGCTGCCTACGCCTTATAAAATAAGTGCTGTCTGGGGGGCTCACGAGGGCTCGCTGCTGCTATGGGTCACTATGCTGGGCCTGTGGGGCGTAGCCGTTGCTTTGCTCAGCCGCTCACTGCCATTGGATATGGTTGCGCGTGTGCTGTCGATCATGGGGATGGTATCGGTGGGTTTTATCCTGTTTACCCTGGAAACTTCCAACCCCTTTGCGCGTATTCTGCCAAGCCCGCCGCAGGACGGTGCTGATCTCAATCCGCTGCTGCAGGATTTTGGTCTGATCGTACACCCTCCGACTCTCTACATGGGCTATGTGGGGCTGTCGGTTGCCTTTGCGTTTGCTCTCGCAGCACTTATGAGCGGTCGTCTTGATGCTGCCTGGGCGCGCTGGTCACGCCCATGGACCACGGCTGCCTGGATCTTTCTGACCGTCGGTATTGCTCTGGGAAGCTGGTGGGCGTACTACGAACTCGGCTGGGGCGGCTGGTGGTTCTGGGACCCGGTAGAGAATGCATCGCTTATGCCCTGGCTGGTAGCAACGGCGTTACTGCACTCTCTTGCTGTGACAGAAAAGCGTGGTCTGTTTAAAAGCTGGACGGTGCTGCTTGCGATTTTTGCCTTCTCTCTGAGTCTGTTGGGGACTTTTCTGGTGCGTTCTGGCGTTCTTACGTCGGTGCATGCATTCGCATCCGACCCGGAGCGGGGCGTATTCATTCTTGCCTTGTTAGGGATATGTGTTGGCGGCTCCTTGCTGCTTTACGCGCTCAAGGCGCCGACCGTCGCCTCGGTGGGGCGGTATGAAGTTGTGTCTCGGGAGACTGCACTGCTGGTTAACAACCTGTTGCTGGTGGTGATGGCTCTGGCGGTACTAACCGGCACACTGTACCCGCTGGTGTACGACTTTATGGGGCTGGGTAAGCTGTCGGTAGGCGCGGCCTGGTTCAATACCATGTTTGTTCCTTTGACCGTGGCGCTGGCGCTATTAATGGGTGTGGGTGCTATGACCCGATGGAAGTCCGATCGTGTCAGTCGACTCGGCGGCCAGCTGTGGATCGCTGGCATTCTGGCCATCGTGTTCGCGATTGTTGTGGCGCTGCTGCTGTCTGAAGCCGTGAACGGCAGTGTGGTTCTTGGGTTGGGTATTTCTTTCTGGCTGATCTTTGCGACCTGTGCCGATGTGTGGAAAAAATCGAGAGGCCGTTTAGGCAAAATCCCCTCACTCGGTGTGAGTTATCTGGGCATGGTGATCGCGCACGTGGGTGTTGCTGTGACGATTATCGGCGTCACTATGGTGTCCAATTACAGCATCGATAAATCGGTGCGCATGGTACCGGGGCAGGTAGAAACTCTGGGTGATTATCAGTTCGAATTTACTGAAGCCGGAACGATAGATGGGCCTAACTACACATCACAGGCGACGCGGTTCAATCTCTACAAAGAAGGAAAGAAGATTGAAGTGCTGACTGCGGAGAAGCGCCGTTATCACGCCCGAGGCAGTGTTATGACCGAGGCTGCGATAGACGTCACTCTATTCCGTGATGTTTACATCTCTATGGGTGAAGCCCTGGAAGGTGACGCCTGGGGGATGCGTCTGCAGGTTAAACCTTACATGCGTTGGGTATGGCTGGGCGCTATCTTTATGTCGCTCGGTGGCTTTATGGCCGTGCTGGATAAGCGTTACCGCCGTCGTCAGAAAAAGGAGAAGCTGGCATGAACCGTCTGCTGCTATTTATCCCGCTGGTGATCTTCGCTCTGATGGGGTTGGTCTTTTGGGTAGGCCTGGGCATCGAAGATAAAACCAGTTTGCCGTCGCCGCTTATCGGTAAGCCATTTCCGGAATTCGAGCTGGGTGTTGTCGAAGACGGCAGAACCCTGACAACGAAAGATCTGCAGGGGCGACCGGCTCTGGTGAATGTGTGGGCAACCTGGTGCCCGACATGCAAAGCCGAGCACGCCTTTCTGAATGAGCTGGCAGAGCAGGGCATCCGCATCATCGGAATTAATTACAAGGATGATGTGATGAAAGCACGGGACTGGCTCAAGGCTTACGGCAATCCCTATGCATACAACCTGTCTGATCCTCAGGGAAAGCTTGGCCTCGAGCTGGGCGTGTATGGCGCTCCTGAAACCTTCCTGATTGATTCAGAAGGTATTATCCGCGGTAAGCACATTGGCGACCTGAACCCTGTGGTCTGGGAATCTCTGGGTAAACAATTCGGGGAGATGCAATGAAACACTGTCTTTGGTTGTTGTGCCTGATTGCATTGCCTTCGTGGTCGGTGATTGATGGGCACAAGTATCCGTTTCAGGACCCGGAAGATGCTGCACGGTTTGAGCAGTTGGCGGAAGACCTGCGTTGCCCGAAGTGTCAGAACCAGAATCTGGCGGATTCCAATGCGCCGGTCGCTGCGGATCTCCGGGACAAGGTGTATGAGCTGATGCAGGAAGGTAAGTCTGACGATGAAGTCGTGACGTATCTGGTTGATCGCTACGGTGATTTTGTTCGTTATAAGCCACCATTTCGCTTGGATACTCTGCTGTTGTGGGGAGGCCCCGCACTTCTTTTACTCTTCGGAATTCTGCTGCTGGCACTTTTGCGACGCCAGCAGGCTCAGCCCGTTGCCGAGTTGTCTGCGGAAGAGCGAGCCCGCCTCGAAGCGTTGAAATCCAGTCTCGATGAGGAAAACAAATGATTACTGGTCTGATCGGCCTGTTGGTTGTACTTCTGCTGGTGCTGTTATATCCAGCTATTCGTAATGCTCAGGCTGAAGCGGCAACCCCCGGTAAACTGCAGGCTCAGGAAAACCTGAGACTCTATAAAGAGCGGGTAGCTGATGTTGAGGCGATGGATATCAGTGAAGACGACCGTAAGGCGATGATGCTTGAGCTGGACCGGGAGCTGCTGGCTGCTGCGGACAAAGCGGCAGGATTTCACACCGGGCCGGGTAAGGCTGCGCGTTTTGCCTTCACATCATTTCTGATTCTTCTGTCTCTTGCGGCGACCTACTCACTGTACATGAGCTGGGGGGCTGGCAACGAAGTGCGGGCTACGCAGTTACTGGAATACTCGGCAACGTCAGAGTTATCTGAAACTGAATACAAAGAACTGGAGAAGCGACTTGATTCTGCGGGCGCGCGCGACCCCGAGAATCTGGAGTGGGCGTTCCTGAGAGGGCGGCTACTGGAAGCAGAAGCACGCTTTGCCGAAGCGGCAGAAGCTTACGAAAATCTACTAACCAAGCTTCCGGATGAACAGGTGCAGGACCGGGCGGCCATCATGACCTCAATGGTTCAGGCGCGCTTCTTCTCGACCGGCCAGCAGGCTACGGACGAGCTCTACAATACCCTGAAAGAAGCGCTGGCACTGGCGCCAGGCCAGCGTAAACCGCTGGGTTTGGCCGGAATCATGGCTTATGAACTGGGTAATTATCAGCAAGCCATCGAACACTGGAAGGCTCTCTGGATACAGTTGCCGGAAGGCAGTATGGAAGCCCGCACCATTGCTAATGGTATTGGCCGCGCTGCTGAAGTGCTGGAAGAGCAGGGCACTCGTGTTGACCTGAGCTGGATGGTCCCTGCGCGAGTTGAAGTTACCGTTGCGCTGTCAGACGACGTTCGTCAGCAGGTACCTGTAAACGCAACCGTATTTGTTCTGGCGCGTAAGCTGGATGGGCCGCCGATGCCACTCGCAGTTCAGCGTCTTGTGGTTTCCCAGTTGCCGACCACGGTCGTGTTGGATAACTCGATGGCGATGGCAGCAGGCGCCAGTATTGGTGACGTTGATGAGGTGACCATTACTGCCCGAGTTTCTCTATCCGGCCAGCCAATGGCTCAGGCGGGAGACTGGCAGGGGCAGGTCTTTAATGTTCCGACCAGAGGCTCTGAGGCCATTCAGGTGACTATCTCAGAGCAGGTCAGCGGCGAATAACAAAGCCATAAAGCCAGATAGAACAAGTAAAGATCATTACCAGCGCGCGTAATGGTCTTCGGCCAGTCCCCAGAGATTGTCGATATGGATGGTCTCGTGGGGAAGGTCGATCTCACCGCTGTATCTGCCCAGGTACTGGCGGAAGTTACTGGCGGCGATGATGGCATTAGTGTGATCGTGATAATTCACTACCGGATCGAAGTGGAGACGTATGCTGTTGTCGTGTGATGTGACTGACCAGCCAGAGTCTGTATCGTCCCGGTTAAACTGAAAATGGACGCCGGGCATGACCGTCGGTACCCCATCTATCCATAGCGTATTTTCACTGAAGCCAGTTTCGTTCACGCCAGCAGACAGGTTCAGCCCGATCTTACGTTGATCGTTCAGGCGCCCGGAAATACTGGCCCAGTTCCAGCTGGTTTCATGGCGCATGTAACCGCCCGTCCAGTCGACACCGGCGAGTGCCCGCAGAGATTCGAGGTTATATGTACGGCCCTGCCATTGAACTTCCCCCTGACATACCCGAGCGTTGCTTTTCTGCGTGTATGTCCAGCCGCTGAAGCCGGTCCGGGTACAGACCGACATAGGAAGGTAATGCGTGCTCTCATCGATACTGGCCCGAATACTGGTGCCATCGGCCATGCTGACCCGCACCTGACGTACGCCGGGTCGGTTACTGGCTTTAATCGTCAGCCGGTTCCGGCCCTTTACGAAGCTGACGATATCCTGATTAGGCTGCTGTCCAAAGCGGAGTCCACGACGGAAGGGGCGGGTGAAACGATATTCTTTCCAGCGTTCTGCTGACTGATCATACAAATACAGAAAGGCATGACTGGCGAAACGAAGACGTACAATAGCCAGACCGATGAACAAAGGATCTGCAGAAACAGAAACAAACTGAAACTGATTAAAGTGTTGATCACGCTTTTTAGGCAGGATTGGCTTTCCCATCGGGGTACGCAGCTTATAGTCGCGAAAATTTATATCGCTGACAGGGGTGTCAAAGCGCCCAAAAAGAGGTTGTCCATGTTCATCAATCAGGCGGTCACGCGGCGTCATCATCTTTCCTGTAACTGTTTACGCATGCGGCTATTAAAACAGAAAAGATGGCCTGAATAGAGGTGTCTTATGAGACCTGTGTCACACCCATTGAAGTCCCTGACGGGTGTGAGGCGTATTAACGGAAGGCGGCGCGCATGGCTGCCAGAGAATCCTGGTCGGCTTTAAAGCGCAGTTTCAGATAGACGCCCTGTGCGGTGAAGTTCGCCGCAGAAAAGTCGCTGTCGATGAAGCCTGTGAAGTTATAGCCCACGCCAACCCAGGTGTTGGTCGCTGGAATAAAGCCAACGGAGAGGCCTGCGCCGTGGCTTACCTGGCCTGCTTCGTAGCCGTGTAGACGGCGACCATGGGCACCGACATCCCAGCGGTCTGTCAGATGGTGGCGCCATTCTGCGGCCATGAAATCTGTGGTCGAGGCGTAATTATCGCCATCGTATTGGTTAAGAACACGCTTGATGCCGTATTGTCCGGCGAGCTGATCGCGGCCGGTGATCATCCAGTTCAGATGCGCATTGTTAATCAGTTTGCGGGTACGGTCAGGGGCACCAATACCGCCGATGGTGTCCTGAACCCAGCGCGTCTGCCACAGCAATGCATACGGGTTTACGCGAGGGCGCAGGGCAAGATCAAAACGCAGGTCGAGTTGGTTTGCGTAGTATTCGGTGCCTGATTCATTAAACCAGTCGACGCTGCCGCCTGCGGCCAGAGCATCGCTCAGTGGGTGATACAGATTACTGCGTGCTACCCACTTATCGAGGGTCGTGCCGTTGCGGTATTCAAGACGGTTATTCCACTGCCACTGTTCGGTTCTGAACGCCGAACCCGCGTGGACTGCGTGGAAGTTTTCTGTGGTGGCATCTTCCACCGGCACGCTGTTCTCAAGGTCTTTGGATTGCTCAAAGCCAGCGCTCAGGCTCCACTTATCGTTGAGTAGGAAGTCCTGTGTTAAGCCAGATACCGCAAAGAGGCGATAGTTATCATCGACTTCAACCTGTTCAATGCTTTGCTCTGCACGGGCGCCTGCCCAAGGCGTTGCGCGGAGACCCATAATAGAACGCTCCGGTGCATCATCGCTGAATCCGGTTTCGTGTTCAGCGAAGATGCTGTAGTTGCGGCTGATCTGATAATCAGCGCCCAATAGCATACGGTCGTAGGCATCCGAGCGTTCAGAGATATTTGTCAGCAGCTGGCTGCTCAGGGTCAGGCGATTATTCAGGACGCGCTGGCTGTACCCGAGACTCAGCTGGTCTGTATATAAGGTGTTATCCAGACTTTCCTGCTGGGCAGCGATCAAGCCCAGAGAAACCTGTTGGTTATCGCTTAGGCGATGAATCCAGTCAGTCTGAGCCTGATAGCTATCGAATCCGGTAGTCAGGCCCAGATGGTGGAAGGTCATGACCTGCAGGCGGTTATCATCATTGATGTACCAGTTACCTTCGATACCTTCTTTGCGGAAGTCATTTTCGCCGACGGATGTCTGGTCCAGACCAAAGCCATCTTCCTGCTCCCGGATATAGGCACGGGCATCAAATCTCTCGTCGCGGTGAGAGACTTCAACCAGATGAGCGTTCGCAGTATCAGCGTTACCAGAAACCACTTCTTCAGACTGAGCAATTTCGGCTTTGACTTCGGTTTTACCCAGCTTCAGAGTCGCGTCAGCAGCGCGCAGATGACGGTCGTCGCCGCTCTGATTCTGCGTAATAGTCGTTACGCCGGCACGAACCTTATCGTCAAGCAGCTTCACGCCAGCGCGGCCACCGGCGATGTAGCCCAGATCTCCGTCTGATTCGACTTCGTATTCGACAACGATGTACTGCGGGTTAAAGGCATCATCTGTACTGGCGACTGGCCCTTTGAAGTAGAGCGTGCCGTCAGAGTAATCGATTACGTAATCGACGTTACGGGTTAGAGTGGTGGTCGACAGGATGTTCTCACTGCGGTAACGGTCGCGGACGATCAGGCGAACCTGCTCGCTGTTGAGTACCAGCTGCTGATTTTCCAGGCGATACAAACCGGACGTACCGTCCCCCTGAATTTCCTCACGCATAAAGCCCTGATCCGTCTGGCTGACGAAACCGGAGAATTCAGCAATGTCGCCCTGATACACGGTCTGGATACCGGTCAGTTTACGACTGTAGCGGCCAAGCTCTGTGACGGTCAGGTTGGTGTCGATATCACCAAATACTGTGTAGAAACGCTCTTTTTCAACCCGGACATACAGTTTACGGGCTGAGCTGGCATCGAGTTGCTGCTGGCTGGCGTCACCGTAGAGGGTGTAATACCGGTCTGGCTCAATGAGGCGCGCGAAAGGCTCGGCGTCTTCTTTGCCCGAGTCGTAAGCTGCAGTGACCAGCCACTCGCCCAGAACCTGACCCTGAGCGAAGAAGGCCAGACGCCCGTCGTGGTAAATGTTGTCATCAACGCCGGCGGCTTTCATTGAGTCACTGTTGCCACCATTGGCGTTGTAGCCAACGGCCAGGTCACCCAGACCTACAAAGATCCATTCACGTTCTTTTGGCTTCAGCCAGGCGCGGATTTCGTCGGTCTGACCATTGCTGTGCTTGAAGCGCATGACCACCTCTCCCGAGCGGAAAGTCGGGGCCAGACGAATATGTGCAATACCATCCTGACCAACCTGATACGCAGGTTTCTGCATGTCGGTCAACGGGCTGATTTCCTGCTCGCGCTGTTCACTATAGAGAGTGTATGGCTCAAGGATTTCGACCTGCCCCTGAACGTTAGCGCGAATCGGGAAGCCTTCTTTGTCCGTCAGACGCACAGCCACGACAGGCGGATTAATACCGTCGGCGACCAGCATACTTTCGTCTTTTATAAACTCGGCCTTGGCTGGCGCTTCGGCAAAGTGCACGGTTTTCTTGATGCGTTTCACCACACGGCCGGCGGTGTCCATTACCGTTACTTCAAAATGGTTAGGGCCAGACATCAGGTCTACACCACGCCACTGGCTGATCACCAGGTCACGGGTTTTACTGCTGGTGTTACCGTCAAAGTTCAGAGCACTCACTGGCTTGCCGTTTAAGGTCAGCGTAGCGCGTTGTTTCTTGGAATGAGATACCGCAATCTTGGTTGAGCTGATTGATGGGCTGCGATCAAGCGGTGGCCAGATCCACTGAGCTTCATCAGGCGCGGTACGGAACCAGTTTTCGTCATACTCAGGGACGGCCATTTCGGACGGCAGGCGTGCCGGATTACCCGCCGCTGTGGCCATTAATCCGGTCAGGCCGGGAATCAGAGATTGTACTTTAGCGACCTGAACGTCACTGCCAGCACTTGCCAGATCAACCACCGCATCAGCGTTGAGGACCTTCACCTCAACACGTCGGTTCTGTGCGCGGCCTTCGGCGGTTCGGTTGGTCGCGACGGGCTCAGTCAGGCCGCGTCCTTCTGAGATAATCTGCGAACGTGAAATCCCGAGCTCTTTGGCCAGGAAGTCGGCAACCGAATCAGCACGCGCTTCAGACAGCACCTGGTTATTGGCAAAGATATGCTGCACGCGGCTGGAAATTCGTGAGCTATCGGTGTGGCCGATCACTTTGAGCTCGAGGTTGCCGAGACCGTCCAGCGCTTCAATCACATTCACCAGATTCAGCTTGTCTTCCTCCGTCAGAATGTCAGAGAAGTTAGCAAACTTTGGCGGTACGACAGGTTTCACGTTTTCTTCTTTGGGTGGAAGCACCAGTTTAATCGACGTGCTGACCGGCTGAATCTGTTGCGGTGACTGGGCGTCCGCCTGGAATCGTGTAACGGCTCGGGTGACAAGTTCACCCATAGGCGCCAGGTCGCTGATGTACGCATTGAACTCAATAACGTTCTGCCATTTTTCAGGCTTGTCGTTCAGACGGTAAACGAGATTGCCGTAAGTGACTGTCGGGTCTTCAATTGCCCGGCCATCCAGTGTGCTTGAGCCAGTTTCGTAGACCAGACCTTCTGGCAGTGAAATCATGCCTGTCACGTTCTGCAGTGGCAGGCCGTTACCATCCAGCGTAAAGCGATAACGAACCTTATGATCCACTGGTGAAGCGTATGGACGCTCACTCATTTCTTCCGCGGTGAATGGCAGCAGGGCGTGGTCAAGTTGTTGGCGAATTTCTCCGACTTCCGGTTCGCGCATCTTCAGGAAGAAATCAACGCGCCAGAAGCTACCCGGCTGCACATCAACGAACTGGCTGTAGCTGCGACCAGCGTGGAAGCCGCGCTGCGGACACTCCATCAGTTCCATGTATGGCGGGATGGTGGCCGTGTCCATCTGCACAACGTGGGTGCCCGGAGTGACGTCTTCGATGTGCCATTCGCCATTTTCATCTGACACGACATAGGTGCCGTCTTCCATAAACAGGCGGATATCCGGTACACCATCGACCGAGGCCTGATTGCCTTCACAATCATCCAGGTAGATACGACCGAACAGGCGGGCCGTATCTTTGAAGAATTCATCGCGGATAATGACTTTAGCGCTGGCATCGTTTGCGACCAGCACATCGTCATTCAGTGATACCCGGTTAACCACTTCGCCTTTCGCCAATGCTGTGACCTGCGCAACATAGGTCAGTTGCAGTCGCTCGAAGGCCCCGATGGTGGCAATGGGCAGAGTCAGGGTTCGGCCATCACGACTGAGGTCGAAGTCGACTTTCTCGTTGTTCAGGCGGGCAGAGCCTTCCATGTAGCGAAGACCGGCGGGCAGCTGGTCGACAAGAGTGACGTCGCTGGCATCAACTTCGTTGTTAACGAGGTTAATGGTGAACTTGAGGCTGTCGCCAATGCCGGCTTCATTGTAGTCAGACTGTTTGCTCAGCAGCAGGCTATTATCCAGTGGGTCAGCACCGATATCTGTGCGGAATACCTGATTGTTAACGCTGAACGTTTCGCCGCGTGAAATACCTGTAACATCAAACGGGCCATTGAGTGTTCCGCGCAGGGTCTCATCGTCGATGTCCGATGGTACACGGAAGGTGGCCGGCCCCTCTATTTCGAGGAAGTAGTTACCGTCCTCAACGTATGGGAACCAGAATTGTCCCGGAGCAAACTCCGGTGTAACAGCGCTGGCCTGAACACCGTTAGCCGGACCGCTGACAACCGTAACGGGGTAGGGCGTTACACCGTCTTCGTAGAATACCTTGTCAGTTGCTGGTAGTCCGGTATCTGCATTCATCAGAGTTACGCTGACACCGTTCACCGGGCTGCCATCGCTGGAGCTGAATACTCGGGACACCGGATTAAACAGAGTCTGAGCAGCAACGCTGTCGGCAGGGTCCGTCGGGTCGGTGTAGCTTACCGAAAGCTCTGTGCCTGTCTTCACCGAAATAATACCGTCGTAGGGCTGTGTGCCCTGATTGGTATCCTGGCTCGGCAGGACGGCAGCGAAAATACCTGTATTATCGCCGGTTTCAAAAAGGGTCAGTTGTTCGGTATCACTGCCGTCTGGTGTTGTGATAGTCACAACTATGGTATCCGGACGCGCTGGGTTCAGGTTCTTATCCTGATCTTCAACAATGATGATGACCGGCTCACCTGCACGGTAACCGAATTCATCATCAGAAATATTCACAGTGGCCGGGAAGTTAATGGTGTTGCCATTTTCATCTTCAAAGCCGGTATACGAAGTAAAGTTACCCTGCCCATCGCCATAGTCGGTGCCATTGAGAGTTAATGGCGTGCCATCGTCATCAATATGAGCAAGACGGATACTGGCTGGGGTAGGAACCACAGGACCCGGATTTACTTCCTGAGTCGTCAGGCTGGCCGAGTCACTGCGGGTAAAGCTTTCTGCGTTGACAGAATAGGTCGCTATAACAGTGTTAGTGATCTCTGTTCCGGTTGGCGTCACTGCCGCCTGCGCAGAGTGTGCCAGCAACACAGACAACAGGACGCCCAGAGCGTGCTTGGCGCTCCGGTGCAGTCGGGTTGTCAGTGTCGGGAACAGAGATCTCATTAACATTTCCTGTCAGTTAACCTGGTTAACCATCGTTTCAGTCAATCGTTACCTGGAAGGTAATGACGTTGGTTTCCTGATTCGCAGGGTCAGCATCGCCATCGACAGTGCCCAGATTCACAGTGACTGTGTCCGTGCCAGAGTCGTAGCTTGCGATAGCCGCATCGACCGCAACCGGGGTTGTAGCACCGTCCATTGCGACCAGCAGGCTGTCTGCCACGTAGGTGGTATCAGCAGGAATCGCATCAGTAACAACCACGTTGGTCGCATCCGCAGTACCCGTGTTGGTCAGGGTGATGGTGTACTCAACCACAGCGCCAGGAATGGCTTTCGGGTTGTCAGTGCCATTCAGAGGATCGCTGATAACTGCGGATGTCTTCGTCAGGTTGCCCAGACCATCAAGGTTCGGGAACACCAGAACAAGTGCATCCGTCAGGATTTCCTGGTTATCTGCGTCAGTGTCTGCGTAGACCACTTCGATGGTGGTTGCGCCGTTAGCAATGGCAGCATCATCTTCTGAGCCGTTAGTCGGATCGTTATCGCCCGTATCCAGCTGATAAGTCGTCCCATCGATGGTTGAAGCAACACCGTTCACTGTGACTGTGGTCAGAGCGACGTCTTTATCTGCACCGTCGATTTCTGCTTTCGGTACTGTGATAAACACAGTGATGGTTTCGTCGGCCAGTACTTCTGCGGTCGGACCTGTTAGCAGAGTGTCTGCAGCATCCAGCACGCCCGGAGTACCATTCACCGGATCATCGACGTAGTAGCTGTAGGTGGTACCTGTATCGATGTTATCGGTGTAGGTGGTGCCGTTAACATCGAGCGTTGTGCCCGTTTCGTTGCCAGCTGCAACCGTGAACGACGTCGGCGAGTTACCGTCGTTGGTAATCTGAACCGCAGCAATGGTGACATTGTCAGCCTCAAGCGAGGTCTGATTAGGTTCTGTGGTCAACAGACGTGTCAGGGCGTAGTCGACTTTAATGTCGACGTTGAATACGTCCTGAGCTTCAACAGCGTCCTGATCTACTCCATTGATCTGGTAGTTCAGAATGGCTGTATTAGTGACCTCGGTCCCGGCAGCAGTCCCGGCGGCGTGAACCTGAAACGACAGTGTACTGAGTGTTGCCAGTACAACGGGGCTGATCAGTTTTACGTGTTTATTCATATTTCACCTCCAGCCTGGGATTAATTAACCCGGACCTGAAATTCGACAAAGCCAGTTGCGGATGGCGCGACAGGCGCATCTACAATCCAGCGAATACTTTGTATGTCTTTCGCACCGGCAGGACGGACTTCGCCGTTCTCCAGTACGTTCAGTTCGCTCACCGGAGCGAACTGAGAACCATCCACCGACAGAGTGATGGAGGTACCTGCGCCATTAGCACTGTTCATAATGTAAACAGTGTTTTCTGGCACAGGGTTCTTGATGGTGACGCCACTGACCGGCTCGCTGCCGGTGTTGACGTACGTGATGCGGTATCCGACTTTGTCGCCAGGAGCGATTTTGTCGGCTTCCACCCACTCTTCAGCCACGCTTCCGTCGTCCTGGGTAGCCATCACCACCTTATAGGGCTGTGATTCCAGGCTGACTGTGGCAAATGCCGACAAAGGCAGGAGCAGGAGTAATGTGGTCAGTAAGCGCATATGTCACCTCAATATCAGTTGATTTCAGCCTGCAGGCGGATTTCTACTGTTGTGTTTTCAGTCAGGGTGCCGAGATCTACTGATACGTCAGAACCCGCAACATCGACTTCGTCGTCGCCGGCAACATCAGTTTTTGCAGCGCCGTCGATGGTTACTGAGTCAGCGACCAGTGTCATAGACAGTGGGATAGAGTCAGCCACCACCAGGTTGTTAACGTCGCCGTTAACGGCCGTTGCAGTAATCAGGTAGGTCACAACAGTACCCGGGATATCGGTGGTGCCACCGAATGGGTCCTGACGGCTCTCGATAGACTTATCGAGATCAACGTAGGCATTAGTGATCAGAGTGCCGACCACGAAGGTACCCGTGTCTGTATCGGTAACCGCAGTACCAACCACAGCACCGGCTGGTGTGTTGGTGCCCTGACCTGGGAGCAGAGTACCCGGAGCAGCAGTTGCAGCGCCTGGCGTTGCTGATGTAGCAGTCAGTTCAAGTTCTGCCTGCTGGCCAGTAGCTGCAGTGCCTGGGATGTTACCCACGATAAAGACAGTTGCAGATTCGTCAGCGTCCAGTACCAGGTCAGCAGTCACTACCTGATCGCCAGCGTTGAATACGCCGTCGTTGTTGCTGTCGAGGTAAACAGTCACGCTTTCAGCGTCAAAGTCATCACCAGCAAGGTTGGCTGCAGTCAGAGTGAAGGCTTCGGTACCGTTACCCGTGTTGGTGACGGTGAATTCCAGCACCTGATTAGCACCGCCCGGCTGAGTTTCCACCGGTACTGTGTTTTCTGCAGTGACGTTAACGTTGATCAGCTCAGCAACAGTGATGTCTGGTGCTGTTGCTGACGTGCTGCCAGTGTTGCCCGTTGCCGGATCATCAAAGGTAGCGGTTGCGGTGTTGGTAATGATTGCACCCGCGTCAGTACCTGCAGCCCAGGTTGCCGTAGAGGCAGCCAGACCCGCAGTCAGCAGGGCGATTTTACTGATGGTCTTCATAGGGATCTCCTTAGTTGACCTTTACTTGATAAAAAATACTGAACTCAGGACTACCGCCCTCATCCGTACCCGGCATAGTGCCTCCGAGACGGATTCGGACATCTGTTATCAGCGGATCGAAACCTTCGGCATCCGGCGTTGGCTGGTAGTCAAACGTGGTGCCGTTGTTGTCAGAAAACTCGACATCGTCCGCAGTCGACGTCAGGTTTTCAAAATTCAGTGTCAGTGTGCTGGCTGTTGTGCCTTCAGTCAGAGTGACAGGGCTGACTGAAGGGTCGGTACCAACGAAGAATGCTGTATCTGCTGGGAGACTGTCGGTAATGGTCACAGTGTCTGCATCCGCGGTGCCTTCGCCGGTATTGGTCACAGTTAACTGATATTCAATCAAGGCACCCGGAATGGCCTTAGGATTGGCGCTGCCATTCAGTGGATCTTCGGTAACCTGAAGAGATTTGTTCATGCTCAACTGGGCCGGTTGAAGCAGAGGCACAGTGACTGTCCGAACATTAAAGACGGTGCCTTCATAGCCTTCATCAGCCCTGACGGTGAACAACCAGTCGCCGCTCTGAGCGTCGGATGCTGTGGTGTAGGGGTACTCGACCGTCACCGTTGAAGGTGTGGTATTCACCGTGGACATCACAGCCAGGCTGACGGGAACCTCACCACTGGCAGCATTAATGGTCAGCCGGGTGTTCGTAACGTCGTAGGCTCCAAACGGGTCAGTGACATCTGCGCGGATGAAGTAAGCGGCTCCCGGGTTGATGGAGCTGACCGGATTACCGTCTGGATAAGCCTGATCGTACAGCTCAACGAGGTCGACACTGATCACAGTATTGGACGTCAGTGCCACCAATGAAATAACACCGTTATCTGAGCTGTAGACGCGGATATTGCGATACTGCGGGAAGGCTGCTGAACCGCCGACCCGGCTCTGAGTGACTGCCAGTCGCAGGGCATCCCCAGCGAGTAATGGCTGGTTGCTGGAGACGGCCATATCAAACTGGAAGGTTCGCACAGAATCACTTGAGACAGTATTCGCTGCCGTCAGCAGACTCACCTGTTGGGTATCTGACGCAATGGTTGTTGAAGACCCGTTGCTTACTCTGATCAGAGAGACGGTTACGTTGTGCTGATATTCGTTGTTATTGCCCTGGCCTGCCGTCAGGTTGTTCTCGAGGCGCAATGTCACCGGAATAGGGCTGGAGTAATCCAGTTCCACATCGGTCTGGAGTGCCGGAGTCAGGGTCCACTGAACCGTCTGCTGATCATTCACTACCTGAAAACCGCCTGACGTATCGGCAATCCGGGTGAGCGTGCTGTCGGGTTGCAGATAAAGCGGTTTGTTGCCGCTGTTGCCCAGCGCGTTATTGATGGTGACGGTCGGGGATGTCAGCGAATAGTTGACCGCTGGGTTACCCACCGTCGCAATATTGGTGATTGTCTGTCCATCCTGTGCACCAGCAGAAATGACAGCGTCAATCACGACGTTGACGGTTGCGCCTGCTGGGATAGTCAGGTTACTGATTTCAACGATGCCTGTGCCATTGTCGCCAGCAGGTGCAGGCTGACTGTTATTCACGGAACCACCTGGACGGCTGAATACACTGAATGAAGAGATCAGTGCCGGCATCGGGTCGGTCAGGGTCACAGCGGTCGCGTTGAAGTTACTGCTGTTCGACAGACTCATGGTATAGCGCAGGGTGTCTCCGGGCAGGACCTGACCACCATTGAGATCGAGCACGCTTTTGACTGATGAAGACAGATTCGCGTCCTGCAGCTGAACAGTCAGATCATTGGTATTGTTGGCCAGGCGGTTGTCGAAGTTCACGCCTTTAAGGCTGGCATTGCCACTGATCTGGCTTTGTGTGGTCGCCGACGTATCAAAAACAACGGTCAGGGGCGGTGCCTGATTACCGACAGGGATAATCTGATTGTAGGTACACAGCAGCTCACTGCCGCTGACTGAACAGTTCCAGTCAGTACCTGAGTAACTATCGAGCGTCAGGCCGTCATTCAATGGGATGCGGATGACACTTCCCTGAGGCGCGTCCAAAGGACCATTGTTTGACGCGGTGAAGGTATAGATTGCATCGGCCCCGCGGGATATGCGGGCAGGTGCGCTGGTATCCAGTATGAGGTCGGAGACAGGTTCATTCGGTACACTGATGATTTCTGCGGTAAGAAAAACCAGATCCTGACCGGAAGAGTAGGTGGTTGTTACTGAGGTGTTACCCGGCGTCAGATATTGTCCTACCTGAAAATCATCGATGTCGACACCCGGGCTGCTGCCCTTGACGTTCGAGAACGAATTAAACTGATTATTCGTTGGATTACCGCCATCGGTGAGGCTATTGCCCTCGAATACCAGAGCCTCATTCTGACCATTGAAGCTTTGTGAATTGCTATCGTCGCCTTCCCAGGTGATGTGCGCGTGTTTCGCGCCGAGAGATTGGGCGTTCTGCGAAATAATAAAATTATCGGGGGCTAATGTAATCGACTGCCCACGGAACGAGCGGAAGCCATCGTAGAGGTTAACCACACGTAGCGGCTCACTGGCATTTTCATAGATAATCAGAAGTGCCCAGCCACCGTATGCTGTCGCATAATCGCAGTAAGGGGTCTGTGCTCGCGTGAAATTTACACCACTGACTGTGTATGTGCCCGAGCCGTTGACCAAACCGGTGACATTAGCGCGCGAACTATAGTAAATGGAATTAAAGCTTTGGCCCTGTTGCCCAGGGATGACGTAAGACTGCTCGTACGTATAGCCCGCAGTGACCTGAGCGCCATTCAACGTAGCCGTGTTGTCGGCGTTACCCGAACCGGACCAATACAGGTAAGCAGCTTCGACGTTGCTTCCCGCGGGAAGTGTAATGGAATCGCTTGACGAGGCCAGGGGAGTCTGACATCCATTCGTGCCCTGACGGAAATGGCCACCTAATAACTCATAATTCAGATTGCCCGCGAGGCTGTCCCGCAAAAGGATTTCGCCATTGCTCAGGCTCTGCGAGGCTACCGTAATGGGTGGAGCGGCGATTTGCGTATCGGAAGAACCCGAGCTAACCACTGCTATATTGGAGATCACAGCACCCTGTGGCGCACTGGCCGAGACCGTCGCATCTATCACAATCTCTTCGCTGCCGTTGGCGGCAACCGACATATTATTGATGACCACGACGCCAGTGCCATTAGACCCTGCCGTAGCTGGCTGGCTGTTGTTAACACTGCCCGCAGGCTGGCGGATAACATTAAAGCCGCTGATGTATTGCGGCATGTTATCGGTAAGCGTCACATTGTTAGCGTTGAAATCACTGTTATTGATCAGGTCGATGGTGAAGCGAAGTGTGTCACCCGGATACAGTTGGCCACCGTTCAGGTCTGTTACGCTTTTCACCGACGCCGAAAAGTCCGCATCCTGAATGTTGATGCTGACCGCATCTGTGTTATCGAACAGGTTGTTATCAAAATTGACGCCGCTGACGGTCGCCTCCGTGGTAACACTACCTGCGGTACTGCCAGCAGTAGACAGAAGCATAGACAGTGGTGGGGTGGTCGTGTTGATTGTCAGTGGTGAGTTGTAGGTACAGACCACGGCTGATGCATTGGCAGAACAGTTCCAGTTGGTACCTTCGGCACTGACGAAGCTTGTCTCAGAGCCGAGGGGAATGGTGATGACGCTGCCTGCAGGCTCATTACTTGGCCCCTGGTTGGTTACTGATAAGCTGTAGGTAATATCAGAGCCACGGGATACGAGGGTATCGAAGCTCTGAATATCGACCGCCAGATCGCTGACAGCTTCATTCGGGATACTGATGATTTCGGCGCTCAGAAAAACCCGGTCCTGACCAGAAGAATACGTTGTGGTGACGCTGGTCTGGCCTGCCTGCAGGAAATTACCAATCTGATAAACATCAAGGTCTACCCCTGATGTGTTCGAGCTGGTGCTATTGGAGTATGAGTTAAACTGATTGCCCGCGGGGTTGCCCGTACCAGTCAGGTTACTGCCGTTGAAAACCAGAGCTTCGGACACACCGTTGAGTGTCTGAGAGTTCCCTGCGTCACCTTCCCAGGTGATATGGCCGTGGCGACCTTGTTTCAGTGAAGGGTTGTCAGAGACTATAAAGTTGCTTGGGGTAAGAGTAATTGAGCTACCCCAGTAATCGCGGAAGCCGTCAAACAGGTTGACCACCCGCAGAGGCTCATTGGTATTTTCATACACCACCAACAAAGCCCAGCCGCCATAGACATTAGCCACATCACAGAACACCTGGCTGGTGTCGAAGGTCAGACCACTAACGCTATAAATACCAGAGCCGTTGATACGATTACTGACATCCGCGCGGGCGCTGAAGTAATTACGGTTTTCAACGACCAGGTTGTAAGAGACGCCCGCATTTACTGTGGCACCGTTCAGAGATACGGTGTTGTCGGGCTGGCCCGAAGAACCTGACCAGTAAAGGTAGGCGGCACGAATGGTACTACCAGCCGGAATCTGTAACGTCGCGCTGGAGGATTGCAGCGCCTGGCATTGGTTGAATGAGCTGCCGTCTCTCAGAGAGGCCCCGGTCAGAGCAAAGGCAATGTTGCCTGCATAGCTTTTATACAGCTCTATCTCTTTCGCCTGAGAGATGGCACTGAAGAGAAATAATTGAATCGTAACAACGCAAAAAACCAGAGCGGATAACCATCGGCTCTGGTTACGGCTGGCACAAGACACTTGCCCACTGGCGGTAGCAGGTAGAGCCAGATTCAAATGATTACTTCCCCAAGTAATATTATGTGTTTCGCGATATGTCGATGACTAAACACCGGTCCAATTGCGTAACAAATTGCATTGTTGCGTAATGTTAAGGCCGGTAATGTTACGCGTCAATTAACTGATAAAGTGTTAATTGAATGAGAAATATACGTAAAAACAATTAGTTGGCGACTGTCTCAACTACTTGGTAATAGGTTGAGCGTAATTTTGACGTTTTCAGTCTTATTGTTGTTTATTTGGTTCTAATAAAAGCTAGGAAGTCACATTTATCGCGGGAGTGTCGGGATTGGCCATTAAGGGAGACTATTTGTCAGATGAAGGTAAATGGACGCTGGGGAGTACAATTCTGCCATCTCTTGCTGAGGTGAACATCTCTGGTAACGGAATGTAAGAAGCCCGACAATTGCCGGGCTCATGGTTTGCGAACGAAGGTTTCAGAAATCAGAAGGCATACTTAGTCGTGAAGTAAATACGGTTCATACTGGCTTCGTCGGTTGTGCCTACCCCGGTGAGGTGTTCAACGGTCGCTGTACTGTATTCGACGCCATAGGTCAGTTTTTCAACTGGTGAGCGCATTAGATTGACGCGCACACTCGAGGCGTCGGTCACTCCAGACGTTACAGCATCATCATAATCTGCAGACAGCATGCCGTAGATCAGACTTGAGCGCCATTCGCTGTTCCAGTGGTGACGGTAGGAAATAAATGCAGCGGTTGTTTCACTGGCTTCGAGGTCGTCGCCTACCAGAGAGGCATCCGCGACGGCACCCAAGCCAACGTAACGGCCAACACCGCTACCAGCGGTTGCGCTGAATTTCAGATCGTCTTTACCGATCATTACTTTACCGGACAGATTGACGCCATAACCGATAGTTGTGGTGTCGTCGTCTTCAAGAGCACCGTCGTAGGTTAGTTGACGCACCAGAGCAGCAGCTACGAGATCAGCGTTGCCCGCTTTGATTTTGTAGCTGGCAGTGATATCCGGAATCATGCCGTTGTCACCGCTATCGCCGGCACCGGTTGTCTGCGGGTTTTCCAGAGCAATCGCGAGGTCGCCCATGGTATAGCGCACCTGAGATTGGCGGATAAATACGGTGGATTCACTTGGGCCAATAAAGTCAGCAGACTCAGGGAGAGCGCCCACATTCATAAAGTTTGACCAGGTTTGACCGACGAGTAAGCCGTCGTATTTGATAAAGGCATGGCGCAGGCGTGGACCGTAGGAATTCGAAACGACCTCGTTACCGCCCGCACCTTCAAAATCCAGCTCGATAAATGTCGTGACGGATTTGTCGTTGCCGACGTCCGTGACAGTTTTGAAGTTGAAACGCGACGTTCGGGCTGTCATATCAAGCTCTGTCGTGTCTGGCTCGACTCCAGGCTGGATGGTAGACGGAACATAAAATTCCCTGCCCAGTCCGTCATTCACGTTGCCATCGGAATATGAACTCAGCATGGCATCCATTTTAATGAAACCGCCGAAGCTGAACTCGGTGTTAGCAGCATTCACAGCCATGGGTAGTGCTGCGGCCATCAGAATTAAGGGTGTTTTGCGCATGCTTACTCTCCTGATTATTGTTTGAGCAATTTCACTATGGTGCACAAAATCTGTGCAGCGGAATTAGCCAATAGTCGAAGCCACTTAAGTCGAAGGCATATATACGGTCACCAGAAAGTCTGGCCTGAAAGAGAAAAACTGCTTTGGGGAGTGGGTGCTTTTGTTGTCTCTTGTGACTTAACTGACTAGTCTGTGAGTAAGTAGAAATGAAGACCTGAAGTCTCAGAACGGGGCGGGCAGTTGATTATCCGGGCAAACCATCGCTAGACCATCGTCTAATTCAGGTGTGGCGCAGGATTGCAGACACTGAAACCAATCGGAAGCCGTGACAGGGCCGTGTTTTCACAGGAGAAATAATAATGAGTGATCAGCCAAAGGCGAATGAAAAGATTTACAGCGTGAAACCAGAATACGCCGACAGCGCCTGGATCAACAATGAAAAGTACCTGGAAATGTACCAGCAGTCAGTGGTGAACCCAGAGGGCTTCTGGCGCGATCAGGCTAACGACCGTATCGACTGGATCAAACCTTTCAGTAAAGTCCGCAACGTATCGTTTGATGATCACAACGTGGATATCCGCTGGTTTGAGGACGGTACACTCAACGCGGCTGCCAACTGCCTGGATCGCCACCTGGAAACCCGTGGAGACCAGACCGCTATTATCTGGGAAGGCGACAACCCAGAAGAAGATCGCACTATTACCTATCGCGAACTGCATGACGAAGTATCCCGTTTCGGTAACGCGCTTCGGAGTCAGGGTGTGCGCAAAGGTGACGTCGTATGCATCTATATGCCGATGATTCCCGAAGCGGCCGTCGCCATGTTGGCGTGTGCCCGTATCGGCGCCATTCATTCGGTCGTCTTTGGCGGTTTTTCGCCGGATGCACTGGCAGGGCGTATTGAAGACAGTAATGCCAAAATCGTGATCACCGCAGACGAAGGTGTCCGCGCTGGCCGGGCCGTTGCTCTGAAAGCTAACGTAGACGAAGCCTTAACTCACCCAAGCATTCGTTCACTGGAAAAGGTCATTGTTGTTAAGCGGACCGGAGGTGACATTGCATGGCATGATGCGCGCGATGTCTGGTACGAAGATCTGGTTAAGATTGCCTCTCCAAATTGCCCAGCTGAAGAGATGGGTGCAGAAGATCCGTTATTTATTCTCTATACCTCGGGCTCGACCGGTAAGCCGAAGGGAGTACTGCACACTACAGGCGGTTACATGGTCTGGGCGTCAATTACGCACGAGTATGTATTTGATTATCACGATGGTGATGTGTACTGGTGTACTGCAGACGTAGGCTGGATTACCGGGCATACGTACCTGCTGTATGGTCCGCTCGCTAACGGTGGTATCACCGTAATGATGGAGAGTGTACCGAATTATCCGACCAGCGCACGTATGTCGCAGATCGTTGATAAGCATAAGGTCAATATTCTTTATACCGCTCCGACAGCGATTCGTTCGCTGATGGCTGAAGGTACCGCTCCAGTAGAGGGTACCAGCCGGTCTTCTCTGCGTCTGCTTGGTTCGGTCGGTGAGCCGATCAACCCTGAAGCCTGGGAGTGGTACTACAAAACCATTGGTGACGAGCGTTGCCCAATTGTTGATACCTGGTGGCAGACGGAAACTGGCGGCATCATGATCACGCCATTACCGGGTGCGACCGATATGAAGCCGGGCTCGGCAACCCGTCCGTTCTTTGGGGTTCAACCAGCGCTGGTGGACAACTCGGGTATGATTCTCGAAGGTGCTACCGACGGTAATCTGGTGATGGTTGATAGCTGGCCGGGCCAGTCACGCAGTGTTTATGGTGATCATGAGCGCTTCGTGCAGACATACTTCTCTACTTTCCGCGGTATGTATTTCACCGGTGATGGCGCACGTCGCGATGCCGATGGTTACTACTGGATTACTGGACGGGTCGATGATGTTCTCAATGTATCCGGACACCGCATGGGCACCGCAGAAATTGAAAGTGCGATGGTTGCTCACAGCAAGGTCGCAGAGGCTGCGGTTGTGGGTTATCCGCACGACATTAAAGGGCAGGGCATCTACGTTTACGTAACGTTAAATGCGGGCGAAGAAGCCTCAGACGAGCTGGCAAAAGAGCTGCGTGACTGGGTGCGATCAGAGATCGGGCCGGTGGCGACCCCTGATTTAATTCAGATCACGCCGGGGCTGCCTAAGACTCGCTCAGGTAAGATCATGCGCCGGATTCTTCGCAAGATCGCCGCCAACGAGCATGATGCCTTGGGGGACACTTCCACACTCGCTGATCCAACGGTGGTTGATACTTTGATTGATCAGCGGTTAAATCGCTGAGGTCGGCCTGAAAGGAATACCGGACAAACTGTCCGGTTTTCTGTATCTGGCCCATAATAAAAATAAATCTTTGCCGGAGTTAGCTATGCAACTAGCGCAAAAGATCATTGTTGCAGATGATCATCCTCTGTTCCGTACTGCGTTACAGCAGGCTGTCAGCCAGATAGCACCAGATGCTGAGATCGTTCAGGCTGAGTCCTTGCCGGAGCTTCAGACCGTGGTTGAAGGCCATACAGACACAGATCTGATTCTTCTGGACCTCAATATGCCTGGGGCGCACGGTTATTCGGGTCTGGTATTCCTTCGTTCTCATTACCCTGAGATACCGGTGATGGTTGTGTCTGCCTGTGAAGACCCTGCCGTTATGTGTCAGGCGATTGATCACGAAGCATCGGGGTACATCGCTAAGTCTTCGTCGCTGGAAGAGATCTCTGCTGCTATAGGTGAGGTGCTCAAAGGGGATATTTATCTACCCAAGCAAGCCCGGCAGCATCAGCATGCACCAGACACAGTATCTATGGATCTGGCGCAAAAACTGGCAAGCCTGACGCCCCAGCAGTTCAGGGTGCTGACAATGATGTCGGAAGGTATGTTGAATAAGCAGATCGCCTATGACCTGGAAGTCAGTGAAGCGACGATTAAGGCGCACGTCACGGCAATATTTCGCAAGCTGGGCGTACGCACCCGGACTCAGGCGGTGATTGCTGTACAGACGCTCGACATAGAACGTAATGACCTGGCATCAGATCCGGTTGGTGAGGCCGAGTAAGGCCTCTATGTCTGTCTGCCGTATCAGTGTTTGGCAATGCGGCGCATCAATGCCCTGAGGGATGCCGGTCTTACAGGCTTACCGAGGAATTGATAACCATCCTGTTTCGCTTTTTCAGCCACTTGTGTGCGCGGGTCTGCAGTAATCAGAATGCCCGGAATTTCAATATCACCAAACTTTTCCCGCAGTCGCGACATCACATCCAGCCCCGTAACATCGCCGTCCAGTTGAAAATCAGCCAGCATGATGTCGGGTTTAAATGGGATATCTTCCGCATCAATTTCATTCTGGGCTGCGAAAATGTCGCAGCCCCAGCTTGAGAGCAGAGCTTTCATGCCTTCCAGGACTTCCGGATCATTATCGATGCAGAAGGCCTTCAGATGCGCGAAGCTGGCAGCCTGCGGCGTGGTATGAACTGCTACCGCCTCTTCAGCCTGAGCTGCGGTTAAGGGCAGAGTAATAGCGAAACAGGTTCCTGCTCCTGGCTTAGATGTTACCTGAATCGGATGATCCATCCGCTTTGCCATACGCTCAACAATCGCAAGCCCGAGCCCCAGCCCCTTACTGTCTTGCCGTGTGTTATTGAGACGGCGGAACTCACGGAATATTTCTTCTACTTTATCATCCGGTATTCCAGGGCCTGTATCCCAGACTTCTAATCTGAGGGTGTCACCACGAAAGCGACAGCCAACCAGAATACCGCCACTTTCGGTGTAACGGACAGCGTTACTGATAAAGTTCTGAATGATCCTGCGTAGCCAGTGAGCATCACTTATTACCCAGGCAGTGGTATGGCGGACGGTTAATTTGATACCACGCTCCTGCGCGAGCGCACCGAACTCGTCGCGAAGCGGTTTAAGAATCCTCTCCAATGACACAGGCATAGGTTTCGGTTCCATATTACCGGAGTCAAGCTTGGATATTTCGACAAGATGCGAGAGTACTTCCTCTGCAGATTGCAAAGACCCTTCAAGGTGCTGCAATAGTTCACTTTGTTTTTCTGAAAGAGATTGTTGGGCCAGAGTAGAGGCAAACAACTTAGCCGCATTCAGCGGCTGCATAAGATCATGGCCCGTAGCTGCAAGGAAGCGTGTTTTACTCTGATTGGCTTCAATCAGCTGTGCAGCGAGTTCATCCAGTTCTTCGGAGCGTTTTTCTACCCGACGTTCAAGGCTGATGTTCGCCTCTTTGAGAGCACGCTCCGCTTGCCGGTGAACGGTAATATCTGTAAAGCTCGTTACGAAGCCTCCGTCCGGCATTGGATGGCCTTGCATGGAAACGACGACACCGTTCGGTAGTTGTCGTTCAAACTCGTGCGCGGATCCTGTTCTCAGGAATTGCATGCGGCGTTGCACTTGTTCTTCGACTTCGCCTTCGCCACAGAAGCCACGCATGGCGTTGTAAGCAATGACGTCTTCTATAGGTTTACCTACGTGTATGAAGCCACTGGGGTATTCAAAGAGCTCGGAGTAGCGGTTATTCCAGGCGACGAGCTTGAGGTCGCGGTCAATAACGCTGACACCTTGTCGAATATTTTCCAGCGCTGCCTGGAGTTGTTCCCGACTCATAGCATAGGCGTTAGATGCTTCGCTGGCGAGAAGAGTAAGATCCTTGAGCTGGATCTGCTCGCCGCCCAATAAAGTAGAAAAAATCAATCGTGCAGAAGATGACCCTACGACAGAGCCGAGCAGCTCTTCAGCATCATGTAAGAGTTCATTTGAAGCGGCGGCATTGTCGTACTGAAGGCCGTGCGTTCCCTGATAAACGTGGAAGAAGCTATCAGATTTTTCCTGACCAAGAATACGTTCCAGAACGACCCTGACATCGTCGACTTTGCAGTCCAGGCTGCTTTTCGGGCGTCGCTCCGGTGCTGCACGCATACTGGTGAACTCGTTCGCCAACATACGCTCTCTTACAGGAGCTGTAGAGACCACAGAAAATACAATATATAGCGTGATGTTAACCATCAGGCTGACAATGACAGCGAAGCTGAAATCGTCCATATCGAAACCTAGCAGGGCGTATGGTATGAGCACATCGACGCTGTCTGCGCCCAGCTGTTGGCTGACAACGGGCCAGAACAGCTGCTGAAACCAGATAAATATGCCACCGAGAATACCCGCAATGGCCCCCTGACGATTACCGCCTTGCCAAAGTAATCCGCCAAACAGCGCGGGCGCGAACTGAGCGATGGCAGCGAACGACAGAAGACCGATCGCTGCCAGAGACTCCAGCCCTCCGGCGAAGCGGTAAAAGACATATGAACTCAACAGAAGCAGACCAATAACAAGACGACGGACTGTCAGAACCAGCTGTTGAACAGATTCCAGCTGCTGTCCGTCACGTTGCTGACGGCGGAAAATAACAGGCAGCACGACTTCATTTGAAATCATGGTGCTGACCGCAATGGTTGCGACAATGATCATACCCGTGGCAGCACTGGCGCCACCGATGAAGGCAAACATGGCTAAAGCGTCTGCCCCCATGGTCAATGGCAGGCTGACAACGTATGAGTCGGGCGAGAAGCCAAGGTCTTTCATAAACAGATGGCCGGAGAGTGCCAGTGGCGCAACAAATAACAACATGAGTGCCAGGTAGAGAGGAAACATCCATCGTGCCGACTGGATGTGGCCTGTGGACTCGTTCTCGATTACTCCTACCTGAAACTGTCGCGGTAAACAAAGAATGGCGATGCCGGCAAGCAAAGTCTGGAGCATAAAGGAGACAGAGATGAAACTGCTGTTAAACAGCGGATGGTTAGGGTCCGTTTCTCGGGCAATACGCACCACATCGCCTGGCGTATCATAAAGTGAATAAATCGCCCAGAGGCCGACCGCCACCATGGCGACGAGCTTTACGACAGATTCAAATGCGACAGCCAGTATCATGCCGGGGTGTTGCTCGCTGGCATCAATATCCCGGGTGCCAAACATGACGACAAAAAGTGCCATCAGCAGAGTGATATAAAAAGCCGTGTCTTGAAATATCAGTTCGGGAATAGGGTGGCTGAACCCTAGCGGCTGGGTCAGTAACTCGTAGGTCGTCGAAATGGCTTTTAATTGCAGCGCGATATACGGAATCACCCCAACAACTGCAACCACTGTGACCAGAATGGCCAGTGAATGGTCTTTACCATATCGGGTGGCAATAAAATCGGCGATAGATGTCAGGCGCTTCTCTTTGGTGATACGGATAATGCGTTCGAGGAGTGGCCATAACAGCAACAGAAATATAATCGGGCCGACATATATCGCCATAAACAGCCAGCCACTGCTGGCGGCCTGACCGACCGCACCGTAAAACGTCCAGGACGTGCAGTAGACTGCGAGTGAAAGGCTGTACACCAGTGGGCGGTTATGGACGGGGTTACCTGAAATCGCACGCTTGTCGCCGTACCAGGCAACTGCGAAGAGAATGGCGATATAAGCTAGTGAAAGAAGCAGTAGATGCCAGTCAGGAATCATACATTTTTCCGGTTATTTTCTTTCAGCCTAACACTATTTTCATCAGATGCATCTTCAATTATTGGGCCAGAACGCAGCGATATGATAGAGCTTTTCACTTCTACTATGGTAGGGCAGAGAAAAGCCAGCTCAGGCGGTAAACTGATAGTCCAGTATTTGCCCGGGACCGGCCAATGCCCTCGCATCTCAACTTCAGTCAAAACTCGAACGCCAAAGAGTATCGTGCGAAGCTTCTGATACATCCAGAGTATCAGCGATTGCGGGTCCGTATCCGGCAGTATCGTGCAAGTGTCGCCGTCGTGTTGCTTACCTGTTACCTGAGTTTTCTTTTTGTCTTTGTCTCTTTCCCTCAGGTACTGTTGCAGCCGGTCAGTGCACAGAATCCGACTCCTTGGCTCATTCCTGCAGCCATCATGCTTATCCTGTTTCAGTTCCTGGTGACTGGCGTTTACGTCAAACAAATGAACACTGTATTTGATGATGAGCTCGAACGGATCAGGCAGGACGTCGAGGTTTAATGCTGATGAGTAATACGGCACTGTATTTTGTCCTGACTGCACTTCCTTTAATGATTCTGATGATCTGGAGTGCTAATCGGATTCGCACCGCCGCTGAATTCTACGCCACAGGTCGCGAGTATGGCGGTCTGAGGAACGGACTCGCTATTACAGGAGATTATCTGTCAGCAGCATCATTACTGGGCATTACTGGTCTGATACTGTTTTCTGGTTACAGCGGACTTCTCTATGCCGTCGGATTTTTTTCTGGTTGGCCGATTATTCTGATTTTGCTTGCAGATAAGCTGAGAACAATCGGACATTTTACTCTGGCTGATGTTCTTAAAAGTAGATTTTCAGACCCTCGTATTGTGCTTGTCGCTACCCTGGGGTATTTCCCTGTCGTAGTGATTTATCTCTCTGCCCAGCTGGTTGCCATGACCTGGCTACTCAATTATATTTTTGGTGTGAAGTATGAAATCGTTCTGGCCGGCCTTACAGGTGTGGCACTAGTCACGGCGCTGACAGGGAGAATGATATTTTCATCTCGCGCACAGATGATTAAGGCAGGGCTGGTCATGATACTGATGCTTGTGTTGACCATGCTTGCCTTTGATAGGGTAAGTTCCAGCCTTTCTGAATTATTCAGTATTGATATATGGTTTGCCAGTAATCCGCCGGTAAACGGCGCTGTTAGTGAGGACTCACCATTAGCCTTGTTTAGTCTTGGTATTGCTTTGATTCTCGGGCCGGTGGGACTGCCGCATGTCATGAGTCGGTTTTTTTCCGTCGCAGATGAGCGGCGAGCACGTATGTCGGTATTCTATGCCACAGGGATGATCGGAATATTTTATATACTGATTATCCTCCTCGGATTCCTTACAGTGCACCTTCTCGGACAACCAGAAGCGTCAGTAACAGCAGCAGGCAGTAATCTGGTATTAGTCAGGTTGGCTGAACTTATCGGCGGAGAGTTTCTCGCTGCTGTGCTTGTGGCGATTCTTGTGGTCGTATTATTTTCGGTTATGACCTCTTTAATTCTTACTGGTAGCTCTGCGTTTTCTCATGACTGGTATGCCAGAACCGTGATTGGCGGTAGTAAGCGATGGAATGAGCGTCATTTGCACAGGCTGGCATCAAGCGTGACAGTCGTCTTCGCAGCTTCTTTGGCGTTACTCTGGCAAACGGAAAATGTCGCTAATCTCGTAGGCTTAGCATTTGCATTTTCAGCCAGTGTGAACGTGCCCTTGTTGTTGGGGGCACTGTATTGTGACCGGCTCACTTCAGCTGGAGCCTTGTCTGGAGGTCTCGCAGGCTTGTCAGCAACCCTGATCGCAGTCATTACCGGCCCTCTGATCTGGGGCAATCTTTCAGGAAGTGGAGAATCTTTTTTCTCCTGGCGTCACCCCGCACTATTTTCTTTGAGTGTGGCGGTGTTGGTCATGTGGTTTGTATCCCGTTGGTACCACCCGTCACGTAGGGAAGGAGACAGTGACAAATGAGCTTGCAGATTAATCTTGATCAGCCTCCTTTTAGCTTTCTTGGTGAAAAAGAGCTGGCGTGGCTTAAAAGTCGACTGGACCTTGTTTTTTTTCCTGCTGGTGAAGTGATTCTTGATGTGGGGCAGGCGTCACCGGGTATCTATATTCTGTATAAGGGCGTTGTTGAAGAAACCGGAAGCGATGGCCAAGTGTTTACGCAATACGGCACCGAAGACATGTTTGATGTACGAGCGGTATTGGAAAGTAGCTGCAAGCACAGATTTACGGCCATAGAAGAAACTCTGTGTTATCTCCTGAAAGCAAAGGATTTTATTCAGCTTCTGAATAGCTCAGATGACTTCTCTGTCTATTTCAGAACAGATCTGGGCACACAACAATCTCTGGTGGAGCAGCGAGGCGGAGAGGTTTCCGAATTTATTCTGGCGCAGGTTGATAGCGACACTATGCGCACGCCTGTGTACGTTACCGGCCAGACGACTCTGGTTCGAACGGCCGGGATGATGCGAGATGAAAAGCACGATGCGTTATTGGTTCGTGACGGTGATCGTCGTGGAATAGTGACAGGTTCTGATCTGCTGCATGCTGTACTTAATGATTCTCTTCCAAAAGACACACGTGTCGCCGATGTCGCCTGCTTTGACCTGGTCACGGTGGAGGAGGGGGAGTACCTCTTCAATGCGTTGCTTAAAATGACGCAGCATCAGATTGAACGCGTTGTTGTTACCAGAAATCAGGAAATTGTCGGCGTACTGGAACTGATGGATATGCTCAGTACATTTTCGACGCACTCTCATATTGTGGCCATGCGGATTGAACAGGCCCGCTCACTGGAGGATTTGATTGTCGCAGCCGGACGTCTGGAGAATCTTATAGCTAACCTGTCAGGTCAGGGTGTCAAAGTGATGGCAATTATGTCACTGATCACGACGCTAAATCGTCGACTTATCCGAAAAGCTTTCGAGTTACTTGTACCTGAAAAACTGAATTCTCAGGTTTGTCTTCTGGTGCTGGGTAGCGAGGGCCGGGGTGAGCAGATCCTGAAAACAGATCAGGACAATGCCATCATCATTCGTGATGATCATGTCAAAGATGCGCTGATGCCATCGCTGCAGAAGCTTCATCAGGTGTTGCTTGATTTCGGTTATCCGCGTTGCCCGGGCGGGGTCATGTTCATTAACGATGCCTGGATTCACACGGCGGGAGACTGGCGGGCACGTGTTGGTAAATGGCTGAATAACTCATCCCCCGAAGCCATGATGAATATGGCCATACTGATGGATGCTGAACCTGTTGCAGGAAACAAAGAACTCTTTGACGAAGTTCGCAGTGCCTGGCATCAGGAATCATTGAGATCCAGTATTGCCTCCTCCTGGTTTGCCCGACCGGCGTTACAGTTTGAAACACCGCTGACCCTGCTGGGGAATATCCGCGAAGATCATGGTGCTATTGATATTAAAAAAGGAGGAATCTTCCCTCTGGTGCACGGCGTCCGCGCTCTGGCATTCGAGCATGGGCTTTATGAAACGAATACATTTGACCGTATTGATCGCCTCTCGGAGCAGGAAGTGCTGAGCCCGGATGTCGCGCAGGGACTTAAAGACTCCCTTGTACTCTTTCTCAGAATACGGCTGCGTCACCAACTTGAGAAAGCGGAAAAGAACCCCGGGCTGACACAGCAGCTGAAAGTGTCTGAGTTACGCAGTGTTGACCGATCGTTATTACGTCATGGGTTGCATCGAGTGAAGAAGTTCAAACAATGGCTGATCAGCCACTACCATCTGGAGAACCTGTGAGGTTACCTCTTTGGCTTCGTCGTCGACTCCCGGGCTATCGTCCTCCTCCGGAACGTTGGGCGCATATGGAGCTGCCTTACACCGGTGACGATGTTGTTGTGGTCGATTGCGAAACCAGCGAATTCGACAAAAAGAAGGGGCAGTTATTAAGCCTCGCTGCGGTGGTGGTCAGTGGCCGCTCAATCGAGCTATCTTCGGCGCTGGACCTGACCGTTCGTTCTGATGCCATTACCCATCCAGACGCTGTCAGGGTTCACTATCTCAGGCAAGAAGACCGCATATATGGTGTTGCGAGCGCAGATGCCATACAGCAGTTCCTCGATTTTGTTGGCAACCGTCCGATCTGTGGTTTCTACATTGAATATGACAGAGCGATCCTGAACCGCTACACCCGGGAACTTTACGGATTTGAATTACCCAATCGGTTTATTGAAGTATCTGAGATCTATGTCCGGCAGAAACGTCGCTATATCCCCGAGGTGAACCTTGATCTCACATTTGAAGGCTTGGCACGAGATCTGAACGTTCCTGTGATTGATCGCCACACAGCGCTTGGCGATGTGGTATCCACCGCGCTTATGTTTATCAAACTGCAGCGACACTCTGCTTCCTGATGGCTCGAAAAGAGAGCCTCTGATGCCCGCTTTACCCTCGCTCGTTCCAATTCAGACTTTGCGGGAAAGGCACTTCTTGACTACGTTTAATATATAGCGATGGGCAAACCAACGACGAGTCGCGAGTGCGCCGTTCATCGAATTGGAAACCGTTAACTGTCAGCGTATTGACTGTAACTTAGGAGCATGGCGTCGTATGAATGACATACTGGGGGGCTTTTTCGTTCGGGCACTCGTTCTTTCTTCCTGTCTTCTTATCGTATTTCGGGCATCTGCGCAGGAGTATCGAATCAAGATTACGGATATGGCTGGACAGCCTATGGAACATGCCGTGGTATCTATCCGAACGGACAGTCCGGCGCCAGTGGCAAAGACTATTGCTTTGATGGATCAGATAGACCGGAAGTTTGCACCACGTGTACTTACCGTCAATCAAAACGATCTTGTTTCTTTCCCCAACAGCGACAACATCCGCCACCACGTGTATTCCTTTTCTGCGCCCAAGGTCTTTGAGATCAAATTGTATGCCGATGTACCCGAAGCACCGATTGAGTTCGCTGAGCCAGGTATCGTCGTGCTTGGGTGTAATATTCATGATGACATGATCGGCTACATCTATGTGACGCCACCCGAATTTGTATCGGCAGTCACCGACAGTCTTGGGGAGTCCGTTATTGAATCTTCGGGGGATATAACAGAGGTGCGAATCTGGCATGAGCGCTTGTCTGCCGTCGAAACCGATCAGATCACCCTGACTACTCAGGGGCTGCAAAACTATCAGAGCGGTGAAAGAGCTTACCTGATTGCTATTAACCCAGAACTCCCACCAATTGAAACCAAAGCCAGCTCGCACAATCACGGCGGTTTTGGCAATGGAATGAGAAGGTAATCGGGTGCTCGGTTCAAAAGGTGCGCCATTCAGCCTCCGCGCTCAGCTTCTGACATTTACTGCGGCTCTGGTCGTGGTGTCGTCCTGCACCGTGCTTCTGTTGGTCTTGTTCAGCAGCGGTAGCGCAATCCGCGAGACGGTTAATCAGGAGATGCGTGACGGAGTCCGGAGTTTTACTTCTGCGATTTATGCCCGCCGGCAGCAACTGATTAGCAACGCCTCTTTGCTGGTATCAGATTTTGGTTTTAAGCAGGCTGTAGCCACCAATGATGCGGAAACGATTCTCAGTATGCTGCAGAATCATGGCGAACGTGTGAGCTCGGATCTGATGGTAATCGTTAACCTGGATGGACGCGTTGTTGCATCGACCGAGCCAACACTTACTCGTGGACAGAGGTTTTCTTACGATCGGGCCATGGGCGAGGTCAGGGCGGGTAAAACGTTCGCTGACTTTTTAGTGATAGGTGATGCTATCTATCACATGGCTCTTGTTCCAGTGCGGGCGCCCCGCCTCACGGCCATGGCAGGCATTGGTACCAGAGTGCGTCCGGAAGATATCCGTAAATGGATCGCACAACCTAATATTCACCTCACCTTTGCCAATGGTCTACCCGGCGAGCAGGCCAACTGGGTAGTAGAAACATCGCTTCCGGATCTGAGTTCTGTTGTTGAGGCTATCCGGGCTCCAGAGAACCTGAACAGCCTTGTGCGATTGCCGTTTCAGCGGGTGCAGAAATATTCAAGCCGAGAAGTTGATCTCTCTTCGGGAGACAGCAACGTAAAAGTATTTATGACCGAGGACTTGTCCTCCTATTTTAAATCTTATGAATTTATCAGAAACCAGATTCTGGCTATTGCTGTTCTGGTCCTGATTATTGCAGTGATCGGTAGCTTTGTTATCAGTCATAGATTGACCAAACCACTCATTATTCTCGCGGGAAAAGCACGTGAAATAGCGCGTGGTGTATACAGCGATATGTCTGAAATACCCGTAACCAGCTCTGATATCGGTAGTCTTACGCGGGCTTTCCGTCGCATGAAAGTGGACCTGGCGGAACGTGAAGAGCGCATTCTTTATCAGGCATCGCATGACTCACTTACGGGTTTATTGAATCGTGATGCCATGATTGAAGCCGTCTCGGGAATTGCTGAGCGTGGTGATAGCTTTATTCTCCTCGGCTTAAATCTGGTCGGTTTTAAAACCATCAACGACACACTGGGTATAGAGATTGGTGACGAATGTCTGGTCACCGTTGCTAAGCGCTTACAGAAAGTTGCTCTTGAGGGGATTGCCTCAAGACACTCGGCAGACGAGTTTTCAATGCTGCTGCCAGTAACTGAGGATCAGGAAACGACGGCGCAGAAAATTCTTTCCTGTCAGCGAGTGTTGAACGACCTGGCTGCACCTATGCAAATAGATGATCTCAGTCTGACGGTAGACTATCGCGCGGGATTTATTGTTTACCCTGATCAGGCGGAATCGCCGTCACAGCTTCTGCGCCGGGGCAAGGTCGCACTAGAGCATGCGATCACCACAGCGACTCCGCTTTATTACTTCCGTGAAGGTCAGGATAAAGTTCACCTGAAAAAGGTGAAAATTCTTAAATACCTGAAAGAAACACTCCAGAACGACGACGACCAGTTGCAGATGTATTACCAGCCGAAATACAACGTGCGTACCGGGGAAGTTGAGAAAGCCGAAGCTCTGATCCGTTGGTTTCATCCGGATGAGGGATTTATCCCACCTGATATGTTTATCGAACTCGCAGAACAGACGGGACTCATTGGCCTGGTCACGTCCTGGGTAATAGGCCGGGTATTGGACGATCAGGCAGATATGAAGCGAGCCGGAATTTCATTGCAGTTATCGATCAATATGTCAGCTCAGGATCTGAGCAACGATAACTTGCGGGTGCTGATTGATCAGAAGCTGATTGAAAATAATCTGGATGCTGCAGATATCTGTCTGGAAGTCACCGAGCGGGACATGATGACGGATGTCGACAAATCACTGGATCTACTCAATTACTATCGTAGTCGCGGTTTCCGACTATCGATCGATGATTATGGTGTCGGTTATTCAGCACTGTCGAAGCTAGCGATGATGCCCGTACACGAACTGAAAATCGATAAGTGTTTCATACTGAGACTAGCGAGCCGTGCAGATGATCAGATTATTGTTCGCTCAACGATTTCCATGGCCCATGAGCTGGGACTTTCAGTGATTGCTGAGGGCGTTGAGGACAAAGAGTCTCTTGATTTCCTGGCTACGCTCGGATGCGACTATATTCAGGGATACTTTATTGCTAAACCCATGTCCCGGGATGCACTGGGGCAATGGTTGCAGGAATTTAATCCAGACCGTCTGGTGGAGGAAAAATGAAGACTAAACTAATCACATTAACAGCGGTAGCCATATCCACTCTGGCCGTCGCTGATGTCAATGCCGGTTCACGCTTGATAGCGACATCTGGCGTCACTCAGCTTGAGGGTGGAGCTGGCGGTGGTCTGACTCCATGGGCGGTCATCAGCGGCTATGCCGATGAAGGCGAATATTCCATTGGTGCATTTCACACGTCGACCGACGTGCAGGATTTCCGCCTGAAGGTAAATGGGGTTTCAGCCAGTTACGACAATCGGTTTGAAATCAGTGCTGCTCTGCAAAGCTTCGAGATTAAAGGCGTAGCAGGAGATCTGAGGCAGGAAATTTACGGAGCCAAATACCGGATTTATGGTGATGCTATTTATAGTGCTCTACCACAAGTCGCAGCAGGTATTCAGTACAAACGACTTCTCGATGGCGATATTGCAGACGCGGTAGGAGCCGAAGATAGCGATTCAGGCATTGATTACTACGTGTCTGCGACCAAAGTTCATCTGGCGGCTGTCGCAGGCTATCACTTTTTATGGAATGCCACATTGCGGGCAACGCAGGCTAACCAGATGGGATTGCTGGGATACGGTGGCGATGATGAATCAGGCTACACATTACAGCCTGAAGTATCAGCTCTGGTGCTGTTGACGGATGACCTGGCCCTAGGGGCTGAATACCGGAAAAAGCCGGATAACCTGAGTGCATTTGACGAAGACAGCTTCAGCGATCTTTTCGTCGCCTGGTTCCCTAATAAAAATGTCAATCTGACTCTGGCGTATGCCGACCTCGGTAGTATTGCCGGTAGCGAAGATCAGGATGGCTTTTACTTTTCTATTTCAAGCTGGTTTAAATAAGGAAGTATCATGATTAAAAAATTGACTTGTATTGCTGCCTTGTTTACGGGCCTGGCCTGTTTCAATGTCGCTCAGGCGGATGATTATTATCAGGAGCTCGGTGGCAAAGAAGGCGTAGAGAAAATCGTTGATAATTTTATTAATGAAATATCTTTCGACCAGAACATCGTAAAGTTTTTCGAAGGCACGGATATCACCCGACTTCGAGAAAAACTCATTGAGCAGTTCTGTCATGAAAGTGGTGGGCCGTGTGAGTATACCGGTGACTCCATGAAAGACGTTCATGCCGGCATGAAGATAACAAAGGCGGAGTTTAATCGGGTAGTCGAGCTGCTACAGGCAGCTATGGATGATGCAGGAACGCCTCAGACTGCTCAGAACCGACTGATACGCTCGCTGGCGCCTATGCGCCCCGATATCATTCATCAATGAGTTTGTTCCCGATGGTGAAAGAACTGTTTTGTCGCCATCGGGATTTTCTTTACTAAGAATGATTGAAAGACCTATCGAGCCATAGCATAGTAATCGTCCATTTCATCGATGTGAGACGACTCATGGCAACTGTTACTTTGCAAGGCAATCCTTTTTCAACGGCTGGTGAGCTGCCACCAGTAGGTTCAAAAGCGCCTGGTTTTACTCTTGCAGCCGCAGATCTCAGTGATCTGACTCTTGATAGCCTGTCGGGGAAGCGGGTTATTCTGAACGTCTTCCCGTCTGTTGATACGCCTACCTGCGCTACTTCTGTGCGTAAGTTTAATGAGAAAGCCGCGTCTCTGGATAACGTTGTTGTTGTCTGTATCTCTGCTGATCTGCCCTTTGCGATGGCGAGATTCTGTGGCGCCGAGGGCATTGATAACGTACTCGTTGGTTCCACTTTCCGCTCCAGTTTTGGCGATAACTACGGCGTAACCTTCGTTGAAGGGCCGCTGACCGGGCTGCTATCACGCTCTGTTGTGGTTGTTGATACGGATGGCTCTGTGCTGCATATCGAACAAGTGGGTGAAACTGCCGACGAGCCGGATTACGACGCCGCTCTGGCCGTTCTTTGATTTACCAATAAGCTGAAAGCTGGCTGCTTACGAGGGCCGGCTTTTTGTATTTCTGATCTGGTTGATGTCGGATCTTTTACTCCTCAGGTTCAGAGTTAATGAAAAAATTGATCTGGCTCCCCATAGCCTCGATCTTAAGTGCATGTAGCCCATTGGGCCTCGTGAACGGAATTTCGAACGTTTACAACGCAGATCTTCGTAAAGACATCGCTTACGGTGAGCACGAACGCCACAAGCTCGATCTGTACCTTCCTGAGAAAAAAGAACGTCGTCCACCGGAAGAGAAGACACCAGTTATTCTCTTTTTTTATGGCGGCAGCTGGAATAGTGGCTCTCGCAGCGACTACCGCTTTGTCGGCCGGCGACTGGCCAGTGAAGGCTATATTGTCGCCGTTGCTGACTACCGTCTCTATCCGGAAGTGCGTTACCCCGAGTTTCTGTACGACAGCGCCGGAGCCGTGCGTAAGTTATCCGAAATTATCCGCTCCGGGGATCTTCAGGAGTACAATCCTGACCCGAGAATGACGTTGGTTGGCCATAGTGCAGGCGCCTACAATGCGGCCATGATGGCACTTGATAAGACCTGGCTTGGTCGTGAGAATCTCGATCGTTCAGACGTCTTAAATGGCTGGGTAGGCATTGCCGGACCATACGATCTGTATCCGATCAAAATCGAAGAGGTGAGGCCTGTATTCTTTCATCCGGATTATCCGCCAGATTCGAACCCAATTGAGTTTGCTTCCGAGGCTGTTGTTCCTGCGCTGCTTCTGGTTCCTGAAAATGATGACCTGGTTGACCCGCAAAGAAACAGCTTTGCCATGGCAGACAAGCTTCAGGAAGCCGGTAAAGATGTCGCTATTCAGCAACTGGAAGGTACGTCCCACGTGACGATTATCGGTACCATGTCACCACTGTTGTTTTTTAAGGCCAGCAGTGCTGAGCCTGTTATCGAATTTGTCGAAACGCTGCGCTAACAGGCGATTGAAGATCCAAAAAAAAGCCCCGGCACTGCCGGGGCTTTTTTTGTTTAGAACCACTGCTTTAATCAGTGATCCTGAGCGTCTCCTGCACCTTTCGGTACACGGATGTCTTCAACCATCTGGCGGATATCGTCAGGCACAGGTGCCGTCATGTTCGATACCACAAACGCCACGACGAAGTTGAGCAAGGCACCCAGTGCACCGAAGGCTTCTGGTGAAACACCAAGGAACCAGTTGTCCGGAGTATTCGCCAGCAGTTCAGTGCCGGGAATAAACAGGAAGCCTTTGTAGCTGAAGATGTAGAGCAGGGTGCTCAACAGACCCGCCAGCATACCGGCAATTGCACCTTGTTTGTTCACCTTCGTTGAGAAGATACCCATCATCAGTACAGGGAAGATCGAAGACGCAGCCAGACCAAAGGCGAGAGCCACTACCTGCGCTGCGAAGCCCGGAGGATTCAGGCCGAGGTAGCCAGCCACCAGAATCGCGCCGGCCATCGCAATACGCGCTGATAAGAGTTCGCTCTTCTCACTGATGCCTGTCATAAAGGTACGCTTCAGCAGGTCATGAGAGATCGCTGTTGAGATCGCCAGCAGTAGGCCGGCAGCGGTAGACAGTGCAGCGGCAAGACCACCGGCGGCAACCAGTGCAATCACCCAGTCCGGCAGCTTCGCGATTTCAGGGTTGGCCAGTACCATAATGTCACGGTCGACTTTCACCATCTCGTTGCCTTTCCAGCCGTATTCGGCTTCGGCTTTCGCAGCGAATTCCGCATTGCCATCGTTGTAGTACTGAATACGACCATCACCGTTCTTATCTTCAAACTGCAACAGTCCGGTATTTTCCCAGTTCTTAAACCAATCTGGACGTTCCTCGTAGACAAGGTTGCCTTGCGGATCGCCGACTTCACCATGCTGAATGGTATTGGTCAGATTCAGACGTGCCATCGAGCCAACAGCCGGTGCTGTGGTGTACAGAATAGCGATGAACAGCAGAGCCCAACCAGCAGACGTACGGGCATCGCTCACTTTAGGTACAGTGAAGAAACGAATGATGACGTGTGGCAGACCGGCTGTACCCAGCATCAGCGACAGGGTATACATCATCATATTGAAGGTACCGCCTTTCTGGGCCGTGTATTCCGCAAAACCGAGGTCAACCAGCGTCTGGTCGAGTTTCAGCAGAAGCGGTGTCCCGTCAGCCGTGTCACCGATCAGGCCCAGCTGAGGCAGTGGGTTACCGGTCAGGTTCAGTGAGATAAATACCGCAGGGACGGTATAAGCGAAAATCAGTACGCAGTACTGCGCAATCTGTGTGTAGGTAACACCCTTCATACCACCGAGTACGGCGTAGAAGAATACGATCGCCATACCTGAGTACAGGCCGGTCGCGTAGTCAACGTCGAGGAAGCGGGAGAAGGCCACACCAATACCTTTCATCTGACCGATTACATAGGTCAGCGACGCTACGATCAGACAGATCACAGCAACGATACGGGCGGTGCTTGAATAAAAGCGGTCACCGATAAAGTCAGGCACTGTGAACTTACCGAACTTACGCAGGTAAGGTGCAAGGCAGAGTGCCAGCAGCACATAACCACCGGTCCAGCCCATCAGGAAGATAGAGGCGTCGTAGCCTTTAAAGGCAATCAGACCCGCCATTGAGATAAATGATGCGGCTGACATCCAGTCCGCGGCCGTTGCCATACCGTTGGCGACCGGGTGAATGCCGCGGCCAGCAGCATAATATTCGCCCGTTGTTCCGGCTCGTGCCCAGATGGCAATACCGATATAGAGCGAGAAGGTAAGGCCGACAACAATATAGGTCAGGGTTTGCAGATCCATAACAGGCTCCTCTTATTCGTCGTCATCAACGCCGAACTCACGATCGAGTTCGCGCATTTTTTTGGCGTAAATAAACACAATGGCCAGGAACACATAAATGGACCCCTGTTGTGCGAACCAGAAGCCAAGGCCTACACCACCGACCGGAATCGCATCCAGAACTGGACGCAACAGAATGCCAAACCCGTATGAAACGACTGCCCAAATAACCAGCAGTACGAACATCAGATTCAGGTTTTTTTGCCAATAGGCCTTTTTATCTTCGTCAGACCGGAAAGCCATAACCCACTCCTCGTTTTTATTGGTACTTCACCAAACTAGCCTTGAGGGATGTCGCAGAACAGCTAGACCTTGGTATTAACGCCCGGATTACGGGCATTCACTGGAGTCGACTTTGGGGGAGTGCTAGAGTCAAAGTTGAACAGGATAAAACAAGGTTGAGTTGTGCTAGAAATCGCTGCAATCACACTGGCCACGCTGTTTGCGACGGTCAGTCCGATTGATATTTCCGCTATTTTTGCGGCGTTAACATCTGAATATTCGGATCAGAAACGTAAGAAAACGGCGATCCGGTCTGTTGTGGTTGCGACTATAGTCTTACTCATTTTCGCCATCCTGGGTGAGGCCTTGTTGTCCGTTCTGGGAATTTCGATGGCCTCATTACGTACTGCCGGTGGCATTATTTTGCTGTTGATTGGTATCGAAATGGTGTTTGCGAGGACTTCGGGGGCCAGCAGTACAACCGAACTTGAGGACGAAGAAACACAGGAGCGTCAGGATGTTTCTGTGTTCCCCATGGCATTGCCTCTGATTGCCGGGCCCGGAAGTATGGGGGCCGTTATGCTGATGATGGCCCACGCCAGCGATATTTATCAGCAAGCCACCGTGGTTGTGTGCATTCTGGCCATTATGATTCTGACGTTGATCTGTCTGTTTGCTGCAACTCCGATTACCCGCTTGCTGGGGGTAACCGGAATGCATGTGATTATGCGGGTAATGGGGGTATTACTGTGCGCTCTGGCCGTTCAGTTTATCTTTGACGGCATCATCGAGAGTGGATTGCTGGCGCCGGTCCACCAGGAGTAGCAGTGGCGGCAACAGCAGAAAGTCGATGATCAGTGCAACGGCAATAGTCAGTGCCAGTAAGAGTCCCATCGCCCGGCTTGGCAGGAAGTGTGAAAACTCCATAACGGTGAAACCACCAACCAGAATTGCTGACGTGATAAGTAAGGCGACGCCGACTGTCTGGAAGGCATAACGAATCGCATCCTCGACATTCCGACCCAGAGTCACGCGCGCGTAGTTGTACTTACTCAGAAAATGCACGGTATCGTCGACGACAATCCCCAAAGAGAGGCAGGCAACCACTGAGGTGGCGGTGTCGACGTGTCCCACCAGAATACCCCAGAGCCCATAGGCCATCAGAGCAGGGAAAACATTCGGCACCATGCTGATGACGCCAAGACGGAACGAGCGCAGCGCGGCAACCATCAATAACGAAATCAATACCAATGCCAGTGCCGTTCCTTCCAGCATCGACGATACATTGCGGTGTGTCAGGTTGGCGAACACCACATCCAGACCCGTTGTCTCAGTAATATTAAGCAGTGGCGCATGTGTCTTTGCCCACTCGACCGCGCGTGCTTCCAGCTCCCGGATACTCGCTGAGTCAGTGCGCTCAAGCGTCGCGCTGAGTCGAGTCGCACTGCGGTCACTGGTAAGCGTGGTATCGAGTCCCAGCCCCATAGGTAAGGAAAGCTCATACAGTAAAAGATACTGAGCGGCTGCCTCAGACGACTCTGGTATGCGATACCAGTCTTCGTTGTCTTCATGCAGATTTTTATTCAGGCGTTTTATCGTGTCGCTGAGAGCGCTTACATGGACAACGCCGGGCTGAGCTTCAAGCCAGCGATCGAATGCATCCAGTTGTGTTAAAAACTCAACGTTATTGATGCCGTCTGCTTGTTTTGAGTCGGCGACGAAGTAGAGCGCGTGCAGGCCCTTCAGGGATTCTTCAATGTGATCGACGGCACGGCGTACCTCAAATGATTCGTCGAAAAACTCATGCCAGCGTTCCGTAATGATGTTCCGGTTGGCCATGGTGGCACTTCCTGCGACGACGGCCAGCATCACAACAAATAGTACCTTGTGATGTTTGATCACGCGGTTGGCAAAGGCATCCATCCACACTCTTTGTCCACGAGCCTTATAGCGGGTGGGAGCCGGTAGTAATTGCAATGCCGCCGGTAAAAAAGTGATGGTCAGCGCCCAGGCGACCATTACACCCACAGCAATCATATTGCCCATGTCGCGGTACGGAGGAGAATCGCTGGTATTCAGGGCCAGTACCCCAATCATGGTGGTGATACTGGTAACAAACACGGGTGAGAAATTGATCGTGAGACTGTTCATCAGTGCGTCACGTTTGTTATCACCTTCCCGCAGGTGATAGTAATAAGACACGAGGATGTGGATGGTATCGGCAACCGTGATGGTCATGACCGCGGTCGGGACGAAACCGGTCGGTGGGGTCATGGTGTAGCCCAGCCAGCCAAACAGTCCCAGGGTAATCAGGACCGACATCCCGATAAGCGCCGTTACCAGCACAACCCCAGAAAACGTCCGCAGCATGACCAGCATGATAACCAGCATTACTGAGAAGGAGATCACCAGCAGAGAGTTAATGTCCTGACTGATGGCTTCTCCCATGGTTACGTTTGATGCCGCAGAGCCACTCAATTCAATCTGAAATTCAGGGTAGTCCGGGCGGACTTGTTCCAGAAACTGCCGGGCTGAATTTACTGCTTCTGAGGACGCCTTTGCTGAGTCGCCGTCCGGCAGGTAAAGGGTCAGGTTGATACCGGTTACTTCACCATCCTCGCTGATGTTTTTAAGCAACATATCAGGGTGGTTGATGGCTTTTTTCTGCAGGGCATGAAGGTCGTCAGGTAGTTCATCTATGCGGTAAAAATTGTCGATGATCAGCTCGTCACCATCGACCTCGGTATTCTGGAAATTCTGCATTGAATCCACGCGCTGTACATGGGGCAGGGCCCATGCGCTTTCTGTCAGGAATTCGACCAGCTCGAGCCCGCGTGGTGAAAACAGCGATACATCCTGTGAGGAAACCAGAAAATACAGATTGTCCTGCCGCGTAAACCTGTCCTCCATGGCTTCAAAGGCCTGAAGCTCCGGATTTTCATCGCTGAAATAAGTGCGGAAGTCGCTGGTAAACGTCAGGTTCGCAACACCCGCTCCAAGGCCTGATAAGGTAGTGGCAACAAGAAGAAGCGTGATCAGTGGGTGTTTCAGAATGGTCTCAAAGTAGCGGACTAACATAATCGCACACTGTTTTTTCGAGTAGGGCGATGAGGATAACCAGAAATGAATCTCAATCAAGGGTAATTAGTGTCATGCCAAGGTATACTCGGAGCATACAAAGCAAGGGGCAAAAATGTGGATCAGCAGGAGCAAGTCGCGATGATGAATTGGGAGAAGTTGCTCTCACCAGTCCGGTTTGGTGAGCAACAGGGAAGCCTCGCTCTGGAAAGTGGACGTACGCCATTCCATAAAGATTACGACCGGATAATCTTTTCTTCAGCCTTCCGTCGTCTCGACAGAAAAACTCAGGTGCATCCGCTGAGTGAGAATGATCATGTTCATACGCGACTGACACACAGTCTGGAAGTTGGTTGTGTAGGTCGCTCGTTGGGTATCCGCGTAGGGCAGATGCTGGGTAAGCAGTTGCCGGGGCACGTGGACGCCAGTGACGTTGGTGCTATGGTTCAGGCTGCATGCCTCGCGCACGATATCGGCAACCCGCCTTACGGACATACGGGAGAAGACGCTATCCGGCATTTTTTTGTAGATCCTCGTAACGCGCATTTTCTTGAGGGCCTCAGCCCTGACGAAGCTGCTGATCTCCAGACCTATGAGGGTAATGCTCAGGGTTTCCGCATCGTTACTCAGGTGGAGTATCACAGGTTTGAGGGCGGAATGCGTCTGACTTACGGAACGCTTGGCGCTTTTCTCAAGTACCCCTGGACGGTCGACTATGTTGCGCGTGGCGAAGAAAAGAAATTTGGCTGCTTTAATACGGAATTGCCGGTGCTGAAAGAGGTCGCTTCCAGTCTGGGGTTGTTGCCGACTGGCAAGAACGCGTGGTGTCGTCATCCATTGGTGTATCTGCTCGAAGCCGCCGACGACATCTGCTACGGCCTGATTGACCTTGAGGACGGTATTGAGCTTGGTTTGCTGCGTTATGAAGAAGTGGAGAATCTGATTCAGCCGCTGCTGAGTGAGCAGTGGGAGGTAATCCTGGATGACCTCGAGAAAGCGGACAACCCTCGTCGTCGCTTGCAGATGTTGCGTGGTCAGGCGATGGAGGCCATGGTCAATGCTGTGGCCAGTGCCTTTATTCGTCAACAGGACGCTTTGCTCAGTGGCACTCTGCAGGGCAGCATTATTGATTATTGCCCGGATGAGGTCCGCAATCTGGTCGGCGGTGCCAAGCAGATGGCGCGGGAGCGAATCTTTAACGACGGTCGAAAGCTTGCGATCGAAGTCGGCTCTTATGCCACTCTGTCCGTGCTGCTGGAAAACTTTCTGGGTGCTGTGCGTGAGAATGTTCAGACGGGCAAGGCGACATTCCGTAACCGGCGCATCATTGAGCTGATGGGACGGTCAGCCCCAGGCGCCGACTGGACATTGTATGAAGCCTACATGCGGGCACTCGACTACATCTCAGGCATGACCGACAACTACGCCGCCGAAATGGCGCGTCAGTTCAGTGGATATCAGCCGGACTGATCCGGCTTATCCAGTGGCTCGAGCCAATCCATCGGGTCACCGCTGTCTTCGTTGGCTGCTTTCTTCGACGGGATTTCAGCACGCTTTTTCTTCTTCAGCTTCTGCTGCCATTCGCTGTTTGCACGGTTTAAGTGTTTGATCAGCAACCGACTTAGCCTGGGGACCAGAGCCTCGGGAAAGTCGTGTCCCATGCCGGTAATGACACGGAGCTTGGCTTTAGATATCAGCGAAGCCGTCTCTATGCCCATGGTGACCGGAATCAGTGGGTCGTCGGCACCATGAATCACCAGCGTACGTGCCTTGATTTTCTGCAACAGGCGCCGGCGGTCACCGGCGTGAGTGATAGCGACGAGCTGGCGCTTAAAGCCAAGAGGGCTGGATGTCCGCTCCCAGCTCGTTTCTGCAAGGCGCTGTATTTCTGCTTCGGACATGGGGTAACCCGGACTGCCTATTACCTCGCTCATCCGGGTGATGTAACGGAAGTGCTCATCTCTGTTGCGCTGTACGGGCCGTCGGGCGAGTTTAAGCATTACCTGTAGTTGGTTGACGGGGACTTTTGGCGCTGACGCTGACGACATAATGGACGTCAGACTTCGGACCCGTTTGCGTTTCTTCGCCGCCAGAATCTGCGCAATCATACCACCCATCGAGGCGCCGACGAGATGAGCGCTGGGCAGTCCAAGTTCATCCATCAGGGCTACCACATCGCGGGACATATCCTTGAGGGTATAAGGGACGCGTGGCTTACGGTTCAGACGGCGTCCCAGCCACACCCGGATAAGACTCGGGTTACCGTGCTCGTCGAGGGAGGTCGATGCCCCGGTGTCACGGTTGTCGAAACGTATCACGCGAAAGCCAGCATCGACTAAACGCTGACACAATGAGGTTGGCCATACGTGCATCTGCGCTCCCAGTCCCATAATCAGGATGACGGGCGGCGCATCTTCTGGCCCCATGGATTCGTAGGCCAGCTCTATACCATCTCGGGTACGTATTCGGGTCATCAGAACGTTACCTGACCTGAGTGTGTTTCAGGCCTTATTCGGGTGGCTATCAATAACACCGCCAGTTAGAATGCCATACCTAACAGCGGACAGACACGCCTGCAAATCTGCATCCTCAGCAGTGTTGCATGGGCCGGCCTCTAGTCTAGCGTAAGCCTGCAGCAGGAATATGACACTTTTATGGAACTTGATTTACCCCTGATTCTCATGGTGGCCACGGGCCTGACGGGTCTTGTCGTATTGGTTGATCGACTCTTTCTTCGTCATAAACGACAGCAGCGTGTTGATGCGCTGGAGCAAAGCGGTGCGTCTCAGGAGAATATCCTGGAAGCGACGAAAGAACCGTTTCTGATTGACCAGTCCCGGCAGTTCTTTCCGGTTCTGGCGTTGGTCTTTGTCTTGCGTTCGTTTGCGTTTGAACCCTTCCAGATACCTTCGGGCTCGATGGAGCCGGGCCTTCAGGTCGGTGATTTTATTCTGGTCAGCAAGTTCAGTTATGGCCTGCGTGTGCCGGGGAACGGGTCTACTATTATTCCTGTAGATCAACCTCAGCGTGGTGACGTTATGGTGTTTTTTCCGCCGGAAGACTCGCGTTACTTCATCAAGCGTGTGATTGGGTTGCCGGGAGATCACATTGTGTATCGTGATCTGAGATTAACGGTGAATGGCGAACCTGTGCCGACAGAAGTATTAGGCGGCAAACCTGCCTACGCACCGACCATGGTGCTCGGTGAAGAGACCATGGACAACGCGACCCCTGTGGTTAAGTGGCTGCCCGGGCGTGATCGGGAGACAGGGCAGGCTGCACTCTGGGGTGGCCCTGAAGGTGAGTGGACGGTTCCTGATGGCCACTACTTTATGATGGGCGATAATCGCGGTAACAGCGGAGACAGCCGTATGTGGGGCTTCGTACCGGAGAAGAACATTGTGGGTAAGGCGGTGGCTGTCTGGATGCACTGGGAATCCTGGACGAGTCTGCCATCGTTCGACCGTGTCAAAGTGATTGAGTAATGGCGAAAAAGAAACCATGCAAGTTCTGCCAGCGGTCGCGCTGGCTTCTTGTGGTCACTATGTTGGCCATGATGCTCGGTGTGGTTTTAGTTAATCATTCGACCTTCGGCGCATAATTGACCGAAATTGAATAAATATTTTCCTCAAGGGGTAGTAATCCTTACGCCCATGAATAGAATGCCCGCAGTTGGTGAGCAAAAATGCTTACCGGCACAGGGTTGGCCAGCAGAGCCCTGTTTTTTCAGAATCAGACCATAGGTCCCATGACGCAGTTATGAATCTGACGAGACATATCAAAGGCAAAACACTCGGTCTGGTAGACCGATTCCTTCCGGTTAAGCCGATCGAGCGACCTGCAGAAGAACAGACTTTGCTGAATCGCGAATCCCGCAGAATGCACCTTTACTATTCCAGGCAGTGCCCATCGTCGATATCGGTTAAGCGCTATTTAGAGAGAGCCGGGCTGCATCCAGTGACCAAAGAAGTCGAACGCGCTGATGCCTATCGCAATGAATTGGTGAAAGGCGGCGGTGAGAGCCGGGTTCCCTGTCTGAGAATATGTACCCGAAGTGGCGATCGTTGGATATACAGCCCTGAAGCCATTATTAACTACCTCGAAAAACGTCTGGGAAAACTGGGTACATGTCAGTCCCCGAAGGCGCCTCTATAAGTAAATGATCAATTGTTCAGTTAACGCAATCTGTTAAGTGTTGTGGTCTGGTACAGCAATTGTGTGAAACTGTTACACCCGCCTGAAAAAGTGGCCTGACACGTCTAGAGTTAAAGCGAAGACGTTTTCACCGGGCCTGTTCAATGATTCGAATCATTTTCTTCAGTCTGTTCCTCACTGGGTGGCAGCTGGGGCATGCTCAGACTCCGCCTGCTTTGGAGTGGGCGGATCTGCACTTGCTGAACGGCGATAGCCACAGGGTTATGCTGTTAGGCTCTCGTTCCGCGCCTTACATGATGCTTGAGGACGGGCGTTATCTTGTCGAACAGCAGGGTATTTATTATCTTGCGCGCCTGCAGAACAATCGTTACGCCACAAATACAGGGGAAGAATTCGGCCGGTCAGCATCCTATCAGGAGCCTGAGGAGAAGGAAGCACGCCAGGTGAGCAGTACTGTCAGCGCTCAAGCCAATCCTCCTGTGCGAACGCCATACCGCTACGAGGGAGGTGCCTTCGAACAGCCGCTGGTTGTTATTCGTGTGGCTTTTTCGGATCAGGGTTTTGAATACAGTGATGCTGAGATATCGGCACGAATTTTCGGTTCCAGCGACAGCGTTTCATCGTATTTCTTTGAAGGATCAGGGCAGCAGTTCCGCATAGTGCCTGCGAGTGAGTCAGACGGTACCAGCGGCGATGGCATAGTTCGTATGACACTCAGTAGCGCACACCCTGACTTCGGTTCTTCCTACGGAACACAAAGCCGTAATCTGGTCACGTCGGCGGTCCAGGCATTGGGCGGCAAAATTAATCTCAGCTCGTATGATCGTAACGGTGATTCCTGGCTGGATCCATCGGAGCTGGGTGTCATTGTACTTGCGGCCGGTTTCGAGCAGGCGTACGCGAGTTCGGCCACAACCCATCCTAGAGTCTGGGCCCACAAGTCTTCGGTTCCTGCAGTAAACACCGGCGGTGTCTGGATTTCTGAATACACCATGTTTGGCGAGCAGCACGAGCAACATATGGCGACGATTGGTCTGATGGCTCATGAACTCGGTCACCTGCTGTTTGATCTGCCTGACCTATACGAGAGCATCGGCCTCGGAGAGTCGATCGGTCGCTGGGGCTTGATGAGCTTTGGTATCTGGAATTCCGGTGGTGGTAACGCGGGCGATAAACCGGCGCACCTGATTGGCTGGTCGCGGGAATTTCTGGGTTTTTCAGACAGCGTTTCGGATACCGGGGGTATCTTTCTGAATTCAGCGACTGACGGCGGTGAGGTGTTACGTATCGACCTGGACGATTATCGCCATGGTAAGCGTCTGATGGTTGAGAACAGGACTCGTCAGGGTTTTGATAGTGGCCTGCCATCAGAGGGCTTGATGATTACCGAGATTGATGACTGGCGGGGCTTTGGAGCTCTGTCCAGCCTGGCCACGCGGCATTCGCAAAGGTTGGTGATCGCGGAAACCAGCCATAGTGGCTCTGATATATCGACGGACAGCAGCGGTATTATGATTGAGAGCGCTTCGTCAGTCACCCTGGCGGGCGGTAAAGTGACCCTGACATCCGTCGCCTCAGGCGATCGTGCTCAGTTGAACGTGCAGTCCAGTATCAAGCCAAAAGGCTTTGCTATTGGCTATGACGAACTTCCGGCGAACGCAACCTGGGGTGCCTATGGTGGTGACGGTTATGCGCTGGTAACTGTGCCTGTGAGTAGTGATGTACTGAGTATTGATGGCATCGACTTTTACGCTCATGGTTCTGGTACCGTTGAATTCGGCCTCTACACCAGCGCTTCGCGGTATTCGGGTGAAGGACGTCTGGTGGAGAAGACGAGCAGTGTCCAGGAGGGCTGGAATCGTCTGCTGTTTGATTCTCCGCCTGAAATTCCGGTCGATACTATTTACCTTCAGATCATTAGTGAGCCTTCGGGTCAACATGCCCCCTTCCTGGTTGATATTCAGGGGACTCCCAGTGGAAAAACCAAAGTCAAAGAAAGGCTGGATTATGCCTTCGCGGACGCTAGCTTTGACCTGAGCGTGAAGCTGCTCGTCAGTAGCAGCGATCAGCCAATTGAGCGCGCTCCAGCGACGGCCAGTTCTTCCTCGTCTTCGTCATCTGGTGGCGGTGGCTCAATGGGCTTGTTGTGTCTGGTACTTAGTATCGGGCTGCTGAGAAGACGACCTGTTCGGTGATACACTGCCTCTTTTTCAGAGGCTTTTTCGTGCGAAACTATCTGGCCCGGTCCGTATGGATAGGCATCGGGCTTATATCCGTTATTGTCTTTGGTGCTGGTGTCTCAGCCACTGAGCACCTGCGTTTTGACCGTGTAGCGATTGAAGCGGGAGAGTGGTGGCGACTGCTTTCTGCTCACTTTGTGCATCTTTCTTCCGGTCATCTCTTCCTCAATCTCGCGGCACTCGCCCTCGCTGCTTATGTCACTTCACCCTCGGCATCACTGCGTCTGCAGCTTCTCGCGTGGGGTTGGCTGTGTCTGGTGACTGGTGTCGGCTTATTTATCTTTGCTGACGACCTTTACTACTACGTTGGCCTCTCCGGTGCTCTTCACGGTGCTATGTTGGTCGCGATTGCTCCATCGCCGTATTATTCACCGAAAGTTCGCCTGATTGTCGTTCTGGTTATTGTTGTCAAAGTGATTTGGGAACAGACTGGCTTCTACGATGACATGGCAAACTCAGAGATGGTGGGTGGAAGAACCGAAGCAAGGTCGCATATGTTTGGTGCAATTGCAGGCCTTGTCTGGATTGCAGTATCACAGAGTTGGAAATACTATGAGCGAAGAAAATCCCTGGAAAACTAAGTCCGTTACTACGGCTTACGAAAATCCCTGGATTAAGGTAGAGCATCATGACGTGCTCAATCCTGCAGGCAACCCCGGCATCTATGGGACCGTCAGTTTTAAAAACAGAGCGGTCGGTGTTGTACCCATCGCTGATAACGGGGATACCTGGCTGGTGGGGCAATACCGGTTTCCTCTGCAGGAATATCATTGGGAGATCCCGATGGGCGGCGCTCCTAAGGGAGAGTCCGCCGAGGATTGCGCACTCAGAGAGCTTCGTGAAGAAAGTGGACTCATTGCAGAGTCACTTACGCCAATCGGGCGAGTGCACTTAAGTAACTGCATCACAGATGAAGAAGGTCTGCTGTTTGTCGCACGGGGGCTCACCGAAGGGCCGAGTGACACGGAAGAAACCGAAGTGCTGACGGTGCGACGCCTGCCGTTTGAGGAGGCGTTTCAGATGGCACAGGATGGTCGTATCACGGATGTGCTGTCAGTGCTGGCTCTTACGCGCATCCGTCTGGCTGGAATCGCCTGATCGCGACGAATGATCAGGCGGTACAACTCACTGATAAAGGACCGTCGCCAACCCTTTATCAGTGGACGAGTGCGACTTTCTGGCGGAATCTCTGTCGATATTGAGCCGGTGACATATTCATCTCTTTGATGAATATCCGGTCCAGAGTTCTGCGTCCTGAGAGACCGATATTGAGAGCAATCTGCTCAATTGGATCTTCCGAGTCGGTCAGCATCTTCTTCGCCATTTCCAGGCGAACCTGAGTAACGATCTGTTTCAGCGAGGTATCCTCGCGGTGCAGGTGTCGGTTCAGAGTCCGGGCGCTGATATGAAAGTATCCCGCTACTTCCTGTTGGTTGGCGTTCAGACGAACCTTCTCTTGCAACAGGGCTTTGCGAATGCGGTCAGCCAGGGAGCCGGACCGGGCCAGTTTACGGTATTGCTCTTCGACTTCCCGTTTCATCATATTAAGGATGTGCGGGTTGGTGTTATGTAGCCCCTCATCCAGTGCCCCTGCAGAAAGCAGGATAGCGCACTCTCCGGAGTTGTAATTCAGCTTCGCATTCCATAACTGCGCCTGAGCCTGCTGATATTGGGTTGCAGGATAGGGCAGGTTAATGCCAAGCAAATTCAGTCGATTACCGCACAGTTGACGCATCCAGTTGAGCAGAACACTGAGCATCAGCTCAGAGCGGTGGCGCTGATCAGACATGTACGCAGATTCGCCGACAGGCAGCTTCACCTTGATGGTGCCCTCGCGGGTACGCGTCACATTAATTTCGAGGAGATCGCTCAGCAGGGGAGCAAACTTCTCCATATAGTAGAGTGCTTCGCGCAGAGTATTGCTGCATAGAAACAGATTCTGTAACTGACAACTGCTCTGAGTATTAAACTTGTGCGGCGGGTGAACACACAGCGCTTCATTGCCTGACTGACGGATCAGTTTTGCAATGACATGGTCTGCATCTTCAACCGGAATCCGGCAATCATTATCTTTGAGCTGTTTAACGACGCGCTGTATATCAGCATCCTGCTCGGCCAGCTGATCAATCGACCGGATACCTGAGTTCTCGATCACCGGGCGGATTAACGCTGCTGAGACGTAACCTTTATCCATGTTCATACGCTGGTAACTATTATTGGGATTGTTGTTATTCAACGTCTGCTTTGCCGGACTTTCCTGGTCCCACAGCAGACAACCGTTGCATGGTATACCGGGTGACAAAAATTGTCACCTGTTACCTCGAGTAGCACTTTGTAGGCAGCGAGGTACAAACCGGCCTATACGACATCAAATGAAACCCTTAGTTCCCTAAGGGTTATCAATTGTTTGTAGACAAGTTACGCCAATCTATTGATCAGAATTCGTACTGTAGACCGAGGCTGTATAGAAAGAAGCTGGTAGGCTCAATATAAAAGCTGTCGAGAGAGGTGGACTCAATCTCTGCGCGAACATTCAGACCCGCCCAGGGATTCCACAGGAGGCCGGCACCGGTGATGAGTTCTACGCCGGATGTTTCATTCTTACCAGCATCTTGCTTAAGGCCATACGTGCCGTCACCATAGTATGTGATGCGGGTTTTCTCGACATCAGCCATCCATGCACTGGCGCCGCCTTTGATAAAGAAGTCCAGTGTTTGGGTGTACTCAAAGTTGTAGCGCAGGTTCACCAGGATACTGCGCGCCTGGTAGCTTTCGGGGCCAGTGTAAATAGTTTCACCCGGAATGCCGTTGTCGTTACTGTTGCGGTCGGTATCTCCCTGACTGGCGCCGCTCAGCAGTGGGGCGATTGTCGGATCATCTTCAACGAGAATTGGTGAAGGGTCTTTATATGACATTTCACCAAAGTCCATCAGGCCGAACTCCAGAGACAGATTCTCTGTAATGTTTGGACCGAAAACGATTTTAGCTGCGAAATCTGTTTCGTCGATGTCACTGGTCTGGATGTAAGATCCAGTCATCCCCAGAAATCCCCCAAAGCTTTCTGGTTCAGCAGCACTGGCTGTAACACCAGATAATGCCAGAGTGAGCGCTGTCAGTGTGGCAGAGATACGCATGATGTATATCCATTCTTGTTATTGTTGGGCCATCTTCTCACTAAAACTTGTTCAGGTTTCAGCAGTCGGCAGTACACCGCATAATAACAATGATGTGATTAACTTACAGTCCCCAGAGCGCATTATTTAACCTGTTTTGAAGATTGTCTTCCGAAGTTGGTATTTAATAATGAGAAAGTGCATCCGGATGGTTTTCATTTTCGCTATTTCACGATAGGTTGAGGTCATTCATTTTTTTATAACTGATTAAAATATGACAATTCGAGACACTGGCGCAGGGGCCGCGCCGGAAATAAGAGTTGAAAATGATATTGTGGTACATGACCTGAGCGGGATCAGCCACTTAAGTCTCGAGTTAATGCGCACTCTTTATAAGCAGCGTGTACATAGAGTAGGTAAGTCACCTAAGTCTGTCGCCATCATCGCTTCGGATGTTCTGACTGTTGATTTCGAAGTTCAGATATACGCCTCGAACCCACTGGTGCAAGCCTCGACGCAGGCTGTCGCAGTGATCGGTGATTCTTTTATGTTGCAACATCTGACATCGATGTTTCTTTCCTATCACGCGCCTTCTTATCCCGTCAGGCTTTTCGGCAATATTGGTGATGCCATGCGGTGGTTGTCTTGTGGAAACGCAGAGAGCGCTGAAGAGGAAGCCTGAGCGGCAGAGGACAGCTAAGCGCCCGGCCAAGACCGGGCACTTAAGTTCGGTTTACAGGGCTTTAATGTAGCCTGCAAGGTGAACGTCGTCGTTACGGGTCGCTGCCACTTCAAAATCAATTTCCTGACCTTTTTTACCTGAGTGCAGCTCTACTTTTGCCGGCAAGAAAATTGGACGTTTAAATTCAACGTAGATTTCTGCGGCATCGGACCCCAGCATTTTGTGAACACTTGCAGCGGCGCGTCCTTTGGTCCACATACCGTGTGCGAGGTGGCGTTTGAAGCCGAATGCCTTGGCAGCGATTACGCCCCAGTGAATTGGGTTTGGATCACCGGCAACCGGGCCGTACTTCAGACCGAGGTTTGATGGCAGCGTCCAGGTTTCACTTTCACTGTATTCAGGGTTCTCAGGAAGCAACTGCTCTGCTTCTTTCTTCTCGATACCTTTGCTTGGCAGCAGCGCCAGATAAGTGCTCAGGCCTTCCCAAACAAGCTCCATGCCGATGCGGATTTCGGTACGAAGGCTGACTTCCAGACCCTTGTGCGTGCGGTTGGAGCCGGCAAAGAACGCACGAACGTCCAGAGCTTCGCCCAATTTGATACCGCGGTGCTGAGTAATCTTATTGGCTACGTGAACCATACCCATGATGCCCAGAGGGAAGGTACGGTGCAGCATCAGCTCCATGTGTAGCTTGAAAGCAGCAACATGTGGGTAAGTGATTGGCAAAAATTCGCTTTTGGTGTCAAAGCCGCAGATGCTGGCGTAGTCTTTGACATTCTTTTTGCTCGGAACGTGGCCGTAAATGACCGCATCCATGTTTGGCAACTCAGGGTTGCGGATGTTTGTGTTGCGCGAAAACGCAGAGCGCACAGTGTGATTTGCGACGCTCGGAAGCTTTTTTAATTCAATACGGGTAGCGTGATACATAAATAAAGTCCTGAAAAAACTCTTTTCTGACACATATCAAGCCAGATAGTAGGCCGGCCAGAGCAGCTCACCATTGGCGCAATCACGCGGGTTCTGCGTCAGATCGGTCAATAAGGCTTGCAGACGGCCGAGTATCTGGCAAAATCGCACTCTCTTCTTTTTGGAATATCAAACACTTATGTCTGGTGGAATGGCTGAATTGCGCGACTCCGGCATTATGATCCAACTGGCGCATCATGCGATGCTGAAGATGGGGATCAATGCTGATGACGTCTGGCAGCGCCTGGGTGTCACACCCGAGGTACTGCAGGACCGCAATCTGCGTACCCCGCATGACGCCCAGATTATTTTCTGGAGCGTGATGGAGGACGTATCCGGTGACCCGGACATTGGTATTCACCTCGGCGAAAACATGCCTGTCTACAAAGGACAGGTGTTGCAGTACCTCTTTTTGTCGAGTCCAACTTTCGGAGAAGGGTTGAAACGGGCGTTGAGTTATCAGCGTCTGTTGAGCGATGCTTCTCAGGCGAGTATTGAGATCGATAGCCATCAGGCATCTGTAAAAGTCGAATCAGCGAGTGACAAAGTGACCGGCCTGCGTCACCTGAATGAATGCATGGTTCTTGGGCTGGTGCGCTTCTTTGAGTATGTGACCGACGAGCAATTCCGCCCGGCAGCAATTGAATTTACGCACCCTGCGCCAGAGAATTGCGAAGAACACCGCCGTATTTTTGATTGCGATGTGCGTTTCGGGTGCAGCGAGAACCGTATCCGGTTTGATGATAGCCTGTTGGATCTGCCGTCACTGCATGCCGAACCTGAGTTACTGCAACTGCATGAAAAACTAGCCAGTGAGCACGTTGCCAAGCTGGAGCGTCAGGACGTCGTCTCGCGCGTGTACAAGGTTTTTGGTGAAGTTCTTGAGACAGGTCAGGTTAACCTTGATGATGTGGCGGGGCGTCTGGACATGAAGCCGCGCACATTAAGAACGCGTCTGACTGAGGCAGGGACCAACTTTAATCAATTGCTCGCGGACTACCGGTGCAACCTGGCCAAGCGCCTGTTGTCGGGTACCGATGAAAGCATTGATGAGATCGTCTACCTCACCGGCTTTTCTGAACCCAGTACCTTCTATCGGGCCTTCAAGCGCTGGACAAATCAGACGCCGGTTGAGTATCGCAACAGCCGTCGTAGCTGATTGATCTGCGCCATCCGGGACAGCACACGCCAACTTAATGTAAATATTCGCTGAACAGGCGGTTTCTACTCAAGAAAGCAGCTCCTTGACCGATATAGAAGTCACACTCATCGGTTACAGCGGAGCTTGCTATGAACATTCCGTCTTTTTCATCATTCTCCAGTGCGGGTTTTCAGAACTTCGGCAAGAGCCTGGGTAATCTCCAGCGGTCTCCACAGGAGTCCACTCAGTCGCAAGGTGCAGCAAATCGTTCGGCTCAGGCCAATAAACCTGCTGAGGTGGCGGATACCAAGTCAGTCCAACCTGTTTCTACGCAAAGTCCGGAAGTCACAGCGACCAATATACTTCGCCATGTCTATCAGAGTGTGGAAGGCCTTCGCGCAGAAGGAGCCTCCGAGGAACGCATTGCTGAACGTCTGGAGGCGGCCCGAGAGGGGATCGCTAAAGGTTATGGTGAAGCGCGTGCAATTCTTGAAGACTTAGGTCGCCTTGATGAGTCTCTGGCAGCCGATATCGATAAGGGCGAAGCGCTCATTGCCGAAGGGCTGAAGCAGATTGAGGCCGGAGAGAAACCAGATTTACTGACACCCAAAGTCCCTGAGCGTGATGACGCTCCGCAAAGCGCAACCCCCACAGGTTTTACTCTTGCTGGCACCAGATCATCACAGAGCCTGTCGCTTGAGGTCGTGACCCGCGACGGTGACAAGGTGACGGTGAATTTTCGTCAGAAAGAGGGTGGCATCAGCCTGACTACGCCGGGAATGAGCCTTACCGCGAGTGCATTTTCCAGCCGGTTTGATATGCAGATTGATGGCAATCTGGATGAAGGAGAGCTTAATGCCCTGCAAACCCTGTTCGACGATGTGGGTAAACTGAGCGAGACTTTTTACGGTGGCGACCTAGGTGCGGCACTCGAAGAGGCCATGCAGCTAGGCTTTGATGGCAATGAACTGGCTTCTATGAGCCTGGAGCTGCGCCAGCGAAGCTTCTCGAGCGTTTCTCGTGCCTACGGGGAATCTGGTCCGTCGTTACCAACGCAGCGCCTTGAGTCGCAGCAGAACATGATTACCGACTACGTCAAGAGCTATACCGAAGCCCTGGATCGCGCGAGACCGCTTGCTGAGCCAAAAGATACCTTGCAGAAAATGCTCGAGGCGCTGGCTCCGGACGAATCTCGGCTGGACGCATTGCGCCAATTTAACGATGGTCTGAGTAAGCTGCTTAATCGTTGATTCTCTTCTAGCCGGATAGAAACCGGCCAACATGTCGCCAGATAGGATTACACGTCTGGCGGCGGTATACTTTCCTACCTGTTTTTATTTCGGTAAACCAACCTTGAGCTACGTTCTTCTTGGTACTTCCGAGTGCCACCTGTGTGATCAGGCTGCTGCAATTGTGACTGAGGGCGCAGAGGGCCTTGCGGTGACCGTATACATTGAAGATATTACCGATATTGAAGGTGGCGTAGATCTTTACGGTCTGCGGATACCGGTCCTTCGTAACGAAATAACGGGCGAAGAACTTAACTGGCCGTTTACGGCACTTGAGGTCCGCGCTTTGTTCAGCGCTTCAGATAAGGAATCAAAATGACCAGAGCATTGTTTTCTGTTTTTGCGGCAGCGGCCTTTTTGACGGGTTGCGCAAGTAACCAATTCTCTCCCAAAGGGGACGCTATTTTTTACGCGCTTCAGGCCGATACCATGATGAATACCTGGCGTTATGAATGCGCTGCGGTTAGTGGTCGCGCTAATTACGCCGCGGAAACTGCACGAGCAGACTGGTGGCAACGCAACGGTGATGCTGTCGAGGCTGCGGACTTCGGTCTCGCTTACAACCTGATTACCGTGACTGATACCCGTCTGGATACGGGAGCCCGGGTCGCCATGGGGCTCACCTGGGAAGTACAGGAACGCGCCGTGCAGACGGTTCGTAACAAGCTCGACGGCGCTTCCGATAAAGAAGCTCTGTGTGTGAAGATCCTTGGAGAATATCAGGCAGGCAAGTGGGATATTAAAGGCTCAGAGGATATTCAGCAGGCTCTAGCCAGTCTGGAGGCTACCGCTGCGAGTGAGCAGGGTACTTACCGTGAGCGCAAAGGCATAGTTGAAACAGCAACTGGTAAGCGTTACGGACGTTCGCTCTACGTTGTTGAAAAGCTGTCTGACCAGCAAAGTTGCGACCGCTCAGGTGTGAGCCTGATTAAAGGAGAGTGGCCTTACGAAATCTATAACGTTGAGTGTGATGATCAGCCTCTGAGTATTGTGCGTTGCGAGTGGGGTCGTTGCACTTTCGTTGAATAAGCTACAGAGAGCTTGAGTTAAAAATATAAATGAAAATAAAAAGGAGGCTATAGCCTCCTTTTTGTTGCCTGATTTTTCAGGTTTTACTCGAGGCTCAGCAATGGGCGGTTAGATTTCAGAATCGATTCGCCAATCCCTTTGACTTGTGTCAGGTCTTCGACCTTGCTGAACTCGCCATGTTCGTTGCGGTGAGCAACGATGGCTTCTGCTTTTGTTTTGCCAACACCTTTTAATTCGCTGAGCTCTTCAGCGGAAGCCGTGTTGATATTGACCGGGCCGTTTGGCTCTTCAGCATGAACTGAAGAGAAGGTCAGGGAGATGGCAAGAGCGAAGAGAGCAATAAATCCTTTCATTTTTTAAGTTTCCTTTTGTGATATCCGAAACCTGCGAACAGGTAAGTAGTTCTCTGAACTCAGAGACTTTCAGACTACCAGTGAGAAAACGGTGAAAGATATAAGAAGAAATTATTAAAAAAAGGGCACATTTAAGGCCTTTTTATGGGGCTTAAGGCGCCTCGGTAGCGCCTTTGGCCATTGCTGCTGATTATGACTTACTCTGCAGCTTTCTTGGCGGCTGTTTTCTTAGCCGTTGTTTTTTTAGCTGTGGTCTTCTTGGCGGCTGCTTTTTTCGGGGCCGCCTTTTTCTTTTCAGTGATGTTCCACTGTTTGCCGTCCCAGGTTGCGCTCCAGCCGGTCGCTTTTCCTTCGCTTTCCGTCATCACGTATTGTTCTTTGGACTTACGGCTATAACGGATGATGGTCGGGTTGCCGTCGCTGTCTTTTTCCGGCGCACTCATCAGGAAGTGGTACTTAGGATCGATCTCATCCTTGTGAGGAATGATCTCTGATACCAGTGGTGCACGGGTTTCACGTTTGCGTGGGAACTGGCTGGCTGCGAGGAAAAGACCGCTGGCACCGTCACGTAGTACGTAGGTATCTTCCACTTTTTCGCATTGCAGCTCCGGCATCGGGACCGGGTCCATCTTAGGCGGCGCAGCTTCACCGTTTTTCAGCAGTTTACGCGTGTTCTTACACTCGTCATTAGTGCAGCCAAAGTACTTACCAAAGCGGCCAGACTTGAGCTGCATTTCAGAACCGCACTTGTCGCACTCGAGCGTTGGACCGTCGTAACCTTTGATGCGGAACTGACCTTCCTCAACTTCGAAGCCTTCGCAGTCCGGGTTATTGCCGCAGATGTGTACTTTGCGTTTTTCATCCAGCAGGTAACTTTCCATGGCGGCATCACAGATCTTACAACGACGCTTATCCATCAGGCGGCGGCTTTCTGCCTCGTCATCTTCGTCAGCGCTGATGACTTCATCACCGGGAATCAGGTTCAGTGTCTGGGTGCAGCGTTCCTTCGGTGGCAGGCTGTAACCTGAGCAGCCGAGGAATACACCGGTAGAACCATTACGAATCTGCATATGGCGACTACAGGTAGGACACTCAATGTCCGTGTCGACAGGATCGTTCGGACGCATGCCATTTTCACTGCCAGCTTCTTCCAGCTTATCGGTGAAGTCGTTGTAGAAGTTGTTCAGTACCGCCTTCCAGTTAGCATCACCGTCGGCGATTTCATCCAGCTTTTCTTCCATTGTGGCGGTAAAGCTGTAGTCCATCAGGTCGGTGAAGTTTTCTGTCAGACGACTGGTGACAATATCGCCCATCTTTTCAGCATAGAAGCGTCGGCCTTTCAGACTGACATAACCACGATCCTGAATGGTCGAAATAATCGAAGCATAGGTAGAAGGGCGGCCAATGCCACGCTTCTCGAGTTCTTTAACCAATGCAGCTTCAGAGAAACGCGGAGCCGGCTTCGTGAAGTGCTGCTTCGGTTCGAGCTCTTCAAGAGTGAGTACATCACCTTCCTGAACGTCAGGGAGCAGAACATCATCGTCGCCCTTGCTGCCAGCAGGTGGCAGTACTTTAAGGTGACCGTCAAAGCGGATGACGCGTCCTTTCGTGCGAAGCTCATAGTCACCAGAGTGAACCGTTACGGTAGTACTGGTGAATTTGGCATCGTTGGTCTGACAGGCAACAAAGCGGCGCCAGATCAGGTCGTACAGGCGCTCGGCGTCCGGCTCCATGGACGACAGGTCTCCGGAACGCAGGCGGACATCAGAAGGACGGATTGCTTCGTGCGCTTCCTGTGCGCCTTCCTTGCTGCTGTACTGGCGAGGATTATCCGGCAGGTACTCCGCGCCCAGTTTGTCGTTGATGTAATCGCGAACGCTGGCCACGGCATCCTGACTGAGGTTCGTTGAGTCCGTACGCATGTAGGTGATGTAACCGGCTTCATACAGACGCTGAGCCAGTGTCATTGTTTTCTTAACGCTATAGCCCAGGCGGGTACTCGCGGCCTGCTGCAGCGTCGATGTAATAAAAGGTGCCGCAGGGCGGGAACTGGTTGGCTTGTCTTCGCGCTTGGTGACCTTGAACGGCCCTTTGCGGATGATATCCAGTGCTGACGTTGTATCAGCCTCGTTGTTCGGGCGGAATTCTTTGCCGGCGGCTTTTACCACCTGCGCCCGCAGGTCATCACCACTGTCTGATTTCAGATTGGCAAAGGCTTCCCAGTACTCTTCTGGAATAAAGGCACGAATTTCACGTTCGCGTTCGACGATCAGGCGAACGGCAACGGACTGAACACGCCCCGCAGACAGGCCGCGGGCGACTTTTGCCCACAGCAGAGGGGAAACCATAAAGCCAACAACACGGTCGAGGAAACGACGCGCCTGCTGTGCATTCACACGGTTGATGTTCAGCTCTGAGGGCTGCTCGAACGCCGCCTGAATGGCCTTCTTGGTGATTTCGTTAAACACCACACGACGGTATGGTTTTGATTCGCTGCCGATAACTTCCCGCAGGTGCCACGCAATGGCTTCCCCTTCGCGGTCCAAATCCGTTGCGAGATAGATCTGGTCGGCATTCTTTGCCAGACGCTGCAGTTCTTCGACAACTTTTTCTTTACCTGGGAGCACTTCGTAGCTGGCTTTCCAGTCGTTATCCGGATCGATCCCCATCCGGTTAATCAACTGATCATGCGCCTTCTTCTTTTTGTACTCGGCTTTCTCATCCGGGGACATCTTGCGCGTCAGGGCTGCCTGACGGGCACGTTCTTTCGGATCTGACTTGGTTGCTCCCCCCGAGGTGGGCAGGTCGCGGATGTGGCCGACACTGGATTTTACGATGAAATCTTTGCCGAGATACTTATTGATCGTCTTCGCCTTAGCAGGCGACTCCACAATCACCAGTGATTTGCCCATAGTCCGTTCAGATACCTTAATAGGGCGCGGGCAGAGGATGCCAGCGCCTGAAATTCCACTGACCGGCTTGATGAAGACGCCGGACAGGCTCAATTAGGCGACACTTTAAAACCAAAACATGGGGTGAGGTCAAGTCTCATGATCAGCGCAGTAAATCAGCGGACAGTCAGAAACTTGCTAAACTTTGGTAGATCAACACCCATTATTTAACTTTGCCACCTGTTGTCAGGAATAGCACAAAACATACGGAGTTGGAAAATATGTCGGCAATCGGACTGGTTCTGGCGATCGCTGTACCGCTGACGTTAATCATGCTTGGTGCCGTTGTTTATAACCGCAACCTGCAGAAGAAACAGGCGAAGCAGAATCAGGCGCGACTGATCCGTCAGAAGGCCGGAGACCTGCTCGAGGCGCTGGAGTACCTGATGCTGGTCGACAGTCACCGCGACATTCAGTCGGCCGTGCTGGAACGGGTGAAAGAGCTGTACGCGCTGGCGGCAAGCCAGGCTGGGACTGATGCTGGTGCAGGGCAGTTTGATGCGGAACCTTACGAACAGAAAATTAAGGCTGATGGCCCTTGTCGCCGTGTTCTGAAGAGCGACCGCGAGCTGAAATACGGCCGCCGGCAATTCTCGGCAGTGCTCAAAGCGCTGGCCTTTATGGCAAAGAAGAAGCAGATTTCCGAGACGGCCATGGTCGAGTATCGGCGTTACCTAAAGATGACCCTGCTGGAGCGCGAGGTAGATACATACACCGCTCAGGGCGATGTTGCTGCTGGGCGTGGTGATATAGTGACTGCGGCCAACTATTACAAAGCTGCGCGTAAACTCCTGATCGAATTTGATATTCAGTTTCCGGAGAAAAACCAGAGGGTGAAGGCCATTGCCGAGAAAACGGCTGCGCTCTATCGCGGTGAGAAAAATGAGGTCCTCGACGAGCCCGAGGGTCCGAACGACAATCTGTCCAAAGCGCTATCGAAAGAAGTGGCCTCAGAAACGAATGAGTTTGGCATGTCCAGCGATCCTGGCGCAGTCAAAAAACGCTACTGAAGTGAGATTGAGCCTCCGCTGTGCGAGGTAGCATGACAGCGAGGATTACATCTGGCATCTTAGTTACCTCTACTCTCTGCAAAATTTATCTGCTCTTCCGCTGTGTCTGATTTCACTCATTTGCTCGAACGCTTGCTGCCTACTACCGACCTGAGTATGGGTTCTGGACTGATTGCACGTCATAACGTTCGAGGCCTTGATTTTGAATGCCTGCACCTTGAGCAGATTGATCCTCTGATGTCCGGTAATAAAGTCTTTAAACTGCTCGGACACCTCCAGGCGTGGGAAGAATCGGGAAGGTCATCCCTGATCAGCTTTGGCGGCCGCTGGTCTAATCATCTGCATGCGTTAGCATTTGCCGCACAACGGCTCAACATCCCAGTGGAGGCCTGGGTGTTGGGCTACCCCGAACAGCCTCTGACGCCCACCTTGCAGGACTGCATCGATGCTGGCATGAGAATACGCTTCTGCGGCCGTGATCAATACGCTATGCGTTACGACAAAGTGTGGAGGACTCAACTGGCGGTTGAGTCAGATGCCTGGGTGATTCCCGAGGGGGGCGACGGTCCAGAAGGCTGGGAGGGATTCGGCCTGCTTGCGTCGCTGTTCGAGCCCTACGACGAAGTCTGGGTTGCGGCGGGCACAGGGACGACGGCGCAGGGAATTGCTGAGCAGTTGAGATCTGATCAGACCTTAGTGGTCGTCAATGCCGTCCAGGATCAGGGAGCGCTTGAGGCACAGTTAAAGGCGGCCTCCTACCTGCCTGAGATACGTTTTGCGCACCAGCCAGAAAACCTGCGATTCGGTAAATTATCTCCGGCGCTCAGGGAACTGATTGCCGATGCAGACCGGGCGGGCCTGATGCTTGACCCTGTCTATACCGTACGTCTGCTCGCGGCCTGGCTCATGGCACAGGATACTGAGCCAAGACGCAGCCTGCTGGTTCATAGTGGCGGACTGCAAGGTCGCCGCGGTGTATCGGGTCTTAGGTACTCAACGTTATAGATGTATCGTTTGGGGGTTAACTGTGCCAGTCAGGCGCGACCATCATCCAACGTTCAGTTTCTCCCCAACCGTTCTGGAGCTTCTCCATCCGGGCAATCGCAAGAGGGATGCTCAGATATTGATAAGCACAGGTGAGGTATTTCAGAAGCTCATCCCGCGTGATCGCAAACGAAGAGAATACCGGGCTTAGCCAATCCTGTTTTGATAAAACGTACCAGTGTCCTTCGGGTAAGTAGTGAGCCTGCTCAATCGGGCACCAGTAGCCCGACCAGTGGTCTGGGCTGATTTCGACGGGCAAAGGTGCTGCCGATACATCATGCGCTGGCGCAAACAGGCAGCCACGCATAATGGCGAAAGATTGCACGGGGGCAGGGGCAAGCTGCTTGATTTCACTCAGAGCGACTGGGTTCTGAGCCAGTGGTAACTGGTGATCGAAGGTGTGCTGTATTTTACGGCTGAGAAGATCCCGGCGATTCGGGCCGACCCAGTCATCCTCGACGCCAAGGTAGAATTTGAGTGCAAGCTCAATGTGCAGGGTGCTTTGTCCGCGCGGAATCAGCAGATCCAGTTCGCCGAGGGTTCTGCCTTCGTCGGTAATCTGCTGGTTAGCGATGAACGGAATCTCGCAACTGTTCAGTGCGGATTGCCACAGTTGCTCGAAACGAAAACCAAGGCGCGGGCTTTGAAAGTCGGGTGACAGAGTGGTCCCTTTCAAACGGCTTTCGCACAGCTCTGGCAATATTTCGGTTAGCGGCGGTGTTACGCTGCTGCTCAGGAGAGACGGACCAAAGATGCTCCAGAGCAGATCGCGTTTGTTTTTATCCTGAATGTCGAAGAATGCTTCCGGGGTGGTCGCCATGGGGTCAAGCCTGGTGTTCTGCGGTATAGTATATAAAAAGACGCTGCAGCAGGATGGTGACTGCAGCCCGTGATTTGTTGAGGTTACCAGTTTTCTGATGGAAGAGTTCCGCAATATCGGTCTGATCGGCCGACTGAACAGTAATAAAGTGATAGATACTATCCGTCGTTTGTCGCGTTATCTGCTCGACGAGGGGTATCACACCATTCTGGACGACCGTATCGCGGAGGTGATGCCTGGTCACGGAATGCAGGTCAGTAACGTGAATATGCTGGGCGAGATCTGTGATCTGGTGATCGTAGTGGGCGGTGATGGCAGCCTTCTCGGTGCTGCACGGGCACTTGCTAAATTTAATACACCTGTTCTTGGGATTAACCGTGGTCGCCTCGGGTTTCTGACTGATATCAGCCCGGACGATGAAATGTGTGAAGCGGTTCAGGCAGTTCTTGATGGTGAATATATAGAAGAACGACGCTTTCTTCTTGATGCTGAAATCAAGCGGGATGGGAACCCGATTGGCTCTGCGACAGGTCTTAATGACGTGGTTCTGCACCCGGGTAAGTCCGCCCGGATGATTGCTTTTGATCTCTACATCGAAGGACAATTTGTTTACCACCTGCGTTCTGACGGCCTGATTGTTTCAACGCCGACCGGATCTACCGCCTATGCTTTGTCTGGAGGCGGCCCCATCATGCATCCGCGCCTTGATGCCCTGGTTCTCGTGCCGATGTTCCCGCACACACTGTCGAGCAGACCTATCGTGGTCGACGGTAAGGCAGAAGTGAAAATTGTTGTGGATGCAAGCCAGGGGCTGTACCCAACGATCAGTTGCGATGGCCAGACACACATTCCTTGTGCACCGGGTGACAGCATTACCATTCGTAAAAAGGCGCACAAGTTGAAGCTGATCCATCCGAAAGGTCATAACTTTTACGAGATCTGTCGTACTAAGTTGGGCTGGAGCAGTAACCTCGGAGACTGAATATGCATCAGGGATATGACCTGATAGGCGACATTCACGGCTGTGGCCTGACGCTGATCGACCTGCTCGAACAGATGGGTTATAGCAAGCGAAACGGGGTGTACCAGCACCCCAAGCGCAAAGTTGTCTTCCTGGGAGACATCGTGGACCGCGGGCCAAATATACGGCTTGCGTGTCATATCGTGCGAGACATGGTGGAAGCCGGGCACGCCGATATTGTTATGGGTAACCACGAGTACAACGTCGTTACCTATCTGAGTGAAGCGCCGGCGGGCATGCGCCAGCCGTTTCTGCGTCCGCACACACCGCGTAACAATTTCATTGTTGAACAGACGCTGGAGCAGTTTGCGAATTACCCGCAGGAATTCAATGAAATGCTCGATTGGTTTCTGACCATCCCTCTGTTCCGTGAGTACGAACACTTCCGGGTGGTCCATGCTTGCTGGGATCATCAGATGATCGACGAGTATCTGCGCCGCTACGGCTCCAACCAGATTACTAAAGAGATGCTGCCTGAGTCTGTGCAGACGGATTCATTTCTGTACCAGTTTCTGGACCGGATGCTGCGTGGCACCTCGCTGAAATTGCCTGATGGTCGTTCAATGACGGCAAAAGACGGCATGGTCAGACAGTTCTTCAGAACCAAGTTCTGGGCGGGTGATCCGCAGCGCTATAACGATGTGATTTTTCAGCCCGACCCTCTGCCTGAAGATCTGCAGCATGCGTTACTCAGTGAAGATGAGAAGGAGCAGTTGCTGTTTTACGGGCCTGACGAAAAACCTCTGTTTATCGGGCACTACTGGATGTCAGGCTTGCCCGAGCCCATCGTACCCAACATCGCCTGCCTCGATTACAGTGCGGTGAAGTACGGTCGTCTGGTCGCGTATCGGATGGATACCGAGCGTCATCTGCAGAAGGGCAAATTTGCCTGGGTCCGTGTTGAAAAGAAAGAGCGCTGATGCAACCGCTGGCCGTATTAAGTGCTCCACTGGAGACTGACCTGTCGCCTCTGACACGGCATTTGTGGTCAGAGAAAATAGTGCATCGCGTTGTCGAGGAAGGTAATCAGCAGGTGTTATTGATTGCCGACCCCGACGATATCGAGCGTATCAAAGAGCTGCTGGATGACTGGAGAGAAGGCTCATTAGCGGAGCCAGTGCCTGTCGGGAGTTCTGGCCCTTCAATCATCCAACGGCTCACTGCCGTGCCGTTAACGGTTGCTCTTATAGTGCTGGTGGCTTGCGTGTTTGGTTGGCAGCATTTTTCGAATGACTGGCACGCATGGCTGGAGAATAGCCAGTCTTTATGGCCCGACGCCCGCAATCAGCTTTCTACCTATCTGAACATGTCGTTCTGGGAAATGTGGCGACCAACGCTGCTGCATTTCAGTGTGATGCATCTGCTGTTCAATACCTTGTGGATCTGGGTATTGGCCGGAGCCATGGAACGTCAGGGCGAGCGTTTCGGAATTCTGGCATTGCTCATACTGTGCGGCATTAGCGGAAATCTGTTGCAATGGTGGCTAGCTGGCCCAGCGTTCGGTGGTATCTCGGGCGTTGTTTATGGGTTAGCGGCCTGGACCGGGCTTCGTCAGTACCGTTACAGAATAAATTACGGCATTCCTCCGGCCTTGTTGGGGGTAATGATTTTCTTTATGGTGATTATGCTGTTCGGAGACACCGTGGTGCCGGGCCTGTCGGGGTCTGCTCATGGCGGGCATCTGGGCGGTTTATTGTGTGGCTTCCTGCTGGCCGTGATCTGGCCAAATCCTAATCGGAGAAATAATGAATCTTGAAGACCTGATCCGTTCACTCACACCCGAAGTGTACGAAAACCTGAAAAATGCTGTTGCAACCGGGCGTTGGCCAAATGGCCGCAAGCTTGAGGATGGGCAGCGGGAATTATGCATGGAAGCTATCATCTATTACGAAAACACCCACGATGTGCCTGCCGATCAACGAGTAGGATATCTCGATCAGGGGTGCAAATCTGACAAAGACGACGACACTCAACCGCTGAATATCCAATGAGTAAGTCAGAATTTTCCGGCCATCTGGATAAGATGCGCATTCACCCGGCGGCAACGGTGGCATACTCGCTTGTGCTCAACAATGAAGAGTACCCGATCAACGATTTTCTCGGAAAAAGCCTGTCCCTCTTGTGGGAGGGCGACATCCATTGTCGTGCCTGTAACCGGCCAACCAATAAAAGTTTCAGCCAGGGATATTGTTACCCCTGTTTTACTAAACTGCCGGAATGCGATTCCTGCATCATGAGCCCTGAAAAGTGCCACTTTCACCTTGGCACCTGCCGGGATGCAGCGTGGGGCGAGCGCGTTTGTTTTAACGACCATATCGTTTACCTGGCCAATTCGTCGGGCATCAAGGTCGGCATTACGCGGATGAAGAATATGCCTTCCCGTTGGCTGGACCAGGGCGCCGCGCAAGCCTTACCAATTGCGAGAGTTGCAACACGACGACTGGCTGGGTTGGTCGAAGATATTATCCGCCGCGATATCGCCGATAAAACGAACTGGCGGGCAATGCTGAAAGGCGATTCGCCAGAACTGGATCTGGTCTCAGAAAGAGACCGCCTCAAAGAGCATTTTGCTGAAGAACTCAATCAGCTTGAGCTGGAACAAGGTCCTGGCTCAATTACATGGTTGACGAACGAGAGCGTCCGGCACTTTAATTACCCAGTAATTGAATACCCGACCAAAGTAAGTAGTCATAATTTCGATAAAACCGCAGAAGTATCGGGGCGCCTGATGGGCATGAAGGGTCAGTACCTGATTCTCGATACTGGAGTCATCAATTTGCGGAAATTTACCTCATACAACGTCAGAGTGACAGTGAACAGGGAGTCTTAACATGCGTGACGCTCAACCGAAGGCGATTCAGTTAGCGGACTACCAAGCACCCGCCTATGAAGTGACGGATACCCATCTTAAATTCGAATTAAACGATGGCTATACCCAGGTGCATTCCGTTCTGACACTTAAGCAGGTCGGGGACGGTAATGAACTTGTTCTCAACGGGCAGGACCTCGAACTTCTCAGTATCCGTCTTGACGGAAACGAACTGACAACCGATGACTATGTGCTGGGTGACGAAACTCTGACCCTTAGTGGCTTAGGCGCATCACACACCTTGGAAATATCCACTCAGATATATCCAGAAAAAAATACAGCACTGGAAGGGCTGTATCGTTCAGGCGGTATGTATTGTACACAGTGCGAGGCCGAAGGCTTCCGTCGTATTACTTACTACCCGGACCGCCCGGATGTTATGTCAGTGTTTACAACTGAAATAATCGCCGATGCTGAACAGTTCCCGGTGTTGCTGTCGAACGGCAACCCGGTGAGTGAAAAAACTGAAGATGGCAAAAAGCACGTCGTCTGGCACGATCCGCATAAGAAGCCGGCCTACCTGTTTGCGCTGGTGGCAGGGGATCTTCAGGTTCGTGATGATCACTTCACTACCTGCTCCGGTCGTGAAGTGCTGCTGCGGATTTTTGTTGAACCTCAGAACGTTGACAAAACAGAGTACGCACTGGACGCTCTGAAGCGCTCGATGCGATGGGACGAAGAAGTCTATGGCCGCGAATACGATCTGGATATTTTCATGATCGTCGCCGTTGATGACTTCAACATGGGGGCCATGGAAAACAAAGGTCTGAATATTTTTAACTCGTCCTGTGTTCTTGCTAACCCCGCTACCGCGACCGATGCAGCTTATCAACGTATTGAAGCCATTGTGGCTCACGAATATTTTCACAACTGGTCGGGTAATCGCGTTACCTGTCGCGACTGGTTTCAGTTAAGCCTCAAAGAAGGTTTTACTGTTTTCCGTGATGCCTGTTTCTCTGCGGATATGAATTCATCGACCGTTAAACGCATTGAAGATGCGAGTATGCTGCGCACCGTTCAGTTCGCGGAAGACGGTGGACCTATGGCACATCCGGTACAGCCGGATTCCTACATAGAGATTTCGAACTTCTATACAGTGACCATCTATGAAAAAGGCGCTGAGATCGTTCGTATGTTGCACAAAATTCTGGGTGCCGAAGGATTCCGTAAAGGGTCTGATCTCTACTTTGAACGCCACGATGGTCAGGCTGTCACCATCAACGATTTTGTTCAGGCGATGGAAGACGCCAATGGCGTTGATCTCAGCCAGTTTCGTCTGTGGTACAAACAGTCGGGCACGCCAGTGGTCGAAGTACTTACCCAATACGATCATGCGGCAGAACGCCTGACTATTAACCTGCGCCAGAGTACCCCTGACACACCAGGGCAAACGAATAAGAAACCGCTGTGGATCCCCGTTCAGCTGGGCTTCATTGCGCACAGTGGTGAAGATATAGAAGTGCGCCCCGATCAGCCTGATTTCTGGACGGAAGAAAGCCAGGTACTGCATTTCCGTGAAGCCGAGCAAACTTTCAGCTTTGGCGGTGTGATCGAAGAGCCTGTTGTGTCACTGTTCCGGGATTTCTCCGCCCCCGTGCGTATTAATTATCAGCACAGCCAGTCTGCTTTGCGCTTTATGTTACAGCACGACAGCGATGGTTTTAATCGCTGGGATGCCGGACAGCAACTGATGCTGCACTGGATTGAGCTGGCCGAGAAAGGGCGTTTTAAACTCGTCAAAGAAGACATCGCTGCACTGCACAGTGTAATCAGTGACGAGAGCCTGGACCCGGCGATGGTCGCTTATCTGCTGGCATTGCCATCCGAGGCGTACATCGCAGAAACGCGGAAGTCTTATGATCCTGTCGCTATTCACAATGGTCGTGAGCAGGTTCTGTCTGAGGTGGCTGAAGCGTTAATCGAAGACTTTAAAGCTTGCTACGAACGCTTGAATGTCCCGGCCGAATACCAGCCTGCACCGGCTGATATGGCCCGTCGCTCGCTGAAAAACCTGGCGCTTTCGTACTGGGCTCGCGCATCTTCGGATGGTATCGAAGCGGCTAAGGCGCAGTTTAAAAGTGCAGACAACATGACCGATCAGATGGCGGCACTGCGTGTTCTCGTAACGTGCGCTGATCAAGCTGAAGCGCAGGAAGCACTGAATGCGTTTTACGAGCAGTGGAAACACGATTCACTGGTTGTGAATCAGTGGCTGACAGTCCAATGTGGCTCTTCACGACTGGGCTCGCCGGATCACATTGAAAAAATGCTTGAACACGAAGCATTCGATTGGCGTAACCCCAACAAGGTGCGCTCAGTCATTGGTGCGTTTGCGAATCAGGCACTGTGTCATTTTCATAGTGAAAACGGACGCGGCTACCGCCTGCTGGCGGATGCGGTTATCCGATTGAATGCCAGCAACCCTCAGATTGCTTCACGACTCCTGACGCCACTGACCCGCTGGAAGCGTTTAGTGCCAAGTCAGTCACACTTGATGAAAGCTGAGTTGCAACGAATCATGGATAGCGGCAGTCTTTCGAAAGACGTGTATGAAGTTGTTAGCAAGAGTTTGGTTTAAGGAAAACTGATCTGATGGATCTTTCAGGTGTCATCCGTGTAAAACGCGGTTCCTCATTGCTTGCCACGCTATGCGTGGCGGGTGGTATGTTTGTGTCTCAGGCCTATGCCTCTGTCTCAGTTTCTGAAGCCGAACAGCTTAAGTCTGTCCTTACACCTATGGGTGGGCAGCGCGAGGGCAATGGCCGTGATATTCCCCCATGGCGGGGTGGACTGACTCTGCCGCCGGTTGAGTACAAAGAGCCGGGGCAACATCACCCTGATCCGTTTCCGGACGATCAGCCTCTGTTTACTGTGACTGCTCAGAATATGAATCAGTACAGTAATAATTTGACAGAAGGTCAGAAAGAGATGTTCAGGACCTACCCTGACACCTTCAAAATGCCTGTATATCAAACTCGTCGTACCGCAGCGGCACCTGAGTGGGTGTATGAAAACACCTATAAGAATGCGTTACGCGCCGAATTAGCAGACGGTGGTGATTCGCTTCTTTATTCGTACGCTGGTATTCCTTTCCCCATCCTGAGTGATAATAAAAATCAGGCGGGTATCCAGGCGGTCTGGAATCACATTACTCGCTGGCGTGGCACCTACCTGCAGCTGCAGGCTTCAGAGGTTGCAGTGCATAAGGACGGCAAGTTCACACCGACTACGGTAGAGCAACAGGTTGAATTCAACTACTACAGGCAGGATAAAACGATTGAAGAGCTGGATAACCTACTTTTCTATTATCTGTCTGTGACCAAAGCACCAGCGCGTCTAGCCGGTGGCGCGGTACTGGTCCATGAACCTCTCAACCAGGCAAACGATGCCCGACAGGCCTGGGGTTACAACGCTGGTCAGCGTCGTGTACGTCGTGCCCCTAACCTTGCGTACGACACGCCTATTGCCGCTGCAGATGGCTTACGCTATGCCGACGACACGGACATTTATAACGGTTCACCGGACCGCTATAACTGGAAACTTATCGATAAACGCGAAATCTACATTCCATATAATAACTATCGTCTCACCTCGAATGAGGCAAGTTACAACGATATTCTGCGCCCAGGGCATCTCAACCCAGAATACACCCGCTATGAAAAACATCGTGTCTGGGTCGTTGAAGGTACGCTTAAAGATGGTATGAGGCATGTTTACAGCAAAAGAGTGTTCTATATTGATGAAGATACTTGGAGCATTGCGGTAGCAGATCAGTACGATATGAATGGCCAGTTGTGGCGTGTGAGCATGGCCTATATTAAGACGTATTATGAGCTACCGGTGACCTGGACAGGCATGGACGTATTCCATGACCTTCGTGATCGCCGCTACCATGTACAGGGCATGACGAACGAAGAGCCCGAAGAAATTGATTACAGTAACCCACCTCCGGGTGATCGTTACTTCACACCGGCTGAATTGCGTCGACGCGGACGCCGATAACACCTCCCCGTTAATTTTCTCTGTCAAGGGGGCGTAGCAGTAAGGTGCGGGAAGCGCCAGCTGGATTACATAACGTAACAAGTGCGTGTTAGTCAGTGGTAGGGCTGTCCGCTAGACTAGCGCCGCTTTAATAATGCTAATAATACGGGGTTTTATATGTTTTCTGATTTGGTCAGGCCATGGACAGGCAACCAAAAGAGCGGGCTAAGCCTCCTCTCGGGTCTGTTCATTACCGGGGCTCTGGCTACATCAACCGGAGCATTCGCAGAGTGGCAGGACCCTCTCCAGACACCTGCAATGTCGTCCGACAAAGCGCATCAATCATTGTTACTCGATGTTACAGAACGTGGAAACGCGCTTGTCAGTGTTGGTGCCTATGGTCACGCTATCGTTTCAACAGATAATGGCTTCACCTGGTTTCAGGGCAGCGTTCCTGTGACCACTACCCTCACATCCGTTGATTTTGCTGACGAAAAGAACGGCTGGGCGGTCGGCCATGACGGCGTGATACTTAATACGGCGGACGGTGGATTAAACTGGACGAAACAGTTTGACGGCTTCAAAGCCAACGAAGCGATGCTGACCTCGGCGCGGAATAATCTGACAAATGCTGAAGAGCGCTCAGAAGAAATTCAGGAAACGGGTTCAGATATGGAAGTAGAGCAGGCCATGACTGCTCTGGAGAATGCAGAATTTGCATTCCAGGACGCCGAGTACGACCTCGAAACCGGCTCGACAAAACCCTTTCTTGATGTGTATTTCTGGTCAGCCAAAGAAGGTATTGCAGTGGGGGCCTACGGCATGGCTTTCCAGACGATGGACGGTGGTAGTGAGTGGTTTGAAATCAGCTCAAGATTGCCAAACCCGAATCGCCTGCACCTCAACGCAATTACCCGCGTCGGCGAACGCTCACTGACTATTGTGGGTGAAATGGGGCTTATGCTTCGATCCGACGATATGGGTGAAACCTGGGTTGGTCAGTCAGCGCCTTACGACGGCTCTCTTTTCGGGTTGCTGGATGAAGGGGATACCCAGATTCTTTTCGCTCTGCGAGGACACACCTATCGCTCCGACGACGATGGCATTACCTGGCAGGCGCTGGATACCGGCTCTGAGCAGACTCTGCTGGGCGGCTTCAGTTCAGATCGTGGTGCAATGCTGGTCGGTAACGGCGGTAGCGTGGTGACGCTGAACGCTCAGCTATCTGGAGCAGAATCTACAATCATCGCTGGCCGCAAAGGCGCAGCATCAGTTATTCGCAGTGAAGCCGGGCATTTCGTTATTGCCGGCGACGCTGGTATTCAATTGGTAAGCAGAGAGGGCAAATTGTTGCAACGTCAGGCGGAAATGAGCGAGGAGAAAGGCAATGAGTGAACAAAAGCACCATTACTCCTCTGAGCCGGAGCACTACATTCTGTCTTCAGAATCGGAGCCGTTTCTTGAACGCCTGATCTTTAACAATCGCTCGCTGGTCATCGTCGTACTGATGGCCCTGACTGCGTTATTTGGCTATGGCCTGAGTAAGGTTACGCTGGATGCCAGTATCGAAAAATATATCCCTCTGAACCACGAGTACATCCAGAACTACCTTGTTCATAAAGATGAGATGAAAAGTGGTGTAGCCAACGTAAAAATTGCTGTCGAAACAACTGACGGTGACATTTTTACCCAGGACTACATGGATACTCTGAGTAAAATCAGTGACGAAATCTTTTTCGTTAAAGGTGTCGACCGCTCCGGAATGGAGTCTCTCTGGACACCGAACGTCCGTTGGATGGAAGTGACGGAGGAAGGTTTTCAGGGCGGCCCGGTTATTCCGAGCACCTATGATGGTTCTCCTGACAGCCTCGAACAGGTTCGTCAGAATGTCTTGAAGTCGGGTCAGGTTGGTCGTCTGGTGGCGAACAACTTCGAGTCTTCGATCATTAATGTTCCACTGGTTGAGTACAACCCGGACACGGGTGAAAAACTAAGCTACGCAACATTCAGCGCTGATCTCGAAGAAAAAATTCGCAACAAATACGGCAGTGATCAGTACCGTATTTATATCACCGGTACGCCTAAAAAACTGGGTGACCTGCTCGAGGGGGCACAGTCGATCGCACTTTTCTTCCTCGCTGCTATGGTGATGACTGCGATTCTTCTTTATCTCTATTCCCGCTGTATCCGCGGCACCATCGTTCCTATTGTGGCATCTCTGATTGCAGTAGTCTGGCAGTTAGGTTCACTGGCGCTGATGGGATTCACCATCGACCTGTATTCTGTTCTGGTGCCTTTCCTCGTATTCGCGATTGGTATCAGTCATGGTGTTCAGATCATTAACGGTATTGCGATTGAATCCGGTAAAGGGGCATCGCCGGTTCAGGCGGCGCGTCACGCATTCCGTGGTTTATATGTCCCAGGCATGCTGGCACTACTCAGCGACGCGATTGGCTTCCTGACGCTGCTCTTTATTGATATCGGCGTAATTCAGGAACTGGCGATTGCAGCGAGTGTGGGTGTCGCAATGATCATCGTGACCAACCTGGTACTGTTGCCAGTGATCATGTCGTACATCGGTATCAGCCAGCCGGGTATCGACCATGCCTATAAAGCATCTCAGAGCAAGGCGCCGGTATGGCGTGGCCTCTCTGCATTTGCCAGCCGTAAGGTTGCACCATTTCCAATTGCTATCGCTATCGCAATGGGGATCGGTGGTTATTACTACAGTCAGGATCTGAAAATTGGTGACCTTGATAAAGGTGCGCCAGAACTTCGCGCTGACAGCCGTTACAACAAAGACAACGCCTTTATGGTCGGGAATTACTCCACCAGTTCAGACGTATTTGTTGTTATGGTCGAGACGGCTCCTGAGCGTTGTAATGCATATAAAGTCATGGACGCTATGGATCGCTTCATGTGGTACATGGAGAACGTCCCGGGCGTTCAGTCTGCGACCTCGCTTGTCACTGTGTCCAAGCTGGTAACCAAATCGATGAACGAAGGTAACCTGAACTGGTCAGCGTTGTCGCGCAACCAGACGGTTCTGAATACCTCCATTCAACGTGCGCCGGGTGCACTGCTGAATTCAGATTGCTCCATGGCGCCAGTGATTATTTACCTGAACGATCACAAAGCTGAGACACTTGAGACTGTGGTCGCCGCTGTCGAAAACTTTAAAGACAGCTACGACGATGACGTCGATATGAAGTTCTACGGCTATCGCTACAACGAACTCGAGCAGGCGATCGAAGATGGTGAAATCGCTTCGGTGCCTGTGCGCTTCCAGTTAGCTTCTGGTAACGCGGGTATTGAAGCTGCGACGAATCAGGTAATTGCTGATGCGCAGGGCACCATGTTGATCTTCGTCTACGTGGTTGTTTTTGTGCTTTGCTTTATCACCTTCCGTAGCTTGCGTGCCGTTGCCTGTATTCTGATTCCTCTGGCGTTGACTTCTATTCTGAGTCAGGCGCTGATGACGTACCTGGATATCGGTGTGAAGGTGGCAACGCTGCCAGTGATCGCGCTGGGTGTCGGTATCGGTGTCGATTACGGTATTTATATCTATAACCGCCTCGAAGTTATGATTCTGGCTGGTAAGTCGATGCAGGAAGCCTTCTTTGAAACCCTGCGCTCGACGGGTAAGGCCGTTAGCTTTACCGGCGTGACTCTGGCCATTGGTGTAGCAACCTGGATGCTCTCGCCAATTAAGTTCCAGGCCGACATGGGGATTCTGCTGACCTTTATGTTCCTTTGGAACATGCTCGGTGCATTGATTCTGCTTCCTGCTCTGGCGAGCTTCCTGCTCAAACCAGAGAGCATGCTGGCACGCCACAAGAAAAAGCACGGTGAGGTACCACCTGCGGGATAATACTTCCGAAAGCAGGTAAACTAATGCCCCTGACAGAGCCTCTGTTCAGGGGCATTTTTTTAGCACTCGTTTGTCGTTGGAGTAAGAATGAAAAGTCCGCTTGGCCTGGAAGCCAGAATCCCGGTATTTGAGCTGTTCAAAGACGCGTTGTTTTTGCTGTGGGCAAAGCGCGGTCGCTTATTGAGTATGTTCCTCCCCATTATTCTTGTACTGGTTGTTCTTGATCGATACAGCGCGGCTATTACTGAACCGATTATGGCTGCGATGGGACAGGAAGGCGGAAATATGGAGATGGGCTTTCCTTTGGAATTCTGGATAGTCACGGGCATATCCGGGCTATTGAGTGTCCTTCTTGCGACCACTGTACACCGCTTCACTTTGCAGGATGCGTCTCACTGGCCAAGCAATGCACTACGAGTTCCTAATCGCTCAGACTGGCGTTACTTACTCCGCTCATTACAGCTGGTTTTTGTCTCTGCAGGGGCTGGCCTTGGCGTGACGGTTGTCGCGATGGTAATTCTGGGAGTCGTGACCGGCGCCAGTGATCCTGCGGCGATGCAGCAGGTGGTTGGTCTGGCGTTTATTCCAGCCTTCATGTTAATGCTCTACATCCTCGCACGTTTGTCGATTACCTTGCCTGAAATTGCGATCGGTACCGAGGGCTCTGATCTCGGGCGGGCCTGGCGGATGAGCAAGGGTAACGGTACTCGTCTGGTTATCGTGGCGTTGGCCTTACCTCTTGTGGTTAACCTTCCGTTCTTATTGCTAGTGTCTCTGGATAACGTAGTTACTGATATCGTCGCGGCATTTGGGATCTACTCAATGACGCTGATTTCAATTACGGTACTCTCGCTCAGCTACCAATTCCTGCTTGAGTTCTATGAGCCGGATGAAGGTGAAGAGGTCACTCCTGAGAAGGATGACGATGATGGAATGGACGCCTGATCAAACATGAAGCTGGGTGATCTGAGCATTACCTACGTCGAGGTGATCGCATCCACCATGCGCACCCTCGGTGCTGACCCGGATGCGCTGCTGGGTCAGTACAATATTCTTCCTGAAACGCTTGCATCCCCTGATACCCGAATCAGTATTCCTCGCTTTATGCGCATCGGACACGATGCCATTCAGCAAACCAAATCCCCTTGGTTTGGTTTAGAAATGGGCCGCCATACCTGGCCAGCTCAATTGGGCTTAGCGGGCCTGGTCGCGATGACGGCTCCGGATCTCCGTCGGGCCTGTCAGGCGATTGCAGGCTTTGAACTGCTGTCGAGCTTTAATGCGCGTGGTGCGAGTTCGTTCTCGTTGAAGGAGGGTAAGCCTGCGCTTAAGTTCTACTCTGTCAGCCCTTATAACGCCTATAACCTGTTTGTGGTCGACTCGGTGCTTTCGAGTTGGGCACACATTCTTGGGGTTATCAGCGGGCAAACCGACGGTATCCTTGAATCTGTCGATATTGAGTTTTCAGATCCGGGCTATGCGGATGTTTATCGTCGCTACTTTAAATGTCCGGTGAATTTTGGCGCTGGCTCTAATCGATTAGTGCTCCAAAATGAAGCACTGAATTTACCCGTGATCCAAAGTTGCCACTCGGTTTATGAAGGCTTGAAACGTCAGGCAGAACGAGAACTCGATAGGGTAAGGCTAGGTCTCAGCGTGACAGAGCAGGTAGCCCGCACTGTGGCGCCGCTGCTGGACGGTGAGACACCTGAGCTGAGTAAGGTTGCCAGTCGACTGAATATGGCGCCCTGGACGCTTCGCAGGCGCCTTCAGGCTGAAGGAAAGACCTATCAGGATGTACTCAACGCAACGCGCAAAGATCTGGCGGTAAGTTATATCAGGGATACGTCTCTGACATTAGGGGAAATAGCGTATTTGCTGGGGTTTGGGTCTGCTGCGGCATTCCAGCGCGCATTCCGGCGCTGGACCGGCGAGGCGCCGGGCCGCTATAGGGAAAACTGCCGCTAGGGCAGAGCCGCAGTTACATCTCTACGGCGTCATCACAGTCGTCTTCGTAATCGTCAAAGCCGACATCTAACAGATCTTCAATGTAATCAGACATTTTCGATCTCCTTTTTGTTGTTAATCCAATCCTGTTGGTTTGCCACTACAGGAACTCTTCCTGAGCGACGACTTAAAAGTACACAGCTGATCGTGAAGAAAGTACTCAAACGAATTCAGCATATAGCGTGCCACTTAAAGTAAATATAGTCGCTACTGGAGAAAAGACCAGGCATCCTTGCCCGAGTTCCCAGACTTCCCTGCGACTATGTGTAAAAGATAGTCAGCCAATATGACGTGGATATGACATTGGCTCGGAAACTCTGATACCGGAGCGTAAAGATCTGTTGGAGATGAAGAAGACTAATTAAGAACTATCGAGTGAAGTAGGGGGATCTAAAAAGTAGATGGCGGACTGGACGGGACTCGAACCCGCGACCCCCGGCGTGACAGGCCGGTATTCTAACCAACTGAACTACCAGTCCGCATTGTATTCACTTTATTGCAAAGTGATGGTGGGTGATGACGGGATCGAACCGCCGACCCTCTGCTTGTAAGGCAGATGCTCTCCCAGCTGAGCTAATCACCCTAATAGGCTTTTCGCTTCGCTGATTGAGTTGTTACTGCGTTGTTCCTCGCTCGTCCCTTCGCCTACCAGTAGGTATGTCTCAGGGTACTCGCTGCGGTACGCCTTGTACCATTCTCAATCATCAAACCGCATCGAGAGCGGTGAAAGCATTTCAATTTTACTTCTTGAGAGAAGCTCTTTGACTTTCATCTAAGAGGAAGATGGCGGACTGGACGGGACCCGACTGGGCCGGCATTCCGGACCGCGACCAAGGCTAAATTAATCAGCGTCTTAGTCAATGTTGGCGGACTGGACGGGACCCGACTGGGCCGGCATTCCGGACCGCGACCAAGGCTAAATTAATCAGCGTCTTAGTCAATGTTGGCGGACTGGACGGGACTCGAACCCGCGACCCCCGGCGTGACAGGCCGGTATTCTAACCAACTGAACTACCAGTCCACATTTGGTGGGTGATGACGGGATCGAACCGCCGACCCTCTGCTTGTAAGGCAGATGCTCTCCCAGCTGAGCTAATCACCCAAACTCGTTTATCGCTTCGCTGATTGAGTTGCTACTGCGTTGTTCCTCGCTCGTCCCTTCGCCTACCAGTAGGTATGTCTCAGGGTACTCGCTGCGGTACGCCTTGTATCATTCTCAATCATCAAACCGCTTTGAGGCAGTAGATGCGATGAAACAAAAACTGTTTTTGAAGTTGGCGGACTGGACGGGACTCGAACCCGCGACCCCCGGCGTGACAGGCCGGTATTCTAACCAACTGAACTACCAGTCCACTTTCAAAAACTGAGTCTTTTCAGACTCTTGCATCAGGATTTGGTGGGTGATGACGGGATCGAACCGCCGACCCTCTGCTTGTAAGGCAGATGCTCTCCCAGCTGAGCTAATCACCCATGCCCTGAAGCGAGGTCGCATTCTACTCGCGTCAGGGCGGATGTCAAACGCTATATGCAATTTTTTCTACTTTTTTCAGTGACTTGCATTATGTTCGTGGTCGCGGTCCTTATTGCGGTCGCGCCAAACCAGCAATGCCGGGGTAAAGATCAATGTCAGTACGGTGGCGAAGGTCAGCCCGCCGGCAATAGCGGTCGATAACTGGGTCCACCATTGCGATGACGGAGCACCCATACTGACTTCTCTATGGATCAGGTCGATGTTCCACTGCATCACCATTGGTACCAGGCCGACGACCGTTGTAACAGCCGTCAGAAGCACAGGGCGCAGACGGATGGCCCCCGTGCGCATCGCTGCGTCAAAGGCGCTCACGCCGGTCATACGGATCTGGTTGTAGGTATCGATCAATACGATATTGTTATTCACCACGATGCCCGCCAGCGAGATTACACCCACGCCGCTCATTACAATGCCGAACGGCTCGCCGCGGATCAGCAGTCCCATGAGTACGCCTGCAACCGACAGAATAATCGCGCTCATAATCAGGCCTGCCTGATAGAAGCTATTAAACTGAGTCACGAGCAAGGTCACCATCAGGAAGATAGCAATAGAGAAGGCGCTCATCAGGAATATGCCCGTTTCCATCTGTTGCTCAAAGTCACCGCGGAATTTCGGTTCAACCTCAGCTTCCAGCCAGTCGAATTCTTTCAGTTTTTCACCAAGCTCAGCGATTTTTTCGTTTGAGTTGACGCCCTCGGCGACGTTCGCTGTGATCAGGTAGCGACGTTTGCCGTCGACGCGCACAATATCGCCCGTTTTATTAATCGGTACGCGGGTGACAAACTGGCTGAGCGGTACCAAGCCTTTTGCTGTCTTGATATTAATATCGGTGAACAGGTCGATCGTGCGTTTTTGCTCTGGGTACCTGAGAAGAATATCGAGTTCTTCATCTGCGTAATCAGGCTGGAACTGAGTAATGACCTGGCCACCGGTAATCATACGAATCAAAGAGCCGATTTCCGCAACACTGGCACCAAAGCGTACGGCTTCTTCACGATCAATATCCAGACGCCATTCGACACCATCAAGAGGGCGGTCATCGCGCACATCTTTTAATTCAGGATCTTCTCGGAGCATGGGCAATACTTTTTCCAGCATGGGAACAATATTGCTCTCGCTGCGGCTGCTCAGTTGTAACTGAATTGGAGGGCCGCCGGCTGGGCCGCCTTCTTTTTTGCGGGTCTCGATGATAATGCCGGGCAAGTGCGCTGTGCGCTCTTCAATTTCTGCAAGAATATCGTCAGCAGTACGGCGTGACTGCCAGTCGACTAATTCCAGCTGAATGCGGCCAACCAGGTCGGGCGGGGATGACTCCATGCCACCACGCGGTGCGGTCACAAATACAGAGGTATAAATGGCGTCGATTTCTTTCATGTCGAAGATTTCATATTCGACTTCTCTGACCAGCGCTTCGCGCTCGGCGAATGAGAGGTTGCCACGGGCACGGACATCTACCATGGCGACATCAACATCCACTTCAGGGAAAAACTCGGTGCCATGCCCACCAACACCGTAGATACCGAACGATGCTGTTACAAATAACAGAACGATGCCACATGTCGTCCCAGGATTTTCCAGTGCTTTGCGAAGCACTTTTACGTAGCGGGCAGAGAATCCGCTCATCTTGTCGAAGTCTCCGTTTTCGGCAGCGACAATCACATCGAGTGCTTCCTGATCATGGTGCCCGGCACGTCCGAGGACTTTGCCTACCGCAGGAATCACGATCAGCGCCATAACCAGCGAGCCGGTCAAGGTAAAAAGCAGTGTCAGCGGCAGGTATTTCATAAATCCGCCCATTACACCCGGCCAGAACAGAAGCGGAAGGAATACGGCAAGCGTTGTAGCGGTCGAAGCAATGATCGGCCAGGCCATCCGGCGAGCCCCTTCGTTATAAGCGTCGCGCGCCCGCATACCTTCAGCCAGACGTCGGTCGGCGTACTCAACCACAACGATGGCACTGTCGACCAGCATGCCGACAGAGAGAATCAGCGCGAACAGAACAACCATGTTTAGCGTATCGCCCATCGCATTAATGGCCATAATCCCCATCAGGAAGGCACCGGGAATGGCGAGGCCAACGAGTATGGAAGAGCGCACACCGAGGCTGCCGAGAATCAGCAGGAATACAAGCAGCGTAGCCACCAGAACACTGTTGAACAGATCGTTCAACATCGTGCGGATCTGCTTTGACTCGTCCTGAATAATGCCGAGTTTTATTCCTTCAGGGAGCATCTCTTTGGCAGCATCTGTAATGACCCGGACTTCATCCAGCGTCTCAATAATGTTAGCGCCGATACGCTTTTTAATTTCCAGGGTAACGGCCTGGTGGCCGTTAACACGTGCACCGGTAGATGGGTCTTTAAAAGAAAGACGACCTACGGCCACGTCCTGAAACAGAACCACTTCGTCACCAACCGATTTAACCGGCAACCTCAGAAGCCCTTCAATATCGTTAATCCTGCCCGGAATTTTTACACTGAAGCGCCCTTGTTCATTATTAATATCTTCTGTGGCGACGAGCAGGCTGTTATTACGGAGAAGGTTGCCGACTTCGGTAAGAGATAAGCCGTAATTGTCCATTTTTGCAGGATCAATAATCAGCTCGGCGACCTGTTCACGCTTACCTTTAATGTCTACTTCCAGTACGCCCGGTAACGATTCGATGCGTTTTTTCAGTTCGTCGGCAGCCAGATAAAGAACATGCTCGTCAACATCACCCGCAACGGTCACCACCATCACAGGGAAGAGAGCGACGTTAATTTCCCGAACAATAGGCTCTTCACTGTCGGCAGGCAGTTCACCAACAGCATCATTGACTTTGTTGCGTACATCATCGAGCGCATTGTCGATATCGACGTTGCTATAAAACTCCAGCTGAATCGACAAGTGTCCGAATGTGGCTGTGGACACCATTTCTTTCAGTCCCTCAAGGCCCTGTAGTTGAGTTTCCAGGGGTTCATAAAGCAAGGTGTCGGCATCTTCAGGAGAAATACCGTTGTGAACCACAGAGACGTAGACATTTGGAATAGTAACGTCGGGTGAGCTTTCTTTCGGAATCGTAATAAGCGTGGCTGTGCCGGTGATCAGCATCAGCACAAACAGCATAATGACAGTGCGGTGCCGGTTGATAGCGGCTTCGATCAGACTTCTCATATTTCAGCGGCCTTCTGCTGATGTTCGTCCGCGTCGTCATCCCGCTGAGTGCTATCGGTGTCTTCGTTTTTCTTAGAGCGTGAAGATACCTGTTCTTTGGCTTCGACTTTCTGGCCGATGTCGACGAAACCCTGACCCACGGTTATCAGGCGGATATCGCCCTGGGGGCCGTAAATCCAGATACCGTCAGTACCCGCTTCAAGGATATCGACGCTGACAATGACCACCCGGTTGTCTTCATCGAGTAACTTAACGCCGAGGCCGCCGTCTTCGGTGATAATCAGCAGGGCAGGCGAAATCTCGTAGGCATCCTGTTTACCCTGAGGAATCATTAATGTTGCGGTCTGGCCATCATAGAGGCCGTCGCGGTCGCCGGTGACTTCCATCTCTACGGCGTATGTGCGAGTGTCTGCGGAGGCTGAAGCGGCGATAAAACGGATGGTGCCTTTTACCCGCTTGCCGGTTGGCAATTCAGCATAGGCCTCAGAGCCAACACGGACATCATTGATCGACTTTTCAGATAAGGCACCTTTGATCAGCATGGTGCGGTTATCAATGACGCGAACCAGTGCCGTCCCCGGTGATACGTACTCACCTTCCTCGACGTAACGCTGGTCATAAATACCGTCGAAAGGTGCTTTTACGCGTGTAGCTTCCAGGTCGAGTTTAATGTCGGTCAGCGCCGCTTCCGCTTCTGCGAGTTCGGATTCTGCGATGACGACTGCAGATTGATTGGTCAGGTCTCGGTCGAACAGATTGCGGGTACTCTGGGTTTCGAGTTTACGACGCTTTAGCTGTGCCTCTGCCTGCTTCAGCCTGGCTGGTAGGTTGCGCTGATCAATTTTGAGCAATAACTGGCCTTCGTTTACCTGAGTGCCCTTGGTGGCCGGCAATCCAGTCACTTTACCACTGACTTCCGCCACGATATCCACCGCGCGGTTTGCCGCGACGTGCGCCGAGACCTTCACCGAGCGTTCTTTGATCTCAGGCTTGAGTACCTTGTAAGCCACCGTCAGGCTGAGCTCTTCCTGAGAGAGTGGGCGGTCTGTGACATCTTCGGTATGTGCAGGGCCGGTAATCACCCACAGAACAAGAATGAACAGGATCGCCAGTGCGACTTTGTGTGAGAAGCTCAGCTTCAGTGCGTTACTCATAATACTTTCCTGAAATCCGGGGGCGCCGATACGGCGTTCCCTCCTGTCTTGACCGTTGAATCCCCAAAACAGTGCACAACGGTGGCAGTTTTTGTACATGCGTGATTTGTTTAAAACAATGGCCGACCGTAACATTTCACGTTACAGATTGTTGCAGGTACAGGACAATCATAGTCGAAGATTACGCCGGAGTTCGCAGGTATGGGCTCTCGCTGATACTATGCGCGCGATATCTCACGGCGTTGTTACAGCTGCCGTTAAAACACGAAAAGGCTAAATAAATGGTATTAGTCAGACTACAGCAGGTTGAACTGGCATTCGGTGATCATGTTCTCCTCGATAAAGTCGATCTGGATGTTCAGAGCGGTGAACGTCTGTGTGTCGTCGGTCGTAATGGTGAAGGCAAGTCGACACTGCTTAAAATCATTAACCGTGAAATAACCCCGGACGATGGGGTGGTTCAGTACCGGGATACGCTGCGGGTTGCCGCTTTGCAGCAAGAGCTTCCTAAAAGCGTTGATGAGTCAGTTTATGACGTCGTTGCCGATGGTATTGGTGACCTCGGCGCGGTACTGGCGCGATATCACGAAGAAACAGCACGCGGTGCAGATGCTGATCTGAAAAAGCTGGAGACTCTTCAGGCAAAAATCGAAGCTGCCGATGGCTGGCGCATCCAGCAGCGTGTGGATGCCATGATTCAGCGCCTGAACCTTCCTTCAGAAAGCCGCTTTAATGAGTTATCTGGCGGCTGGCAGCGCCGTGTCATGCTGGCGCGGGCTCTGGTAACTGACCCTGAATTACTCATCCTCGATGAGCCGACCAACCACATGGATGTTGAAACCATCGAGTGGCTGGAAGAACAGCTCAAGCAATTTAACGGCGCTCTGGTATTCATCAGTCACGACCGGGCATTCGTTCAGGCGCTCGCTACGCGTATCGTCGATCTGGACCGGGGCAACCTCTACAACTGGGTGGGTGATTACCGCGGCTTCCTGGAGTTTCGTGAAAAGCGCCTCGAAGACGAAGCCACCCAAAACGCGCTGTTTGATAAACGCCTTGCCGAAGAAGAAAAGTGGATTCGCCAGGGTATCAAGGCTCGCCGTACGCGTAACGAAGGTCGGGTCGAACGCCTGAAAGAAATGCGGAAACAACACTCTGCGCGCCGCGATCGCGTGGGAACAGCCAACATCAGCATGACCGGCTCTGAGAACTCAGGTAAGCAGGTATTCGAGCTGACCGACGTGAGCTACGCGTGGAAGGACGTCAGCCAGGTCAGAGATTTCTCGACCTTAGTCATGCGCAGCGACCGGATAGGTCTGGTCGGCCCGAACGGGGTGGGTAAAAGTACCTTATTAAAGTTGTTACTTGGAAAGCTGCAGCCTCAGTCAGGCAATATCCGCACGGGCACCAAACTCGAAGTTGCGTATTTCGATCAGTCGCGTGATGTGCTGGAAGAAGATAAATCCATTGCCGACAACGTCGCAGATGGCAAAGACCACGTTATCGTAAATGGTCAGAGCCGCCACGTAATTGGCTATCTGGGGGATTTCCTATTCCCGCCAGAACGCGCACGTACTCCGGTCAAAGCATTATCCGGTGGCGAGCGTAACCGGGTTATGCTGGCCAAGCTGTTCCTTAAACCGTGCAACTTACTGGTGATGGATGAGCCTACCAATGACCTCGATATTGAAACTCTCGAGTTGCTGGAAGAGCGCCTGATTGATTTCGACGGCACGTTATTACTCGTATCGCACGACCGTGCCTTTATCGATAACGTCGTTACTCAGCTTTGGGTTTTTGATGGCAGTGGCCATATTGATGAACATGTCGGTGGCTACAGTGACTGGCATGAGCGTACCGGCGGTCATAGAAAGACACAAAAAGCCGAAGCGCCAGGGCAGAAGTCCGCTGATAGAACGCCAGAAGCACAGCCCGAAACTAAGCCAGAAGTACAGTCTGGTAAGAGACCCGCTGAAAAAACGGAAAAGAAAAAGCTGTCTTATAAGCTTCAGCGTGAACTGGATATGCTGCCCGAGCAGATTGCCACGGCGGAAGCAGAGCGGGATACCATTGTTGCCGTGACCGAAGCGGCAGATTTTTACAGCGGTGATCAGGATCACGTTCAGGCAACTCTGGCAAAACTTGCTGAGGTAGAAGAGCAACTGGAAGTGCTTGAAATGCGCTGGCTCGAACTGGAGGAGATGACCGAATGATCTGGCCAATAGCAATCCTGGTAGGGCTCGTGGTATTCGGATCGGTTTATTGGTTAAAACCGAGCCCGCGTGACACGCGCCTTGCTGCACTCAGGCTGGATGCCATTAAGCGCAAGCTGCATGTGCGTCAATACACCTTTAAACCGGACTCGGCGAAAACCGGCATTCGTGACGCCTTTACAGGGACCAACTACACCCTGATGGACCCGAAACCGAAAAAGCGCGATAGCGGTGAGCTTCTGTGGCGCGTCGTTGGTCAGCAAGGTTGGGATAATGATGGATTGCCAGAAGGACTTGCCTGGCATGATCAGGGCAGCGAGCAGGATGCTCAGTTAGTTACACGGCTTGTAAAAGAACTGCCGGATGATTTGCTGTTGCTTGAGGTATACAGCAACCGGGTGACCATGATGCCGGCAGAAAACAAGACGGCCAACGCAGCCGCCTATGAAGCGTTTCTTACCGAAATACTGAACTCAGTCGTTCACTCGTAAGAAGCAGCCAGCTGGTGGAGCGCTTCAACGATACTGTCGTTGTAGTTAACCACCAGAAACGGGACAGAGTTTTCGTTGTAGTTCGAAATCGACCGACTCAGGAACTCCCACTTATGACGAATGGCACTGACGCGCAGTTCGTCTTCTTCTGGAATAACCGCATCAAGTTTGTTCAGAAGCTGTTCAAAGTCTTCTGCCATCTCTTTCGGGCTCTGTTCCTGATACCCAACAAATACCTGCCCAAGGTAACTCGTCCCCCGACCTGTGTACTGAGACGTGATGTCAGACATCCGGAAGGCGAGGGCGCGAGCCAGGCTAGTCACTTCACTAACTTCGCCTGTCTTTTCTAACTGATCGGCCGCGGTAATTAACGCAAGGCAGGCGTCACCCATGTCATTCACTAAACGCATGTCCGGATAACCCCGGGTTACGATATCTTTGCGGTTGGCAGCCATCAGGCTATTAAAATGATCCCAACGTTTGACCAGGTCGCTCGCTGTGTCTGCTGGGATTTCATCCTCTGAACCACTAATGATACGGCTTGCTGCCGCATAGGCTGAGGCCATCGAATTATCGACCCGGTTGGCGTACTTCAGATCCGCATCCAGCCCCTGATACATGTAGAAGCTGGCCATGGCGTTAGTGATCTGAACCTTAAGCGTATGGATATCGGCCGGGTCTGAAGCAACAGCGCGAAAACTGAAAAAAAAGGTGGCTACAAAAAGGGTGATGCGGGTCTTGTTCATAATGTGTCTCTGGTGACTTTCTAACAAGCAATCCCGTCAGTTTATTCTTAACTTACAATCCAGCCCATAGACGCTTACAAAGGGTAACAATTCTGGCCTGATCGGCAGCGGTGCTAAAGGCCTATGAACGTCAATATCCCGACATGCCCTGATTCTGAATCTGGCGTGATCTATTGACTTTCATGCGCCTCTCTGGGAAGGTGTGCCTCTCAGATTCAAACGCTCGTATGAATTGTTTGCTTTTTAAGCAATTGAGCCTTGTTTCACCAACCGGCGCGGTATCCAAACGGGTATCTGACTGCCAACAGCTAACCACCATGTGGAGATCAGTTGATGATTTACGAAGGTAAAGCCATCACGGTAACCCTGATCGACGGCGGAATCGCCGAACTGAAATTCGATCTGCAGGGCGAATCAGTTAACAAGTTCAACCGCGTAACTATTGAAGATCTGGACGCTGCTGTTAAAGCAATCCAGGGCAACAGTGACGTTAAAGGTGTTCTTGTTACTTCTGGCAAAGACGTATTTATCGTAGGTGCGGACATCACCGAATTTGGCGAAACGTTCAAGCGTAGCGAAGAAGAAATCGCTGCCTGGACCCTCGAAGCCAACCAGATTTTCAACGCATTCGAAGATCTTGAAGTACCAACTCTGACAGCGATTAACGGCATCGCTCTGGGTGGTGGTTTTGAAATGTGCCTTGCTTCAGACCTGCGTATCATGTCTGACAAAGCCAAGGTCGGTCTGCCTGAAGTTAAACTGGGCCTGATGCCCGGCTTCGGTGGTACCGTTCGTCTGCCACGCGTTATCGGCGCAGATAACGCGATCGAGTGGATCTGCATGGGCGCTGAAAACCGCCCGGACAAAGCACTGAAAGACGGCGCAGTAGATGCAGTTGTTGCTGCTGACAAGCTGCACGAACAAGCCGTTGCTATGTTGAAGTCTGCAATCGCAGGTGAGATCAACTGGCAGGCACGTCGCGAAGAGAAAAAAGCTAAGCTGAAGCTCAACGCGATGGAAGGCATGATGGTATTCGAAACTGCTAAAGGTTTCGTTGCTGGTCAGACTAAAGGTCAGTACCCAGCGCCAATTGTTGCGATTAAAACTATGCAGAAAGCCGCTAACTCGCCACGCGACAAAGCTCTGGAAGCAGAAGCAAAAGGTTTCGCACAGCTGGCTAAAACTTCAGAGAGCAACGCTCTGATCGGTCTGTTCATGAACGACCAGCTGCTGAAGAAAAAAGCAAAAGACTACGACAAGAAAGCCAAGCCTACTAACAAGGCTGCGGTACTTGGCGCAGGTATCATGGGTGGCGGTATCGCTTATCAGTCTGCACTGAAAGGCACCCCAATTATGATGAAAGACATCAACGAAGCAGGTATCGAGCTGGGCTTGAACGAAGCCAACAAGCTGCTGGCCAAGCGCGTCGAGAAGAAGAAAATGAAGCCTGCTGCCATGGGTGAAGCGCTTAACCGCATTCGTCCTACTCTGAGCTATGGCGATTTCGGTGACGTAGACACAGTTGTAGAAGCTGTTGTTGAAAACCCGAAAGTGAAGAAGGCTGTACTGGCAGACCTGGAAGATCAGGTAACTGAAGACACCATCATCACCTCTAACACCTCTACCATCAGTATCGACCTGCTGGCGGCAGACCTGAAGCGTCCTGAGAACTTCCTGGGTATGCACTTCTTCAACCCAGTGCACATGATGCCTCTGGTTGAAGTTATCCGTGGTTCTAAAACTTCAGAAGAAGCGGTTGCTACTGTTGTTGCTTACGCGAAGAAAATGGGTAAGACCCCAATCGTTGTAAACGACTGCCCAGGCTTCCTGGTTAACCGTGTACTCTTCCCTTACTTCGCTGGTTTCGCTGGCCTGGTACGTGACGGTGGCGACTTCACCAAGATCGACAAAGTGATGGAGAAGTTCGGTTTCCCAATGGGTCCTGCTTACCTGCTTGACGTTGTTGGTATCGACACTGGCGTTCACGCCAACGAAGTGATGGCTGAAGGCTTCCCAGACCGTATGAAGGCAGACTTCAAGTCGGCCATGGAAGTGATGTTCGAAAACGAACGTTACGGCCAGAAGAACGGCAAAGGTTTCTACGTGTATGAAACCGACAAGCGTGGTAAGCCGAAGAAAGTTGTTGATGAAACAACTTACGAGCTGATCAAGCCAGTTGTTGCCGACGCAAAAGAATTCGACGCAGAAGAAATCATCGCACGCTGCATGATTCCAATGTGTATCGAAGTAGCACGTTGTATTGAAGAAGGCATCGTAGACACTGCTTCTGAAGCAGATATGGGCCTGATCTTCGGTATCGGCTTCCCTCCATTCCGTGGTGGTGCATGTCGTTACATGGATTCTGTAGGCATGGCTGACTTCGTTGCACTGTGCGACAAGTACGCTCACCTCGGCAATCTGTACCAGGCAACCGATCGCATGCGTGAAATGGCAGCGAACGGCGAAAGCTACTTCGGTTAATAAGCGCACCAGGAGAATTTAAACCATGTCTTACAATCCAAAAGACGTAGTTGTAGTAGATGCAGTGCGCTCACCAATGGGTCGTTCCAAAGGTGGCGTATTCCGCAACGTACGTGCAGAAACTATCTCTGCCAACCTGATCAACGCTCTGTTTGAGCGTAACCCAGACGTTAACCCAGCACTGGTCGAAGACATCATCTGGGGCTGTGTGAACCAGACTAAAGAGCAAGGTTTCAACGTTGCTCGTCAGATCGGTCTGATGACTGTTGTGCCTAAAGAAGCAGGCGCACTGACTGTTAACCGTCTGTGTGGTTCTGCAATGTCTGCGATCCACACTGCGGCGCAGGCTATCCAGACTGGCAACGGCGACGTATTCGTTGTTGGTGGTGTGGAGCACATGGGTCACGTCGACATGCAGCACGGTTTCGACCACAACCCAGAAGCGTCTAAGTACTCTGCAAAAGCATCCAACATGATGGGTCTGACCGCAGAAATGCTGGGTAAAATGCACGGCATCACTCGTGAACAGCAGGACGAATTCGCAGCTCGCTCACACCGCCTGGCGCACAAAGCGACTCAGGAAGGTAAGTTCGAGAACGAAATCGTACCTATGTACGGTCACGATAAAGACGGCAAAGAAGTACTGGTTACTCAGGACGAAACTATCCGTCCTGAAACCACTGCTGAAAGCCTGTCTGGTCTGCGCCCGGCGTTTGATCCTAAAGGCGGTACTGTTACTGCAGGTACCTCTTCACAGATCACCGACGGTGCTTCAGCCATGCTGCTGATGAGCTACGAAAAAGCTCAGGAACTGGGACTCAAGCCACGCGCTCGTATCCTGGGTATGGCCGTTGCTGGTGTTGACGCTGCAATCATGGGTTACGGCCCGGTTCCAGCGACCAAGAAAGCACTGAAGCGTGCAGGTCTGGAAACCACTGACATTGACTACTGGGAACTGAACGAAGCGTTCGCAGCGCAGTCACTGCCATGCATCAAAGACCTGAAGCTGAAAGACATCGCAGAAGATCGCATCAACATCCACGGCGGCGCAATCGCCCTGGGTCACCCACTGGGCTGCTCTGGTGCACGTATCTCAACCACGCTGATCAACGTTCTGGAGCAGAACAACGGTAAGTACGGTGTGAGCACTATGTGTATTGGTCTTGGTCAGGGTATCGCGACTGTGTGGGAGCGTATGGACTGAGCGCTACTGCGCTCGCCTGACCTTTGTTAAAGATCTCTTCGCAATGCTCATGTAGGCTAACTACACTCCGCTTGCTCAGAGATCTTTGCCTCGGTCAGCCATCGCTCGCGACGCGCTCCTAACCCGAGACGTTGCAAAAAGAACCGGCCACTTGGCCGGTTTTTTTGTGCCTGAGATTTGTGACAGGGCGGGAATTTGTAGGAGGGAATCATATTCCCGACGGTGTTGGCGGTAGCTAAACTTCTTATCGTCGTAACCTCCAGTGTTGTAGGAGCGCAACGCGAAGCTTGCGCGATTGATTTCTCCACTGAACCAATTCTTTCTTTGAGACTGCGGCTCATTGTGGGAGCGAATCAGCCGGAGGCTATTCGCGATGGGGCCTAATCAGTGTTCGTATACTCACACTTGATCGTCGGATAGTAGGGTAGTACCGTTACTCAACCGCCGAGTTTTACGATAAGGATATCTAATGCAAGCAACACACTTAGATGCAGAGCGAAGATACGAGCAACTTCGATTAAAGGCTCGCAAATTAGCTGAAGCGTCACTACCACCCAAATATAAAGGTGTTGTGAGTCTGAAAGGTATCGACTCGCATTCGCTTGCTCGGGCTAAGGCTTGGGAGGTGAGTGATAAGCGGCACGTTGATTAGGAATGGACAGCGGGCTAGAACGTATACAGCCGTCGTTACCCTAAGCGATTTGAGCTTGCGATCTGGAAGTCTGATATCCTATGCGGCCTGTCGATTGGTCGCCCGTCATACAATGGCTCTCGACTCAGAATAGATTTTGTTGAGCGCGCACCTGACAACTGCCCATTGCGTGGGCAAGTCATGCAATTAAACCTGCTCGCAGCAGAAGGTTATGCACAACGCATTGGTGCAGACGAACTGCGTATCATGCACCCATCTAACCAAGAGCTCGTAAACTATTACTCCCGCTACGGATATAAATACGTCAAAGGTACTATGGGACTTGACGACGTGCACGAACAGAAACCTCATTACCTATACAAGAGGTTGTAGTATGACTGATAAACATAAGTCGAATAATGAGCGACTAAAAGAGATTCAGGAAAAGCTGAAAAAGCGCTCTGAGGAGATTTTTGAGAATGGCCCAGATTTTGATGAGCCTCAGCATACCGGTGATCCGTCGAAGATATTTGAAGATGATGAGGCTGGTAATGATAGTAAAAGTGACTAATAATTTTTAAGTGTAATTTTATTTTATTACCACCATATTCGGGATTGAGTCAGAGTATACATGTTAACACTGAGGAAAAATTATCTATTACTAGGTATTATAATGAGTATTCTGGGATGCGCTAACAACGTAAGCCAATCGAATAAGAACGTATGGGTTTATGACTCTCGCCAACGCATGCAGTGTCAAAAAAATTACTCGCTCGAAAACAGTAAGCAGCTTCTAACTAGCATAGGTGTTGCTGTAAGCAATTCAGCTTGTGGTTACCCAACAACATTTGCGACCTGTCAGGCGTGCTTTATCTGTGGTACAGGCGAAGTCATTGTGCATGAAATACATGTATCAGATCTATCGAGTGCGATAGACGAAGGATTTTACACACTAGATAGTAAGGAAAATTATGACTCCATAGAACAATATATGCTTACACCATGCAAGGGTTTTGACTGACTATTGTAGTACGGTGCCCAAATGGATAGCTATGGTAATACCCAGCGGTTGAGCTGACGAAAATCTAGCGAGAATGGAGCAAACGCTGTGAGCTCTCACTTAGAAGAAGCGGGTGATTTCTTCTCAATTCCTGGTATTTCAGGTACGAAAAATCCCAGCAGGCGCTGGTTGTGTAGTGCAAAAAGTAATAGGACACCCATCGTAGTACTTTATTCCGATTGAACAAAATTTAGGCTCTGATACGCTTTGGTGGTCTTTGTTGAAGGATCAACACTATGCCAAAGCCATGAAAACATCAGATATCGCTAGATACGACTCCTTATTATCATTGCGTTTCACGTTGTATTCGTCGAGCATTTCTTTGCAGAACAGATAAATTGACGGGTGAATGTTACGAACATCGCCGTGGCTGGCTGGAAGATAAATTACTGGCCTTGCCCCAAACCTTCGCTATTGAAATTTCTGCGTAAGCGATCATTACTCGATACTGACTTATACGTCCAGATGGTCTCATAATACCCAGTGAAATCTATGATTAAGGAAGTATATCCTTTATAGTGTGCTCTGCGTCGTCATCCATAGTGCGGCAAAGGAATTGAGCTTTATAGGGAAGCAGTATGAAGATAAGTCTCCTGATTTTCGTTATCCCAATTTTATTATCGGGCTGTGGTAATTCTTCTGGGGGCGCATCTGGTAGTGACTCTGATCCGGCAGAGATTGCAGAGCAGGCGATTCCAGATGAAGTTAGCTACGCTTCCACTTTGCTGTACCCCGGTGCAGATTCTCTTTATTTTGGTGATGATATCGATTTCGTAGGAAGTATTAAAGCAGCCTATCGTGAAAGTACTGATGGTATTCGCGTAACTAAAGATGGATTTTCAGTCAGCGTAGATGTCGACGAAAATGGGTTCTGGCGTGCTGATGGAATCCCTCTTAATAAATCATTGATAAATACTATCAGAGTTTCTTTATTGTCGGGTGACACGGTTTTGCACTCAGATGACTATCGCGTGCTACGCAGCCCCGGAAACATCAGTTCAAATATAATTGGTCAAGAAACAGAAGCATACTATTTCAGCTATCCGGCAAATGCCATTTTTCAGGTAGATTTCACAACAGGTATCGTAAACCCACTGATGAGTGTTGAGGATGCAAATCGTGAGCGTCATCTGGCAATAAATGGTGACAGTATTTACTCCTCCGATTTAGGGCTATGGGTACATAGTATTTCCAGAGGTCTTACTGTTGCTCACTACGACCTTGAGCAGCATGGCGTAGATGGAATTTCCTGGAGAGGTCCGGGCGGTAGTTTGCATTCAGATAAGGAAACTGGCGACCTCTACTATTACACGGGGAGTGGATACAATGGTGAAGCAATTGACTTCTACGGTGATCAAATACACGTTCTATATCGTGTTGATCCCGATAGTGGTGCCTTAACTGAAGTCTCAGGTGGTCCCCGAGGTATTGGTGATCGCTTTTATTTCAGCAGGGGAGGGGTCTATAGTCATACCGATAAGGCTTTCTATGTTAATTCCACAACTGGTACTGAAGGATCTTATAATCTTTATAAGATGGATGTTGTATCAGGTGACAGAACTATCCTTGTGGAGAATACTTCTCACTCGTACTCTGCTATTGGTATCAGTGCTGACGAAAATACACTCTATCTTAAAGTAGATTCATATAATGATAAGATCATCTCATTTGACATGAGCACAGGAGAAATAGTCAAAGAAGCGGTATCCGGGATTGATAGTAATAAAATATATGGCTTTCGCTCAGTTCTTTCATTTCCAGGTACAACCAGCGTTTATCTCCCTAATGTAATAACCGGTAATATTTATCGGCTTGATGATAGTGGCATTGCAGAGTTGGTTATCAGTAGCCACGTAGATAAGTGGTCCGTAATTAGTGGCTATGACCATTCTTATTTTGATGTAGAATCTGGCGAGATTTATTTTTCATATTTAGATGGAATAGGTAAGTACTCCATTGATAGTGGCAGGGGGGAAATAGTCTCTAGCGATAATCACCTTTTCCATGATTCAATTATTGGTGAAGGTGGAGATATTGGTAAGATAGATGAAATGTTGGTTGATAGAAAAAACAGAAAGGCTTTTGTGCTGGACTCCCGGTCGAATCTTTATTTTGTTGATCTGGATACGGGAAACCGTACAGAAATTAGCCTTATAAAGCCATCAGGAATTGATGAGTTTCAAGCCTATGGGATGGCGATGGATAGTTCTGGTGGGGTTATTTACTCCTCTGACGGCCACCAGTTATTTGAAATTGGCATTGATGATGGAGAGCTTTCGCTTATTTCTCAGTCTATAGATGACGATCTTAATTTTGAATCCGTAAGTGACATTCAGTATGATGCAGATAGGAGTTCAATTTGGGTTTCTGGTCAACTTCCCTTGGCGAACGAAATAGTGAGGGTCGATCTGGAATCAGGTGAGAGGCTCAGAGTATTTGAGGATCTTCTGAAAATTTCTGCTCCGGATGCACCTAAGGCTACGTACCTTTCCGCTTTAGACAATACTCTTTATATTCTATGCAGAAACTCCGATATCTATTCTTATGACATAGATGGGAATCAGCTGACATTTATAACAACGCTCGCATTAGGGGATGTACCTCTGGGTAGCACTCGTGGCAATTACGAAATTCAGTACATTCCTGGCTTAGATGTCATTTTGGCTGTCACAGATATGGGCATTTTTTCTGTTGATCTTAAGACTGGGCGTAGTGCCCAGTTTCAATAACAGCGATGCGCCGTCTCTACCCCTTCGGTTGTTATTCAACCGGATTGGTGCATTCGTTGAAGGATCAACACTATGCCAAAGCCAAGAAAGCAGCAGATATTGTAACCCTCTCCTAATTAGGTCTACTCATTATTAGAGTACTTCCGGGGAGGTTGCAGGTCGTCGCGGTGCATTCTGCAAGGTTCTGGCTATTCTTTAATAGCCTTTTAGTTGCTTTTTAGTGATTTGCTTCAGACAGGCTATTTCGATGTCGAATCATCTGATTTTTAAGGCGTTGACCTGAGCTATGCTCTGGTTGTTAGATCCTAAATAGCGAGTTGTGAGAATTACTGCGGCAGTCACCGTAAGGGGAGAAATACTGATTAAAATTTTCCAGTTGAATAGTAGTTGGTTAGTTGTATGTTAGACATCTCCGATCAGAGTTTTTCAATTAAAATTCGTAGTGTAGGTACTGTTGATATCAAATAATATGATTTCAATAGCTCTACGATCATCTTTGAGGTGCTTAAAAAAGTGAAGAAATTAGTCCCTAGAATAATATTTTTAGTTTTGGTTTGGCTACTCGGTTGGTGGCTTCTGGATATATTGAAGAAGAACTACTCTTGTTATACGGTCTTTCCCGAAGCTAAAGATCTCGTTAGCTGTCAACGACTAGTTAAGGAAATGCATAATTTTATTACCCCCGAGCTATTAGAAAAGATAATTGAAGCTAACTCGGGAGTTCTATTTCTGAATCTGTCATATTTTGTGTTTATGATTTCATTGAGTGTCGTAATATTATATTTAGGTTTTAGAAAGAATATCAGCCAATAAGCTGTGTCCATAGCGGTTTCCTGTGGGCAGCTTCGATTCGGCTAATTTTGCCAACAAGGGAATATGGCTATCACATGTCTGAATATGCACCGGAGTACACTAGAAAGGAAAGATTGCGGATTGTCGCGGTGCATTCTGGGTGGGTGATTCCGAGTTTCTTTGTCGTAGTGTGTTGGTTCATCCCCTGGCTCACTGACTACGCTGATCAAGCACACTGCTACGATTACGGTAGTTTTAAAGGTTCTGAGTTGTTGCTCTATTCCGCTTTTGTTGGCCTTCCTGTCCTGACTGGATTATTAGTCCTCGCGATGGAAGGCAAGCGATCATTACAAATACTACGCATAGGACAAAGTCCTCTTCCCGGTGAGAAGGTATTCAGGCCGACAAAGTACACGTACGGGCTTCGGGCGAAGGTGAGGCCGTTTATGGTGATATGTATGGTAGTAAGCCTGCTGATCCTGAGTTTGATGGGCGTATCGTCAGTAAGAGAAATATCAATACCTAGTGACGTGACATGTACTCAGTAGCATTGTGAGTACATCGACCGCATGCGATTTCACTCAGAGTAATCCTACTCAACAGGATCAACACACTCGGCTTTCTCTGGATTAAACCGACAGCGAATCTTACGAGCAATGCGAAGCATTGTGCCGTCGTAGTATCCGTTTTCCCGCATTGTGAGGCGTACTTCGCGAGTTGCATCTTCTAGTTTGTTTGTCTCGTCTGCTGGCGTTTCGATCCAGAATTCATCAGGAACCAGATTCATCTCGGTATCTACACGTCCCGCATAGTTATTAAATTTTAATAAAAAATCCTCGCGAAGTAGCTGAGCGAGTTCATCTGGAAATTGTTCAGCGCGACCAATCAGTTGCATGGTGGATTGTGAAAGAGGGTTGCGGAGTACACCGGTTGAGTCGCCTGATTGGCCACTGCCCATCACAAGGTACGCGATCGCGGTGGATATCATGGAGGAAACTCGCCCATCCGTGTAAGCCAGTACGTTTCTCATCATACCGCCTTCGATGGGCGTTCCGCCGTATTGCTTTACCAGAGCTGTCATGGGAGCTTCAATTGTTTGTACCGCGACTTGTTTTCCTTCTAGCGCCGAAAGGGAGTTATAAGCTTTATCCCTCATGAATGCATAGTTTCCACCAATGGTGGCGAAGCCCATCACAGTGTACTCACCGTCCGTCATGTATCGGTTTAAGCGCGGGTTAGTGAATACTTGCATCAGTAACTGAAGATGCTTTCTTTCTGGCAATGCGCCGATGGCCTCGATGGTTCCAGCGAATTTGTTGAACTCTCTCGCGAGCGCGCCCCGGACAAGAATGGCATCACAGGTTTTTTCTTTTTTAAAGTTCTCGATAAGTTCTTGTTCATTATTGAATATGGTGATGCTGGCATCTAAACCATAGTGGACAGATCGCACTGTTTGGTCTTGTACAGTAGAGGCAATAGGGCCGAGTTTACCTAGAGGGTCCCAGATGCAGAAGTGACGGTGAATCCTGCCATTGACTGTTCTGTCATGGTATAGCTCTTTCAGAGCTTTGACTCGTTTTTCCAGTGGGATGTTCTGACTCATGATTGCTGATTTGAGCCGTGCATCCGATTTTTCTTTTGAAGTTTTGGCTTCTTCTGAAATATCTGATGCCCAGGATAAAGAGGTAAGAACAAGGGCAAAAAATGCAGAGGAAATAATTCTTAAATTCATAAACTTTCCCGTATTTTTATTATTTTCGGTTTTATATGGCCAATATTTCCGGAATAAATTAGTTTCTGTCCGGAATAGTAAAATCTATATAAATATGATACGGATTTCCTTTTGTCAGAGAAGTAATGATAAGGAGAGTGTCACGGTTTGATACATCGTTCTGCCAATTTGTCACGAAAGTTCACGACTATGCTTTAGCGATGTAGAGTGATCGAATCTTTATGAATGGGCGGGTAAGTACTAATAGGACACCCACCGTAGTACTCTCTTCCGATTGATCAGAATCCAGGCTGTGATAGGTGTTGCCTATACTTTTGAATGTTCTCCGCTATGCTAAAGCCGGAAAGCAGGAGTTGCAGCTGGGTGTCAGCCACGCAGAACACTATGGTCAGTCATAGTAAGAATACCAGCTGCCTCCCTGGCTATGGTATACATCCTCCAGATGTTGGCTGGCTGGATTAATCTACCCAATTGAAGTATCGATATTCTTCTCAGGATGATTCTCCACAGGCTTCTTATAGGTTGACTACCGCTCTGACTAGGCCATGCTTCGATCACGTAGCTTCTCAGCCTTAGGTTTTGGATTTCTGATCAGATACACCAATAGAAATAGCCAGAAAGGTATTAGTGCCACGGTGGAATACAGCAAAAAGAAGTCAGCGAATATCGTTTTGACGTTGTAAGGGTCCTGGAGATAAGGAATCGCTTCCGAGGCGCAGAACGCGAGATACAAAGTGAGTGCCACGAAATAGAACTTGGGAATAAAGGTAGCCAGTCGCTGATCTTTTGGCCGGTTCCAGTTCACGGAGGGTAACAGCACAGCGTACATCGGAGACAGTAATATCAGCCACATAAGAGGTATGGTGACGGAGTCAGGCAATGAAGAATCTAACATTGTGTACATCGCCGGGTAGAACAATACCATGAGGAAACCGGTTATCAGCCACATTATGGGCAGAGCAAGGTAAACGTCCAGCGTTTCATATTTCGGTTTTTTAGTGTGCATGGACACCAGGTTAATCATGGATTCCTTATGCATGAACAGGTTGAACAACACCCAGAAGGCGCTGACAATGCCGATGAGCCACATGATTGCCCAATAGCTGTCGTGTTTGAGTGCTAGCCAGCGCATGCGGGGAAAGTATTCAAACTGTTTATACAGGTCACCAAAAGCAAGCTCGTGAAGTTTGTGGTAAATCTTCATGAAGGTTGAGACATGCCGATAGTCGAGAATACTTTCTGGGATCAGTGCTAGAACTAACCACATCGTGAATGTTGCCTGCAGCGGAACAAGCAGAACGCCGGTGGCATGCATAAAGTAGTTTGAGTTTTCTGAGCGTGAAATAAACCAGGCGATCTGGTAGTAAATCAGCATCATGCAGGGGTTGGTCAGTGCGGAAATGGGCTCTTCGAATATGAGCTGCGTGGCATAATCGTAGGCACCGATAAAAACAAAAATAATAAACAGAAAGGCTAGGGCAGGAACTGCACCTACACCTACCCGATTACCTAGTAGCCCTGCTAATGTGTCCCCTAAAAAACCTCGCATCCGCTATAAGTCCCCATCTTGGAAAATTTAATAAAATCAGTCGTTTATGCTCTTCACTTTGGCGCGCAATATACCATCTGGATAATAATAGGGCACCCATATACGACTAATTGCTAGTATGCTTCTCACGGGCCATTTCTGATCGATTCATCTGATTGTTCTGAACGCATCCTTGCTGCGCTCAGAGTGTTAGACTCGGTGCCCCCTAAAGAGCAAAGACAGTAATGAGCAGGCCCAGTAATGTTTGAAGAAATAACAGATTGCTATGAACTCCAATTAGCCATTGCTTTGCCAGAACTGGAATTCGTACCCCATGGCCACTTAATTTCACTGAATAGCATCACTGAGTCTCTGGCTTTGAAATCCGGTTTTGATGCAATTTTTGTCGGTGGCTTGAGTGATCATCTGACTGTAGATAAGTGCAGTCAGTTATCTCAAACCTGTGACGACAATGACATTGAGCTTGTGCAGTTTGAAAATCCATCGAACGATCTGGCCGTCATCAGCGACGTTGTTCTGAATCTCGCCGGTAAACTCTTCTCCGACGAAATGCCCAAAAATTTGAGCATTGCAGATATCCGGAATATCAATCTCTACTCGGATTGTTTGTTTGCGTTCAATAGTGTGTGTTCAGCTCTGGAATTTTTAAAAAAACAGAGTTTAGGCTGCGTTGTTAGCGGTGTCTTTCTCGCTCATGGTAATGCAACCTTGAGTGAGTATGAAGCTGCAGGGGATGAGTTGCTGAGTTACTTCGCAGAGGAGGGTTTTCTTTGCTCAAGTATTTATGCATCCGGTAGTTCAGAATGTACCATCCTACTCGGTATGCAATATCAGGGCGGTTAGCCGGTTGGTTGAGGTAATTCTCATGGAACACATATGTGTCTCAGTGGGCCAATCGACTGACTGAAGTCAATAAAGCATTTCGGCCAGCCTGCTATCTTGCGTGAGAAATCACTAGTGCAGGTGCTGACTAAGATGACAGATTCAACCTACCGTAACGCTACCACTGAAGCAGATGCCACCTCTGGGTATTGGAGCAATTCATCCAGTAATACACTTCCCCCTCCGGATATGATGGGCCCTTATATGCGTTTCCGGCCTTTGCCGACCACCGGTGTTGAGAAACGTCGGGCGCATATTATCGGTAGTGGTATTGCAGGGATAGCGGCGGCATTTTACCTGATCCGCGATGGGCACATGCCCGCTGCTAATATTACTGTCTATGACAGTTTGCCTAAAGAAGGTGGCTCACTGGATGGTGCGGGTAATGCTGAAGAGGGCTATCTTATACGCGGCGGTCGTGAAATGAATTGGAATTATGACAACTTCTGGGACATGTTTCAGGAGGTGCCGGCGCTGGAGTTACCAGAAGGTTTCAGCGTGTTAGACGAATATCGTCTGTTGAACGATGCTGATCCAAATTATTCTCGTGCGCGCTTGATGCATCAGTGTGGCACGATTCGCGATTTCAGCGATTTTGGCTTGAGCAAGAAACACCAGTGGGAGTTATTGAAGCTTCTTCTGAAACGTAAAGAAGATCTCAATGATCTCACCATTGAACAATATTTCTCAGAGAGTTTTCTTGAGACGAACTTCTGGTTCTTCTGGCGTTCCATGTTTGCCTTTCAGAATTGGCATAGCCTGCTGGAGATGAAGCTCTACATGCATCGTTTTCTGGATGCAATTGATGGTTTGAACGACATGTCCGCGCTGGTATTCCCTAAATACAATCAGTATGAGAGCTTTGTTCTGCCATTGGTAACTATGCTGAAAGCAAAGGGCGTTCAGTTTGTTACGCAGGAGCGCATCCGTGATCTTGAGTTCAGTGAGGTAGGTGAAGAGCTGACGGTTACCGGCCTTTTATATGGAGATGGTGAGCGTATCGAGGTCGCTGATGATGATCTGGTATTTGCTTTGACAGGATCAATGACCGAAGGGTCAGGTTATGGTGATATGGATACGGTTGCACACTCTGATCGGGGAGTTCATGAGCCCGGGCCTGGAAGCGACTGGGAACTGTGGCAGAACCTTGCACGTCGGTCGGCGCGATTTGGTCAGCCTGATAAGTTCGTCAGTGATACGGATCGCTCTGCCTGGATTTCGGCAACACTGACTTGCTCTCCATCACATCTGACAGAGAAATTCGCCGAACTCTCGGTAAATGACCCATATTCAGGCGGTACTGTAACAGGTGGCATTATTACCTTTACCGATTCGGCCTGGGTTATGAGCGTAACACTTAATCGACAGCCGCACTTTCGCGACCAACCTGAAGATGTGTTAGTTGCTTGGGTCTATGCTCTGCGTATTGATGTACCGGGTGATTTCGTCAGTAAACCGATGCGCGAATGCACAGGTCGCGAAATTCTGCAGGAGCTCAGCTATCACCTTGGGTTGAAAGATGGGTTACAGGATATTGAGGCATCGACTAAGGTGCGGACGGCTTTTATGCCATACATTACAGCGGAGTTCATGCCTCGCGCTGCGGGAGATCGTCCACGCGTCGTTCCTGACGGGTGTCGTAATCTGGCGCTTGTTGGGCAGTTTGTAGAGACGAACAATGACGTTGTTTTTACGATGGAGAGTTCAGTGCGAACAGCAAAAATTGGCGTTTATCAATTGCTAGGTATCCCCAAGCGCGTTGCTGACATCAGCCCGACGCAGTATGACATCCGTCATCTTCTGAAAGGTGCCAGAGCACTTAATAACGGAAAACCTTTTCCGGGGGAACGTATTCTTCACAGACTATTGGACAACACGTATTTTGCTCATATCCTGCCGCCTCTGCCTGAAGAAGAGGATGCTCATTCGCGGAAGTCCGAACTTGATCAATGGCTTCAGAGTGTAAAACAGAAGTGGTTGGCGCTGGAGGATAAAGTGCATTCCTTGCGTTAGTGAGGTATGAATAAGGATAAAGAGAAGACAGTCATTTATTTCTGTATGAATGTCGAAAATATTCAATATCCACACTGAGTCATATCTTATCTTAGCTCTAACAAATTAAGAGGAGATGAGATATGACGTTACGTGCAAACTACTTCGCCCTGGCCGATAAAGGTATGGAAATTCTGATGAATCAGGAATCCTACCTGAGAGGTCAATTCAGTATTTCAGAAACGTTAACAATATCCGTTTGGGAACTGGTTAAACTTCGGATATCCCAGATAAATCAATGTGCCTTTTGTATTGATATGCACAGTAAAGATGCTCTGAGTCAGGGTGAGGCCAGCGAGCGTATTCTTGGTTTGAATGCCTGGCGGGATATGCCGTTCTATTCGGAAGTCGAGCGCGTGGCATTGGAATGGGCTGAGCACCTGACGTCTGGTAAGCCTGTAGGTGATGATATCTATCAAAAGGCAATTGATGGGCTGGGCGAGCAAGCTATCGTTGATTTAACTATTGCGGTGAATGCCATCAATAGCTGGAACCGAATTGCTAAAACATTTAAGCCAGAGGTAGGTAGCTATAAATCACAGTAGATCATTCAGACAGGCTCTGGACTTGCGGCTGACCAGACCTTCGGGGCAGCTATCCACTTGTGTACAGGGAATATGGTCAGCGTCTGTCACTCGGTCTGCTCCCGTTACGAAACCGCTGTATTCTGACGCAGGTAGTGGTGTCATTTTTAATCTTTCTGGTGACTTGATTATCGGCGACCAGGTTATGCCAGAAGGTGTCATCATGCTACCAACGAAGAAAACGGCAGAGAATATTGTGATGGCTCCAGGCGCCGAGTTAGCGGGCATTCGCTTTCTGCCTGCTGTTGGCTACGGCGTTCTTGGTTGTCACTACGATAGAGCGACTCTGCTTCTACCTGAGCAGGATCAGGGGTACGGTCTTCACAGTATCTACAATAAGCTGACGGAGGCGATCGACGCCGACTCCCGAATCGAAGCTCTGTATCGTTGGGCTGCTACCAATCTTACTACCAACAAGATAGTTCCTGGTACGCTGGCAGCAGTATTGCGGTCTGTTGAACGAAATCAGTCTCTGGGAAAACTCGATCATAGTGTTGAGTTGAGCCAACGCCAGATAGAGCGGATTTTTAAGCAGTGGCTAGATATGACTCCTAAGCACTATCAGCGGATTCTTAGAGTCAAAAAGGTCATCGACTTCCTGAAGACCCATGAGGCGGTTGGGTTGGCTGATGTTGCTCAGCAGTTCGGATTCAGTGATCAAGCACATATGACCCGGGAGTTCCGTGCTATCGCGTGCGTTACTCCGGGGAGTATTCAATAGCCTCTCTCACACGCCAGGTACTTATAAGGTTGTGTACCACAACAGAACTGCATTAATGTAGTGGTTCAATGTAAGACAATATGTCAGCCATTATTGATCAAGGACGAATCTAACTATGAGATCCCCGATAAATAGCCTTGTGGCTGTGATTCCCGTAAAAGACTTCGATAAAGCTTCAGCGTGGTACGCAACACTTTTGGGTCGCGAGGCCGATCTTATTCCTGTGGATGAGGTCGCTGAGTGGCAATTGGCGGAAGGCGCATGGCTACAGGTGAGTATTGATCCGGAGCGAGCAGGCAGTACAACAGTGGTGATTGGTGTGGACGATCTCGAGCAGCAACGTCAGTTGTGTAACGATGCAGGCATCACTTTAGGTGACGTTCAGGAATATCCTGGCGTGATTAAGATGGCAGACATCTGCGACCCTGAGGGTAACAAGGTGTCATTCGTTGAAGATATTTCTGAAGGCAATTAAGCGGGCTTTAGTAGTAGATATGATGAAGCGTAAGGTATTAATTTTTGCGACGATATTTTTTTCCGTCGTCGTCGGTGCTCATGAGGCTACGACTCAAACGCTGAAGAGACAAGATGGATCTCTCGTTGATTACTATCTTCTGAATAAATCAGATGCCTCCCCGAGTGATACGCTATTGCTTATTTTACAAGGTTCAGATTGCAACAGTGTCTTACAGGTAGAATCGATATTTTCAAACTTAAAGAACGTGTGGCCAGAGGCAGATCTTCTTCTTATCGAGAAGTATGGGATAACGCGTGAGTTAGCATTCAGTTCCGATGCAGAACGGTCTGACTGTCCGCATGCGTATATTCAGAACGATAGCCCGAAGCAGCGGGTTTCAGATATTAAGGCAGTTTTACGGGAGGTACGCAGAGATTTTGCTTACCCGAGATTCATTGTTGTGGGAGGGAGTGAAGGCGCTCTCGTGGCTAATCTCCTGGCGGCGGAAATAGACACTATCGATGCGACTGTTGCTTTTAACGGCGGTGGCCAGATGTTCGTTGATGATGTTCTGCATAGTATCGATGCGGGCGCTGCTAACAGCGAGGAAGCAGTAGAGGCCGCTCAGGGTTTTCTTGGGTTTTCAAATCATGTCCTGAACAGCGAGCCATCAGATTTGCAAGTCAGTGGTCACGGGTATCACTGGTGGTATCAAATGCTGTCGATAGACCAGCTTGAGATTCTCAAAGAAGTGAATACGCCTTTATTGCTTATTCAGGGAGGACGGGATTCTTCTGTTTCGCCAGCCAAAGTAAGCGAGATGATTGAGTCTCTGCGGCAAGTTCAGAAAAATAATATCGAGTTCATAGCATACGAGAATCTTGATCACACCTTTAATGACAGTCTGGGCCTGAGTCATCGAAAGTCAGTGGTGGAAGATATACATAGTTGGCTTGATAGTACGCTGAATCAATAGATCGTGATGTGCCCCTCCGTCCGGAGGGGCTTTCGCTTATTCAACAGGTTCCAGATTTTGTTCTGCGAACAGCTCGGGTAAGAAATACTGCAGCATCTGCATTTCTTGCAGTGCATGTTTCCCCAGTTCATCTGTAAAACCTGGCATTACCCAGTTAAGAAAGAAGGGGACATTGAACGTCGATCGCATCACGATGCCGTCCCCAGTGTCGTTCATCTGATATTCGTGAATCATATCCTGCGGCATGATGCCATTGAGTCCGGCCAGATCAGTCTGAGCATAGAGCCAATGCTCGTATTCCACCCGGTCTGCCGCTTCTTCTTTTGGAAGCCAGGTAATCAGAAGCGAATTCTTATAAGGCCCAAGGTATTCATCAACCTTTTGTACTGCCCCGGGCGAGTAGGTCGTATTATTCGGGCTTTCGGGGGCTTCAAGCCACTCGAAGCTCAGGTGCGCAGTCGGGTGCCAGCGCTTGTAACGATAGCTGCTGTCGATGTTGTCCCACCACCAGTTCATCATGTCTGGCGTCAGGCCTTTGATTTCCTGATCTACGATGACGGTTTTTAACCAGAAGCCGTTTTTCTCTACACGGTAGGTGCCTCGGGATTCAAGTTCAGTTTCGATGAACTCCTGTTGAAAAAGCTCCGGTAAAAACTCGCTAGTACGGGTGAGGTCTGAACGTAGGTGCTCGGTCAGGGTGGTCTGTATTCCGGGGAATGCAATGGCAGCGACGTCTGGCAGCAGGAGCGTAACGTGTACGTCTGTTCCTGTCAGGTTTTCATCGGGCTGATAGTCGTACACAAGCCAGCCGTTGCCGGGGATTGATATGTCTTGAAGCCTCTGGAATTCAATCTCCGCAACCAGTTGATAGTCTCCGGCGTCAGTATTGTAGGGTTCAGCCCACGTGACCTGTGTATCAATGGTGAAGCCTCCCAGATACTCCGATATGTTCTGTACGGTTCCAACCGCAATATCCAATGAGTCTGGGTCGGCTGGAGGCGAAACCAGTTCGAAACTGATGTGCTGTTCAGGGTTCCAGGAGATAAAGCGTTCTTCAGTACGAATGTTATTCCACCACCAGTCCAGCATTTCGGGGGCGACCCCTTCGATGTTCTGGTCGAATTCGATGGCAATTCTGTAGCCTTCGGGCAGTGAGGCTTCGGCTGTACCCAGCATCAGGCTCATAAGCACTAATGGGGCGGTATGTTTTACAGCTTTATTACTTCGGGTTGTCATGAGAGCTTCTCCTTTTTCTTTTAATAATACATGTGTGTTATTAAAAAGAAACGCAGAGCCCATGACAATGGCACAAATTGCCCGGACAATAGAGGGATTGATTGCAATACCAACCACATGAGCCGTGAAGTACACCGAAGGGGCTCAACTGATTCAGGAACCGAGAATGACAGCAGGGCGCCCTGGAAAACGCAGTGCCAGCGACGCAGAACGAACACGCGGTGCCATTATTGGAGCAGCATTGGCGGCGTTTGCAGAGCAGGGATTTGATAAGGCGAGTGTCAGGGATATTGCCCGTGAAGCGGGCGTTAGCCACGGTGTTCTTCGTCATCATTTCGGCAGCAAGATGGCGCTCTGGACCCAGGTGATGGATCAGGTGTTTGATCATTTCGCCAATTACATGGTGCCACTGTTCAGCTCAGTGAATAAGTCTGCCTCTGAGGAACCTCCTCTAAGTGCGGCTGAGAGTTTTCGTAAGGTTGTCTGCGGTTTTGTTGATATATCGCTGCAGAATCCAGAGTACACGCGGTTATTTGTGCTTGAAACCAAGGGCGAAGGCGAGCGCGCAGAATATTGTCAGAAGCGCTTTGCTGCGTTACACGAAGCGATTGATGGATTATTTAGCCAGGCGAAAGAGGAAATACCTGCGCTGGCGAATCACTCAAATGACAGTTTCTTTTACTGCCTGATGAGCCTTACGTACTTTCATCTGGTGTTTCCGGCGATGGGCGCGAGCATTGAGTTTCCGGTGGACGGCGGGTTTTCCTCGAAGCGCGACATGATACTCGGTGTTCTGCTACCTGACTTTATATCTGTCTGATTGCGAAGGCGGTCACACTCTGGAAATACTCTAAGACTTTTTGCGCATTCACATTGAGTATGGGGCGTTGCGGGACTAACCTTAAGACCAACTATGAGGGATTCTGCCGGTACAGGGGGAGTACACAACAAGAGGCCCAACGATGCTGAAAGCTATTCTCCCGCTTTTCTTTTCCGCTTGTATCGGTCAGGCGGTCGCGCAACCCGATTCTACCGCTCCCCACGAAGACGCCCTCTCTGAAAAGCCGCTAAGGGTTGTTGTACCATTTATGGGAGATGCCCCGGGTCAAGGGCCTGAACATCCTCTTGTTGATGTTATTCGTCAGTGGCGTACAGAAACAGGGCGGGCAATCACGATCGAGCGTTTTCCTTTTAAACGTTCTCTGATGATGGCAGCTTCTGGTGAAGCTGATTTCCATTTTCCTTTGATCAAGGATCAGGATGAAACCGATAATGCACTGCCTTTCGGGTATTCGTCGACGACCATTTTTACGATTAATTTTGTGCTATACAGCCGCAGGGGAGAATCGCTGGATATTGATAACCTAGGGGACCATCGGATTGCTACGCACGGTGGCCATGCGAATCTTTTCCCTTTCCCTACGATTGAAGATCACTCAATTGAGGGCTCCCTGCGGAAACTAGAAAGCGGCCGTATTGACGGATTTATATTTGCCGACGCTGGGGCAGATCCTGTTCTGTTTGACCTGGGCTTGATGGGGATTCAGCGTCAGTTGTACAAGGTATACGATGTGCATGCGGTTATCGCACACGAAGCAAAGGGGGGGCCGATTGATCACTTTATTACTGAAGCAGCCCGACACATGGATCGGTCAATTCTGGGGTTGGCAATGGTTGATCAACCTTATCGTGACTGGCAGATGGGTGATGACTCGATTCCTGCGTTAGTGCAGTCGGTGAAGTAGTCATCACCCTGAATGCAACGGGCTTGCTACCGCTGATCCCACGCGTTGATCTGATCGCCCGCTAATCTGATCAGGTCACCTTGGGCGATATTTACGTCGATGAGATGTAATCCCCAGCCTTTCACTACAATGAGTTCACCGCGATAGTCGTCAGCTCTTGGGTCTTCCGGGTCACTGTCGATGCTCACCTCTAGATAGTGTGCGCCTTGTGAATCTCTGACGCATTGACCGGAGAACTGACCGGGTACGGCGTAAAAATCCGCTTCGCGTTTGGCTCTCAGGCTTTTCCACCAACTTTTATACGGGCCACTGGAACCTTTCATCTCCAGTAACACGTCGAAGGCGTAAGGCTGATCGAAAGGCAGGCGCGCCTGAAGTGTTTCGGTTCCGCCAGCAAGCGCAGCAGGGTGGGTACAAGCAGCCTCGAAACCTGGCTCAGAAACAACGCCAAAGCGCGGCATTTCCAGCTCTGGATCGCCTTTACGGAAGGTCGAGTAGGCGACGACGCAGCCAGACTGATTGGCCGAAGTACACAGAGGCGTTTGCTGGAAGGTACCGCCAACTTGCTCACCGACAGGAACCGAAATCCCTGTACCAATAAGATGAGCGGCCACCAGGCGTTTGCTGAGCGCGTCGTTGTCTTCGATCTCTTCTTGCAGGAGGCGGGCAAGCAGGCGTGCTCCCTGAGAGTGGCCAACCAGAATAAAGCCGCGACCATTGCTGTCGTTGTTCAGGTAGTGCTCAAACGCACTACGAACATTCTGATAGGCCGTTTCGTTGGCTTTTGCCATGGTCTCTTCCGACACCAGGCCGTCACCGAGTGCGCCAATACCCAGGTAAGTCAGGGTGCGCTGGCGGTAGACCGGGGCAAACGTACGGCAGACTTCGCCGTAACGACCGAATTGTATTGCGGTGGTGTCTTTCTCTTGCGCATCCGGTATCAGGTTGCTGTTTGCGGTGACATCCATAGAGGCGGTCGGATAGACGTAGAAGCAATCGACTGCTGGGATCTGTTCGATGTAGCCAGGTGTCACTGAGCTGCTGCCATTGGCGGCGACACTAATAACAGACTGATCCCGAAGACAGACGTTGTTCTGATCGCGTTGCTCCGGGTGGCATAGCCAGTTATCTGAATCCGAATAGTCGGGATTTTCTGCGGCGTTGGATGTGCTGAATCCAGTTAATAGCAGGGCCGCAACGGCGAGGCGATAGAGAAGCATAGTGAATCCTTTATTATTTTTTGATGAGATTCTACAGATTCTGTGCTGTCTGTCGCGGGCTGTTACTTAGTGGCGCGTATAGAGGCAGGCATAAAAAAGGGGAGCCCGGAGGCTCCCCAAGGGGGTTAAAGCGTTTTAGCCCTGCTGATTAGCAGTCAGCTGATGTTCTTCGCCTTTGTAGTAGGCTTCGACACGTGGGTTCATTACTTTGAACCACAGTGGTGGAATCACTGCCAGTACCACCATGCCTGCGTAGCCGCTTGGTAACTGTGGGCTTTCGTCAAAGTGACGCAGTACCTGGTAACGACGCTTAGGGTTAGCGTGGTGATCCGAGTGGCGCTGCAGTTGTACCAGGAACAGGTTGGTCAGCAGGAAGTTACTGTTCCATGAGTGCGCTGGGGTCGTGCGCTCGTAGCGGCCGTTTTCCAGCTTACGACGGTGCAGACCGTAGTGCTCAATGTAGTTAACGATTTCCAGCAGGGTGAAGGCGAAGAAGCTCTGCGCGATGAAGAACAGGGCACCCATCCAGCCCCATACCAGGCCGAAACCGATCATGGTTGCCGCTGAAATGGCGTACCACCAGATCAGTTCATTTTTCCAGTGCAGCGCTGGCAGATTTTTGCGCTTCAGTTTTTTCGCTTCGAGTTTCCACGCATTCATGAAATTGTGGAAATACGCGTGCGGCAGGAACTGATACAGAGTCTGGTTGTAGCGTGATGAAGACGCGTCTTCAGGCGTTGATACATGCACATGGTGACCACGGATATGCTCAACTTTAAAACCTGCATATGTAACCAGAGCCAGCAGCAGACCACCGGTCCATTGCTCCAGAGTGCTGTCCTTGTGGATCAGCTCGTGGCCAACATTAATGCAGACAATACCAGTGATCACGCCCATTGAGATCACCATACCAATCTTACCGAACAGGCCAACTTCTGCGCTTGAGAAGAGCGCTGCGCCGTAAGCAATCGTGATTGCCATGACAGGCAGAGTCATGATGGTAAGGAAGGGGTACCACTTCTCCAGAGACATGCGTGGCACATCTGCCTCTTCATCTGGGTTGAATGGGTCTTTACCAATCAGGTGGTCGAGCAGTGGGATAATGCCGAACACAACAAAAATAGGGAAATACCACCAAGCGTCATGCTGACTGCCGGTTGCTTCCCAACCAAACAGAGCAATTGGAAAGAGCACAGCCGGAATCAAAACGATCAGATAACCGTACTTCTTGAGTTGCATACGCCAGTCATCGGCGCTGATAGTCTGTGCTGTTGCCTGAGTCATACGGCCTCCATAACAGGAATTTGAATTAGTTTTGTTGTTTGATTGTTATATTGTCCTACAATCTAACATGGATTCTGATAGGTTACAGGTTCGGAGAAGACAAAAGTCCTCCAATATCAATGTGGTATTGGCTCAATGTGGTACTATGCCGCGCATCTCACTGATTTCAGTATAGTTATGAGTTTTGTAGCCCACGAAAGTCTTGCAGAAAAAATAGCGGCCCATCTGGCGGAGCGCATCATCAAAGGAGAGTTGATCTCTGGTGAGCGAATCCAGGAAGCTCGCGTCGTCGAGGAATTGCAGGTGAGTCGTGGTTCCGTTCGCGAGGCCCTGTTATTGCTGGAGTCCAGGCATCTGGTCACCATTCAGCCACGCCGTGGCGCTATGGTGGCAGAGCTGACCGTTGAGCGGGTGAACAGTCTTTATGATGTCTACGAAGCACTGCTGACATTGCTGGCTACTCAGGTCGCCTTGCAGTGGACTGACGAAAATAAAATGCCCCTGTTAAATCAAGCCATGAAGCTGCAGTCGCCAGAACTTAAGAAAGACAAGTTCATGTTTATGCTGGCAGGCTTCGACTTGATGCGGGCGGCTTCTGACGTCATCAATAATCCGTATCTGTCGACTCTGCTGAGCGATCTTCAGCCAGCCATTCAGCGGACCTACGCGCTATCTATCCGTTTTTCTCAGGAAGGTCTGGAGCGTACGATTCACTTTTTCGCCAAAGTAGTCGAATTGATTCTGGCCCGCAAAGCAGACGAACTGCCTCCGCTCTTCCGTGAATTCAGTCTTTATCAGCGCCAGCTGGTACTGGATGCCATGGCTGAAAATCCGGTTCCGGCTCTGGATTGACCCCCGCGTCATCGACAGAGCCGTCCGGCTTTTGTCACTCGTGAACTGTGATAACATCATCTTCTTTATTGCGGCTTCCGGTGGCATGGCCCCGGTTCAGTTAAAAGGACGTCCCTCCCTGCTATGCGCCTGAAAGCCATCCGATTATCCGGTTTCAAATCTTTCGTTGATCCGACGTCTGTGCCGTTCAATACCAACCTTACGGGTATCGTGGGGCCGAACGGTTGTGGCAAATCGAACACGATTGATGCGGTGCGCTGGGTGATGGGTGAGAGTTCGGCCAAGTACCTGCGTGGCGACGCCATGACGGACGTAATCTTTAACGGCTCGGCCGAACGTAAACCGGTCAGTAAAGCCAGTGTCGATCTGGTGTTTGATAACAGCGATGGCACCTTAAAAGGCGAGCACGCGAAATTTACGGAAATCAGTGTGCGCCGTCAGGTAACGCGTGACGGTCAATCGACCTACTATCTCAACGGCACCAAGTGCCGCCGCAAAGACATTACTGATATTTTTCTGGGCACCGGCCTTGGGCCACGTTCATACGCGATTATTGAGCAGGGCATGATCTCGCGCTTAATCGAAGCGAAGCCTGAAGAATTGCGTGTGTACGTCGAAGAAGCTGCGGGTATCTCCAAATATAAAGACCGTCGTCGTGAAACCGAAAACCGCATGCGTCGCACGCAGGAAAACCTTGAGCGCCTCAGTGATATTCGCGATGAGTTAGAACGCCAATTGGCGCACCTTCAGCGACAGGCACAGGCTGCAGAAAAGTACAAAGAACTGAAAGCAGAAGAACGCCAGAAAAAGGCCGAACTTCTGGCGATTCGCTGGACTGCGCTCAATGAAGAGTACGGTCAGCGCGAGAAAGTGATCCGTGAGCACGAAGTGCAGTTCGAAGCGCATATGGCAAAGCAGCGTGCAGCGGACGCAGGCATTGAAGAGCTGCGTCTCGATCATCAGGCGCGGACCGATGCCTTTAGTACGGCGCAGGGCAAATACTACGAGGTCGGTAACCGTATTGCCCGTCAGGAGCAGAAGATAGAGCACCAGTCGCAGCTGGCCTTGCAGCTCGACAGCGATCTTGCCGAAGTTGAAAAAAACATCCTCGATACCCAGCGTCAGCTGGAGCAGGATCAGCTTCAACAGGAAGAGCTGGCAGAGCAGCGTTTAATGCTTGAGCCCGAAGTCGAGATGCTTCAGGCGGCTGAAGAAGAACATGCAGCCGAGCTGCTGGAAGCCGAAGAGGCCCAGCGCCAATGGCAATCCCAGTGGGATGCTTTTACGCAGCGTGCCAGTGAGCCTACCCGACGCGCGGATGTGGCTCAGAGCCGTATTCAGGCGACCGAACAGCAGGTACTGAGATTAGAGCAGCAGATCGAGCGCCTGAAGCAGGAGCGCGAACAACTGACCTCAGATCCCGACCTGGGCGATTTTGCCCTGCTGCAGGAAGAAGTCAGCGAAGCTGAGTTACAGGCAGAAGAACAACAGGCACGACTTGAAGAGATTCGGGGCCAGCTTGAAGACGTTCGCGAAGACAGCGAGCGCCGACGTAAAGAACTGGAAGAGGGACGACAGCGCCTGCAACAGATGTTGGGGCGTAAGGCGACTCTGGAGGCTCTGCAGAAAGCCGCGTTAGGTCAAAGCAGTGAAGGTGTGACCCATTGGCTTGAGAGTCATCAGTTGGCCCGTAAGCCCCGTCTGGCGCAGCAGCTGACGGTTGCTGAGGGCTGGGAAACCGCCGTAGAAACTGTGCTGGGTGATTACCTGCAAGCGGTGGTTGTCGACGACGTAAACGCTGCAGAACCCTGGTTGTCGGGCTTTGCCGACGGCACGCTGACGTTATGGGAATCAACGGCCAACAGCGCAGGTGCCGGAGGTGGCGGCCTGTTGCTCGATAAGCTGACGACGGATCAGAAACTGAGTTCGTTGATGGGCAAAGTCCGCACTGCAGAGACTTTGCCCGAGGCGATGGCTATGCGTTCACAGTTGGCACAGGACGAATCAGTGATAACCCCCGACGGTATCTGGCTGGGGCCTGCCTGGTTGCGGGTGGCCCGGGACCAGGATAACGAAGGCGGTATTCTTGCGCGCCAGCAGGAGCTCGAACTAATCGATGCTGAAGCCGACGAGTTGGATATTTCCGTCGAAGAGTGGGAAGCCGATCTTGAGAGTGTGCTCTTGCGTCAGCGCTCATTAGAACAGCAAAGAGATAATGCTCAGCAGGAGTGGCAGACGATTTCACGCAAACTGATGGAGCAGAAAGCATCGCTGTCTGGTCAGCAGGCTAAGGCTGAGCAGTTGCGTCTGCGTACCGAAAAAATTGAGCAATCGCTGAGCGAGACAGAAGAAACCCGAACACTCGAATCCGAAGCCTTAGCTGAGCTGCGGCTTGAATGGCAGGAAGCCATGAGTGCGGTCGATGAAGACACCGACGAGCGTGAGCGTCTGCAGCAGTCGCGCAGTGAGGTCGAGCAGCGTCTGAGTCAGGCTCGTATGGCGGCGGGCCAGCAAAAGGATCGACTGCATCAGTTACAGCTGCAACTTCAGGCGCTTAACAGTCGCGAGGAGAGCACTCGTCATGCAATCAGTCGCCTGGCCGAAGCCATGCAGAAGCTGAAAGAGCGCCGCGAACAGATCAACGCTAATCAGAATCGCGACCACAGTGCCGACCTTGAATTGCTGCGTGCTGAGATGGAAGCTCTCCAGGAAGAGAAACTGCAGGCCGAAGAGGTCATGACAGAGGCCCGCCATGCTCTCGAACAGGCGGACGCACGTTTACGTCAGCTGGAGCAGGAGCGCTCTGAAGCGGAGCAGCAGGCTCTGGCTGAGCGTAATAAGCTCGAACAGATTCGCATGGAGTGTCAGGCCCTCGATATTCGTCGGAACGGGCTGGTGGATCAGCTGCGTGAAGACAAACTCAGCATGGCTGATGTACTTGATAGCCTGCCGGAGGCTGCGAATGAAGAACAGTGGGCGAATGAACTGACCCGCATCGGTGAACGTATTCAACGCCTTGGGGCGATCAACCTGGCGGCCATTGAAGAGTACAAGCTGCAGTCCGAGCGTAAGGTGTATCTGGATTCTCAGAATGATGACCTGGAGAAAGCGCTCGATACTCTCGAAGGCGCAATCCGTAAGATCGATGCAGAAACCCGGAACCGTTTCCAGGAAACCTTTGATCGCATGAATGCCGGTCTCGCGGATCTTTTCCCGAAAGTCTTTGGTGGCGGCCATGCCAGTCTCGAACTGACCTCGGATGATCTGCTCACTACGGGGGTCGCCATCATGGCCAGACCACCGGGTAAGAAGAACAGCACGATCCACCTGCTTTCTGGTGGTGAGAAAGCACTGACTGCCATTGCGCTGGTGTTTTCTATCTTTCAGCTCAACCCGGCGCCTTTCTGTATGCTCGATGAGGTAGACGCGCCGCTGGATGATGCCAACGTTGGTCGTTACGCGCGTCTGGTTAAAGCTATGTCTGAGAAGGTTCAGTTCATCTACATCACCCACAATAAGATCGCGATGGAGATGGCCGACCAGCTGATGGGGGTCACCATGCACGAACCGGGTGTGTCACGACTTGTATCTGTCGATGTTGAAGAAGCCGCAGTGATGGTTGAAAACGGCTGAGCTCAAGTGCGTTATCGCACATGGGCCGTCAGAAAAACCACAGATCGGCGTACCCCTTCTCACAGATAACCTCAGACGTCAGGGAACCGACGATCCTTTCTGTGCTCTGAGTACAAATTAAACAGACCTGAGATGAAACTCAAAAGGGTGGTTTGCCTTTATGGCTGCTCGTGGTGTAATACCCCACACAGGCCAGTATAGCGGTCTGTCTGAGACATCGATAGACAATATTTGTTAGAACACAGAAAGAATTATTGAGGAAAATATGGAGTGGAGCTGGCGCACAGTATTGATCCTGATAGGCCTGTTGGCTATTGCCGCTATCATGGTCGATGGATTCCGCCGCATGAAGCGGGCTCGTGCTGAAGCATTACGGCTGGATATTCAGCCGGGCATGGATGAGTTGGATGACGAAGATTACAACCCTGAGTTACCGGGTACTGTTCGGGTAGTCAGTGCCTCTGCAAAGGCGTCTGCCTCAGAGAAAACGCCAGCAGATGATAGTCAGTTTCAGATTGGTAGCTCATCAGAAAAAGCGGATGCCGCAACTCCGGATTCAGTCCTGCAGGCAGCGGAGCGCCGCGAGCCGTCGTTTGGTAACCATGATGAGGATGAGGTTTCAGCCGCAGACGACCTGAAAATCGGCAGTGCAATCTCGGACAGTGAAGACGAAAGCCCGCTTCAGGAGGCTTCTCACAAGCATTCTCTTGAGGCTTCTTCTGAGCCATCGGGCGTATCGACACAGCCAAAAGTACATTCAGAACCAGCAGCGCAAACGACTCCGCCGAGAGCGGATATTATCCCGACGGTTAAGCCTGTCGACCTGAATGAAAAGGTGCCGGTGCTGCTGGACGTTGAAGAGTTGGGGGACGAGCGTAGTTTCGAAGAAGGTATCGTTTCTCCTGCGCGAGTCGTTTCTCCGGCAGTACAAACGGAGCCTGTAGCTAAAACTGATCCTGCGCCGACCACAGACGATGTGATGTCTGACGCTTATCAGGATTCAGAGACTCATGAGCAAGCTGAAGCGTCATCTCCTGTCGGTTCTTCAAAGGAGAGCGACGAGACCTACCAGACCTCAGAAGTCGAAGATCCGGAATATATTGAAGATCCGCACCTTGATCAGGAAGTCGAGAGCATGCCGGAAGAGCCGGTTATCTCGCAGCCCGTTAATTATGCGGGTGCCAATGCAGAGGTATTGGCCAATCGTCCCGACCCGGAACTGGTGCTGGTGATACATACCATCGCTCGCGAAGAAGGTGGTTTTAACGGCAGTGATCTGTTGTTCCTGTTTAACAGCTGTGACCTTCGTTATGGCGAGAAAGATATTTTCCACCGTTTTGAAGAAGCTGATGGTGAGGGGCGAATTCAGTTCTCGGTTGCACAGGTGCGTAATCCGGGAACGTTTGATCCTTCGCATATGGCAGATCAGAGCTTTATGGGGCTGAGTTTCTTCATGAGCCTGCCGGGGGCCAAACGCCCTCTGGAAGCGTACGAAGCGATGTCTGAAATGGCGATGGTGGTTTCCCGTAACCTCAATGCTGATGTGCTCGACGAGTCACACAGTGCGATGACGACTCAGACGATGGAACATGAGCGTCAGCAGATATTGGAATATGAACGCCAGCAACGGCTGGCTGCGAAAAAACGAGTATGAGCCAGCAAGATATGTTTTCAGAGGCGCCTTCATCCGGCGCCTCTTCTACTTCCGCACCTGAAGATAAAATTCAGGAATTACGCGACCAGATAAATCACCATAATTACCTCTATTACGTGCTCGACGAGCCGTCGCTCCCTGATGCTGAATATGATCGCCTGATGCGTGAGCTACAGGCGCTGGAAAGTGATCATCCTGAGTTAATCACCTCTGACTCGCCCACGCAGAGGGTCGGTGGAGCACCTCTCTCAGGTTTCACTGAAGTTCAGCATGAACGGCCTATGCTGTCATTGGACAACGCCATGAATGCAGAGGAGTTTGCGGCGTTCGATCAGCGCGTTCGTGATCGCCTGAAGAGCAGTGAAGACATCGAGTATGCCTGTGAGCCAAAGCTGGATGGTCTGGCGATCAGCCTGTTGTATATCGATGGTTTACTGGAGCGTGCAGCGACGCGTGGTGACGGCGAAACAGGTGAAGATGTCACCCAGAATGTTCGCACGATTAAAAATATTCCTCTGCGTTTAATCGGTGATGATGTGCCCGAGCGCATTGAGATTCGCGGCGAAGTCTATATGCCCAAGGGAGGCTTTGAAGCCTACAACGAACGTGCGCGGGGGCAGGGTGAGAAAGTATTCGCTAACCCGAGAAACGCGGCAGCGGGCTCGCTGCGACAACTGGATTCCAGTATCACGGCGAAGCGTCCGCTGGAATTCTGTGCGTACAGTCTTGGAGTGGTCAGTGAGGAATATACGCTGCCAGAAACTCACAGCGCGACGCTCGAACAGATCCAGAAGTGGGGGCTGCGCATTAATGAAGAAATGCGAGTTGTAATTGGTCGTGAAGAGGCTGAAAAGTTTTTTGCTGGCCTTGGTGAAAAGCGTCTGGGTCTGGGATACGAAATAGACGGAACTGTCTTCAAGGTAAACTCTCTGGCATTACAACAACAGTTGGGTTTTGTCGCCAGAGCACCGCGTTGGGCGATTGCCTATAAATTTCCGGCGGTAGAAGAATTAACAGAATTATTGGGCGTTGATTTTCAGGTTGGCCGTACCGGTGCCTTAACCCCTGTAGCGCGTTTAAAACCTGTGCATGTGGCCGGCGTAACGGTCAGTAATGCAACGCTCCATAATATGGATGAAATTGCCCGGTTGGGCGTAAAAATCGGTGACACCGTTATTATCCGACGTGCAGGGGATGTGATTCCTCAAGTCGTTTCTGTTGTTGAAGAACGTCGTCCCGATACTGTGACTGATATTCAGATGCCGGATGCTTGTCCGGTCTGTGAGTCACATGTCGAGAAAGTAGAGGGTGAGGCTGTCGCTCGCTGTACCGGCGGGCTGGTGTGTTCTGCTCAGCGTAAAGAGGCGATTAAACATTTTGCTTCACGAAAGGCGATGGACGTTGAAGGCCTGGGCGATAAGCTGATCGAGCAGATGGTCGAAGCGGGCTTGATTGACACTCTCGATGATCTGTTTCATTTGTCCGTTGAAGATATCGCCGGGCTTGAACGTATGGCTGAGAAAAGTGCGCAGAACGTATTGAACGCTCTTGAGAAATCGAAGCAGACGACGCTTGCACGCTTTATTTATGCTCTCGGTATCCGTGAGGTTGGCGTGGTTACGGCCAATAATCTTGCCGGTTATTTTGGTTTTCTTGAGCGCATTATGTCTGCCACGCATGAACAGCTGGTGGCGGTAGATGACATTGGCGATATTGTGGCTGCACATATCGTTAATTTCTTTGCTGAAGAGCACAACCGCGCGGTAATCGAGCAGTTGCAGAAAGCGGGCATTCATTGGGAAGAAAAAGAACCCGTCAGCAGTGCCGAAGACGCGCCTCTTAATGGTAAAACCGCGGTCATTACCGGCACACTGTCGGATATGACACGAGATGATGCCAAGGCGGCACTCGAGGCTCTGGGAGCTAAAGTCACGGGCAGCGTATCGGCAAAAACCGACTTTCTAGTTGCAGGTGATAAAGCGGGCTCGAAACTCGCTAAAGCGCAGAAACTAGAAGTGACGGTGTACGATGAGGCAGGGTTTAAAGCCTTACTGGACGAGCTGAACAGTCAATAAGACTGCTCAGCGCGCTCATGAAAACCGAGCATAAGAAACTGAGCAAAGCCTGATAATGCTCAGTAGAGTTCGGGAAGGGATTCCTGATTTTCCTGCGATTTGTTTGCTTTCATCGCTCTTTCGATTAACAGCGTAATACTACTTCCATTAAAAGCGCTGTTTTTATCGGCGCTGTAAAGAGTCGCATCCAGCTCAGCCAGAGCTGCGCTTAACCTGACATCATTCAACCAGACCTCAGCCTGAGCAAGCGAGGTCATCGGGCGTCCTGATGCCGCTGAAGCCCAATGAATAATGTTTTCACGGATGGCCTGAGCATTGTTCTCGCGGGCAGACTTTTTAAGCTCTCGCCAGTAGTAGTGCTCGTCTTCTTTTTGTTTTTTATCGGCGGCTTCTTTACGAGCCTGATGATCCGGAACTACAGATGCTGCACTACTCGAAGGTTGGCGCAGCATCAGCCAGGCAACCACTGCTAATAACAGACCATTCATAACGACAGAGGCACCCAGTGCAAGTTTCCAGATCCCTGAATCAACGGGTAGTTCGCCAGCGACTGGTTCGACAGGGGGCTCAGAAATGCCGGGTGAAGTTTGAGAAGAGGGCGGCGCAGTCGCTGCTGGAGTGACCGTGATTACGTGCTCGGGCAAGGTTGCGTATTCGACTTTGTTTTCCAGTGTGTTCCACCAGGGGATACGTACCTCGGGCAGAATAAGCTCACCGGCAGCTCCCGGTACCAAGGCGACGCTTTGAGTAATCGTGGTCACAATGCCTTGTTCTGAAATAGAGCTGTTGTCCTGAGTCTGGTCCGGGTAGTAACGCAGGCCTTCTACTTCTGCCATAGGGACGGGGGGGACCTGGCCGGAATTCAGCCCGGTCGCTTTGATAGTAAAAGTACGGGTTACTGGTTCGCCTGCCTGCCACTCGGTCGGAGGCGTACTGAATGTTTCTTCCAGAACAAAGCGGCTGGCCGGAATCCATGGCGCTTGCGGATAACTGTCAGGAATCGGATTAATGGTTAACTCGATGGGTTTGCTGACGATGGTTTCTGCTGAGCCACGGAAGCGGTTATAGCGGTCGGTAACACGCGCTGTGAAGCGCTGCCCCGGTATTACTAATGTGCCTGAAGATTCAGGGAAAATAGCGTAGCGGCGTTCGTAAACACCGATACGCTGACCATCAACCACGGTAATGTGTTTCTTCGGGTCCATGAGAGGTTGAACGCGGGCGTTAGCAACTTCGAACTCAGACAGAGAAGCATCATCGTGATTCACTGTGTAGTACATGCGCTCAATATAAAGCAGCTGTTCCTGTACGTAGTGAGTGCCGCTGCTGACTTCCACTTCGAAGAAAAAATGCTCGGACTTTTCGGGTTCTGTCGTCGCTGTGTCTTCGACATTGATGCGAATAGGATCACTGTATTCGCCTTTGTATGACAGGGCCGGAATCAGTACTTCGCCCGTCCGGCGGGGTAATAATTCAACTTCCCAGCGGGTGGTTGAGGTACTTTTACCATTAACGTTTGAGCTTTCTTTGCTGATGCGTGGGCGGCCGACGACATTCCAGTCGCGCTCCAGTGGCGACAGGTCTGGCATGTCGGTCGATAACAGATTCAGAAAGCCACCCTGGCTGTCGACATGCTGCAGTTGCAGAGTCACCGGGTCTGAGCGGCCAATCTGTTTGCGATCAACGCTTGAGATAAATTCAGCCGCGAGTACCAGCTGGCTGGTTATTAATAGCGCTGCGGTAATAATCCAGCGGATTACCATAAAACATCCTCTTCCGTCTGATCTGCATTCTGGCGGTACTGATATAAAAACTTCCGTTGCATCAGCAGACCCGGGTTATCTTCGACCTCGTTGAGTACAGACTCCATCGCCGCTTGCTGCTCGCGGGACAGGTGGCTGAACTCTCCATTCTCTTCATTGCGCTGTTGCTCTGCGACCGTTTGTTTCTGGGCCTGACCTTCATCGCCGTTCTGTGATTCCTGCTGGTCTTCCAGACCGCGATCTCCGGATTTTCCGGTCTCAGGCTGTTGGGCTTTTCCTGCTTTCTGCTGTTCTTGCTTTCCGGCTTTTTCTTCAGCCTGCTTCTGGGCTTGTTCTTCGGCCTTTTTCTCTGCCATTTTTTCAGCCATGTTGTCAGCATAGGCATCATCAGCTGACTCCTGTTCAGAGTCCTCTTCAGAGTCTGAATTCTGGTTATCTGAGTTCTGACCTGAAGAACCGTCTGAATTTTCCGAGGAATTGCTGTTGTTCTGACTATTGTTATTCTGACTACTGTTGTTCTGATTCTGGTCTGAATTCTGCGACTCTGATGAATTGCCCTGTGAGCTGTTCTCACCATTATTTTGCGAGCTGTCCTGTTGCTGGTCGTTCTGAGAATTCTTGTCAGAATTTTCAGAATCACCCTCAGAGTCAGACGACGATTGCTCCTGCTGCTTCATTGCTTCTTCGACAAGGTCGAGATTTTTCTGCGCTTGCGTCAGGTCAGGATCTGCTTTCAGTGCATCACGATAGGCTTCAGCCGCCTGTTCCAGCTTGCCTTGTTGAGCGCGGGCATTGCCCAGGTTGTATTTCGCTTGTGCAGAATCACTTTGCGTAAAGGCCTCTTCGGCAGCTTCGTAATTTCCGGCGCGGTAGTGCGCTGTGCCTTTCCACTCAGGGTTATTGAACAGCTCAGCAGCTCGGGCCGGGTCGCTCTCCATAAGTTCAGCGGCTTGCTGGTTGTCCGTTTTCCAGGCGTTCGCGCTCGCCGTTTCGGGGAGCAGTGGCAGGATTAAAACAAGGCTGAAGAGTACACCCCGGCGAAAGCCTGCAACGGCGATGGGGATCAGCAAAAAGGTCAGCCAGTAGCCTGCATCCTGCCAGGTTTCGAATGTTGTTTCCTGTGCGTTGGCGTCGTTACTCCCGGGAAGACTGTTGGTGAGGCTGCGCCAGTCACTGTCGTTATAACTCATGGCCCGCCAGCGGCTGCCTGTAGCCTCATACAGTGCCTGCATCGGCGCGGTATCCAGCTTTGGCAGGACGATGGTGCCATCTCCCTTTTTGAGAAAACCCTGCTCGCCAATAGGGACGGGGGCCCCTTCAGCCGTACCGACGGCAATCAGGCTAAGGTCAATCGAGTCACCAAGAGCGAGAGCAATGCGCTCGACGTCTTTGTTCTGGATACCGTCGGTAATCAGCAGGGCGGAGGCTTCATTGACACCGGCATCCGTCATTAGCGTTTGAGCCTGAGTCAGAGCTTTATCTGGTCGGCTACCGAGTTTCGGCATGATCTCGGGAGACAATGATGTCAGCAGGTGCTCAACGGTTGCTTTATCGTCAGTAAAGGGCACGACAGTATGGGCTTCGCCAGAGTAGGCGATGACTGCAGTGATGCCATCTTCACGGCCACGGACGATGTCGGTGGCTTTGCGAATTGCCCGGGTGGCGCGATCAGGCGCGACATCGGTTGCGTTCATTGAAAGCGACATATCAATCAGTAGCACCAAAGCATCCGGGTTACTGATCACAGGCACCGCTTTGCGCTGCCAGCTTGGGCCGGATATGGCGACGATGGCGATGGCTGAGGCAATGAATATGGCAATCACGCCGAGGATGGACGATTTACCTGGTGTGCGGTCGAGCATGTGTGCTTGCAGTGCGGGATCAATCAACTGATCCCAGCGACCTTTGCGCAGCGTCCGCTGTGCCAGCCAGACGGTCATAACGACAGCCGGAATAAGGAGGATCAGCCAGATAGAGCGCATAAAGTGAATGTTATTCAGAAACTCACTCATGACAGACCTCGTCGTACAAGCACTAGCTGAACCCAGCCAAGCAACAGGGCAGCAAGCAGCGGCCACTGAAACAGTCCGGACTCAGGTCGGTAAGTTTTATTCTCCCGCTCGGTCGGTTCCAGCTCATCAATTAAGTCGTAAATCTGGCTCAGCTCTTCAGTATTACGAGCGCGGAAAAACCGTGCCGAAGTCAGGTCGGCGATACTTTGCAGCTCGCCTTCGTTTAATTCACGTGACGGGTTGATTGTACGACTGCCGAAGAAGCTTGGGACTTGCATGCTCTCAGCGCCCAGACCAATGGTGTAAATTTTAATGCCCAGCTCAGAAGCCAGTTCTGCGGCTCTGACGGGGTCTACTTTACCGGCCGTGTTTTCTCCATCGGTCAGCAGAACAATCACCTGGCTGTCTGACGGATTTTCGCGCATACGCTTGGCGGCGAGGGTAATGGCATCACCGATCGCGGTTTGTTTCCCGGCAAGTCCGAGTGCCGCTTCATTCATAAAGGTACGCACGGTTTCACGGTCGAACGTCAGTGGTGCTTGCAGATAGGCGTTCGAGCCAAACAGAATCAATCCCAGGCGATCGCCTTCGCGCTGATTAATAAAATCGTTCAGCACGTGTTTAACAATTTCGAGGCGATTCACCGGGCGATTATTCAACTCCATATCAGCGGTATCCATACTGCCTGAGATATCGACCGCGAGCATAAGGTCACGCCCCTCTGCGGGCAGACGAATCGGTTCTCCGAGCCAGACAGGGCGCGCCAGCGCAAACACCAAGGCCAGCCAGGCTAGCGCTGGCACTACCCAGCCGATACCACTCGCGGTGTTGTCTTGTGTACTGCCTGATGTGCTGTTCCAGTCGTTCAGGTCTGGCACTTTAAGGGCAGCGTCTTCCTGAACTCTGGCCGGTAGCAGGTAGCGCGCAATGAATGGCAGCACCAGAAATAGAAACGCCCATGGGAACTGAAATTCAAACATGGGGCGCCTTCCTGCCAGTATTCGAGACGCCTTTGCGCACCCGTTCTGGCGTTGTTCTTTTTAACCACTGACGCAGCTCACTGTCGATTAATTCAATGGCCAGCTCAGGTTCACGTCGATATGAGCCATGAGCCAGTGCATTGATTGTCTTACCGGACAGTGTCGCCCTGGGGTTGATGCGGTTCAGGTAGGCCGTCCATTCCTCTCCGCTGAGTGATAGTTGGCTGTTTTCGTCACAGGCCTTCAGGTAGCGCTTCAGTGTTTTGTTCAGGCTTTGACAATACCGCGTTGAGTCTTCGTTCTCAGCGTAATCATTTTTTGCCTGATCGAGCAGCGGCAACGTGAGCGTGAGCATCGCACGATGTCGGTGCCAGCGAATAAATAGCCATGTCATTGCGGCAACGACAGCAACCGCGACGGCTGCACTGGCCCACCACCCCCAGGCCAACGGAAATAATCCAATGGCGGCGGGTTCAATGATGTCTTCTAACGGCAGGGCACCCGGGTTCATACTGTGACTCCGGACAGATCTGCGCTGAAGCCCATCCCCTGACGCAGACAATCGAGAGGGTCCTCGTGGGTCTGAACATCAATTAATGGTGCCTGCAGGTGCAGCAGCGAGTGCTTCAGTTGGTTAGTTCGTTCCTGCCAGGTATTGAGCTGCTCGGCGCTGTCCCGGTTGCTGATGCTCAGTCGCGAGCGTTGTCGGCCGTCGGTCAGAACGTAGTCGCCCGCAGGCTTCTGAATTTCCAGTGGATCAATGACGCGTATAGCAATCAGGTCACAGTGCCGGGAGACGCTATACAAGGCTCGCTCACACTCTTTATCAAAGCCCTGCCAGTCGGAGACGATATAAACTGCAGATCCCGGGCGTGCAACGCGGGCCAAGTGACGGCAGATATCAAGCATGCGCGGTTGAGCGGCTGCGGCTTCTGTGACGGGCATTTCAGCCAAACGATGCAGGTAGGCCATCAATGTTTTCCGGCCGGTGTGCGGGCGCAGATCGAATTCGTTGGTATCATTGAATATCAGGCCGCCAACGCGGTCTCCCTGCATGGCCGCTGCCCAAGCCAGCAGGGCTGAAATATCAGCTGCGACCACTCGCTTGAGTGCACGCCGGGTACCGAAGTTCATGGAACTGCGCAGGTCAGTGACCAGCAGTACGGGACGCTCCCGCTCTTCGCGGAATACTTTGATATGAGGTTCACCGGTACGAGCAGTGACGCGCCAGTCCATTGAGCGGATGTCGTCACCGGGTTGGTATCCCCGAACTTCCGCAAAATCGATGCCCCGGCCACGCAGACGAGAGGCATGAGTGCCCGATTGCTCGTTCAGGATTTTCTTCTGCCGGTGCAGTGGCAGAAGGTTGGCCAGCACTCTCAAACCCGCAAGGCGAGCGGGGTTGATCACTGTTCCATCAGAAAACTCGCGGCGGATCATCAGGCTACTGGTACCCGCGACAGCAGTTCGTTGATGACAGTATCTGTGGTCAGGCCACTGGCTTCGGCTTCAAAGCTGAGCAGAATACGATGACGCAGCACATCGTGCGCTACGGCACGTACGTCATCGGGGCTGACGTAATCACGCCCTTCAAGCCAGGCATAGGCGCGGGCGCAGCGATCAAGCGCAATGGTGCCGCGAGGGCTGGCGCCAAACTCGACCCAGCGTGCGAGATCATCGCCGTATTTACCGGGTTCACGTGTCGCGATGATAAGTTGCACCAGATATTCTTCGACGGCTTCGCTCATGTGCATCTGCAGTACCTGGCTGCGAGCAGCGATCAGGTGTTTCTCGGTCAGTTTACTGCCATCGTAGTCTTTATGAGCCAGCGCTTCGCCACGGGCCAGACGCAGAATCGACTGTTCTGCGCTGGCATCCGGGTAATCAATTTTTACGTGCATCAGGAAGCGGTCCAGCTGAGCTTCAGGGAGGGGGTAGGTACCTTCCTGCTCAATTGGGTTCTGCGTGGCCATGACCATAAACACTTCAGGTAGTGCACGTGTCACACCGCCGACGGTTACCTGGCGCTCGGCCATGGCTTCAAGAAGTGCACTCTGAACCTTCGCCGGTGCCCGGTTAATTTCGTCGGCGAGAATCAGGTTGTGGAAAATCGGCCCGGCCTGAAAATCAAAGCTCTGCGTTTCAGGGCGGTAAATCTCGGTGCCAGTGATGTCTCCCGGCAGGAGATCGGGCGTAAACTGAACGCGCTTGAATTCACCTTCCATGCGGTCAGCGAGCGCGTTAATGGCTTTGGTTTTAGCAAGGCCAGGTGCGCCTTCTACCAATAAGTGACCATCTGCTAGCAGTGTCAGGAGCAGGCGCTCCACTAATTGAGGCTGACCAATGATGGTTTTCTGTAAATTATCACGGAGTTGTTGGAACCCGTTCTGTAAGCTCATCTGAATCCAGTCCTGATTCTTATCGGTGTGTTGGCCTCTGTTTTACAGAGTGACAAGGATTTTAGAGATTCCGCAGTGGCGGTCAACGCTCTGATCACGCCTTGTTAATAAAGTTATCTGCATGTCCGTAAAGTAGCGTAAACATTCCTTGCGTACGCTCAAGTGGCAAAGCTGGCAGATGGTCTAAGCTTTAGACATAACTATTACTGGAACCCTGTGGCGAGTGACTGCAATGCTTACACCTTTACACGCTCTGATCAACGAACGGAATGACTCTTCTCTTGCGTCTCAGTTAACGCGATTCGCAGACCTGTACTACTCGGGTGCGCCCTCGGATGAAGTTCTGAGTCGCTCAGTAGAGGATCTGTACGGGGCAACGTTGTCGTGCTGGCAGTTTATCCAGAATAGATCAGCAGGCGAGCCAAAGGTACGCGTATTTAACCCCGACCATGAAAATCATGGATGGCAGTCGCTGCACACTGTGATTGAAATCGTCTTCGACGACATGCCGTTTCTGGTTGATTCCGTGCGAATGCAGCTTAATGCTCGTCAGATGTCGTTGCACGCCATTCATTACTGCGTATTGCACGCTGGGCGCGACGATAAAGGTCACTTCAAGTCGACCGGTCAGTGGCACAAGCCGGGAAAAGGGAAGACGCCAGAGGCCATTATCTACATTGAGGTAGATCATCATTCTGACGAGCAGTTGATGGCCGATCTGGCACAGGAAATAGAGGAGGTGCTGAGTGAGGTTCAGCGCTGTGTCCGCGACTTTCCTGAAATGCTGGAGAAGGCGAAGAATACAGCTCAGGAGCTGCGTGACGCCTGCACAGTCAATGACAAAGAAGCCTGCAGTGAAGCAGCTGAGTTCGTCGACTGGATGGCCTCTAACCACTTCACTTTTCTGGCGTACGATGAGTTCACTGTCAGTGACGCGAAATCGGGTAAGGTCGTAGATCGAGATCCAACGCATGATCTTGGGATTTTCCGCAACATAGACACCACGCGGTCACGGGTTCAGCTGAAGGAGCTTGAACCTGAAATTCGCGAGTTTATTACCGGTCCTTCATTGATCAACTTTATGAAGTCCGGTAACCGCAGCCGTATACATCGTCCTGCCTATCCAGATTATGTCGTTGTAAAGCGATTCGATAAACATGGAAACGTCGTCGGTGGTATGCGCTTCATGGGCCTGTTTACTTCGATTGTTTATATCGAAACCCCGAACAATATTCCGATTATCCGCCGTAAACTGACAGCGATTCGTGAGAAGTCCGGTTTTGAGCGTTCGAGCCATAGCGCGAAAGAGCTGGATCGTATCCTTGAAGTGTACCCACGCGACGAACTGTTCCAGTCCGATGTTGACCAGCTCTATAAGACAGCCAATAGTGTCCTGAATATTCAGGAACGACGCCAGACAAGAGTGTATCTGCGAAAGGACACCTACAGTAAATTCCTATCGTGTATCGCATACACGCCGCGTGATGTGTACAACACAGAGCTACGTCAGAAGATGGAAGATATTCTGACTCAGGAATTCAGCCCACTCGATATAGAATTCAATACTTATTTTTCTGAATCGGTTCTGGCCCGGACCCATTTTATCGTTCGCCTGAATCCAGAGAAAGAGCTGAGTTACGACGAAAATATTGTCGCCAACAAAATTCGTCAGGTGGTTCGCTCCTGGACTGATGATTTACATGCTGCGCTGGTGGAGCAGGTGGGTGAAGAGCGTGGCAACGTTCTTTATCATGAATACCGCTCTGCGTTCCCTGCAGGTTACCGTGAAGACTTTTCTGCTCGTACTGCCGTCGCCGACATCCAGCATATGGATACACTAAAATCGGCTGCGAACGGTGAGCTTGGTATGTCTTTTTATCGGGAGCTCGAAGGCGATCAGAACCAACTCAGGTTCAAGCTGTTTAACCCGGACACCATTCTACCACTGTCTGACATTATTCCAGTGCTCGAAAACTTCGGCTTGCGGGTGATGGGCGAGCACCCTTATGAAATTGTCTGCAGTGACAGTCGTCGTGTCTGGATTCATAATTTCTCACTGAAATATACTCTGTCTGACAGCATTAATATTGCTGAGGTAAAGCAGGTATTTCAGGATGCCTTCCGTGCTATCTGGGATGGCCGGGCTGAAAACGATTCGTTTAACCGGCTGGTGCTGGGTGCCAAGCTTGGCTGGAAAGATATTGCGCTGCTCAGAGCCTACGCACGCTATATGAAGCAGATCCGCTTCGGTATTTCTGAGAATTACATCGCCGACACATTGAGCCGTTATATTCCGATCAGTGCCCAGATCGTTAATCTGTTTCATGTGCGTTTTGGTCTTGGTGAGCAGTCTGCTGAGGATCGTGACCAGGCAGTCGCTGAGGTCGAAAATAAGATTCATGAAGCGCTCGACGATGTAGATCAACTTAACGAAGACCGAGCCATCCGTCGCTATATTGAGTTGATCAAAGCAACGCTGCGTACCAACTACTTCCAGCCGGATGCGGATGGTAAAACAAAGAGTTACCTTTCATTCAAAATCAAGCCGTCAGAGATCACCGACATTCCTCTGCCGCGCCCGATGTTTGAAATATTTGTTTATTCTCCCCGTATCGAAGGTGTGCACCTACGGGGCGGGAAGGTCGCCCGTGGCGGTTTACGCTGGTCTGACCGCGTCGATGACTTCCGTACCGAAGTGCTCGGTCTGGTAAAAGCACAGCAGGTGAAAAATGCGGTGATTGTGCCTGTCGGTGCTAAGGGTGGCTTTGTGTCGAAATGCCCACCAACCGAAGGTGGACGTGATGCCTTTATTGCTGAAGGTGTGGCTTGTTATCAGACCTTCATCAGTGCACTTCTGGATGTCACCGATAACCTGATTGAAGGTGAGATCGTTCCTCCTGAGTCGGTGGTTCGACACGACGAGCCTGACCCGTATCTTGTTGTTGCAGCAGATAAAGGCACAGCAACCTTCTCAGATATTGCCAATGAAATTGCGGTCAATCGTGGCTTCTGGATGGGAGATGGTTTTGCTTCCGGTGGCTCGGTGGGTTACGACCATAAGAAAATGGGCATCACAGCACGCGGTGCCTGGGTATCCGTGCAACGTCACTTCCGTGAACGCGGTGTGAATGTTCAGACGGATGACTTTACTGTCGTGGGCATCGGCGACATGGCCGGTGATGTGTTCGGTAATGGCATGTTGTTGTCTGAGCACATTCAGCTGGTTGCTGCATTTAACCACATGCATATTTTTATCGACCCTGAGCCAGATTCAGCCTCTAGCTTCAAAGAACGAAAAAGACTGTTTGAGCTGCCGCGATCCAGCTGGGAGGACTATGATAAGTCTCTGATATCCAAGGGTGGCGGTATATTCTTACGTTCGGCAAAGAGTATCGATATTACGCCTGAAATGAAAAAACGTTTCGGTATTAAAGAGAGTAAGCTTGCCCCGAATGAGTTAATTAAAGCGGCGCTGAAAGCTGAAGTCGACCTGATCTGGAACGGTGGTATTGGAACCTATATCAAAGCGTCGTCCGAGCTGGACTCTGACGTCGGTGATAAAGCCAATGATGCACTCAGAATTAACGGCCGGGACGTCCGTGCCAAGGTTATAGGCGAAGGGGGCAACCTCGGTGTGACTCAGCTCGGTCGTATCGAGTTTGGACTGAATGGGGGCGCGTCTTACACCGACTTTATCGATAATGCCGGTGGTGTTGACTGCTCTGACCATGAAGTAAATATTAAGATCATGCTGAATGAGATCATGGATAATGGTGATCTCACCCGCAAACAGCGGAATCAGGTTTTCCTCGAACAGACTGATCCTGTTGCTGATCTGGTACTGAACAATAACTACCATCAGACACAGGCGATAGCGCTTGCATATCGTGACTGCCGCGAACGCCTCGATGAATATATTCGTCTGATGAAAGACTACGAGCAGCAGGGCAAGCTAAATCGCGCACTCGAATTCCTACCAGATGAAGAAGAGTTACAGGATCGACGCAACGATAATACGGGGCTGACGAAACCCGAGCTTGCTGTACTGATTTCATACACCAAAGCGGATATGAAAGAGCGTTTAAATGCGTCGAAGATTACCTCAGATGAATACATTTCGAAGATTCTGTCGACAGCGTTCCCAGATGCATTGAATAAGAAATTCTCTGAAGCTATTAACAATCACCGCCTGCGTAAAGAGATCATCGCGACTCAGTTAGCGAATGACATGATTAACCATATGGGTATCACCTTTGTGAACCGCCTGGGCGATTCTACTGGAGCCTCGATTGTTGATATCGCACGGGCCTACGTAACAGCACGAGATACTTTCTCGTTGCATGAACACTGGCGGGAGATCAGCGCGCTGGACTACCAAGTTCCTACGGCGGTACAGGAAAATATGATGGCAGAGCTGATGCGCCTGGTGCGACGTGCTACTCGTTGGTTCCTGCGTAATCGTCGTGTTGCGGTCGATATCGCCAGCGAAGTCGAACGTTTTGGTACAGCGGTTCGACACATCGCTCACAACCTCAACTCGACCCTGAAAGGCGATGCGCTTAAGCGCTGGCAGCAGGACTTCGATAAACGCCGTGAGCAGGGCGTACCTGAGACGCTAGCGGCATTTACTGCCGGTGCCGGAGAACTTTATTCTTCGCTGGGTATTATCGAAGCGGCGGCTCAATCTGACTGTCCGGTTGAACGTGTTACTCAGGCCTATTTCGGTGTTGGTGATCACCTGTCGCTTAACTGGTTCTTGCGTCAGATTAATGATCTGCCCACGAGTAACCATTGGGAAGCGATGGCACGTGAAAGTTTCCGTGATGACCTTGATTGGCAGCAGCGGTCCTTAACTGTCGGTATCCTTAAAGGACATTCTGACGAAACGGATCTCGAACTGGCGATTGAGCACTGGGAGAAAGAACAGGACATCCTGGTTGAGCGCTGGGGACGTATGCTTGAAGACCTCAAGAGTATCGAGCAGACCAGCTTCCCGATGATAGCGGTCGCTCTGAGAGAGCTTCTGGACCTTGCGCAAGCGAGCCGCCACGCCTGAGATTTGATCTGATGCCTGCGCCGGTGCAAACTGCGGTTTTCACTGGCGTGTATTCAGGTTTTGATCAGATTACTAGTTCTTCCGTTTCTGCTGTCGATACTTCTTCCTGTTGTTGCGAAGGCCGCAGAGGTTGATCATTTCAGCCAGTTGCCTGACGTGGACATGGCCGATAGCCGTTCGCTTCTCAATGCTGAAGTGGCGCAGCGGATTGACCGTGCTCTGGTACGAGCTAACCGCAATGCCCCACACCTCAAGCCTCGTAAAGTTCAGCGTGTTCCCAAGCAGTCGCGTTGTGATGTGGACCGCCTCTACGACTCTTTCCGTGTGTTATTGGCCCGGCCAATTGTGGGTCAGGTCGAATCGTTTGCTGAGCAGCATCCTGCTCTCGATCGTATTCGCATGACTCTTCCGGATTCTATCTATCGCGACTTCACCTGGCCGCATTCTCCGACCCTCGTTCTGTCTGAGCGGGTGGCGTCCGTCGTTCGTGTCGGCGAGCACTTTGTCGGTACGGATAAGTTCGGGCACTTCTTCACCGAAGGTTACAGCTACTTTCGCGAAACGGAGAGGATGACTCTGCCGCTGAAGCAGGCTTTCCTATTTGGGGAGTGGACTGAGTCAGTCTATTTTGGTGCTGAAACCACAGGGGTGTATTCGTTTGCTGATCTGGTCGCTAATTTTAACGGCCTCAGGTTCTGGAATCGTATTCTGTCGGAGTACCCGGACCCACTGTCAGAGCGGGCACTTCCACCTTATGTTACTTGTGAGGATGAAAAGTGGGTCGTTGCGGCAAAATTCGACTGGCGTGAGTACATTGATCCGGCCTGGAATGAGAGTGTTAACTGCTCGATGATGCGTACACTCGGCCTGCTCGAGAAAGTACTGAATACCGGGCCTGTGTGTAATCCAATGCTGCTGCCCTGGCAGCGTTATGGCGAACTGGCGCCTGTGCTTTTTAACCAGCACGGTCTTGCGGTGCTACCGGATTATCTTCAGCCCGAGGTTATTCTGACTCAGCGTCACCCTGAACTTATGACCGAAAGCCGTATTTCCTGGATAAAAGGCGTTCGGGAGTGGCTGGAAAAATGGCGTATCCGGCAGGATGTGAAGCGTGAACAACGCGCCGTTGCGGGTGATCGGCAGGGAGTCGCACCATGATGCAACGAATCATTGTCGACCTGAATATCAGCAGCGATGAGTATCTCCGCTACTATCAGGGCGATGCCCGGACGGTACTGGCGTATTCAACTGACGGTAGGAAAGTACGCTTTCCGGCAGGTGTGCTGCAGCGCGTTGTTACCCGTGATGGTGTGCGCGGACGCTTTGCGATTCTGTTCAACCAGCAAGGCAAATTCGAGGGAATTGAGCGCGTCGGCTGACTTTTTAGCCGAGAGGGATCTACAGCGGCCGCATTAGTCCCTATAATGCGCGCAAATCTATTATCACCCTGATGTATTGAGAGATAGCTATGAGTTGGTACAGCCTTGCCCGACAGTTCCTGTTTATGATGGATGGAGAAACATCCCATGATCTGGGGCTGAAAATGCTGGGCAGGGCTGAGAAGCTTGGTGTACTGGGCTTACTGGCTAAGAAGGTGCAAGATCAGCCAGTAATCGTTGCTGGAATTACCTTTCCGAATCCGGTCGGACTGGCGGCGGGGCTGGATAAAAATGGCGATTACATTGATGCTTTTGCGCGCCTGGGTTTTGGTTTCATTGAGATCGGTACTATCACACCGCGTCCACAGCCTGGTAACCCAAAGCCGCGTCTGTTCCGTTTGCCGGAAGAGCGCGCCATCATCAACCGCATGGGCTTCAACAATAAAGGTGTTGATCACCTCGTTGAGCAAGTAAAGAAAGCGAAGTTTAAAGGTGTGCTGGGCATCAACATCGGCAAGAACTTTGATACCGCTGTTGAAGAAGCGACATCTGACTACCTGATCTGCCTTGAGAAGGTCTATCAGTACGCCACCTATATCACGGTCAATATCTCTTCACCAAATACACCAGGGCTGCGTACCTTGCAGTACGGCGATGCACTACGTGACCTGCTGATGCCGTTGAAAGCGCGTCAGGCCGAACTGGCAAAGGAGCATGGCTACAAACCAATCTTCGTGAAGATTGCGCCCGATATGGAAGACGCAGAAATTGATACTGTGGCGCAGACGCTTCTCGATTGTGAAATCGACGGCGTCATTGCGACCAACACCACCTTGTCTCGTGAAGGCGTTGAAGGCTCTAAACATGGCTCAGAGGCTGGTGGTTTATCCGGCGCGCCGGTGACTGATCTTTCAACCATGACCATTGAGCGACTGTGTGGTGTGTTAGGTGATCGTCTGCCGGTTATCGGCGTTGGCGGTATTCTTGAAGGTGAAGACGCGGTTGATAAAGTACGTGCGGGCGCGTCTCTGGTGCAGGTTTACTCTGGCTTTATTTATCGTGGTCCAGAACTGATCGGTGAGTGTGTACGCTCTCTCAGTAAAGCCTGATTAAATAACAGCAGATAAAAAGCCCGGCAAAGCCGGGCTAAGCTCCCCGGGTGGGGGAGGCGTGAGTCTGACGAAACTCGTCAGGAGTGGAGTAAAATTCTTCAGTGGCGGGTAATTACACCGCCATTCGATGAATACCAGAAACGCCGGTATAACCATCCCAGTTGTCTTCGCGTCCGGATCGCCAACCAGCCATCCAGTCGTCGTGTGTTGGGCCTGCTGGGGCCAGATCTTTGGAGCGGCGTTCTACGCCTGCCCGGTAGCCACGTGCAAAGGCTCTTTCCTGCATGTCGCGTTTCTGTCTTTTCATAGAGTTGCTTCCTCGCTGTTATTAAAACATCGGTTAGCCACAGAAAAATCGGCGGACCACGTACAGTTGTACCGTGACAACACGGTGAATGTTAATGAATTATTTCTTCTAAGTGATAAGGTTTTAGCGCCTTTTCGCTATTACCCTGAGTGTATGAATGTATGAGTGACGTAGAATATAACGATCCAAATACCAATTGGCTGGCTGTTTGTGCAAAAGGCACCGAGGCACTGCTGGCCGATGAAATCAGACACTTAGGCGGAAGTGTTGATAAAGAAAGCCACATAGGCGTCTATTGGCATGGTGATCTCGAAGCGGCGTACCGGGTGTGTTTATGGTCACGTCTCGCCAGCCGATTGCTGCTTCCATTACTGGAATGTCAGGTAGAAAGCGCCGATGAAATGTTCAAAATGGCGAAGACGGTCGACTGGCCCTCTTTATTTCCTGTTGAAGCCACGTTCCGTATCGACTTTCACGGCAGCAGTCGTTTTATCAACAACACTCAGTTCGGCGCGCAGCGCATAAAAGATGCGGTGGTCGATGTCTTCCGTGAGCAAACGGGCGTGCGTCCATCGGTCGATAAGTCGGGCGATATCCGTATCGAAGCCCAGTTACGCAAAGGACGTCTGTCGCTGTTTCTGAATGTCTCCGGGGACAGCCTGCATCGCCGTGGCTATCGCTTACAGCCGGGTAAAGCACCGCTAAAAGAAAACCTGGCCGCAGCCCTGCTGATCCGTGCGGGTTGGCCTGAGTTGGCAAAAGAGGGCAAGACCCTCGTTGATCCTATGTGTGGCTCCGGCACCTTGCTGATTGAAGCCGGGCTCATGGCCGCGGATGTTGCGCCAGGGCTTAACCGACAGGGTTGGGGGTTTGATCGCTGGAAGAGCCATGAGCGTAAGCTCTGGATGAAGCTGGTTGATGAAGCACGCCAGCGTCGTACCGATGGCATCAATGCTATGAAGAACCGCCTGTATGGCTTTGATATTGATTCTGAGCAGCTGAATGCGGCCAACAAGAACCTGGAGCGTTCAGGGCTGGCTGGCAAGGTGCATCTGGAGCGCCGCGATATTAACGATCTGCGCGTGCAGAAAGAGGTGATACAGCAGGGCGGTATGGTGATTTCTAACCCGCCTTATGGTGAGCGCCTGAGCGAATTACCTCAGCTAGCGCCTTTGTATCAGCAATTGCATGATGCCACCATGAAATTGCCTGAGTGGCGTGTTGCTATCTTTACCGGCAATACGGACCTGGCCCGCGCTATCCGTCGCCCTCTCGATAAACAGTACAAGTTTATGAACGGTAAGATCGAGACCAAGCTGCTGGTTTTCGGGGCTGCCGATGAACGCTCATCACGACCACAGCCGAGTGCGATACGTGGCCCGGTAGAAGCGTTTGCCAATCGCCTGAAAAAGAACATGAAGAACCTCGGTAAGTGGGCAAACCGTGAGAACGTTCATTGTTATCGTATTTATGATGCGGATATTCCGGAATACGCGGTGGCTGTCGACCGCTACGAAGACTGGCTCCACGTTCAGGAATACGTACCGCCTAAGTCGATTGACCCTCAGGTCGCCGAAAAGCGTCTGCTGGATGTTCTGGCAGCTTTACCTGAAGTCACTGGCGTGCCTGCGGAGCAGATTGTACTTAAGCGCCGTGAACGTCAGAGTGGTAAACGTCAGTACGAGAAGCAGAGCGATGAAAAGCGCACCTTGACCGTCCGCGAAGGACAGGTGAGCGTGCTGGTGAATCTTCGCGATTATCTCGATACAGGCTTGTTCCTTGATCACCGGCCGACGCGTCTGTATATCGCGAAACAGGCGAGCGGTAAGCGTTTCCTTAACCTGTTCTGCTATACGGCGACAGCGTCGCTGCATGCCGCGGCAGCCGGTGCTAAGACGACCAGTGTGGACATGTCGCGGACCTACCTGAACTGGGGCCGGGATAACTTCCGTGCGAATGATCTGAACCCGGACGAGCACAGCTTTATTCAGGCCGACTGCCTGCAGTGGCTGAAAGACGACACCGGCGAGTACGATCTTATCTTTATGGACCCGCCGACTTTTTCAAACTCGAAGCGTATGGAAGGCGTACTCGATATTCAGCGTGACCACGTTGACCTGATCCGCATGGCGATGGACCGGCTGGCACCGGGCGGTACACTGATCTTCTCTAACAACCTGCGTAAGTTCAGCCTCGATCGTGAATCCCTGTCGGAGTTCAGCATCCGTGATGTGACGGGCAAGTCGATCCCTAAAGACTTCGAACGTCGCCAGAATATTCATGTATGTTTTGAAATCTCGTACCGCGATTAAACTTTAAGTTTGGCTTAACCAGGGAGGGTTAAAGCATGTCGTTAAAATCGAATTGGCCACAAATCAAACGGACGTTAGAGCAGTCGCAGGCCTCAGCAGTGCATTGCTCCATTGCGACGGTCTGTCCTGACGGTACTCCGCATATTACCCCTGTCGGCACGGTATTCCTCCGTGATAATCAGACAGGGTTCTTCTTCGATCACTACGCAGTGTCATTGGGTGAGAACATAGACTCGAACCCAAGCGTCTGCGTGTCGGCAGTAAATGTGGGGCGCTGGTTCTGGCTTAAGTCGCTGCTAACAGGACGTTTTGCCTCGGAACCCGGTGTTCGCCTCTACGGCAAAGCTGGCCCGGCGCGGCCAGCTACGACTGAAGAACTTCAGATGATTCATAAACGCGTTGCTTCGACCCAGTGGTTGAAGGGGGCACGGATGCTCTGGAGTGATTTTGAGGTGGTCAGAGACATCGAGTTTACTGATTTTAAGCCCGTGGCCTATCCAATGATGATGGATGGGATGTGGCCTGCAGATTGAATGCACTATTAAAGTGCAATCACATTTTCTGTGTTAGATGTTGGTGCCATATTGGGGTGGGTTTGGTTGATCATTCTTTTCGCGTACGAATTCCTGCATCACGCTAGCGCACGCCAGCTCTATAGTTGTGCGTTTTCTATTGCTCGATTGTCGCAAAGTGGACAAAGTGGCACGCCTTCTGCTTAAACGTTCCCCTATCGAAGGATTCTAATGGGCGTTTGCCCTGATGTTGCGCAAAGGGCACCGCTAGAGTGCGCCGCGCCAAATACACATTTAACGAACTATCAGAGGACAACTCGTGGATATCACAGGTATCAACTCCGCTGTCGAAACTCTTATGTACAGCGCGAATACAATGTTTATTCTGCTGGGTGCCATCATGGTACTGGCGATGCACGCGGGCTTCGCATTTCTAGAGGTCGGTACAGTACGTCATAAGAACCAGGTAAATGCCCTGGTAAAAATCATTACTGATTTCGGTATCTCAACCATTGCCTATTTCTTCATCGGTTATCAGGTAGCCTACGGCATGGACTTCTTCGCCAGTGCCGCGGAGCTGACTGAAAACAATGGTTATGAGCTGGTGAAGTTCTTCTTCCTGCTGACCTTTGCGGCGGCAATTCCAGCCATTATTTCTGGTGGTATTGCTGAGCGTGCGAAGTTTTACCCAATTCTGATTGCTTCTGCCCTGACGGTTGCATTTGTATATCCATTCTTTGAGGGCATCATCTGGAACGGGAATGCCGTCTTTGGTTTCAGCCTGCAAGCATGGTTAGAAGAAACGTACGGTGCTGGCTTCCACGATTTCGCAGGGTCAGTCGTTGTGCACGGTGTTGGTGGCTGGATTGCCTTTGCAGCTGTCTTCCTGCTGGGCGCTCGTCGTGGCCGTTACCGTGACGGTAAAGTAACCGCGTTCGCACCATCAAACATTCCGTGGTTGGCTATGGGCGCGTGGATTCTGACTGTTGGCTGGTTCGGCTTTAACGTGATGTCAGCGCAAACGCTGGATGGCATTTCAGGTCTGGTCGCTGTGAACAGCCTGATGGCGATGGTTGGCGGTGTTGTTGTTGCAATGATCGTTGGTCGCAATGACCCGGGCTTTATCCACAACGGCCCTCTGGCAGGTCTGGTTGCTGTGTGTGCGGGTTCAGACGTTCTGCATCCAATCGGTGCTCTGCTGGTCGGTGGTGTTGCTGGTGCACTGTTTGTGTGGGTGTTCACTCTTGCTCAGAACAAGTTCCCTAAATTCGATGACGTACTGGGTGTATGGCCTCTGCACGGCTTGTGTGGTGCGTGGGGCGGTATTGCCTGCGGTATCTTCGGTACAGAAGCCATGGGCGGCCTGGGCGGCGTCAGCCTGATGTCACAGCTGATTGGTACCCTTGCTGGTATCGCAGTCGCTCTGATTGGTGGTTTTATCGTGTACGGTCTGGTGAAGGCTGTATCGGGTATTCGCCTGAGCGAAGAAGAAGAGTTCAACGGTGCTGACCTGTCGATCCACAAAATTGGCTCGACTAACAACGACTGATTTTCAGTACTGTTGAAAAAACCCGCTTCGGCGGGTTTTTTTATGTCTGTATTCTTTGAAGTGGGTAAGCAGGAGCCTCAGCTGGCTATAGATAGAAGCTCAGCTGATTGTAGATAGAAACTCAGCTGATTGTAGATAAAAACTCGGCGACCTTAACTGAGGCCGGTCCGTGTAAAGCTTCCTGAAACGTATCGGCGCCACGTGAAGGCTCCAGGTTTATTTCTACCGTTTTGGCATTAACGCTGTTAGCTACCTCTACAAATCCGGCTGCTGGGTAGACGTTGCCAGAAGTACCGATACTGATGAACAGATCGCATTGCTCTAACGCTTGATAGATTTCATCCATGTATAACGGCATTTCGCCGAACCAGACGATATGTGGTCTTAAGCTGGCTGTGCCACAGCATGCACATAGGCTGGTTGCATCAATATCTGCCTGCTGACCGTGGATTTTTCCGGTAGTGAGACAACGCGATTTTTTCAGTTCACCATGCATATGTATGAGGTTCTTCGAGCCAGCCTCATGATGCAGATGGTCAACATTCTGTGTCACCAGTAAAAAGTCACCGGCAAATTCCTTTTCAAATTCAGCGAGAGCAATGTGAGCAGGGTTGGGTTTGACTTTAGCAAGTTGTGCACGGCGGCCGTTGTAGAAGCGCTGAACCAGCTCGGGGTCACGCTCGAAGGCCTCTGGTGTTGCTACGTCTTCGAGGCGTTGGTTTTCCCACAGGCCGCCATTGTCCCGGAACGTATTAATGCCTGATTCGGCTGAAATGCCCGCGCCAGTCAGTACGACAATCCGTTTCGGAGTGCTCATTACTTTTCTTCCTCAAAGTGATCTGAGAAAAATCCGCGAATTTCATCGGCGCGTTGCATGGCATCGCTATAACCGAGGTCAATCAGTGCTTTACAGAAGCCCTTAGAAAACAGCAGGTAACTGAGAATACCTGAACCGTTCTGACCTGCGTTACCACTGCCACCTAAGGTCATTTTCAGGGCTTTAGGTATTTCAGCAGCATGCTCGCCGGCAATCTGATCAATGGAACGGCTTGGATTAATTTCCAGTAACTCAATGGGTTTGAGTTCCATTCCTGCTTCCTTTCGAACATCTTCAGGAATACTGGTCAGAGTCCGGTTAATGCGCCGCAGGCGCTCGACATCGGTTTCCATACTGTCGAGGAAGGCGGCATTTAACATGTGACCCATGACCTTCGCCGGGCTTGGATAAGCCGCCGGAGGTTTCACGTGATCTTTGCGCTTATGGGCGATACCCGAAACACCAATCACCATAACTTTCTCTGCACCCAGGTGAAGTGCAGGGCTGATCGGCGCAAGCTGGCGAACTGCGCCATCGGCAAAATATTCGCCGTGTAATTTAACCGCAGGAAATATCATGGGAATCGCCGAGGATGCCATCAGGTGGTCAAGCGTTATTCGCGTGCGCTTGCCAATGCGGCGGTGGCGGTTCCAGTTTGTAATACTGTAGTGCCCCTGGAAAAAAGCGACGGACTCTCCAGTTTCAAGACCCGAGCAGTTAACCGCGATCGCATGAAGTGCGCCGTTATCAATAGCGCCCTGAATCTGGTCGAATTTAATGGCTTCGCCGAGTAATTCCCGCAATGGCTGATTATTGAGTAGCGACACTGGATCATTTTTAAATCGCTTTCCCATGACCATTGAGCGTGCCATTCTCAAAATGCCATGCGAAACACCGAGAAAATCCGTGCGGTAAATATGTTCAGGAGTGAAGTGCATCCAGATACGTTCGAGGTGCTTAATACCTATCCGGTAATTTTCTGCGTAACTGGCAAGTGCTACGCCGTTAATCGCACCTGCAGACGTCCCTGAAATAACATCGAACGGATTGTAGTGGCCTTTGGGGAGAATTTTATGAATAGCTTTTAATACACCGACCTGATACGCAGCTCGGGCACCACCACCAGACAGAATCAGCCCTGATTTTTTAACGTCCAAAATCACCTTCCAGAGGGTCGTTCGACTTTTATGAATAAGCCCCGAGTATAGTGCATAATGGCCACAACTGTGATGACCCGAGGCCCGAAATGTTCACTGGAATTGTGCAGACCCGACTCGCTGTTGCTGATGTTCTCACGAAGGAGGACTTCGCGACCTTTATTTTTGATTTCTCTGATGAGCTTGCTGATGGGCTTGTGGTTGGAGCTTCCGTTGCTATCAATGGTACCTGCCTGACGGCACGGGAAATTATTCCGGCCAGCTCTGGGAGTGATGCTGGTAGTAGTACTGGTAGCCGTGTGAGTTTTGACGCTATTGGCCAAACTCTGAAGGTCACCAACCTTGGCGACCTGGAGGCCGGAAGTATCGTGAATATTGAGCGTGCAGCTAAGTTTGGTGATGAGATTGGCGGTCATCTGCTATCGGGTCACGTGATGCAGCAGATCAGGGTCGTTGAGGTTATTGAGACTGCGAATAACCTGGTGGTATGGATGGAGCGACCAGACAATCTCGCTCCTTATCTGTTAGATAAAGGCTATGTCGCACTTAACGGTTGCAGCCTGACTATCGCGGAAGTGGCTGGCGACCGTTTTGCAGTGCATCTGATTCCTGAGACTCGTGACGTAACCACCTTTGGCCTGGTGGCTGTGGGGGATATGATCAATGTAGAAGTCGACCCTCAGACACAGGCGGTTGTAGATACCGTTCAGCGTCTGCTTGGGTCGTCTGAGGCGTTAGGCTCGCTGCTGGAGACAATCAGAGCGACTTCAGATAACGGATAATATCGCCTGATTCGTACATCCATTCCTGAGTTTCACCATCGTCAATCAGCAGGCACGGTACCGTGGTACGACCGGTTGCTTCCTGCTGTTGCTTTCGATATGCGCTATTTTGCATAACGTTGCGCTTTTCTACTTCAACACTGAAGCTCGGCAGTGCCATAAGAACGCGCTGACAGAATGGGCAATAGTCGTGATAGTAGAGAGCGTAAGTCATGCAGGGATATCCCTTTAACTGAGAGTTCTATGATCGAGTATACAGAACATTTGGTCTTGTTTCTTATTGCCGTTGTTGCCAACTGGTTTTCAGCATTGGCTGGTGGCGGAGCCGGCTTGATTCAACTGCCTATTCTGATTTTCATGGGGCTGCCTTTTTCGCTGGCGCTGGCGACACATAAAATCGCGACAGTTGCTCTTGGTCTTGGGGCGACAATGCGGCACCTGAGAGAAGGGCATCTCGATAAACTGATTCTGCTGGTTATCTTTCTTGCGGGTGCACCGGGTGTTGTTCTGGGCGCGCTCTTTATTCTTGACGTGAACGGGCGCCATGCGGAAATCGCGCTCGGTATCCTGACGCTGATGCTCTCTTTGTATTCCTGGTTTCGCCCTGAGCTGGGATTAACTACTTCAGAAAAACATCGTGACGTTACCGGGTTGGCTATCGGCGCATTGGGTTTGTTTATTATCGGCTTTGCTAATGGCGCCTTATCCGCAGGATCCGGCCTGTTCGTTACGCTCTGGCTTGTGTACTGGTTCGGTCTCGAGTACAAACTCGCGGTCGCTCAGACACTGGTCGCAGTGGGGCTGGGTTGGAATGGCACGGGAGCCGTTACTATGGGGGCGGTCGCTGAAGTGAAGTGGGACTGGATTCCTGCGTTGATCGCCGGCTCGCTGGTCGGCGGATACCTCGGTGCGCACACCTCTATACAGTCGGGTAATCTGCTGATTAAGCGACTGTATGAGGTCATTACCTTGCTGGTGGGCCTTAAGCTGCTCTGGGGCTGAGTGAACGACGTCTAAGGCCCAGCAGTACCAGTATCAGTGTTGCCCAAAGCTCGACTGCTCCGGCACCGGTTGCTGAGTCGTCATCCGTTTCTGTGATCAGGGTGATGTCGACAACTTCAGAGCTCGCGGCTGGGTTGAGATTCACAGTGACCGGTGGCAGGGCGCTGTGGTCAACAGTCATGCTCTCCGGCAGTGCGCTACCCAGTGTTGATGTCCACTCATACTCAACTCGGGTATTGCTCAATTCGTTCAGGTCGGCCAATGACTGGCTACCGTCGCTGAGATTAATCCGGACTTCGGGCAGTTCTGAGTCAAAGTTGAAGCCTTGCGCCTGAATCAGACCGGTGAGCGTGTATGACACTGCTGCCGGATCGAGAGTCACAGAAACCGCGTTGGTATTGGCCGGCACCTGCAGTTCTTCTGAACTAAACTCATCCCCGTCTATTTCAATGTCTACCGCAGTCGCTGGTAGTGTGATGGTTGCTTGTCCGTTGGCATCTGTTTCGCTGTCTGCGTCAAGGCCCCATCCTTCAACTCTTTCGTCTGTGATAGTGATGTCCGCGCCAGCAACCGGGCGGCCACTGTCGTCCGTCACCGTAATAGTCACTGTGCGACTTGCGACGATACTGAGGTTGAGTTCGCTGTCTGGAATATTGCTTGCCGTTGCGGTTACTGTACCGTTGAGGATGGCACTCAGGGACAGGCCAACGCTGGCTCGATTGAAGTCTGCGGTGGAGTCCGGTGCATCGATAGAGGTCAGTGCAGCTCCCGTAGTGTCCGTGAATGAGATGCCTCCCGTGGCTGATAGGCTGATGGTGGCTGCTGCACTGGCACCTTCGATATAAAGCGATGCAGAATCTGTGCTTTGCAGTAGAGGGTCGACGGAAGCGGTCAGGCGAAGCGGACGCTCAACATAGAAGGTCGCTGTGTTGCCGCTGCTGTCATTGACGTCGAGTGTATAGACTCCCGCGAAGGCACCCGAGTCCGGCATGAGCAGAGACCCATTGCTGATCAGCTCACTACGATCCTCACCGTTGAAGAAGGCGCCGATCGTGTAATTTCCGGTGCCGCCAGCCGGAGTGACTGTCAGCGCTCCGAGTGGGGCTTCATAGGTTGCTCCGTCATTGATTGATACGCCGCCAAGCGTCATTGTAATCGGCGGAACGGCTGATGGGTCTGTCAGCTCGACTGAGAAGCTGGTATCGGCGCTGAGGGTGCCGTCAGACACTGTGACTGTAATCGTTGTGGTCGCGGAGTTTGCAGTCGCTGCAGTGACTGTCAGGGTTGAGCCGCTTACCGCAACGGTCGCGACGCCAGTATCTGCTGATACGGCACTGAAGGTCAGGCTGTCGCCATCCACGTCAGAGCCACTGAGGCTGATATTCCGGCTGCTGTCCCACGCAAGGGTTGTATTGCTGATGCTGTTAATGGCTGGAGCATCATTGAGGTTATTGACGGTAATGCTGATGGTTTCTGAATCCGTCAGGTTGCCATCAGACACACTGACCGTCAGGTTGCCACTGCCGAAGTAATCAGCCGCAGGCGTCAGGGTGACTGAGTTTCCAGAGATGCTGGCGCCCAGATCACTGTCTGCGCTGGTAATGGCGTAGGTCAGGGAGTCACCATCTGCATCTGTTGCTGAGAGACTGAAGCTGAGAGTTGCGTCTTCATTAAGACTCTGAGCGCCCACTGATGCGAGGACTGGCGCGTCGTTAGTGCCGGATACTGTCACTGCAAAGGTATCTGAATCGGTCAGTACGCCGTCGCTCACCTGCACAGAAACATTGCCCGTACCACTGTAGTTAGAATCAGGTGCGAGACTGACGGTACTGCCGGAAATAGTGGCATTCAGCTCTGCTGAGGAGCTGGTAATGCTGTACGTCAGGCTGTCGCCGTCGATGTCAGTTGCAGTCAGCGTGACTGTGGTTGAAGTGTCTTCTGGGATTGTCAGATCTGATACCGCCGACAGTACAGGCGCATCATTGATGTTGTTGACCGTCACAGTAAAGGTTTCAGAGTCGCTCAGACTGCCATCTGACACGCTGACCGTTACGCTGCCGGAGCCTGTGAAGTCTGTCGTCGGGTTGATACTGAGAGAGTTGCCGTTCAGAGAGGCTCCCAGTGCCGCTGTTGCGCTATCTAGCTGGTAGGTCAGGGAGTTTCCGTCGACGTCGCTCGCACTCAGCGTGATAGAAGTGCTCGATTCTTCGTTAACCGTCTGGTTTCCGATACTGGCCAATACTGGCGTGTCGTTGACCGGGGTGACCGTCACCGTGATAGTTTCTGAGTCAGTGTCCTCGCCATCTGTGACGTTAACTGTGAGGGTTCCTGAACCGTTGAAATCAGCAATTGGATTGATGCTGAGCGTGGTACCACTGATGCTGGCACCGAGTGCGGCACTGTTGGCACCCAGAGAGTACGTGAGAGAGTCAGCATCCGCGTCCGTCGCAGAAAGAGCGACATTCAGGCTGCCGTCTTCGCTGAGCGAGCGATTACCTATGACGCTCAGAGACGGTGGGCTGTTCGGAGCATTCGCTGCATTGTAGCTCCAGCCGATATCAACGAGCAGTTGCTCTGCGAGCCCAGCGGTATCAAGGAACTCGGTATATTGCGGCTCCATCAATTCATTTGGAGTCATTGCGGTATCGAAGTGAGAAACCGATGAGCCTGGTTCATACGATCCCGGCGCGTACATCTGTACCTCGCCTGAGTTGATACCTGAGGAGTAATTACCCGACTCCGCATTGGCTTCGGTGCCGCTCCATACCAGGTTAGTTCCGCTGCGCATCACGTTGTAACGTGTGCCGGCAGCCTGATCCGTCAGCATCTGACCCGTAGATGCATCTTTGAGCTTGTAGGTATATGGGTCGAAACCTTCAACGAAGCCACCAGAAGTACTCCAGCCGCCACCACTGTTTCCATCAGACTGCAAAGTACTGAGGAATCCCATGCCATGGAGAATCTCATGAAGGACTACTGATAGCAGGGAGTTATCGTTTCCGCTAGGTGCATCGTAGCCGTAGTACCAGTTGGTGTTGAACAGACAGTTGTCGTTGTTATCTATGGATGAATTGAATTGAGCGCTTATTTCGACTTCACCTGTGTCGGCGTCCGAACCGACCTGCTGGTTATAGAGCGCATGAGGGGTGATGGTTCGTGTGTTGAAATTGTAGTCAAATGCGGCTGGCCCTGCTTGCCCCAAAACTGCGGAGCCCGAAGAGCAAGTGAGCGGATCAAAACTTGAGCCTACTCTGACGGTTACCGCAACATCAAAGGTATTGTTCAGAATATCCGCTGCGCGCTGGAACACATTGAGGCGCTGTTGGCCTAACGTAGTTGCCGGGTTGCCGCCCACGGCAGAGACCGAGGTAGCATCGTTAAACCCTTCGCCTGCTGAGTCGTTATTGACGATGACGATGTTCGCCAGAGCGATTGATGGGGCTGCCAACACCAGTGATGCGAATAGGCGGGCGAGATATGTCATGGGAGCTACCTGCAGGATTCTGTCATTACAGAGTAGCTCTGACGGAAACGCACACCAGTGCGTTTCCGTTAATCCATGTAAGCGTTGTTAGTGTCTCTGTGTTACCGAGACACTGTTCTCAGACGCTTTCAGGAAGTTCTCAGACGACGGCGACCAATCAATGCCAGTACCGTTACAAGCAACCAAGCTGCGTTACCGCCGCCAGAGCTGCCGGAGTCGCTATTGCCTGAATCTGTTTGACCAGACTCATTGTCTGCGTTGCCCGGTGCAGGGGCCACATCGGGCCCGATCAGAGAGATGGAAACCTCCTCCTCTCCGAGGTCAGGTCGCAAGGCCAACTCCACAGCATCTGCACTTCGGTGGGTAACCGTCAGTGTCTGTGGAGATACGTCCTGAACGTCATCGATCCACTCAAACTGTACCTGATTATCCGCGACCGTTGTCGGGCGGATCGATTGTACTGATTCATCCGACATGGTTAGTTTGAGTTCAGGGCGTATAAAGCGGAAATCGAAACCCTCTGCGGTAACAAGGCCAGTCAACCGGTAGTAGCCATCCGATACTTCCAGGGACACTGTCACGTCAGAAGATCCCTGATATTCGATTACCTTTGACTTATATCCCGGTTTACTCACAATCAGGTTGAGGCTGGTATCCGGGAGAGTCAGCTCTGCTGAGCCATCATTAGCCGTCGTCATCGTTTGTTGGATTCCCCAGGCACTAGTGCGCTCGTCATCGACCGTAATCAGAGCTTCGAGTCCAGTATCTGTACTATCTACGACATTAAACATTACCTGATTTCCCGCAACGACTTGCAGGTCAAGCGATGCGGTTGGTGCAGAACTCAGAGCAGCTTCAACCGAGTAAGTGCCAGGCGTCGCTCCCATTGCATTTATAAATACAGAAGCCGGGTTATTAGCTGCAGAGTTATCCGCTGCAGGTGCAGTAGTGACCGTGCCGCCCTCACTGTCAGCGAACCCTGGGGCAGTGCTGCCTTCCGGTAGTTCATCACTGTTTATGGATAAGATCACGTCCGAGCCGACAGTGCCGCCTGTTGCAATCAGTCTGGCCTGACTTGATCCTGCCATCACTGGGGTAACTGAAGTAGTAAGCAGTAGAGGTCGGCTCAGGGTAACCGTTGCCTTGTCAACGCTTGCTAAACCATCGTCGATAGTAATGAGGTAATCACCAGCAAATGCACCGGTTGTTGGCAGTGTAAGCTCACGGCTGTTACCTTCCCCGACAAGAAGATCAGGGCGGTCACCCTGATAGAAAACCTCAAAACTATACTGACCATTGCCTCCAGATGCGTCGAGCTGTACTGGTGCCAGGGAGTCCAGTGCAACGTCAGAGCCAGATGCTACGACCTGATCATCAACCAGAATGAGGAGGGGAGATGGCTCGGTCCCGTCGGTAACTGTCGCGATAAAGGTTTTGGTGTCAGACAACTCACCATCAGTAACACTTACCGATACTGTTGCACTGCCGTTGAATTCATCCGCGGCAGCCAGTGTCAGTGTGGTGCCTTCGACTGTAGCGGTTACTATTTCCGGGTTAAGACTTTGCGCACTGAAACTCAGAGCGTCGCCGTCGACGTCACTACCACTGAGGGCAACCGTAGCCCCCGATGCCTGTTCGAAAGAGCGATTTGCTATATCGTCGAGCACAGGCTCATCATTTTCTGGCGTAACAGTCAGACTGATCGCAGTTCCACGACCTGCAATGCCATCACTGACGATCACAGTCAGTGACGAGCTACCATTAAAGTTTTCATCGGGAGTTATTGTAAGTTCTGCTCCCGTGATGGCTGCGCTGACACCTTGACGAGTTCCCAGTATTGAGTAGGTCAGAGCGTCACCATCCAAATCCACTGCAGTCAGTGTCAGTGTAAGAGGGGTATCCTCTGTCAACGTTTGGTGTGGCTCTGTCAAAAGCACTGGTTCGTCATTAACGTTGGTGATCGTGACACTAAAGCTCTGGCTATTTTGTTTCTCTCCGTCGCTTACTGTCACAGTTACAGAACCCTCTCCGAAGTAATTTTCGTCCGGAGTAAATGTAACTTCACGACCGCTCAGGCTCATTCCTAACTCAGAGTTTGTTGTAGTCGCAGAAATGTTTAACTCATCCAGGTCGTGATCTACATCAGAGACTGGGATCGTGAAAGTTGTTGTTTCCCCTTCAGGGAAGGTGATATCGGTAATTTCTGCAATAACCGGCTCATCATTCACTGGTGTTACTGTCACATTAAAGCTGGTGGTCACAGTATTTTCACCATCGTAAACAGAGGCAGTGACAGAGCCTTCACCAAAGAAATGCTCGTCGGGCCTTACCGTTAAGGTTGATTCGTTGACACTTGCTGACAGGCCATCAGAAGCGCTCGATACATCGAAGGTCAGCTCGTCTTCATCGATATCACTTGCGCTTAGCTGAACGATGAACGAAGTATCCTCTGCCGTTGTTTGGGCCGGTATTTCTGTGAATACTGGCGGGAAGTTCAGTGGGTTATCTGGATTAGCAGACCAGCCGATATCGATAAGAGCTTCACGTGCTAATCCGATGCTTGAAATGAAACTGGTATACGCAGGTTCCATTATTTCATCTGGGGCGAAGCTTGTGTCGAAGTGTGAAGCGCTGTTGTAGGGCTTGTAGACTCCGGGGGCATAAAGTCTCGCCCGGCCATTAGTAAAACCGTCGGAATAGTTGGCGGATTTACTATTCACCAGCTCGCCCGACCAGCCGAGGTTTTGCCCACTGCGCAATAACTGTAAGCGACTACTCTTCGAAAATTCGGTGATCGATTTTCCGGTGGTAGCGTTGACCATATTTACGGTAAACGGATCAAATAACTCTACCCGCTCGCCGCTTTCAGTGTCTCTCCATATATACGAAGCACCATCGTTGGCCAGCCATGAAGAGAACCCCATGCCATGAATGATCTCATGCACGGCAACGGAGAGTAGAGATAGCCTGTCATCCTCAGGATCATCCAGACCATAGTACCAGGTGGCACCATTCAAACAGGTATCCGATCCATCGATATTACTATTGAATTCCGCCCAGATCTCTACCTGAGAGGGTGATGTATCGTAACCAACAAGCTAATGAAATGGACACCCCTCCCTTACACTGAAACTTCAGTTTCTTCGCGGGAGGTGGTTTATGGAACAGCTAAGAGTGATAGGAATCGACC
>NZ_FTOH01000015.1 GCF_900156675.1 Thalassolituus maritimus
CTTGACCATATAACACCCAAACTGGTGTATAAACAGTTAAAGACACGAACAGGCAGCCGCCGGTTCGCGAGAGAATCTCGACTCATGTATCCAACTTATTGTGCGAAGTATGAAAATGCTTCAAGGTCCAGCGACAAAACGCGTAAGAGACTGATGCACAAACAGTTTGCTTGACGACAATAGAGCTGTGGAACCACCTGAATCCATTCCGAACTCAGAAGTGAAACGCAGCATCGCCGATGGTAGTGTGGGGCTTCCCCATGTGAGAGTAGGTCATCGTCAAGCTTCTATCCCAAAACCCCAGCAGGGTATCCTGCTGGGGTTTTTTCTTGTTTTAAATTTATGCCAGGTTGCCTGCTGGGGTATTGGGTAGAATACGATAATCACTTTCACTACCTATCGGGCAGGCCGGTGATTGCATCCTGCATAACCGGCATTTCCGCCATCCATGGCGGTCACGAGCGTCATGTGACAAATTCATCAGGAATGAATTTGGACAACCGTAGGTTGCCCTAAGGGTGAAGGCAGGACGCCTGAATCTTCGGCGATGCACCGAAGGTGCCAGCCTTGAGCGCCGCAGGCGTACCCAAAGCACTCACTGCGTTCATGGGGCAGGCCCTGGCGAAGCCAGAGAAAGCGTAGCTTTGGACTCATAGAGATCATCGTCAAGGTCGGGCGCGACCCCGGTCTATTCAAAACCCCTGATTGCTTACGCAGTCAGGGGTTTTTGTTTGCCCGCAAGAAAGTGAACCGTGTAAGAACGCTTCAAACAGCTGGCCTGCCTATACGCGATGATCGGGTTGTAGGAAATGAGATGGCTATCCCGGACACCTCCCTCAATACCCGATCTCGCAAAGCCCTAGGCACCTCTCTTCGGTCACGACCAGACTCTGTGCTAAAGATTTATTACGTGTGTCTATATGTGGCGTCGAGTAACAATATGTAACCAACTGATTTATATTGATAAATGATAAAATGTCCCTTTTGAAATATGGCATGACGTGTCATTATGGCTCGATATGATGCAGGTTATTTACCGATCCTTGATTGGAAATTACCTGATAGGAGAACTAGATTTAATTTAATCTGACAGTTGTTCAATAAATACAAGAATAGGTGAAGTATGCGTTTACAGGATGTAGGTCCAGTTTTCGTAATGTCCGGCTTGCTACTCAGCGCATCTGTTTGTGCGCTTGAGCCATTGACTGATCGAGACCTCTCTGACGTCTCAGGGCAGGCATTTATCACCATTGATACAAGTGCATACAACCAGGGCTCAGGCAAATGGGCTGGCGACTACGAGTTCACCAAAGTTAATCTTGGTATGGAGCTTGAAACTGTATTTAACATAGATGAATTGAAACTCGGGCGCTTCGAACGCGAGGCATACGTAGATGGCACAGTTCCGATTACGGATGACGATCGTAACATCCTTTATAATTCTGATGGCAGTGCACAGGTCTACGATTCCGATATCATTATTGAGGATTTTGCGCTCGGTAGGGTTGATAATTATAACGATGCTGCGAACGCAGCTTATGTTCCGTTTATGGCCAGAAACCCTTTTATTGAGCTGGCATACAAAACGGAAAATGGTCAAAAGAGAATCTCGGGTATTCGGGTAGGCTTTGAGAAAGCTCAGGGTGATCTCTCTGGCGATCTGATTTCGGTTACTGGTATCGTAGAGGGCGAGATTCGAGGCGATATCCAGGTTGTCTACGACAATAACTGTGGTGGGTGGAATGCTCTGGCACCGAACTGCCTCCTTCTCCTGGCATCTTCGGATAAAGAAATCTATACGCAAGTGGATTTGCTCGATGGTGCAACGGGTAACGGTGCTGATCAGCTGAATACGACATACCTCAAACGAGCATCCTGGTTTGGTGTACCAAACGGCCGTAATTTCCAGACCGATGAAACAGGTCTTATTGCCTCATTGATCCCGACTCTCACAAATTCGAGTGATTGTGAGGTCCTTGGTACCCCAGCGTGCTTCCGTTCTACTATTTATCAGTCGATATACATTGGCGATAAAGATACTGACTTCGAGACTGGGTCTGCATCGGGTGTATTCCTGTCAGTACAAACCGAATCTGTGCCATGGGAAGATCTCTCCGGCGTTCCGGGCTCTGATCGTGTTTTAACCGATAGTGGCGCCTTTATGAATATTTCGCGTTATCAGTCGGGTAATGAAACCAAGTACCCACTGTATCTGACACTTGAGGAAGCTACACGTGGTACGCCGCGGGTCGCGACTTGCGTTGGTCGGGTTAAGGGATGCTAATGATATGAAGAAGTTATTATCACTATCGGTTGCTTTGGTTATTTCTCATTCCGCAAACGCGGAGTTGCAGGCACTTGATGACGCCGAAATGTCTTCTCAGAGTGGTGCTGGCCTGGGCTTCGCCCTGCAGGACTTTATATTCAGTACGGATGATGCTTCTCTTGCAGTTACCGGCATTGAGGATGGCAACAGTAATGAAGTTGGCATTAAGTGGGATCAGTTCTACATCATGGGAGAAGGGAGCCAGAACGGGTCTGTTAAAAAGCCTGTTGATATTGGTAGCTATCTTCATCCTTGGGTCGTGCGAAGTGTTCGTGGCAGTTCTGATTGGGATGGCGATCCCGCTGACTTCTATACCGGCGATGCACCTGCCATCGGCGATGACGTCGCAGCGTTGCAGATACTGACTGATGTTTATACTTCTGCCGCTCAGAATACGCGACAGTACGTGATGGATTGTATTTTTGCGAGTGCAGGTGATTGCGGTCAGCGGGCTGCTATCAGACGTAGTGGAGCAGACATCGGTTCCCGCTTCACGCTCGATTTTGCTGATGGTACGAACCACGTCTGGAATATCGATATGCGGGGTGTGTATCTCGATGGGTCTGGTTTTACTTTATGGTCTCGACCAGACGATTCGGGTCAGTCAGAACTACTGGGGCAATTGAACCTGTCTCTGTTGGCTGAGGAATTTCAGATCGATACATGCGGAGAGGCATGTACGGGTACCGGATCTCTTTTACAGATTGACCAGTTTTATCTCGGTTTGAATTTAGGGTTTGGTGACATACAGCCGCTGAAATTCAGTGCAACATCCGACGGTAACTTTGTACTGGAATTGAGCAAGCCGGACCCATCTTCCCGAGGAGTTGATGAAACTGACAGCGATGCCATGCTGGCTTTCTTTAATGAGTATTACGCTAACGCGCCCAAGAGCGATATTTATATCGGGGAAATCACTGTTGGAAACCGAACGGCCGGTGAAACAGTGATTAACGGTTTCCGCGCGCAGTATCTTAAAGCGACCAGTATCGATCTCTGATCGATACTGGTGCGTCTCTTTTTTCAGATCTTCTTTTTTCAGATCTGGCTCGTCGGGTCTGGCTTCTCAGATCTGATCCGCGTCCGTTACTATGGTCACAGGGTAAACCTGAGACTTTTTAAGTTGCGGGTTCAGCGGTAGCATTTTTTCCCCAAGTTTATCGAGCGTTGATGCCCGGTTATCAGGAGAAGGGTGAGTACTCAGGAACTCCGGGCCACCGCCACCTCCGGCCTCTGCCATTTTCTTCCATAAGCTCACCGCAGCATCTGGGTTGTATCCGGCGCGAGTAGCCAGCTCGATGCCTATTTCGTCGGCTTCTGATTCAGCGGTACGACTGTTTGGTAATTCCAGTGCGACCTTGGCTGCCATGGCGGTTCCTGTCAGCACATAGCCATTGTTGTCAGTGACGACGGCGGTTGCTGCCAGCGCGCCATTCATGAGTACTGCGCGGGACATACGCTCAGCAGTGTGATTGGCCAGGGCATGAGAAATTTCATGACCCATGATCTGTGCGATTTCATCGTCGTTCAGATTTAACTGGGTGACGATGCCGGTGTAGATCGCCATACGCCCGCCAGCCATACACCAGGCATTTAGGGTATCAGGGTCGTCAATAATCGCGACGCTCCAGTCCCAGTCTTTGGTGTCGGGATCAAGTTTTATCGCTTCAGTGACCAGTCGCCCGGTGATTGTCTCAATGCGTTTTACCCAGGCAGGGTCCGTAACCAGCTGATCATTCTGATCGAGTTCACCTACGGTGCTCGCGTAAGCTTTCTGAGACTCAACAATCGCCGAATCCGGCGAGACGATCATAAGTTGATTGCGGCCGGTCAAGGTGGTTGCACAACCTGCTATGGCTGCGCTGATCAACGTCAGGCTGATCACTTTCTTCATATCCGTATTCCTGAAGTAAGGTATGTATCGTTAGTCTAAGGTGTTGCTGAGTGAGTGTGTAGTGCTAATGCCGACAGCGCAGTCCTACGCTTTAAGGTCTGGTATACTCGCGTTTTTTCTCCAGCGGGATTTCAGCGTGTTTGCCGGAACAGAATTACACCCAAGGCTAATTGCCGGGCTTGAAAAACAGTCCATTACAGAAGCAACAGACGTGCAGCTTGAGGTTATCCCTGAAGTATTACGCGGGAGTGACGTTCAGGTATGTGCAGAAACGGGCAGTGGTAAGACCTTTGCCTATTTGTTGCCGATTATGCAGAAGTTACTGACGGTCGATGCACCAGACAGCGCCACGCGTGCTCTTGTGATCGTTCCTACCCGCGAGCTCGCCCGACAAGTGTTCAAGGATGCTAAGCGCCTGACCGACATGAATCACCTTGAGGCCGGAGTGTTAACCGGCGGTGAAGAGTTCAAGTATCAGGCTGCAGTGCTGCGTAAGAACCCGGAGATCCTTATTGCAACACCGGGGCGGCTTGTTGATCACCTTAAGCGCGAAACGGCAGAGCTGGGAGATATCGAGTTCTTAGTTCTCGACGAAGCGGACCGAATGCTGGATATGGGCTTCTCTGAAGATATGGAGCATATCGTTGGCAAGTGTGGCTCTGAGCGTCAGACACTGATGTTGTCCGCAACTTTGCGCCATGAGGGCGTAGGGCGTGCTGTACGTTCGTGGCTTAAGGATCCGGTAGAGATCACTACGCAAGGTATTCAGGAGCGTCATGACGATATTACTCAGCAGCGTATTCTGGCTGACGATAACGCACATAAAGATCGCCTGTTAACCTGGCTCCTCGCCAATGAAACCTATGATAAGGCGATTGTATTCGTTAATAAGCGCACAGAAGCAGAACGTCTGAGCGAGTTCCTACGCCGTCACAGAGAGGGTATCGCCGTACTCCACGGTGATATGACGCAGGATGAGCGTAACTATGTCATGCAGAACGTTCGCGAAGGTCGACGGAATATACTCGTAGCCACCGATGTGGCAGCGCGGGGACTTGATGTCGACGGATTGGATCTGGTGATCAATTACGATCTTGCTCGTAAGGGGGATGAATATATTCATCGTATTGGTCGAACCGGGCGGGCAGGCCGCAGCGGTCTTGCGATCAGTCTGATTGCACCTAATGAATGGAACCTGAAAGCGGCCATTGAGCGCTACATTCAGCAGGAGATGGATTCGCGTACGATCAAAGAGCTTAAGGCGAAGTATACCGGGCCTAAGAAGGTTAAGGCCTCGGGCAAGGCTGCTGGTATTAAGAAGAAAAAACCACGTGGCCCAGCTGCGAAAAAAGCGGCTGCGAAGAAAGCTGCCGAGAAAAAAGGCCCGTCTCCTAAGAAGAAAAACGGGCCCCGGCCTTCACGTCCAGCAGGTAACCTGATGGACAGTGAAGGTTTTGCGCCTATTAAGAGAAAGAAGTAAATCAGAGAAAGTAGGACGCCTGAAAACAGGCTGACATCTTTCCCTCAGCGGCCAAACTGGCCGCTGTTGTAATCCTTGATGGCCTGCTCAATCTCTTCATGCGTATTCATCACAAAGGGACCATAGTGTGCGACGGGCTCAAGGATTGGGTCACCTGTCAGTACCAGAAAGTTCGCATCACTTTCGGCTTTAAAAACGAGCTCTTCCCCTTGGGTGCTGTAAATCAGTAACGGCTTCTCTGGCAGTGACTGACCTGTCGCCAGCTGCCCCTTATAGACGTAGGCGATGGCACGTTTGCCCGAAGTGACCGGGAGTGTCAGAGTCTCACCTTCAGTAAGAGAGACGTCCAGGTAGCTGGCGTTAGCAGCTAACTTGTCGAGAGGTCCCGTCACCTGCTGACCTTCGATCTGCCAATCACCTGCAAGAACTCTGACTTCGCCACCCGTATTAAGAGCGACCACTGGGATCTCTGATTGCGGAACATCCCGGTAATCCGGTGCACTCATTTTGTCTTTTGCTGGCAGGTTGATCCAGAGCTGAAAACCATGGAGGCCACCCTGATCGAGTTCAGGCATTTCACTATGGATAATACCGCGCCCAGCAGACATCCACTGAGCACCACCACTGCGTATTTCGCCCCGGTTGCCCATATGATCTTTGTGGATCAGAGCGCCTTTACGTAAATAGGTCAGCGTTTCCATACCGCGATGAGGATGGGGTGGGAAGCCTCCCATGTAATCCGCTTCGTCATCGGACACCAGTTCATCGAGCATCAGAAAAGGATCGGCATCGCGTTGGTTGAAAAGGGCAAGGCGTCTGATTTTTACCCCATCACCGTCTGAGCTGGGGTAACTACGAATGATATTTTCGAGAGAGCGTTGTGTCATAAGTACCTCCGGTTAACGATTACTTTATCGCGCTTGCCGGAGGATAACGAGGGGGTTACGTCGGTATAAATTGTTCTATTTGTGCTTCCAATCTGGTGGTCAAACTGCAGATTGTTCTTCTACTTGCTCGTCGAGCCCGTCTTCCAACGCTTTGCAGAGCTCTTCGCATGAGGCTGGATCTGAATACGGCTCACCGTTCGCGTCGACGATGAAGAAGATATCGGATACCTGCTCACCTTCCGTCAGAATTTTAGCCCCCTGGAGCTGAGCGCCGAAATCCATAAGGATACTGCCGACTCGTGCCAGCAGACCCGGGCGGTCAGCGGCAGTGACTTCGAGCACGGTTCTGCGCATCAAAGGATCGTTGCTGATAGTCACCTGGGTAGGTACATCGAATTGTTTCAGAACGCGCGATGTCCGACGACGGATGATGGTGTCGAACTCCTCAGGCTCATCGAGTGCGTCGCATAGGGTATTGCGGATGACGCGGATGCGTTCCGGATCCGTAATCGCCTCGTTATTTTCGTCCAGAACAATATAGGTATCGACCGCGTTATTCTCTGACTCAGACGTCATGATACGAGCGTCCTGAATGTTCAGGTTGAGCTGGTCCAGGGTTGCCGTCGTTACCGCGAACAGATTGGGCTGATCTTTCATAAAGAGGAAGATCTGTGTGGCGCCCTCGAACTGACGGTCGGAGGTCTGTCGTACAGAAACCAGCGGCTTAGCGCTGTTGCCGTGCGCATCTATTTCGCGGGTTTGCCAGACGATATTGTCGACGCCTTCGCGTAAAAAGTAGTCTTCCCCCGGCTGTCCCCAGATCTCTCTGGCGCGCGCTTCCGGCAGGCCATAATCCTGAAGCTGTGCAATGGCTTCCTGTTGGATCTCTTCAATCACATCATCTTTATGGAGGCGATTTTCCAGACCACGTCGCAGCGCAGCCTGGGTATTTCTGTACAGCTCGCGCATCTGTTCGGCGCGCCACGGCGTCCACAGCTCGGGATTGGTTGAGTGAGTATCTGCCACAGAAATCAGGAACAACATATCGAGGTGGTATTGATCACCTACCTCCACAGCAAACTGGTGAATATCATCAGGATTGCTCAGGTCGAGTCGTTGGGATGCGTTCGACATTAATAAGTGGTTACTGACCAGCCAGGTCACCATATGTGTATCAGCTGGCTTAAGTCCGTGCTGTATACAGAATGCTTCGGCAATCTCTCCACCATTGGCAGCATGATCACCTTCGCGGCTCTTACCCACGTCGTGAAGCAGGGCAGCCAGATACAGCACTTCTTTTTTATGAACCTTGTGGATCAGGCGTGATGCAATAGGAAAGCGCTCTCGCACATCGCCGTAGCGGAAATGCCTCAGCAGTCGGATCATGCGGAAGGTATGTTCATCGACTGTGTATTTGTGCAGCAGATCGTATTCCATCATGCCGATAACCCGACCGAACGATGGGATATAACGACCAAGAATGCCGTAACGCATCATGCGTGACAGCTCTCGCACAACGCGTGACCTGCTGCGCATCAGTGTCATGAAAATAGCATTGTGTTCCGGATTCTGTCGGTACTCTTCATCAATCAGGTTGCGATTGTCGCGAAGGGCGCGGATCGTCGCGGAATGTATGCCTTTGGATTCTGAGATCTGTGCCAGCATAGGGAAGACCCTGAGGAGCCAGGCGGGTTCTTTTTCGAACAGATCTGGTGTGGTCAGTTGCAGATAGCCATTGCACAGAACGAAGTGCTCATTCACCGGTGTGATGGTGTCGTCATCACACTGCATATAGTCCTCGGTAAAGTGCATCATCAGCATATCGCTCAGCTCCATGGTAGAGAGCTGGTGACGATAGAACTGCGACATAAAACGCTCGACGCCGAGCTGTCGACCTGTGTCTTTGTACCCCAGAACTTCTGCAACCTGAGTCTGTAGGTCAAAAAGAAGCCGGTCTTCCTCGCGACCTGCCAGCATATGTAGGGCGTATCGTACTTCCCAGAGAAAGCTGACGCTGCTGGCCAACCTTTTATGTTCGAACTCGGTCAGAAAGCCGTTATCTTCCAGCGCCTGTAAGGTGCCTTTACCAAAGTGTCGGATTGCCACCCAGGTGATGGTCTGGATATCACGCAGAGCACCGGGCGAGTTCTTAACATTGGGTTCGAGGTTGTAATCGGCACTGTTGTGCTTGTCGTGGCGGGTATTGAGCTCTTCTGACTTAGCTTCGAAGAAGACCGCCGCCGGCCACTGAGCTTCTGGGGTGATCCGTGCGCGAAGTTCGGAATGCAGTGTTTCATCACCGATCAGGGTTCTGCTTTCCAGCAGGTTGGTGATGATAGTCAGGTCGCCTTCGGCTTCGGTGACACACTCATCCAGAGTACGGACACTGTGGCCGATATCGAGTTTGATATCCCAAAGCAAGGTAATGAAGTCCTGCAGGTCACTGGCGTGGCGGTTGATGCTGTCTTCGTCACGAGCAAGCAGGAGCAGGTCGATGTCAGAGTGAGGATGCAGTTCCGCACGGCCATAACCGCCCACTGCGATCAGGGCGATGTCCTGCGTCGCTATATTGCGGAAACGCCAGAGCGCGCGTAAAACCCGGTCGATAAGCGTGGCACGATGCCGGACCAACAGGTCGGCATCGAGAGTTTCCCGGAAATAATGGTGAGCTTCATTCTGAATGCGGGTTAGAAGAGGCTTAATGACGGGGAGAGGGAGGGATTTCTCCTTCAGTTCTTCCAGTAGGGCATCTTCATCTACCTGAGGTAGTACCGGCATGTCAGATAGATCGGTCACTTCCAGAACTGCTCTTCTTCTTTGCGTTTCGTTAAGACTTCGACACCGTCAGCAGTCACCAGCAGAGTGTGTTCCCACTGAGCTGAAGCCTTGCGGTCTTTGGTTACCACGGTCCAGCCATCTTTAAGTAACTTGTTGTGCCGGGAGCCGAGATTGATCATTGGCTCGATGGTAAAAATCATACCTTCCTGAATGGCCATACCAGTGCCCGGCTTGCCATAGTGAAGGATCTGAGGGTCTTCGTGGAAGACCTTTCCGATACCATGACCACAGTACTCCCGGACAACGGAATAGTGGTTGGATTCAGCGTATGTCTGAATCGCATGGCCGATATCACCGAGCTGAACACCGGGCTTGACCATATCAATCGCGAGATACAGTGATTCCTGAGTGACACGGATAAGACGATCCAGCGCGGGCTGGACGTCGCCAACCATAAACATCTTGCTGGTATCACCGTGGTAACCGTCTTTGATAACGGTGACATCAATATTAACGATATCGCCTTTCTTCAGAATCTTGTCATCGCTGGGAATGCCATGGCAGATGACCTGATTCACTGAGGTGCATATCGACTTCGGAAAACCGTTGTAATTGAGAGGGGCAGGGATCGCTTTCTGCTCGTTGACTATATAGTCGTGGCAAATGCGGTCGAGCTCACCTGTAGACACCCCCGGCTTTACGTAGTCGCCGATCATCTCCAGAACTTCTGCAGCCAGACGCCCGGCTACCCGCATTTTGGCGATGTCTTCCGCCGTATTGATCGTTACACCCATCAGAGGAGATCTTCCGTTTCATTGAATAGCAATGATTGTATTGTACTTCTTGTGTGGCTGGGGTTGAACCGTTGAATAAGAAGTCCGTAAAAGGATCGTGTAACTGCTGGCATATAGGCGCGCAAAATGGTATAAAGCGCCCGCGCTCAGCGCCGTGCTGCTACAAAGTAGTTGCACGTGAATACTTAAACGACACACACGGACTGAAACTGATGTGCCGGGGTGCCTGTTTCGACAGGTCGGGGCTCAGGGTTCGTGGAGGCATAACCCCTACATATAAGGTAGTAAAACAATGGCACAAGTTAGCATGCGTGACCTGCTGAAAGCAGGCGTACACTTCGGTCACCAGACTCGTTACTGGAACCCAAAAATGGGTCAGTACATCTTCGGCGCCCGTAACAAAATTCATATCATCAACCTCGAGCAGACTGTTCCAGCACTGAATGATGCGCTGAAACTGATCGAAGGTATGGCTGCGAAAAACAACAAAGTTCTGTTTGTTGGTACTAAGCGCGCAGCAGGTAAGATCATCAAAGAGCAGGCAGAACGCGCGAACATGCCGTTTGTTGCTCACCGTTGGTTGGGCGGTATGCTGACCAACTACAAAACTATCCGTCAGTCTATCAAGCGTCTGCGTGACCTCGAAGCACAGCAGAAAGACGGTACTTTTGAACAGCTGACCAAAAAAGAAGCTCTGATGCGTTCACGTGAGATGGACAAGCTCGAGCGTTCAATCGGTGGTATTAAAGAAATGGGCGGTCTGCCAGACGCTATGTTCGTTATCGACGTAGATCACGAGCGTATCGCTGTTCAGGAAGCCAACAAGCTGGGCATTCCAGTAATCGGTATCGTTGATACTAACTCTAACCCAGATGGCATCGACTACGTTATCCCAGGTAACGACGATGCAATCCGCGCTATCCAGATCTACGTTTCTGCAGCTGCAGATGCGATCCTGGAAGGCAAGCAAGGCGGCGCATCTGCTGATGAGTTTGTTGAAGTTGCTGAAGAAGCGCCAGCGGCTGAGTAATCAGAGCTGAATACGAAAAAAGGGGCTTAGCCCCTTTTTTTAAATCTTTATCGTCAATTTATAGATTTAAGAGGATATTCCACATGGCAACTGTATCTGCTGCCCAGGTAAAAGAGCTGCGTGAACGTACTGGCCTAGGCATGATGGAGTGCAAAAAAGCACTGACTGCTGCTGGCGGTGACATCGACCAGGCAATCGAAGATCTGCGTAAGAACTCAGGCCTCAAGGCTGCTAAGAAAGCTGACCGTACCGCTGCTGAAGGTAAGCTGCGCGTTATCGTTGGTGAAGGTAATGCAGTTATTGTTGAAATCAACTCTGAAACTGACTTCGCTGCTGGCGATGCCAACTTCGGTGCGTTCGCTGATAAAGTCGTTGCTAAGCTGGCTGAGACTAAAGAAGCTGACGTTGCTGCCCTGATGGCTGGTGATCTGGAAGATGCTCGTGAAGCTCTGGTTCAGAAGATCGGTGAGAACATCACTGTTCGTCGTCCAGCAATCGTAGAAGCTGAAACTGTAGGTGCTTACCTGCACTCAAACGGCAAAGTCGCTTGTATCGTTGCGCTGAAGGGCGGTAACGAAGAACTGGCTAAAGACATCGCCATGCACGTGACTGCATCTAACCCACGCGTTGTTCGTGGCGAAGATATGCCTGCTGACGTTCTCGAGAAAGAAAAAGAGATCATCAAGGCACAGCCTGACATGGCTGGTAAGCCAGATGAGATCGTTGAGAAGATGATGGGCGGTCGTATCAAGAAGTTCCTGAAGGAAAACAGCCTGCTGGAACAGCCTTTTGTTAAGAACCCAGACCTGACTGTTGGTCAGTTGGCGAAAGAAGGCGGTGCAGAAGTCATCAGCTTCCTGCGTATGGAAGTAGGTGAAGGTATCGAAGTTGAAGAAACTGACTTCGCTGCTGAGGTTGCTGCACAGCTGAAAGGCTGATAACAGCACAGGTGGGGCTCACATTCTGAAAACCACCATTAATATGCCGGGCTTGCCCGGCATATTTGTATATGTCTGATGTAAATATACGTAGAATACGCCAAACATTTTCAGGAGAAGGTTCATGGCCGAGCAAAAAAGCGCGAAATATAAGCGAATTCTGCTGAAACTCAGCGGTGAGGCCCTGATGGGCGAGCTGGATTTCGGTATTGACCCTAAAGTACTCGATCGTATGGCGCTGGAAATTGCTCAGCTTCGTGGTCTGGGAGTGCAGGTAGGGCTGGTTATTGGCGGTGGTAACCTGTTCCGTGGTAAAGCGCTGAGTGAAGCTGGTCTTGATCGGGTTGCAGGTGACCATATGGGTATGCTGGCGACAGTAATGAATGCTCTGGCGATGCGTGATGCCCTCGAGCGCTCCAATATGCCGACCCGTGTTATGTCGGCGATTCCAATGAGTGGTGTCGTTGATCACTACGATCGCCGTAGTGCGATCCGTGCTCTGAACCAGGGGGATGTTGTTATCTTCTCTGCTGGTACCGGTAATCCTTTCTTTACGACCGACTCTGCTGCGTGTCTGCGTGGTATCGAAATCAATGCAGATCTGGTTCTGAAAGCGACGAATGTCGATGGCGTGTATACTGCCGACCCGAAGAAGGACCCGACTGCAGAGAAGTACGACCTCCTGACGTACAGCGAAGTCCTTGAAAAACAACTGGGTGTGATGGACCTGACTGCAATCGTTCTGGCGCAGGATCATGACATGCCACTGCGTGTGTACAATATGAATGATACAGGAGTGCTGGGTCGCCTGATGACTGGTGGCGATCACGGAACCCTGATTGTAAGTGGAGAAAAAGCATGATTAATGAAATCCAGAAAGACGCTGAAGATCGTATGAGCAAGAGCGTTGCAGCTCTGGTAGATGCATTTAAGAAAGTTCGTACTGGTCGTGCTAATCCAGCGATTCTTGATAGCGTGATGATCGATTATTACGGTACACCGACACCGATCAATCAGGTTGCAAACGTTATTGTTGAAGACGGTCGTAGCCTTGCGATCAACCCTTGGGAAAAGAACCTGGTACCACAGATTGAGAAGGCCATTCTGAAATCTGACCTGGGTCTGAACCCGGCAACTAACGGCGATACTATCCGTCTGCCAATGCCTGCGCTGACAGAAGAAACCCGTAAAGACTACATCAAACAGGCTCGTGCTGAAGCTGAAAAAGGTCGCGTCTCTGTGCGTAACATCCGTCGTGATGCAAACGGCAGTGTGAAAGACCTTCTGAAAGAGAAAGAAATTACTGAAGACGAGTCACGCGGCGCAGAAGATGCTATCCAGAAACTGACGGATAAGTTCATCGGCCAGGTGGACGACCTGCTTGCAGAGAAAGAAAAAGACCTGATGAAGGTCTGATCGGACATGTCCACAAGTATTGATGACTCCAGTGCAGCACAGGGAAGTGTGCCGCGCCATGTCGCCATAATTATGGACGGCAATAACCGCTGGGCGAAAAAGCGGTTTATGCCGGGTGTGGCAGGGCATAAAGCGGGTGTGGATGCGGTCAGAGCAGTCGTTGAGACATCTGCGAAAGCAGGGGTTGAGGTGCTCACTCTGTTCGCATTCAGTAGTGAGAACTGGCGCCGCCCAGAGCAGGAAGTCAGTGCACTTATGCAGCTGTTTATTGCAGCCCTGCAACGGGAAGTAAAAAAGCTTCACAAGAATAATATCCGCCTGAAAATCATGGGCGACCTCTCCGCTTTTTCTGAAAAAATCCAGGGCCTGGTGGCCGAATCTGAAGCAATGACTCAGTCCAACGATGGTATGACGCTGGTGGTAGCGGCGAACTATGGCGGGCAGTGGGACATCGCTCAGGCGGCGCGACGTATGGCTGAGGAAGTAAAAGCAGGTCGGATGCAGCCCGAAGATATCACTGAGCACAGTCTGCACCAGTACACCTGGCTGAGCGAGTTCCCAGCGCCGGATCTGATGATCCGTACCGGTGGAGAGCAGCGTATCAGCAACTTTATGCTGTGGCAGACGGCTTATGCTGAGTTCTATTTTTCAGACGTACTCTGGCCTGATTTCAAAGAAGAAGAATATAAAAAAGCATTAGACGTCTTTGCCAGCCGGACGCGGCGCTTCGGGCGGACTGATGATCAGTTAAAGGAAGCCAAGAACGGTGACTAAGCAGCGCGTTATAACGGCATTGATACTCGCCCCGGTAATGATCGTGGGTATCTTCTTCCTGCCGCTCAAGCCTTTCGCATTTTTCATCGCAGCGATCTGCAGTATCGGTGCATGGGAGTGGGCGAATATCGCGGGCTACAAAAAGAACTGGAGCCGTATCCTCTACGCCTTCTTCGTATTTGTCTGCCTTTACGTCAGTGCCCGATTCCTCCGCATCAATCCAGAGTGGAAAATCTGGTTTCTTGCTGCCGGCACCTTGTGGTGGACGGTCGCTTTTGCTCTGGTAAAGCGTTACCCCGGTGGTACCGACATCTGGAACGCGCGTGTTATCAGAGCCTTCCTCGGTTTGTGTGTATTGATCCCGATGTGGGTAGGCTTTATGCACCTTAAAGAAGAGCCGCACAGTTCTCTGCTGATCATCTATGTCATGCTGGTGGTCTGGGGTGCTGATACAGGTGCTTACTTCGCAGGCCGTAAGTGGGGCAACAGCAAGCTGGCGCCACACGTGAGCCCGGGTAAGTCCTGGGCTGGTTTCTGGGGTGGCTTTGCCACAACCATTTTCCTGGCTGCAGTAACCTGTGTTGGTCTGGATCTGTGGCTACAGCCTCTGACAACGGAAGATGTTGTTAAGGTATTTGTCATTACCGCTGCGACCACTGTGATCTCTGTGTTGGGAGATCTGGTTGAAAGTATGATGAAGCGTCATCGTGGTATCAAAGACAGCTCATCGCTGCTACCGGGACACGGTGGTGTGATGGACCGTATTGATAGCATGGCGGCGGCTGTGCCCGTATTTGCGTTTATGATGATGTTGCTCAATTGGGGCCTCGCTGTATGACGCAGTGGATTACCGTGCTGGGTTCTACGGGCTCTATCGGTTGCAGTACCCTAGATGTGGTGCGTCGCCACCCTGAAAAATATCGTGTGTACGCCCTGACTGCGGCGACGCGTGTGGCCGAGATGGCCGGACAGATTGCTGAGTTTTCACCGCGTTATGCGGTAATGGCGGACGCCAGTGCGGCAGCTCAGTTGCGTGAACAGTTACCAGAGGACTGTGTCACCGAAGTACTGAATGGCGACGATGCACTGGTTCAGGTTGCTTCTGATGAGCGTGTTGACCAGGTCATGGCAGCGATTGTTGGTGCTGCCGGACTGCTGCCAACCCTGGCGGCTGCGAATGCAGGCAAACGGGTTCTTCTGGCAAACAAAGAAAGTCTGGTCATGGCTGGACCTTTATTCCTGGGTGCAGTGAAGAAGGGCGGTGCCGAGCTGCTTCCTATCGACAGTGAACACAACGCCATTTTCCAGTCTATGCCGGCTGACTATGCAGGTCGTCTGGATGCGAGCGGGATTCGTAAGATATTGCTGACGGCATCCGGCGGGCCTTTCCGCGGACGTCAGTCTTCTGAACTGAACGATGTGACGCCTTCTCAGGCCGTTGCTCACCCGAACTGGTCGATGGGTGCCAAAATATCCGTCGACTCTGCCACCCTGATGAACAAAGGCCTCGAGCTGATTGAAGCCTGCTTCCTGTTTAATTGTGACGCTGACGATGTTGAAGTCGTCGTTCACCCGGAAAGCGTTATTCACTCGATGGTTCAGTATTGCGATGGTTCAGTGTTGGCGCAGTTAGGTCAGCCAGATATGCGCACACCCATTGCGTATGGCATGGCCTGGCCGGAGCGTATTGAGGCTGGCGTTGAGTCACTGAATCTATTTGATATTGCGCGACTCAACTTTGAAGCGCCGGACGAAGAGAATTTTCCTTGTCTGGCTCTCGCCAGGGTGGCTTTTGCGCAAGGCGGTACCATGCCTGCGGTACTGAATGCAGCGAATGAAGTCGCTGTAGCGGCTTTCCTGCGCGAAGACATCCGCTTTACGACGATTCCTGCGTTGATTAAAAAGGTGATGGATCAGCACTCTGTAGTGAGCGCCGATTCGCTCGATGTTGTGCTGTCGGCTGACAGCTGGGCGCGAGCAACCGCTGAAAGTTTTCTTCAGGAGGAGAGCCTTTGACGCTGTTATATTTCATCATAGCGATCAGCATTCTGGTGGTTATTCATGAATATGGTCATTTCTGGGTTGCTCGCCGTGCCGGAGTTCAGGTACTGAGATTCTCTGTAGGCTTTGGTAAACCTCTGTTCTCTGTGAAAGATCGCCACGGCACCGAGTACTCTCTGGCGCCTATTCCATTGGGCGGTTACGTCAAAATGCTGGATAGCCGGGAAGCTCCGGTTGCTGAGCATTTACGTGATCAGGAATTTAACAGTAAGTCGCCATGGGCGCGGATTGCGATTGCATCGGCGGGGCCTATTGCCAACTTCCTCTTCGCAATACTTGTCTATACCTTACTTTTCTGGGCTGGCTCAAAGCAGTTTATCCCGGTAGCGTCTGACATTACTGAGGGTTCGCCCGCTGCGATTGCAGGGGTACTGCCGGGTGACGAACTGAGCGCGATTGATGGCGAGAGTACTCAGTCGTGGCAGGACGTCAGCTGGGAACTGTTGTCCTTTCTGGGAGAGACGCGCACGGTCAGCCTGGAAGTCATCCGTGACGGACGCCCGGTTGAACTGAGCCTGCCACTTAACCGCTGGTTAAGTGAAGAAGAAGGGCCAGACCCTCTGAGCAAATTGGGTATTACCCCGCGGATGCCAGAGATTCCGCTGGAAATTTCCCAGATAATGGAAGACTCGGCAGCAGAGTTAGCGGGGCTTCAGGCCGGTGATACTCTGGTTGCTGCGAATGGTGAGCCGATTGCCAACTGGCAGGACTGGGTGACCCTGATTCGTAATTCAGCGGGCACGTCGGTACGGGTTGAAGTGGATCGCGCCGGTGAGATTATTGAAGTCGAAGCCTGGCCACAGAGTATCACCCTGGAGAGCGGCGAAGTCATTGGCCGTATTGGTGTGATGCCGGTTGCTCCGGTTGCACCAGACGACTGGGTGAGAGAAGTTCACCCGGGCCCTGTGAAGGCATTTGTGATGGGTGTCGACAAAACCTGGAGCCTGATCGTACTGACGCTGGACTCCTTGTGGAAAATGCTGATGGGCGATGTCTCCGTAAAGAACTTGAGCGGCCCCATCACCATTGCTAAAGTAGCCGGCGATTCTGCGTCGGGCGGCCTCATTGTTTTTGTTAACTTTCTGGCGCTGCTGAGTGTGTCGCTGGGCGTACTTAACCTGTTACCTGTGCCCATGCTCGACGGTGGTCACATTTTGTTTTATACGGCTGAGCTGATTCGTGGTAAACCACTGCCAGAGTCTGTTCAGATCGCTGCGGTAAAAGTAGGCATGATGTTGTTGCTTATGCTGATGATTGTCGCTTTCTACAATGATATAAGCCGCCTCTGAGGAGGCGGCGACTGGGTTTTTATTTACATGCGTTTTCTGCTGTCGGTTATATCCCTCTGGCTCTTGTCTGCCTCACTCCATGCTGCCTCCTTCACTGTTGAAGATATTCGCCTTGAAGGGCTTCAGCGGGTCTCGGCGGGTACCGTGTTCTCGGCGTTCCCGATTGCAACCGGTGATACTGTGGACGACGCACGTATCGCTGAGGCGACGCGTGCACTGTTCCGCGAAGGTTTCTTTGAAGATATCGAGCTGTACCGCGACGGTAATGTGCTCGTTGTACGTATGGTCGAGCTGCCGACCATTACCTCGATCGAAATTGAAGGTAACAAAGCGATTCAGACAGAAGCACTGATGGATGGTCTGAAGCAGAGTGGGCTGGCCGAAGGCCTTGTCTTCAAACGCTCAACCCTTGAACGAATTTCACTGGAGCTGGAGCGACAGTACGTTGCTCAGGGCCGTTACGACGCCGGTATTGTCACTGACGTAGAACCTCTGCCGCGCAACCGGGTAGCACTGAAAATTAATGTCGACGAAGGCAACGTTGCGACCATTGAGCACATCAATATTGTCGGTAACGAAATTTTCCCGGATGAGGAGCTGCTGGGTCCGCTGGCTTTGCAGAGCACGAACTTCTGGTCGTGGTACTCCAGCGACAATAAATACAGCCGCGAGAAGCTCGCCGGTGACCTCGAAACACTGCGCTCTTACTATCTTGATCGCGGTTATATCCGCTTTAACATCGAATCAACCCAGGTGTCTGTATCTCCCGATAAACGTGGTGTCTACATCACCGTCAGTGTATCGGAAGGTGAGCTCTACAATATCCGCGATGTAAAACTCGCGGGTGATCTGGTCGTTGATGAAGACGAGCTGACTCGCCTGTATATGGTGAAAGAAGGCGATGTGTTTTCACGCCGCCGCGTTACTTTCACCAGCGATCTGATGACTAAGCGCCTCGGCAACGACGGTTATACCTTCGCTAAAGTGAACGGTATTCCAAAAATCGATGACGAAGAGCGTCTGGTCGACATGACCTTCTACGTTGAGCCTGGTAAGCGTACCTACGTGCGTAGCGTGCAGTTCTCAGGGAACGACGGAACCCGTGATGAAGTGCTGCGTCGTGAGATGATTCAGATGGAAGGCGGCTGGGCATCTACCGAGAAAATTGAAGCCGGTAAAAATCGCCTGAATCAGCTGGGCTTCTTCAAAACAGTTAACGTGGAAACTCCAGCGGTTCCGGGCACCGATGACCTGATCGATGTTAACTATACGGTCGAAGAGCAGCTGAGCGGCAGTCTGAACTTTAACATCGGTTATGCTGCTGGCTCAGGCATGATCCTGGGTGCCAGTGTCAGCCAGAATAACTTTATGGGCAGTGGTAACCGTATGTCTCTCGGTGTGCAGAAGACGGACACGGTTGAGTCTTATAACTTCTCCTACCTGAATCCTTATTACACTGTCGATGGCGTCAGCCGTGGCTTTAACTTCTTCTACCGTGAAACCGACTTCGAAAGTCTGAGTACGGTGAGCGATTACCAGACCAACACTTATGGTGGCAACGTCACGTTCGGCTATCCGATTTCTCGCCGCCAGCGTTTGTCGTTCTCGGTCGGTTATGCGAATACCGAAATGTTTGAAGGTGTGACTGTTCCGGCTGAAATCACTGACTTTATCGACTCAGAAGGTGATGTGTTCGATGAATACACACTGGGCCTCAGCTGGCGTTACAGCTCTCTCAACCGCGGTCTGTTCCCGACCGATGGTATGGAGCATAAGGTAAAAGCCGATATCTCGGTGCCGGGCAGTGATCTGACGTATTACAAGACCAGCTATACCTCGAACTACTACTTCCCTCTGGCGACTGAGTGGAGTGTACGCCTGAGAACGGACCTGGGTTACGGTGATGGCTTTGGTGATCTTGAGCGCCTGCCTTTCTTCAAGAACTTCCGCTCTGGTGGTATCGGTTCTGTACGTGGCTATCAGATCAACAGCCTTGGACCAAAAGGCTTGCCTGAGTACGTACCCGTCAGCCTGGCTGAGACCGATGCAGCAGGCAATGTCGTGTATGAAACGGACGAGTTAGGCCGACCACTGACCAGCGACAGTGCGCCTCAGGTTATCTACATCAAAGACGCCGATGGTGGAGCAACAGCAATTTCTAACAGTGCTGGCTACGTTCCATCTTACGAGACAGACAGCTCTGGCGCCGTTGTGACGGCACCTTTCTTCCGTGAAACCGAGCGCGCTTTAGGCGGTAATATGCTGGTGGAAGGTAGTCTGGAATTGATTTTCCCAACCCCGTTCATTGAAGACCGCAGCTCTGTTCGCAGTGTTGTCTTCCTGGATGCGGGTAACACCTTCAGCAGCGAATGTTATGTGCCGTCTGATGTTGATCTGCCGAGTTTTGATTCACACCCGTTCTGTGATGAAGGCCTGCAGTTTGAAGAGCTTCGTTACAGCACAGGTGTTGGCTTGACGTGGGTAACGGCAATCGGTCCTCTGACATTTACTTACTCATTCCCACTGAACGAACAGCGTGGGGATAGAACAGAAGGCTTTGAATTTACACTGGGTCAGGTATTCTGACGACAATCATTATAAAAGGAGAACAGAATGCGCTGGATAATGGCACTCATTGCAGCAGCAACCATCAACGTAGCGGTCGCAGCCGAGGCAACCAAAGTGGCTGTCGTCGACATGGAGCGGGCGTTATTCCTGTCTGACGCGACACAGGAAGCGTTGAAAGAATTCGAGAAAGCCAACAAGGCAGACATCGATAAACTCAAAGGCCTTCAGGAAAGCCTGACTGAGCTGCAGAAGAAAATTGAAAAAGAAAAAGACTTCATGAGCGACGAAGAAGCTCGTGAAATCAAAAATGAATTTGAAACCAAGGGTCAGGAATACCAGTTCTACGGCAACAAACTGCAGAAGCTGGAACAGAAGTGGCGTCAGGAGCTTTTCCAGAAGCAGCTTCCAAGCCTGGAAAAAACCCTGAAAGAACTGATCGACAAAGAGGGCTATGACGTTGTTCTGAATGCTCAGGCAGCGATCTACAAGTCTCCAAAAGCAGATATCACCAAACTGCTGCTGGAACGTCTTAACGCTGAGAAATAATAACGGACGATCCTCCCGTGCAGATCAGTCTATCTGAATTGGCCGATCACCTCGGAGCTGAGCTTCGTGGTGACGGCAATCAGCAGATCACCGGAGTTGCGACCTTAAAGGAAGCATCCTCCGGTGAAATTGCTTTTCTGGCCAACGAAAGTTATCGCAAGCAGCTCGCAGACTCTGCGGCGAGTGCGGTGATCGTTCGTGATGCCGATGCTGAACTCGTCTCAGGCAGTGCTCTTGTCTGTGACAATCCCTACCTGGCGTTTGCCCTCGCTACACAGTTATTCGATAACCGCCCACGTACTGCCTCTGGCATTCACCCGACAGCGGTGATCGCAGAGTCGGCAAAAGTGGGTGAGGGATGTCGGATTGCGGCTAATGTCGTAATTGGCGAAGACGCGATTATCGGCGACGATTGTGAAGTCGGCTCGGGTACGGTGATTGGTGATCATTGTGTGCTGGGTGGTGGATGCCACCTGAATGCTAATGTCACGCTCTATCACGACGTTACTCTCGGAGAGCGGGTGAGAATCCACTCAGGAACCGTGATCGGTGCTGATGGTTTCGGGTTTGCGCCTGATAAAGGGCGTTGGGTCAAAATCATGCAGCTGGGTGGCGTGCGCATCGGCAACGATGTCGAAATCGGAGCCAACAGTTGTGTCGACCGCGGTGCGCTGGGCGACACGGTGATCGGTGATAACGTCATCCTCGATAATCACGTACAGATCGCTCATAACGTTGAACTGGGTGATGGGACCGCGATGGCAGCTCAGGCCGGTGTTGCTGGCAGCACTAAGCTTGGCAAACATTGCACACTGGCGGGTAACGCAGGCGTTGCCGGCCACCTTGAGTTGTGTGATGGCGTCTTTGTTGCTCCGAAAACCGTTATCAGTAAATCCATTAACACTCCCGGTGGCTATGCCACCGGGACTGCGCAGATGCCAATTAACGACTGGCGTAAAGCGGCGACCCGCTTCCGTCAGTTAGACAGTATGGCAAGGCGCATTAAAGACTTAGAAAAACAACTGAAGGACTGATGCATGTCCGGTGCAACCATTGAACAGATTCAGCGGGTGATGCCTCACCGGTATCCCTTCCTGCTGCTGGACAGAGTTTTGTCCTGCACAACTGACCCGGAAGAAAACTCCCATATTGAGGCGCTGAAGAACGTCTCAATCAATGAGAACTTCTTCAACGGTCACTTTCCAGGCCATCCAGTTATGCCCGGTGTACTGACGCTTGAGGCTCTTGCTCAGGCAGCAGGCTATCTGGGCATGATGATGATCGGCGATGCCCGTGATCCAAACACTATTTTTTACTTTGCGGGTTCAGACAACGTGCGCTTTAAGCGGCCCGTTATGCCTGGTGATCAGCTTATTCTGAAAGCAGCATTCGTCAGCCGCCGTCGGGGTATCTGGAAGTTTGACTGCAAGGCTGAAGTGGATGGTGAGGTTGTCTGCTGTGCTCACATTATTTGCGCTGAACATACTCTGGAGGTGGCATGATTGACCCAAGAGCTGTGATCGATCCTGCTGCGAAAATTGCAGAGGGTGTGGAGATCGGTCCTTTCTCTATTGTTGGCCCGGACGTTGAGATCGGTGAAGGAACCGTCGTAGGTCCTCATGTGGTTATTAAAGGTCCGACGACGATCGGTAAGAACAACCGCATCTTTCAGTTCTCGACCATCGGTGAAGAGTGTCAGGATAAAAAGTATGCCGGCGAGCCGACTACTCTGGTGATTGGTGATAACAACGTGATCCGCGAAGCCTGTACCTTCCATCGCGGAACCGTTCAGGACAAAGGCACCACCCTAGTTGGTAGCGACAACCTCTTTATGGTGAATGTTCACGTTGCTCACGATGCGGTGATTGGTGATCACTGCATTCTGGCCAACGACACTAACGTAGCGGGTCATGTTCATGTAGGTGACTGGGCGATCCTTGGTGGCTCTACTCAGGTTCACCAGTTCTGCATGATTGGCGCCCATGCCATGTGCGGTGCAGGGACTGTCGTTCTGAAGGACATCCCAGCGTTTGTGATGGCGCAGGGATATCCGGCGCAACCTCATGGCATTAACAGTGAAGGCCTGAAGCGTCGCGGCTTCGAAAAAGACAGCATCATGCGTATCCGTGCAGCCTATAAGACGATCTATCGTCAGAACCTGACTCTGGCAGAAGCCAAAGAAGCGCTTGCGCCTGTGGCAGCAGAGGATGCTGGCGTAGCCATGCTGCTCGAAAGTATTGAAGCTGCCAGTCGAGGGATTATCCGCTGATATGCGAATCGCGTTGGTGGCCGGAGAGACTTCCGGAGATATGCTGGGCGCCGGTCTTATCCGCTCGTTGAAGGAAAAATACCCAGAAGCGACGTTCGAAGGCATCGGTGGCCCAATGATGCAAAGCGAAGGTATGGTCAGCTTTGTGCCGATGGAGCGTCTCTCTGTGATGGGCCTGGTCGAAGTGCTCGGTCGCCTGTTTGAGTTGATCAACGTACGCAAGAAGCTCGTCCGGGACTGGATTGCGAATCCGCCTGATGTGTTCATCGGTATCGACGCGCCAGATTTTAATCTGGGGCTCGAACAGCAGCTTCGCGCTGCCGGGATCAAAACCGTTCATTACGTCAGTCCTTCCGTCTGGGCCTGGCGCCAGAAGCGTGTTCTCAAGATTGAAAAAGCCGTCGACCTGATGTTGACACTTTTTCCTTTTGAGGCGCGATTTTATGAAAACCACAAAGTACCGGTACGTTTTGTTGGCCATCATCTTGCCGACAAAATTCCATTCGAGACGCCCAAAACACCCGCCAGAGAAAATCTCGGCCTTGAGCTGAACAAGAAAACCGTCTGCCTGATGCCAGGTAGTCGGGGCAGTGAAGTCTCGCGTTTGGGTAAGCTGTTTCTGGATACGGCAAGCCTGATGCTGAAAAAAGATCCGGACCTCAGGTTTATTATTCCTGTCCCTGGTGTTGAGCGTCGTGATCAGGTCGAGCAGCTGGTGAATGAATACCCGGAAGTGTTGCCGGTAAAAATTATTCTTGGTCAGTCGCAAACCTGTATGGCGGCTGCCGACGTGATCCTTCTGGCCTCAGGAACCGCGACCTTAGAAGCGATGCTGATGAAGCGGCCCATGGTGGTGAGCTACCGTCTGGCACCGCTGACTTACTGGATTCTCAAGCGCATGGTGACACAGGAGTTTATCTCCCTGCCGAACCTGCTTGCAGGCCGGGAAGTTGTACCTGAGTTGCTGCAGCATGATGCTCAGCCAGAAAAACTCGCGGCGGCCTTGGCAGAGCGCCTTGAAGATAACGATACTGTGCATCAGCTACAGGAAACCTTTCAGTTTATTCATCGTCAGCTGCAACGAAACGCGGATGAAGAAGCGGCCGAGGCCATCAGCCAGCTGTTGAAAGCCAGATGACTGATATCAACAAGCCAGAAGTGGCTGACTCAGAAGTAATCGAGCCAGAAATAACCGACCCAGAAATAACCGAAGAAGAAGCCGCTCTGATTCGCGAGGGGCTGATCTATTGTGGCGTGGATGAGGCGGGCGCTGGCCCTTTGTGCGGAGATGTCGTCGCGGCCGCTGTGATTCTCGATCCCGATAAGCCGATCCCTGAACTCACAGACTCGAAAAAGCTGACTGAGAAAAAGCGTGAGCGGCTGTTCGACGAAATCCGTGAAAAAGCCGTTGACTTCTGTATTGCCAGCGCATCGGTCGAAGAGATTGATAGCATCAACATCCTCAATGCCCGGATGCTGGCTATGACGCGCGCTGTCGAAGGGTTGCGTGTCCCGTGCGACCACGCCCTGATCGATGGTAATAAACTGCCTGATTTAAACCTGCCTGCTACTGCCCTGATCAAGGGGGATGCCAGAGTTGCAGCAATCTCTGCGGCTTCTGTGTTGGCCAAAGTTCAACGTGATCGTGACATGGTCGACATGGAAGAACAGTACCCGGGCTACGGCTTCGCGAAGCACAAAGGCTACGGTACCAAAGCGCATCTTGAAGCTCTCGAAGCCTTAGGCCCGTGTCCTATCCATCGTCGGACTTACGCTCCGGTAAAACGTCTTCTGAAAGACTAACCTTCAGATTTTGAGGGTTTATGTAAACCACCTGCCAGTTTTGTGCAAAGTCGGTTCCCGGTACTAGTCTGGAAATAACTATCCATTCCCGAGGGCTGCTCTGAATGCTGCGTTATTTGGATTCCTGCATCGCCACACCGCGGCCGGTTAAGCCTGAAAAGCTACTGAAGGCCCGGGTACTTGCAGGTTTGGCTATCTGTGCCATTTTCGCCATGCTGGTGATTCTGGTGTCGCAGGCCATGCTGGGCGTACAGGGATTTACCGCAGAGCATCATGCGTTTCTCGCTTTAGGGTGTATCTGCCTTCTCCTGGTCCGCTTCACTCATGCGATAGAAATCACGGCTCGTCTGCTACTGATCGGAATCCTGTTGTACTTCTCCTACGGCGCTTACTTAACAGGCGGCCTGACAAGCTTCCTTATCCCCGGACTGTTGGTTTACCCATTGGCTTGCGCCATTCTCGCGGGCCTGAAATACGCACCCTATTGGGTAATTGCAGGTCTTGGCTCTCTTGTTGTTCTGGGGGTTATGGACCCAGACAGCAGCGTACCGATGTCGGATTACGCGTCCGATATGCTGCACATGATAGGCATGTTACTGGGCGCGGGTGCGATTGCTGTGCTGGCGCTGATTTACGAAGGCTCTAAGAATACGGGGTTCCGGAGACTTGAGCATCAACGTAAAGACGCAGAAGAACTGAGTGACCGGATCAGTGAGCTGTTGATTTCAGTAAATTACTCCATCGTTGTGATCAGCCAGGAAATAAGCGCCATAGCGCGTCGCTCCGATGAGACCGCAGGCGAAATGAAGTTACAGTCTGAATTTGCTAATGAAATTCATAGTGGGATGGGCGAGCTTCGTCAGCAGGTGGCGGAGAACGCCGGGCTTTCGAAAAAGCTTGCTGAGGATGCCTCGTCGTCTGGTGAGCTGGCCTCGGAGAGCGTCGACATCATGGCCGCATCCAACAAGGCAATGGCTGCGGTGTCAGACAAGATCTCGGAAGCCGGACGGCATATTGAAGAACTCGACCGGCGTAGCAGTGAGATATCAGAGATAGTGACTGTGATTCAGGCGGTCGCAGAGCAAACCAACTTACTGGCACTGAATGCAGCGATTGAGGCGGCCCGGGCAGGAGAGCATGGTCGCGGTTTTGCGGTGGTGGCCGACGAAGTGCGTCAACTTGCAGAGCGAACGCACCGTTCGAGTGGAGAGATCAGCGATAAAGTCACGGGTATTCTCAAAATTACTCATCAGGCACAGGAGTCCATGCGTCAGGTGAGTGAGCTGGCGGAGTATGGCCGTGAGAGTTCTGATAAGTCGAATCAGGCGGTAGGGGTGTTGCTGAATACTTCTAACGAGATTAATGCATACCTCTCGGGGTTATCTGAGTCGAGTGAGAGCCAGAATGCACTGAATGAAACAGTGACGGAGCGGTTTGATTCCATCCGTTCTGCGATAGAGAAGGCGTTTTCCTCAACCTCTGAAGTTGCTGACGCGATTCAGAGGCTGGAAAATGAGGTCTCGACGCTTTCTCAACTGGCCAGTTCATTTGCAGGTAGTGACGCCGAGTTATTCTGATCTCCTCTTTAGGGAGGCTCAGGTACGAGGTTGTTCAGGTCAGCCCCTTAAGGCCGTACGTCATATTTTTGAGCCAGTCCGCCAGTTCTTCATCTGAGAATTGCGTAACCTGTTCAGGCGTAATGGGCTCACCAATCACCATCCGAATGGTTTTATTCTGCTTCTTAAGAAACTCAGCAGGAATCCGCAACGTACGGATCAGCGGATGTACCTTGCCGAGCAGGTGAAAGCTCAGGCTGTTCTGGCTATCAAAATAGATCGGGATGACCGGAACGTCCGCGCGCTTAATAAGCCGCATACTGGAGAGTGACCAGCTTTTGTCTTTGATGCCTGACTGACCTTTGTACCAGGTGGATACTTCTCCTGCCGGGAATAATCCCAGACCCAGTCCTTTGCTTAACTGATCCAATGACTTCTGTGTACCCCCCATCGCCTTTGGGCCACTGTTCTCGAATGGATTCACTGTGATAAACAGATCGGAGAAGGGCTCAAAGTAGGCCAGCAGGAAGTTCGCAATGACCCGGTACTCGGGGCGTATTCGTCCGATAATCAAAAGCAGAATGATACCGTCGAGGAATCCGAAGGGATGATTCGACACAGTAATAAAGGGGCCGCTTTTGGGAATAACCTGAGCTAATCGTTCGACATCGTAATCTAACTGGATGTTCTGATCTTTCAGTGCGTCTTCAATAAGATCAATGCCATGCTGGCGATCAACACGGTCATAGATTTTCGTCAGCTGAGGAATTTTTAATAATCTGAGTACAATGTCAGCCTGCCATTCAGCGAGGCCTGACGCCTTTATCAATCCTTCCCGATCAATCAGGGGCATATCAGCAGTCCAGTCAGTCACAAAACGCTGGCATAATAGCAGCCGCAAACAGCAGGGCAATAGCAGGAAGAAGAATGTCGACGACCACAGATGTCATCATTATTGGTGCCGGAGCAGCAGGTTTATTCTGTGCTGCACGCACCGCCGCCGAAGGGCGCACGGTCACAGTACTGGACCACGCCAATAAGGCGGGTAAGAAAATTCTGATGTCGGGTGGGGGGCGTTGCAACTTCACTAACTACTACATAGAACCTGCCTGTTATCTCAGCCAGAATCCACATTTCTGCAAGTCAGCACTCTCCCGGTATACACAATGGGACTTTATCGATCTGGTCAGTCAGTACGGTATTCCGTTCCATGAGAAGAAAGACGGGCAGTTGTTTTGTGATAACAAATCCTCGGACATTCTTGAAATGTTGCTTGAAGAGTGCCGTCGGGCAGGGGCTGAATTACAGCTGAATACCTCGGTAGAGGAAGTCAGGAAGAGTGATACAGGCTTCACCCTGAAAACCTCGGCCGGTGATTATTCGTGTCGTTCGCTGGTGGTTGCAACAGGGGGGCCGTCGATACCGACTCTGGGGGCCACGGGCTTTGGTTATGATCTTGCGCGTCAATTCGGACATCAGGTGTTTGCGCCGCGCGCCGCACTGGTGCCATTTACCATTACAGATCAGTTGAGCACTTTGTGTAAGGCGCTCTCGGGTACCGCCTTACCAGCGTCTGTAACCTGTGGTGATCAGGTGTTTAATGACGACTTACTCTTTACACACCGGGGCTTGAGTGGCCCGGCTATCCTGCAGATTTCTTCATACTGGACTCAGGGAGACACGGTTGAGATTAACCTTCTGCCTGCTATCGACCTGACTGAAGCCTTCAAAGAGGCCCAGCAACAGAAAGGTAAAACCCATCTCAAGACCTGGCTGGCGAGCCTGACGACACAGAAGTTTGCTGAACAGTGGCTGGCACATCACCAGCTGGAAGATCGCTTTCTCGCTGAAACGGGCAAGAAAACCATCAAGGCACTGGCCGAGTCGTTGCATCAGTGGCGTGTCAAACCGGCGGGTACGGAAGGCTACCGGACTGCAGAAGTCGCGATTGGTGGAGTCGATACAACAGAGTTGTCTTCTCAGACGATGGAGTCCCGTAAGGTGCCTGGCCTCTACTTTATTGGTGAAGTTGTCGACGTCACAGGCCATCTGGGCGGATTCAATTTCCAATGGGCCTGGGCCAGTGGCGCTGCGGCTGCTGAAGCGCTTTCTGGGGCGCTTCCTGAAAGGTAGCCCTGCATAGCAACCTGCCTATTATGACATTCAGGATATGGCCTTACGGGAATATTACGTAAGGTTCAGGCATGGGTCACAGCTTTGTCTAGACTGAAATCAGTTCCTTATGCCGGAGTGATTTCATGGCGTTTGCAAAAGCAGCAGCCCAGGACACTGAAAAGCCCGTCAAGCCTGTCATTCTGTTGGTTGATGACGAGGAGAATATTCTCAAGTCTCTGACCCGCTCTCTGGGCCGGCTGGACGTTGATATCACTACGGCGAGTTCTGTAAGCGACGCACTCTATATTCTCGAGAATACCGACGTGGATCTCATCATCAGCGATATGCGCATGCCCGGAGCGGATGGCGCCGAGCTGTTCAGAACCGTCGCTGAAAAATCCCCCAGTACACTGCGCTTCCTCCTTACCGGTCATTCCGACATGGAGTCGACAATACGGGCGATTAATGAAGGTCAGATACATCAATACCTGACCAAACCCTGGGACGACAACAAACTCAGAGAATTGATCGAAGAGTCGCTGCACACGCGTTTGCTCGAAGCGAGAAACCAGCGTCTGCAGGCCGAGCTGGTGAGTAAGAATCAGGAACTCGAAGAACTCAATAGTTCCCTTGAGAAACGAGTGACTGAACGCACCGAAGAGTTAAGGCTGCATGCGCGTCTGCTTGAACACGCATTCGATGACCTGCAGAAAAGCTATGGGCACGTGCTCAGGTTAGCGTCAAGCCTGGGGGCTTTGCGGGAGCCAGGCGCTGCAGCGGCTGCCGAGCTGCGTTCCTCAATGGCCGAGTCACTGGCTGAGGCTCTCGGACTGGCCGAGGCTGATGTACGTGAAATCCGGGATGCTGCTCTGCTTGCGGACCTTGGCAATATAGGCCTTCCTGATGAATTGTTGAATAAACCGCTGGTGGACTTTGACGGTGCTGATATGCAGCAGTATGCCCAGGTGCCAGTGCTCGCGGAGGCGGCTTTGATGGGCATACCCGGGATGCGCCATAGCTCCGCTATGTTACGCAGTCAGTTCGAGCGATTCGATGGTTCTGGCTATCCAGACCACTTGTCTGGCTCAGGGATACCAGCAGGTGCCCGCATCATTGCGATAGTAAGAGACTACACTGATCTTATCCGTGGTCGCTTCACTGGAGAAGAAATGGAGCCGCAACAAGCGAAAGCCGAGTTAGTTCGCCAGAGCAATATGAGATACGACCCGGCAATCCTGAATATCTTCTGTGAAGAATGTGGGGCTTTTGATACCAACAACCTCGCCGATAACGCCTGCTACCTGAGTACAGACGAACTTGAAGCCGGAATGGTGTTAGCGCAGGACCTTTACAGTGAGAAAGGCATGATTCTTCTGCGTAAAGGCCACGACCTGACTGCCGAGTTGATCAGCCGTCTGAGTCATCTGGAGGAATGGTCCGGTCGTACGTTGGATGTGGCGGTCGAAAAGCAAACAGGTTTTACCAAAGAGATGAGGGGATGAAATGAAAGGGGTAGTGTTCGACATCCTCAGAGACATGATCGAAGAGAAGTTCGGCCTCGAAGGCTGGAACCACTTGCTTGAGAAGGCAGGTTCCCATGGTATGTACCTTTCTTCGGAGAGCTACGATGACAGCGAGATGGTTGCTCTTCTTGGTGCTGCCTCCGACATGACCGGCCACGATGTCCCGACATTACTGCATTCGTTCGGCGAGTATATGGTCAAAGAGTTCTATGCTCGTTTCCCCATCTTCTTTGAAAACAGCGACGGACTGATCGACTTTCTCAAATCCGTGGATCAGATCGTTCATGCCGAAGTGTTGAAATTCTATCCAGACGCCAACCTGCCATCCTTTTCTTATGAAGAGGATGGAGAGCACACATTGACGATGATCTACAAGTCGCAACGAAAGCTATGTCACCTCGCAGAAGGTCTGATAAGTGGGTCGGCGAAGCACTTCAAAGAACCGGTAACGATTAAACAACCTAAGTGCATGCACCATGGTGATGAGGTGTGTCACATTGTGATAACCGTCGGGGGAGCTGATGATTGAAGACTATCGTGCTGCCTATTTGAGAGAGAAAACGCTGCGGAAGCAGGCAGAGCAGATGCTCGAGGATAAATCCCGGGAGCTCTACGACTCATTCCGTAAGTTACAGCAAGCTCATGACAGTATGCAGGAGAACCAGAAAGCGCTTCTGCACAACGAAAAAATGGCATCTCTGGGTGTCCTGTCTGCTGGCGTTGCGCATGAAATCAACAACCCGATCGGCTTTATCTACAGTAACTTCTGCACCATGTCGGAAGGAATGTCTGACATCCAGACGTTCGTATTCACCATGGACAAGCTGGTCAACAGCGACGCCGATGGAGAAAAGATACGAGAGGCATGGCGGGAAGGCCTGACACGGTACGACGTAGAATATCTGCTCATGGACTTCGAGAGTCTTACCTCCGAAACCATCGAAGGCCTTGAACGCGTCAAGCAGATTGTAGCTGATCTTAAATCCTTCACCCGGGAAGACAGCGGTGAAATGGACCTGGTCGACATCAATGAGTGTGTGCGTGGTGCTGTAAACATTCTCAGCAACCAGACCAAGTACCATGCGCAGGTACATGTCGATTATGGTGAACTGCCTAAGGTTAAAGGTTACTTCGGTAAGCTGAATCAGGTCTTCACCAACATGATCGCTAATGCGAATCAGGCGGTTGACGAGAACGGCGACATTCACATCTCCACAACGTACAACAACGGTTACATTGAGATCCGCTTCCAGGACAATGGCCATGGCATCAGCAAAGAGCACCTCAACCTGCTCTTTACGCCGTTCTTCACCACGAAACCCGTGGGTGAAGGAACAGGGCTTGGGCTGTCGCTTTCGCACGGGTTCATCGAAGAACACAATGGCCGCATCAAGGTCGAAAGTGAGATCGGAGAGGGCACAACCTTCACTATTTTCCTGCCTCCCGCAGACGACTGACCTCCCCTTAATGCCCATTCACTGAAGAAATAGTACATATAGATACTATTGATTTTAATTATGGGATCTAAAGCACTACTATTCGCTCTGTCAGAAGTCGCGGATCAGCAATTTCGCTGCTCTGTGAAACTTTTCAACCCACTCTTTTAAGGACTGACTCATGTCAACTTATCAAGAAGACATCAAAGCGGTAGCAGCGCTGAAAGAAGCAGCTGGTAGCCCATGGGATGCTATCAACCCAGAATCAGCAGCACGTATGCGCGCTCAGAACAAATTCCAAACTGGTCTGGACATCGCTCGTTACACTGCCAAGATCATGCGCGAAGACATGGCAGAGTTCGACAAAGACAAGACTAAGTACACTCAGTCTCTGGGTTGCTGGCACGGTTTCGTAGGTCAGCAGAAGCTGATCTCTATCAAGAAGCACTTCGGTTCTACTAAGCGTCGTTACCTCTACCTGTCTGGTTGGATGGTTGCAGCTCTGCGTTCTGAGTTCGGTCCTCTGCCTGACCAGTCTATGCACGAGAAAACTGCTGTAGCGTCACTGGTTAACGAACTGTACACCTTCCTGCGTCAAGCTGACGCTCGTGAACTGGGTGGCCTGTTCCGTGCACTGGACGCAGCTCGCGAAGCTGGCGATTCTGCTAAAGAAGCAGAAATCCAGGGTCAGATCGACAACTACGAGACTCACATCGTACCAATCATTGCTGACATCGACGCTGGTTTCGGTAACGCTGAAGCGACTTACCTGATGGCTAAGCAGATGATCGAGGCGGGTGCTTGCTGCCTGCAGATCGAAAACCAGGTTGCTGACGAGAAGCAGTGTGGTCACCAGGACGGTAAAGTGACTGTTCCACACGCTGACTTCCACGCTAAGCTGCGCGCTCTGCGTTACGCATTCCTTGAGCTGGGCGTTGACGACGGTGTTATCGTTGCACGTACTGACTCTGAAGGTGCTGGCCTGACTAAAGAAATCGCTGTTGTTCGTGAGAAAGGCGATCAGGGTGACGTTTACAACTCATTCCTGGACGTTGAAGAAGTTAACGTTGAAGACGTTAAGAACGGCGACGTACTGCTGAACCGTGACGGCAAACTGGTTCGTCCTAAGCGTCTGCCTTCTGGTCTGTACCAGTTCCGTCAGGGCACTGGCCACGAGCGTTGCGTATTCGACTGTATCGAAGCTATCAACGCTGGTGCTGACCTGCTGTGGATCGAAACTGCAGTACCTACAGTACACGAAATCAAAGGCATGATGGACGAAGTACGTAAAGTACACCCAGATGCGAAACTGGTTTACAACAACTCTCCATCATTCAACTGGACTCTGAACTTCCGTCAGCAGACCTACGATGCATGGGAAGCTGAAGGTAAAGACGTTTCTGCGTACGACCGTTCTAACCTGATGTCTGCTGAATACGACGACTCTGAGCTGTCTGCAGCTGCTGACGCTCGCGTTAAGACGTTCCAGGCTGATACTTCACGTGAAGCGAACGTATTCCACCACCTGATCACTCTGCCTACTTACCACACGACTGCACTGTCTGTGGACAACCTGGCTAAAGAGTACTTCGGTGACCAGGGCATGCTGGGTTATGTTGAAGGCGTACAGCGTAAAGAGATCCGTCAAGGTATCGCTTGCGTTAAGCACCAGAACATGGCTGGCTCTGACATGGGCGACGACCACAAAGAATACTTTGCTGGTGAGAACGCCTTGAAAGCCGGTGGTGCTAAGAACACTTCTAACCAGTTCTCTTAAGATCTGATTAAAAGCGTTTAGAAAGAGGCGACCTTAGGGTCGCCTTTTTTGTGCCAGCAAAGAATGTCTTTGCGGTCGCGACCACAAAGCCATTAAAGAAAAGCGTTGCTGGTGAGAATGATTTGAAAGCTAGTGGTGCTAAGAACACTTCTAACCAGTTCTCTTAAGATCTGATTAGTTGTTCTTAAAGAAGCGGCCTACGGGCCGCTTTTTTTGTTTCCGCGGTTTCATACGCCTCTGATCTGTAGGAGCTCAACGCGAAGCTTGAGCGATTCTGTAGGAGAGGAGCTTCTCCCAGAAATATCGCGCATAGCCAGGCAAGCTGGCTGGAGCGCTCCTACGAGTTGACCTGCCGACCTGTAGGAGCTCAACGCGAAGCTTGAGCGATTCTGTAGGAGGGAAGCTTCTTCCCGACATCGTTATTACCCGATATATGTTCGGGGATATGATCCCCTCCTACATGTGCCATGGTCAGCTTCGGCGATGACATTAAAATGACAACGGTAAGCCATTTCCGGAAGCATGGCACGAGATGTGGTATTTTCCTGACACTTACATAAGAAATTCTTCCTATGTGGCTTGGAAAATGTTTCCATTATCACAACAAGAATAAAAACATTATTTCCTGAGAAGCACTAATTACCGCGCACAACGCTGATCTACGGCAAGTAGTCGTCTGACAAAGTCGTCCAATATACTGATTTATAAGGATTTATTTGCAGTAGCTGATGAATTTGTCAGTAACGGGCAAGCTTTTTGCTGTTTTCCGTTCAGCCTATGTGGCCTCTGTCGCCAATAGACACATGGTCACAGTTCGTTAACATTGCGTGGGCAATCTCAGCCGATGAGACAGCGCATTCTCACATTACGAAAGTAGAATAATTATGAGCCAAGCAGAAACCAGTGTGCAGTCAGGATCTTTCTTCTCTAAAGCCCACGAGTGGGTGGCACAGAGCCTGACACAGCAGAACAAAATCAGCGCATACCTCGAACCTCTTATTCAGATGGCCGTACCAGGCTGGACGACCGAAGCGATCCGCTCAAAAGTCATCCAGGTGCGCCCAGAGACTAACGATGTATACACACTGGTCATTCGCCCCGGAAAACGCTGGAAAGGCTTTACAGCCGGTCAGCACCTGCAGATTACCGCCGAGCAGAACGGTACCCTTCAGACTCGCTTCTTTTCAGTATCGAGCGCTCCTGCGCACTTCAGAAAAACCGGTCTGATCGAAATGAGTATTCGTGTACAGGAAGGTGGTCGTGTAACCCCTTGGCTGCGCGAGGCTTTTGCAGCGGGTGGCATCTGTAACCTGACGCCTGCGGAAGGTGACTTCGTTCTTCCTGCTGGCAATGATCCTGTTCTGATGATCGCTGGTGGCAGCGGTATTACGCCATTCCGCTCAATGCTGAGCCAGATGGCCGCAACCGGCGATAAGCGTGACGCGCACCTTATGTTTTACGTGCGTGATGAAGCTAACGCGCTGTTCAAAGAAGAATTCGAAAAAATCGCGGCTCAGCACGAGAACATCCGTGTGACCTTTATGAATAGTGCCGAAAAAGGCGTGTTCAGTGCCGAGCACATTCAGGAAGTCTGTCCGGATTTCGCTGAGCGCAAAGTAATGATCTGCGGCCCTACGCCAATGATCCAGCTCGTTCGTGGTGTGGTTTCAGAGCAGGGTGTGTCTGCTGAGAACATCATGTTCGAATACTTCGGTGCGGCTCCGATTGAGCTCGACCGTGCCGATGCAAAAGATGCTTATGTAAACTTCGAGAAGGGCGGTGTTGCTGCGATGAGCAGTGCTGAAAACCCAGTGAGCCTTCTTGAGCTTGCAGAGCAGAATGGACTCAAGCCGCTGGCCGGATGCCGTGTAGGTGTCTGCCACCAATGCAAATGTACTAAGAAAAGCGGCGTAGTTCTTAACACTCTCACCGGTCAGTACTCAGACACTGGCAGAGAAGACATTCAGTTATGTGTGTCTGTTCCTGTCAATGACGTGGTACTGGATGTCTAACAAGGAATATTATAATGACAACACATCTTCCTAGTGCCGATACACTGGAATCATTCCATAAAGACCTGGATGAAATCCGCGACGACATCATGGCCAAAGTGGGTCAGGAAGACGCGAATTACATCCGCAAAATAGTACGTATCCAACGTGGTATGGATCTTGTTGGCCGGTTGACTATGGTCGCTGGTTTTTATCACTGGATCTTCTGGGTGATCGGCGTCGTCATGCTTGGCTGCGCTAAAATTCTGAACAATATGGAAGTGGGTCACAACGTCATGCACGGTCAGTACGACTGGATGAACGATCCACATCTGAACTCACGCGAATTCGACTGGGATGCTGTTGCTGATGGCAACTCCTGGCGTCGTACTCACAACTTCGAACACCACACTTACACCAACATCATCGGTAAAGACCGCGACTTCGGCTACGACACTCTCCGTCTGAGTGATGATGTACCGTGGAAAGATCATTACCGCTTTCAGCCAATCCGACTGATTGTACTGATGCTGATGTTCGAATGGGCTGTTGCCTATCACGAACTGTTTGGTGAGCGGATTTTCATTGGTAAGCGCCACAAAGAAGGCAAGCTGCCGATTTCTCACGCCCAGCTGATTAAAGACTTCTTTACCAAGATTCGTCTGGCTGTTTTCCGTGACTACATCTTCTTCCCGGCGGTTGTCGGTCTGTTCCTCGGATGGCCAATGTTCTTCGCGATTCTTGGCGGTAACTTCGTAGCGAACCTGATCCGTAACCTGTGGGCTAATATCATTATCTTCTGTGGTCATTTCACCGAAGAAGTACACACCTTTAACGAAGAAGAGTGCGTCAATGAGAGCCGTGGTCAGTGGTACTACCGTCAGATTCTCGGTTCTTCAAACATCGAAGGCTCTAAAGTCATGCACATCATGAGCGGTCACCTGAGCCGTCAGATCGAGCATCACCTGTTCCCGGATATGCCATCTTACCGCTACATGGAAGCGGCCGAGAGAGTTCGTCAGGTATGTGCCAAGCACAATATCCCGTACAACACAGGTACCCTGTGGGATCAGTACAAAACAGTGGTTGCGCGTGTCATCAAATACAGCCGTCCACCGAAGAAAACAGGTGAAGTGGCTAACGCCTGATATCTGACACCTGTCTGACAAAAGCGGCATCTTCCGGAAGGGATATGCCGTTTTTTTATGCCTCTTACTTTTCCATGCTGAGTAAGCCCATCTCTTTGTTGAACAAAAATGTCCGACTTGGAAGTTCACCTCACTGCTCGTAAAAGGCCAGCAATCAGGCCTTTTCGGAGTACTTGGTTGCCTGAATTCAGAAGTAAGCGCGTGCAGCTGACTATTGATGAAATAGAGGAAAGGGTGACTTTCGTCGACACTGACCGCTCTCTGTATGACACTGACAACCAATGCCGTCGTGGCACGTAAAGTGCAATTCGCTGTCAGGCAATTGATTGATTGCTCAATAGCAGAATAGTCATTTCAGGAGAATTAAAGTGACGACTCAGATACCAAGTGCAGAAACGCTGGAGTCATTCAAAAACGACCTCGACCAGATCCGGGATGAGACCATGGCCAAGGTGGGTGCAGAAGACGCCCGTTACATCCGCAAAGTCGTTCGTGTGCAACGCATACTTGATATTGGTGGCCGTGCAATCATGGTTGCAGGTTTCTACCACTGGATTTGGTTTGTTGTAGGGGCTGTCATGCTGGGTGTGGCTAAGATCCTCGATAACATGGAAATTGGTCATAACATCATGCACGGTGCCTATGACTTTATGAACGATCCACACCTGAACGGCACCACGTTCGAATGGGATAACGTGTGTGACGGTCAGTCATGGCGTCGTACGCATAACTTTGAGCATCACACCTACACCAATATCATTGGCAAAGACCGTGACTTTGGTTACGACCTGCTGCGTCTGAGTGATGACACTCCCTGGAAGCCACGCTTCAAGAATCAGTTCTTCTGGTACCTGGGTTTGTCGACTTTCTTCCAGTGGGGCGTTGCTTACCATGAGCTGATTGGTGAGCGTGTATTCTTCGGTAAAAAGAAAGTAGACCGTGAGAGCGTTGTAACGAAGAAGCAGCTGGCTAAGGACTTCTTCTCTAAAATTCGCAAAGGTGTGTTCCGCGATTACCTGTTCTATCCGGGTGTTGTTGCTCTGTTCCTGGGCTGGCCAATGTTCTTCGGTATACTGCTGGCGAACATGGGCGCGAACCTGATCCGTAACTTCTGGGCATCCACCATCATCTTCTGTGGTCATTTTACAGAAGATGTGCACACCTTCAGTGAAAAAGAGTGTGAGAACGAAACGCGCGGTCAGTGGTACTACCGTCAGATTCTGGGTTCCTCTAACCTTGAAGGCTCAAAGCTGCTGCATATCATGAGTGGTCACCTGAGCCGCCAGGTAGAGCACCACTTGTTCCCTGATATGCCATCGTATCGCTACAACGAAGTGGCAGAGAAGGTTCAGGAAGTCTGTCGCAAGCACAACATTCCGTATAACACAGGCTCGCTGTGGAGCCAGTACAAAACGGTGGTTGAGCGTGTATTGAAGTACAGCAAGCCAACACCAGAAGAGAAGGCGGCCTTCAAACAAGCCAGAGCCTGATCTCGAAGCATAAAAAAGCCGCTCATTGAGCGGCTTTTTTGTTTCACTGCTTTTACTGTGCGTAGTACTTCGTAGGCGGTACTATCTCGTTCGCGGAAGCAGCTGCAGCGCCACCATCCCCTTCTTCTGCACTGCCGTAGCAATCGTCGCGCGTCACCCACTCTCCGACGGTTGTTAAAGCCGGCTCACCACCGCTTACAGTGATATCGAACACATGCCAGCATTCTGAAGGCTCACCCGATGGCGGAGCGAAGACAGAAGAGTTGCTTCCGATAGTCAGCTCTACGCGCGCAGGCGAGTCCTGAATACTTCCATCACCAGAATACAGATAGACATAATAGCTATAGGTACCATCGTATGGGAAACCGCTCAGGTAAGTGATTTCAGGGCCAAAGCCGTCGGTGTCGTCAACATCGATAAAGATACTTTCATCACCAATGACCAGGTCGTCATCTGAGTAGTACAGGTGGAATTGCCCACTTTCACTTGCGTCATCCGGCCCTTCCAGATGGGTATCCAGGTCTTCTGGTTCTTCAGACCAGCTTAGCGCTATCGAAATATCGACGGGAGAAAGCGTCAAACAATCGCTGAGTGTTTCGTCCTCTTCTGATGAAGACAGCTCTTGAGAGCCACTGAGCAGACCGTTTCCGGAGGCCTGAATACGGAGATAAGAAGCCATACGGACAGGGATGGTAAAACTACCGAATTCGTCGGTGTACACAGAAGATGTACCCGTGTAGTCGAGGCCAGTTGCCGTAACGCGGACGTCAGCGGCAACACTGTTGTCTTCATTAACAGCACAGCCGGTCAGGTATACCGTCTCATAGACCCTGTCGGCATTCCACGTGGTGAAATGAGAAACTGTACCAACGTAAAAGAATCCGCCAGAAATTTCTGTCAGAGTGGCAGAGCCCTCTTCAATCCAATAGCCAGAGTCATCGTCATAGTAGAAAAGAGGGATGCTCTCAGGGGCATTTTCAGGGTCACCAGAGAGAGGAATACGAACGGTGGCTGTTTGACCTGAAGCCAACTGAAGTGGGTTGCCATCAGCATCTTCGAAGGTCGCATTAATTGCACCGAAACTTTCGATATTACTGATCTCCCCTGTTGTACCATCCACAGCTTCGTATTGACCCGGCATTAACTCAGGGTCTTCACGAGGGTCGATCACGGTAAGCTCGGCATCAATGTCACCTGAGAATGCATTCCCGTCGGCATCAACGAATGCATTAGCGGGTAGTGAGATAATTGACTCACCATCGACCAGAATCTCGTTTTCTGATCCACTGCCTATCGTTACGCTCGTATGAACGGGGATTAAAGAAACAGAAATTGTCTCTGTATCGAAGTTAAAAGTACGTCCAAATTCGGCGTAACCTTCGGCATCTGAGTAGATGGTCAGAGTGTCTGTGCCATCAGGGTAGCGCAGGGTAGCCTTACCAGTTGAGTTGGTTTCTGCCGAGAAGTATTCGTCAGAACTGTTTCCCCAGCGAACGCTGACCATGGCCTCAGTAACAGGAGAGCCTGTGTAGTAGTCCGTAGCCACAGCGGAAATAGACGGGCGGTTATCTGGAGCAGGATCTGTGATAGGGAGTGTGGGATCAGGGTCAGAACCCGAACTACTTCCACCACCGCCACCACATGAGGCAATGAGGGTAGCAGCGAATACAAGCGAGAATGAAGAGAATGTCCTGAGCATAAAAACTTCCTTGTGGATTGTTAGATCAGGACAGAATGGAAACACGAAACATCGGTAACCACAAGCGGGGCAGGGGCTTTCCTAGCCCCTGAACAGAGCGTATTACTTGCCGCCTTTAAGAACGTGCTGAATACGCATCTGAGTTTCTGGGGTTGCCAGTAGATCAGTGAATGCGCCCATCTCTGCCTTCACTGCAATGTTCAAGCGCTCACGATGCCCTTCAGCACGGCCCAGCGCTTTGATTGCCTTAAGTGAACCCTGGTGATTCTTTAGCAGCTCGGCAGCGGTGGTCATCGCAGTCTCAAGGGCTTTGCCATCCTCAACGGCAGCATTCAGGAGGCCCCATTTCTCAGCTTCAGCGGCAGAGAAGAAGCGACCGGTAAGCAGCAGGTCTGCCGCGTTCTTAGGACCGATTGCTTCAGCCAGCATCACAGAAGAACCACCTTCTGCGGCAACACCAATTTTGGCAAACGGCAGGCTGTAGCGGATGCTCTTACCAGCGTAAGCCAGATCGGCATGCAACAGCAGGTTTGCGCCGATACCGACAGCAACGCCTTCCTGCGCAAGAATCAGCGGCTTCTCTAGGCCACCCAGGGTATCGAAAATACCGGCGACACCATCGCGTACACCTTCGAGATCACCGTCGGTCAGCAGATCACGAAGATCATTGCCCGCTGTAAACTTGCCTTCTGCCCCCGTCATCACGATGACAGATACAGCATCATCGGCATCTGCTGATTGCAGCGCAGCAATGATGTCCTTATAGGTCTGAACACGAATTGCGTTCAACACCTTAGGGCGATTGATCGAAATAATCGCGATGCGATCGTTAACCTGATACTCGATATCCTGATACATAAGAAACCCTGACAGAAAGACCTTAAAGAGACTGGATCATGGCAAAGGGTGCCCACAAGAGCAATGATCAAAGATAACATCGCAATGATCGAACGTGTGGATTACGTGATGCCCTTCGAAGGCGCCTGAATGCAAAGATAGTATGGGTATCCATACAGTATATTTTGGAGTTATCGAATAAAACTGGCACGCTTTACATTCGCGCTTGCGCGTTTTGCCGGTGGGTAGTACGGTAAACATTAAACGAATCAAAGGCTTACAAACTTGGTTTACAAGTTTATGTGCAAGCTCTCGCCGAAATAACAGGCGTGCGCGTTTTTCTGGAAAGGGTATTTGAGTTATGGAAGATTCTTCAATGAAGTCAGTGAGTTACCCTGGAAAGCTCGAAAGAGTGTTCCAGGATAAACGCGCACGCACACTAACAAGCTGTTATGCGTACTCGTAGGCTGTATCCATGTTGAGTAAGATCTTGATTTACATTATTTCAGCAGCGTGCTTAATTGCGTTGACTTACTGGATATATCTGTACATAACCGACGCTCCAAAAGTAGTGAGCGTTGAGCGCGGAGTAATAAGCTCACACCGTGGCGAATCAACATTTGTTGAGTTAGAAAGTGGTGCAATAATCGAAACACCGATTTATGAGAGTCAGCAAGGTTCTGAAGTGCTTGTTGTTGTGAAATCGGGTAGGAGAACGGGTAACATCTCATACCTAATATCTAAGCCTTCAAAGATCTTGATAGCAGTAGACGCTGACAGTTTCGATGAAGACGGCAATTGGAAGTAGCGCATAACAAGGCCAGTAACAGCGAGCAATTTTTCCGTCGCTTTTTCGTGGCGGGCGCTACGCTGCCACAAAAAATCCACTCCAAAATTGCCGCGTTCTGGCGGCGTTATAAGGCATAGTCGAAGAATGTTGAAAACGGATAGATTACTGCTTCGTCAATGGACAGAGGATGACTTTCTTCCTTTTGCTGAAATGTGCAGTGATAAAGAGGTAATGGAGTATTTTCCTAAGCTCCAGACTAAAGAAGAAAGCTACGAAATGGGGATAAAGATCTTATCCCTTATACATGATCGTGGTTGGGGATTTTGGGCCGTCGAAATACCTGACCAGCATAAATTCATTGGCTTTGTTGGTTTGCATACTCCAACAGACAAAATGCCGTTTTCGCCTTGTGTAGAAATTGGCTGGCGATTGTCAAAGGAGCACTGGGGTAAAGGGTATGCAACCGAAGCAGCCAAAGAAGCCTTAAAATTTGCATTCACTCAGCTAAATCTAAATGAGGTTGTCTCATTTACAACGCTCTCCAATGAACGTTCTAAATCAGTCATGCAAAAGATTGGCATGCAAAACAGTAATGAAAATTTTATGCACCCCGATATTGAAGTATCACACCCTCAATGTGAGCACGTTCTGTACAAAATCAATAAATCAGACTGGCAGCAAAATGCCTTATAACAAGTTGCTCAAATTCGTTCCGGGCGCAAAAAGCGCGCCCTCCACCGGACAGCCTACGCTACGCTTTGGCTGCCGTTTAGCAAGGCGTTGAGGCTGTAGAAAAACTCTGAAAAACAGACGTTTTTTGATAAAATAGACCTCTGATTTTCGGAGGTCTTAAATGCCCAACTTTAAAAAGTACGACTACGATCAAACCGCAATGGTGGTCGTTAACTTTCTTGAACAACTTCAGCCAGGCACCTTCGAATTTACTCTTCATCAGCTGATTGAAGGTCATATCGATTTATCTGTCTTCTATGAAAAATACCAAAACGATCAGGGTGGTCGCTCTGCTTACGACCCTGCCATTTTATTGAAAATAATATTGTTCGCGTACTCTAAGGGCATCACCTCAAGCCGTGAAATTCAGTGGCAATGCGAGAATAATATTATTTTTAAAGCGCTGTCATGCGACTCTGTCCCTCACTTCACCAGTATTGCAAGTTTCGTTAGCAGCTATCCCGATGCTATCGAATCTGTATTCGAACAAATACTGCTGGTCTGCTCTGAACAAGGCCTTCTCGGTAATGAACTGATCGCCATTGATGGCTGCAAAATGCGATCAAACGCGTCGAAAGAACACTCTGGAACCTTGTCTGAATTATCTGAGAAACGTCAGAAGATACGTGCTCAAATTAAGCACTGTATGAAGGAGCATAAAAAACTCGATAAGCGCAAGCCTCGGGAACGAGAGCGAAAAGAACAGCTCGAACAATCAATCGATACGTTATCAAAGCATTACGAGAAAGTTGATCAATTCCTAAAGACGCAACCCCAAGGATGGGGCAAGGAAAACGACCCAAAGAAGTAAAAAGTAACATCACCGATAATGAGTCGGGAAAAATGTTAACCAGTAAAGGAACGATCCAAGGTTACAACGGTGTCGCTGCTGTGGATAAGAAACATCAGATTATTGTAGAGGCTCAGGCATTTGGTGAAGGTCAGGAACATCACACGTTAAAGCCTATATTAGAAGGCATTCAAGCCCGATATGATCGCCTTGGAATTAGCGAAGATGTCCTGGGCGATCAGGTTATCGTCACAGCAGACACAGGTTTCTCGAACGAAGATAACAATCTCTACCTGAAAGAAAATCGAATTAATGCCTATATCCCGGATAATGCATTTCGTTCCAGGGATAAAAAATTTGCAAATCAAAAAGAAAAGTACGGCAAGCGTCATCAAGATACAAAAGTGGGAGTTAAACAGGTTATTCCATCGAGCGAATTCAAGCTAAATCAAAAGAATAAAACCTGCATTTGTCCTGCTGGTAATTTGATGTGGCTAAAAGACGAAGCTACTAAGAGAAATGGTGACAAAAAATTCGCCTTTGAAGGGCGACTGACTGATTGTCGAAGCTGCCCTTTGAAATATGACTGCATGAGAAATCCAGACTCTCCGAATGACCGAAGTGGTCACGGTCGACAAGTCAGCTTTACGATAAATAAAGGTAAAAGCGCGACTGAGTGGATGAAGAAGCGTGTCGATAGTCAGTTCGGTAAGAAGGTCTATGGTCATCGAATGTCAGTAGTCGAACCCGTATTCGGGAATATCGGCACTAACAAAGGCTTGAACCGGTTTTCGCTGAGAAGCAAAGCGAAAATTCAGGGACAATGGCTACTGTTTAGCTTGGTTCATAATATTGAAAAGATCATGAATTATGGTCAAATGAGGGGTATATAGTCTGTTTTAGTGCTGAATCAGGCCGTAAGCGCGTAAAAAATGAAATTGGCTGTTTTTTAGTCGATTATTTTTGTACATTATTGTTAATTAAAAAATTAATAGCAAACAAAGGAGCGTAGAAAGATGGATTTTTCTAAGAATGTTTTTCTACAGGCTCGTTAGCTGGCAATAATAAGGAATATCATGAGTGGTTACATTATTTATCACTACAACATTATCGATGAAAAAAGAATCGACCAGCTAGGGCCGTTATCTTTACCAATTGTGGAGAAATATTCTGGCAAGTTGGTGGTGGGTAGTGGTGTTAGAGTACTAGAAGGTTCCCCATATACAAATATGGTCATATATAAATTTAAGAGTATTGAGTCAGCAAAGGTTTTTTATGAGTCCAAAGAAGCTCAAGAACTTTCAAAACTAAGAAACGAAATTACAGAGGGTATTGTGGTATTTGTTCCAGAATATGGCGCAGAGCAATAGCATAGTATCAGCTAACAAACGGCTGCACCGGACAAATTTTAGCCGTCATCTTTTGTGCAAAAGTACGCACAAAAGCCGCCATCAAAAATTTGCTCGGTGAGCCGGGCGTTAGGCTGTCGTAGCCGACTTACTCAAAGGTTAAGAAATGGATTTCAAAATTGAAGCAACAAACTGTTTAGGTTTTCCTGATTCTGAATTATCAGAATTACTAAATGATGTTTATGTGGGCGAAGGCTACACAGAAGCTGAATTAGCAGAATCGCTATTTGATGCTGCTGCTATTCGTTCAAGGGGGCGAATTATCACAGCCTCTAATACTGAAAATCAGCGCTTAGCGGGATTAGTTATCATGGTTCCACCAACATCTAACGCAAGAAAGCTAGCAAAAGAAGATGAGGTAGAAGTTCACCTTCTTGCTGTTAAGAAAGAGTTTAGAAATAATAACTTAGGTAGTAAATTAGTTAGTAAGCTAATTCTTCAAGCACAGGACGAGGGCTATAAAAGAATAATTCTTTGGACGCAAGACTCCATGAAAGCGGCTCAAAATCTATATGAAAAATTAGGGTTTATCCATGAGTCAAATTTTATAGCTAATGGGCGTGATTTCTATCTGTACCATCGAACATTATAAGCCTAACAAACAGTTGGTGAACGCCCCTGCGGGGCTGGGACGGTTAAACTTCGCTCGTTCCTCACTACGTTTCACCGCCCCACAACAAAAGCGTTATGAGGTATTCATGAAATGAAATTTAGGCTTATCACAGAGAATGACATTAGAAATTGTGCGCAGCTATTTTCTCATGTTTTTTCAACGGAACCTTGGAATGAACCTTGGACAGAAGAAGATGCTTTCAAAAGATTAAATCATTTCTTCGAATCTAAGGGCTTTGTAGGTGTTTTGCTTGAGAGTGAAGATCTTATGGGGTTTGCTCTAGGTAATGTTGAACCTTTTCACTTCGGCGATATGTTTTACCTTCGAGAAATGTGTATAGATACTAAAATGCAAGGCTCAGGTCATGGTCATAAATTACTTGAAAGTCTTGAAGAAAATTTAAAGAATATGAATGTAAATAGCATCTATTTGACTACTGATATAGAAATCCCAGCATCTAAGTTTTACAAAAAAAACGGGTTCAATTTCAAGGATACAATGGGGTTCTATGCTAAGCCTATCAATTCATAACAAGGTGCGGCAAACTGACCTCCGTTTACGGTCACCTTTTGTGCAAAAAAAACGCACAAAAAGCGCCAGTAATCTTCGGCTGTTGCGCACGGCGTTAGCTGACCGAGTTACCCATGAAAAGTAGACACCTCACTACTACCTAATGAGGGTCTTTAAATGACTAAGAAAACGAAGAACAAATACAATCACTACACCG
>NZ_FTOH01000012.1 GCF_900156675.1 Thalassolituus maritimus
CTCCGCAACAATAAGAAAATTGAGAGTAACCCCCTCTTGGAGGCCAGGAGTGGCGGGGGTTACAAAGGCATTTGTCCGTTTACGAGGGGAAATCCGCAGTACCCCTCTTAGGGGGGCATTGCGGTGCAGTTTCTTATGAGTTTAGTTGTAGAAAATGACTTAGAAGAATGCGCCAACTGATTGAAAGATAAAGGCTTAAGTCCGCAGCTTGTTCGTTTGATGCGCGTATGCTCAAAATCAGGGGACGTTTTTATTTCGGTAAGCACAAGAGACTGGATACGTCCTGAGTTGTGGGTGGAATTAAGGATTGGGGGGTTAGTTCAGGCATAGCTAAGGCCAATCGGTACGGTTTTTTGGTCGAACCGTTCGCGAAAGGCAGCTCAAATTCTCTTGTTGATTCTATTCCGATAATAACAATTATCGGAATTAATGTGGGTGTTGCTATGTTATGTTTCAATCTACTAACGGCCTGCTGTTCTATTAAGATCGACTAACCCCTGCTTTTTAAGCGGTACGAATGTGGCGTTGTTCCATGCCAGCGCTTAAATGCATTAATAAAGCTCGTCGGCTCGGCGTATCCGAGTCTCTCAGCAATCTGAGGGATGCTGAGTTGTGGCCCAGAGAGTAAGTCGTCCGCAAGTGACATCCTCACTTCATCGCGGAGCTCGGTATAGGTCACCCCTTCAACGGAGAGTCGTCTCCGCAAGGTTCGGGGAGTCATATGAAGAGCCGTGCTGACTTCATCTATCGTTGGCATGCAGCCTCCGCTGACCATTATCTGATCTCTTACGGCGGCTGAAAATCCCTCTCGCCCTCGGCGGAGTTCAAGTAGTTGCCGACATTGATCTATGGCCGCACTATGGGCAAGCTCATTGGCTTGCGGTAAGGGGTTATCGAATATAGAGCGATCAAATCGCACACAATTCTCACTGCAGCCGAACTCGGGGCTAGAGCTGATTCTTAACTTGCGCAAGAACGTTCAGGATGAGTTCAATCGCGAGATACAGGAGCGAATGAAATCTACGGTTTGGGCCCAGGGGTGTACCAGTTGGTATCAGACAGATACAGGTAAAAACACTAACAACTGGCCGGGCTCTACACTCGAGTATCGAAAGCGCACCCGTCGCCTGAATCTTGTGCACTATGCCACTTGATTGGTGCGGGCCCTGAATAATCCGGAAGGTACTGGCCTGTCAGTGCCTTTAGTCGGAGCCTTTAGGTAGGAATATAACCGTGTATCGGGTAAAATCCGCGGCCTCTCATTCGCCGCATTTTCCGGCGGCCTATCACGCGATATATCAGGTTATTTATTAGCTATGTTTGCAGTTGGTCAGCGATGGATCAGTGAAGCCGAAACAGATCTGGGGTTGGGACTTATTCAAAGTGTCGATTTCAGAATGGTCACCGTCTACTTCCCTGTCGCGGATGAGTCGAGAACTTACTCTATTCAGGGTGCGCCCCTCACCCGAATCCGGTTTGCACCGGGAGATGAAGTTCCACTTCAGGATGGTAGCTTGTTTACAGTGGCGGAAGTCACTGAAATTGACGACATTCTGTTTTATGGCGATGGCGAAAGGGATATACCTGAAACCATGCTGGCTGCGGCCATTCAGATGAATGCGCCCTCTGATCGACTATTTACCGGGCAGATAGACAATAACAATCTGTTCGAGCTGAGACAGTCTGCACTTGCCCGGATCGCTGAGTTGCGCAGCCGCCCTTACTACGGCTTGCTAGGCGCGCGAACTAACCTGTTGCCACATCAGTTGCATATCGCAGAGCAAACCACTCAGGATGCGCTGCCTCGCGTTCTGCTTGCCGATGAAGTCGGGCTCGGTAAAACCATCGAAGCAGGTTTGATATTGCATCGTCTGGTCCGGCTGCATCGGGTGCAACGAGTCCTGATCCTGGTGCCTGATCACCTTGTGCATCAGTGGCTTGTGGAGATGGTCCGCCGCTTCAATCTTCATTTCAATGTCGCGACAGAAGCCGATTTCATCGAAGGAAATGGTTTTTCCTCGGGGCAGATGTTCATATGCCCACTGTCGCTGGCGACTACTGATATTGGAGCAGCCGAAGCTCTCTCCGAGGATTGGGATGTGGTTGTTGTCGACGAAGCTCATCATCTGCAGTGGTCTGAGGATCATCAGGATGACGGCTATCGGCTGGTGGAACAGCTTTCACATATCGCTCCATCGGTTCTGCTACTGACGGCAACTCCAGAACAGCTCGGCATTGAGGGGCACTATGCCCGGCTTCGCCTGCTGGACCCGGATCGTTATCCTTCTCTGGCGGCCTTCCTCGAACAGCAGGATAAGTATCGGCCATACGCAGAGCTGGCTTCAGCGCTCGACTCTGGTGATGAACTGACAAGCGAGCAGCGAGCGCTTCTGGATAGCAGTATCGCTGACCATGAGAAAGAATCTGATGAGCGCGCTCTCAACGCACTTATTGATCGCTTCGGTCCGGGACGTGCACTTTACCGAAACACCCGCCACGGCGTTGCCGGATTCCCCTCGCGACTTCCTGATATCGTTCGCTTGCCGTTGCCGACAGATTTTGCCGACAGCCCAGATCAGTTGCATCCGCAGCAAGGTCTTTATGACTGGTGTTCAGTGGATAGTCGCGTTGAATGGCTACTTGATGTGCTTGCTCAGAATAAGTCAGAGAAGTTCGTTCTGATAACGCATGATTCAGACACAGTGCTCGATCTTGAAAAGTTTCTGTGGGAGAAGCACGCTGTTCCTTGCTCAGTATTCCATGAGCATATGGATATGGTTGAGCGTGATCGTGCCGCTGCTTACTTTGCTGATCAGGAACAAGGTGCAAGACTTCTTATATGTTCCGAAATTGGTAGCGAGGGGCGTAACTTTCAGTTCGCGTCCCAGTTGATCCTGTTCGACCTGCCTTTTAATTGTGACCTGATTGAACAGCGAATTGGTCGCTTAGACCGCATTGGTCAGAAAAAGGACATCAACATCCACATCCCTGTGTTTGAAGGGCACGCCACTGAGCGCTGGGCCTCGCTGCTGGATCAGGCATTCGACTGCTTCAGTCACCCTAACCCTACCGCCCAGCCTCTTCTGGAAAAATATGAAGGTCAGGTTAAGGCGGTGGTGCTCGCGGATGAATCGGCTGACTCTCTGGCAGAGACAATTTCTGCAGAACGTCAGGCTCTCGAAACTCAGTACGAACAGGGCCGCGACAGGCTGCTCGAGATTCACTCTTGCCCGCCTGGGCGTGCTCGCCAGCAAGCACAGGCTATGGCAATTCAGCACATTGAAGATGAGGCTGAACTGAACGACTTCATCGAATTGTTCGCCGACGCCTTTGGTTTAGAGGTTGCAGACCTTGGCGGTGAGTGTATTTCTATCGCGCCGGGCGATCATATGCTGGTGCCAGACCTGCCGCACTTGCCTGAAGATGGATTTATGGCGACGACTCAGCGTGACGTCGCTCTGAGCCGGGATGATGTTCAGTTCCTGAGTTGGGAGCATCCGTTCGTTGACCAGGCGCTTGAGCTTCTTACAACCAGTCCTGTCGGCAATGCCGCTGTTGGTTATATCGAAAATCACGACTTCACAACCGGTGACTGCTTTATTCAATTGCAGTTTGCTGCGATCTGTCCCGCTGCCCGCGCCCTGCAGATCGAACGATTCCTGCCACCGGATGCTATGCACCTGACTATGACGCCGACCGGTGACCTGAAGGTTAACGAGCCTGATCTAGGGCAGTTTGTCTTGCCTCTGAAACGTGGCACAGCGCGTGGCTTAGTAGAGCAGAAAGAAGCCCAGGTCAGACCACTGATCAGCAAGCTGGAGAAAATGGGCATGGGCCAGCTTGGTAAGATGGTAGATCGAGCGTCAGCAAAGGCAGCGGAGGCGTATGAGATCAGGATTGATCGATTGGAAGCATTGGCAAAAGGGAGTGGTTCAGTGTCACGTTCCGAAGTTGCCTCGATTGAATCAGAGCGAGATGCCGTTCTTGAGGCAATTAAGGGCTCTCAGTTAGTACTCGATAGTGTGCGACTGGTGTTCTGCGGCTGAACGGATAACTGCCCCTCTGTCAGCACTTTAGCCCCCTTAAATCGCTGGGGGGCTCCGTTATGGCAGACGGGACTGGGATGTCCGGGCTTGAGATAACGCAAGCCCGGATACGATCAAAGCTCTCTGGTGACAGACCTCATCGTTACAAACTCTTCCGCTCCGGTTGGATGAATGCCCAGAGTGGCGTCAAACTGAGATTTAGTTGCGCCAGCCTGCATCGCAATTGCGATTCCCTGCATGATTTCACCTGCTTCATCGCCAACCATGTGGGCGCCGAGAATACGGTCTTCAGAACGTTTAACGACAAGCTTCATGAGTGTGCGCTCAGACGAACCGCTCAGAGTATGCTTAAGTGCCCGGAACTCAGACGTGTAAACGTCGATGTCACCAGGATGGCGCTCACCTGCTTCCTCTTCAGAAATACCGACAGTGCCGATATTGGGCTGGCAGAATACCGCCGTTGGAATAAGCTCGTAATTCAGGGTGCGTTTGCCTTCTCCGAACTGCTGGTCAACAAAGACCATGCCCTGCTCAAGAGCAACCGGAGTGAGAGCGGGTGTGTCGATCACATCTCCTAAGGCGAAGATTCCGGGTACGCTGGTTTCAAATCGCTCATTGGCGACGATGCTGCCGTTCTTGCGAAGCTCAACACCGGCTTCCTCAAGGCCAAGATTTGACGTCTTTGCCTTGCGACCGGTTGCCATCATCACCAGGTCGCAACGGAGTGTTGAGCCATCAGAGAGGTGACAGATTTTTTCATCACCATCTTCTTCGATTCTTTCTACATCTGTCTGGGTGCGGATTTTTACGCCAGCCTTGGCGACTTCCTGTGTGACAAAGCGCCTGACCTCATTGTCAAAACCCCGAAGTATCTGGTCACCACGATACAGCAGCTGGGTGTCACAGCCGAGGCCATTGAAAATACCGGCGAACTCGACGGCTATATAGCCACCTCCAACAACGACAATACGCTCTGGCAGAGTATCCATGGCGAAGACGTCGTTTGAATCCATGGCCAGATCGCCGCCCGGAATATCGGGCTTGAATGGCCAGCCGCCGGTAGCGATCAGAATTCTCTTTGTTTCGAGTATTTTACCGTTAACTTCGACCTTTCCAGGGCCGGCAATTGTGCCTCTCCCGCGAATAATTTCAACGCCAGGGCCTTCAAGAATACTTTCATATATTCCATTTAAGCGATTGATTTCATTGTCTTTATTGGATTTCAGTGTCGACCAGTCAAAACCGTTAAAACTGGCATCGACACCGAAGCCGCTCGCATGCTCAATATGCCCTTTGAATTGACTCGCATAGACAAACAGCTTCTTAGGCACACACCCGACATTGACGCAGGTGCCGCCAAGGAACATATCTTCAATGACCGCGACTTTTGCTCCTGTTGCAGCAGCCATCCGGCTTGCCCGAACGCCTCCAGAACCCGCCCCAATAACCACCAGGTCATATTGTTCAGACATGATATATACCCTTATTTAAATACCTTGGTTGCTCTTACTTCGAGCGGTTCATTCTGTGTGCTTTTACTCTGAGTAGTAATTACTCAGAGCAAGAAGGCCGAAAGGCAGCTGTTCTGACGCATCTACTTAGAAAAGGTTGCACGAATATTCACGCGACCAGCATCGCCTATCCGATCAATGTTGACCTGTGTCGCCCTGACGCCGAACTGACGTCCAAGTTCTTCCATCCAGGTTATCGCCTCATCGAAAGCCGCACCGTCGACCCAGACACGCAGAGAATCCCCGTCCTGCTCGTATCGGGTCAGCGTTACGCCGCTTTTACGAGCCTGCTGGCTGACGAGGGCAAGAAGTGGCGTGTTCGAAGCCGCAGCACTGGCACCTCGCCCCTGCGCAAACCGCCCCGCATTATCAGCCATGGTATTGTAAAAACTCATTTTGGCATTCAGTGTCGTCGAGAGCTGAGTATTCTGCTGTATGAGGGGCAGCACCAGAATCAGGAATGCCAGGCTGAGGGTAAGCAGGATCGCCACGCCTCGAACAATAAGCTGGTCACGAGGTGTCTGGGCGTGATACCAGTCCCTTGCCTGCTGAATCCGCGGGTCGCTTTCGAATGATGAACGTAATTTGTCGAGTGCTTTCATGCGGCACCTCCCACTTTAACGCGTCCTTTGACGATGTCCTTGTCTGCTTTCGCTGAAGAAATTTCAGCCGTTAGCCCGCGTGCCTCGATAGCCGCCTTAAATGCCTGTAGGTCAGACTGCTGCTGTGCATCTATATCGATTAAAAACTCGCCAATCCGCTCAGAGTAACGAATGCTCTGAATGGATATGCTGCCCTTGCTCTGATCCAGGCCTGCCCATGCGGCTGCGACATTACCCATCAAACTATCAAAACCCGCACTGTCCGATGTGTCACCTTCACTGCGTAATTTTCGTCTGAAGCGTGATTCGTAATTGCTGGTGGACTCTCCCGGGAACCATTGCTTGTAAAGTTTCTGACTGCTGTTTGAAACCATATCAATCTGTTCAGCGGTACGGTGGTTGTCGACAATAAGAAAACCACACGCGAATACAGCGAAGATCGCTGCGAAACTGGCAATGCCAGTCCACCACGGCGCAGGCTTCTTCTCGCGCCCGGCCGTGGCTGCCTTACCCTGAAGAAGGGATATCGCATTTTCTTTGGTTTCTGGTCTGGATGTGCTGACAGAGATGCTATCAAAGGAATCCGGGTAACCGCTTGATATGGTGGTCTTCAGCAGATTACCTTCATCCATAGAGGATGCGCTGATCGTCAGCTCTTCACCCTGGACTTTATCGCTGACGCCCTCCAGTACGGCTGGCAGTGCGGCGTCTGGAACCCAACCTTCGAACACACCCTCGAGACTAACGATCCAGCCTGACTTTGAGCGTACGATCTGGCTTCCGGCATATCCTGCGGTTTCAGGATACAGAACACTTAAACGCAAATGGTGAATTGCCAGCAATTCGATCAATCGATCGACCAGATCAGATTCCACAACATAAGCTTTATGCTTGCCACCCAGGCTACCACCAGGCACGACGGTGTAGTCGCTGACGTCTCTGATCAGTACTTCCTCAAGTGCGAAGGGCAGCGCGCGATTCAGGTGGCGACCCTTGACTCCCGGCAATGACACCCAGTGAGTCGCATAGTTGGTCGCAGAAAGCACCAGCGAGACGCTACTCATCTCCGTCTGCTCTTCCGCCCAGTCTTCAAGGTTACGTGGTGGGTTGCCTGCGGTTTCTGTGATTAGCCAGACACCTTGATCTGCGGCCCACTCAACCCGGTTATTTTTGCTATTCATCGGTCACTCTTACGCGTGCATATCACCAGGCTTCGCGTGCAGCCCGGCGTGAAAAATCTCTTCTGATGGTATCCATCTTACCATCGGCTATATTTCGCCGTATTAAGGCCTCTACAGTACCTATGCGACCGTTAAGATCAATACGTGCGAACATCTCAAAATACTCCGTGGTGACAGAGAAATCCGTTTCAACTAACGGAGTCACCGCATCCGGCCTGCCTGTGCCATCATCAGTTGGCGATTCTGTACGAAGATTACTGATCGGCGCAGATCCCAGAAAATCCTGGACGCTTCCGTAACCTTCGCCGCCTCGCCCTGCAATGATCTGCTCCGCATCAGTTAACGTCAGGCGACTGTCCAGTGCAGCAAGAACAAAGTCAGGCGCTGTATTTACGTTGAGCTGAACCGCTGCTGGCAAACACGTTATAAAGGGCTCAAGCTTGGCGTAGACATCCAGATCAACGCCCTCAATAAGCATTAGCTCACTGCTATGGCTGCAGGCCTGGTAAGCAGGCCTGTAGCCGGGGTCCATCGACAGGTACTTGCTGTCGACGTTGCTTTCCTGATTCAGCCACTTAGCCCAGTCGCTGGCGATGTTTACCTCGAGCCCCAGGAGGCTCAGCAGGTTGCGGAAGCGCTGTTCGTAAACGGTGGCATTGCCGCCCGGCAGAAGACTATTGAGGTTAAACCTCCCTTGCGCATCCTGTATTCGGATGGTGATCACGCCTGGATCAAGCGGAAACGTCCTTTCGACGTTCCACTCTTCGGCTGCGTGGTCAATTCCGCTATCGGCCTCCCAGTCCATAAACAGGCCGGTGCGCATTGCCGACTCCGCACCCAGTGCGTACAGACGTGCCTGTTGCTGAGTAAAAAGAGTCTGGGAGCGTTCAATATCAATCGCCTGGCGCTCAATCATTGAGGTCGCGAGGATGGCGACAACCGAGAATATAAGGAGCACCATCAGCAGTACCATACCGCCCTGGCCGGATCGCAGACTAGGATAACTATTCATTACTGACCGGCCATTGTCGCATTATTTCTCCATACCCGGGCGCCGTGTAGAACACTTTGATCGCTGCGATGCGAGCGTCTTCTACCTCTGTGGCCGGGGGCCAGTAGTCGACGGAGTTGAGTTCTGGAATGTCGGTAGTGGACGGTGTCGACACAACGGCTTCAAACCGAACGTCTTCGATCAGGTCATAAACGACTTGAGACAGTGGATCTGACACATCCCCCCGGTCGAGGACTTTCCAGTAATAACGAACCAAACACTCGCCTTCAACGTCAGCATCATCCGGGTCCAGGCCCTGCTCGTACGCAATTCGCTCCAGTGCGGGTTCGCAGGGCTCAGAAAAAATGTCTTCGCTCCGATAAGCTATGCGCTGCAGAGTGGCTCTCGGATCTTCTGTCACCGGGTTGTTTCTCCAGCCTGCAATCGTAAGCTCTATTGGGTAATCGCCTGAACCGATCATAAGTGCCGGGATAGCATCTCCGTACTCGTCCCGTACCGAGCGGTTGATGTACTGGCCCATATCGCGCCCCATTACCTGGTTCAATCGCTGAAGAGCGGCCAGATCATCGGCTTTCTCAATAGATGCTTTATTCACACCTGATATGTTGCTCAGAAGCTGGACAGCTGCAATGCCGACGGTCGCAGATATAGCGACAGCAACCAATACCTCAAGGAGCGTAAAACCGCGGGAAATCATCAGTTCGGCCCCATGATCGTCGACAGCGTAATGACGGGATTGTCCGGAGTGATCTCTGGTGCGACCGCAACATCAATGCGCACCAGACCGGGGAACTGGGTCTTTGTAACGTCAGTAAAGAGGTGCCACTCCTGACCGGCCATCTCAACGATATCGTTGGTTTCCCCAGGCTGTGGTGGTACACCCGCAAGGCGTATATCGGTCAGGCGGTTTTCGGCAACGAACGAAGCCAGTGTCATGGTTCGCATGCTCAACAGGTTGTTTACACGCATGCTTGCTGTATCGGAAATCGTAATCGCGATACCAGCGAAGATGGCGACCGCAACCATAACTTCGAGCAGCGTGAACCCGGATTGACGTGACCCTGAACGATGAAAATCAGACATCCAGACGCTCCATCCGGCGCCTGACGGGGCCGATCCCGTCTCCGATGAGCCGTATTACAAAACTTTCATCATCAGGGTGCGTGAGCTCAACAACGAAGGGAATGTACTCGTCTGAAGACAGAAAAATCAGAGCGGGAATTGCTCCGTTCTCATCGGGCTCTTCTGGCGGATCAAGCTCTTCATCGTTAACCAGAATGCGGATGTCTATTGTTTCAGGGATGCTCATGGATTGAGCCAGAGCGGCATCAATCGGGGTCCATGGATTTTCCGAGAGTCTTGATAGCTCTTCTTCGGTCAGGCCTTCTGCAACACTCTTCTGTCGGAGGTCGTAAAAACCCACCAGATTGAACTCGCCGGGAATCCAGGCAACGCCGAGATCCAGATTCTGAAAGACAGCTTCTTCTCTGTATCTATTGAAAGCGACATCCAGCTTCTGGGCAAATTGTTCGGTTTCCTGCTGAGCAGCGCGGTCACTGAAATTAAGGTTCACCATGGAAAGGAGCAGGCCAACAATGACCAGCACCACCATAACCTCAACCAGTGTAAAACCGCGCTGCCTCATGCCAATCAGATATCCAGATTGCTGATGTCAGCAGCATCGCCTTCGCCGCCTTCAGCCTGGTCCGAACCCAATGAAATGATTTCGTACTTGCCTTTGTCCTCGAAGTACAGGAATTCGTTATCCCACGCATCGACAGGCATTTTACCACCTTTCAGGTAGCCGCCATTCTGGTAATTCTTTGGTTCTGGCGATGAGGACGGCTTCTGCACAAGTGCTTCAAGCCCCTGTTCTGTGGTTGGGTAGCGGAAGTTATGTAGCTTGTACATATCCAGCGCACCTTCTATGAGCTTGATCTGGTTCTTGGTGGTATCCACACGAGCCTGATCAGCCGAGCCGATAATGTTGGTGGCAACCATGGCAAGGATGCCGCCGATGATGGCGATAACGACCATCACCTCAATCAGGGTGAAACCGCCTTGTTTTTGTTTCTTAGCTAGAGACTGACGCATGAATTAACTCCTATTGCACCATTTGTTGTAATTCGAGAATCGGTAACATGATCGCAGCGACGATAAGCGCCACGACACCACCCATAAATAAAAGCATGACAGGTTCAAAGATCGATACCAGTCCTGAGACTGTGCTTTCCAGGGCCTTTTCCTGCTGTTCTGCGGTACGGGCCAGCATGCTATCCAGTTCACCACTGCTTTCGCCGCTGGCAATCATGTGCAGCATGATGGGTGAAAAGTACCGTGTTTCCTGAAGCGACTTATGCAAGCTCCCCCCTTCGCTAACGCGAACCGTAGCCTCGCTCAGTGAACGGTTAATAGGGAGATTCAGCACGACGTCACTGGCTATCCGCATCGCTTCAACAAGAGGCAAACCACTACTGGTAAGAATGGCGAGAGTGTTGCCAAAACGCGCTGTATTCACATCACGCACAAAGCGCCCGATGAAGGGAGTTTTCAGAATAAGGTGATGTACTTTGCTTCTGAAATTCTCTTGTCGCATCAGTTGCGCAAACGTAACTAATGCCAGCACGATAGCTGCAGCGAGATAGATGCCGTAGTTGCTGAGGAAATAACTGGCGTCCAGCATGGCCTGCGTCAGGCCGGGTAGTTCCTGTCCATTCTTCACGAAGACTTCGACAATATCGGGTACAACATAGGTAAGCAGGCCAATAACCAATGCGGTGGCTACGAACGTAAGCAGTACTGGATAGATCGCCGCATTGCGGATGTTCTGGGCAGACTCATGTGAGCGCTCGGAATAATCCGCAAGACGAATCAGTACAGGCGCAAGATTGCCTGAATGCTCACCGGCACTGACCGTTGAACGGAACAGTAATGGAAAAGCACGAGGATATTCCTCAAGCGCCTTCGCAAGTGTGTAGCCTTCCAGAACCTTTGCGCGAATGGCCAATACCATGGCTTTGGTTTTCTGGCGTTCGGTCTGATCGGCAAGCGCTTTCAGCGACTCATCGATCGGCAAGCCTGCGCCAATGAGGGTGGCCAGCTGTCGGGTAAGCAATGCACGATCCGAAACAGATAACGAAGGCCCCCGATTGAACAGGCTGAAGCCCGTACTTGCCTGCTTCGCTGTGGAGGGTGACACTTCGAGCGGCATCCACCCTTTTTCGCGTAACTGCTGGCGGATCTGACGTGCACTATCGCCCTCCAGAACGCCCTTTTTCTGGCGACCCTTAAGGTCCAGAGCCTGATATTCAAACGCTGCCATGCATTAACCTTTTGCTACCCGCAGAAGTTCTTCAATCGTGGTGTGACCACCCAGAACTTTGCGTATGCCATCCTGGCGAATGCTTGGCCCAAGCCGTCGAGCATGGGCTTCGAGTTCCTGCTCGCCGACCTGGTCGTGAATTCGGGTCTTCATACCTTCATCCACTTCAATGATCTCGTAGATCCCCTGACGACCGCGATAACCGAGTTGATTGCACTTGTCGCAGCCCTTTGCGTGATAAATCACGGGAGCTTCGGATTCCGGTATGCCGAGCAGTTCACACTCTGCACTATCCGCGACTGCAGGTACTTTGCAGTCGTCACACAGAACGCGAACGAGGCGCTGAGCAATAACACCAATCACAGATGATGAGAGCAGGAATGGTTCCACGCCCATGTCCTGTAGTCGGGTGATGGCACCTACAGCGGTGTTTGTGTGTAGCGTCGACAGTACAAGGTGACCAGTAAGAGAAGCCTGAATGGCGATCTCAACCGTTTCCAGGTCACGGATCTCACCAATCATTACAACATCAGGGTCCTGGCGCAGTATCGCTCGCAGCCCCTTCGCAAAGGTCATGTCGGCCTTGAGGTTTACCTGAGTCTGGCCAATGCCCGGAAGACTGTACTCAACCGGATCCTCGACGGTCAGGATGTTGCGACTGGTATCGTTAAGGTCGCTGAGTGCTCCGTACAGCGTCGTGGTCTTACCTGAGCCAGTAGGGCCGGTCACCAGAATGATACCGTGAGGCTTACTGATGATGTTGCGCATTGTCTGAAGATCACGGGAAGACATGCCGAGCTGACCAAGACTCAGTCGCCCTGCCTGTTTATCCAATAGACGCATAACCACACGTTCGCCATGACTCGAAGGCATGGTAGAAACACGAACATCGACTTCCCGTCCGCCAATGCGAAGCGCTATTCGACCGTCCTGAGGGACACGTTTCTCGGCGATATCGAGTTTCGCCATGACTTTAATCCGGGAGACGAGCAAGGCGGCCAGTGCTCTCTTCGGTTGAACCACTTCACGCAATACGCCATCCACACGGAAGCGCACAACAAGGCGTTTTTCGTAGGTTTCAACGTGTATATCTGAGGCGCTCTCTTTGACGGCTTCAGTAAGCAAAGCATTAATCAGGCGCTTGATCGGCGCGTCGCCTTCCTGCTCAAGCAGGTCTTCCGTTTCGGGAACTGAGTCTGCAAGGCTGGCGAGGTCCATATCATCACCGAGGCCTTCAACCATCTCCATCGCTTCGGAGGAATCGCTCTGATAGGCAAGCCCTAGCCTGCGATCGAATTCGTCGTCTGGAATTGCTTCAAGGTTGTACGGACGGCCCAGATGCCGCTGAACTTCCATTAACGCCTGAGGATTCAGCCCCTCTTTGTGAAGTACGTGCAAAGTATCGCTGCTGGCGTCGACCAGAACGCCATAACGTTTTGCAAAACTGAAAGGCAGGCGCACTGCCAGGCTGCCGCCTGATACAGTCTGACTCTGTTCCGGTTGTGTTTCTTCTGGTACTGCAGTCATGTCTCTAATTATTCTCTGTTACCACGGCCAACGCCGCGGTAAGTAAAGCCAGCTTGTCTTAGTGCGGCAGAATCATATTGATTGCGGCCATCAATAATAACCGGTTGTTTCAGAAGCTTTCCGATGGCATTGAAATCAGGTTGGCGGAACGGTTTCCACTCTGTCATCAGTACCAGCGCATCGGAATCTGTCAGCGCATCGTATTGGTGGCTGCAGAAGGTCACGCCAGCTTGCTCTCCGAGAGCCTTATTTGCAGCCTCTATTGCCATAGGATCATACGCCGCGACAGTCGCGCCAGCATCAAGCAGTTGACGAATCAATACAATGGCAGCCGATCCTGACACATCTGCGGTTTCCGGACGGAATGCGAGCCCCCAGATAGCAATCTGTTTGCCGCGTAGTTCGCCGAGGCAACCTCTCAGAGCGGATGCGGCCCATTCCTGCTGCATGCTGTTCCGCTGCAACACGGCATTTAGCAAAACGGGTTGTATGTCCTTGCTGGTCGCTTCATTGACGAGCTCTTTAATGTCTCCAGGCAGGCAAACCCCACCATAGCCAACACCAGGATAAAGATAAGAATAGCCGATTCGTGAATCTGCCCCTATGCCACTGCGAACAGCCTCAATATCTGCCCCGAATGATTCAGCGATCGCAGCAATCTCGTTCATCAATGAAATTCTGGTCGCAAGCATTGCACTGGCTGCAAGGCGGGTCAGTTCCGCATCACGGACACTCATTGGTGTGACCCGGTCCTTTTGTCGGCTGAATGGTCTCAGAAGTGAGACCATGACAGATCGAGCCTCGTAGCTCTCAGTACCAAGAACGATACGGTCAGGTCTCATAAAATCTTCGATCCCTTCCCCTTCTTTCAGAAAGACGGGGTAACAGACGATATTCACCGAGTTTCCTGAAGACTGAGCAGCTTCGAGCATTTTTTCCGTTACTCCAAGCGACGTCGGGCTGGAATTTACCAAAATTGTTTCACTGTTAAGTGCAGCCCCAAACTCAGTAGCAAAGGCTAACGCTTGTTCGTCAACGGTGTCGGCGTGCCCTAGGGCAAGAATGCATAGGTCGCAGTCACTTGCGAGGGAAATGTCATCGGAGAACGAAAGCCGTCGAGCAGATACGTTACTTTTGAGCATGGCCGGCAAACCTGGCTCATGAAAACTCAGGTCATGCACGTTATTCGGGGGAGTCTGAGAGTAATGGGTGATGACATTGCCCATTTCAGCGAGACAGGCGCTGATGACAAATGACTCGTAACCGGAGCCAGCAACGGTGACTTTCAAAGGGACATCCTATGTAATTGCCAGTAAAACACGACCAACTCTCTCCGAGCGGTTGTGTAAAGTACCCTATTACAGATAAATGACAAGAGCATGACAAGACACTTGTTCAGCTGAATATGGCCAAAACGAAAAAGCCCGGCAATAGCCGGGCTTTTTTCTAAGGCTTAATAAACCTTAGAGAGCAGATTCCAGTTCAGGAACCGCGTCGAACAGGTCAGCAACCAGACCGTAGTCTGCAACCTGGAAGATAGGAGCCTCTTCGTCTTTGTTGATAGCAACAATGACTTTAGAGTCCTTCATACCTGCAAGGTGCTGGATAGCACCAGAGATACCGACTGCAACGTACAGATCTGGAGCAACGATTTTACCCGTCTGACCAACCTGCATGTCGTTTGGAACGAAGCCAGCATCAACTGCAGCACGAGATGCACCAACAGCAGCGCCGATCTTGTCTGCAACTTTGTACAGCATTTCGAAGTTGTCGCCATTGCCCATGCCGCGACCACCAGAAATAACCACGCTTGCCGCAGTCAGTTCAGGACGGTCAGACTTGGCCAGCTCTTCGCTTGCGAAAGCAGACACGCCTGCGTCTTTTGCAATATCAACAGACTCAGTCGCAGCTGAACCACCTTCTGCAGCCGCTGCATCAAACGCAGTACCACGAACAGTCATCACCTTGATGCTGTCAGAAGACTTAACAGTTGCAATCGCGTTGCCAGCGTAGATTGGGCGAACGAATGTATCTTCACCTTCAACGCCGATCACTTCAGAGATCATGTTGACGTCCAGCAGTGCCGCTGCACGTGGCAGGAAGTCTTTGCCAGTCGTGGTAGCAGCTGCCAGGATGTGGCTGTAGCCTTTACCAAGCTCAGCAACCAGTTCGCCCATATTTTCAGCAAGCTGGTATTCGTAAGCAGCGTTGTCCGCTACCAGTACTTTTGAAACACCAGCTACTTTTGCAGCAGCTTCTGCAGCAGCACCACAACCGGAGCCTGCAACCAGAACTTCAACATCGCCACCGATTTTGGCAGCAGCAGTGATAGTGTTCAGGGTAGCGCCTTTCAGAGTGGCGTTATCGTGTTCTGCGATTACTAAAATTGCCATTACACCAACCTCTCTCAGAGCACTTTCGCGTCGTTTTTCAGTTTATCAACCAGCGTTGCAACGCTGTCGACCTTGATACCAGCAGAGCGTTCGGCTGGCGGAGTCACTTTAACCAGAGACAGGGTTGATTTAACTTCAACACCGAGGTCTGCAGGCGTAGTGGTATCCAGCGGCTTGCGCTTAGCTTTCATGATGTTAGGCAGCGATGCGTAACGTGGTTCGTTCAGGCGCAGGTCAGTCGTAACGATTGCTGGCAGGTTCAGAGCTACAGTACGCAGACCACCGTCAATCTCACGAGTAACGTTTACTTTGTCGCCATCTACAGCAACTTCTGAAGCGAACGTGCCCTGCGGCATGCCAGTCAGAGCGCCTAGCATCTGGCCAGTCTGGTTGTTGTCGCTGTCGATGGTCTGTTTACCCATCAGAACGATCTGTGGCTGTTCTTTCTCTACAACGCCTTTCAGCAGTTTGGCAACTGTCAGCGGCTCGAGCTTCTCTTCTGTTTCGATCAGAATGCCGCGATCAGCACCCAGCGCCAGAGCAGTGCGGATTTGCTCCTGAGCTACTTTAGGGCCGATAGATACAACAACGATCTCAGAAGCAATGCCCTTTTCTTTCAGGCGAACTGCTTCTTCTACGGCAATTTCACAAAATGGGTTCATAGCCATTTTGACGTTAGTCAGATCAACATCAGAGTTGTCTGCTTTTACGCGTACTTTGACGTTGTAGTCGATAACGCGTTTTACAGCGACAAGAACCTTCATAGATTCCTCGTATTCTCTAGTGGATGATTAAAGGGTGATTTGCAGCTAAAACATTGCCAGATACCCTTTCCAGCGGGCCACATTATTGGGATTGTGACACTTGAGGTCAAGTGTGAGCTATTCTCAACACTGATTCAGGCCAGTAAATACGGCACTTCTGCCTTTAAATAAGTTGCCTGACAGTCTTCTCGCCGTATAATGGCCACCATTTTTTCGAACCGGGCAAACCGGTGAAGCAACGACCGCGAATGCGGCACTCCCATCGTGATTTGAGGAGATCATCTATGCAACGTGACGTAATGGAATACGATGTAGTCATCGTCGGCGGCGGCCCTTCAGGCCTGTCGGCAGCTTGTCGTATCAAACAACTGGCAGAAGAAGCAGGCCAGGAAATCTCAGTATGCCTGGTTGAAAAAGGGTCTGAGATTGGTGCACACATCCTTTCTGGTGCGGTCATCGAAGATCGTGCACTGACAGAACTCTTTCCTGACTGGAAAGAGATGGGTGCTCCGCTGAATACGCCAGTCAAAGGTGATGAAGTTTACTTCCTTACTTCCGATGAGAAATCTGTCAAAACTCCACACTGGGCGATCCCTAAGCCGATGCACAACGATGGAAACTACATTGTTTCCCTTGGCAATGTGTGCCGCTGGCTGGGTGAACAAGCCGAAGCTCTGGGTGTAGAAATCTATCCGGGCTTCCCTGCAGCATCCCTGATCATTGAAGATGATACTGTTAAGGGTGTTGTCACTGGTGATATGGGTGTTGCCGAAGACGGCTCAGAGAAAGACAGCTATATGCCTGGAATGGAGCTGCGTGCGAAATATACCGTTTTTGCAGAAGGTTGCCGCGGACACCTTGGCAAGGAACTAATTGCCAGATTCAACCTGGATGCTGGCAAAGATCCTCAGCACTACGGCATTGGTATCAAAGAACTGTGGGATATTGATCCTGCTAAGCACGAAGAAGGCCTCGTTCTTCACGGTGCTGGTTGGCCGCTCAGTGAGTCCGGCTCAACCGGTGGCTTCTTCCTGTATCACACTGAAAACAACCAGGTTGTTGTTGGCCTGATTACGGATCTGTCGTACAGCAACCCACACGTCAGCCCGTTTGATGAATTCCAGCGCATGAAGCACCACCCAGTACTGAAGCAGTACCTTGAAGGTGGTAAGCGCGTATCTTATGGCGCACGCGCGATCGCCAAAGGCGGCCTGAACTGCCTGCCGAAAATGACCTTCCCAGGCGGCCTGGTGATTGGTTGTGACGCGGGCACGCTGAACTTCGCTAAGATCAAGGGTACTCACACCGCGATGAAGAGTGGCCTTGTGGCAGCAGAAGAGATGTTCAAGGCGCTTCAGGCTGATCGTGCCAATGACGAGATCAACGAATACACTGCAGCCTTTGAGGCGTCATGGGCATGGGAAGAGCTGCATCGCAGCCGCAACTTTGGCCCTGCGATGCACAAATTCGGTATATTCGGTGGTGCAGCCTTCAACTTTATCGATCAGAACATTTTCCCGATGCCTGTCACACTGCACGACAAGACAGCGGATCATGAAACGCTCAAGCCAGCAGCGGATTGCAAGAAGATCGATTACCCGAAACCAGACGGTAAGCTTAGCTTCGACAAGCTTGGCTCTGTCTTCGTGGGTAACGTAAACCATGCTGAAGACCAGCCTTGCCATCTGAAATTGACGGACGCGTCGATCCCTTTAACTCAGAACCTGCCTAAATATAATGAACCTGCACAGCGCTACTGCCCTGCTGGTGTTTATGAAGTGGTAGAAGATGAGAATGGTCAGCGCTTCCAGATCAACTCTCAGAACTGCGTGCACTGCAAGACTTGTGATATCAAAGATCCTGCCCAGAATATCACCTGGGTTACGCCAGAAGGCGGTGGCGGTCCTAACTATCCAAATATGTAAGACAATAAAAAAGGGCCGAAAGGCCCTTTTTTATTGCTTTGGTGCTAGCTTGATACGCCAAAAGAGCCCCTCGGGGTTCTTTTGGCGGCTTGACAACTATTAGTTGTGGCCCTTAACAAAAAGACTCACATCGTTGAGTGCAAAGTCATCAATGCGCAAGGCGCCAACGTGGTCGCCACCAACGGACAATTTTTCCACCTGAATATCCATTACACTAGGTAGGAGTTCAATATCTACGCCGGTATTCTCAGGAGTGATAATCATCCCAACAGGAAAGGCCCAGCTAAGTGGCTTCGCCTTTCCAAACACATCAACTTCCTGAAGATAGTTCTCGCCTGCCACAGTCACGTTCTCTAACTGAAAACCAATAGAAGATGCATCAATATCCATATCCTCAATCGCGATATCCGCCGCAAGAATAACCTTATTGCCCGTGGACTCCACCTTCATTAGAAGTCCTGCAGCCAAGCCAACCATGCTTACGCTGTCAACCAGCCTGGCTGCCTCGTCGCCATTGGAGTCCAGAGTGGCGATCGCGCCGGTTGTCAGGCTGAAGTCGATAAAGTTACCGTTCTTCGGGTTGCCAGAAATCACCAAGTCGCCATCAGAGGCAATATCAATACTGAAAATTACTTCATCCAGGGAATTGCTAGCGTTCGGAACGATGTTTGGCGTTTGGAAGAATGACGATTTGTTAGCACCACCAATAGTGATGTTTTTAACGGAAAGGGAGCCACCGTCACCATCCCCTTCAAACTCTGTATCGGTGTAGCGTATCTCTTCGATGGATAGACCTACATCCAGTTCGATATCGACACCAGCCTGGCCAGTAACGTTGTGCAGTTCAAACTCAGACATAGGCGAGAGTTCAGCCTGAGCACCTGCAGTTGCGAGTGCTATGCAACCCGCGAGTAGTGATTTTTTCATGATAGGCGATCCATCAAGTTTTTATTGTAGTTACATCAGTTTACGTCCGGCACCATACTTGTGCAACTGACACTCAGTAGCAAATTACCTTGTTACAGCCAATACACAAGGGTTTATGAGGCCCTCAATAGCAACGTGGCACAATATGACGCATTTACCTTCACTTACAAAGCAAAGGTAATCAAATTCTGACCCGAGCGTATCGAAAACCCGCTCTCGGTAAGCTCGCCCATTTCCAGCAGCTGATAGTAGGCTGACCTCAAAAAACGTGCAGCCAGCCCTTGCGCTGTCGCTATAACAGGGATGTCATTCTCATCCAGCTTAGTCAATGTAATTTCCCTATTGCCACCGAGAGGCTCCACCTGGCCATTTGATAAAACCGCACTAACCCCGGTATCAGGCTCCCCTATCAGTGAAATTACATGAAGAGGTGTGTCTTCTACTTGTATGCGCCACTTCTCAACCGGCGTAACGAGGAAAAATTCATTGCCTTCTTGTTTTACAATAGATGCAAAGAGCCTTAACAAAGGTTTACGGCGGACTTCGCCACCCTCATGAAACCATCTGCCATCTTTCGTTACCCGGATATCTATATCCCCAGACAGGTCGGGAGTCCATTTGTCTAATGGGTATACCTGCACCTTGTCGAGATCGAAAGCCTTGCTTATATCTTCTAAGTTCATCGGCCTGCCTTAAAGTCCTCTTTGCCACTCCTGTCGCAACCTGATGGAGTCTGGTTTATTGATCGCTGTATCAAGCTGGGCGAGCAATGCCTGTTTGTCTGCCCCAAGATTCCCCTTGAGAGGAAGATAGTTGGAGGCATGGTCGCTACGGAATACCGTGTCTTTTAATTCCAGACTGTCAATAAAGGTACGGAGTTCAACAAAAAGTTCGTGCTGATCCGGTAATTCGTAGTCGAAACCCGCATCTTCGAAGCCCTGTTCGACACGTTTCTGGCCTAGCGGATAGCTCACTACCAGGGTTGAAAGAAACTCCGGCTGAGCCTCGGTCATCAGTTTTGCTGTGTTGACTGCATGCTGATGACTCAGTGAGCGCCCTCCCATACCATTCAGCACCATGACTGATGAGCTGATGCCGGCTGCCTTCAGCTTAAGGAGTGCCTCCAGGGTGGACTGATATGTCTCGCCCTTTGAGATAGCCTTAAGAACGTCGTCGTCTCCGCTCTCAGCTCCAACGTAGGCGATGCCGAGTCCCAGTTCTCTTAGGCACTGCAAATCCTCTAAAGACTTCTTTCTGATGTTTCGTGGCAGGCAATAGGCACCTACACGCTTAACCCAGGGGAGACTCTCCCTGATCTGCAGAAGAATGTTTTCGAGGCGTCGAACAGGGAGGACAAGTGCATCGCCATCTGCCAGAAACACCTTTTCAAATCTCGGGCCGACCGCTGCCGCATTTCTAATTTCTGCGAGCACCTCATCATCGTTGCGGGCTCTAAACTTCTTCTGAGGCTGAGTGTACATATCGCAGAAGGTGCAGTTGTTCCAGGAACACCCGTTGGTAACCTGAAAAATCATAGATCGCCCTTCTGAGGGCGGACGAAAAACCGGCTCGATATAATCTGGGAACATAGTTATTGGATACGATTGCTTTACGTAGAGGGTGTGGGGCTATGATATGGTGCCCGGAGCCGGAATTGAACCGGCACGACCATAAGGTCGGGAGATTTTAAATCTCCTGTGTCTACCAATTCCACCACCCGGGCGAACGGGCTCCTGACATAGCTGCCAGAAAGTAAGTGGAGGCGCGAGCCGGAGTCGAACCGGCCTACGTGGATTTGCAATCCAGTGCATAACCGCTTTGCTATCGCGCCATATTTTTACCAAACAGGAGTCTGGCTGTTGCACTGGGATCAGTGCACTTACATCAATAGCGCTCTGGTAACGCGCTTTGATATTCATTTCTTAGGGTAAGAAAGAATGGAGCGGGAAAGGAGGCTCGAACTCCCGACCCCAACCTTGGCAAGGTTGTGCTCTACCAACTGAGCTATTCCCGCTTAAGTGCTGCGCATTTTAAATAATACGTGTAACCAGTCAAGCCTTTTTTCTTACTTTTTAACAACTTAGAGAATTATTTTCCCGAAGTTGTTAGCGTCTCAGCTCAGGCCACGCGGCCTTAAGATAGATCAGCATGGACCATAGAGTCAGGATCGCCGCTCCGTAAAGTGCATAAATCCCAAGAACCTCGAGCAGGCTTCCCTCTGATGCACCCAGCAGCACGGTTATAGAGACCATCTGGAGTGCAGTTTTTATCTTGCCCAACTGACTGACAGCGACATTGGCCCGCTTACCAAGCTCTGCCATCCATTCACGAAGTGCCGAAATTACGATTTCCCTGCCAACGATCACCATTGCCGGAATCGTCAACCAAGGGTGTGCAAAATGTTCTACGAGCAGTACCAGAGCGACGGAAACGATCAGTTTGTCAGCAACCGGATCAAGAAACGCACCTAGCGCCGAGGTCTGGTCAAGCTTTCGTGCGAGATAGCCATCCAGCCAGTCAGTGACCGCAGCCGCCGCAAATAACAGGGATGCCCAGACCCGGCCACTCTCCCCTAACCAGTAAAAACATACCACCATCAGCGGAATCACCAATATCCGCCCCATAGTCAGTATATTAGGTATGTTCATTGCCGGTACTACTCCTGTTCTTCACCATGGAGGGCAGCGAAAATCTGCCCTGCCAATGCTTTACTGATACCCGGGACTTTTTCGAACTCAGCCCGCGGCGCACCGCGCATATTACGCAGACTGCCGAAGTGAAGCAAAAGCTCTCTTCGCCTTTTTGGTCCTACCCCGGGTAATTTCTCAAGATCGGACTGCCCCCGTTTCTTAGCCCGCTCTTTTCTATGGCCGGTTATAGCAAAGCGGTGTGCCTCGTCGCGAACGTACTGCAGAAGCCGAAAGCCTGCGTCATGAGCATCGGGAAGAATAGGCTTCGCGGTCTGCGGTCGCCACAAGTATTCCCACCCTGACTTTCGGGTTGTCCCCTTTGATATGCCAAGTAAGTACACATCGGTAATCTGTAGTTCATCCAGGACCTGATCAATTCTTGAGACCTGTCCTTTGCCGCCATCAATCAAAAGAATATCCGGGAGGTCATTCTGCTCAAGCATGCGCGTGAGATGCCTGCGGACGGAATCTTCAAGTGCTGCGTAGTCATCCCCTGCGGTGACGTTTTTCACCGAGAAGCGCCGGTAGCGTGACTTATCCAATCCTTCTTTGCCATAGACAACACAGGATGCGTACGCAGCCTCACCCTGAGCGTGACTGATATCGAAACACTCTATCCGGGCCGGAACAAAATTCAGTTTCAGAAGATCAGCGACTGCATCGAGCTTGCTTTGCGCTGCCTGGCGCCCCGACATGACAGACTGGATGCCCGCTCTGGCGTTCTCTTCAGCCATTGCCAGCCATTGGCGACCGTCGCCTCGCACCCCTCTCTGGTGCTGCAGCGAGAGGCCTCGTTCTTTAAGTACTGACAGCATAGGTGCAAGCACATCGGATTCTATGTCAGCAATGAGGACTTCAGGCAGGGTGTCACTTGCATGACCACCCAGATAGAACTGCTCAATATAGGAAACAAACAACTCTTCGAGCGGCACACCAATTTTATCTCCCGGAAAAAAACTCTGGGAGTTGGTGAGGCGCCCTTTACGAAAGGTGAGGCGTTGAACGCAGATCATTGCCTGCCACTCAATTGCGACCCAGACATCCGCATTTTTCTCTCCAGACTCCGCCATCTGGCGCTCCTGGATGCGTCTCAGTAGCTCTACTCTATCTCTGAACTCAGCTGCCTTCTCAAATTGAAGATCTTCTGCTGCTTGCTCCATGCCAGCCTGAAGATCAGAGATAAGTTCGCGTGATTTACCCTCGAGAAACATTCTTGCGCGCCGAATGTCCCGTTCATACTCTTCTTTCGATATATGACCGACACACGGAGCCGAGCAGCGATGAATCTCATACTGTAAACAAGGACGGCTACGGTGATTAAAGTAGCTATCTTCACAGTTGCGGAGAAGAAACAGTCGCTGCAGATAGTTCTGCGCCTCACGGGCAGCACCGGGGTTCGGGTAAGGACCAAAATACAGGCCCTTTTTCCTGCGTCGCCCCCGGGCGTATGACAGAAGCGGATACGAGTGATCTGAGATGTGCAGGTAAGGATATGATTTATCATCCTTGAGCAGGATGTTGTACGGCGGGTGATGCTTCTTGATCAGTGTCTGCTCAAGAATAAGCGCTTCGACTTCACTACCCGTGACCGTGACATCGATATGATCAATCCGACTGACCAAGGCGACGGTCTTTGCGTTAAGACCGCGGGCACGGAAGTAACTCGAAACCCGGTTCTTCAGGTTTTTTGCCTTTCCTACGTAGAGTAGCGACTTGTCTTTGTCGTACATCCTGTAGACGCCTGCCCTCTGAGTGAGCGACTTCAGGAATGCCTTAATATCGAAGTCAGGCATTAATTCACTTCGTTGGCGTCAATCAGTCCGTGCCGCAAGGCAAGATGGGTTAGCTGCACGTCACTCTTTTCTATGCCGAGCTTTTCAAAGATGCGATAGCGATAACTATTGACCGTTTTAGGACTCAGAAACAGTGCTTCACCAATTAATGGGACACGTTGACCTTTCGCAATCATGATGGAGATCTGGAGCTCTCTTTCAGACAAGGTCTCGAAGGGTGATCCGGCATCATCCTGAAATGGGCGTAATGCCAACTTCTGAGCAATTTCAGGACTGATATATTTCTGGCCGGAATTCACTTTGACGATCGCTCTCAGCATTTCATCAAAATGTGCACCTTTGGTCAGGTAACCAGAGGCACCAATCTTCAGGAGTCGCGATGTGTAGGGGTCGCCGTCGTAAACAGTCAGCGCAATAATCTGAACCTCGGGCTGACGCTGAAGAATCTTCTGAGTAGCCTCAAGGCCACCGATGCCCGGCATGTTAATATCCATAAGGACAACATCAGGCTCCAGGTCGCGCGCTTTCTGCACTGCCTCTTCGCCACTGGCAGCATCGCCGACAACCTCAACCTGCTCAGCATCGGCAAGCAAGCGACAAATACCTGATCGAACCAGATCCTGATCATCAACTACTAGGACTCGAATCAAAAAAACATCTCCAGAATTGGCCGGCTGCGATAAGGTGTGAAATATACCAAAGCAACTACACCGGGTACATGCGCTTCGATTGCCACGCGTACTTTTCACTGTTCAACATCATTGCCACCTCAACAACACCGTCGGCAGTATTCAACCGATTCGAGAAACCGAGACGCTGAGCAAGTTTCAGCATTGGCCCGTTCTCGGGCAGAACTGATCCGTAGATCTGCAGAACGCCGCGATCTTTCAGGTACTCGATAATACGGCTCATCAGGTGAAACCCAAGACGCTCGCCTCTGGAATTATCATCAACGATTACAGAGAACTCAGCGGTTACGTCGTCAGGATCGATCCAGACTCTCACGACGCCAAATATTTTACCGTCACGCCAGGCTACAAAAGCCATTTCCCGGTCGTAATCTATCTGCGTAAGGCGAGCCAGCTCGGTATGATCAAAACGCCGGCGTGCAGAGAAAAAACGCAACCTGAGACTCTCAGCGCTCAGTCGATGATAAAAGGCGTCAAGCTGCGGCTCATCCTCTCCGCGGATAGGCCGAACAAGATATTCGACGTTATTCGGCGAGGTATAGCTGCCCGACAGTTCTGTTGGATAAGGAAGGATTGCACATTTTACTGGTTCTCCGACTTCAGCAGCCACACCAATGACACGATACCGACCAATCTGCTGACGGATTGCGTTCACTTCCAGCCCCGAAAGCCATGGGTGATTCAGCGCGAGGTGAGACAATGCGACCAACCAGCGCTCGAGTGTGAGTAAGTCTTTTTCAGGGTATTCCGAGCGTTCCTGGAGAACCTCATAAAAATGGGATTTGCGGATCAACTTTTCGGCAAGGTTTGCATTCAGAGGTGGGAGCGCCACCTGGCGATCGACGAGAATATCGGCCGTACTGCCCCCGCCACCAAAGAAGATAAACGGGCCAACCTCGTTGTCACGACCAATGCCGAACGAAAACTGAAGGTTATCCAGTGCCCGGTGCATGGTCTGTACCGTGTATCCCAGTATCGGACTCTCCGGGAATCGCTCAGTAATGACCTCAGAAAGCGAGTCTATCGCTGGCAGCAGCTCTTTCTCGTTGTGCAGATCACGAACCACGCTGCGAACACGCTCGCGAGGATTCGTGCCGTAGGCGAAAGGATAAAGGTAATCTTTGTGATGAACTCGCAGAACCCAGGGTTTAGGGATTGCCTGAGCGTCCTTGATCAGCTCATTGGGGGTATTCCTGAAAATGCTATCAGCACAGGAGTAGCCGTACGCTTTAAGTAATTTGTAGGCATCCGGTGGCGATAGATAGTCTCCTGCTTTGTATGAGTTTCGAATTTCCTCGTCCAATCCGGCGTGCTGCGCAGACACAGGAATTTCAATACTTTCCGGGGTTTCACGTAACAGGTCCTGCGTCCTTTGGTGTTGAACCATGTACATGTAGGACTTAATGGCATTGTCCGGAGTATCAAATGTCGGGATTTTTGCGCGGTCGAAGCTCGCCCTTGCGCCCTCCACCGAATATTCACCGACCCAGCTCGTCAGCACCATCTTCTGAGTATGCGCAGCAACTTCTATCAAAGCGTCAGCATTTGCTTGGGCGTCTGTCCCCAATCCAGGCGTAAATATAACCAGTAACGCGTCGACGTTACGGTCAGTAAGAACGGTTTTAGCGACAGAGCTTAACTGCTCTGGCTTTAACTCCGGGTTAAGGAGTAGCGGATTTTCTGCTTTAACATAGTCTGGCAGCTGGCTCTTCAGTGCCTGCGATCCATCCTGCGTGAAGGTCGCAAGCTCACCACCGTCGTGCAGAAGTCGATCCATTGCGATAATCGCAGGGCCTCGACCGTTCGCAATAACGGCAAGTCGGGGGCCAAAGCGTTCGCGGCGATTGCTGAGAGCATCAACGCAATCAAATAACTCGTCCGTCGCATTTACCCTGAGAACCCCTGCCCTGGCTAAAACCTCATCAATCAAGTCGTCCCGGCGAGACAACCCTTTAGGAGAAGACACTGGATTGAGAGGGCTGTCAGAAAAGCGGTTGTTCTTTACTGCGAGAACGAGTCTGTGCCTGGAGGCAGCACGTAGAGACCGAACCAATGCACGGCCTGAGCGAATTTCGTCAAGCTGGATGAGTAACGTCCGCGCCTTAGGCTCCTGAGATATGTAATCGATCAGATCCGGGAGAGTCACGTCCTCGCTGCGACCCAGTGTCGCGACATGAGAGAATCCAATGCCCCTGCTGTAAGCCCAGTCCATTACGCCAGAGGCGAGCGTGCCCGACTGCCCTATGTAGGCAATATTTCCCTGCCTGACAGGGACATGAAGGAAGCTTGCATTGAGCTTTCTGTGTGGAATAACGATACCAAGACAGTCAGGGCCCAGAATCCGCATCCGGGTCTGCTTGACGATGCGGTCGATTTTTTCTGAGTTAGGCCGGAACTGCCAAGAACGTGTACGGGCCATCCCGCCTGTGAGTACCATGGCTGCCTCGACACCAATGGCGTGGAGCTGCTTTATTACGCGTGCAACGGAGTCCGCAGGAGTGCAGATAATGGCCAGATCGGGAGGGCTCTTCAGTTGACTTATTTTTGCTACCGCCGGCAAACCATAAATCTCTTTGTAGCCCTTGCTGTTAACGGGCTGGATTTTGCCTTCGTACCCTGCCTCCAGGAGGTTTCTGACAATTGCACCACCAAGACTGCCCTGCCTGTCAGATGCACCAATTACAGCGATCGACTCGGGCTGCACAAAGCGTTCAAGAGATCGGGTACCCATCAAACCTCCATTGGTTTTTTGTGTTTGTGCCAGTCGAGAGTACACTGAGCAAAAACAAGACGGTCAGGAACAGATGCCATTAGCGTATTACACGTCGGAAGAGCACTTCTCGCACTTTACGGATGAAGACCATCCCGAACACGCCATGCGAATCATGGCTATAGAGCAGGAGCTTAAATCTCAGGGCATCTGGGAGCAACTGATTCATGTCAATGGTCGGTCGGCTGATATGCCAGACATCCTCCGGGCGCACAGCAAAGGCTATGTTGAACAGCTCCACCTGATTCAACCTAAGCATGGCCACATCTACGTTGACGAAGATACCGCCATGTCACCCGGATCACTCAATGCCGCTTTATGGTCGGCGGGATCCTGTACAGCAGCATTAGATGACCTTGCAAAGGGCGAACAGTCGCGCGCCTTTGTTGCAACGCGCCCGCCGGGTCATCATGCAGAACACCGCAAGGCCATGGGGTTCTGCTTTTTAAATAACGTTGCCATATCAGCGCTCAGAGCTGCCGATATCCACCACTTTCAGCGGATAGCCCTTCTCGATTTCGATGCCCATCAGGGCAACGGCACTATAGACATTCTTGGGAATGATCAGCGTTTTCTCATCTGCTCCAGCTTTCAACACCCTTTTTACCCATACACTCACTACGAGCAGTCAAAGTTCAACAACCTGATCAATGTTCCGCTTGAGTCCGGCACTGGCAGTGCGACATTCAGAGCTATGATCGAAGAGCACTGGCAGCCAGCCCTCAAGTCATATGCACCTGAGCTTATTATTGTTTCAGCAGGTTTTGATGGCCACAAAGATGACCCGATGGCGGAATTGAATCTATTGGATTCAGACTATAATTGGCTCGGCCGCATGATTGATGGCATTGCAGCAGCAAGAAACACTCCCGTGCTGAGTATTCTGGAAGGTGGATACGACCTCAACGCCCTGGGACGTTCAGTCGCTGCATACCTGACAGGTCTGAAATCAAACTAGCGCGCTTTATTTTCCCAACCCTTGTCACACTCTGAGTGCAAAACTTACCGTCTGTCACAGAAAGCCACAGAGGTACGCACGATTTCTCCGATTACAGATGGCATGATTTCAGCAGTTCACAAAAACAGGGCACTGCTATGAGACCAAAGCAAGAGACTGGAGTTATATACGCAATTGTTGCAACACCAGAATCGCTGTCACGCGTAACGAAGGCAGAGATGGCGCTGATTGCATTGACGGCGTGCGTGAGCGCATCCGTTCTGATCGCTGCAGCCCGATCTTTGTTTTAGAGCGGTACCTGTCCAGATCAATATGAAATCATGAATTCAGAAACAAAAAAGCCCAGCATATTGCTGGGCTTTTTCGTGAAATAAGTGGCGGAGGGATAGGGATTCGAACCCTAGATAGGCTATTAACCTATGCCGGTTTTCAAGACCGGTGCTTTCAACCGCTCAGCCATCCCTCCGAACGGCGCTTATATTACCTCTCTCATTTTCCACGTCAACTTCTTTTTTAAAATCAATTCGTTACCGCCTTACCTTTAGAGCTGACAGTACCCAACCACAGGGCTATCATGGGTGATAAATCTTGGGGGCTTCAGTGAACTACACCATACTCATATCCAGCTCACCCTTTCAGGGAAGCCAGCATCAATTGGCCATGCGTTTTATACGTGCGACTCTGGAAAGTGATCATTCGATCAAGAGGATATTTTTCTACGGCGATGCTGTGCTCGCCGCAAATCGCTTCCAGACCCCACCGCAGGGGCAGAAATCGATTGCGCAAAGCTGGGCGGAGCTTGCAGAAGAAATATCTATCCCCTTACATGCCTGCATTGCTAACAGCGTACGCAGAGGGATTGTTGATGAGCGGGAAGCGGAGCGCTATAACCTTGGCGTATCATCGATACATCCTTCATTCACGCTCACCGGGCTTGGAGAAATGACCGAGGTTGTTCATGACAGTGAGAAAATGGTGCAATTCTGATGAGCTCTTCCATTCTGATTAACATCACTCGTCCACCGACGCCTGACTGCGAGGCGCTGGAGTATGCATTGGCTATGGCGGCTTTTGACATCGAAGTGAAAATTCTTTTCTCAGGGCGCGGCATTGATTGGCTTAACGCGCGCCAGGCTTCGCGCAAGCCCGGGGGAAAGTCCCCGGCTAAGCTACTTGCGGCACTCCCGATGTACGGTATAGATGACATTGCTGTAGTTGGCGGGCCGGCAATCTCAGACGAAAGCCCGAAAACTTTCGGCACCTGCCAGACTATTTCGCAGCAGGAAGCGGCAAACTGGGCCAGAGATGCCCATCATGTGGTATCTTTCTGATCATGATTGTTCACACCCTATTTTCAGATTTGCCTGACACTCTGGGCCAGGTCCTGGCCGCACTATCACCAGGGGACGTAATTCTGCTCGCAGGAGACGGCTGCTACCAGAACGCGAGAGTAAAGCAGATCAGCTCAGACGCTGATCTTTTTATGCTGGCAGAGGACGCTCAAGTCCGCGGAATCAATGAAACCAGTGCTCGTCTGATCAGCGATCCCGAGTGGGTGACCCTGACGGCAGAGAGCCACCAAGTAATAAGTTGGTTCTGAGATGGCGACCCTCAATGACCTGACACTGGATAAAGACGGCTTTCTGGTTGAACTCAACGACTGGAATGCTGATGTAGCTGCAGCACTTGCGCAAGATGAAGGCATCACCCTTACAGAAGATCACTGGGAAATCATTAATGCCATTCGCGCCTTCTACGCAGAGTTTGATCTCGCGCCAGCGATGAGACCGCTCTCTCGCTATATTAAGCAGACACTCGGCGCTGAAAAAGCAGGGAGTATTTACCTGATGACATTATTTCCTGAGAGCCCGGCGAAAAAAGCCGCGAGAATAGCTGGCCTTCCAAGACCGGAGAATTGCCTGTGACACAACACGCCCTGGCCGATTACGTGCGCATCCTTGCCAGAGGAAAGAACGCCAGCCGAAATATGACGTTCGAAGAAGCGCGATTCACGATGAGTGAGATGCTCGCCGGACGTTATGAAGATGTTCAACTCGGCGCAATATTTATGCTGCTACGGGTACTTGAAGAAACCCCTGATGAAATAGCTGGGTTTGCGTCTGCAGTTAATGAGTACTGGCCTGAGCCAGCTGGACATTTTGACCTAGTCTGGTCGAGTTATGCAGGCAAACGGCGCCAGCCGATGTGGTGGGTACTATCTGCATTGCTGCTTGGTCAGATGGGGCATCGCATCCTTGTTCACGGCACTTTGGCTCACACTCCGGGTCGGGTTTATGCCCATGAAGTTTTTCAGGAGCTTGGCTTACCTGCCGCGACCAGAGATTCCCTTGGTACGATTGTCGCGCCGCTGGTCTACCTGCCCTGCTCCGAGGTGCACCCATCGCTACAACAGTGGCTTAGTCTTAAGTCAGTCCTGGGCGTGCGCTCACCGATCAACACAGTGCTTAAAACGATCGCTCCGGCAGGAGTGCCTTCTGTGCAGGGCATATTCCACCCGGATTACCGGACGACTCACTCTATGGCGGCAGGTATTAATCAGGATACGGCTGCCATCATCAAGGGTGAAGGCGGGGAATTTGAGGTGAATCCTGAGCGCCCCTGTCAGGCAACAGTGGTTGTTGAGGGTGAAGAGGCCCAGTTTCGGATTGCGAATGATTCATCCCACTATGATGATAAAGCCGCAAGTCCGAATGCCGAGCATCTCGTCAAGCTCTGGCAAGGCCAGGATCACTCGCAATATGGCCACGATGCTGTGCTACGCACCGCTGCCCTGGCCCTGTGTGCCATGCTTAAAACAACAGACTACGTGTCCGCTCTATCGCAATGCAGCAAAGCCTGGGCAGAGCGGGATAAAAGCTTACTAGCCTGAGCGCCAATTAAGCGTAGAGTGAAGACTGACGACGCTCCCCACAATCGTGAGCGTAGGCGCCTGAATCTTCCGGCCAGCGACGTATTCAGGCATGGTCGCGAGCGTACCCGTGTGCACTTGCTGGTCCGGTAAGGTGCCCTTTTCGATCAACGCAATCGGTGTTTCTGCAGGCATACCATGAGCGATCAGCTGACTGCAAATCTCTGGCAAACCAACCAATCCCATGTAGATTACAAGTGTCTGCTGTGGATGAATCAATTCACTCCACGGCAGGTTGCAGGTGCCGTCCTTCATGTGCCCGGTTACGAAACGTACGCTCTGTGCATGATCCCGATGAGTAAGGGGGATGCCAGCATACGATGAGCAGCCGCTTGCAGCGGTAATTCCGGGCACAACCTGAAATGGAATGCCTGCTTCTGCCAGCTGTTGAATTTCTTCGCCACCACGACCAAAAATAAAGGGGTCTCCACCTTTGAGTCGCAGCACTCTTCGACCTTTCAGAGCTTCATCAACCAGACGTTGATTGATTTCATCCTGAGGGACAGCATGATCGCTTCTCGCCTTGCCAACGTAATGCCGCTCGCAGTCATCGGGTAATAGACTGAGTATGGATGGACTGACCAAGCGATCGTAGAAGACGACATCTGACATCTGAATCAAACGTAGGGCCCGAAAGGTCAGCAAGTCAGGATCACCGGGCCCCGCACCTACAAGAAATGCTTCTCCGGCCGAGATATCCTCACCAGAGAGTAATCCCTCGACTATCTTGTCGGCTGATGCTTCTTGTCTTGCCAGCACCTGATCGGGGGCCTGAGACTGCATCAATCTTCGCCAGAAAACTCCCCGCTCCTTAGATGTGCCCTCGCTGCGCAACCTCAGTCTCAGCGACTCCAGCCACTGACCAAGTCGTGAATAATCCGTGGGGATAAACGCTTCGATGCGGTCTCTGACGAGTCGTGTCAGTGCAGGGGTTGCCCCACCGGTTGAGATTGCAACCTTCAACGGTGAACGATCGACAACCGCAGGAAAAGAAAAATCGTTATCTTCAGGCTCATCAGTACGGCAAACCCACGCGCCAGAATTTCTAGCGAGGCGAGCCTGATGTTCGTTCGTCGCCTTGTCATCCGTCGCCAGAACAACATAGTCGCCGGCTCGGTAATTTTCTTCTCCGGCGACACGCTCGTGGCACGTCAGTCTGTCACCTGCCAGATCAAGGATCGCATTATCGATATTGGGCGCGATGACATAAATCATCGCGCCAGTATCGATCAGGGTTTTTACTTTTCTCGCAGCAACCGCTCCCCCGCCGATGATATAAAAGCGGGCTCGCGATGCATTAATTACGAGGGGCAGATGACTATTGCTCACACACCTTTCCGTTCAGTGCCAACCTTCGCAGTACTGATCCGCTCAGTACCACCCATGTACGGACGAAGCGCCACAGGTACAGAAACCGAGCCATCTTCTTCCTGATAGTTTTCAAGAATAGCGACTAGCGTCCGGCCGACGGCCAGGCCCGAGCCGTTCAGTGTGTGAAGCAGTTCGGGTTTGCCTGTCTGAGGGTTACGCCAGCGCGCCTGCATCCGACGAGCCTGATAATCGCCAAAAGTACTGCAACTGGAGATTTCACGGTACTTCTGCTGACCGGGGAGCCAGACTTCAAGATCGTAGGTTTTGGCTGCTGAAAAGCCCAGATCACCACCACACAGAATCACCTTGCGGTATGGGAGATTCAGTTTCTGAAGGATTGCTTCAGCATGGCCGGTCAACTCTTCAAGAGTCTTCTCTGAGTCTTCCGCCTTAACAAACTGAACCAGCTCGACTTTGTCGAACTGATGCTGGCGAATCATGCCTCGGGTGTCACGACCGTAACTACCCGCTTCACTGCGGAAGCATGGGGTATGGGCGACTTTTTTCACCGGCAGCTCGACATCATTCACTGTGTCACGCAGCAGATTAGTTACAGGAACCTCAGCGGTAGGGATCATATACAGATCCTTATCACCCTGAGCCTGCGGAATTTTAAAGAGATCTTCTTCAAACTTAGGTAGCTGGCCTGTGCCCTCGAGTGCCTGACGGTTAACCAGGTACGGCACGTAAGTTTCTTCGTAGCCATGCTCCAGTGTGTGCATATCAAGCATAAACTGGGTCAGCGCTCTGTGCATTCTGGCGATAGGACCGCTCATGACGGCAAAGCGAGAGCCCGCAACCACAGCACCGGCATCGAAATTGAGGCCATGCGGTTCGCCCACATCTACGTGATCTTTCGGCTCAAATGAAAACTCGCGCGGCTCACCCCATTTCAGGACTTCAACATTGTCGTCCTCATCGTTACCCGCAGGCACTTCCGCCAAGGGCACATTCGGAATCGCCATCAGCATTTCACGAAGATCAGACTCAACCTGCTTGGCAGCTTGCTCTGCGCGAGTAATATCGGCATCCAGACCACTCATCACCTGAGCTTTCGCCTCTTCTGGCGACATACCCTGTCCGATCAGCTGGCCAATCTGTTTGGATGCTTTCTTCTTTTCTGCCTGCAGCGACTGAGCTTCAGTCAGTGCTTTTTTACGTGCATCGTCAAGTCGACCGAATTCCACATCATTAAATGAAAAGCCCTTCTTGGCTAGAGCATCTTTAACATCATCTATGTTGTCGCGAATGTACTTAATATCGAGCATTGTTCTTCTTAAACCAGAGATTTTGAGAGCCACATTCCTGCGGCCGTAGCAGCAAGACACCCCAGCAGACTGACACCAATGTAGGCCAGAAACGCTTCATATCGCGCCTGCTGAAGTAGAGAAATACTTTCTAATGAGAAGGTAGAAAAGGTAGTAAATGCACCTAAAAAACCCACCATCGCCAATTGACGATGATGATCGCCACCAAACCCATTTTCGACGAGCCAGATATAGGCGACGCCAATGGCGAAGGAGCCTAACAGGTTCACTGAAAGCGTGCCATAGGGGAAAGGCCGGTCAAACCACTTAAATACCGCCGTCGCCATGCTGAATCTCGCGACCGCGCCCAGCGCTCCTCCCAGAGCGATCCATAAATACGCCAAAGTTAACTACCGCCGTCTGTATATCGTTTCTTATCGCTGAGGCGATTGAGTTCACGAAGGTGATCCAGCTTGGCACCAATCTTCTGCTCAAGGCCGCGAGCTACCGGAGAGTAAAAACGCTCATCTGCCAGAGCTTCAGGGAAATAGTTTTCACCCGCTGCAAATGCTTCAGGCTCGTCATGCGCATAACGGTACTCGGCACCGTAGTTCATGTCAGACATCATCTGAGTGGGAGCGTTTCTGAGATGTAATGGTACCTCATAGCCCGGTGTTGACTGCACCAGTTTCCTCGCCGCTTTGTACGCTGTGTAAACCGCATTACTCTTTGGGGCGCATGCTAAGTAAACAACGGCCTGAGCCAGGTTGAGTTCTCCCTCAGGGCTACCCAGGCGCTCCTGAGCCTCCCACGCGGCAGTACAGACAGAGAGTGCGCGGGGATCGGCATTGCCAATATCTTCACTGGCCATACGCACGAGACGCCTTGCTATGTAGAGCGGATCGCAACCCCCGTCGAGCATACGACTGAACCAATAGAGGGAGGCATCCGGGTCAGAACCCCGGACCGATTTGTGTAAGGCGGATATCTGTTCATAAAAGGCATCACCACCTTTGTCGAACCTGCGCAGACTGCTAACTAATACCGCGCGAACATCATCGTCACAGAGAGAAGATCCGCCATTCAGCTGTAGCGCTTGCTCTAACAGATTCAGGGCACGGCGGGCATCGCCATCCGCGGCAGCTGCAAGAACAGAAAGCGGAGATTGATCTTTCTGCTCAACTCCTTCCGACTCAAGTCCACGTTGAATGACCTTAACAAGATCATCGTCCGTAAGAGACTTAAGGATATATACCTGCGCTCGCGAGAGAAGTGCATTGTTCAACTCAAACGACGGATTTTCTGTCGTAGCCCCAACAAAGATAAAGGTTCCGTCCTCAACGTATGGCAGGAAGGCGTCTTGTTGAGACTTATTGAAACGATGAACCTCGTCGATAAAAAGCAGTGACTTGCGGCCACTCCCCGCTGCCTGTCGCGCCTGCTCAACCGCAGCCCGGATCTCTTTGACCCCAGCCATGACCGCACTCAGTGACAAAAACTGAGCATCGACGTAGCTGGCGATAAGACGGGCTAGCGTGGTTTTGCCTACGCCCGGAGGCCCCCACAGAATAAGAGAGTGAATCTGTCCTGCGTTCAAAGCATTACGAAGAGGAGCCTCTTCTCCGACGACATGTTCCTGCCCGATGTAATCGTCGAGCGAGCCAGGCCTAAGGCGCGAAGCCAGCGGCTCGTATGGTTTACCCTGCGAAAATAAATCAGCTGCCATGGCGCCCGTCGATTACGTCAACATCATCCGGCGCAACAAAGGTGAATGCAGCTGGATCAAGCTCAGGATTTACTTGCTGATCAGTAAAACGAATTTCGGTGATTTGCCCAGCAGCGTCGAATATACGCATAAATTCAACTTCATCATTTACGTAGTCGAACTCAAGCGCTTCAAACAACTGACTGGCATCCTGAGGCTTCAACCTGTAACGCACGGCTTTACCAGCCTCTTCTCTCGTTGCTGTGTAGCTGTCAGAGATATTGCTGACATCACCACTCAGAAGCAGCGCGGGGGTTTCCTGAAGTTTTGATTCAAGGTTGCGAATGGTCACTTGCTCCAGGTCCATATCGTAAACCCAGACACACTCGCCATCGGAGACAACCAGCTGCTCATACGGTGGATTTGTTTGCCAGCGCATTTTTCCTGGTCGCTGAACAGAGAGCGTCCCTGATAAGCTCTGCAACACTTCCCCATTCTGATCCATGGTCACCTGCGAGAACTCGGTTTCCATCGAGTTGAGGGATGTCAGCCTTGAAGTAAATTCCTCCAGCGCCTCACCTGCGTGGATACCCAATGACACTACAGAAAAAACAATCCCGCCTGCGAATGCGGTCAGCTTTGAAATCATAAAAAGACTCTACTTTTACTTGAGTTAAGCAGGAGGTGGTGCAATAACTTCACGACTACCGTTGTGAGCTGGTGGTGAAACGACACCCGCTGCCTCCATGGTCTCGACGAGCCTTGCGGCCCGGTTGTAGCCAATACGTAATTTACGCTGCACTGATGAAATCGAGCATTTACCGGATTCGGTCACAAAGGCAACCGCCTGATCGTACAGGTCGTCTTTTTCACCGTCGGCGTCATCGCCGCCCATTCCCGGCACCGAACCATCCTCACCCACTTGTGTGATTTCTTCGATGTAGTCAGGTTCCCCGCGTTGCTTCCATTCTGCAACGACGCGATGCACTTCGTCATCGTCAACGAAGGCTCCATGAACCCTTTCAGGCAAAGCGTTCCCTGGAGGCATAAACAACATGTCGCCATGCCCCAGCAGCTGCTCAGCCCCGCCCTGATCAAGAATGGTCCGCGAGTCGATTTTTGATGACACCTGGAATGCAATCCTCGTCGGGACGTTTGCTTTGATCAAGCCGGTAATAACGTCCACAGAGGGGCGCTGAGTCGCCAGAATCATATGAATGCCTGCCGCACGTGCTTTCTGGGCGATTCGAGCGATGAGTTCTTCTACTTTCTTACCAACCATCATCATCATGTCGGCAAACTCGTCCACGACAATCACAATGTACGGCAAGGGTTCAAGCGTGGGTGGAGTCGTATCGAATGATTGATCAATCTGCCAGAGCGGATCAGCCAGTGGCGTACCCGCCTCAATGGCATCCTTAACTTTCTTGTTATAGCCGGCAATGTTACGTACACCCATTGCAGCCATTAATTGATAGCGACGCTCCATTTCAGCGACCGACCAGCGAAGGCCACTTGCGGCCTCTTTCATATCAGTAATAACAGGTGTCAGCAGATGAGGAATCCCCTCATAGACGGATAATTCCAGCATCTTCGGATCGACCAGAATCAACCTTAGCTCTTCGGGCGTAGACTTGAATAGCAGTGAAAGCAGCATCGCATTCACACCTACAGACTTACCCGACCCTGTCGTACCCGCAACAAGGAGGTGGGGCATTTTGGCAAGGTCAGTAATCACAGGGTTACCCGCAATATCATGACCCAGCGCGAGCGTAAGCGGTGATTTCGACTTGTCGTAATCTTCAGACGACAAAACCTCACCCAGTGTAACCATGGCGCGATTTTCGTTAGGGACTTCAATCCCCATGACCGATTTGCCCGGTATGACCTCTACAACACGTACCGCAACCATGGCCATCGAGCGTGCGAGATCCTTCGCTAGGTTCGATATCTTGCTGGCTTTGACACCCGGTGCCGGCTGGATCTCAAAACGCGTAATAACCGGGCCCGGCGCCACAGCAGTCACTTCAATTTTCACACCAAAGTCGGCAAGTTTCTGCACCAGAAGCTCTGATAAATCGTGCAGGCGTTCTTCCGAAAAGCCGGCCTTGCCATCACTTTTAGGCGGGTCCAGCAAAGCAATTGAAGGCAACGGGTCGTTACCTTTGAATAATTTGCCCTGTAAATCTCGTTTAGCCCGGTCGCTTGGGCGCGACTCGCGCTTTTCGAGCGGCTCAATTTTCAAAGATTTAACATCGGCAACAGTGTTTTCGATGATGTCATTATTTGGGGCCGTCTTGGGCACTTCGCGGGCGGCGACAGCCTGTGTCGGGATAGCACCTTCGTTTCTTGCCTCTTCGTTTCTTGCCTGGGCGGCAGGTGCGGGTTTGGGCTCGGCTTCAGGGCCAGGTTCAGGCTTAGAAACATCCCAGGGCAGATCACTCACGAGCGAATCGTCACCGTGGTCATCCAATGCACTGAAGCCTTCGAAGCTGTCGAGCGGATCCTTGCCTGCATCGGATGCCGCAACGACTGATTGCGCATCGAGCCGGCTATTCTTAGGTAAACCTGAATTCGAGGCGGTGACTTCAGGCTTACTAGCAGAGCCAGGCTCTTGGGTGCCAGTCGCGCGTTTCTTCGCGACAAAGGCGAATGCCTTGCGAAAGATGCTGTCACCGGTCGTCTTTTGGTCGTGGGCAGTAGCGCCCGCTTTCTCCACGCTTCGAGAGTCAGTGTTCTTGTTTCCAGAAATACACCCAACAAAAGAAAGAGCGACACCACCGACCCGCTCGAAAAACATCAGCCAGGAGAACTCGAGAAACAAAACAAGGCCGAGTGCCAGTGCAATAATCAGAATTGAGACGGACCCGATAAAGCCGAACAACGGCGCCATTAGCGCTATAGCGCCCTCACCTATGATACCTCCAGCACCTGCTGGCAGGAGCTCGCCCCGCCAGATGCTGACATCTGCCAGAGCGGCAAGTGAGATAAGAATGAGCAGCAGGCCGCTGGCTCTGAGCACCCAGACCCGCCCTTCTACGGCTGGCGCCTTGCGGAACAACAACCAGGTCTTAGCCATGATCAGAGCAGGAAAAGCGAATGCGAGATATCCCAGACCGTGAAGTAAAAAGTCGGCCAGGTAGGCTCCGACGCGCCCGATGGAGTTATCTGCCGTACCGCTGCCGACGACTGACCATGCGACATCTTCCGGATCATAGGAAATGAGAGCCAGAAACAGCAATACACAGCCAAGCGTAAGCAGAAGAAACCCTATGTCGTGGCGTTTACGCCAGCCGTCGTCCGACATATTTTTCTGTTTATTGTCGATTTCAGAGTGCTGCGATGACAAAATATCGTCCTGCTAATGGTCAAACGTCCACAGTCTAACACGGCTAAACGAGCCTGTTCATAACTATGATTGATTGGTTAGATGAGTTCCGCCCGCCGGAATTCCCAGATACAAGTAGAGCACTCGAAGAGCCCGAAGGACTTCTTGCCGCAGGCGGCCATCTGAGCCCTGCGTGGCTGGATTGCGCCTATCGGAAAGGAATCTTTCCATGGAATGATCCTGATGAGGCGCGGCTCTGGTGGACTCCTATGCCTCGGGCAGTCATTCTTCCGGAAACCTTCAGAGTTCCTAAGAGGATTGCTCGCGAGGTTCGTAATACCGATCTTCGCGTCACAGCGAACCTTGACTTCAAAGGGGTAATGAAGGGCTGCATGGCTCCCCGGGCCGACAGCGAAGGTACCTGGATAGACGATGAGATTATTGATAACTATCCCAGGCTCCATGATGCAGGTCGGGCGATATCAATAGAGTGCTGGGATGAATCCGGCGCCTTGTGTGGCGGTTTCTATGGGCTATCCATAGGACGTATTCTCTTTGGCGAAAGTATGTTTACCCAACACAGCGGAGCATCAAAGGTGGCCTTTGCTTCCGCCGCTCCACTCCTGTTTGAACTTGGTTTTGAGATGATTGATTGCCAGATGAGAACATCACATCTGGAGCGATTCGGTATTATTGAGCTGGATCGCCCTGAATTTGAGAGCCGACTTCTCGCGGGAGTAAACAAGCCTGCGCCTCCATCACTCCCCGGCGTTCTGATATGAGATCAATCCCCTTATTTACACCTGCCGAGACACACGACTGTCCATACCTTGAAGACAGACAAGCGCAGAGTCAGTACGTCGACCCCAGGATAGTACCGGACATGGATACCATGAGCGCACTGAGTCGGCTGGGCTTCCGGCGCAGCGGAAAGCTCATTTACCGGCCCTCCTGCCCATCGTGCCGCGAATGCCAGTCCATCAGAATCCCAACCGCACAGTTTGCCCCGAGCAGAAACATGAAACGCGTACTTAATCGCACTCGCCACTGGCGAGTGTCGGTGCGCGCTTTGTCGGATAGCCCTGAATTCTTCGATCTCTACTGCAGGTATATTAATGCGAGGCATCAGGATGGTGACATGTACCCCCCATCCCGACAGACCTACGATGAGTTTATTGGCGAAAGCCTCGGCAACACACAGTTTCTCGTGGCCGAGGATAGCGAGGGGGTCATTGGTGTTCTGGTTTTCGATAGATTCAATGATGGGCTCTCGGCTGTGTATTGCTTCTACGAGCCGGACCGGGAAAACGAATCAGTAGGCACATCCATGATTATCCGCCTGACACTGTTAGCGAGAAGCGTCGGACTTCCCTACAACTATCTCGGGTATTACGTCGAGAACTGTCGGAAAATGAGCTACAAAGCACGCTTCACTCCTCTGGAAGTTCTTAGCGATAACGACTGGATACGCCTAAATCCCGCCTAAGCTTTGCTATAGCGAGTGTTTTAGGGCAGAATGCGCGCGCATTGAACAAGTTTCAGACAGGTGACGAATGGCAAAAGACGATCACATTGAAATGGAAGGCGAAGTCATCGACACGCTTCCTAATACAATGTTCCGGGTTAAACTGGAAAACGGTCACGTAGTGACCGCTCATATTTCCGGCAAAATGCGTAAGAACTACATCCGTATTCTTACTGGCGACAAAGTTAAAGTGGAACTGACACCTTACGACCTCAGTAAGGGACGCATCACTTACCGCGCTCGCTGATCCTCGCCTTCGGCAATCTGCCGGCCATCAGGCCGGCATTGCCTCAGGTAATTCCAACGAAAGCTCGCCGTCGACGACGGTAATCTCAATCTCACCACCCTTCGAAAGATCACCAAACAGGATCTTCTCAGCCAGCGGTTTCTTGATCTTATCCTGAACCAAACGAGCCATTGGGCGTGCGCCCATCTTCTCGTCATAGCCGTGCTCAGCAAGCCAGCTACGGGCCTCATCATCAACGTTCAGCAGCACACCCTTGTCGTCCAGCTGACCCTGAAGTTCAGCCAGGAACTTATCGACAACATGTAGCGTGGTATCCGGCGTAAGAGGCGCGAACTGAATAACACTGTCAAGACGGTTACGAAACTCAGGTGTGAACAGCTTCTTAAGCTCCTCGGCACCATCCGTTGTATGATCCTGCTGGGTAAAGCCAATACTCGCACGACTCATCTGAGCAGCACCGGCATTGGTCGTCATAACCAGAATCACGTTGCGGAAGTCCGTCTTGCGACCGTTGTTATCCGTCAGCGTACCGTGGTCCATAACCTGAAGCAGAATATTGAACACCTCAGGGTGAGCCTTCTCGATTTCATCCAGAAGCAGAACGCAATGAGGCGTTTTATTTACCGCTTCTGTCAGTAAGCCGCCCTGGTCATAACCCACATAACCTGGAGGCGCACCAATCAGGCGAGATACTGTGTGGCGCTCCATGTACTCAGACATATCGAAGCGGACAAGCTCCATGCCCATGACAGACGCCAGCTGCTTCGTAACCTCTGTTTTACCAACACCGGTTGGGCCAGCGAAGAGGAATGAGCCGATCGGCTTTTGCGGACTGTTCAACCCGGCACGAGACATTTTAATGGCTGTTGAGAGTGTCTGAATCGCTTCATTCTGACCAAATACCACCATCTCGAGCTTATCTTCGAGACCAAAGAGCAGTTCTTTGTCAGACGCTGATACAGACTTCGGTGGAATGCGTGCTATCGCTGCCACCACCTCTTCTACTTCACCCACATTAATGGTCTTCTTACGTTTGCTTGGTGGGACCATCTGCTGTAAAGCACCTACTTCATCAATCACATCAATTGCCTTGTCGGGCATGTTGCGGTCATTGATGTAGCGATCGGCCAACTCTGCAGCGGCTTTAAGGGCTTTGTCCGTGTACTTGACCTTGTGGTGTTCCTCGAAGCGAGACTTGAGACCCTTGAGGATTTTATAAGTATCCTCAACAGACGGCTCTGCAACATCGATCTTCTGGAAACGACGGGTCAGAGCACTGTCTTTCTCGAAAATCCCACGGAATTCCGTAAATGTGGTTGAGCCTATGCAGCGCACCTCACCTGAACTCAGAAGCGGCTTCAGCAGATTGCTTGCATCCATAACGCCACCAGAGGCGGCACCAGCACCGATAATGGTGTGAATTTCATCGATAAACAGTATGCCGTGAGGTTGACGCTTCAACTCTGCCAGCAATGCTTTGAAACGTTTTTCGAAGTCACCCCGGTATTTAGTGCCAGCCAGAAGTGCGCCCATATCGAGACTGTAGACAACAGCATCGCTGATCACATCGGGTACTTCTTCGTCGACAATGCGCTTAGCCAGGCCTTCAATAATGGCCGTTTTACCGACGCCAGAGTCACCGACAAGAAGCGGATTGTTCTTACGTCGACGCGCCAGAATCTGCACAAGACGATTAACTTCAAACTCGCGTCCGATCAATGGGTCGATTTTACCCTCGCGCGCCAGGCGATTGAGGTTAGTCGCATACCCTTCAAGAGCAGACTTAGACCCTGCTTCCGCTTCTTCATCGAGATTGTCTGCCGCCTGATCAGCGCCTTCTTCCGGACCGCTGACTTTCGAAATGCCATGAGAGATGTAATTAACCACATCAATACGGGCAATATTCTGTTGTTTCAGGAAATAAACAGCCTGGCTTTCCTGCTCACTGAATATAGCGACAAGAACATTCGCGCCGGAGACTTCGGTCTTACCCGATGACTGAACGTGGAATACGGCGCGCTGCAGGACGCGCTGAAAACCCAACGTTGGTTGAGTCTCCTGCTCGCCATTAGATTCAGGAATAAGGGGCGTTGTGGAATCGACAAAGTCATCCAGATCTTTGCGAAGTTTAACAATATCGGCTCCACAAGCCTGGAGTACGGTCGAAGCCGCATCATTATCCAGAAGCGCCAACAGCAGATGTTCGACTGTCATAAATTCGTGACGCTTGGAACGAGCCTCCTTGAATGCTTCATTCAGGGTTTGCTCGAGTTCTCTATTCAGCATAAAGCCTCCTGGTTTCAGTCGTCTGCCGGGGCTATCTCACACATCAACGGATGTTGGCAGTCCTTGGAGTATTGATTCACAATTTCTGCTTTAGTTTCAGCAATGTCTTTAGTATAGACGCCACACACAGCACTGCCTTTCATGTGGACCGCGAGCATGATTTCTGTTGCCTGCTCCGGTGTCTTGCTGAAAAACTGTTGTAAAACCTCTACAACAAACTCCATTGGGGTGTAGTCATCATTCATCATCACCACACTATACATCGACGGACGCTTCAGCTCCGGCAGGGATTCCTGAAGCGCAATATTTCCGTCGTCCTCGTGATGAGGATCCTGACCACTTAAGCTTAGTTGATATTTATACATGACGCGTCGATGGGATTCTGTGTTTGCCAAATTAGTCACATGATAACGCTGTCAGGCCAACCCGACCACTCAGGCATACCACCTTAGTCGAATATGTAATTAATTAGGTCAATTAGTGTCTTGACGGGCCACAATGGGCGGCGTAGGTTTTATACGACTAGGGTATACAAGCCCTATCCACGAAAAACGCACCTATATCTGTAGTTATAAGGAGATTTGCGATGAAAACAGGGACTGTAAAGTGGTTCAATAACGCCAAAGGTTACGGTTTCATCCTAAGTGACGAAACCAACGAAGATCTGTTTGCTCATTACTCAGTCATTGATATGGACGGATACCGCACACTGAAAGCAGGTCAATCTGTCCAATTCGACATCAAACCCAGCGATAAAGGACTGCACGCGATCAATATCCGTGCCCTTGACGGTGCAGAGGCTTCGGCACCAACAGCAGCAAAGGCCGAGCAAGCAGAGCCTGCCTGAGGCGCAATCTGTTTCAGAAGCGCATAAAAAAACCGCCGGAAGGCGGTTTTTTCTTTTAACCCAGCATTACTGCTGATCAATCAGAGTATTAAGGGTCTTGCTCGGACGCATGACTTCAGTCGCCTTCTCTGGGTTTGGCCAGTAGTACCCACCGATATCTACCGATGAGCCCTGAACAGATTTCAGTTCTTCCAGGATCTGGGATTCATTGTCATTGAGAGCGCTTGCCAGCGGCTTAAAGTGCTCAGACAGCTCCACATCATCAGTCTGAGCGACCAGAGCCTCGGCCCAGAACTTCGCGAGGTAGAAATGACTACCACGGTTATCCAGACTACCCAGCTCGCGCCCTGGAGATTTCTGCTCCTGCAGAATTCGCCCTGTCGCGATATCCAATGTTTTGCCAAGTACTGCAGCCTTAGCATTGCCAGTCTTCTCTGCGAGGTGCTCCAGTGACGCAGAAAGCGCCATAAACTCGCCCAGAGAATCCCAGCGCAGGAAGTTTTCTTCAAGCAGCTGTTGAACATGCTTTGGTGCAGAGCCCCCTGCCCCTGTTTCAAACAGACCGCCGCCGTTCATCAGAGGTACGATTGAGAGCATCTTAGCGCTGGTGCCCAATTCAAGAATTGGAAAAAGGTCAGTCAGGTAGTCACGAAGCACGTTACCAGTGACTGATATCGTATCCTTGCCGTCTTTCATGCGAGCAAGCGTGAATCGAGTTGCCGCTTCCGGCGCCATGATGCTGATATCCAGTCCGTCAGTATCTGCTTCTGAAAGATACGCCTCGACCTTTTTAACCAGCTCAGCGTCATGGGAGCGATTTTCGTCAAGCCAGAATACGGCTGGAGTGGAAGTCGCACGAGCGCGGTTAACAGCAAGGTTTACCCAGTCACGAATAGGAGCATCCTTAGCCTGGCACATGCGCCAGATGTCGCCCTTGGCAACCTCGTGCTCAATTAACTGCTCGCCGGATTCGGTAATAACGCGCACTTTGCCGTCAGCTGGAATCTCAAAGGTTTTGTTATGCGAGCCGTACTCTTCTGCTTTCTGCGCCATCAGACCAACGTTAGGTACTGTGCCCATGGTGCGCGGGTCGAAAGCACCGTACTCTTTACAGAAGTCGATGGTTTCCTGATAAACACCGGCGTAACAACGATCCGGAATGACTGCAATTGTGTCATGCAGATCACCATCCGAACCCCACATCTTGCCAGATGAGCGGATCATCGCAGGCATAGACGCATCTACGATTACGTCATTTGGTACATGAAGGTTGGTGATACCCTTGTCCGAGTTGACCATCGCCAGATGCGGGCGCTCCTCGTAACAGGCTGCGATATCAGCTTCGATAGCTTCGCGCTCATCATCTGGCAGCTTAGCTATCTTCGCGTAGACGTCGCCGAGGCCGTTATTAACATCAACGCCCAGACGCTCGAAGGTTTCTGAATATTTTTCAAAAACAGGGGCAAAGAAGACTGACACCACGTGACCAAAGATGATTGGGTCTGAAACTTTCATCATGGTTGCTTTCAGGTGAACTGAGAACAGCACACCCTTCTCTTTTGCTTCCTGAATTGTCTTATCAAGGAAAGCCCGAAGAGAAGCAGCGCGCATCACAGATGCATCGATCACTTCACCATCAAGCAGCTTCAGGCCTTCTTTAAGTGGCGTTACGTTTCCTTCAGCATCGATAAACTCGATATCAACGACGTCGGCATTGGCCATTGTGAGTGACTTTTCACTGCCGTAAAAATCGCCGTCATCCATGTGTGCTACAGAGCTCTGTGAATCCGAAGACCACTCGCCCATTGCGTGAGGGTAGCTACGTGCATACTCTTTTACGGACGCTGGTGCGCGACGGTCAGAGTTACCCTCTCGCAGAACCGGGTTCACGGCACTGCCTTTTATACGGTCGTAGCGAGCCTGTACGTCACGGTCTTCGTCGGTTGCAGGATTGGACGGATAAAGAGGGACGTCAAAGCCCATGCTGCGCAGCTCTTTAATTGCTTCGCGTAGCTGCGGCAGTGATGCACTGATATTCGGTAGTTTGATAATGTTGGCTTCTGGCTGCCCTGCAAGAGTGCCCAGCTCTGCCAGTGCATCAGGGATGCGTTGTTCTTTTTGGAGAAATTCCGGAAAGTTGGCCAGAATACGGCCTGCCAGAGAAATGTCACGGGTCTCAACATCAACGCCGGCAGAGCGGGCAAACGCCTGAATGATCGGCAGAAGTGAGTGAGTTGCCAGTGCTGGCGCCTCATCGGTTTCAGTGTAAATAATCCTGGATTCGTTCGCGGACATTGTGTCTCCTGTTGCGTTACGCTATTGCTGTGTCGCATGAACCGGCTTCACTAACTTGTGGTAAGTGAAGGACTCCGATCCGGTATGGCTGCAAGCTGGTGATGCCAGATTGCATCTAAACCGATGCTGAGTAGCTTCTTAAGTGCCGCTAATTTGTAGTTTTTCTACAAAAAATGCAAGCTAGACAAAAGAATAAGTAATTTTCTTACAAAACCATGGCTCGCCTGATACTTCTTAACAAACCATTCAACGTTCTTTGTCAGTTCACTGATAAAAAAGGGCGGCCCACGCTGGCCGACTTTGTAACCACACCCGGGGTATATCCGGCCGGGCGGCTCGACTACGACTCCGAAGGCCTGGTTCTGCTTACCGATTCTGGACCACTACAAGCAAGGATAGCTGACCCTCAGCATAAGATGACAAAAACCTATTGGGTGCAGGTTGAAGGACGTCCCGATGATAGCGAAATTGATGCGCTTCGGAGTGGGGTCACGCTGAAAGATGGCCCAACCCGCCCTGCCAAAGTTGCCATTATTGAGCCACCCAACGTTTGGGAGCGAAACCCTCCGATTCGCTACAGGGAAAACGACGTTACTACCTGGCTACAAATCGAAATTTCAGAGGGGCGCAACCGGCAGGTCAGGCGCATGACGGCCCATATCGGCCACCCTACTCTTCGTTTGATTCGAGCATCTGTTGGTCCGTGGTCGCTGAGTGACATAGGCACGCCCGGCGAGTTCACGTCCGTCGAAGTTCATATGCCAAAGAACTCCGGATCTCGCCGAAAGCCAACGAAACATACCGGCAAGCCGACTCGACGCAACAGCACTCAACGTAAACGCTGAATTTCCAGTGCGGTAGCCATTCGAGCAACCGCCAAAGATGCCTCATACGAGCATTTAAGGTAAACTTCGCAGCTTGATTTTACCGGAGGCCTCATGACTGCCGAACGCTGGACACCGCACGCTACCGTAGCCACTATCGTCACCCGCGGGGACGACTTTCTCATGGTGGAGGAAATGAGCAATGGAGCGCGCGTCATCAATCAGCCAGCCGGACACATCGAGAAAGATGAAGCTGTTATTGATGCGGCCGTGCGTGAGACCCTTGAAGAAACCGGGTGGGAAGTGAAACCTACAGCCCTGCTCGGGTTTTACACCTACACAGCGCCCGCTAACGGTGTTACTTACCATCGGTATTGTCTTATTGCTGAAGCTATCCGGGAAGTACCAGACGCAGAGCTGGATGAAGGGATTATCGGCCCATCATGGATGTCTATTGAAGAACTGAGGGGCGCCACCAATCTGCGCAGCCCCATGGTACTGACCTGCGCTGAAGACTACCTCTCGCGTAAACATTATCCGTTAGACCTGATTATTGAGCATCCCTGAATGACAGACATCTCCAATACCAAAGTCATCGTCGGCATGTCTGGCGGTGTTGATTCTTCCGTCTCCGCCTACCTGCTGATTGAACAAGGCTACCAGGTGGAAGGCCTGTTCATGAAGAACTGGGACGAAGATGATGGGACGGAATACTGCACGGCCAAAGAAGATCTGGCAGACGCCCAGCAGGTCTGCGACACGCTTGGCATTAAGCTTCATCAAGCTAACTTTGCTGCAGAGTACTGGGATAACGTATTCGAACACTTCCTCCATGAATACAAGGCTGGCCGCACGCCCAATCCGGATATCCTGTGCAATCGCGAGATCAAATTCAAAGCCTTTCTTGAGTACGCAAAAGTGCTGGGCGCTGACCTTATTGCGACCGGACATTATGTGCGCCGGGGGCAGCGTGGCGACGATACGGTGTTATTAAAGGGGCTCGATGGCAACAAGGACCAGAGCTACTTCCTGCATGCCGTCGGCGGAAAAGAGATCGCCATGACCCTATTCCCTGTTGGCGAGTTGGAAAAGCCTGAGGTTCGCAGGATAGCCGAAGAGAACAACCTGGTAACGGCCTCCAAGAAAGACTCGACTGGCATTTGCTTCATCGGCGAGCGTCGTTTTAAAGACTTCCTCAAGCAGTACCTTCCTGCACAGCCTGGTCGCATAGAAACACCAGAAGGTGAAGACATTGGCCAGCACAGCGGCTTGATGTATCACACTCTCGGCCAGCGTCAGGGGCTTGGTATTGGCGGTTTGAAGAATCACCCGGACGCTCCCTGGTTTGTTGCTGGCAAGGACCTTGAGCGGAACGTATTGATTGCCGTACAGGGGAAAAACCACCCGCTGCTATTTACCGACTGGTTAACGACAACTGAGGTGTTCTGGGTGAATGCCGCTCCGGAGACACCATTGCGCTGCAAAGCAAAAGTGAGATACCGCCAGGACGATCAGGACTGTGTCATTGAAGCAAGCGGCACAGGATTTCGGGTAACGTTCGATAAACCACAGCGCGCCGTCACACCCGGTCAGTCGGTCGTGTTTTATCTTGAAGATCTGTGTCTGGGCGGAGGCATAATCGAGGCAACGGGAAACAACTGATGACGACACAACAAAAACAACAAGCAATCGCCCTTGCTGCCGTATTTCAGGCTGCGTCACTTGTAGAAGAGCTCGCCCGCACCGGCGACGTCCCCAGCGAAGCCACCCAACCTATGATCGATAGTCTTTTCGTTCAGAATCCAGACAACTTCGACAGTATTTATGGAGACCCCGCCGAAAGCCTTGGCCGGGGGTTGGAGACATTACTGACCGTCAGTGATCGTGACGCGGGTCAAGTCGGTCCGGATGTCACCCGCTACGCATTGAGCCTGCTCCACCTCGAGAGAAAGCTAAGCAAGGCACCAGGGATGCTGGACGCCCTCGGGCAAGGCATCCAGCAGGCATCCCGTCAGGCTGAGCATTTTTCGAATGCGCACCCGAATACAATTGCGGCACTCGCTGATCTGTACAAGCAGACACTCAGCCAGCTGAGCTTCAGGATTCGGGTAACAGGCAACCCAACTTACCTGCAGAATGCGGGCACAGCCGACAAGGTAAGGGCCATTCTCTTGTCTGGTATTCGCGCTGCAATTCTGTGGCGTCAGGTTGGGGGGCGACGCTGGCAACTGCTTTTCAGCCGTCGTCGTTACTCAGAAATATGTCGCGACCTCCTGACTGAGTAAAACCACCAAGCAAAAGGACTTGCATTGATTATTCATCATGAAAAACACGTACAGGAAAGGGGTAATCGCCTTTTACTTCGTTTCCCCAGTAAGCTTTGTATATACTCAAGTGATTGCAGAGAAGAGTGTTTATATCTGCTACATATTTTGAGATCTCGAGCTGTGTCCCAAGAGATAATTATCTTGGATTTCAGCTCACTTGAAGAGATATCTGCTGCCGGCGCAGTAGCCCTTTTCGCAAGAGTAACATCTGCCCAAATTTCTAGTGGTAACGATCAGCTGTTCCAAATAATTCAGCCTAAGAAGCATAATGTCAGGAAACAGTTTAGAGGAAGCGGTCTTTTCAATGCTTTGAGGCCGGGGGGACGCAGGAAGCTCGACAAGCTCTGGGATGAAAAGAGCAAGTTTCTGAGCGGTTACGACCAGGAAAAGCACCTAGACCCAACCCTTGATTTAATTGGGGATACGCTTGACGATGGCACGCCTAACCATCTAAAAGAAGCTATAAACGAGGCCATCTTAAATATACAACAACATGCGTATAGAGACCCAGCAAATGGCCTAAGCTCTGGTTTGAGGAGAAGATGGTGGCAGTACTGTTACTTGGATCGCGATTCAAATCGATTCATTTTTGTGATTTCAGACCTGGGGCAGTCTATACCATCAAGTTTTAGTCAATCACATAGGAGTCACGAGGAGCTTATAGCACATGCAATGAAAAAAGGAGTCAGCTCAACCGGTGATCCTTGGAGAGGAAAAGGATCTCAAAACATCAAAGACCCGGTTGAACTTGAAGTCTCTGACAAACTAATTGTAATAAGTGGAAATGGACTGTATGTCTATAATAGTTCTAACATAAAGGAAGAACTAGCCGGACTTAGCTACCCCTATTACGGCACTCTCATTGCTTGGAGCTTTGATCTTCTGGGAGGCAAAAATGACAATCGAAATTGATATTGCTAGGGATTTCTCTAAAAAGCCATTTGGTAGAAATGAGCTAGATGGAAAGTACAGTGGAAAAAGGTTTAGAGATGAACACTTACTACCGGCATTAACCGCCAGCGACGACGAGATCCTTACTGTAAACCTGGATGGAGTAGAGCGCGGCTTTGGCTCGAGCTTTCTAGAGGAGGCTTTTGCTGGCCTTCTGCGCCAAAACATTGGGTACGACACTCTCAAGAATCGCTTAAGAATTATGACAAGCAATCGAGATTACGAGAGTGAAATATGGGAGTACATTGACGAGCAAAACGAACGGGATAGTGCTTAAAATTGGAAACCTTAGTCGTAACATCATTACTCAATCTGATGCTCTTTTTGGGGTCAACGGCGGTTGTATTCTTTGGATGGTCTGTTATATATCGCAACGGGGGAAGGCTGGCATCCCGTGCGGAATATTTTTCCAAGATTACGAGCCTGACAAGTGACATACGCTCTTTATCACAAGAAGCCATTTATTATTGGTGTGAGGAACGTAAAGATGAGCCCGCCCCAATTCAACATCTAAAATTGACCCTTTTTATTGCCCAGATCAGGTCTATCCAGGAGAGGATGGCCTTCTGCGGGGTCGACGATAGAGAAGCAAGTCAATCCCTAGCCTGCCTCAGGAAGAGCATCACTTTAGACGCCGAAAGGCCTAATAGTATCTCTGACTCGGAGAAAAAAGATAAGGTTGCATCTATAGTAGAATCATGTAATTCACTTGTCAGCGCCTTAGAAAGACACCATGATAAACTCACGAAAATTGACAGGCATGGCATCGGTGCCCAGTAATAGCCATCTAGCCCATAGCTCCAACATAGCTGCGGAGCTTCAGTGAACTACATGTAGGCCGTTGCAGTATCACACGACCTAGCGCTAAACAACGAATGTGCCGGTTATCGGCTCTACTGAAAAGCACCACCTCAATCCGGTAAGATTCAGATTTGAATACGTTCAAGTTCAAAGCTGCGCCAAACTGTTAGCGAGCTTAACCTCAACACTTAGATGTTATTTTGTAACTTAAAACTCAAGTCCAGCCAAACCATCTTCACGTTTAATGCCGATATTAAAACCATATGCGACAATAATCTCTCTGCGCTTTGAGATCTATGCCACGTTTGTCCGCCCAAGACGGAGTTTAAAATAGCTTATGGCGCACTTTTGACGCACCGACAATACAAAAAAGACCGAGAAAACGCAAAAATGTCACAAGAAGGCACAAGTCCGAACCAGCCACAAAGCCCCGCTATCGCTGGAAAAGCCCGCAAAACCCCATCACGTCGTTTTTGCACCGCCCCAATGATGGACTGGTCTGACAAACATTGCCGCTATTTCTGGCGCCAGCTGACCAAAGATACACTGCTCTACACAGAGATGGTGACGACTGGCGCACTGATTCATGGCAATCGTGACCGTTTTCTCGAATACAACGAAATTGAACACCCGGTCGCGCTCCAGCTAGGCGGCAGCAACCCTTCAGAGCTCGCCACCTGCTCCAGGTACGCTGAGGAATGGGGCTACGATGAGGTGAACCTTAACGTGGGCTGCCCGAGCGATCGCGTTCAGAACAACATGATAGGCGCATGTCTGATGGCTCATCCGCAGCTGGTCGCGGACTGCATTAAGGCTATGCAGGACAGCACCAGTATTGATGTAACCATTAAACACCGGATCGGCATTGATGATCAGGACAGCTACGAGCACATGCGTGATTTTGTCGCCATCGTTGCTGAAACCGGATGCAAAACCTTTATCGTGCATGCAAGAAAAGCCATCCTTCAGGGGCTTTCCCCAAAAGAAAACCGGGAAGTACCCCCTCTGCGCTACGATGATGTATACCGGCTGAAGCAGGAATTTCCAGAGCTCGAGATCATCATAAACGGTGGCATAAAAACTCATGATCAGATCGCTGAGATCATGCCAAATATCGACGGGGTTATGTTGGGTCGTGAGGCTTACCAGAACCCGTCAGTATTGATTGACGCAGACGAGCTTTACTTTGGTAAACCCGCTAATACAGAGTCGGCGAAGGACGCTGTCCGGGCACTCTATCCTTACATCGAGACTCTTCTGGCGAAAGGAGCCCCACTCCATTACGTCAGTCGACACATTCTGGGGCTCTTTAATGGTCAACGAGGCGCAAGGTTATTTCGTCGCTACCTGAGCGAGCGTGCCCACCTTCGTGAGTCCGGCATTCAGGTTTTAGAGGAGGCACTGCAGCTGATTGACTGAATTACTCAGTCATCGCTGCATATTTCTCCCTGGCGTCACTCAGGCCGCCAACATTTGTGATGTTGGTGTACCCTTCAGCCTCCAGCGCCCTCTGAGCAATACCGGCGCGATTACCCGAACGACAGTAAAGATAGATAGGTGTGTCCTTATCTTCGACAAGAGAAGCGATTCTATCGGTAATCTCGCCATGAGGAACATTGGTCGCAGCATCCAGGTGACCTGAGTTGAACTCCCCTTCGCTTCTGACATCCAACCATACGGGATCGGAAGCGAAAACAAGCGCCGAAGCAAACAGCAGCACGAGTGCAGTAATTACCTTCATAACTAACTCCAATCACCTGTTTTGTATCGTCTTTTACTTTTCTCAACGTTGTTGTCAATTGACCTTAACCTTGAGTTCCTACACTCTAAGATAAGTCAGACACATTTACATTACCAGCCTGGAATATAGAAATGAGCAAACTGGAAGCGCTACGTGGAATGACCGTAGTGGTCGCCGACACAGGTGACATTGAGGCAATAAAAACTCACAAGCCGGAAGACGCCACCACAAATCCGTCGCTCATTCTGAAAGCTGCAGCGATACCTGCGTACCGCCCACTCCTCGAAAAAGCAGCGCAATGGGCGTCATCTGCAAACAATAATGACTCCATGATTGCCAACGCCTGCGACTATCTGGCCGTTGCGATCGGAAAAGAAATTCTGGGTATTATTCCCGGCCTGATCTCGACTGAGGTCGACGCTCGCCTCTCTTTCGATACAGAAGCAACCATTGCCAAGGCAAAGAAACTTATTTCTATGTACGAGGCCGAAGGCGTTCCGCGCGAACGCGTTCTGATCAAAATAGCCTCTACATGGGAAGGCATTCAGGCAGCCCGTAAGCTTGAAGCGGAAGGCATTCCCTGCAACCTCACACTGCTGTTTAATTTTCACCAGGCAATTGCTTGTGCTGAAGCGGGTGCAACGCTGATTTCACCCTTTGTTGGCCGCATCCTCGACTGGCACAAATCTAAGCTCCCCGATGCTGATTTTTCCGGCGACAATGATCCTGGCGTTCAGTCGGTCGCCAGAATCTACCGCTATTACAAAACCTACGGGCACAAGACCGTCGTCATGGGGGCCAGCTTCCGTAACATCGGCGAAATTGAAGCCCTGGCAGGCTGTGACAAGCTAACAATCAGTCCTGACCTGTTAGCAGAGCTGGCATCTGACGCGACGCCCTTGGTTCGCCGTCTTGAGCCACAGCTGAGCAGCGCAGACGAGGAAATCAAGGTCGACGAGGCAACATTCCGTTGGGCCATGAATGAAGACGCCATGGCTACTGAAAAATTGGCTGACGGTATTCGTCGCTTTGCTGCAGACCAGCAATTACTAGAGCAACAACTGACAGAACTTCTATGATTCGCAAGTTTTTCGAAAAACTCACCGGTGAGCAGTATGTGCCCGAGCCTCAGGACTCGGCTATCGCTGCCGCGGTTCTTATGACAGAAATCATTCGTGCTGATCATGATGTGGACGACACAGAAAAAGACGCGATGCGAGCCGCCCTTAAGAGCCTGATTCCCGAACGGGACGTCGAAGCGTTACTTACAGAGGCTTTTGATACGGTCGACGTTTCAAATGATTTACAGCGTTTCACATCTGCGATTCACGATCAGTGGGAAGTGGAGCAAAAGATGGAGCTTCTGGTCTCGCTATGGAGAATCGCCTACGCCGACAACGACCTGGATAAATACGAGGAACATATGATTCGCAGAATTGCCGATCTTTTGTATATTCCTCATTCCGATTTTATCAAGGCAAAGATTACCGCACGTGATCACTGAACTGAAGACGTGCTTTGACGACCTCAAAGCACGCCTTTCTGAATTGAACAGACACATCGAATCAGAACGCCCACACCACTTCTACCCCTTGCGTGATACCGAGCAGGCGATAAACCCCGACCCAATCCATTGGGCAAACGACCATCTCGCTGATCTCTGGTATATGTCCCATGAGCAGGACGGAAGAACAACGCGCAGCCGCCATGGGCTTATTCTCGCAAGCCCGGAAACCCAGTTGCTAATCAAAGAGGTAAATGACTGCAAAGAGGCTTTTGCACGGGTATCGAGAACACTCCGGGGCACCTCTGAAGCGAATCTGAAGAGCGCCCTCACTGCGCTCGATGCGCGCGGCTCGTCATTTCGGAATCTCATCGGCAACGCAAGCGGACTTCGGCGCATTCACCTGAAACAATGCACAAGAACCCTTCCTCTCCTGAATGAGTATCCGGTGAGCTGCCGTTTTACCTGGTATGCCCATGGTCGGAGTATCAAGCGCATTTCAGTCAAAGAAGCCGAGCAGGCTTTGCTGGATATAGGTGAAGAGAAAGCACATATACAAGCTCAGCTAAAAATACTTGGCAATCTCCCCCCAAGCTCAAAACTTGCCCAGGTCCAGACACTTGCACCGACAGTCAGAGCCAACGTTGTATTTCAGAGCGGGCGAAAATCGCTTAACTGTCCCGTGCCGATTTTTGTTGCTACCGACAATCCGCATAGTGAGCTACCGAAGATAAAGGACGTTCCTCTGATGCCGCCCGAGGGGCGTAGCAGGAAAAGTAGAGAAGATAATCTGATCAGCGAGGCACCGATTCTGCCCAGCTTGAGAGTTCATACCTACGAATAAGTCCCGCAAGGATTAAGCCCCGCAAGGAAGAGGAAGAGGAAGAGGAAGAGGAAGAGGAAGAGGAAGAGGAAGAGGAAGAGGAAGAGGAAGAGGAAGAGGAAGAGGAAGAGGAAGAGGCAGCGCAAGGTGCAAGTTTCGAAAGACTGAGTACCAAAAGAGTTAGCTGACTCCGCTTAGCAGAGCCAGCCTTGTCGCATCAGAGCCTGTTCAGGCCATTGAGCGCTGCAACCCGGTAAGCTTCTGCCATTGTCGGGTAGTTGAACGTCGTATTGACGAAGTAGCGAAGAGTATTCCCCTCACCCTTCTGATTCATAATGGCCTGGCCGATGTGCACAATCTCAGCTGCCTGGTCACCAAAGCAATGAATACCTAAGAGCTCCAGCGTCTGACGATGGAACAGTATCTTGAGCATGCCCACACCTTCGCCAGTAATCTGTGCACGAGCGATGTTCTTAAAGAAGGCCTGCCCGACCTCGTACGGAATCTTCTCTTCCGTCAGCTGCCGCTCGTTCTTACCGACCGACGAAATCTCGGGAATCGTATAAATGCCCGTAGGTACTTCATCGACAAAACGGAACTCCTCTGGCGACGAAATAATTGCCGCCGCTGCCCGGCCCTGATCATAGGCTGCAGATGCAAGTGCCGGCCAGCCAATCACATCACCAATAGCATACACATGAGGCACTGCCGTACGGTATTCACCATCGACATCAACCTGACCTCGGCTATTCGTTTCAAGTCCGACGTTCTCAAGGCCGAGACCGCCTGTATTACCTGAACGACCTGCAGCCCAAAGGAAAGCATCCGCCTTCACTTTTTTACCAGAAACCATAGTCATAGTGACATGGCGCTCATTGGCCTCGACCGATGAAAATTGCTCGCTGTGACGAATCAGCGCACCCTTGTCCCGTAGGTGGTAACTGAGTGCATCCGAGATTTCATCATCGAGGAAGTTCAGCAGTCGATCACCTGGGTGAATCAGGTCAACCTTAACGCCCAGCCCAGAAAAAATGGAGGCGTACTCACACCCGATAACACCGGCGCCGTAGATAATGATCGTACGGGGAGTATGTTCAAGATTAAGAATGGTATCCGAGTCGTAAATGCGCGGATGGTTGAAATCAATACTTTTAGGGCGCCACGGACTTGATCCGGTCGCAATAACGAATTCATCCGCCGTCAGTCGGGTATTGGCCTGCACGCCCTGCATAACGTCCAGCGTGTGTTCATCAACAAACTGTGCTTTGCCTGTGTACACGCTTACACGATTTCGACCGTAAAATTCAGTACGCAGCTTGACCTGTTTGGCAATAACCTTTTCAGCGCTTTTCAATACTTGAGGGAATGAGAACCAGCGCGGTTCCCCGATCTCTCTGAACATAGGATTGGTATTGAATTGAATAATCTGCTTAACCGCATGACGGAGGGCTTTGGATGGAATCGTCCCCCAGTGGGTACAGTTACCACCAACCATCTTCTTGTCTTCTACGACAGCGACTTTCTTGCCCTTTTTGGCTGCATTCATCGCAGCCCCTTCACCCGCAGGACCTGCACCTATAATGACGACGTCGTAATGGTATTCCGCCATGAATCTGAAACTCCGTTATAGCAATCAGTTATGTCTATTGTAGGCAATAATCAATGAACTGCTGGATTAGCGCTTAGTCGCATCATAAAAATCGGCATCATCGGATGCCTTGGCTGCCTCTTTGCTCTCTTTTTCGCAACGCGACTTATCGCCACCACAGACATCACAGGCCTGTTCCATGCCGATAGCGCTCATGCCGCCGCACGAACCTGATATAGGTTTACGCCCCATAATCACACCAATAGCCATAGCAGCAACAATGGTGAGCATAACACCGAAGGCAACAAGAATTGTCGACATAATCAAACTCCAGAATGATATGGCTGATCAGTGGCCCGCAGAGCCAAACATCCGCTCAAATGCTGATGAAGAGGCTTCTTTGAAACCATCGCCATCACGAATAATAAAATAAGCCGGCAGGTCATTCGCTTCCGCCAGCGCCATGGCAGCCTCAGGCCCAGCCACGTTGAGTGCTGTAGCCCAGGCGTCTGCCAGAGAACAGGTTGGAAGAATCACACTGACCGACGCCAAAGCGTGACGAATCGGATAACCCGTCAGTGGATCAATTGTGTGAGAGTACCGTTGACCATTCTCTTCAAAATAGTTCCGGTAATCTCCCGATGTAGCGACCGCGTGATTTCCGGGTGCGATGATTCTCTGGGCTGAGTGACCGACTTCCATTACGGGCCGCTCAATTGCGATACGCCAGTCACCCGAGGGCTTGGCACCTCGGATACGGACCTCTCCACCGATTTCAACAAGATAGTCGCTTATCTCCATGGCTTCCAGAAGGAGGCCTATGTCATCAACAGCCCAGCCTTTAGCAACCGCAGACAGATCGATGTACAGCGGCACGTCCATCAGAATCTCGTTTTTCTCCTTATCGAGAGCAAGCTTATTCATACCTGTCATCTCAAGAAGCTGATCTACCTCTGCCTGGCTTGGTACACCCTCTCGCTCTTCTGGCCCGAACCCCCACAGATTCACCAAAGGCCCTACAGTTACATCAAGACGCCCCATACTGTATCGGTTGATGTAGCTGGCATCCTGAAGCACCGACATTAATTCGGGGCTTACTTGCACGGGCTTTCCCGCCAGCGTCTCAGAATTGGAATTCAGGCGCGACAGTTCAGAGTTCTTTTCATACGTAGAGAAGACTGAAATCAAGTGGGCGAGCCTGTCCTCAACCTGCTCGTGTACCTCTGTCGGTGTCGCCTCGCCACCAAACCAACTGATGTGATACTGCGAACCCATAGTAAACCCAGAAATACGGCGTAGCTCTGGTTGAGGTTCAGAGCAGGAAGCAAGGAAGACAACACTCAACAGGAGTACAAAGACAGTCTGGAGGTTCTTATTCATTGAAACAAAAGCCTTTTTCATAATTGCACGAAGTATACAGAGTGACTGTAACTTCCACCACGATGGGGAGTTGCTTTTCCGTCTTATAGCCAAAAGCATGGGAAGAATTACGAAATAGAATGACAAAATAACTTAACGGTTATATTTCAGATGCAAACCATACGATATAATGAGACTGAGAATTACTTTTGAAACGATACATCGAGTACCGGACACCATGTCGAACAATGCAGAATCTATGTCAGACGAAATGCTTGAGCTGATTGCACAGCGATTCAGGCTCCTGTCTGACCCTATGCGGCTGAAAATACTTCACCAACTACAGAGCGGCGAAAAGTCTGTCACTGAGCTGGTAGAGAACACCGGCGCATCCCAGCCTAATGTCTCCAAACACCTGTCGACTCTACGCACTCACGGCCTTGTGAAACGTCGCCAGGAAGGCAATATGGCATTTTTCAGTATTGCTGCGCCTTTCATTTTCGATGTATGCAACACAGTATGCGACAGCATGAAGAGCGAGTGGGAGCAGCGATCAAGCCTGCTAGGTAGCTGAATCGCTCATTATGACGGGAGCGACCAGATCGTGCGCGCTCCCTGCCTCACATGCTCGACGTACTCTTCTGATGACCAACCATCCAGTACCCGCCTGAATTGATTCCGCTCGATACGAACACCATCCACTGCATGACTTCCGGGGTTATCCGACAGCAATCTCGCCTTAACCTCAGCAGTCAAAACCTGCTCCATATGCGTTCTGAGACGATCTTCACTGGCACCGAGACGCAACAACGGCAGAACGCTTCTCCAGATTCTGTCTGTCTTCATGGGTAGCTTAACCAACTGGCGAGCAAGATTCCCTCCACGATACACGTTAGCCTGAGCAATCAACTCAATGTCTTTCCGTGGTGGCGTGCCGAGTGGCGCAACTTTCGTTGGAAACGAGCGTTCTGCCATCCTGATACGATCACTGTCGTCGGCGATGTGCGCGAGCGCTTTGACATCGCGCTCCCAGTTCTTCAGGAGGGTTTTCACATGGACGCTTAACTCATCCAGCAAATGCCAGATTTTACCTGACACCTGGCTTCGCACTTGCTGACGCAATTCTTGCAACCTCACGTCACTGGTGCCACTGCCATCCATGCCCGTCTGCATAAGGTAGTAAACAGGCTTGTGCAACGACTGCGCATAAACCAGCTCACGATGCTGAAAACTAATGCCGGTGGGCGTCGTTGGGCCGTAGTTTTCACCCAACAGCAAAAGAAAAGCATCCGCCTGCGCAATCTGCTTTTTTACCAATTCCCAGTCATACTGAGCGTAGCGTGCATCCCAGACAAGTCCTGCGCCCACAGCGCCAGCCAGGGCGACTTGTCGATCGACCTCGAATCGCGCTGCAACATCATCTGGCAGACTGGAGACGTAGACTAGGAGATATTCTTTGCTCGGCATTTCCGTACGAAAGATAGGGTTCTGTTAAGCTGGCAACTATAACAGCCCAGACAGATTCAGAACATAGATAATCGTCGTCACCGTCACGCCTGACCCGAGCGTGGATAGAGCGATCACATCCGCCGTCAGGCGGCTATCAGCATTCATACTCTTAGCCATAACAAACGCTGCAGCTGCCGTAGGAGAGGCAAACATAAGAGCAGCAACCCCCAACGCCGCCCCAGTTATCCCGATATAAACTGCGGAAATAATAATTAATACAGGCAATACAACCAGCTTAAGAGCAACGGCCGACCAGACTACTGAGTCGGCAAGCAATGCTCGATTGATTGTCAGTGATGCACCAATTCCTATGAGAGCCAGAGGGAGTGTTAATCCAGCGAGAATATCGCCTGTCTGAAGAAGCACTTGAGGCAATTCCAGCCCCAGACTGCGGACGACACCCGCCAGCGCAATGGCAATAATCAAAGGATTTCGAGCCGTCGTCATCAGCTGCTGCCCCCAGGAAATATTCTTATCCCCGGAGGCAAGCACCCAGACAGAGAGAAGATTGTAGACTGGTGTAACCACCGCTAATACAAGTGCGCCCAGTATCGCGCCCTCTTCCGGGTATGCATTCAGGCAGAGTGCGAGCCCGACAATCCCCAGGTTCGACCGGAATGCCCCCTGAACAAATGCTCCGTGACGTCGCGGCGAAACGCGAAGCACCTTAGACACAGCAAAAACAAACGCAAATGCAGCGAGCGAAGCACTCAAAGAAAACCACACCAGCGGCAGGTGCTGAGAAACCGCCATATCAGCGGTCACAATCGCCAGAAACATAAGCACCGGCAAAGACACATTGAACACAAGTCGCGACGAGGTCGATACGAAAGCATCATCGATATGCTGCTTATGCCGGAGGTAAACACCCAGTACGACAAGCAGTACGACGGGCACAGTAATGGAGAGAGTCTGGATAAGCAGTGAGATATACATGGCGCGCAGTATACACCCGATGAAAACAGCATGTGAGTCAGGTAAAATGCTCTTTCACTTTTCCTGAAGCAGTCACCATGACCCGTAAAAAGAAAACCCGCTCGCTATCGCGCATCCATCAGGTAAAAACCGGAAGCATCAAAAAGCTGAAGCGAGAGGCTGGCACCGATCGTCAAAGCGGCAAGCGCACCAGCAAAAAGAATAAGTCTGTCTTCGAGAAGTTCCTTGAATCGAATCCAGAAGCCAAAAAGCAACTGAAAGCCGACCAGGAAGCAGTAGCACGCAAGAAGGGAGCTACTCAGCGTGTGGACTCGCAAAAAGACCGTGAACACAAGCGTGAAGAAACCAAAGAAAGAGATCCAGACCTGCTCAGCCTGCTGGATAGCAATAAACGCGACGAAGACCTGTACTGATGCCCCACTGGCCTAAAGCCGACCTGAACCTTCGGTGCTACCCCGATGTGCCTGCCAACGTCAGCATGCCGTGGGATGCTGCTGATGAATTCCTGATTAATGAGGCCGACCAGCCAGTCAGCCTCATATTGAATGATCGCTACGGCGCTCTGTCCTGCGCGTTCCCCGAGGCTCAGTTATGGCATGACAGTTTCTGTGCCCAGGTAGCCACACAACAGAACCGCAGCGAAAACGGACTGCCAGAAGCAAAGTTCCTGAGCCAGCCCGACCTGTCTGATGCCTTCGTTCAGGCCAGCTCAGATGGCGACAACTCAATCGTTCTGATCCGCATTCCCAAGCAAAAAGAGCAGCTATCAGAACAGCTTCACTATCTGTCGAAGATCTCTTCTGATGCCACGATTCTTCTTGCCGGAATGGCGAAGCACATCCCGATACCACTATTAAACTGGCTTGAGGAGCATGCTGGCCACTACGAACAGCTGCCAGTAGTCCGCAAAGCCAGGCTAATAAAAATACGGGGGTTAGCCGGATTCAGAGACCTGCTACCATCCACCCGCAGCTATGAAATCAACGGCTTTTCCCTGTCAGCACCGGCCGGGGTCTTCTGCGGTGACAGGCCAGATCCAGGAGCGCGCGCGCTGCTGAAGCACCTGCCCGCCAACCAGACCGGAGTCATCTGCGATCTGGGGTGTGGCAACGGCATTCTCTCAGTACACCTTGCCAGCAACAATCCGGAAGCGATCATTATAGGTACCGACGATTCTCAGCTGGCAACCCTCGCAGCCAGAGAAAACCTCAGGGCCAACTCTCTGAAGGGTGATATACGTCAGGGCAACATTTTGTCGTCGGTTGAAGAAACCCTGGATACGGTTATCTGCAACCCGCCATTTCACGATGGCCACAAGCAGCTGACCTCCATCGCAGAAAGCATGTTTCATGAAAGCTTTCATCAACTGCGCAGCGGTGGTGAACTGCTCGTTGTCGCCAATCGCCATCTGCCTTACACCAAAGTGCTGAAGCGGCTATTCAGAAATGTGGAGCTGATTTCCGATGATAAGCGTTTCAATATTTATCGCTGCGTTCGTTGATGCCCGTCTTTCCGCTCACCAGTTTCACTTACGAAACAGAAGTCAAAAACAGTCGATTTATCGCTGAGGTGCTGCCAGTGACAGACCCTGAAGCGATCAGATTGCGCCAGCAAATGCTGAAAGGTGCCCATCCTAAAGCCAATCACGTGTGTTACGGCTTTCGCGTGATGAATGCTGAAGGCCAGGTTTCCGAAGGATTCAGTGACGATGGTGAGCCCGGCGGAACCAGCGGTCCGCCAATACTGAGAGTGATGCAACACCATAACCTGATTAATTGTGCGATTCTGATTACTCGATACTTTGGTGGTATAAAGCTGGGAATGGGCGGTCTTCAGCGTGCGTACAGTAGCTCTGCGTCCGATGCCATCATAAACAGCCAGCAGGATAACTGGGTTGAATGGCGTCCCGTCAAATCACTTTGCCTTAAGTGCGATTTCAGAAATGAGGCGCAAGCCCGCTACATTGCGGGCGAAGCAGGCGCCAGCATCGATAAAGAAGAGTACTCTGCGACTGGCGTCAGCCTGACGCTATCAGTTACAGAAGATCAGGAAGCCTCCCTACGGAGTCACCCGGATGCAAGGTTGTTCGAAATCGCGTCAGGCGCGTCTTAGAATTTCTGGAATCTCGCATGGCTCGCGGACGGGATGAATATTGATATTACCAACGCCTGCACCAGCCAGACGATTGTAGATATCGCATGGAGAAGCATCAAAACGCAGGCACAGTACCGATTTATCCGCGCATATACGTCTCACCGAATGAACGCGACAGACGCCAAGGCTTTCCGGGCGGACTTTCTGTACATCGTTAGAGGCACGCAATTGCATCTCGAATTCACGAAACCGGCCACTCTCATCCCGCAATTCTGCGAGTTCACGCTGACTGATTATGCTCTCAAATCCCATTGGGGTGAGCTGATTAATATCGACTGATAGTTGCGTGCCGGTGACATCTACCAGTGTAAGCTCAGTATTCATAGGCCTTGCCGCTTCACTGTACACACTTTAGACAATAGACAACCTTGAGATTTATGCAAAGTCAAGACTACATGGCATGCCACTTTGTAAAACGAGAACTGTCGTACATGCTTCACCATGACCTTGTGATCAAACTCTCATTACTACTTTTTCTGTACAATAACCTCCTACCAATAATCACGGAGCTTAATCAGTGCCATCCGATACCCACCTCAGTCCGATTGCCCGCAGTGCCTGGTGTCTCGCGCTTATCGACAGCTGCATTCCCCATCTGACCCTTGAAGAGAGCGAGACGGCTTCAAACTTTGATCACTGGAAAAAAGCAATATCAAAACTCAGGGCTTTCATCTGTGGTGAGCTGAAGTCAGAGTCGAACCTTGAGCGGTTCTACAACGCATTTTCTGACTGGGAAGCCACCTTCGAGAATGCTGACTCCCTTAATGGGCGCATCTCTGCTTTGGTGTTTTCTGCGACCCACACAGCGTTTGCGGCTCTGTTTGATGAAGACTCGGATGACACCTCGCTCATACGAGGCAACATTAACGATTTGCATCAGGAGCTTGAAGCTCTCGGCGGCGATGGTGAAGGACTGGCCGACTATTGGAAGGAGCTGGACGACGAATGGACATCAGCCCTGAGCAATGTAAAGCAAAGACCCATCTCTGGCGCCATTCTGCGCTCGCTCACAGACGTTGACACCTCGCCTTTTGGCTTGTCCTCCTGATCCGTCGCAGCTGCCAGAAATACTAAATTATGCTAGTCTCCGCGCTCGAATTTGCGCGGAGGCTACACCATGACCTTTACCCCAGAACTGCTATCGCCCGCTGGTACGCTGAGCAACATGAAATACGCGTTTGCCTACGGTGCTGACGCGGTATACGCCGGCCAGCCAAGATACAGCCTTCGCGTTCGCAATAACGACTTCAACATGCAGAATCTTGCCACCGGGATCGAGTACGCTCACAACCTTGGCAAGCAGTTCTATGTAGCGAGCAATATTGCACCACACAACTCAAAGATCGCGACCTATATGCGTGATATTGAGCCTGTCATTGAGATGAAGCCAGACGCGCTGATCATGTCCGATCCAGGCCTGATTATGATGGTCAAAGACAAATGGCCGGATCAGGTGATCCACCTGTCTGTTCAGGCAAACGTCGTCAACTGGGCCAGCGTTGAATTCTGGCGTCGCCAGGGCGTCAGCCGCATTATTCTGTCGCGCGAGCTGTCGCTTGAAGAAATTGCTGAAATCCGCGAAAAGTGCCCGGAGATGGAGATCGAAGTCTTTGTTCACGGCGCACTCTGCATTGCTTATTCGGGCCGCTGCCTGCTCTCTGGCTATATGAACCACCGCGATCCGAATCAGGGCACCTGCACCAACGCCTGTCGCTGGAAGTACGACGCCCACGAAGCGGAAGAAACCGCACAAGGGGATGTTGTCCCTAAGGGCGTGAACGAATTCGACCCAACTCTCGGGCGCGGTGCGACCTCGGATAAGATTTTCCTGCTTCAGGAAGGCAACCGCCCGAACGAATACATGCCAGCATTCGAAGACGAACACGGCACCTACATCATGAATTCCAAGGACCTGCGGGCCATCCAGCATATTCAGAAGCTGGTGGAGCTGGGCGTGCATTCGCTGAAGATCGAAGGCCGCACCAAGTCACACTACTACGTTGCCCGCACCGCACAGGCGTATCGCAAAGCGATTGATGACGCTGTGGCAGGCAGAAGCTTCGACAAAGGGCTGATGGATACACTGGAGAACATGTCGAACCGTGGCTACACCGAAGGTTTCTTCCGCCGTCATGTGCATGACGAGTATCAGAACTACGAACGCGGCAACTCAGCCTCCGTGCATCAGCAGTTTGTTGGCCAGGTCACTGATATTCGCAATGGTCGCTTAACTATTGAAGTAAAAAACCGCTTTCAGAATGGTGACACCGTCGAACTTATGACTATCGCGGGCAATGTGACCTACACCCTCAAAGACATCCGTGACACGGGAGGCAATCCGCGCGACGACGCGCCTGGCTCAGGTTTTATCGTGACCATTCCTGCTGACGGACTTGAGCACCTACCCATGGAACGCGCCATGTTGATCCGCAACCTCCCGGATGCTCCTGACCAGAACGCAGTGATCGCTGCAGAAGAGAGTCAGGCCAGGCCATGAGCGAAGGGCGACATACTTCGAGACGGGACACCAGCCACATTCCAAACGATGGACTGATCCCCCCGCTCTACATCGACGACGACATCATTGTCGTCAATAAACCCGCGGGTCTCTTGAGTGTGCCGGGGCGCTACCTGAAAGATTCGTGCGTCAGCCGCTTAGAAGAGCGCTACGGCGAGATACTGGTGATTCACAGGCTGGATCAGGACACCTCGGGCATCCTCGTATTTGCCCGTGATAAAAAAGCCCTCAACACCGTGCAGCGCCAGTTCGAAGCGCAGACCACGCGCAAAGTCTACGAAGCGGTGGTTACGGGTGAAATATCCGGAAATCAGGGCTGCATCAACCTGCCCATTATTGTCGACTGGCCAAACCGCCCATTGCAGATGATCAGCCACACCGACGGGCGCTATGCCCTGACGCGCTGGAAGAAGCTCTCTGTCGAAAATGGAAATACTCGCGTAGCACTGTTTCCGAAGACCGGACGCTCCCACCAGTTGCGCCTGCATATGCAGCAGATCGGCCATCCGATTGTTGGCGATACACTCTATGCAGGAAAGTCGGCTGAAGCAGAGCCTCGCCTGTGTCTGCATGCCAAAGAACTGGATTTTGATCACCCGACGACAGGTGAGCGAATGGAATTCAGGTTGGAACCAGACTTCTAAATCAAATTTTCAGAAGCCTGCGTACAAGCGACAAATAGCCCACAAATATAAGCAAACCAACAAAACCAATCGTCGCCCCTATCCCACCAAACAGATCGGGCGCCTTCATCATGGTACTCATCAGCGACTCCTGATAGTAAAAGAACCATTGATGGTCATCCGGGAAGATCCAGACGTGCAGCTGGTAGAACACGGCGGTCGGGCCAGCAATCAGAAGTACAAGACCAACAGCCGCGAGCAGCCCACCAAGCAATAGGCCTTGTTGCTTCCACTGGATCGCGATTCGGCGGCGAACCAGCATAAAGGTGCCGATGGCGGCAATCAGAAGACTCACCGCGCCCGCAACCGAAAGAACATCAATCAGATTGGCGACGTCCTGAAGGTGCACGATTTCTGGCTCGCGCAGCAGCGGCTTAGTGCGGCCTCGATCGTCGGTAAATTCGAGTTCTGCAAGCCCTTCCCCCTGAGCGTGAACGGCATCAACGATACCGCCAAATAGATGGAGGTGCTGTTCCCGGTCGAGATCGTCAAATCCACGAATGTAGCGGTTTTTCGGCCCAAAGCGGTCGATATGGCCACGAATATCCATCTGGTCGTACCAGAACCCATAGCCGTAATCGACGGGCTTGTGAAGCATCCAGCTAGTTGCAAGAGACGCCAGTAAGGCGCTCACAAGAACGATAAACCACAATGACTGTTGTATGGCAGGAGTGGAGCGCATCAGAGTCCTTTCCAGAAAGTGATTACCGCATCGGCAATTGCCGGGGCGGTCTCCTCCTCCAGGTGAAAGTGGTGATGGCCGGGCAACTGCAAAGAATCGACATTCTGCAGGTATCCCATGCGATGTTCAAAGAACTTGGCGGGTAACAGTCCGCTCTCTGCACGAATACTCAATACAGGACACTTCACCGCACGCATGAGGTGTTCAACCTGAGTTTCGCTCAAACGAAGGTCAGAAGTCAGTTTCAGCTGCGGGTCCGTTCGCCACTCATAATGGAATTCACATTTCGCCAGATTACGTTCAACCAGTATCGCCAGTGCGCTATCACTGAGTTCAGGAGTCGCTTTCTTTCTGGCGCCGACAGCGTCAGCAACAGAAGCAAACTGCCGCGATGGGCGCAGCTTATCGCGAGAGAGAATACCGTCTCTCAGTTGCGATGCGATTTGATCCTCGGGCGTGACCATAGGGCCCGGGGAATCAAGAAGAACGATGGAGCGGACAAGTTCTGGGAATGCAGCGGCAAGACACAGAGCCAGAGAGCCACCCAGAGAATGAGCAACCAGATCAACCGGTGACGCCATCGAATCGGCAACCGCCTTAAGCTCATGCGTGTAGCCCCAAACGGGGTATCCCTGGCCAGCAGCATGCCAAGGAGACTTGCCATGCCCGGGTAAATCAACCGCCACAACGGAATCACCCAGCAGATTTGCTAGCCTGTCCGCTAATACAGCAAAGCTTGCGGCATTATCCAGCCATCCATGAAGACAAAGAACTTTGCTGTCTCCCTGCCCCCAGCAAAGACCAGCCAGCAGCTTTTCTTTTAACTCAACGGCCACCCAGTAACTCTCTGATTGTGTGATGAATAAGATCAGCCGTCGGTTCAGGGTTCTCCAACGGAAACATATGAGTCCCCTCAATCCAACGAAGTTTCATGCCAATCGCCTTCATATATGCGCCATTCACAGGCTTGAAGTATTCACTGCTTCTGCCGCCGATCACCGCAGCAGGCACCTTCAGCTTACCCTTAACCCGTGAGTGGATGTTGTGAGGAATGGTGCGCCAGATATTGGCTTCCAATTGCGGGTCGTAAGTCAGCTTAAGAACCCCATCCTCTTCCCGGGTACCGCTACGAATATAATCCTCGAGGCAGCGCGGATCAAAATTCTTCATCAGAGACTTACCGCTGAAATACTCCCGCGCATCATCGAAATCAGCCCATTCGGTTTTACGCTCTTCGATTCTGCGGATAGGAAACAACCTCTCATTCAGGCGCGTTAGCTTGAGAAAACGCATGCCGTGCGCCTGCCAGGCAGGCATCACGGGAGAGTCGAGAATGATGAGTGCTTTGACGAGATCAGGCCGGCGCAAAGCAACCAACAAACTCAGCACACCGCCTAACGAATGGCCAACTGCAATCACCGGCTGATTAAACTGAGTTTCGAAGTGATGAATCAGCTCCTGAACCAGATGATTCCAGTTATCAGTCACCGGATACTTCGGGTTATGTGCTATCTGGTCAATAGCATCGACGCGATAATGTTCCGACAACCGGTTGGCGAGAACCTTGTAGGTTCCGCCTGTAAATCCATTGGCGTGGGCAATATGTAGCGCTTGAGTCATAACGTGTCGCTGTAGAAATAAAGAAACGCCAGACACTACCCTGCCATATAGCGGACCTCAAGGTGAAAAAAGTCCTTTATTCAGTGATTTGATGCCTCTCCAAGCCGCCTGTCCAGAGCCGGATACCAGATCTGATCAACCATCATACAGCCAGGCGCAAATAGATCGCCACTCAGAAGCCAGCCTTCTGCCGGCGACCATGGTTGATCCAGTGACCTTCCATCAACCAGCAATGAAGCAAGTCGCCCTACAAGCGGCAGATGAGATACCACAATTACATCGCGGGTTTCTTCTATGAGAAGATCAGACACGACATCGGGATCTCCCGAGGGCGTTAGCTCGGCCCAGGTTTCTACCTCAAACGGCGTTGCAAGAGCCTGCGCGGTCTGTTGCGCCCTCAAATATGGACTGACAATAAGGCGAGTACCTTCTGAAAGAAGCGGCGCCAACCATGCGCCAGCGCATCGCGCTTCGTTCTCACCGGCGGGAGTAAGCGTTCGATCTGAGTCCAGGTCCATGCCCGGAACTGCCGTACCATGTCGAAAGATGAAGAGCCGAGGCATACATACTCCCCCTGTAGTTGCAGACAACCACGGGGGGTCGCCTTAGATTTTATGGCTGGGTAAAGCAAACTCTACATCGGACGCAAATGCGCCTGTCATAAGCCCTTTAGCCACATCTTTGGGATCAGCATGATTAAACAGAATCTCATACGCCCCCATCACCAGAGGCATATATATATCAAGTTCGAGGGCTTTTTCCCTGACATAGCGCAGGGTATTCACACCTTCGGCAACTTCTCCCAGCTCATCCACCGACTCTTCGAGTGACTGCCCTGAACCAATGGCGTAGCCAACCCGATAGTTGCGACTCAAGGGCGACATACAGGTAACAACAAGATCGCCAACGCCAGCAAGACCGAGGAACGTCAGAGGGTTCGCTCCCATCGCTTCAGCAAAACGGCTCATCTCAGCCAGAGAGCGGGTGATAATCATGGACTTGGTATTCTCACCCATCCCCAGCGCAGCAATAAAGCCCGATACAATGGCGTATATATTCTTCAGCGCCCCACCAAGCTCAACACCATAAAGATCATCTGAAGCATAAACACGGAAATAGTTGCAGCTCAAAGATTCCTGAAGATTCCGACGTAAGTCACTGTTTGTACTAGCAATAACTGTTGCGGCAAGCTCGCGCTTGGCAATTTCTTTAGCCAGATTAGGGCCACTGATAACCGCTACCGGATTGTTCGGGCAAAGCTCCTGAAGAACCTGACTCATCAATAGGAAACGGTCCGGCTCGATACCTTTCGTCGTACTGACCAAAGCCTGAGTAGGGTCCAGGTCATCAACAAAAGACCCGACGACCTGGCGCACGAACTTGCTCGGCACAGACACGAAGATGACCTCAGCCCCCCTAACAGCTTCCTGCAGGTCCGTCGTTGCTTTCAATGAAGGATTTAACTTGGTATCGGGAAGGTAATCGGGGTTTACGTGTTCGTGGTTGATAGACTCAGCAACCGACTCGTTGCGCATCCACTGTAAAATTTCGACGCCATTGTCTGCGAGAATATTCGCAATAACAGTTCCAAAACTACCCCCTCCAATGACGGCAGCACGCTTAATAGACACAACATCCCCCTGGTGTGTACATGGTTCTATCTGATTAACTCAGCGGCCCGCTTCTAGCGTGTCCACTAATTCGCGAAAGGTTTCTTCGTTTTTATGATTAAGGCTCATCAGTACTTTATGCGCCTCGATCACTTGCTCGCGAGCGCACTCTTCATCCACCGCATCCGCAGCCCAGCGCTCAAAACCCCCGTCGTCTTCAATTTCGCTATCAACGATATGAAATACCTGATCAAACCCCATACTGAGAAGGATTCGGGTAATACCAGTATTAGGGCTGCTTATGGTGGGAGTTATATCGAAACGATCACGGCAAAGAATGGATATTTTAGCAAGCTGACCCAGCGTCGTGCTGTCGATCCCTTCCGCGGCAGCGAGATCAATCATCACATTGTGAAAATGACCCTGCGCCAGAAATTCATCAACATAGCGTTCAAGGGTTGAGCACAGGTTTAACCTGACATCTCCACTTAAGCGAATAACGTGTACACCTTCTTCAAAGGCGACTTCAACCACACCTGATGTCATAAAACACCTCTGCACACTGTGGCTACGGCTATATCGTCCGGCACTTCTTCGTGCCCGGCAACGCCTGCTATTGACCAGAAGGTGTCCAGCTTACCTTCCGACTCACTGGCCATCGCCAGCAACCTACTCTCCTTATCATTCAAGGACGCTTCATCAATTATTTCCAGTATTCCATCTGAAAACATCATAAGACGAAAGTCATCTGCCAACTCGACATCAATCGACTTGTACTCCGCCTCCTTGAATAACCCAACCGGCATCCCGCGCCCTTCAAAGAACCGTGCCTCGCCATTACTGATCAGGACAGGCATAGGAAAGTGTCCTCCTACAGAGTACGAGAGAACACCCGTCGATAGCGTCAGCACTCCGTAAAACATCGTCAGGTGTTTATCGAGTTCAGACGCCAGCAGCTCATTATTAATACGACCAAGAACCAGATCTGGTTTAAGAATGTCGTCACTCGAGCCCCGCTGAAAGTTTCTTTTCAATCGGTAGGTAAGGTTCTTAAGAAGAACAGTGACAAACGCCGACGACGCTCCATGCCCTGACACGTCGGCGATATAAAACGCCAGGCGGTCATCGTCAACTTCCATAAAATCCAGAAAATCGCCACTGAGCATGAGAGATGGCTGAAGCTTATGCTCACAGAAAACATCATCCATATTCAATGGTTCAGGAAGCATGCGCAGCTGGGCATGACGTCCAGCTTGCTGGTCGGCACGAAGCTCGTCCAAGCCGAGCTTCAGCTCACGATTCGTTGCTTCCAGATGCTCCCGGTAGGCCTTATTTTCGCGCTGCAACGTCTGGTGACTCAGGGCTTTGCGCAATGAATGAACCAACACCTCCAGATCCAGGATTGGCTTCACCAGAAAGTCAGCAGCTCCGAGGCGCAACGCACGCACGACATCATCCATCACTCCTGCACCGGAAACAACGATCACGGGCAGATCCGGGTGGTTTTCGCGTAGCTTCTCGAGAAGCTGAATACCATGCATACCCGGCATCTTCAGATCGCAGATAACTGCGTCCGGAACAGCAACTTCAATCACGTCCAGTGCTTCTTGCGCACTGCCCGCGGACTGCATGTGGTAATCACAGTCATCAAGGTAAGCAACTACACTGTCCCGAACAGTGGAATCATCATCAATGACCAGCACGGTCGCGGCCATCAGCCTCTCCCCAGCGTCGAATATCTGGCGAACGGTACCTCTAACTCATAAGCAGTGCAACGGTTATGAAGCAATTGTCAGAAGCGCCGCAGGCTGAGCTGGCGATGGCATGAACTCTGCTTGATATCTGCTATAGATGTAAAAATAGTTTTGAAACATACCGCCGCCTACCTGAGGGGACCGCATGCAAACATTGTCTCGCACCTACGAAGAAAAACGCCGCCACATGAGAATGCAGATCGACGCGCCGGCTCAATTAATCACCAACGACGGCGAAACGCAGCAGGTGACCTGCATCGACCTCAGTAGTCATGGGATTCAATTAGAAAGTCATACTGCGTTAAAAGACGGGGAGCTGGCTGACTTTGTGCTGGCACCCGGCAGTGGCCCAGTGACGCCCTTACAGGCGAGAATTCGCGTCTGTCGCGTCCGGGAAATTGCACCGCAGGTATTCCGCGCCGGAGCAACGTTTGAATCACTCCAGTAGGTGCTACCCGAGGTAACCAGAGCCGCACAGAAAAGTCGGTTTCTGTTACCTCGAGACACTGGCGTGAAGGGTATTTAAAAGACTATGCAATCGTGCCGGTGGGGTTCAGGTGCCCAGACTGGGGCACCTGACAGGTATTACTTGAAACAGGTATTACTTAAAGTAGGCGTTTTCAGTCTGCGTGTGGTCGGTCACGTCACGCACACTCTGTATCTCGGGCACTTTCGCTACCAGCGTCGCCTCAACACCATCTTTCAGTGTCATATCTACGGCACTGCACCCCTGACAGCCTCCACCAAACTTAAGAATCGCCACACCTTCTTCAGTTAACTCGACAAGGCTGACCTCACCGCCATGAGAGGCAAGTCCGGGATTGATCTCAGTGTAGAGAATGTAGTTGATTCTTTCCTCTACCGGGCTGTCTTCGCTGACTTTGGGCATCTTCGCATTCGGAGCCTTGATCGTAAGCTGGCCGCCCATACGGTCTTTCGCGAAGTCGATCTTCGATTCTTCGAGGTAAGGAATGCTCATTGCCTCAACATACACATTGAGCTTATCCATCTTCTGCAGTACGTCACTCGGATTCACCTCATCCGGGCGACAATACGCCAGGCATGTCTCTGCGTGGCGGGTACCGGGCTGAGTGATAAATATGCGTACAGACATACCTTCGACTGTCTGTTTTTCAAGAAGGCCTGCCAGATATTCTTCAGCATCCGGCGTAATCTCAACGTATGTAGTCATATGACTCCCTCGTAAACTTGCGCGCATTGTAACGTATATGGGGGCTCTTACGAAATACCCAAGCAAAACAGTCGGGTTTTACTCTGCTGCACCACTCAGCCCGAAAACAGGACACAAGACATCCACTCTGGTAATATTTGCCGCCATTTTTCGCCAGTTACCCGATAGTGTTATGAGTTCAAACAACGACAACCTGATCCAACAGCGTCAACAACGAATCGCGACCCTGAAAAAGAACATGCAGGAGCGCATTCATATTCTCGATGGCGGCATGGGGACTCTTATTCAGAGCCATCAACTGGAAGAAGCCGACTATCGGGGCGAACGCTTTGCCGACATCAGTCAGGACGTCAAGGGTAACAACGACCTCCTGGTGATCACCCAGCCTGAAATCATTGCAGGCATCCACCGTCAGTATTACGAAGCCGGGGCGGATATCGTTGAAACAAACAGTTTCAACTCAACGCGAGTCTCTCAGGCTGACTACGATATGGAGGATCTGGTACCTGAACTCAATCGCGCCGCAGCGGCAGTGGCTCGCCAGGTCGCTGACGAAGTAGAAGCCGAAACGGGCATCCCGCGTTACGTTGCTGGTGTTCTGGGCCCTACCAGTAAAACGTGTTCCATTTCACCGGACGTAAACGATCCGGGTTATCGAGCCATCACCTTCGACCAGCTCGTCGAAGAATACATCGAGGCCACCGAAGGCCTGATGGACGGCGGCGCCGACATTATTCTGATCGAAACCGTATTCGACACCCTGAATGCTAAAGCGGCCGTCTTTGCGGTCCAGGAAGTCTTCGAGCAGCGTGGTGAAGAACTGCCGATCATGATCTCGGGTACGATTACTGACGCCTCTGGACGTACGCTTTCTGGCCAGACCGCAGAAGCTTTCTACAACTCGCTGGCGCACGCCAAGCCACTGACCATCGGTCTGAACTGTGCTCTGGGTGCAGAAGAGCTGCGCCCGCACGTCGAAGAGCTGTCCAATAAATCGAACTGCTACGTATCCGCACACCCGAACGCGGGCCTGCCCAACGAATTCGGTGAATACGATCAGTCGCCGGAAGAAATGGCGGTCATCGTTGAAGAATTCGCAGCCAGCGGCTTCCTGAATATCATCGGTGGTTGCTGTGGTACTTCACCGGCGCACATCAAAGCCATTGCTGAAGCCGTGAAGAAGCATAAGCCGCGCACGATCCCTGAGATCAAACCAGCCTGCCGCCTGTCTGGCCTTGAGCCGTTTAACTTTGATGAAACCAGCCTGTTTGTTAACGTCGGCGAGCGCGCCAACGTCACAGGTTCTGCGAAGTTCAAGCGCCTGATCAAAGAAGAAAATTACGACGAAGCGCTGGAAATTGCCCGCCTTCAGGTTGAAAACGGTGCTCAGATCATCGATATCAACATGGACGAAGGCATGCTCGATTCTGAAGCGGCCATGGTTCGTTATCTGAATCTGATTGCCTCTGAGCCGGACATTGCCCGTGTTCCAGTCATGGTCGACTCATCGAAGTGGGAAATCATCGAAGCTGGCCTGAAGTGCATTCAGGGTAAAGCTGTCGTGAACTCCATCTCGCTTAAAGAAGGTGAAGAGGAATTCATCGAGAAAGCCAAACGCTGCAAGCGATATGGCGCCGCCGTTGTTGTCATGGCGTTCGATGAAACAGGCCAGGCCGACACCGAACAGCGCAAAAACGAAATCTGTGAGCGTTCTTACCGCGTTCTCGTCGACAAAGTGGGCTTCGCGCCAGAAGATATTATCTTCGATCCGAACATTTTCGCTGTGGCCACCGGCATCGAAGAGCACAACAATTACGCTGTGGACTTTATTAACAGCTGTAAGTACATCACCGAAAACCTGCCACACGCCAAAATCTCTGGCGGCGTGAGTAACGTTTCCTTCTCGTTCCGTGGGAATGAGCCGGTACGTGAAGCCATCCACTCGGTATTCCTGTACTACGCCATCAAGAACGGTCTGAGCATGGGTATCGTCAACGCTGGTCAGCTGGCGGTGTACGACGACTTACCGGCAGAACTTAAGGACCGCGTCGAAGACGTCATTCTTAATAAGCGCGAAGACGGTACTGACCGCCTTCTCGAAATTGCTGAAAAGTACCGCGGCGATGGTTCTGCTCAGGAGAAAGAAACCGAAGAGTGGCGTTCACTGCCAGTGGCTGAGCGCCTGACCCATGCCCTAGTAAAAGGCATCAACTCGTTCGTCGAAGAAGATACCGAAGAAGCCCGTCAGATGTTCGATCGCCCGATTGAAGTGATCGAAGGTCCTCTGATGGACGGCATGAATGTGGTCGGCGATCTGTTTGGCTCAGGTAAAATGTTCCTGCCTCAGGTCGTAAAAAGCGCCCGCGTAATGAAACAGGCGGTTGCCTACCTGCTGCCGTACATCGAAGCAGAGAAAGACGGTAAGTCTGAGTCTCAGGGCAAGATCCTGATGGCCACTGTTAAGGGTGACGTACACGATATCGGTAAGAACATCGTGGGCGTGGTCCTGCAGTGTAATAACTTTGAGGTCGTTGACCTTGGCGTGATGGTCCCTGCCGACAAGATTCTGAAAGTCGCCAAAGAAGAAAACTGCGACATCATCGGCCTCTCTGGTCTGATCACTCCGTCACTCGACGAAATGGTCCACGTTGCACGTGAAATGCAACGTCTCGACTACCAGATCCCACTGATGATTGGTGGTGCGACAACGTCTAAGGCGCACACGGCCGTTAAGATCGAACCTCAGTTCCAGAACGACATTGCGGTCTACGTGCCCGACGCATCCCGCGCGGTAGGTGTCGCCCAGAAGCTCGTTTCTCCTGAAGCCAAGAAGTTGTTTATTGAAGAACGCCGCGAAGAGTACATCGCTGTGCGTGAGCGGAACGCAAACCGCAAGGCCAAGGCACTGCTTCCGTACGAAAAGGCCTGCGAAAACGCATTCACGGCTGACTGGGCGAACTATCAGGCACCGAAGCCAAATAAGCCTGGCCTGAGTGTGTACGAAAACTTCGATCTCGCCGAGCTGGTTGATTACATCGACTGGACGCCCTTCTTTATGTCGTGGGAGCTGGCCGGTAAATTCCCGCGCATTCTCGAAGACGAAGTGGTTGGTGAAGCCGCAACTAACCTGTTCAAAGACGCTCAGGCAATGCTGAAACGCATCGTCGATGAGAAGCTGTTCAATGCCCGTGGCGTTGTCGGTCTCTGGCCAGCCAACAAGCGCGGTAACGATGACATCGTCGTCTTCAACGAAGATGGCTCGGCGGAACTCGCTGTACTGCATCAACTTCGCCAGCAAACCGACAAGCCAACGGCACAGCCAAACTACTCACTTGCCGACTTCGTTGCTCCCGAAGGCACAACCGATGACTACATGGGCGGCTTTATTGTTACTGCAGGCATCGAGGCTGAAAAACTGGCCAACGATTACGATGCGAACCATGACGATTACAACAGCATCATGATGAAAGCCCTGGCCGACCGCCTGGCCGAGGCCTTTGCTGAGCGTATGCACGAAATCGTCCGCAAGGATCTCTGGGGCTACGCGCCTGACGAGGCTCTCGACAACGAAGCGCTCATCAAAGAAAAGTATCAGGGTATCCGCCCGGCACCAGGCTACCCGGCTTGTCCGGACCATACCGAGAAAGCGACCCTCTTCCGCCTGTTGGACGGAGAAGCGAATACCGGTGTGTCTCTGACTGAAAACTTTGCCATGACACCAGCAGCGTCTGTCAGTGGCTGGTACTTCTCCCACCCTGAGTCGAAGTACTTTGGCCTGGGTAAGATCGACAAAGATCAGGTCACGGACATCGCTGCCCGCAAGGATATGGATCTGGAGCAGATGGAGCGCTGGTTAGCGCCAAACCTGTCTTACGACCGCTAAGGAGTTCTGAGCTGATATGCAGTTCAGCCGTCTCTTACTGTCGAGGCTCAGCCGCGTCGAACTGACGCGACTGAACCGCATCCTTATCATTGGCATCCCAATTATTGGCAGCATGCTCTCTCAGAGCATCACCAACCTGATTGATGCCGCGATGGTCGGCCAGCTCAATGACGTGGCCCTGGCTGGCGTCGGTATCGGTAGTTACGCCAACTTCCTGTGTGTTTCCGTCATGATGGGACTGTCTGCCGCCGTGCAGGCCATCGTATCCCGGCACTACGGCGCCCGACGCCACCACAGGACCACTGAGCCTCTCTTCGCAGGCCTGTTCCTGACGCTTCTGATCGGTATTCCCTCGACCATCCTGTTTATTGCATTTGCAGAACAGTACATCGGCCTATACACCAATGACGCAGCCGTTATTGCTGTGGCGTCCGAGTACTTTTCATGGCGCACCGCCGCCCTCACCTTCGTCGGCATGACCTTTGTATTCAGAGGGTTCTGGAGTGGTATCGGGGAAAGCGCGGTATACCTGAAGATTGCACTCATCATGCACCTGAGCAATATCGTGTTCAGCTATTTCCTGATCTTCGGACTGACAGCCTTTGGGACTACCTATTGGGAAGGTTTCGGCGCCGTAGGTTCTGGCATGGGGTCAGCGGCATCGCTCGTACTTGCCGCAGGACTCTTCTATTGGCGTACGTTTGCGCTGGACACCCGCTTCCGCCAGCTTTATCACTTAAGCCGCAAGACCATCCGCCAACTGGTGCGCCTGGCAATTCCAAACTCGGTTAGCCAGACACTGTTCGCTCTCGGCCTGAGTGTACTCTTCTGGATCATTGGTTTAATCGGCACCCAGGAGCAGGCGATTGGCCACATTCTAACGCAGCTGTCCCTGCTACTGATCATGCCTGCCGTAGGCCTCGGCATCGCTGGCGCAAGCCTTGTGGGCCATGCTCTTGGAGCAGAAGAAAAGGAAAATGCTCACCGCTGGGGCTGGGATGTCCTGAGAGTATCTGTCGTCATCATGGCCCTTCTCGGCCTGCCGATGTGGATAGCCCCACACGCGGTACTGACTATCTTTACGAACGATGCCGCACTCATTGAACTTGGCACATGGCCTTTACGTATTCTCGGCTTCGCCATCGCTTTTGAAGTCGCATCCATCATATTTAACCAGACACTTCTCGGCGCAGGCGCCAGCAAGCAGGTCCTCAAAATCAATCTGGTGATGCAGTGGGCGGTTTTCCTGCCGCTCGCCTGGGTTATCGGACCATACCTTGGACTTGGCCTGACAGGCATCTGGATTTTACAGGCTTGCCAGCGCATGGCTCTCGCGATCATTTACGGAACCATATGGAGCCGTAAGCACTGGGCGCACATCAAGGTTTAATGATCTAAATTTGTCTTGCTCAGGGAAAGATCACGTATTAGCGTATGCGGATAAGACGGACTCAGAGTTTACTTTATGCCTGTTCAGCTACCTGGAACACCGCCATCAGCCTATAAAGGTATTTCGCGGGTGATCGCACACCGTGGAGCAAGTGGTAGCGCACCGGAGAACACAGCGTCGGCCATGATCGAAGCCGTTCGTCAGGGCGCAGACTGGGCAGAAGTCGATGTCACTATCAGTGCTGACGGTCACGCCATCATTTTCCATGACCATAACCTCGTTCGATGCACCGATGGCAAAGGTCTGGTGATTCAGAAGACATTGGCAGAGCTGAAAGCGCTCGATGCCGGTAGCTGGTTCTCCCCCTTTTCATCCGACGAACGGATACTGACGCTTGAAGAGTTGCTCATTCTGGCGGACTCACTCAATCTCAGTCTTAACCTCGAAATAAAACCCACTATTGGCCGCGAAGCTGAAACCGTCTGGGCGATGCAGCAGGTTTTACGCAAGACCCCTTTTGGTCAGTCGATACTACTCTCCAGCTTTAACTACTTCGCTTTAAAGGAAGCGCAGTCGCTACTCTCTCATTACACCCGCGCTCTGAACGTTGAGGCGATTCCTGCTGACTGGCAGGACCGCATGGAATCGGTGGGCGCAACCGGCCTACATTTCGATGCCGAATTTATTGATACCGACATGATCGGGGAAGTAGTCAGCGCAGGCACTCCACTCGCCTGCTTCACCGTTAATAGCCTTGAGTTAGCCCAGAAGCTTTACCGCGCTGGTGTGTCCTCCGTTTTCACCGATTACCCAGACAGACTCCTGCTTGATGCGAGACCTGTTTCCCGCCATTGAGCGCAACAAGAATAATCGGCAAAACCGATTAGTAATATTCGCATTTTCTGATTTTCAGATAAGCCGTTTCAGTTTAAAGTTCGCCCCTATTCCTATAATTCCAATTACTGCAACCGGATCACTATGTACGTATACGATCAGTACGATCAGCAATTGCTGAACGAGCGCGTCGCCCAGTTTAAGGGCCAGATGGAGCGCTATCTGGACGGTAAGATCTCTGAAGAAGAGTTTCTGCCGCTGCGACTTCAAAACGGCATTTATGTGCAACGCTATGCACCTATGCTGCGCGTGGCTGTGCCATATGGCGCACTTAATTCCGCTCAGGTGCGCAAGCTGGCTTATGTTGCCCGCACTTACGACAAAGGGTATGCGCATATCTCTACGCGCCAGAACGTCCAGTTTAACTGGCCAGAACTGGAGCAATGCCCTCAGATTCTCGCGGACCTCGCTGAAGTACAGATGCACGCTGTTCAGACCAGTGGTAACTGTATCCGTAACACCACGACTGACGAGTACGCCGGTGTGATCGCTGAAGAAATCGTTGATCCACGCCCTTACTGCGAGATCATTCGCCAGTGGTCAACCTTTCACCCTGAGTTTGCCTTCCTGCCGCGTAAGTTCAAGATCGCTGTAAACGCAGTACCTGGACAGGACCGCGCAGCCATCACGATGCATGACATCGGCATCAACATTGTTAAAAACGATGCGGGTGACATTGGCTACCGTGTTCTCGTTGGTGGTGGCCTTGGCCGCACCCCGATTCTGGGCGAAGAAATCTGTGCCTTCCTGCCAGAAGAAGACCTGCTGGCCTACCTTGATGCCGTTATTCGCGTGTACAACCAGTTTGGTCGCCGCGACAACAAGTACAAAGCTCGCATTAAAATCCTGGTTAAGGCCCTTGGCGTTGACCGTATGCGCGAGCTGGTCGAGGAAGAGTTCAACCGTCTCAAAGATGGTGAAGGCAAGCTGACTCAGGCTGAACTGGAGCGCGTTAAGCAGCACTTCATCGACCCTGAGTACAAGACGCTCAGTGACAACCCGGTAGAGCTCACTGCAGCTAAGGAAGAGAACAAAGCCTTCTCACGCTGGATGGAGCGCAACGTGCGTCAGCACAAGAAAGCTGGCTACGCTGTCGTTACTCTGACCTTGAAGCAGATCGGTACGCCACCGGGTGATATCACCGCAGAGCAGCTCGATCAGGTTGCTGACCTGGCCGATGAGTACAGCTTCGGCGAACTCCGCTCTACCCACAACCAGAACCTGGTACTGGCTGACGTCGAACAAACCGAACTGTTCGGCTTGTGGCAGAAACTGAAATCATTAGGCATGGCGACACCAACGCTGGGTCTCCTGACTGACATGATCTGCTGCCCGGGCGGTGACTTCTGTGCGCTTGCAAACGCCAAGTCTATTCCAGTTGCAGAAGCTATCCAGGCACGTTTTGAAAATCTTGATTACCTGTGGGATCTGGGTGAAATCGACCTGAATATCTCAGGCTGCATGAACGCGTGTGGTCACCACCACGTTGGCAATATCGGCGTTCTGGGTGTCGACAAAAAAGGCGAAGAGTTCTACCAGGTATCACTCGGTGGCAACTCTGGCGGCAACGATGCAGATGGCTCTTCACTGGGCAAGATTCTTGGACCTTCGTTCGCACGTGAGGCCATGCCTGATGTGATTGCCAAAATTCTCGATTTCTACGTAGACCAGCGTACTGACGGTGAATCTTTCCTCGAAGTCTATCGCCGCGTTGGCCACACCCCATTTAAGGAGGCTGTCTATGGCAAACCTGATTAATACCCAGGGCCCGGTTCAGGACACGGAGCTTACAACTGTAACACTCGAACAGTGGCAGGAAGAGAAAGCTTCTTTCGCTGGTCAGTCACTTGAACTGACCGTTTCCAGCGACCAAACGGCAGATCTCTTTGGTGAAGATGCGGCGAATTTCGCACGCATCTCCATCGATTTCCCTAAGTTTGCCGATGGCCGTGGTTATTCTGCGGCCAGATTGCTGCGTGAAAAATACAAATATACCGGTGAGCTGCGTGCCGTCGGTGACGTACTGATTGATCAGGTATTTTTCATGAAGCGTTGCGGCTTCGATACGTACGCACTGCGTGAAGACCAGATCGTTGAAGACGCTATCGCCGCCTTCTCAACCTTCACCAACCCGTACCAGAATGACGTCCATGATCAGCGACCGCTGTTCAGACGCCGCCTGAGCTAAAACACGCTCTCTTTTCTGTGGCGCTCCCGCCTTCTGTGTCTTAACCTTAAGTCACATTTGGGGGAGTTATGCCACAGGATATCGTTTTTTCTTTCTTTCTTATTTTTGCCGGTGCACTCGTTCTCGCGACTTTCGCACTCTACACACGCCAACCCATACTCGTCGCCTACATAGCACTCGGTGCCATTGCAGGCCCGTATGGCATGGGCTGGATTGAGCACCCAGATGAGCTCACAGACATGGCTCATATCGGGATTATATTTCTTCTCTTTCTCCTCGGGCTGGATATGCAGCCTTCTTCGCTGTTTGCGGTACTGAAGAAAGCGATGTCCGTTGCACTACTCAGCTCGTTGCTGTTCTTTGGCGTAGGGGCCGGCGTCACACACCTGCTTGGCTACGGATTTATGGATGCCATCATCGTTGGCCTGGCGCTTATGTTTTCGAGCACCATCATTGGTTTAAAACTCCTGCCCACGACGGTTCTCCACCACAAACACAGTGGTGAACTCATGGTCGGTCTTCTCCTGATTCAGGATATGATCGCTATCCTGACTCTCATACTACTTGGCGTGCTGAGCGGTGAATCCGACCAGCCTGTCTGGCAGCCGTTTCTGGCCCTGCCTGTACTCGCGGCAGCCTGTTACCTGATCGTGAAGCTAATTCTTCTTCCGCTCATTCAACGCTTCGATCGCTATCAGGAATACCTGTTCATTATGGCCATCGGCTGGTGTCTGGCTGTTGCCGAGGCCGCTGCTGTGATCGGACTTTCCGAGGAGATAGGTGCATTCATTGCCGGGGTGACTCTGGCAACCAGCCCTATCGCTCAGTTTATGGCGATCAGCCTTAAGCCACTGAGAGACTTCTTTCTGGTCATGTTCTTTTTCACACTGGGTGCGGGCGTCAATCTTGGAATGCTGGAGGAGGTGCTGGTTGGCGCAGTGTTACTGGCGGGGGCTGTTATGACGCTGAAACCATTGACGTTCCGGGTGCTTCTCGGGCGCTTCAGTGAGACGCCGAAGCTAGCCTGGGATGTTGGTTTCCGGCTGGGGCAAATCAGTGAGTTTTCACTGCTGGTGGTATTCGTGGCAATTGAGAGCGCACTCCTCACGGAGCGCGCATCCCTCCTGGTTCAGGCAACAGCGATTATCACATTCGTCCTGTCCAGCTATATCGTCGTATTCAACTACCCCAACCCAATCGCCATCAGCGACAAGTTGAGGCGTGATTGACTAGTCTTTATTCAGGTTAACGCGGTAACGACCGACGCCTTCCCCTTTGATGATCCGGGAGAGAACACCAGGAAGTTCTTTCCGTCCGATCTCAGTGGTCATGGTTTCAAGGCTTTCCAGCTTCCAGTCGCCAGCAGCCTTATCCAGTACCGCTTGCTTGTCCGCTCGTGGAATCTCAACCGAATCCACACCGAGAAGACTAACGCCACGCAGAATAAACGGGAACACACTCGCTTCAACCTTGACGCCAGCAATCATACCGCAAGTAGTCACGGCGCCCTCAGGCATCAGCTGCGGCAGTATGGCTGACACCATATCCCCACCGACGGTATCAACAGCCGCCTGATAAACAGGCTTCGCCATCGCTTTACCTTTCAGTGACAGCACGTCATCGCGGCTTACGATGCGTTTTGCACCAAGAGATTCAAGCCAGTCGTTTTTATCTGCTTTACCTGAAAGAGCAACAACACTGTAGCCGAGTTTAGACAGCAGAGAGACAGCCACAGAACCAACGCCGCCTGTCGCACCCGTAACCAATACAGGGCCGCGATCTGGCGAGATACCTGCGCGTTCAAGTTTTTGTACGCTCAGAGCCGCAGTAAAGCCAGCGGTACCCCACGCCATCGCCTCTGACGCTGAAATACCCTCAGGTTTCTTCAGCACCCATGCGGCAGGCACACGAATATGCTGGCCATAACCGCCGTTTGTATTCATGCCCAGGTCGTAACCGAATACGACAACCTCGTCACCCTTCGAGAACGCGCTATCACTGCTTTCAAGAACAGTACCTGCGGCATCAATACCCGGTGTGTGCGGATAGGCTTTTGTGACGCCACGATTACCACTCGCTGAAAGTGCATCTTTGTAGTTCACCGAAGAGTAGGCAACCTCGATAAGGACGTCCCCCTCCGGCAAGTCGGCATCTTCCTGCTCAACCCACGAAGCCTCGAATTTCTTATCCGCTTCCTCTACCCGATATGCTAGAAAACTCATCGTATTACCCTTTTGTCTGCATCTGATTCTGAACGGCAGTCAGGACTCGCGTCACGGCACGCTCAAAGCCTGCCTGAGCGGCAAAGCCCATACGCTCCTGGAATGACCGACGGTACTCATACGCGACCGTATACACATCCGCGCGTTCGCATGCTGAGACAAGATAATCATCACTTGTTCCCACTTCGTCTATCAGCTTTTGGTCGAGTGCCTGCTGGCCGTACCAGATATCTCCGGTAGCAACCGCATCAATGTCAACACGAGGGCGGAACTGTTTCACATGCTGCTTGAAAAGAACGTGGGTATCGTTCAGATCAGACTGAAATTTCTCTCGCGCTTTATCAGTATTTTCACCGAACATGGTTACTGTGCGCTTATATTCACCCGCAGTGAACATTTCGAAATCTACATCGTTCTTTTTGAGAAGCTTATTGAAGTTCGGGAGCTGGGCCACAACGCCAATAGAACCAACAATTGCAAACGGAGCAGCAACCACCCGGTCTGCAAGGCAGGCCATCATGTAGCCGCCGCTTGCGGCGACTTTATCGATGCATACAGTAAGCTGGATACCTTTGTCACGGATGCGCTTTAATTGCGATGCAGCAAGGCCATAGGAGTGCACCATACCACCGCCACTTTCGAGGCGGACAACGACTTCGTCGTCCTTGGTGGCCATGGTCAGGATAGCCGTAATCTCACGGCGCATAAGGTCAACATCAGATGCTTTGATGTCACCATCAAAATCGATGACGTACACACGTTTTGTTTCTTTGGAAGCATCCGCCCCAGCAGAGGCTGCTTTCTTCTCTGCCTTCTGTTTCGCCTTGTCTTCTTTCTTCCGGTCTTTTTCCAGCTGTTTCAGAGTAGCTTCTGTATTGATCTCATTTTCGAGCTGCTCTTTATAGTCTTCCAGCTGCTCGTTCAGCTTACGAATTTTCAGTTCACCCTCGGAGCCCGACTTTTTCTGTCGGCTACCTAGTGCGATCATTCCACCGGCGACCACCAGAATGGCCACGACGAGTGTAACTGTCTTCAAGAGAAAGCTGCCGTAATCTGCAATAAACTCCACTCAGATATCCTTTAATCCTGTATTTGGGAAGAGCCAGCATAACGAAAACCGGGCGTGCCGCAAGCTCTGTCAGGTAAGAGAAGTAACCGCAGTCTGAAATTCAAACAATCGTTCGAATTTCGTTGACACCCTCCAGAGGGCCACTTAGAGTGTCGACAGGCCTGAACGGGCACGAATCAACGGCAGTACTTCCGCCGCCGTAGAACAACACGTAAGTAACCGAAGGATATTGATATGTCATCTGCTGCTGAATTCATCAATGAAATGAACGCTAAATTCAACCCAGCTGCCGCTGAAGGCCTGGATCTGGTTTTCCAGTTCAACATCGAAGACGCGGACAACTACCACCTGATCGTTAAAGACGGCGCCTGCGAAGTTGTTCAGGGTGAAGCGGGTGATCCAAACGTAACTCTGATCATGAACAGCGAGACCCTGCAGGGTATCGTTAATGGTGATCTGGACGGCATGATGGCATTCATGTCTGGTCAGCTGAAAGTCGAAGGCGACATGATGCTGGCGACTAAGCTGGGTGAACTGTTCCCTGCTTAATATCGACAGATACGATAAAAGCGGCCGATGGCCGCTTTTTTTGTACTTGTGTTTTACCACTGCCCGGCGATGGCGCTCTCCGCAACGTCATTCACCGGCCGAGCGACCAGTCCTTTCGTGGTCCGGACAACACTGAACACAGCACCATTCTCCATAGGCATATAGACTGCGCTGCCAAAATCTGCATCCAGCCACAGATCGTAGTTGCGTAACCAGCTCCAGACATCAAAGCCTTCGGAACCACCAAACCCATAAACCGTTCTAGGTGCACTACGTTCCTGCTCAAGACTCAGATAACGCCCTGACAAGCGATCAAACCGATACAAAGGTTCCTTGCCCAATGCCAGTAATGGGCCAGTCCATACCAGCATACGTACATCGAGCTGCCATTGATCGCCTTTTACAACGAAGCGCTCTTCTTCGCCTTCAGAGTCAACCAATGTCAGATCAAATACCTGTGGCTCGATTTCATAAATGCTTACCGACGCCAGAGGCCGTTCCTGAATGGCGGATCGATAGCTGGCCAGATCCCACACGACCAACCCTAACCAGATAGCCCCAGCAATAAGAATCATTCCTGTAGTGCCTCGGAGCCACTGCCTGAACCAGCCTTTGCCGGCCCAGAGAAAGAGTGCCACAACGACCGCAATTAGAATTGCGCCACTGCTGATTAGTGTAAGACTAGTTTGCAACATGACCGGCTCTCAACTGCACCATACTCTCTTCAGCCATGCGTAATGCATCACTGCCGCCAGAGGCTGGAGAATCATACGTGTCCAGATAGTACTCAACTGCAGTTACTGCGTCAGCAAAGGCATCCATATCCTGAGACGAAGGTGCCACTCTTGAGTCCATCACCTGATGCTCGACGAACTCCTCAAGCTCGAGCAACATCGCGCGGAGATCGGCCTTACCCAGAAAAATAACTGCACCACTTACGTCCCGCAGGCTCTTGCCTACATTCTTCACGTGCAGTTTATCTCCGCTATCAACATAGGAAGCCACGGCTCTTTTCACCATCACTAGCGCTGTCACCGACTCAGAGACCACAGCGATATTCGCCTCTTTAAGCGTGACGGGATCAATAACCTGAGAACCTTTCAGGCTGTTAGACTGAACAATTGCCTGAACATCCTGTTCGATACGGATAATGTCGTCAGCCAGCCCTTCAATATCCGCCTGTCCCGACCGTATCTGACGGATTACTCCGTCAGCGAGCTCGGCCGTCGGATTCATATCGACCATGATCAGGGTATCTGAGATACGCTCCAGCCGCTCGATCAACTCAGAGTCTTCGACAGCAAGTTCGGGGTTGCGCTGACTGCGATCAATGATGTCTTTTAATGCTTCAATTTCGTCCTGCAGAGCGCGTGCGAAGGACACCAGCGCAGACTGGTCCGGACCACTAAGATCGTTACGGGTGACCCTCAACTCCCGTTCGCGAACATGATCCGCCAACTGGAAACTGCTGTGCAGCAGTTTCAGACGGTCAGACTCAGGCTGAGCCAACGCAACCAGGTACAGGAACTCTTTCAGCAAAGCGTCAGATGGCTGCTCGTTGAATGCTGCACCTTCAGTTGCCTGAAGTTTACGGACCTGACGATCCAACTGACCAACCAGAGAGATACGCTGTGGTGTGACGTCGAATTCATCCTGCTGCAAAGCATCCAGCGCTCCAGAAACAACTTCCCAGAATATCCAGCTGTGAGATCCTCTGGCCGCCACCTCAAGACGTTCAACAGCCCTGACGAGCACCTGTAAGGGGCCACGTTTGCCGGAGCCACGAATTAGTCCCAGCAAGCCCAGTTGAAGCATTTGCCGCACACGACGATAAGCGACTGCACGATTCGCAGCGGCCCGCGGCTGGTCCAGTTTCGGGCGTAGGTTATTTAAAAAGAAGTACCCCTCGGGCAAGCCTTTTTCTGAACGCTCTCGCCGTACAAGATTGATAGTCGGAATCAACAGCGAGGGGGCAACATCCTGACCTGTGATTACAAATTCGATGTATCGTTTCAGGTACACCACTGCCTGAGTGGACGCATCAAGAAGGCCTTCACTGACACCTGAATTGAGTGATCGGCGGATGGTTTCGGTAAGCTCCTCACACAAGCGCTCACCTGCACGGAAGTCGAGCATCTTAAAAGTGCCGCGAAGCTGGCGAATTTCTTCCAGAAAAGTACGGATGGTCTCTTCACTGCCATCGCTACTGTAGGTATCCAGCTGAACCGCCGCATGGTCCAGCGCGTTTTCAATCTCTTTGCGCACCACGTGTAACGACGATGCGAATTGATTTGAAACTTCTGCGCTAGGTAAATCTGCCATTTTTATTGTCTTCCTGTCCGGCCAATAATGCCGCCGGGTTGTTTATCACTGAATAGTCTCTCTGGCGGATTCTACCGGAGTGATGGGTGTCTTCATCAACTGGCGGACAGACGCACCGATATCCCGTAGAAACGGCATAGTTCAACATAACGTGCCTGGTTGATAAATCCGTGCTCGCCTTCGCAGTTTCGCTATTCAGTTTTTTATTATTAAGAGCGACGCCACAGCGCCCCTTCACTTTTCTTATCAATCAAATCCAGAAACGCCTCGTGGGCGGCTGTTTCCTCTGTAGTGGCCTTTACTACTTTCAATGCCGCTGCATCGACTTTGATGTCGCCCAGATCAAGCTCGACAACCCCCGAATCTGATTCGTCCTCCCCAAGGGCGAGATCCGTCTGGCCGCCGGTCATCATCAGATAAACATCGGCCAGAATTTCGGCATCGAGCAAAGCGCCGTGGAGTTCACGGTGCGAGTTATCAATACCATAGCGTTTACACAAGGCATCAAGGCTGGCACGTGCACCCGGATGCATCTGGCGGGCCATCACAAGCGTATCGAGGATGCCACAGAAATCGCGTGTTGGCGTCATATTCAGGCGCGAGAATTCCGCATCCATCATACCAACGTCAAACGGCGCGTTGTGAATAACAAGCTGAGCGCCATCAATAAACGAACGAAAATCATCAACGACCTGACTGAATACAGGCGCGCCCTGTTCAATCAACCACTCGTTGGTAATGCCATGAACCTCTGCTGCCTCTTCATCAATAGGCCGCTCAGGGTTGATATAAACGTGATAATGCCGTCCGGTCAGCTTGCGTTTAATAACCTCAACACAGCCGATTTCGATGATTCTGTGACCATCGCCAATACCGGTGGTTTCCGTATCAAGTACTACCTGTCTCATTTAACTGCCTCTGCTGCACCCCGATTTGCCAGTTGATCCGCACGTTCATTGCCATCATGGCCGGCATGCCCTTTTACCCAGTGCCATTCAACCTCATGGCGCGAGCACTCCTTATCGAGAGCTTGCCACAAATCTTTATTTTTCACCGGTTGTTTTGATGCCGTCTTCCAACCGTTTTTTTTCCAACCAGCCAACCACTGATTAATGCCTTGTTTTACGTACTTCGAGTCTGTTGTCAGAACAACCTGACAAGGGCGGGTCAAGGCCTTCAGGCCCTCGATTGCGGCCATGAGTTCCATACGATTGTTCGTCGTATTGTTTTCGCCACCCCACAGCTCTTTTTCGTTTTCGCCGTATTTTAACAATGCGCCCCAGCCTCCCGGGCCCGGGTTACCTTTACACGCACCATCGGTGAACAGCTCTACTTTCATGTTTTACAGTGATCCTTTGATTCTGGATACAGGCTTTCTGGTCGTAGGAATCGCGAAGCCCAGTTTCGGTTCGCGCCGCACTTTACGCCCTGAACGTATAGTTGTCATGCCTGCTACCGTTTTCCGTGCCACCAGAAGGTATATATTTCCGGCGACCATCCGATTGCCTGCCAGAACACGATCAACCCGGCGGCTCATAGCTTCTGATCCAATTTTTACAGGCCATAAATGCGCAGCGGTAGTGATATTTTCAACCCGAAAGTCCAGTAGCATCAGCCAGTCTGACAAGCGTAACGGTGCGACAGGGTTCGACACCCAGGGCAATTCTGTCGACATGGTCCGCAGCCACCGAACCCCCCCCCAGGTGCTGTAGGGATTAAATCCAACAACAACCAGATAACCGCCCGAAACAAGCGAGCGAGTGGCCTCCCGCACTAACTGATGTGGCCGGCTTGTCATATCGAGCGCATGCTGAAGAACCACGACATCAAGCGTTTCATCAGGGAACGGCCAACGCGTATTATCGATCTGAGCCTGACAATCAACCAGGCCTTTCTGCCAGGGCAAACCCACGCGAAAGGTATGATCAGCCCGACTGCGCCCCAGAAACTTAGGATCAGTATCTACGCCGGCGTAAAGAAGATGACGTCCTCTTAAGTGGGAGACTCTTTCCTCAAGCCACGAGCCCTCCAGCGCCATCAGTCTTTGTGTATCCATGCGACTCAACCATCGCTTCTGAACCTGAGTTTTTATTCTGTGGCCGTGTTTCATTTGACACTGTTCGCCTTGCGGGCATGGATTATGCTGATAGACTGACAGGAAAACGTAGTCAGACACCAGTTGTATGAAGTTATTGCAAGTATGCCTGCTGACGGCAGTCCTGTCAGCGTGCAGTTCCATCGCCCCTAAAAACGAGCCTGCCTCTGAAGACAACATCGCGGGTATCGCGCCAGAACAGGCAACCAGCGACATATCGTCAACCCCTCAAACCGACCCGGAACCCAAAGAAGAGTTTACTGAGCCTCTGGCGCCGGCAACGTCATGGGATCGGGTCGTCAGCAACTTCGGGCTTGAGCTGGACACGTCAAATGAGCGCGTAAAACGCCACATGGGTTGGTATCTTAAGCATCCCCGCCACCTGGAGCAGGTATCGGATCGTGCCCGTCGCTACCTTCATTACATTGCAAGCGAAGTTGAACGTCGCGAGATTCCGGGCGAACTGGCTTTGCTTCCGGTTGTAGAGAGTGCTTTCGACCCCTTCGCCTACAGTCATGGTCGTGCTTCAGGCGTGTGGCAGTTTATACCGTCGACAGGTCGCGCCTACGGGCTGCATCAAGACTGGTGGCATGACGGTCGCCGCGACATTCGCAGCGCTACCAACGCAGCCCTCGATTACCTCGAATACCTTGCAGGTCGCTTCGATGGCGACTGGATGCTCGCGCTCGCCAGTTACAACTCTGGTGCAGGCACGGTAAGAAAAGCCATCAGAAAGAACAAGCGCAAAGGGCTGGATACCGATTTCTGGAGTCTGGATCTTCCTAAAGAGACCCGTGCTTATGTGCCTAAGCTCGTCGCTATTTCCTACCTGTTAAAGCACAGGGAAGATTACGACATAGCCTGGACAGATATTGAAGACGCTCCCTACTTCGCTATCGTACCAACAGGTGGTCAGATTGACCTGTCACAGGTCGCCGAACTGGCGGACACCGACCTCGATGAGATCTATCGCCTGAATCCACAATTTAATCGCTGGGCAACTCATCCTGACGGCCCTCACGAAGTCCTTATTCCTGCGACGCAGGAGTTTATCTATCGAGAGAACCTCGCCAACCTGGATGAGAACTCGAGACTGAAATGGCAACGCTACGTGGTTCGTTCGGGCGACAGCCTGATCACCATTGCCCGTAAACACAAGATTACTGCTGAGGTTGTGCGCAGCGCCAACCAATTGAAATCAGACACCATTTACGCGGGCCAGCAACTTCTTATTCCTTCGGCACTGAAAGCCGGCGGCGAGTATGGTTTAAGTCTGAATGAGCGCCTGACTCGAAAACAGAACTCCGGCCAGACAGCGAATCGATCACAACGTGTCGATTATCGCGTTAAGAATGGGGACAGCTTCTGGAAAATCGCCCGCATGTATGACACCTCCGTGAACAAACTGAGTCGCTGGAATGGTATGGCACCGGGCGATCCATTGAGAGTTGGCCAAAAACTTACGATCTGGACAACCGAGTCTGACGGACATCGCGAAGAGGTTCGCAAGGTGTATTACAAAGTACGCAGCGGCGACAATCTGAGCACAATCGGTTCGCGCTTTAATGTCACGGTCTCAGACATCAAGCGTTGGAATTCAAGCAAGCTTGGGGGGCGTTACCTTAAGCCCGGCCAGAACCTGACCTTGTATGTAGATGTTATTCGCTAAACCCTGCCTCGCTGCACTGGCGCTCTGGCTAACCCTGAGCGCCTCCGCATCCCTCGCTCTCGACGTATTCATCGAAGATGCACAAACATTACCCGAGCTACCTGTCGTCGATGTCATAGAATCAGAGTCAGCCGTCAAGATAGCAGGTGCGTTCACCACCCTCACCGCTACGCTACCAAAAAACTGGAAGCGCCTGCCGTCAACACCATCAGACGACCTCCTTGACGATCTTTATGTTCCTCTGGCAGGAAAGCCTGGGGCGGATGGTCTCCGGCCACCGCTTCTGGCAGCAAGCTGGCGTGACGAGCCAGAGAGCCACAAAATTATTTTTCGCATCCATCCAGAGGCAACCTGGAGCGATGGCATACCCGTCACAACTAAAGACGCCATATACACCCTTTTCTACTTGTCAGAGTTAACGTCCGGGACACCCTATCAACGTCAGCTGATTAATCAGTCTCTGACGGGGATTACGCAATACGATGCCGAACATTTCGCTCTCCACTACTCACAAAAATATGACAGAGCACCCGAAGCATTATTTGGATTACGAATCATGCCCGGGCACGCCGCGGGCATGGCCGCTGATGCACGTCCACCAGTAAACGGCCCTTACCTCCCTGCCGATCTGAATGGCACCACCATGAGTCTGGAGAGAAACCCTGACTGGTGGGGAGACAATATACCTGCACTGAGTGATCGATTCAGAATACGGAGAATAGTTTTTCATAAAGGTTCAGCGGAGAGGTTCGATCAATTCATACAAGGCCAGGTTGACTGCATCAGCACGACATCAAAATCAGACAGCGCCGATGACTGGCTGAAGACACTGCTTGAAATCAAAAACATTACTCACATTGTCAGTGAAGCCGCGAACCCACTCAGCGTCTTACTGATTACTTCTGGCAGCCTGGATCAAGATCGCTTTACTCTTCTGAAGGAGCAAGTATTCAGCGCAGTTGATGGTGAGAAGTCCGAAGGCCTGGTTGCCGATGTTATTTTCAGCCCCGCACCAACACTGAACTGGGCCAGCCAGGCTGGATACTCTGAAGTGCCACCACGGATATTCAAATCCCGGATACGAACTGGGTTTTATGAGGCGGCAATAATCGCCCTTCCGCAAAGCAAGATCGCAAACCATGCAGAAGTACTACGTTATCTTTCGTCGAATGACAGCAACCTCCATATTGCCGCTCTATACGACATTCCCTATTATCAATATGCCTGCTGGCCATGGGTAACCCTCCCCCAGCCCGGAGAGGGAAAAGGGAATATTCTTTCTCCCACAGATATATACACCGGGGGCTACATAGGGCTAGACAGGCGCCAGCGGGCCCGAGTTCTGGGCCGGCCAGACAGGGATAACGACGAAGAACCTACCGTCGTCCGCTATCCCGCAACTAACAACACGACACAACCAGAATAACAGGAGCCTACCGTGGGTCTACTCAGTGGCAAAAAAGCCCTTATTGTTGGCGTTGCCAGCAAACACTCTATCGCCTACGCCATTGCTGAGGCATTTCATAGAGAAGGTGCAGAACTCGCATTTACCTATCAGGGCGACAAGCTCGGCGAGCGGGTAAAAAAAATGGCAGCAGACTGGAATTCAGATCTATGTTTTCCTTGTGATGTTTCTTCAGATGACGACATTCAGGGAGTGTTCGATTCACTCAAAGAGACATGGGATGGCATCGACATTCTGATCCACTCCGTAGGGTTTGCCCCTGCCGAAGAACTTAACGGCGACTACCTCGACGTCACCAGCCGCGAAGGATTCCGGGTGGCACACGACATCAGCTCATACAGCTTTGTGGCGCTGGCAAAGCATGCGAAACCCATGATGGAAGGTCGTAACGGAGCCATGCTCACGCTGACGTACCACGGCTCTCAGCAGACATTACCTAACTATAACGTCATGGGGCTCGCCAAAGCCTCGCTCGAAGCGTCTGTGCGCTACCTCGCAGGCTCAACCGGCCCCGATGGCATCCGCGTCAATTCGATTTCTGCCGGGCCTATTAAGACTCTGGCCGCGTCCGGCATTAAGAGCTTCCGTAAAATGCTCAAGAAAAACGCAGAGCGTGCTCCACTCAAACGAAACATTACGGCTGCGGAAGTCGCAAATACCGCGGTATTTTTGTGTTCCGATATGGCTTCCGGTGTAACGGCGCAGAATATCTATGTCGACGGCGGGTTTAACACCTGTGCCATGAGTCTGGAAGAGATGGACGATTAATAAATCGTTTTGGGTTAGTGACCCGACTAACCAATAAAAAAGGCAGCCCACGGCTGCCTTTTTTATTGTTCGGACTAACTACTGAATTACCTTACTGGGAAATCTCAGTATTAGCTTTTGACCATGCCTGGTAGCTCACCATATCGTCACGGGCAGACTGATTACGAACAGAGGTTTTAAGCTCATCCGTTACCGCCATTTCTTCCCATGACTTACGATCAACAGACGTCAGTTTGACCACTGTATACCCAGCAGGTGAAGACACTACATCTGACTCGCCTTCAGCCAGTGCAAAGGCCTTCTGCTGTGCAACACGAGGCGCATCTGTTGATTGACGCAGTGTCGTCGTCGCCTCACTCCAGTCAGCATCTGCCTCACCTGCGAGAATAGCTTCAGCCTTCTCAGAAGCAGCCTCAAGCGCTTTCTGGCTGGTCAGAGCAGCAACAACCTGACCACGAACTTCATCGAGTGGCTTAGGCTGAGCATCCTGATAATCATCAACAACGAACACCATAGAGCCAGCTTCCAAATCAACAAGGTCACTCAGCTCACGATCAAGCTTCATGTTATCTTCAAAGGCTGCCCGGCGAACCTGATCTGAATCAGCAACACCCTGACCGCTTGTCTGAGTGAAGTAGTCACTGGTCTGAACCTCAAGGCCTGAACTTGCTGCCAGCTCTTCAATCGTTTCAGCGGAGAAAGCTGAATTAGCGAGTTCCTGGCTACGCTCAGCGAACAGGAAGCCCGCCTTCTCAGCTTTTACGATATCGACCAGTTCGCCACGAACGTCAGCCATCGCGGGAACATCTGCAGACTGAACGGATACAGCCTTGATAATGTGAACACCGAATTCAGTCACGACTGGCTCAGACACTTCACCTTCTTCGAGCGCGTAAAGAGCATCGTCGAACGCTGGGTCAAACGCACCGCGAGGGTTAACGCCCAATGAGCCGCCCATGTCAGCCGAGCCGCCATCTTCTGACACATCCGCTGCCACCGTCGCAAACGACTCACCATTATCGAGGCGCGTACGAGCTGCTTCTGCCAGCTCAAGGGCTTCGCTTTCAGAACGGTCTTCGGTCAGGAATAGAATATGTGCAGATTCACGCTGTTCATTCTGTTCGATATCAGCAACGTAATCCTGATATGCCACTTCGAGATCTTCTTCAGTGACTTCCTGTGCATTTTCAATGCTGTCGCGTGACAGAAGCACATAACGAATGCGCGCACGCTCTGGAGTCATGAAACGCTGAATATTCTCGTCGTAATACGCAGTAATTTCGTCATCAAGCACTTCGACAGAATCTTTAAACTGATCTGCAGATACCGAAGCGTAAGAGAATGTGCGCTGTTCATTTTCAAGAGACTGGCGCAACTGCATTTCGAATGGGGTTTCAATGGTCGACAGCATGAATGCTGCACGAACCTGGTTCTGACGAACACTGTCAGCCAGCATTGCACGGTACTGCGCAACCGAATAACCATTCATCCGCAGAACCAGCTTAAATTGTTCCGGATCGTACTCGCCCGCCGTCTGGAACGAAGGCGTATTTACGATCATCTGATCAACGATGCCTTTCGCTGCGTACAGGTCGAGTTTATCCGCCTGAGTCTGTGCAACTTTCTCGTTAATCAATTGTTCTACCGCAGACTGCTCAAGAAACTTTTCATTGAACAGGCCTTCGTCGTACTGATCGCCAAACTGACGACGCAGCTGATTTTTCTGTTCAGCAACCTTCTGCTGAACTTCGACGCGGCTAATCTCATAGTCGCCAACCGTCGCTACGGGTTTTTCGCCACCGCCAAGATTGACAATACTTTCAACACCCCAAAGTGCGAAAACAACAATAATAAAACCTACGATGATTTTGGCGATGATGCCCTGCGCATTATTACGCATGGTCTGTAGCATGTTTCCTCCCTAATGCCCGGTGATTCCGGACTTAGTGCCTACCGCGACAAGCGGCATTAATAATTATGAGAGCTGATCGTCAGCAACAGCACTATACACAAAAAAAGCGCATCAAGGATGCGCTTTATTCTGGCGGACCGGACGGGACTCGAACCCGCGACCCCCGGCGTGACAGGCCGGTATTCTAACCAACTGAACTACCGGTCCTAACCCTTACAACGGTGTCTTAGTTGACAGCGTCTTTCAGCGCTTTACCAGGCTTGAAGCCAGGTACTTTAGCCGCTTTGATTTCGATCGGAGCGCCAGTCTGCGGGTTACGACCTGTACGAGCAGCACGCTCTTTAACCAGGAAAGTACCAAAGCCAACCAGAGCAACCTGGTCACCTTCTTTCAGAGCACCGCCCACTGCCTCAATCATGGCATCCAGAGCACGACCAGCCGCTGCTTTTGGCAGATCAGCAGAAGCCGCAATAGCATCAATCAGTTCAGACTTGTTCACACTTATCCCCTTATTGCATCCATATCTTTAGTTTTGTTGTGCGACTGGATGATCGCTACAGAAACTTGAGAGCGTTGATTTATACCAACTACCCCCAAGAGCGTCAAGCGACCTTAGTGTGTACTTGGCCGACCTGAGTCATCTTTTTTCGTGTTCGCATCGTCAGTGGTCATAATTTCACCAATTACATCCTCTGGCTTGCTCTCAAGCGCGACATCCAGAACTTCGTCAATCCAGTCGACAGGCAGAACCTGCAAGTCTGCTTTAATGTTATCTGGAATATCCTTCAGGTCTTTTTCATTCTCTTTTGGAATGACAACCGTCTTAATTCCACCGCGATGAGCCGCAAGAAGCTTCTCTTTCAGACCACCGATCGCGAGTACTTTACCGCGCAGAGTGATCTCACCCGTCATGGCAACATCGGCGCGAACCGGAATACCCGTCATAACAGAAACCAGGGCGGTAACCATACCAATACCGGCACTTGGACCATCCTTTGGTGTAGCACCTTCTGGTACGTGAATATGCAGATCGTGCTTCTCAAAGTAATCTTCCGCGATACCCATACCCGCAGCACGCGAACGAACGACCGTGAGTGCCGCCTGAATAGACTCCTGCATCACCTCACCAAGCTTACCGGTTTTAACGATACGCCCTTTACCTGGCGTTGCAGCGCCTTCAAGAGTCAGCAGTTCACCACCAACAGATGTCCACGCGAGACCAGTCACTTGACCAACCTGATTATCGGCAGCCGCCAGCCCGTAGGAGAACTTGCGCACACCCAGGTAATCCTGAAGCACTTCTTCACTGATTTCGCGCTGCGCATTCGATTTATCAAGCATATTTGCTTTCACTACACGACGGCACAGTTTCGCGACTTCACGCTCAAGGCCACGGACACCCGCCTCACGTGTGTAGTAACGAATAATCTCGCGCAGACGATCATCAGACACTTCAATTTCACTGTCTTTGAGGCCATTCAGCTTAATCTGCTTAGGCAGCAGATAACGACGCGCAATATTTACTTTCTCGTCTTCGGTGTAGCCCGGGATACGAATAACTTCCATACGATCCAGCAGCGGACCAGGAATATCCATACTGTTCGAAGTACAGACAAACATCACATCAGACAGATCGTAGTCGACCTCGAGATAATGATCGGCAAATGCAGTGTTCTGCTCCGGATCAAGCACCTCAAGAAGTGCCGAAGCCGGATCACCACGATGATCCATGCCCATTTTGTCGATTTCATCCAACAGGAAAAGTGGGTTCTTCACTTCAACCTTGGACATTTTCTGGATCAGTTTGCCCGGCATAGAGCCGATATAGGTACGACGATGACCACGAATCTCAGCTTCGTCACGCACGCCACCGAGCGCCATTCTTACAAACTTACGATTGGTCGCACGGGCAATGGATTTACCCAGTGACGTTTTACCCACACCCGGAGGCCCTACCAGACACAGCACCGCGCCCTTCACTTTCTTAACGCGGCTCTGTACTGCCAGGTACTCAAGAATACGTTCTTTTACTTCCTCAAGACCGAAGTGATCCGCATCCAGGATCTCGCTGGCCTTAGCGATATCGTTGTTTACCCGACTACGCTTTTTCCAGGGAATATTGATCAACCAATCAAGATAACCGCGAACCACAGAGGCTTCTGCAGACATTGGTGACATCATGCGCAGCTTCTTCAGCTCAGCGTCAGCCTTTTCACGAGCGTCTTTGCTCATGCCCGACTCTTCAATACGATTCGTCAGTTCTTCAAATTCATTAGAGCCGTCTTCCATATCGCCAAGCTCTTTCTGAATGGCTTTCATCTGCTCATTCAGGTAATACTCACGCTGGCTTTTTTCCATTTGTTTCTTAACGCGACCGCGAATCCGCTTCTCAACTTTAAGAAGATCAATCTCAGACTCCATCAGCTCCATCAGGTGCTCGACACGATCTTTCGCATTGAGAACTTCAAGAACATCCTGTTTCTCTTCCAGCTTAAGGGAAAGGTGTGCGGCAATGGTATCGGCCAGACGGCTGGCATCTTCGATATTGGAGATAGTTGAAAGAACTTCACTCGGAACTTTCTTCGACAGCTGAACATACTGTTCGAAATGACCGGTTAATGAACGGAGCAGCACTTCATTCTCGCGCTCGCTTAATTCTTCCTCTTCGACAACCGTGATGTCACCGCGGTACATGTCACCGGCGTCGACCAGATTGTCCAGTCGAGCACGGACATCACCTTCAACGAGTACTTTCACAGTACCGTCAGGGAGCTTCAGTAGCTGCAGAATGGTGGCTAGCGTTCCTGTCTCGTGCATACCTTCAAGAACAGGTGCATCGTCGGCGGCATCGCGCTGTGCAGCCAGCATGATGCGTTTATCTCCATCCATTGCCTCCTGCAGTGCGTTGATCGATTTTTCACGTCCGACAAACAGAGGAATGACCATCGCTGGAAACACCACGACGTCACGGAGAGGCAATAACGGAAGGTTTTGCTGTGACATATTTACAACCTGTTCAAAGTATCTGTAACACTATTGATATTGGGGATGGCAACAGAGGATTACAAGGGGACAGAAAAAGAAAAGGAGCCATTCGGCCCCTTCTCTGTAACGCAATTCTAAAAGTGTGGATCAGTCGTCATCTGGTGAGACTTTACCAACATCATTGCTTTCATAAATAATGAGCGGTTCGGCTTCGCCGCGGATAACGGAATCCTCAACCACTACTTTCGCAACATGCTCTTCTGACGGTACGCGGTACATACTATCAAGCAGCGCCGCTTCAAGAATTGAACGCAAGCCACGAGCACCGGTCTTTCTCTCCATCGCCAGTTTAGCGATAGCGTCCAGCGCAGTGTCACGGAACTCGAGCTCAACGTCTTCCATTTCGAAGAGACGCTGATACTGACGTACAAGCGAGTTCTTCGGTTCGGTCAGAATACGCACGAGTGCGTCTTCATCAAGCTCATCCAGCGTTGCCACAACCGGCAGACGACCTATGAACTCAGGAATCAGACCAAACTTAACAAGGTCTCCTGACTCAATTTCGCGCAGAACTTCACCAACCGCCTTCTCGTCTTCTTTGCCCTTCACGGTGGCAGAGAAACCGATGGAGCTCTTCTCAGAGCGGTCACGAATGATATTGTCCAATCCGGCAAAAGCACCACCACAGATGAACAGGATATTGCCCGTATCTACCTGTAGGAACTCCTGCTGCGGATGTTTACGTCCACCCTGAGGCGGAACAGAAGCAACTGTACCTTCGATCAGTTTCAGAAGTGCCTGCTGAACACCCTCACCCGATACGTCACGAGTGATCGAAGGGTTGTCAGATTTACGCGAGATCTTATCGATTTCGTCAATGTAAACAATGCCACGTTGTGCCTTGTCGACATCGTAATCACACTTCTGCAGCAGCTTCTGAATGATGTTCTCAACATCCTCACCCACATAACCCGCTTCAGTCAGCGTTGTTGCATCGGCGATAGTAAATGGAACGTTCAACAGACGCGCCAGCGTTTCAGCCAGCAGCGTTTTACCACTACCGGTCGGACCGATCAGGAGGATATTACTCTTAGAAAGCTCTACGCCAGTCTTGCCACCATCGTGCTGCAGGCGCTTGTAATGGTTGTACACGGCAACAGCCAGAACCACTTTCGCCTTGTCCTGGCCAATTACGTATTCATCCAGAGTCGCCTTGATCTCCTGCGGAGTTGGCAACTGATCTGAGCTCCCTTTTGTTTCGGCGTCCTGTACTTCCTCACGAATGATGTCGTTGCACAAATCAACGCATTCGTCACAGATAAACACCGAAGGCCCGGCGATCAACTTACGGACTTCATGCTGGCTTTTACCGCAAAAAGAGCAGTAAAGCAGCTTACCGTCGTCGCCTTTGCCTTTTGTTTCGTCGGTCATTCGACTGCCTCGTCGTCTTACTTACTGTTTATTCAAAGATGGATGCTTCCGACGGCAATTTCAAGCCGTCGGAGAGAATTAACGCGGAATATTTCGTTATGCCCGTTTTGTCAGGACTTCGTCGACAATCCCGTAGGCTTTAGCCGCTTCTGCATCCATAAAGTTATCGCGTTCGGTATCCGCAATAACTTTGTCCAGAGGTTGGCCCGTATGTTCCGCAAGAATGCGATTCAGGCGATCTTTCGTGTCCTGAATGTTCTGAGCATGGATAAGAATATCGGTCGCCTGGCCCTGAGCACCACCACTTGGCTGGTGAATCATCACGCGTGAATTCGGTACGCTGTAACGCTTACCTTCAGCACCCGCTGCAAGCAGGAATGCACCCATAGAGCACGCCTGACCAATAACCATAGTGCTCACATCCGGCTTAATGAACTGCATGGTGTCATAAATCGACATGCCCGCAGTGACCGAACCACCCGGCGAGTTGATGTAAAGGTGAATATCTTTATCCGGGTTCTCAGACTCAAGGAACAGCAGCTGAGCTACGACCAGGTTTGCCATATGATCTTCGACCTGACCTACCAGGAAGATGACACGCTCTTTCAGCAGGCGTGAGTAGATATCGTAAGAGCGCTCGCCGCGCGCGGACTGCTCTACCACCATTGGTACCAGAGCGTTATCGATAATTTCTGATTGTTGCTTCATGGAGTCAAACATTCGACCCTGCACTCCCTGACGTGAGTAAAAAGAAAAACAGCCGTTATCCTTAAAGGATAGCGGCTGTCTTTCAGTTTAGCCATGTCTTGGCTGAAAGTCAGGTCTGAATGGTAAGTTCTTACGCAGGCTGGTTAGCCAGACGCACAACTTCCTCATAATTAGACTCAACTTCGCTCACCTGAGCAGACTCAAGAACCTTCTCTACTACCTGGTCTTCAAGGGCCAGAGCTTCAACCTGAGCTTTCTGCTGCGGGTTGCTGTTGTAGTATTCGCGAACCTGTTCTGGCTCCTGATAAGCAGACGCCATCTCTTCGATCAGCGCTTCAACTTTCTCTTCGTCTGGTTTCAGATCAGCAGATTCAATTGCTGCATTCATCAGCAGGCCGATAACAACACGCTTTTCAGCCTGTTCTTTGAACAGTTCAGCTGGAAGCATGCTTGCATCCATCTGCTGACCACCACCAAACTGCTGAACAGCTTGCTGACGCAGACGATCAATTTCCTGATCAACCAGTGCAGAAGGAACTTCAACTTCGTTGTTTTCCTGCAGGCCAGCAATAACCTGCTGCTTGGTCAGGTTGCGGATCGCACGACCGAGCTCACGCTCCATGTTCTTACGAATCTCAACCTTGAACTCTTCCAGATCAGCAGTTTCGATACCGAAACCTTTGAAGAAGTCTTCGTTCAGCTCGGGCATTTCAGGCTTCTTAACTGCTTTAACAGTCACCTTGAACTGAGCTGGCTTACCCTGAAGGTCTTCTTTGTGGTAATCCGCTGGGAAAGCAACATCAAGTGTTGTTTCTTCGCCTGCTTTCTTACCAACCAGGCCGTCTTCAAAACCTGGGATCATAGAGTTAGAACCCAGAGTCAGGTTGTAGTCATTTGCCTGACCACCTTCGAACGCTTCACCGTCGATGAAACCTTCAAAATCTACAACAACCTGGTCGCCATCAGCGGCAGCTTCTTCGCTTTCGTTCCACTTAGCCTGCTGCTTCTGCAGATTCTCAAGCATAGTGTCGAGGTCGGCGTCAGTAACTTCAGCGCTGCGCTTCTCGATTTTGATGCTGTCAAAGCCAGCCAGAGCGATCTCTGGGTACACTTCGAAGACTGCTTTGAACTCGAGATCTTTTCCTGCTTCATCAACAGTAGGCTCAAACTTAGGCATACCTGCCAGCTTGATTTCCTGCTCCTGAACCGCCTTGAAGAAAGTCTGCTGCATCTGGTTGTAAACAGCTTCCAGGCGAGCCTGCTTACCGAAACGCTGCTTCAGAACCTTCGGAGGCAGAGGCTTACCAGTACGGAAGCCAGGAGTTTTCTGGTTTTTCTGGCTTTGTGCGATGCGCTTTAACTCTACAACTTCTTGCGCTTCTACTTCCGCAGCGGGTACACCAACGGTCATGCAACGTTCAAGACCAGAGGTTGTCTCAATGGACACTTGCATAGATGCCTCTCATATCAGTTTTCGTGGGAACGGCGAGCCTCCGGCCAACCGTCAATAAATAAAGGTCGCGGATTATAGCTCAAGGAGCAATACGTTAAAACCACCAGAAATAGAGGAACGAAGATAGGCCCGAAAGGGCTAGGAAACTATCAAGACTAGGGGGAGAAAGTGGGGTGGCCGACGGGGATCGAACCCGCGACAACAGGAATCACAATCCTGGACTCTACCAACTGAGCTACGGCCACCACATAGACTGCTGAGCTGCCATTAAAATGGCGCACCCGGCAGGGCTTGAACCTGCAACCCTCGGCTTAGAAGGCCGATGCTCTATCCAGTTGAGCTACGGGCGCATGTCCATCTAATCCGAGAGATTAAATGGTCGGGGTAGAGAGATTCGAACTCCCGACATCCTGGTCCCAAACCAGGCGCGCTACCAGACTGCGCTATACCCCGATCTAACAACTTAAAAGGCTGTGCCCCTCAAGTGGATGCGCATATTATAGATGGCTTAGATTCCCGTCAACGGGTTTTTCAAAAAAATGTTTAAAAACAAATGCTTCGGTTAATTTCTCACCAGACTGATGAAAGTCCGCCCCGCCCCCTTTGTTTTACGGCCCGGGCATGAGAAAATCGCGCGCTTTACAGCTTACTGTTAGGGTTGATACTCAATGACCGCACAACTGATTGACGGCAACGCCACCGCCAAAGCCATGCGCGAATCCATTAAAGAGCGTGTTGATGCACGCCTTGAGCAAGGCAAGCGTGCTCCCGGCCTCGCCGTCATTCTGGTTGGTACCGACCCGGCATCTCAGGTCTATGTATCGCACAAGCGCAAAGACTGTGAGCAGGTAGGCATAAACAGCAAAGCATTCGACCTCCCGGCAACAACCAGTCAGCAGGAATTGCTCAATCTTATCGACCAACTCAACAACGACAACGACGTCGACGGCATTCTGGTTCAGCTGCCGCTACCGGCAGGCCTCAAATCTGACGAAATTCTTGAGCGTATTGATCCAACCAAAGACGTCGATGGTTTCCACCCATTCAACGTTGGCCGTCTGGCTCAGCGCATGCCACTTCTGCGCCCATGCACACCTGCAGGCGTGGTTGATCTTCTTGATGGCACCGGCCAGGACATTACCGGCATGCATGCAGTCATCGTAGGCGCATCAAACATTGTCGGTCGCCCTATGGGCCTTGAGCTTCTGTTGAAGGGCTGCACAGTGACCACCTGCCATCGCTTCACAAAAGACCTTGAAGGCCACGTAAGACAAGCAGACATCGTTGTTGTAGCCGTCGGCAAGCCTGGCATCGTTAAAGGCGAATGGGTGAAAGACGGCGCCATCGTCATCGACGTAGGCATCAACCGTCTCGACAGCGGCAAGCTGGTTGGCGACGTTGACTTCGATGCGGCTGCAGAGCGCGCATCACACATCACCCCTGTTCCCGGCGGCGTTGGTCCAATGACTCGCGCCAAGCTGCTTGAGAACACCCTCTTCGCTTGCGAAGAACTGCACGACCAGTAATCGCAATAGAAGTTACACATCAAAAAAGGGCGCACATGCGCCCTTTTTATTTAGCTCTACAAACCAACTCACGCCTCAACGATTATGAACACCTTCTAAACGCTCAGCCAGCCAGACCTTAATAATAGATTGGCGCGTCACGCCGAGGCGAGAAGCCTCCTTATCCAGAGACTCAATCATCCAGACTGGGAAATCGACATTCACACGCCGCTGGCTCTGATTTGGGCGCTTTAGCGCGGCCAAGTTCAGGTTATCGGTGACATCCACCTCGCCGGCGTCAAACTTTTCATCAAACTGTTTAGCTTTCATACAAAGCCACCTCTGAACGACGCGAACGTCTGACCGAAATAATCCGTACGTTACCACCTCGATAGGTGATCACCGCCGACCAATGCTTATGCCCAAGACGGGCAACGATCAGGTATCGCGACTCATCTGCAACCAATGCAGGAACCTCTATCAAATCTGGGTCATCCCAGAGTTCCTGCGCAGCATTAAAATCTATACCGTGCTTAGCGAGATTAGCCTCACTTTTCGCCAGGTCATATTCGAATCCATTCATGTATAAAAATTATACCTTTTTTAAAAACAGCGCAAGCGCCGGGCGCTAGTCAAGCCTCCACAGCTCACCCGCATCCGTAGCAATAAAAATGAAGCCTTCACTATCTTCAAGCAACGCACGTAGCCTCTGACCACGTTCTTCAAAGTAGCGCGCTTCACCCACAGGCTTACCGTCCTTCATAACAATTCTGTTGAGATGCGTCAGCTTGAGCGCCCCAGACAACAAATCGCCCTTCCAGCCGTACTTGTCGCTTCTGACTGAGATCAAGCTCCCCGGCGCAATCGACGGCACGTAAACTTTCGCCGCTGGCTTCATTCCATCCTTTTCCTTAACGCCGACATCAAAAGGCCCCCAGTATTCCTTACCCTGAGAAACCACCGGCCAGCCATAATTCTCACCTTTAGCAATCAGATTCAGCTCATCACCACCCCGAGGGCCGTGCTCGATAACCCACAGGCGCCCCTCTGCATCAAAAGCAATACCTTGAGCATTGCGATGACCATACGACCAGATTTCAACCAGCCCCTGCTCCGACTCAATAAAAGGATTATCCTCAGGCACAGAACCATCGCGCTTCAACCGGATCACAGTGCCAGCGTGTGTCCTGAGATCCTGGCCATTTTCACGGACACCGCGATCACCGACAGTAAAAAACACATGATCGTCATCAAACGCAATACGACTGCCAAAATGGCGGGACGTGTCCGATACCGAGGTAGTCACCAACAAAGTCTGACGGTCGGTCAACATACCGCTTTTGAGATTTAACTTTGCTCGCGCCAGAGCGGTTGCAGCCTCACCCTGAACAGGGGCGCTGTAGGTAAAATAAATCCAACCACCGGTTTTATAATCACTCGGAACAGCCACATCGAGAAGACCACCCTGACCATTCGCGACGACCTTGGGTGCGCCAGCGATGTCACGTGCATCCCCAGACTGAACATCAACAAGAACGAAGTTACCCCCCTTCTCAGAGACCAGCAGCTTACCCGGCGCAACCTCAGCCATTCCCCAAGGGCTATCAAGCCCGCGATAGACGACCTGAACCGAAGGCGCAGCTGATACAAAAGAAGAGAAGCCTGCCAGGAGAACAGACAGACCTAAAAGAAAGAAATTAAAGAGACGCATAATCCATCATTGCCCTGCTTAAGAGTTTCTGTTTAATGCCCACTATATCGGCATTATGTAGTCACTATGTCGACAGCAAGGTGCAAAATAGGTTCGCAGCTTTCCTATGAGCCAGTAGTGACAACCTCAGTCATGCCAGCCCAACCCACACCAACCCAACTAAGCCCAACCCAACTAAGCCCAAGCCAATCAGGCGGGCCACAGCATACGGGTTAACTCTTTTGCAGAAACTTCACGACAACCGCTTCTCACGGTACCTGACCACAAAGGCGTAAAGTCCGAGCGACCGACACCCTCCGCCGCGGTGCGCAATGGGCCTAACGCCACTGAAGCGTAAGGAAACTCAGGAACTCCCGAAAAGACACAATCAAGGTCATTCATCACCCGGTTTTTAATTCCGCGAGCGAGGCGCCCGGAGAACACATTCGTCAGCGCCGTGACCGAGCTTTCATCCCTAATCGCAGCACGATGCAGAACGCTGGTCTTTGCTTCATTGCAAAGCAGATAAGACGTACCAACCTGAACCGCCGGAGCCCCCTGACCTAAAAGCGCCTTAACATCAGCGGAAGAGGCAATACCACCGGCAGCAATCACAGGGATAGACAGCTCAGCAAGGAGACCAGAGATCAACTCTGCCAACGGCAACTGAGAGTCAGCATCGTCGGTAAGAAACATCCCACGGTGACCGCCAGCTTCAACGCCTTGTGCAATAACAATATCGGCGCCATTCGTCTGAAGCCAGACACCCTCTTCAACCGTTGTTGCAGTAGAGAGAACGGCCGAGCCCCAGGACTTCACTCGATCAAGCAACTCAGGCGACGGAAGACCAAAATGAAAACTGATGACAGGCGGCTTAAATTTCTCAATCGCATCCGCAACTTTATCGTCAAATGGCAAACGAAGGCCTGACATACCTTCTGGAGGCGGCACGTCAAACTCGTCATAGTAGGTAGCCAGGGTTTTCTTCCAGGCACTTAGCGCAGACTCATCAACGCCTGGCATCTCATGACAGAAGAAATTCAGGTTGTAAGGTTTCGTGGAGCGCGCGGTAAAACTCTCTACCTCAGACACGACCTGGTCGACCGACAACATACCGCACGGGATAGACCCCAGCCCGCCCGCTTCTGAAACAGCGAGAGCCAGCTCCCAATTCTGAACGCCCGCCATTGGGGCCTGAATAATCGGGATATCAATACCCAGAATTTCGCAGATGTCCATTTAAAGCACTCCTGATGACAGTAGCTCAATCCTAAACACTATTAAGCGGAGAGTCTTTAAGCGGAGACTCTTTGCTTTTCACCCGAACTCTCACCGATATTCCTGGCGGCATTCCCTCTACCTTCAGCAATCCCAGCCGTCCCGAGGTTCTTTTCTGAGATGAATATGCCTGACCAGCCGGATCGACGGACGAATCAAAAACTGAAAACTCCCGAGAATAAACAACCAGATCGCCGCATGCTCAAATTGAGGAAACAGGAACAATATACTGCCCACCAAAAACCAAAGAGCAATCACAAAATCATTAGCGATACTGATTACTTCGTATCTACGCTGAATAACCAACCTCTCCTGACCGATACGCAACGTCAGCTGATCTTCAGACTCAGAGTTACTCATGTCACCTCCTCTGTTTAACCAATCGATAAACCTGGCGCGTTAAATAATGCCGTAGAGGGTCGACAGCAATCAGTGAGAGATGTTCAGGTGAAGGGTGAGAAAGCAGGATTTATGAAGGACTGACAGAGGTCAAGGACAGTTCCGAGCGGATCAAGAGGCTTCCGCCTCACTCGTGAGACGTCTACTTTTCATGAGCAACTCGACCAGTCAACGTTGAGCACAGCGCCGCGCGGGACGAGAGTCCGGCGCTGCAGGCGCGTACTGATGCGGCTTGTATGGTTCAATTTCATTGTTAACCGCTATTCCCTCGACAGTTTTATATATAAGGTGAAGCCCGTAGCTAGCGGCAACTAGTTACCGG
>NZ_FTOH01000013.1 GCF_900156675.1 Thalassolituus maritimus
GGTCGATTCCTATCACTCTTAGCTGTTCCATAAACCACCTCCCGCGAAGAAACTGAAGTTTCAGTGTAAGGGAGGGGTGTCCATTTCATTAGCTTATTAGTGTGCGTGCGCGTTTATCCTGGGATACTCTTTCGAGCTTCCCTTTGTAACTTATTGAAAATATTGAAGAATCTTCCATAACTCAAATGTCCCTTCAAGAAAAACGCGCACGCCTGTTATTTCGGCAATCCTGCGCACATAAACTTGTAAACCAAGTTTGCAAGTCTTTGATTCGATTGAAGTTTACGTTACCCCGCTCCGACAAAACGCGCAAGCACGAAAATAAAGCGTGCCAGATTTTCTTGAAATTCGCAAATCATACTGTATGTTTAACCAGTACATCTTTACATTTGGAGGCCAGGATGGCTAAGAGCAAATTTCTGACAGAAGTGCGCGAGTTCATGCGGCTGCATGGGTACAGTATTCGTACTGAACATACGTATATCTATTGGATCAGGTTCTATATCCGCTTCCATCGGTTGCAACACCCATCAACCCTTGGGCCTGAGCATGTCGTCATGTTCCTCAGCTTTCTTGCTAACCGCCGGGACGTCGCAATCAATACTCAAAAGGTTGCCTTGAATGCCTTGGCCTTCCTTTATAACAAATACCTTAACCAGCCATTGGGGGATATTGGCTTCACGTTCGCTACCCGCCCCCGGCACCTGCCTACTGTGCTGTCCTCAGCCGAAGTGGGGAAATTGCTCGACGTGTGTAATGAGCGAGACCGCTTAATTTTTTCTCTACTGTTTGGATCAGGGCTACGTATCACTGAGTGTTTACGGTTGCGGATCAAAGATTTCGACTTTTCAAGAGGTACGCTGACGGTATTCGATGGGAAGGGGGCTAAAGATCGGGTAACTATCCTTCCGCAAAGCTTAAAGCCTGTCTGTCATGAGTTTTTTGAAATGGCCATCGCTTTGCAAAAGGAAGATAACAAACGTGGGGTTGGCCCTTCACTACCTGGCGCACTGGGTAAGAAGTATCCGTCTGCGCATTTGCAACCTGCATGGATGTTCGTTTTCCCATCTACGACTGTATGCAGCCATCCCTATACCAAAGTACTTTGCCGCCATCATTTGCACGATTCCGTGCCCCGCAAAGCGTTAAAGCAGGCAGTCATCAGTGCCGGGCTGACGTCGAAACGAATATCCTGCCACACCTTCCGTCATAGCTTTACTACTGAGCTGTTACACAGCGGCCGTGACATTCGTACAGTTCAGGAGTTGTTGGGGCATAGCGATGTAGCAACGACCCAAATCTATACGCATGTTATAGGGCAGCACTTTGCCGGGACCTCCAGCCCGTTGGATCTTCTGGGCTGAGATGTTTCGCGCAAGCTTCGCGTTGCGCTCCTACAAAGGCGTTTTGTCGGTATACTCTCGGGTACGTTTTGATCTGTGCTGAGTTTGTTATGACACCTCCTGATATGAAAAATCCGATTCACCTGTTGGCCTTTGGCCTGGGCTCTGGCCTGGCCAAGAAGGCTCCTGGTACCTGGGGCACTCTCGCCGCTTTGCCTGTGTGGTGGTTTTTATTGCAGGGTGTACCGACCTTACCGTATATCGGCGTATTGCTCGCAGGTTTCGCATTTGGTGTGGTCATATGTGAGATCACGTCCCGGGATATGGGTGTGCATGACTTTGGCGGTATCGTCTGGGACGAATGGATCGGGGTTTGGATTACGCTGTTGTGGCTACCGATGTCGGGCAATTTAGACACCGATTTGCTGTGGCTGGCGTATGCGTTTGCTTTGTTCCGCTTCTTTGACATTATTAAGCCGTGGCCAATCAAATGGCTCGATGCCAAGGTCCACGGTGGCTTCGGTATTATGATCGACGATGTAATCGCCGGTATTTTCGGCCTTGTGGTCGTGCAGTTAACGGCTGCTCTGCTCTGATTCTGGTTTTGATTCGGATTTAGAAAAGGACTTTCGGTATGCGAGCGGCGTTGTACCGCTCCAGCGCCGGAATGACCGTGTAAAGGTTCCTTGATCCCGGTACCCCAGAAGCAAGGCAATATCGAGCAGCGACAGTCCTTTATCCTGCAAATATTGACGCGCGAGCTGTTCTCTTGTGCTATCCAGCAGGCCTTTCCAGGTCAGGTTCTTTACTCCCAATCGTCGCTGCAGCGTTCTCACTGAACAATGTAATTTTTTTGCCAGCGCTTCGATGTTGGCTTCCCCTTCTGGAAGCATTTTTACCAGCTGAGCTTGTACCTGGCGTTCAAACTCGTTGGTGTCATTTTCGGGCAGTGCGCGCAACATAGCCGCGGCCTGTGCTTCCAGTAGCTCTCTGAGGCCGGGCTCTCGCTGAAGTAAAGGGAGCTTAAGCACCGCATGTGGGAACTCTATCCCAGTCGCCTCTGCCCCCATCTCGACATCACAACCGAAATATTCCTGCAGAGCCATTTGATGAGCAGGTGTTGATTCATGGCAGAAGCTGACTTTAGTCAGTGCAAGCGGCAGAGACTCATCGACCTGATTACGGATAAAGTGAACCAACGCAATAATCGCGACTTCTTCCGCTTCGGCTCGTGGAGGGTCTGGCTTCCAGTAAATGCCTGCTGAATGCGCGCTGACCTTAGGCTTCGCCAGGGGCATACCGTAAAAGAGTGTCTCGTAACGCTGATAGGTCACAAGTGCCTGACCAAGCGTGTCGCAAGCCGTTATCAGGTAACCCAGTACGCCGACGTGTCGAGGGGTTACATGCGTCGCTACTGCGATGCTGCTGTGCTTGAGATCAGGTCGTAAATCAAAGGCTTCGGTCAGCATCTCCTGCCACCGCTCAAGCGGGACAATATCGGTAGGCGCATACGCTGCTATGGTCGCCCGGAGGCTGGGTGCCGCCAATTGAACATTATCCATCCAGTCAATGAGCAAGCGCACCCAACTGCCGTTAACCCGAACTGCTATCCCCACCCTGAACTCCTGCTCATTTTGATGGCATATAAATATGGCATGAATTGCTAAAAACTTGGCACGAAAGTGAAATTCATAATAGCAGTGTCCGTTTACATTAGCGCTTATGTCAATCTATTGAGGATATATCGATGGGCGATTTCACTTCTGAGTTCTTTAACGCACTGATATTTATTGTGCTCGCCGGCCCCGTGTTCGTTGGCGTCATATTGGCTGAGCGCTATGTTCTGATTCGACAGGGCAAAGCAGATGCTTATCACCTGCCAGAATCAATCGCGAATATCGGCACCGGGCTGCTGTACAAAACCGGTGACGCGCTCTTTTTAATTGTTGTTGGAAGTGCGGTTTATATAGCCATCAGTAGCGTCGGTATCAACTGGAGTTCGGGCAGCGGAGTCGTCGATTTTCTGATTTTGTTCGTCATGGTCGACTTCACCTTTTATTGGGTGCATCGCTTTATGCATAGGGTACGCTACGGCTGGGCGGGTCACTGGGTACACCACAGTTCAGAACGCTACAATTTTTCAACCGCGTTGCGACAGACGCCTGTGGTTTCTTTTAATGGCATCATGCTTGTGTCTCTGTTTCCGCCAGCGCTTTTAGGCTTCTCGCTCGAACATGCGGTGATCGCGCTTGAGCTTAATCTGTTTATTCAGTTTTTTGTGCATACCGAGACAATTAATCGTTTACCTCGCTGGCTTGAATTTATTTTTAATACGCCGTCGCACCATCGTGTGCATCATGGCAGCAAGCCTAAACAGATCGATACGAACTTTGGTGGTGTATTTATTATCTGGGATCGTCTGTTCGGCAGCTTTGTTGATGAAAGCGATGCCGGTGAGATTCGCTATGGCGTCACCAACCGTCCAGCAGAGACCTTGAACCCGGTGAAACTGGTATTCATTGAATTCGTCAGCATGTGCCAGGATGTCGCCAAATATCGGGATCTTCGCATCATCTGGAAACATCCCGACTGGGTTAACGAGCGATATCCCCATTCAGGCCAAACCTGCGAAGATCAGGTCCATGGTCACCCTAACGGGTGATTGTGAACCCTGAGTCATGATCCTGAGATCATTTAGTGGTATGTTCTTTGGCGACGTATTCTGGGGTATGAGGAGCTTCCCATGACACAATCCGTATTTCCTGTTGCTTCGGTAGTTGCCGACGACACTCAAGATTTTCTTAAACAGTCAGACCCAGTCGCTTACGCCGTGTGGCGCCTTGCAGACGGCAGCCGCTCAATTGAAACGCTGGCCGGTGATGCTGGCATTTCTGTTAAAGAATGCTGGGCAGCTCTTGATCGCCTTGCCGATCAGAATGCACTATCTGAGCGAGTGGCCCCACCGTCTGCCACGCCGCACCCAGCACTGCTGAATCGCCGTGAAGCCATGAGTAAGGTGATGATGGGTGCCTTAGGCGCGACCGCACTGATGAATGCCCCTCAGGTATTTGCAAACACAGATATTTCTGTGGGCACAAACCCAGCAGCCGATACGGATGCAGCAGAACTGAAGCGACCAATGGAACAACGCCGCAAGCAAGCTTCTGAGCAGCAGCGTAAGGTCGTCGAGAAACGCAAAGCGTCGGAGCAGGATCAAAAAGCAGGCCAGCAAAAAGTCGTTGAGCAGCGTAAAAAGCAGGCGACTAAACAAGCCACTGAAAAACGCAGCAAAGCAGCTCAGCAGCGCGAGGCAGCCGTAGAGCAAAAGGCGAAACGCGCTCAGCAGGAATCTAAGCGCAAAGCGGTACAGTAATAAACTGCCGTGCTTAACCGGCCAGCTGCTCTTTGAGCCGCTGGCCTTTTTGTTTCAGATGACGAACTAAATGGTCGGCAACATCCAGATTAATTGAGTGCTTAGGATGAGCAAAATAGCAGGGAAAGTTCACTTCCAGAACGTACTCCCGTCCTGAGGCGTGCACCAGCACATCAACACCACCAAATTCCAGCCCCAGCACCGCGCAGGCATCAATCGCCAGCTTTTTCGCAGACTCAGGGGCAGGTGTCGTAAAACACTCTTTCTTGTCTTCATCGACGCAGGTTCTGAAGTCCCCCTCTTGAGGGATGTTCTGATAGGCAGCAGCGATTTCACCATTCACCACCAGCATACGCCAGTGTTCTGCCGGTTCGACGCATGCCATCAAGTGAACGTACTGGCCGTGTGCGCTTTCAAGTGCATCAGCAACAGAATAAAAGGTTGGCCAATTATCGACACGAACGACACCAACGCCCAATGACTTGCCAGGAACCTTAAAGATAACAGGAAGGCCTCCCAGCGCTGCAACCCGGCGCTTAAGTTCTTCGCGGTCGGTAGTCATTGCATGGAAAGTACGGGGCGTTTCGATGCCATTACGAGCAAGGAATAGTGTCTGGTTATCCCAGATCAGAAAAGCCCCCAGAGCATCGCAATAGCAGGTCGCCACACCCGGATGCACAAGCTGCTGCTCAATCACACAAGACTCGTGAGTAATGGCAACCCGGTAGAGAAGGTCACCATGATTAAGTACAGGAGGCTCAACATGGTCGAACAACGCTGGCTCGATAATAATCGGCTCAAGCTCGTGAGCATGAGCCGCCGCAACCAGCTGTTCAGTCAGGTCTTCTTCCGGCTCATCAGAGATGATGATGAGGCGAGACCGTCCATGTGAATTCATCGGGTGCTGTTGTAGCGACTGGTTAGCATAGATTTAACGCTCGTCATGTTGTACTGCAACACTTGCTTCACCATGCCATTTCGAAGCGTCACGAGTTCCTTCACCTGAGCTTCGGACATATTCTCTACGTATGGAAACTTCACTGAAAACTGTAGAACGTAGACACCTTCACCTGTCTGACCACTTTCAATTCGATAGACGTCATACTCCATGTACTCTTTGTCTGCGGGCCAGGTAAGAAAATCGAGAACTACTTCTGTCCCTTCGTCATTGCCCGTCAAATTATACTTGGCTTGGGGGTTCGAGTTTTGAAGGCTGGATACGATTACAGTGGCGACACTCTTCGGCCTGTCTCCAACGGAGGGATTGCGATACAGGGTATAAGTAACTGCGGTTGTCCAGTCCTCAAAAGTCTCTGTGTCTCGTATATATCGGTAGACCAGCACCCCTGCCTCGGTATCTACCCGAGCAACTTTACTGTAAGTTTCACCGCCCATAACAGGCACCACTTCATTTGGCTTTAAACCTTCGGCATTCGCGGTGTAAGCCGTCAGTAGCGCAGCTAGCGCCACACCTGTGCGAAGCAAGGAAGCAACTCTTAATTTCATATAACCACCATCAATAAAAGACACCTGTAAGACTACCGCCCGAACCTTTAAGCTTCAACGTCCGTAAGCGCCTGTTTAACGCCTGAGTATCCGGGCAAGCACGCCCAGATTAAGTAAGCTGGCAAGGGAACCAGCAACATAAGTCATAGCCGCAGCCGTGAGAATATGGCGCGCAGAGGCCATGTCCGCAGAGCTTAGATACTGCCCCTCTTCGAGCATGGGCAGTGCTTTACCAAAACTGGCATCCCATTCAACGGGCAAGGTCACCAGGTTTACCAGCACTCCAATAAGCATGGAGCCAACCGCTGCGATGAGTGTCCAGCGGGAAAGCGCAGGGTTAATCCAGATAAGCAAGGGCGTCGCCGCCAGAAAGATAGGGGCCGCCTTACTGACAATCCAACTCAAACGAGCAAGGCCACCACGCAAAGTGAACATGCTTTCTTTGCTGTGATGTTGAATCGCATGCCCTACTTCATGAGCCGCCACGACAACGCCGGTCAGTGTGCGCCCTTCGAACTTATCCTGGGTCAGACGTACTGCTCTGTCCTGAGGGTCGTAATGATCACCGTGTTCGGTAACCTCGACTTTAACATCATCAATATTGAGCTTCCGGAGTAGGTGCCTCGCCATATCTGCACCATTACCCGGAAAGTCGCTACGCTCCTGACTGTGTTTTTTGAGTACAGATTTAACCCACAGACCAGGCAGGTACATGATCGCCATAACAATTGCGATGAGAACCAGGTACAACATTACGTCCTCTCTGATGAGATCTTAGGACGAGCTATTTTATGCTCGTTTAATAATTGAGTACCACGCAGCACAATGTCACTCTGAAATGCTTTCTCGTAGCGCACATCAAGAACGTACGCTTTAACACGCAGGCGAATTGCCAGCATATGAGCGACTTCGAGTTCTTCAACAACGAATGAAACCGGCTTTTTGAGATAGGCGTAGCGACTCGTGACCACGACCTCTTCAAGAAGTTTACGCGCCCGAGGGATATCCGCGTCCAAGGCCAGATGGAAATCGGTCACCACCATCATGTCCAGTTCGCCAGCGTTACCAGACGACACGACGTCAGTAATAAAACGGGAGTTAGGTATGGTGACGAGATTATCGTCCAGCGTGACTAAACGCACAGTGCGCAGCCCGATAGATACAATTTCACCGTAGGTATCACCAAAATTAACCCGATCGCCAACCCTGAATGGGCGATCGAACAATAATAAAATACCCGCAACCAGCGAGGCCGCAATGTCTTTTAATGCAAAACCTAAGGCGACAGCGACTGAACCAGCCGCAGCAAATATCAGCTCTTTAGGAGGCTGTAATACACCGATTAATAAACCGACCGTACCGAAAATATAAAGAGCAAAACTTAGTAACGTCGAAATCTGAAGAATGAAGAATCGCCGCGCAGGGATTTTCTCCATCAACCGGTTACTGACATTATTCAGAGTTTTAGCTAATGCCCAAAGTGCAACACCGCCTGAAAATAGCAGGAAGATAGCGTAAAAGTTAAAAATGCCTGCAACACTCAGCAGGCCATCAACAAGACCACTGGTATCATTCATGTAACATATTCATCCTGTTAAGAATACTGACAACGGTGTGGTACCAGAGCGCGGTTATCCGATAGCGCCCGTCCTCTCCTTTTTCGACGATTTCATCTTCCAACGTCGCCTTAAGTGAGAAACGGACGACATTTTCAGAGAGATTTGTCACCCGCATAATTTCCGCTGTATTCAGTGTGCCGTGTGTCACGATGGCCGCCAGAATAAACGACTGATTTGAGCCCGACTTTTCGATCCTGCTCCCGGAAGGTATACGAGGTACCCTCACGGTCACTTCATTCCGCCGGGTCGTAACAGACTCCTGCCAAAGGCGTAACGCTGTAACAGGAACACCTCGACTCGCATCCCACAACAGGCTGAAGTACCTCTGTTCGGCATTGCGTAATGAATTATTAGCCGGCGCCCGCGTATCCATTAAAACATCGTCATACCGAAGACGGTAACCGCTTTGCTGATTACGCGATAAAATCAAAGAACGGATTTCAGCCTGAGTCCAGCGCTTAACCCGAACGACATTGCGCATCTGATAATCGCGGCCAAATACATTACAGAGATAGGCCCAGCTCTGGTTATTCATGACAATCATCCAGAACAGGTTTCCAGCACGAGCATTCGTCAGGCTGAGCAGCGCCTGCCAGGCATCGAGAGCCCCGACATCAGCAAGGAACAGGTTCTCGGCGTTGTTAAGAACCAGGACAGTCGGCTCAAGTGCTTCATTGGCGTTAGCCAAAGCGACGGGCCCATCCGCGAGATCGACGCCGATCTGCTCGCCCACCAGCCCAAACAGAGTATTTGCATCCAGCGTTCGCGCCGGGATATCCAGCATCGAAATGCGAACTTCCTGGCTGCCAGCTGCAATTTCCTTGCAGAAGCGCTTCACCGCCGATTTTTTGCCGATACCCGGCTCGCCCGTCATCAGTAGGACATTGTCATCACCGCGATCAGCAATCCAGGCAATGTAGTACCGCTGAAAGACATCACTCAGTCCGGTGTTGATGATCGGATACTCGGCCTCACCATAGCTCTCAAACCAGCGCAGATAGTTCTCATCGGTACACTCTGCGACTTCGGCTTCTTCTGCGTCTTCCTGCAACTGATTCCGCATCCGGAACCATCGTGCGCTCAGGCGCTGATACCATGCGAACTCCCCCAGCAACTGCTCAAGGAAAGCACGAAAGAACAACACCAGGTTTAGCGGAATCAGCAGAGGCAACAAGAAAACGGTTATGCGCCCCGCCGCCAGCGGCTCGATAACCGGGTCGAAACGCTCAGGTGTCAGTCGCTTGAGATTAATCACCAGAGGTTCGCGATAGAAGTTCAGCAGGTAACTCAGCATCAACCAACTGAACAACCAGACCAATGCTCCGATCAGGTGACTCACTGCCGTACTTTGCAGCAGATATTCGGACAAGGTAATCACTACCCAAGGCAGCAGTAAAAGCGACGTCACCGAATGGGAACGACGCTCCAGAAGCTCAGTCGTCTCGCTATTGAGATAGCTGCCAGCGCCCTGACAGGCGCTGAGAAGAAACCACTCCAGAGACAGATTCACCAATACATAAATCACGTACACGGCGTAGAGCAGTGGTAGAGCACCGCCCGGCCCTGCTTCTGATGACGGGAATACAGGGACGATCATCGCTCCCCAGAGAAGTAGCAACCAGGGTACCAACGGCGTGATACTGGTAACAAACCGGGTCAGTGCGCGCAGCCCCTTGTGTTTTATGTCGCCCGATACCAGTTGATTATGCAGCCCGCGGAGGTATCCGGTGAGCCAGGCAGCAAACCAGCGCGACAGCGATCGCAGAGGCAGCAGCAGCAGGAGAGGGAGGCCCGTCCGTGCGATGATGCTGATTTCTTCGCCACTCGGCATGCCTTGTAGTAACAGTGTCCAGGCTCCCAGAACGCCAGCTATCACTGACTGAAGCTCGCCCCACTCACGCTCCAGCAGAGATACAACTGCAGTCCGGTCGACTGCGGCCCACACACTTAACGGCGCAAACAACAGGGTAAAAAATGTGGTCTTATGTAGTGTCATACTCTTCCTGAATAACAGGCTGGCAAAGGAAACGCCACCTGACGCCTATTAGCGGCTACTACGGCCGTGTCGTCAACCGGGGTTACGCAAAGAAACACCCTGTTCCGCTCATAGATTAGGCAATAAGAGTACCTGCTGATAGAATACGCGCCCTGTTTTACTCAGAGGGTAAGCCCCTTGAACATCAATTTCGTCGCCTCATGTAAGCTGCCAACACCCTTCGGTGTGTTTACCATGCATGGTTTTGAGGAAGCAGAAACAGGGAAAGAACATATTGCACTGACCATGGGCACGCTGGATGACGGCGAGCCGGTTCTGTTACGCGCGCATTCCGAGTGCCTGACGGGTGACGCGCTTTTCAGCATGCGCTGTGACTGCGGTTACCAACTGGAAGAAGCACTCCGCTCCGTGTCTGAGGCCGGACGTGGCGTTGTTCTGTATCTGCGACAGGAAGGTCGTGGTATCGGGCTTCTGAACAAAGTGAAAGCTTATAATCTGCAGGACCAGGGTGCGGATACCGTAGAAGCGAACGAGCAACTTGGTTTCGGCGCTGACATGCGCAATTACGGCATGTGCCAGCCGATGCTGGAGCATCTGGGTATTACCTCCATTCGCCTGATGACCAACAATCCGCGTAAAGTGAAAGCTCTGGGTGATGCTGGTGTCACGATCAAAGAGCGGGTTGCCATTGAAGTTGGCCGTAATCCGCACAACAATGGCTATCTGAACACAAAAGCCAGCAAGCTTGGGCATTACCTGTCGACTCATCAGGACGACGAGCCGGAAGCTTAATCATCTGCGCCGCAGGCTAGTCTTCATCCTGCGGCGGTTTCCTCACATGCACAAATATTTCGTGCCCCTCGAACTGACGCATCAGTGCCTGAAGTTTGGCAACATGCCGCTCAGTCAGCTGAGTACCTGTTGAAAGCAGTACCGCACCGCCGGGGCTGACCAGATTGCCCGCGAGAATCATGCCTTCTTTAACATCCGCGATATTCAGACGCTCCATACTGGAGATAGCGCCACCATCGTAGGTTTCCAGTGTTTCAGCAAAGACATCCACCAGCTCGCGGTCATAGCGTTGGCCGGCAAGTTTCAGAAGATATACCCGTGCATCCTTCTCGCTGAGAGGTTCTCCCAAAAAGTTACTTTCGCGCTGTAGCTCTGCATAGTCGCAAACGATGCGCAGAATCCGTGATGACTTGGGAATGGCATCCCCTGCCAGACGATCGGGAAAACCTTTACCGTTATAAAGCTCCATGTGCGAGCGAATAATGTTGGCGGCATTCTGCAGCGGCTCAAGCAGCATCAGTGAGGTCTGGCCGTTGATGGTAAAGCGCGCGTATTCCTGCTTTTCAGCGTTACTCATCTGCGGAATCGCTTTATTCAGAACCGAATCTGACAATGACATTTTACCGAGATTTTTTAGCAATGCTGCGTAGTAGGTGTCATTAATCTGAGCTTCATCCAAACCCGCATTTTTTGCGAATGAACGAACCAGTTCAGCGAATCTTTCGGTCGAGCCTTTTTCCATACCCAAGCGATCTTCCATGCTGCCCACAAGAATATGCACCATGGCATCAAACTCGTGGCGCAGTGTTTTGTAGGCATCCTGTAGCTTTGCTTCCGCTTCACCCACCGCATCTGAAGAGGCTTCATATTTCGCCTGAAGCTCACGATTGAGACGCGCCAGCTCGTCATTCTGCTCGACGATGTGCGCGCTCAGACGTTGGTTCGCTGACTTCAGCTCTTTTGATTCAAGCGCTTCCGCGACCATATCCCTGAGCTGATCATTGTCCCAGGGCTTAGAGATATAACGATAGATGTTGCCTTCATTTACCGCCTTAATGGCTGAATCCAGATCAGAATACCCGGTAAGCAGAACCCGGATCATGGCCGGATATTGTTCAAAGCAGGACTTCAGCAGCTCAGCGCCGGACATACCAGGCATACGCATGTCCGAAATAATCATATCGAAGGAATCAGTTTCGAGAATGCTGAGTGCTTCTTCACCGCCATTTGCCAGCACGACATCGTAATGACGGTAGAACAGACGCTTTAACGCCTGCAGTACCCCCTGCTCATCATCGACCAGCAGTAACCGGCCACTTTTCTCCCGGCCTGTGGTTTCAATTGACATGGTCTTTCTCTCCATTGCGAACGGGTAGCGCCAGAGTGAAACGGGTGCCTTCACCCTCGCGACTATCTACTGAGATAGTCCCCTGATGCTCTTCTATTAATTTGTAGCACAAGGCCAGACCGATGCCCGTGCCTTTACCTTCTGCGCGGGTCGTGAAAAATGGCTCAAATATATGGGCCTGCACTTCCGGGGACATTCCGCACCCGCTGTCTGAAATTTCAGTATAGAAGATATCCCCGCGATGGTACTGACGGACACTGACGGTACCCGTCTCCTCTCCAATAGCATGCAATGCATTAATCATCATATTCATGATCACCTGTGCGAAGCGTGACGGGTGACATAGCATCAGTGGAGGGGTAATCAGATCCAGCTCAAGATTTACATTCGCAGGTAGCCTGCTGCGAATAATGTTAAAGACCGCCTGCAGATCTGTATTGATATCAGCAACCTGCATACTGGCGTCACCGCGACGGCTCAGCGTCTGCATGTCAGCCACGATACGTTCGATGTGGGCGATGCCTTCAAGGCAATCTTTCAGGCGCTCCGGCGCGCCCTTACACACCTCAGCAACATCGAGATTGTGATAGGCAGACAATGCCTTCTGGTAAAACGGGTTACGTATTTCAAGATGGTCGGAAGCTGAATCAAGAACACTGATGAAAGCGTTATAGGCCTCAATATCTTCATTCAGACCATGCAGATTGCTGTGGATGTAGGCGAGTGGATTGTTGATTTCGTGACCGATACCAGCCGCGGCCTCGCCTAACGTGGCAAGGCGCTCAGCCGAGAGGGCCTGAATTTCTATCCGCGCCTCGGCTCGTTTGCGACACCAGGCAGACACTCGCCAGATAACCAACGCGGAGAAGAGCACCAGTGCCGCACTCGCTATCGGAGATAAAGGACCAAACAATGCGGAAACAGCGTAGCCACACAAGGTCACGATTATCAGTGCAGAAATAGCGGTAAACTGGCGTCGCAGCGGCATGAGCCCCTCCGGAACTGAACCTTAATTCAGTTAAGCAGCTTCTATGTGAAGCGCTCGGCGACAGGGGCAAATAATGAGTGACTAATCAGACACTTAGGGCGCGCACACCCTGATCATAATCAGTCCTGAGGGAAGTGGCGACGAATAGCGGCCAGGATAGATGACTCATCGATACCTGCCACAACATGCTGCTGGGTCGGTGAATCGTGCTCAATGTAGGTATCCGGAATACCAAGCACCTCAACAACCGACTTGAGCCCCTGTTGAGCCAGCGACTCGAGTACAGCAGAACCTGCGCCACCCATTCGGGCGTTCTCTTCAACAGTCACTAAGAGGTCGTGCGTTTCTGCCAGTTCGGCCACCAGCGCATCGTCCATTGGCTTCACAAAACGCATATCTGCAACGGTAGCATCAACGACATCTGCTGCTTTCAGCGCAGCGGCTAACGGAGCACCAAACGCCAGGATAGCGACCTTTTTGCTTTGGGATGCGCGACGAATAACGCCTTTCCCCAGAGGCAAGACTTCAAGTGACGGATCAATGGCAGCCCCTGTGCCAGAACCTCGTGGATAGCGAACAGCGGCCGGGCCTTCGTGCAGATAACCGGTGTTCAGCATCTGTCGGCATTCATTTTCATCGGACGGCGTCATGATGACCATCTTAGGAATACAGCGAAGGTAACTAAGGTCATATGCACCATGGTGCGTTGGGCCGTCTTCACCGACCAGCCCCGCGCGGTCAATGGCGAATAAGACATCGAGATCCTGGAGAGCAACGTCATGAATCAACTGATCATATGCACGCTGCAGGAAGGTCGAATAGATAGCCACGACAGGCTTCACCTGTTCACAGGCCATACCCGCAGCCAGAGTCACAGCATGCTGCTCGGCAATGGCGACATCGAAATAACGATCGGGAAATTCCTGTGAGAAACGAATGAGGTCTGAACCTTCACGCATCGCTGGCGTAATACCCACGAGGCGCTCGTCCTGAGCTGCAACATCACACAACCAGCGACCAAATACGTTGGAATAACTCGGTTTCGATGCCTTTGCCGGCCCGCCTTTCTGGGCCTTCAGCGCGTGGTAGCGAATCGGCTCTTCTTCCGCAGGGGTAAAGCCTTTGCCTTTCTGAGTCACGATGTGCAGGAAGCGCGGACCTTTGAGTTTCTTCAGACTAGCGAGTGTTGCCACCAGCTCGTTCAGGTCGTGGCCATCGACCGGGCCGTAGTAATTAAAGCCCAGCTCTTCGAACAAAGTACCCGGAGCTACCATGCCTTTCATGTGCTCTTCAGTACGCTTCGCAAATTCCCAGGCGGCCGGAATATTCTCAAGAACACGTTTGCTGCCTTCACGCATAGCGGAGTAAGTCTGGCTCGACCAGATACGGGTGAAGTATTTGTTCAGTGCACCGACGTTATTCGAGATCGACATGTCATTGTCGTTAAGAATAACCAGCATATCGGCTTTTTCGTGCCCGGCATGGTTGAGAGCCTCAAAGGCCATACCGGCGCTCATGGCGCCATCACCAATCACAGCAACACTTTTGTTCGGAAGGCCACGCTGACGGAAACCAAGCGCCATCCCCAAAGCCGCACTGATCGAGGTACTGGAGTGACCAACGCCAAAGGTGTCGTACTCACTTTCGGTACGCAGCGGAAACGCAGCCGGGCCTTCGGCAGAACGGATCTTCGGCAACTGCTCGCGCCGGCCTGTCAGAATTTTATGTGGATACGCCTGATGGCCAACATCCCACACAATGCGATCGTCTGGGGTATCAAAAACGTGATGCAGAGCTACCGTCAGTTCAACAACGCCCAGACCGGCACCAAAATGGCCACCCGACTGCCCAACGCTATAAATGAGATATTCACGCAGCTCACGACACAGAGGCTGTAACTGAGCAGGGCTCAGCTCGCGCAGGTCCGCTGGGGATTCAATCTGATCCAGCAGTGGCGTCTCTGGTCTGTGTTTGGGAATCTCTGTAAACATCTGAAGGAACTGCTTCCGGTAGAAAAAGTGCACCGGCAGCGCCGGAAAACTAAAGGGGTGCATTCTACCGGCTGAGAGACAAGATGAGTAGTTAAAACTCCCCTGCCCGCCAATACGGACAGGTGAGCTCTGTCGCTGTCACAGAGGTATCAGTGATCGCGCTCGATAATGTAGCGGGCCAGCGACTCGAGTGTAGAGGTATCACCGGGCAAGCCTGCGAGTGCCTGAATCGCTTCATCGACAAGGACTTTCGCACGCGTACGGGCGCCTTCAAGCCCAAGCAGTGACGGATACGTTGGTTTTTTCAACGCCTCATCTGCGCCCTGCTGTTTTCCCAATACCGCGGTATCGCCCTCGATATCGAGGATGTCATCCTGTACCTGAAAGGCCAGGCCAACGGCTTTCGCATATTTATCAAGGGCTTCGGTGATTGAGGTATCGGTATTCTTAGCTGCACAGATGGCGCCCATTTGCACGGCCGCTCTGATCAGCGCTCCGGTTTTATGCAAGTGCATATGTTCGAGCTGTTCAACGGTCATCGACTTGCCGACGTTGTTAATATCAATCGCCTGGCCGCCCACCATACCCGCGCTGCCAGCAGCACGACCGAGCACCTGCACCAGCTGCAGGCGCTGCTTTTCTGACAACTCTTTCGCAGAGGCTAATACTTCGTAGGCGCCATTGAGAAGTGCGTCTCCGGCAAGGATCGCCGTCGCTTCATCAAAGGCTATATGGCAAGTTGGCTTACCGCGACGCAGATCATCATCGTCCATCGCAGGCAGGTCATCATGAACCAGGCTGTAGCTATGAATCATTTCAAGCGCGACGGCGGCGCAATCTGCCACTGCATGCTCGGCATTAAGAGCATCCATGGTCGCGTACACAAGATAAGGCCGCAGGCGCTTACCACCATTCATCAGGCCATAGTGCATTGCGTCTGCGAGACGCTGATCTGCAATTCCAAGCTCTGCAAGTCTGGCTTCTGCCAGCTCAGCGACTCTGGCCTGCAAAGGTTGCAAATTCATTCGCTGGCGTCTCCGCTCTGAAAGGGCTGAGCGTCACTCTGGCCATTCCGTTCCATCAGTAGCTGTACACGCTGCTCTGCTGCCGCCAGAGCCTGCTGGCACTGACGAGTGAGGCCGATGCCTTTTTCAAATGCTTCCAGGCTGTCTTCAAGGGTCAATTCGCCACTTTCCATGCGGGTGACCAGAGCTTCGAGTTCCGATAAGGCTGACTCGAAACCGAAGGAAGAGGATTTATCAGACATAGTTACTCCTGTCGTAAGGCTCGAACACTAAACCCAAGGCATGAGCGGGTCAACACAGGCTTTTTTTGTCAGATGACAGGAAGAACCGCAGGAAGCGTCTAAACTCTGTTACAGAAGCTACCTCAGTATGGAAAGGAGTGAGTGTGGATCTCGCGTCATTAGTAGGCCTCGTCGGCGCGTTCGGTATCGTAATTTTCGCCATGATTCTCGGTGGCGATATCACCATGTTTGTTAACGTGCCGTCGCTGCTGATTGTTATTGTCGGAAGTCTGTTTGCTGTAATGATGAAATTTGAGCTGGGCCAGTTTCTCGCCGCAGCCAAAGTCGCGGGCAAAGCATTTTCCTTCAAGTTGATCAAACCGGAAGACCTGATCGGCGAAATCGTCGAACTTGCCGGCCTAGCCCGTAAAGGCGGCCTTTTGTCTCTTGAGGGGAAAGAGGTCAGTGATGAGTTCCTGAGTAAAGGTATTCAGCTGCTGGTCGATGGCCACGACCCGGATGTTGTAAAAACCCTTCTCAGCAAAGAAATGAAACTCGCCAGCGCTCGCCACGACACAGGTATCAGCATTTTTAAATCGCTTGGCGACGTTGCTCCCGCGATGGGGATGATCGGTACTCTCATTGGCCTGGTTGCTATGCTGGCCAACATGGACGACCCGAAGGCCATCGGCCCCGCGATGGCGGTTGCACTCCTCACCACGCTTTACGGCGCCATGGTGGCGACCATGTTGTCACTCCCTATGGCCGACAAGCTGACCTTGCGTAAAGACGAAGAAGATCGCCTGAAGTCGATGATCATCGACGCACTGCTGGCAATCCAGAACGGTCAGAACCCCCGTGTTATTGAATCCATGTTGCAAGCCTACATCCAGGAAGGCAAACGCGTAGCGGCGAGCGAGTAGTAAGTCATGGCTGAAGAAGAAGACGAATGTCCACCCTGTCCCGATGGGATACCCGGCTGGGTAATGACCTTTGCCGACCTGATGTCGCTGCTGATGTGCTTTTTCGTACTCCTGCTGTCGTTCTCAGAAATGGATGCACGAAAGTTCAAGCGTCTGGCCGGTGAACTCAGGGATGCCTTCGGTGTGCAGACGGTTGTTAATGCCAGCGATCCGCCCAAGGGGACCAGTGTGATTGCCCGGCACTTCAGTCCGTCGATTCCTGAACCGACACCGATTAATGAAGTCCGGCAAAAAACCAGCGACATCACCAAAAGTTCACTCGAAGTGCTGTGTCAGGATGAAGTGACACAGCAGGAGGAGCGTCAGGGCGACCGCGGTATGCAAACGCGTGAAGTCGTCGTGCCACGCGAGGACATCGAAAATAAAAAGAGCGAAGAGATGGCCGTTGAAATGGCTGCTCAGCTTGAAAATGAAATCGCACAGGGTCAGGTCGAAATTGAAACCGTAGGTAAGAAAATCATTATCCGCATTCAGCAGAGAGGCGCTTTCCGTTCAGGTTCTGACTATATCGAGGATCGCTTCTTACCAGTGATCGACAAAATCCGGGAAGTGCTCGTTGATATTCCGGGCAAGATATCTGTGGAAGGGCACACCGATGATATTCCGCTCGCGGGCGGCCCGTTCCGTTCGAACTGGGGACTATCAACTGCCCGTGCCGTCTCATTTGCACAGGAATTGTTTATTGCTCCCGAAATGAACTCGGACCGGTTCCAGGTGGTGGGTCACGCAGATAAAAAGCCACTGGTGCCTAATATTGATGACGCTTCCCGCGCACGCAACCGGCGCGTGGAGATTGTAATTCTGCGTACGCATGAATTTGATGATGACGATCAACCGGAAATCACTCCGACGCAACAGGAGATTGACGACGCGGCGACAGCCCGCCCGGAAGATTTTGAATTAAATCCCAACGAAATATTCTGATCGGGAGAGAGACAATGGAAACTGGAACAATGGAAGAAAGACGCCGTTATTTCCGCCTGGATGATGAGGTCATTCTGGACTTTGAAGCCATCTCACAAGAAGAGGTGCAACGCTGGAAGGCCCGCCATCAGGATCATATCAATGAGTTGGCAGAGCTGGAGCGCGACATCGCTGGCGTCCTTCACCAGGTACAGGCACAGAACCCCACTGTTGCTCGCTTGTTTGAGCTGCTGAACCAAAAGGTCAACCTGCTGAACTCCCCGGTGGGGCCGGATGCGAAACCAGAACTCTCGCAGACCGAAGTGCGTACGCGGGTGAATCTGAGCGCCTGCGGCATGGCGTTCCACTCCACAGAACCGCTCAGTGAGAGCGACAATCTACGGCTGCAGATGCAGCTGAAACCGTCCAACATTCCCGTGACTCTCATGGGGACGATTGTCGGTGTGGAGCATACAGCAGATCCTGCCACCCCCTATCTTGTACGCGTTGACTTCGAAGGCCTGAGAGAAGCGGAGCAGGAAATTCTGATTCACCACCTGTTCCAGCTACAGTCACGTCGTCTGCGCTCTGAGCGCGAAGCTCAGAACGACGCTGCTTGCTGAACCTCATTCCACCAGGCCTTTTTTCCTACAGTAAAAAAGGCCTACCCTCTGCTATCATGCGCTTTATTTCATTCACTTTTACTCTAATGAGAGCGCATGATGTCTGGCCCTCGCATCTATACTCCCGAGCCACTCGCTGACAATACAACCATCGCACTGGATGATCAGGCAGTGACGCACCTGGTACGCGTTTTACGTATGAAAGAGGGTGACGATGTACGGCTATTCAATGGCGACGGTTCTGAATATCAGGCACAGCTCATCATCGAGAGCAAAAAATCGGCATCGGCATCTGTCATTCATGCGACTCGTCAGGATGCACCACTGACACTGCAGATACATCTGGGCCAGGTGATTTCAAAAGGCGACCGGATGGACTTCACTATCCAAAAAGCGACCGAGCTGGGTGTCACCGACATTACTCCCCTGACCAGTGAACGCTGTGATGTACGCCTGAAAGGCGACCGGATGGAAAAAAAGCTCGAGCACTGGCAGAAGGTAGCCATCTCAGCCTGCGAACAGAGCGGGAGAAATACCGTCCCGGCAATTCATCCACCAAAGTCGCTGAGTGACTGGAGTTCAGGAATAGAAGCCGACAGAAAATTGCTGCTCCACCCTCATAACCAGAAGCCTCTCGTATCCGATCAGTCTCCAGAAAGCATTGCGCTTCTGGTAGGCCCTGAAGGTGGTTTCTCTGACATCGAAGTGACTCAATGCCAGGAGTCAGGATTTGATGGTTTGCTATTGGGGCCTCGTATATTGCGTACCGAGACCGCGGCGCTGACGGCTCTCAGCGTTCTTCAGTATGTGTGGGGTGACTTTCGCTAACGAGACGGATGCCTTTCCAGTCCCAGTATGAAGATAAGAAATAGATCCCGATAAACAGGGTCGCCCACCATTCAATGATGCGCTTACCGTGACTCATCTCGATTCCAACGGTGACTCCGGCAAAGGCAATAAACATAAACCACAGAATTCCCATTACTGCTGTTTTCACCGCAAAGCTAGGGACAACCAACCCCTGTTTTCTTGCCTTAAATGTCAGAACGTAGGCTGTGGTCAGAGCAATCAACATTCCCTGAAAAAACAGATTGGCGCCACGCACGTGCACTCCCCAGCGGGTATCTGATTTTTCTGGCAGCAACACCGCGGTACCAGCCAACAGACCAATGGCAGCCAGAACTCCGAAAAACTGCATTGCATTCAGCGCGATACGCCCGGAATACGGGCTTAACCAGACACGGTATACCTGCCACCAGACAACAAAGAATGCACAGGCCGCAATCATTCCTCCACGAAAAATAAAGCCTGCATCGCCTTTCATACCTGTATGGGTAATATCAGTACAGCCATCAAAAAATGGATTACATAATTCTGCCGTACCGGCTGACGTCCCAACAAAGTAAGTGACTGCAATCGTGCCCATGGAGAGAACGAAAGATGCTAACGCAATAAACTGACCGAATGACACGAAACCTCCGAACAGCCCGGATTTCATTGGGCCATCAAAAATAAAGCGACATCATATCAATCAACACACCCTGGTAGAACTTTTAACATCTGCAATTCAGCGGTAGTCGCGAAGGAAGTCGGTAATAGCAGGTGGCGAGGGCCGTGCACAGCATGGATGCTGTGCACGAGCCTACAGGGACGTATTTACGGCGTGCCATCGAACCCTGCTGTTAGCGACAGCCTGTTGGTCCTATCCACACTCCAGCACCGACCTATCGTGCCGCCTGAAGATAAACGGTACACTTCTGCATAATCTTCAAATCAGTATCAGATCGAACGTTATATGGCCAAAAAGAAAACCGCCTACGTCTGCACTGAATGCGGCGCAGATCACAGCAAATGGCAAGGCCAGTGTGCCGGTTGCGGACAGTGGAATACTCTGCAGGAATTTGTCGTATCTTCAGCAAAGACCGCAGCTCGGGATACCCGATTCAGTGGCTATGCCGGCGATGCCGGTGCCAGTGATGTTATTAAACTCGCCGACGTCGATCTCGCCGAACTGCCAAGATTCAGTTCCGGCATGCAGGAGTTCGATCGGGTGTTAGGTGGTGGCCTTGTGCCAGGCTCCGCCATTCTTATTGGTGGTCACCCGGGTGCAGGTAAATCAACGCTGTTGCTTCAGACTTTGTGTTATCTGGCGACACAGATGCCAGCCATCTACGTGACTGGTGAAGAAAGTCTGCAACAGGTGGCGCTGCGCGCAAACCGGCTTGGGTTGCCGACTGATCAGTTACAGATGCTGAGTGAAACCAACGTTGAGCGACTGACTAATGTGCTGCAGCAGCATAAGCCTCGTATCGTCGTGATCGATTCTATTCAGGTCATGCATGTGGATGGCATAGAGTCTGCGCCGGGCAGTGTTTCTCAAGTACGCGAGAGCGCAGCGTATCTGACCCGTTTTGCGAAACAGACGGGAACGGTTCTGTTTCTCGTCGGGCATGTGACGAAAGATGGCTCTCTGGCGGGCCCGAAGGTTCTTGAGCATATGATCGACTGCTCGATCATGCTCGAGGGCTCAGGCGATAGCCGCTATCGCGTACTGCGCGGTATCAAAAACCGGTTCGGTGCTATCAATGAGCTGGGCGTCTTCGCTATGCTCGAGCGCGGCCTGAAAGAGGTTAAAAACCCAAGCTCGATTTTTCTAAGTCGCGGCGATGAACCTGCTGCTGGCAGTGTCGTGATGGTGATCTGGGAAGGCACACGCCCACTGCTTGTTGAAATTCAGGCATTGGTCGACGACAGTCATTTCGGACATCCAAAGCGGGTCGCGGTTGGTCTGGATCAGAATCGTCTTAACCTGCTGCTCGCAGCATTACATCGCCATGGCGGTATCCACCTTGGTGATCAGGATGTGTATATCAATGTCGTCGGTGGCGTAAAGGTAAATGAAACCGGGGCCGACCTGGCGCTCTTACTTGCTGCCCTGTCCAGCTTCCGCAATCAACCTCTTGAGCAAGGACTGATTGTCTTCGGAGAAGTAGGCTTATCCGGAGAAATTCGCCCGGTACCCTCAGGTCAGGAGCGGATAAAAGAAGCGGCGAAGCATGGCTTTACCAGGGCAATTGTTCCGAAAGCGAACGTACCGAAACAGCCTGTTGACGGGATGGAAGTGATCGGCGTTGATAAACTTCAGGAAGCTATCGAACGCCTGTAAGACGATCCTGTCATCCGGACTAAGCCATCCGGGCTCAGTCGTCCCGGTCGTTAATGCCTTTTCTTTCAGCAGCTCGTTCCGCTTCTTCTGCATTACGAGTGCCCTCTGCCATTGGGCGACGGCGATGAATCGCTGCTTTGCCCATCATGTACGCAGACACAGGCGCGGTCAGAAATAAGAAAATACTGATCACTAACTCATGGATGTGCAGACTCTCTTCCTGAACGCTAAACCAAACAAGTGAACCAAGCAGAGTAGCCCCCATACCCAGCGTCGAGGCTTTTGTTGGCGCATGGAGCCGAGTATAGAAGTCAGGCAGCTTTGCCAGCCCCCAGGAGCCTACAAGCATAAATAACGCACCACCAATCAGAAGTGCGGCAACAAAATAATCGCTATATACAGCCAGGTTATTCAATGATGTCACCCCGCAACAGATATTTGGCGACTGCCGACGTGCTGACAAAACCAAGCATAGCGATCAGAAGAGCCCCTTCGAAATACAGGGCGGTCCCGTAGTACAGGCCCAGCAGAATAATCAAAGCAATACTGTTGATATAGAGCGTGTCCAGAGCAAGGATGCGATCAGTAATATCTGGCCCCTTTATCAAGCGCCAGAGGCAGAAAAGCATCGCCAGACCAATCATCCCGGTACAGATCATGATGACATTACTCAGCATCCGAATATCTCCTTCAGCGGCTGTTCGTAACGTTTGAAGATAAACGCCTGAAGTTCTTTTTCGTCTTCAAGATGGAGTACGTGAATATAAAGGCACGTACGATCTTCTGAAAACTCAACGCTGACGGTTCCCGGAGTGAGCGACACCGAACTCGCCAACAAGGTCACCGGAAAGGGCTCGGTCATTGATAACGGGTAGGCTAACCAGCCCGGTTTGAGATAGCGATTGGGTAGCACTACCCGGCGGGCCACATCAACGTTCGCCACCACGATGTCGTAGAGGAGTCGCAGCGAGTAAGTCATCATGGCTAAAGGCTTTTTAACCGGCGCATGTCCACGTACATACGGATAAGTAAGTATGGGAATCAGCCAGGCCAAAATCACCGCCAGCACTAACTGCCCGTAGGAGAAACCATTCAATAAAAGCCATACGGCAATCAGCATGACTGAGTGCCACGGCATCGGCAGCAATCGCTTCATTATGGCTGCCCTCCGTTCAGATAATTCAACGTCACACCAGCGTGCAGGTCCTGAGCAGCCCTCAGAGACCATTCAGTCAGTGGTCCGCCGCCAATAACAAGAACAAGCGTCGTTGCGACCAAAAGCCCTGAAGCCACAAGGTGAACATTGCTCACCTTCTCCTTAGCTTCTGGAACAACAGAACCCTGGGTTCTCCAGAACAATGTAGTTCCGGCACGAGACAAGGCAATGAGCGCAGCCAGACCAGAGATAAGAACGAGCGGCCAAACCCAGATGGCATCGCCACTGTCGACAGCGGCCTGCAGGATAAAGACTTTACCCAAGAAACCCGAGAACGGAGGTAAACCAATCATAGCCATCGCAGTTACAGCAAACAGAACGCCGGTAAATACCGGATACAGAAATGGACGGGAACGCACAAATCTATCTTCCGCCTGACCACGCTGCATAAGAATCAAACCAGCGACCAGAAAGAACGCCCCACTCATCAGCGTGCTGTGCAACGTATAATAAAGACCTGCCGCAACCGATTGAGTCGTCCCCATGGCGACCGTCATCAGCAGAGTACCAACGGAAATAACAATCAGGTTAGCAATGAGCCAGCGCAGCGTCTGGCTCGCCAGGGCGCCAATGGCTCCGGCAAGTACCGTCAAGCCTGACAGCCACGCCAGGGGAACCACCCCAAGATCAGACAGTTCGCCACTGTCGTGACCAAATACAACACTGTGGATACGCCAGAGGCTATACACGCCAACCTTGGTCATAACGGCGAACAGGGCCGCTACCGGCACTGAGGTTGTGCTGTAGGTTCTTGGTAACCAGAAATGCAGCGGTAACAGGGCCGCTTTCACCCCAAACACTACCATCAGTAGAAGCCCACCGGCCTGAGCCAGGGGAACGCTTTCTTCTGGCAACGTGGGCGCGCGCGAGGCCATATCCGGGATATTCAGCGTACCGAAGGCTCGGTACAGCAGAGCCAGTGCAATCAGGAAGAAGGCTGACCCTATCAGGTTATAGAGTACATAGTGCTGAGCTGCTCGGGTCCTTTCCCGACCGCCGCCATGTATCAACAACGAGTACGAGGCGATGAGGAGAATCTCGAAAAAGACGAAGAGGTTAAATGCATCCGCGGTCAGAAAGGCGCCGTTCAGGCCCATTAACTGAAACATAAACAGGGGGTGGAAAAAGCGCCCTGTTTTATCTTCACCACCGCACGCAAAAAGGTGCGTACACAATGCCAGAACAGAGGTAACCACCAGCATAAATGCAGCTAGAGGGTCCGCGAGCAGGTAAATGCCGAACGGGGCTTCCCAATCACCCATGGCGTAGCCCATTGGGCCGTCCGCCAAGGTCTTGAACAAGGTCAACATCGACACCGCTACCAGCATCAGTAAACCAAACTGAGCCACCAGGCGCTGAAGATGCAGGCGCTTGTTAAACCACGGATACAGAATCAGAATTGCCGCGAAAAATGGCAGAAGCACAGGAAGTGCCGGTAAATGCATCACCTTGATTTACCTCCGGTGTTTTTCGCGGTACTGCTGACTGAGCTCTGTCGGATTTTTCCCTGAGGCTCTTTATTGGCCAGTGAGTCACCCGGCAAAGCGCGTCCATCGACCTGATCATTACCAAGATCTGCACGTGCCCGGATTGCCAGAATCAAGGCAAACGCCGTCATAGCAAAACCAATAACGATCGCAGTAAGCACCAGGGCCTGAGGCAGAGGGTCGGAATATTCTGCCCCGTCGGCCAGGATGGCCGGCTCGTGCAAGGCCAACCCACCACTAGCGAACAGAAACAGATTTACTGCGTAAGACATCAGGGTAAGGCCGATGACAACCGCAAAGGTGTGGCCCCGAAGCATCAGAAACACCGAACACGTCACCATCACGCCGACAGTGACTGCAAAAATCAATTCCATCAGGATCTCCTTCCAGGCCGTGTTGGTCTGTCTGTTGTCGTCAGCTTGCCAAGGTTGGCAAGAATCGACAGCGTCGCACCGATTACTGTCAGATAGACACCAAGATCAAATGCCATGGCACTGGCCAACTCGAACTTACCGACTAACGGCAGATAGAAATAATCAAACCAGGACGTCAGGAATGGGCGTTCAAATAACCAGCTTCCGACACCTGAAGCGAAGGCAATAAACAGCCCCCAGACAATAAACCACTGGAACTTAAGATCGCCGCGATCCCGCATCCACACAACACCATTCGCTACGTATTGCTGGATCAGTGCGATCGCAGTAATCAGGCCGGCGATAAAGCCACCGCCGGGTAGGTTATGTCCACGCAGGAAAATATAGGCAGACACCAGCAGCGCCAGTGGCAGCAGGCTCTGAGAAATCTGCATCAACATCAGCGGGTGACTGTCTTTTGACCATGGGCGACCATCCATATCAGCGGCAGGAACAAACAGGCGAACCCCCGCCAGCAATTTATAAATGCCAAGGGACGCTATCGCCAGCACCGTAATTTCACCGAAGGTATCGAAACCGCGAAAATCGACCAGAATCACGTTAACCACATTAGTACCACCACCGCCGGTCTTAGCATTTTCGGTGAAGAAACTACTGATGCTGTCAAACGGACGCGTCAGCATCGCATAGGTCAGTGTTCCCACTATCGCTCCCGCAGCCGTAGCAATACCCATGTCGCGAACAATGCGTCCCGGCGATAAATGATTGAGGCTGACTTTCTGCGGAAGAAAATAAAGCGCTAGCAAGAAAAGGATAATGGTCGCAACCTCGACCGAAAGCTGCGTCAGTGCGAGGTCAGGGGCTGAGAACCAGGCAAACGCGACAGAAACTACCAAGCCAACAACGGAAATCGTTACCAGTGCCAGAAGGCGTTGATGGCTCAGCATCGCCGTCGCCACAGAGGCAACAATCATAAGCAGAGCACCACCTAAGGCAACCATATCCAGTTCAGTTACCTCCAGGCTTCCGCGTGCATGAGGAATGTTCACCATAGGGACACTCATCGCAGCGATTGCCATTAATAACAGCCAGAGGGCATAGCGCTGGAAGCTGCCGTTATCGAGCCACAATTGAACACTGCGTGCACGCTCCACTAGCGTCTGGATCATATGTTCAAACGCCAGTTTAGGATCAACTTCAGTAAATCGGGCCTGAAAATTAAACATGTGTCGGCGCTGGCGATAGAGAGCGACACCGCCCAGTACAGCCAGAAAGCTCATCAACAGCGGGATATTAAATCCATGCCAGATTGAAATGCTGAACTCAGGCACCCCGGCAGGCATCAGAGACGCCCCCACAGCGACTAAGAGATCACCGACGATCAGATCCGGCAGAACACCGACCAACAGACACAGAACCACCAGAATCTCGACCGGCACACGCATGTAACGTGGTGGTTCGTGAGGTGTTTTCTCAAGCCCGATTGGCTCACCATTGAAAAAGACGTCGTGAACGAAGCGAAGAGAGTAAGCAACGGCCAGAGCCCCACCCACTGTTACCAGCAAAGGAATCAACCATGAAAGAGAACCAAAGGTTTCCTGATGTAGTGATTCTGCAAATAGCATTTCTTTAGAAAGGAAGCCATTCAACAGCGGTACACCCGCCATTGAAGATGCTGCCACCATAGCGAGGGTCGCCGTATAGGGCATGTAACGGAACAGGCCGTTGAGTTTGCGCATATCACGCGAACCGGACTCGTGATCGATAATCCCGGCGGCCATAAACAACGACGCCTTAAAAACGGCGTGATTGATCACGTGAAACATGGCGGCGATGGAAGCCAGCTCTGTATCCAGACCAAGTAACAGAGTGATCAGGCCGAGGTGACTGATGGTCGAATACGCAAGCAGACCTTTCAGGTCGTGCTTAAACAGCGCCGTATACGCGCCGACCAATAGTGTCGTGAGGCCCACCAGACTGACCAGGGCAAACCACAGATGCGTATCCGACAATACCGGATAGAAACGAGCCATCAGGAAGATACCCGCCTTCACCATGGTTGCAGAATGCAGGTACGAGGAGACTGGCGTTGGCGCTGCCATTGCCTGTGGCAACCAGGAATGGAAAGGAAATTGGGCTGACTTGGTAAATGCGCCAAGCAATACCAGTACGACAATCACAGGGTAGAGGCTGTGCTCTGCTATTAAACTGCCACTGGCTAATACTGTACGCAAGTCGTAGCTCCCTACGACTTCGCCAATAAGAATCAGGCCCGCCAGCAAAGCCAGGCCACCAGCACCGGTAATCGTCATCGCCATACGGGCGCCCTTGCGGGCGTCGGAGCGATGCGACCAGTAACTGATCAGCATAAATGAACTGACGCTGGTCAGCTCCCAGAAAAACCAGAGCTGAATCAGGTTTGCGGAGAGTACAACACCAAGCATCGCTGTCATAAACAGCAACAGACTGGCATAAAAACGCCCTGCATTATCCGCCTCAGACAGATAATAGCGGGCGTAGAGAATTACCAGCAGGCCAATCCCGAGAATCAACAGGGTGAACATCAAGGCCAACCCGTCAAGCATAAAGCTGATCTGCAGGGATAACGCAGGTACCCAGTCATAAGTAACGACCGGGTTACTGCCTGACATGACCTCAGGTGCGAGAGAGACAACAATACCTAACGCAATAGCAGGCAGAATGGCTGCACCAAGCGCCATTGTCGATCGAGGGTAGCGCCCGAGTAACAGTGAAACCAGGCAGCCCAGTAGGGGCAGAAGAGGAACCCAGATGAGGTTCATATTCAGAGAGTCTCCACTCACAGTTGTACAATAAGTGTATCAGCTCCGCACTTTTAAGACAGAAGTGCCATTTGCGAAGTATTGTCAGCTCGAATCACTAACTATAGACGATAAAAAACCCCGACTGACAGGGCTTTTTATCTCCGTGGTATCAGCCGTGATACTGAGGACTTAACTCAACAACGGCCTCAACGAACGCCTTCGCATGTTCAGGGTCAACGAACTGATGAATCCCATGCCCAAGGTTGAATACGTGCCCAGAACCCTGGCCATAGCTATCAAGAATACGCTTCACTTCTGCGCGAATAGTCGCTGGCGATGCATAAAGAACCGATGGATCCATATTCCCCTGTAAGGCAACCCGATCCCCCACACGGCCGCGAGCATTGCCAATGTCCGTTGTCCAGTCGAGTCCCAGAGCATCGGCACCTGTATCCGCCATCAACTCAAGCCACTGTCCACCACCTTTAGTAAAGAGGATCACAGGGATTTTCTTCCCTTCATGCTCACGGATAAGCCCCTGAACAATCTGCTTCATATATTTGAGGGAGAACTCGCGGTAAGCAACGTCACTCAGGCTGCCACCCCAGGTATCAAAAATCTGAACTGCCTGAGCACCCGCTTTGATCTGCCCATTCAGGTAATCTATCACCGACAGCGCCAGCTTATTCAGCAGCTCGTGCATAATCTCTGGCGTGTCATACATCATGGCTTTAACGTGACGGAAGTCTTTTGATGATCCCCCCTCTACCATGTAGGTCGCCAGCGTCCATGGACTACCCGAGAAGCCAATCAGGGGCACACGGCCATTCAGCTCGCTGCGAATGGTCGAGACCGCTTTCAGTACGTAATCCAGATCCGCTTCGGTATTGGCAACAGGAAGGTCTGCCACATCCTGCTCGGTACGAACGACCTTTTTAAAGCGTGGCCCTTCGCCGGTTTCGAAATACAGTCCCAGCCCCATAGCATCAGGAATGGTCAGGATATCTGAGAACAGGATCGCGGCATCCAGCGGAAAGCGCTCCAGCGGCTGAATTGTCACCTCACACGCCAACTCAGCGTTCTTGCACAGAGACATAAAGTCGCCGGCCTGAGCACGAGTCGCCTTGTATTCTGGCAAGTAGCGCCCTGCCTGCCGCATCATCCAGATAGGAGTGCGATCGACAGGCTCACGCAATAAGGCACGCAGGAAACGATCATTCTTCAGCTCAGACATAAAACTTCCGCAGGTAATCAAAATTTCGGTGAGGGATAATAACAAAAAACCCGGCACGAGGCCGGGTTTGTGACAGGAGCAGAATTATTGAACGACAGTTAATGAGGCTGTTGTTGTTCCAGAGCTGAGTGAATCGTTGGTCAACACGACAGCCTGACCAATATCTCCTGACGAAATTGTAATTGAGCCATCGGCATTGGCTGAGCGCGGGTTCCCTCCGACAGTCCAGCTGTAGTCTGCTGATTCGTAAGTCGCTACAGTCCAGCGAGTCGCGGGGTAGAGTGTACTGACATTCTCAAGGCTTACGTTACCCTCAGGCAGATAGCTATTTTTAGGCCCCGTAATTTCGACAACAGGCTGCGCTTGTCCATATCCTCCAAAGCCCGTCAGGTCCAACTCGGTCGTTAGAGCATAAGTGTAACCTTCCTCAGCAACTGACGAGAACAACAGGTCATGGGTACCATCCCGCTCAAATAGGTTATATCTGACAAGGTACTGATTGTCTGGCTTGATGCGGTTATTCAAGCTGCTGATCTGAGCATTAATAACATCCGCAGCAAAGTTGAACTCAGCTTTTGAATTGGTAGCGAACGTGCTTGAGGCCATTTCTGCAATAGAAGAATCGGGCTCTTCACCACTTCCGGTTACGGCAACATACCAGAGGGGCATACCTGAGGCTTCGACACTGGACTGCTCCTGCGCAGCCTCCTCTTCCTCGCCGTTGGACGTATTAACAATATCAGTACCTTCCGCTTCAACGAACTGTAAGAGAGACTGCCAGTTCAACGCTGCTTCCGCATCAGCTTTCTGAAAAGTCTCCTGAACTGTATTTTCTCCTGACGAGACGAGTACGATATTCGACACCGCTATGCCGGTCAGCTGCGTTGCATCGCCGCCGATATAAGTTCCATTGAAGACATAGCCATCACGGAGATCCGGAATCCCATCGCTAGAGAGATCGACCGCCGTAGCCTCTGAACTGCCAGATCCAGAGTAACTGCCAACAGCTTTCACAATTGCTTCGTAGGTTGCCGATCCACTACCACGATCTTCCCACGCATCTCCTGCAAGTAAAGCATCCAGCGCGGAATTCAAGTCAGCCGCGTTCGATGTGAACCCCGGTAACAGACCTTCAACACCGCTTCCCCCATTTGCATAGGCAATGATGTAAAAGAGTTGGTTACTGATAGTCTCATCAGAGCTCGCCTGAGCAGACGCTATGAAATCCTTAACTTCATCGATCAACGCAGTTTGGTTAACACCTACTGCTGCAGTAGTACTCCCACTCGTATCGATAATAATGGTGGTAAATAGAGCTACCGGTAGCCCTATTATTTTCTGCATCATCAGCCCCTGTTCTTCAACAGACACGGGCTCTTCATTGATGGTAACCGAATAGTCGGCAATATCTGGCGCTTCAAGCGGTTCCAGGGAAACAGAATTAACCGGAGCGATAACATATCCACGGATAACTGGATTGAACCAGATACTATCGAATGCAGCTTCGTCAACGTAGCCATCCCCCTCGACGAAGAACTGAAGCGGGTAAAATGATGATGTATTCCCCTCAACGGCTGTCGTTGGCGTATCACCGCCGTCATCGTCATCACTTCCAGAAGAGCTCTGTGCTACCGGGTCCCCACTGCCACACGCAGCCAGCACCCCAGCCATTAACGCAGTTAGATAAAAACGATACATACTCATGGTGCAGCTCCGTCTGTATTCAGAAAGGGATATCAAATCACAAGCCAGCATACCTTGCTTGCCAACCCAGCTCTAGCGCAAAAAAAGAAAACGCGACCGAAGTCGCGTTTTCTGGCGCAGTCGGTCACGTCCGACGGCTATGTCATGCAGATATCGAATCAGATGTTCAGATCAGACATCCAGGAAGTCCAGGATGCCTTCTGCCGCCTGACGACCTTCATAGATTGCAGTAACAACCAGGTCTGAACCGCGAACCATATCGCCACCGGCGAATACTTTCGGGTTAGAGGTCTGGTGTTTGAACTCCTGTTCTTCTGGTGCAACCACACCGTCCCAGCTGTTGAGTTCGATGCCGAAATCTTTAAACCACGGCGCAGGGCTTGGACGGAAACCGAAGGCAACCAGTACAGCATCTGCTGGCAGGATTTCTTCAGAACCCTCCACTACTTCAGGACGACGACGACCGTTCTCGTCAGGCTCACCCATCTTAGTAGTCACAACCTTCACGCCTTCAACCTTGTCTTCACCAACGATGGCAACAGGCTGACGGTTGAACAGGAAGTTAACGCCTTCTTCGCGCGCATTGACTACTTCGCGCTTAGAACCTGGCATGTTTTCTTCGTCACGACGGTACGCACAGGTCACAGTGTCTGCGCCCTGTCGGATAGAAGTACGGTTACAGTCCATCGCGGTGTCACCACCACCCAGAACAACCACTTTCTTTCCCTTCATGCTAACGAAGTCTGCAGCGTCTTTTTCGAAGCCCAGATTGCGATTCACGTTAGAGATCAGGAAGTCCAGCGCGTCATGAACGCCCGGCAGGTCTTCACCCGGGAACCCACCCTTCATGTAGTTGTAGGTACCCATGCCCAGGAACACAGCATCGAACTCGTCGATAATCGCCTGGAACTCAACGTCTTTACCGACTTCGGTGTTCAGGCGGAATTCAACACCCATACCTTCGAACACTTCACGACGGTTAGACATCACGCTCTTCTCGAGTTTGAACTCTGGAATACCGAAGGTCAGCAGACCACCGATTTCCGGGTACTTATCGAAGACAACCGGAGTAACACCGTTGCGCACCAGAATGTCAGCAGCACCCAGACCCGCAGGGCCTGCGCCGATAATCGCAACGCGCTTACCGGTTGGCTTCACATCCGACATATCCGGACGCCAGCCCATCGCGAAGGCGGTATCGGTGATATATTTCTCAACATTACCGATGGTCACGGCACCAAAACCATCATTCAGCGTACATGAACCTTCACACAGACGATCCTGTGGGCACACACGACCACACACTTCTGGCAGCGTGTTGGTTGCATGGCTCAGCTCAACGGCTTCCATGATGTTGCCTTCACTGGCCAGCTTCAGCCAGTTAGGGATGTAGTTGTGTACCGGGCACTTCCACTCACAGTAAGGGTTACCACAGGCCAGACAACGGTGTGCCTGGTCGGTCACCTCTTCCTGCTGGAAGGGCTCGTAAATTTCAACGAACTGCGCCTTACGAACGTCGATCGCTTTCTTGGATGGGTCCTGACGGCCCACATCCACAAACTGGAAATTATTGTTCAGACGTTGTGTCATCTCGAACCTCTCTCTCTCGTCCCGGACCAATTACTCAGGACGAGCACGGGTACTGTTCAGCAGTTGTTGTAAGTCAGCCGCTTTCGGCTTAACCAGCCAGAATTTACCGATGAAGCCATCGAAGTCATTCAGAATCTGCTGACCCCATTCGCTTCCGGTTTCTTCCACGAATTCACGAATAACACTACGCAGGTGGTTGCGGTGTGCTTCGGTCTCTTCATTGCTGATACGATGGATATCCACCAGCTCGTGGTTGTACTTATCAACAAAGGTGTTGTCACGGTCGAGTACATAAGCGAAACCGCCTGTCATACCCGCGCCGAAGTTATAACCAGTTTCGCCCAGTACGCAGATCATACCGCCGGTCATGTATTCACAGCAGTGGTCACCTGCACCTTCAACTACAGCGTGAACACCGGAGTTACGCACACCGAAACGCTCACCTGCACGGCCAGCCGCCAGCAGCTTACCGCCGGTCGCACCGTACAGACAGGTGTTACCTACGATCGAGGTTTCATTGGTTGCGAAGCCTGAGCCTTTAGGTGGGAAGATCACCAGCTTACCGCCAGTCATGCCCTTACCGACATAGTCGTTAGCATCACCTTCCAGCACCATTTCCAGACCGCCAGCGTTCCAGACACCGAACGACTGGCCGGCAATACCGGTCAGGTTCAGGCGGATCGGCGCGTCAGCCATGCCCTGGTTACCGTGGCGTTTGGCGATCTCACCGGACAGGCGAGCACCGACAGAACGGTCACAGTTGGTGATGTGGAAGCTGAATTCACCGCCAGCTTTGTTCTCAATCGCAGACAGGGTCTCTTCAACCATACGCTCAGCCAACAGACCTTCGTCATAAGGCTTGTTGCGCTCAACTTTCACTGTGTGCGGCTTGTCGACAGGAATCAGATCACTCCCGAACAGGGGTGACAGATCCAGATGACGCTGCTTCTCGGTCTTGCCTTCAAGAACTTCCAGCAGGTCCGTACGGCCCACCAGCTCTTCCATCGTGCGAACACCGACTTTCGCCATCCAGCCACGAACCTCTTCAGCCACGAAGCGGAAGTAGTTCACGACCATGTCTTTGGTACCGATGTAGTGCTTCTCACGCAGATCATCGTTCTGCGTCGCAACACCGGTCGCACAGTTGTTCAGGTGACAGATACGCAGGTATTTACAACCCACGGCAACCATTGGCAGCGTACCGAAGCCAAAAGATTCAGCACCCAGAATCGCCGCTTTCACCACGTCGAGACCCGACTTCAGACCACCGTCGGTCTGAACGCGTACGTTGCCACGCAGGTCATTGCCACGCAGCGCCTGATGCGCTTCAGACAGACCCAGCTCCCATGGAGAACCAGCGTACTTGATGGACGTCAGCGGAGACGCTGCGGTACCACCGTCGTAACCAGAGATGGTGATCAGGTCAGCGTAGGCCTTAGCCACACCCGCTGCGATCGTGCCAACACCTGGTTCTGATACCAGTTTTACCGATACCAGTGCGGTTGGGTTCACCTGCTTCAGGTCGTAGATCAGCTGCGCCAGATCTTCGATCGAATAAATATCGTGGTGCGGTGGTGGAGAAATCAGAGTCACGCCTGGTACTGAGTAACGCAGAGTCGCGATCAGCTGGTTAACTTTACCACCCGGCAGCTGGCCACCTTCGCCCGGCTTCGCGCCCTGAGCTACCTTAATCTGCAGCACTTCTGCGCTGGACAGGTAGTGTGGGGTCACACCGAAACGACCGGAAGCAATCTGCTTAATTTTAGAGTTACGCGTAGTACCGTAACGCAGAGGGTCTTCGCCGCCTTCACCCGAGTTAGAACGACCACCCAGTTCATTCATCGCCATCGCCAGAGCTTCATGCGCTTCTGGTGACAGAGCACCCAGAGACATAGCCGCAGTATCGAAGCGAGGGAAGATCTTCTCAGCTGGCTCCACTTCAGAGATATCAATCGACTGGATATCTTTACGGAAGGTCAGCATGTCACGGATGGTAGCCACCGGACGCTTGTTCACCAGCTCAGCAAAACGATCATAGGCCGCTTGCGAGTTAGTCTGAACTGCTTCCTGAATGTTCTTCACTACGTCTGGGTTATAGGCGTGATATTCGCCACCGTGAACGTACTTCAGTAGGCCACCCTGTTCGATCTGCTTACGTGGCTTCCAGGCAACGTTGTTGATGACCATCAGGTCTTCTTCAAAGTCAGTGAAGCTCGCGCCTTCGATACGGCTGGTCACGCCACAGAAGCACAGATCAACGATTTCTTTACTCAGACCAATGGCTTCAAACAGCTGAGAACCACGGTATGAGGTGATGGTGGAGATACCCATCTTAGACATGACTTTCAGCAGGCCCTTGCGGATCGCCTTGCGATAGTTCGCCTGAGATTTCAGTGGATCGCCCAGTACTTCACCGCTGCGGTGCAGATCAGTAAGAATATCGTACGCCAGCCATGGGTAAACAGCGGTCGCACCAAAGCCCAGCAGCACAGCAAAGTGATGCGGGTCACGGGCAGAACCGGTTTCAACCACGATATTACCGTTGGTACGCAGGCCTTTCTGGCTCAGGCGGTGGTGTACCGCACCGGTTGCCATTGGCGCTGGGATAAGCGACTGGCCTTCAGCGACTTCACGGTCGCTCAGAATCAGGATCACATCACCGTTGCGGATCGCCGCTTCAGCTTTGTCTGCCAGCGCAACAATCGCGTCTTTCAAAGACAGCGCTGAGTCGTAAGCCATCGACAGAGTCACGTGACGGAATTCATCACGGCCGGTGTCTTTCAGACCAACAAACTTCAGTGGTGACAGTACTGGTGACGTCAGGATTACGCGGTTAGCGTGGTCTGGCGTCTCTTCGAATACGTTTTTCTCTGCGCCGATACAGGTTTCCAGCGACATCACGATAGACTCACGCAGTGGGTCAATCGGTGGGTTAGTTACCTGAGCAAACATCTGACGGAAGTAGTCAGCCACATGACGAACACGCTGAGACAGCACCGCCATTGGAGTATCGTCACCCATAGAGCCGGTAGCTTCCTGACCGTCTTCGGCCATAGGACGCAGAACCTGGTCGCGCTCTTCACGCGTTACAAGGTGCAGTTTCTGGTGGGTATTCAGTGCGTCGCCTGACAGCGCTTCCTGACCGTCGACTTTCTCTAGGTGCAGGCGGCTTTCGATACGCAGCGCATTTTCTTTCAGCCACTGTTTGTATGGCTGAGAGGTTTTCATCATGGTATCGATATCGTCGGTACGCAGCAGCTTACCTTCTTTGGTATCGATCGCCAGAATGTCACCTGGGCCTACGCGGCCTTTCGCTACAACATCTTCAGGCTTGTAGTTGTATACGCCCACTTCTGACGCAACAGTAATAAAGTTATCTTTGGTGATTACCCAACGGGATGGACGCAGACCATTACGGTCCAGACCACATACCGCGTAGCGGCCGTCAGTAATTACCAGACCTGCAGGACCGTCCCACGGCTCCATGTGCATGGAGTTGTACTCGTAGAAAGCACGCAGATCAGGATCCATAGTTTCAACATTCTGCCAGGCTGGCGGAATCATCATACGGATCGCACGGAATACATTCATACCGCCAGTGGCGAGCAGTTCCAGCATGTTATCCATGGAGGAAGAGTCAGAACCGGTGGTATTCACGACTGGAGAAATGTCTTCGAGGTTTGGCAGTAGCTCACTGGCGAACTTGCTCGCACGGGCGTTCGCCCAGTTGCGGTTACCACGAATGGTGTTGATCTCACCGTTGTGCGCCAGCATGCGGAATGGCTGAGCCAGAGGCCAGCGCGGCATGGTATTGGTCGAGAAGCGCTGATGGAAAACACAGATAGCGGTTTCCAGACGCTCGTCGCCGAGGTCCAGATAGAAGTTCGGCAGATCGACCGGCATCATCAGACCTTTGTACGACAGTACGCGGTCGGAGAAGCTGGCAATATAGAAATCAGGGTACTGCTCCAGCGCTTTTTCAGCAAAGCGACGGGCATAAAACAGTTTTACCGACAGGTCGGTATCGTCCAGCGTTTCGGCTGGCGCAATGAAGATCTGCTCAAAGCGTGGCAGGCAGTCAATGGCCATCGGACCGAGGCAGTCATTGCTGGTTGGCACTGTGCGCCAGCCCAGAACCTTAAGGCCCTGGCCTGAAACAGCCGCTTCAACAGCCGCCTTCTGTTCCTCGTAAACAGCATCGTCCAGATCCATAAACAGCATGCCCACAGCATACTGCTCAGGCAACTCAATGCCTTGTTCCTGAGCGACGGCACGCAGGAATGAGTCTGGTTTCTGAATCAGCAGACCGCAGCCATCGCCGGTTTTACCGTCCGCAGCGATACCGCCACGGTGTGTCATGCAGGTCAGGGACTCAATAGATGTCTGCAGCAGTTTGTGGCTTGGCTCACCTTCAAGATGGGCAAGCAGACCGAAGCCGCAGTTATCCTTAAATTCGCCTGGAGTATACAGACCAGTTCTCATAGAACAGCTCTCACCAATAAATCGTTTAAATATCAAGGGCTTACAATCGAAAAGCGATCAAGAAATAAGCAGCCTTGAGACAAAAGGACGCTCATTCTACACATCTGAGGCGGTTGCCACAAATGAACAGAGGAAAGGCCCGGATTGACACACCCGGGATAAACAGGCTCAGGACTTACCGGATAACCTTCTGTACATCTCCCACAGGACGAACCCACGGCGACTGTTTACGCAGCGAGGATGGCATTGCATTTACCGCTGCTCTCGCTTCCGCACGGCTGGAGTAGACACCCGACACCACCACAAACCAGTCCTTACCTTTGTAGGTTGTCTGGTATCGATACAAAGTCCCTGTGACCTGACTCTGCCACTGATCGCGAAAGGTTTCAGCACCCGTGGAGCTGTGCGACCCCAGTAGTTGCACGATATACCCTGACTCAGGCGCCAACAAGGCTTGTTCGTCAGGAGTGTAAGACGGAGTCTTTGGTTGAGCAGTTGCGGCTTCTACTTGTGCCGCCTGAGGCTGAGCTGCTTCAGCTCTCACAGCCGGAGTGCCTGAGCCAGCGCCTTCAGTCATCGAGACTGCATCTATTTCAGAAGAACTTTCTGTATTTGCTTTGACGATTTCGCTACCTGAGCCGGCGCTTGGTGCCTCTTCATTTACAGCACCTGCCTCCTCTCCATCCGTGGGTTCCACGACGACTCTATCGGCAAGCGTTACCCCTTCGCTGTCCCCTGCCTCAGCCTGGTGACCAACGTCAGAGTTGAGGTAATTAAAGTCCTTCACGGAATCCAACTGAGCCTGAATCTCGGGCGACAGTTCATCATCCTGAGAAGAAGCTCCCCACTGATATATGAATACCATTGCGATAGCAGTAACTACACCAGCAATAGCAAGGATATTGCGGAGGGGGAAACCAGCCGCTGATACCGTCGCCGCTGGGCGCGTCGAGGAAGAAAGTATCCGTTCACCCTGACGTAGTGCAGGGCCAGGCAAGCACCCGGAGTCCATCATAATGCCTGCCAATTCCTTATCACCGAATGGACAGACCTCACCATCACCGAAAACACTTGCCATCAAAGCGGCGATTTCCGAATCGGTTAAAGGTTCGACCGCCAATACATGGACAGGAGCCTGAGCCGGCGAATTTCTGAAGTGAGTTTCGTAGCCTGGTGCGCCGAACAGAATCACAGATATCGCCTGAGGCGCCAACAACGCAAAATGAGCAATATCATTCAGCGTCTCAGCATCTAACTGATCTGCCTGATCAATAATCAACAACAGGTTACCACCGGCTTCGCTTCTGTCTATTGCCTCGTTACGGATGGCCTCACGTGCTTGAGCACCATCTTCATGAATAGCCGGCATATCCCAATGAGCAGCGATTGAAGAAAGTATCGCAGGCATCCCCAACATAACGCTTGCTGTTAATAACAAGGTTTCATCAGGAGCCTCTCTTTGCGCTGCCAGGTTATTGGCAATAAAGGACTTTCCAGCCCCCTCGAAGCCGGTGACCGCAACCAGCAGCTCGCTGTAGGACGCCAGGTGGGATAGGAGTTCAACATGACGTTTCTGAGAATCAAGAAGGCTGTGCATAGAGAATGCCTCTTTACCGGCGGAACTGGGCGCCACATTCACGCCTGAAAGGTCCAGATCAAAATCCGTTTCCATAATTCCTCCAGTCGTTATTTTCAGCGGGCCGCGCCATAAGCCATCAGGGTCTCTTCAAGCAGGTCACGTGGAACGTCTGAGGTAATATAGGCCTGTCCAATCCCCTTAAGCAAGACCAGTCTCAACGCGCCATCAAGAACTTTTTTATCCACCGCCATACGACTGATGTAGTCATCACAAGACATGTCCTTTGGCCCTTTCACTGGCAGGTGCGCCGCCTGCAGCAAACGTAAAAGATCGTGTTCGTCCTTTTCAGTCAGGTAACCCAGTCTTTTGCTCAGATCAGCTGCCATCATCATACCCGCACCGACCGCCTCACCATGCAACCACTTTCCGTAGCCCTGGTGCGCTTCTATGGCATGGCCAAACGTGTGCCCCAGATTCAGTGTCGCGCGAATTCCGCCCTCGCGCTCATCCTGAGCAACGACATCCGCTTTATTTTCACAGGAACGATATATAGCTTCAGCAAGTGACTCATCATCCCCCGACATCAGGCCTGCTACATTGTCCTGTAGCCAGAGATAAAACTCAGAGTCAGAGATCAAGCCATATTTGATCACCTCTGCCATCCCTGCAGCCATTTCACGAAGCGGCAGAGTTTCCAACGTATCAGTATCGGCAATCACAGCCTGCGGCTGATGGAAAGCACCGATCATATTCTTGCCCAAAGGGTGATTGACCGCTGTCTTACCGCCTACTGACGAATCAACCTGTGAAAGCAGCGTCGTGGGTACCTGAATAAAATTAACACCGCGTTGATAAGTGGCCGCAGCGAAACCCGTCATATCACCGATAACGCCTCCACCCAACGCAACGAGAGTAGTTGTCCTGTTATGGCGTCTGTCGAGGAGCTCATCAAAGATCATATTCAAGGTATCGAGATCTTTGTACTTTTCGCCGTCCGGCAAAATGACGGTGTCGACCTGATAATCGGTCAGCGCCGACTTCACATCATCAAGATAGATTGGAGCGACCGTTTCATTGGTGACAATAAGCACCTGCCGCCCTTTAACATGGGGAGAGTACAGCTCTTTGTTCCGCAGAAGGCCAGGGCCGATGTAAATTGGATAACTACGATCGCCAAGATCTACGGTAAGGGTCTGCATTATTCACCTTTTAAACGTTTTTTGAGTTCCTGAATTACCCATCTTGGGTTGCGCTGATCCGTTTCAATAATGATATCGGCGACAGAGCGATACAACGGATCGCGCTCCGCAAAAAGCTTGCGCAATACTGCCTCAGGGTCGGCCGTCTGGAGTAACGGGCGGTTACGGTCTCGAGCCGTTCTGGCCAGCTGCTGATCCACAGAAGTACATAGATAGATGACCGTTCCTCTCGAGGCGAGGTGCTGGCGATTCTCACTTCGTAACACAGCACCACCACCCGTAGATAGTACGATCCCCTTCTGCTGAGTCAGTTCATCTATGACAGACTCTTCACGCTCGCGAAAGCCCGCCTCACCTTCTTTATCAAAGATCCAGGGGATATCGGCGCCGCAACGTTCCTCAATTACTTTATCTGAGTCAAAGAACTCGTATTTAAGTTCCTGAGAAAGCAGACGGCCGATGGTGCTTTTTCCAGCACCCATCGGCCCAATAAGAAATACAGACTGTGTCATTTTCAACGTGCTGAGAGCGTTTCCTTAACCAGTCGGGGAGTGATAAATACGAGAAGCTCACTCTTCTCTTCCTGTTCGCTAGTGCGACGGAACAGAGCACCGATTAAAGGCAGGTCGCCAAAGAATGGTGTTTTAGTAACCTGGCGAATTTCCTCTGAACGGAAGATACCGCCAAGAACAATGGTTTCACCGTTTTCTACCAGTACCTGAGTTTCTACGGCGTTGGTATCGATCGCTGGGCCAGCAGTCGTCAATTCACCGACTGAGTCCTGGTTAATCAAGAGATCCATAATAATGCGGTCGTCCGGTGTAATCTGTGGTGTCACCTCAAGACGAAGTACCGCAGACTTGAACGCTACGTTCGCAGCACCACTCGAGCTGGCTTGTAGATATGGAATCTCGGTGCCTGATTCAATTGATGCCGTCTGTCCATCTGCCGTAATTACCCGAGGCTGCGATACAATCTCTGCGCGACCTTCACGCTCAATCGCAGACAGCTCTAAATCCAAAAGGAAGTCAGCGGTCTGGTATCCGATAGCGAACGTCGTTGCCGCAGTATCCGTAACGCCTAAGTTCACAACATCCGAAGTCTCAAGGTCAATTGTCTCACTTGTTGTGCCAGTCGTGGCTCGATCAAATAATATCTGATTTCCCTCATCAAGGGTCGCCTTACTTCCGCCGAAAGTAGTCCAGTTATCTCCGTTATTCTGGAATCCGGCACCGCCCCATTGAACACCCAGCTCCTCACCAACACTGGTAGTCGCTACAACAATTCGCGCTTCAATAAGCACCTGACGCACCGGCACATCGAGCATCTGCAGCGCTTCGCGTACCTTTTCAAGATTTTTTGCGGAATCTTTCATTAATAAGGTATTGGTACGGCCATCTACAACGGCCGTTCCACGTTCGGAAAGCAGTCCTTGTTCTGAAGTCAGGAGCTCCGCCAGGTCAGTAGCTTTCGCATACTTCAACTGCATGTACTCTGTAACCAATGGCGCCAGCTCTTCAACCTGACGTACAGCTTCCAGCTCAACTTTTTCACGGGCTGCGATCTCTTCAGCAGGAGCGATGAGTAATACCGACCCCATCTGACGCTGGCCAAGCCCCTTGGTTTTCAACACAAGGTCCAGCGCTTGGTCCCATGGCACATTCTGCAGACGCAGCGTAATGTTGCCACCAACTGAATCTGAAGCGACCAGGTTGAGGCCAGTGAAGTCCGCAATCAGCTGCAGCACTGCACGTACCTCAATATCCTGGAAATTCAGCGATAATTTCTCACCAGTAAACGGAAACTGCTTCTCTGCTACCGCGTCTTCGCCAGCTGGCGGCTCTGATACGTTAATCGATAAAAGCTTATCAGTCTGATATGCGAGGTATTCGAAATCCGCGGACAAAGGTTCAATAACAATGCGAGCACTGCCAGCCTCAACGTTAGCATCAACAAACTTCACCGGTGTTGCAAAGTCGGTAACATCCAGACGACGACTCAAAGCCTCCGGCAGCGATGCCCCATCAATATCTGCGATAATTTTCCCACCCTCACGGCGAATATTTGCAGATGCGCTATCGTCACTCAGTGTAATCTGGACCTGACCTTCACCTTGATTCCCACGACGAAAATCAACGTTTACGATTTTTATATCACTACCTGGCTGTACCATTTCACCAGTAGCGGTTATTTGCTGATTGCCTGCAAACTCCTCATTCGCGTCCGACTCACCGATACGAACGAACAGTCGGTTGCCCTGCACCGCGGTTGTATAACCCACCAGCTGATTCAGGTTTATCACCAGTCGCGACCGATCTTTTGCTTCCACAACAGTAGCGCTTCTGGCATTACCGTTACCGATATCATGGCGTTTAGTTGAAAGTGCGCTGTCAACTCCTGGCAGATCGAGGGCAATCCTGGCTGGTTTCTCAATTGTATAACCACTGACCTCTGGTGGTGCTGAGTCAAATACAAGCTCAAGCTGCGTAACATCTCCAGGAGCTGTGGAGAAATTCAGATCGGTTAATGTCGCCGCCATAGCTCCCACTGACCAGAAAGCTGGGACACATAATAGAGCGCAACCAAGAGTGCGAATGTTGTTCATGATTTTCATAATTATTCTCCCGGCGCTCCGTTGAGAGCCAACGTTCTTGGCCGCTCAAGCCAGCCACCCTGTCCATCAGGTACAATTTCAATTAAGTTCACGCGGTCGCTCTCGACGGATACGACCCGGCCATGATTGCGTCCCATGTATTCGCCTTTACGCACTTTAACCACTCCGCCTTCACCGTCTCTGATGAGCGCCCAAAGGTCTCCCTCTGGTTTCTGTAAAGTCCCAACCATACCGAGAGCATCAATGGCGAACTGTTCCAGATACTCCCGCACCCGATCAGGATCAGGTCGGATATCCAGGCCGTTACTATTCAGACGATTTACATCTTCAGGAATAATTGGCACGGAAAATGGCGAACGCAAAGCGGACGCACTGTAGCTAAAAGCTTCGTAGGGCTTAAATTCGGGAATCGGCTCAACCCGACCTCTCGGCTGGTTGCCAACATCCTGCACATATCGCTGCAGATCAGACGTATTACCAGAGGCAGTGCAGCCCACCGTTCCGAGAGTTACTATCCCCAGCATTACACATTTTAAAACATGCATATTACCGCCCCTTACTTTCAGCATCGTATTGATAGGTCTTTGCCAGGATTTTCATAGACAGCTGCTCCTGACGATCACCCTTACTGATACTAAAGTCATGCAAAGTTACAATACGGGGAAGGGAAGCGACGCCCGAGACGAACGCACCCATCTCATGATACCCACCACTGACCTCGATATTGATCGGGAGCTCTTTATAAAATTCAGAACTCACCATATCAGAGGGGTCTATCTTCTTAAGATTCAGGCCTGCGTTTAACGCAGTCGCGCTGATGTCATCTATCAACCCCGGAACCTCAGTGTCCTTCGGAAGCTGCTTCAGAAGAGATCCAAAACTGTTTTCCATTTCAACCATCTGAGCTTTGTACTCACTCAGGTTAGCAACCCGGAAGGCTTTGTTCTCAAAATCTCTTTTCAACTGCTGCTCCTGACTTTCAAGGCGATCAAGCGAGGCCCTTTCACCATCAATCAAAAAGAAATAACTGAATAGAGCAAGTCCCAGGACGATCAGTGCACAGAAAGCGACCTTGCCTATTAGTGGCCAGGAGCCAATCTTATCGAATTCAATATCACTGAGATCGAACCCTTGAATCTGCTCAAGCATCGACCCCATTGTTGCTTTATTATCAGCCATTATCGGGGTCCTCCTCGGCTTTAGGGGTAATTCTGGTCACGGTCATCTCAAATTCATTTACGCCCTGCGACTTGGCCTCAACGCTCATCAATACCGGATCCCGGAACCATTCAGACTGATCGAAGTTACGCATGAGCGCAGACACTCGATTATTGGATGATGCTACCCCAGATATTTTCACACTGTTGCCGCTCGTAACGAGTGACGTCAGGTGTAGGTCATCAGGCACCGCCCGAACCACCTCATCGAACAACCTTACGATAACAGGCCTGTTTCCCTGTAATGCCTGAATCAGCTCCATACGCTCAATCAGTTCCGAGCGCGTTTCTTTCAACTCTCGAATCTCGAGAATTTTCTTGTCCAGGGCAGCAATCTCATTCTGTAGATAACTATTTCTCAAGCGCTGACTGCTTTGAGCGGAATCGTAGTAGCTGTAAACAGCAAATATTGCAGCCAACGTAACAGCAACAACAACCCCGATAACAACATAGAAATTTTTGTTGCGTTCTTCGCGTAGTTCTTCACGCCAAGGTAATAAGTTAATATTCGCCATCAGTCGAAACTCCTCATTGCCAGGCCAGCTGCAATTAAGAGCGAAGGCGCATCATTCGCAAGCCAGGTAGCATTCACTCGCTGCGAGAGAGTCATGCTGATAAATGGATTGGCGACGACTGTCGGCGTTCCCAGCGCAGACTGAACCTGTTCTTCCAGCCCAGGAATGGAGGAGGTACCGCCAGCGAGAACGATATAGTCAACGTCGTTAAACTGACTGGAGGAGTAGAAAAACTGCAGTGAGCGACTCACTTGTTGAACAACCGCCTCGCGGAAAGGACCCAACACTTCAGATTCATAGTCGTCAGGTACGCCACCCTCGAGCTTGGCTCGATTGGCATCCTCTTCACTCAAACCATAGCGACGCATGATATCCTCTGTCAGCTGACTACCACCGAATAGCTGCTCCCGGGTATATATCGACTTACCTTCGTGCATAACACTCAGAGTTGTCATCGTGGCGCCGATATCAATTACTGCTACCGTCTCTATTTCTTCGCCTTCCAGCTGCGCATCGAGCAAGGAGAAAGCGCGTTCGGTACAGAAAGCCTCAACGTCTACTTTACTGACTTCAAAACCAGCGATTTCTACGGAATCTTTTCTGCGTTCAACAGTCTCAGAGCGACAAGCAGCCAGCAGAACGCTGACCATATCAGGAGATTTGTCGCTCGGACCGGTCACTTCCCAGTCAAGAGCAACTTCTTCAAGGGGGTAAGGAATATATTGATCGGCTTCAGTACGGATCTGAAAATCCATATCGTCGTCACTAAGGCCAGCGCTCATATCGATGGTTTTGGTAATCACTGCCGAACCCGCAACAGCAAGAGCAACGTTTTTAGCATTAGAACGCGAGCGAACTACCGCCTGACGAATTGCATCACCGACGGCTTCTTCGTTGTTAATACCCTGTTCAACAACGGCATTAGGAGGCAAGGCTACCGTTGCGTAGGCTTCTACCTGATAGCGTTCCCCCTGGCGACTCAACTCCAGCACTTTGACGGACGTTGAACTTATGTCCACCCCGAGAAGCGCCTTATTCTTCTTCTTAAACAGGCTGCCCAGCACGACAAAATCCCCTTCTGTTTCGCGAACTTGCGCGCGCAAGCTCACACAGATCCTATATAATTCCGGCCATTATAAGCACAATCCTGCGAAAAGAACAAAAAACCCTTATAATGCCGCATCCCGCATGATAGCTGGCTTTTTCAGGAATTTAACGATCTTTTTATATGAATATGGCAACTCCGCTCCTTAAGTTCACAATCTGGCTGTTTTTGTCTATCGGAGCCGGAACGACCATGGCCATAACCGGTGTTTATCTTTACTTAGCGCCGACGCTCCCCGATGCAGAAACACTGAAAGATGTAGATCTTCAAACCCCTCTGCGCGTTTACACGGCAGACGGACTTCTGATAACGGAGTATGGCGAGAAGCGCCGAACCCCTATTACATATCAGGAAATCCCCCCTCAATTCATTGACGCACTTCTCGCTTCTGAAGATGACGGCTTTTTTGAGCACTCAGGAATAGACCTGAAAGGCCTCGCAAGAGCGGTATTTGACCTGGTGACCACCGGCCGGAAGAAGTCAGGGGGCAGTACGATCACCATGCAGGTCGCTAAAAACTACTACTTGAGTAGCGAAAAGACCTTTACCCGGAAGTTCACCGAGATTCTGCTTGCACTGAAAATTGAGAAGGCGCTGACCAAAGAGGAAATCCTTGAACTCTATGTAAACAAAATCTATCTGGGTAAACGCGCATACGGTATCGAGGCCGCCTCTCAGGTCTACTATGGTAAGTCGATCACCGAGCTGAACCTGGCAGAGCTGGCGATGATTGCCGGCTTGCCACAGGCCCCCTCGGCAGCAAATCCGATACGCAGCCCAGAACGGGCTGTTTCTCGTCGTAACTACGTTCTTGCTCGCATGTATAACCTCGGAAAAATCTCAGAAGCCGAGTTCCAACAGAGTATCCGCCAGCCCGCGACAGCTCGATATCACGGTGCAACCTCCGAGATCAGTGCTCCTTATGTTGCCGAGATGATTCGTCAGGAAATGATCAGACGTTACGGCAACAAAGCCTACACGTCCGGGTACAGCGTCTACACCACCATTAATTCAGCGCGACAGCGTGCTGCCAACGCTGCCTTACAGAAAGGCCTTCTGAAGTACGACCGGGACCATGGTTACCGCGGTACTCAGACTTCCTACGCTGTTATCCCCCTGAATGTTCCGGAAGCGCCGGAGCTCGAAGAGTGGATAGCACAGGCCGACCCAGCAAAGGATGTAGACTGGCCGCAGACCCTTGAAGCATGGGAAGAGAAGCTTCGTGACCTGGGCGACTTCGGTATTATCGAACCAGCCGTCGTCATGAACGCTACTGAAGAGGGTGCCTGGGTATACAGTATCGGTAAAATACGCTGGCTACCTTTTGCAGGAATGACTTGGGCAGCGCCATACCTGAGCGTCAATTCGGTTGGAAATGCTCCCGAGAATGCCCTCGATGTTATCAGAAACGGTGACCTGATCTGGCTCGAAGCAACGCCCTCTGAGTTGAAGCTTGCTCAGGTCCCGGAAGCAGAAGGCGCTCTGGTTTCTATGAACCCTCACAACGGGGCGATCGAAGCTCTTGTCGGTGGTTTCTCAAACTCAGACAACCAATTTAACCGGGCGACTCAGGCCGAGCGCCAGCCAGGCTCCGCTTTTAAACCCTTTATCTACAGCGCGGCGCTGGACAACGGCTTCACCACAGCCAGCCTGATTAACGATGCACCTGTCGTATTCAAAGATGCCAGCCTCGAAAGCACCTGGCGCCCAGAGAATTACAGCGGCAAGTTTTACGGGCCGACCCGCCTGCGGCAGGCTCTTTACCGCTCTCAGAATCTGGTGTCGATCCGCATTCTGAAACAGATGGGACCGGCCACCGCGGTTCGCTACATTCAGGATTTTGGTTTTAACCCAGCACGCCTGAATAAAGACCTCTCTCTCGCGTTAGGCGCATCAGCGGTAACTCCTCTCGACATGGCGACGGGCTATAGCGCCTTCGCAAATGGTGGCTACAAGGTAAGCCCCTTCGTAATGCAAAGCATAATCTCCGATACGGGCGAAGTGCTTTACGAGGCCAACCCAACACTCGCAATGGCACCACCAGAAGAGGATGCAACCGGCAACTCTGTCAACGAAGGCACAGCCCACAGCAACCCGACGTCCGAGATTAACGCCGAACAAACAGACAAGGTTGAGGCACCCACCCTATATGCAGAGCGCATAATGTCGCCAGAGAACCATTACCTCACGGTGAGTATGATGCGGGATGTTGTCCGCAGAGGCACAGGTAGAAAAGCGCTGGCGCTGGGCAGAAACGATCTCGCCGGCAAAACGGGGACCACGAACGATCAGAAAGACGCCTGGTTTTCCGGCTTTAATCCCGACCTTGTAGCCACTGTCTGGATCGGTTTCGACCAGCCAACCACGTTGGGTCGCTGGGCATCCGGTGGGGGCACCGCGCTCCCGGTTTGGGTCGATTATATGAGAGAAGCTCTTGATGGCGCTCCGGAAGAACATTTCGAACAACCTGAAGGAATTGTCACTGTTCGAATTGATCCGGATAGCGGACTATTGGCTTCACCGGGCCAGAAAGATGCCATATTTGAATACTTCAAGGCTGGGTCCGCTCCAACGGAATATGCCAGAACGAAAGACATCATCCCCTACCAGGAAGACGAAGGCGGTTCAGGGGGAGGCAGCGTCATCCCAGAGCAGCTTTTCTGACCCTGCATCCGTCACTATGAAATAAAAAAGCCCGGCAATTGCCGGGCTTTTTACTGTCTGAGTGTCTATGCAGTCGTCCGCTCAGGCGTCGATCAACTTACCTGGGTTCATGATGTTATTCGGGTCGAACACCTTTTTAACTGCACGCATATAAGCGATTTCTGCCGCAGAGCGCGTGTATTCCAGATACGGTTTTTTAGTCATACCTACGCCGTGTTCCGCAGACACAGAGCCCTGATACTTTTCCACGATCTCGAATACCCAGGTCGATACCTTGCCGCAACGTTCGAAGAATTCTTCTTTCGCCAGGTCATCAGGCTTCAGAATATTCAGGTGCAGGTTACCGTCACCAATGTGACCAAACCAGATGATCTCAAAGTCTGGGTATTCACGGGTTACGATCTCATCGATGTCGCGCAGGAACGGCGGTACTTTAGAGACCACAACCGAGATGTCGTTCTTGTACGGCGTCCATTCAGAAATTGTTTCAGAAATGTCTTCACGCAGACGCCACAGGTTCGCCGCCTGAGTTTCGCTCTGACTGATCACACCATCGACGACCCAGCCTTCTTCCATACATTTTTCGAACTGCACCATCGCCTGATCCATGTCGGCATCCGTCACAGCTTCAAATTCGATCAGAGCGTAGAAATCCGTGCTGGTTTCAAACGGAGCAGGCACATCGCCTCGTGCCAGTACTTTCTGCATCGCTTTGTCAGAGAAGAACTCAAATGCGGTCAGGTCCATAGTCGACTGGAACTGGCTCAGCACTTTCATTACGTCGTCCAGTTCTGGGATACCAAGCACCAGCACGGTCAGGTTTTTCGGTGTGCGAGTCAGGCGCATGGTCGCTTCAGTCACAAAGCCGAGCGTACCTTCACCACCGATGAAAAGCTGGCGCATATCGTAACCGGTGTTGTTTTTCATCAGGTCTTTATTCAGTTCGAGGATCTCGCCCTCCCCCGTCACGACCGTCATACCAGCAACCCAGTCCCGGGTCATACCCCAGCGGATCACTTTAATACCGCCGGCATTCGTTGAGATGTTTCCACCAATCTGACTGGAGCCCGCAGAAGCAAAATCAACCGGATAGAACAGATCATGCTCTTCAGCAAAGGTCTGCAGCTGCTCTGTAATGACGCCCGCACCACACTTAACCGTACGGTCAGTCGCATTGAAATCAGAAATCTGATTCATGTAATCAAAGGCAACCACAACCTCGCCGTTAGCAGCAACAGCACCAGCACTCAGGCCTGTACGCCCACCCGATGGTACCAGGGCAACGTTCTGAGCGTTTGCAAATTTTACAATGTCAGCGACTTGCTGCGTTGTCTTCGGGAAAACAATTGCAGATGGCTTCGGTGGATAGATCTTGGTCCAGTCCTTACCAAAGGTCTCAAGAGAATCGGCATCAGTGCGCACTTTGTCTGCGCCAACAATGGCTGAAAGCTGCTCAACCAGAGCGTCTTGTGTCAACGTGGTCATGGAGTTACCCGATGTTTGAATCATATTCACCTCGAATTGAGCAATATTCGTGTTGAATTCATGCTCTGAGGCTCACTTTAATAAAGGTATATGCTAGCATACGCGCCTTATTTTTCGGAGCGGTTTTAAGCCGCCCAGCCCCGCTCGCTGCAAGGCGGAGGGGACCTGACAGCTATTACTTACTGACTATAGGTACCACCATGGCACAAACGTCCCTGGATAAAAGCAAGATCAAGTTCCTCTTGTTGGAAGGCGTACACCAGTCTGCTCTCGATACACTGCAGGCTGCTGGCTACACCAACATCGAGTATTTGAAGACTTCGCTGCCGGATGACGAGCTGAAAGCCGCCATCAAAGACGCTCATTTTGTGGGCATTCGTTCACGCACTCAGCTAACCGAAGAGATCTTCGACGCTGCTGAGAAGCTGATTGCCGTCGGTTGCTTCTGTATTGGCACCAACCAGGTTGACCTGAAAGCAGCAACCAAGCGTGGTATCGCGGTATTTAACGCTCCATATTCTAACACCCGCTCCGTGGCAGAGCTGTCACTGGCAGAAATCATCATGCTGATGCGCGGTGTCCCTGCGAAAAATGCCGAATGTCATCGCGGCGGCTGGAGCAAGTCTGCGGTTAACTCTTACGAGATCCGTGGCAAGAAGCTGGGTATCGTGGGTTACGGTTCGATCGGTACTCAGCTGTCGGTCATGGCCGAAAGCATGGGTATGGAAGTATTCTTCTACGACGTCGTAACGAAACTGCCAATCGGTAATGCTAAGCAGGTCGGGACTCTGAACGAATTGCTGAACATTGCTGACGTTGTATCTCTGCACGTTCCGGAAACACCTTCCACTAAATGGATGATGGGCCCAGAGCAGTTTGAGCAAATGAAACAGGGTTCTATCCTGTTGAACGCGTCACGCGGCACTGTGGTTGATATCGATGCGTTGGCAGATACCGTACGCAGCGGCAAACTCCTGGGTGCGGCCATCGACGTATTCCCGGTTGAACCACGCTCTAACAGCGAAGAGTTTGTCTCACCACTGCGCGAATTCGACAACGTGATCCTGACCCCGCACGTCGGTGGTTCTACCATGGAAGCTCAGGAAAACATCGGTAAAGAAGTAGGTGAGAAGCTGGCTCAGTACAGCGATAACGGCACCACCACTTCTTCTGTGAACTTCCCAGAGGTGGCTCTGCCATCCAACCCGAACGTTCACCGTATCCTGCACATCCACAAAAACGTACCTGGCGTTATGAATGCAATCAACAGCATTCTCGCCGACAACAACATCAACATCTGCGGTCAGTACCTGCAGACCGTTGAAGAAGTTGGCTACGTTGTGATCGATGTTGCGGCTGATGCGTCAGATCTGGCTCTGGAGAAGATCAAAGAAGTTGAGGGTACCATTCGCGCCCGCGTCCTCTACTAAGATCGGAGCTACCTGCGTTGCCGAGACAGCGCGATGCAGTTAATGCTAGCGAAAATAAAAAAGCACCCTCGGGTGCTTTTTTATTGCCTCGTACTTCTGTTTCCATCGTCGGGACGCAGCAAGTACATCCCTGTATGCTTAGCTGTGCCATCCATGGCACAGATACCCGCCTCACGGAAACAACAGCACCAGGCTTAAATCTCAAACCCGCAATTAGTAGCAACCCCTAACCGTAAGTGATGACTTACCCCCGCCGGAATCTCGGCAGCATGGTGAGTCACATACAGGAGCGTAATGGTCTTCTGCTCCGATAAGCGACGGATAAACGCCAGTACCATTTCTCGGCTTGGGTCATCCAATCCCTGGCAAGGCTCATCCAGAATCAGCAGCGGCGGTTGCTTGATCAGAGCACGAGCGATAAGCACCAGACGCTGCTCTCCGTACGACAGGTGATGCAGGCTCTGATTGGCTTTATAGCGCAAGCCGATAATCTCCAGCCACTGCTCCGCGAGACGCCGGTCGTCATCCCCCGCCGCCTGATACAAACCAATGCTGTCGTATAAACCAGAAATCACCGTCGTCAGCACGTTCGTGGTTGCCCGGTATTCCCACTGCAGCGACGACGACACCAGACCAATATGCTTTTTGATATCCCAGATGGTTTCACCGCTACCACGCTTCATACCAAAAAGATACAGTTCGTTGCGATAGCACTGTGGGTTATCGCCTGTGATCATCTGCAGCAGACTGGTCTTACCGCAACCGTTCGGGCCGGTAATGGCCCAATGTGCCCCCGGCTCAACCTGCCAGTTAAGGTCAGAAAATAGTGTGCGCTCGCCGTAGGCTATCGAGCCATTCACCAGACGCACCAGCGGGTCATCTAAATTTAACCCGTATTTCACCGGCGCTTCCGGGAATTCTGACAACGGCTTATCAAAATGCAGTAACGAATGGACTTCAGGCGAGGTAAGTACCGACTCACGTTGGCCTTTAACTAATAAGCGAGCATCGTGAACAAACGCCAGATGCGTCAGCCAGTCTGGCAGCTCATCTAAACGGTTAGCGACCCATAACAGTCGTTGGCCACTTTCGTGAAGTTTAAACAGTGCTTCTGCCAGCGCCTCACGGCTCTTTGCATCCAGACCTTCAAGCGGCTCATCCAGAATCAACAAGTCAGGCTTCTGCCGCACCGCATTCACCAACATCACTTTGCGACTCTCGCCGGTCGATAACGAGCGGAAGCCCTGCGACAGAATATGCTCCATCCCCAACAATTGAATCCAGTCAGCGACCTCTCCAACCGGCGCCAACAACTCGCTGACCAGCGTGCCGATATCCTTCTGATCCATCAGATCAGACTCATCTTCCCGGCGCTCCTGCTCAATCAACGCTGCCTGCGCCTCAAGCGACACAAACGCGACGCGTTCAGGCAGACCAGACACCTCACCGTGACTCAGACGCACATCGCCGGCAAACAAGCGCGACAGCACCGTCTTACCGCTGCCATTCGTCCCGATAATGCCCCAGGTCTCAGCCGCAGACACCGACCAGTCATCAACAACAAGATTTCGCCCGTCATGCAGACGCGCACGGAGTTCTTTAAATTCAGTAGTCATACAGACTTTTAGCTAGGAAGGTAGATATCACTACGACGCTTGAAAAGCGTCAGCTAACAGTGCAGTTAACGCGTCGGTGAGGCCGCTGCCACAAGGCCGGACGTTATTGAGAAAACGGAGTTTAGTGCGCTAAATGAGTATTTCGAAATAACGTCCAACACAGTGGCAGCAACGCAACCAGCGTTAACCAGGAGGCCAGGACAGATCACGTCCACCAATAATATGCATATGCAAGTGGAACACCGATTGCCCCGCACCTGCACCATTATTGATAACCAAACGGAATTTATCCCCAAGACCTTCCTGCTCGGCAACTTTATTCGCTACCAGCATCATGTGCCCCAGAAGCGCTGCATCCGTTTCTTCGGCGTCACATAAACGCGGGATCGGCTTACGCGGGATAACCAGAATATGCATTGGTGCCGCTGGGAACATATCGCGGAACGCCAGACACTGATCGTCCTCATAAACGATCTTGGCATCCGCTTCGCCGCGGGCGATTTTCCCGAAAATAGTATCTTCTGACATAACAGAGTCTCGTTAATGAACGTTAGCCTGAGAGTAACCGAATGCCCCAGTGATCACCACTGTCCGGTTCAACAGTACCGATGCATCCGCCATTCTTCCGAAACTATCTGGAAGCTGTCACACGCAAAAGGCACAATACCCACCATTACTAGACGTTTTGTAAGGAAACTCGCTATATGAGCCTACACGAAAGAGCCGGCCAGAAAGCCCTCGCTTCTGATCTTGCCAATATCCCCCGCCTAATCGCTGACTACTATGTCCGCAAGCCCTCTGACGACACATTGGTAAGCTTCGGAACATCTGGTCATCGTGGCAGTGCCGCAAACGGCTCTTTTAACGAAACCCATATCGCCGCGATCTGCCAGGCGTTAGTTGAATACCGCCAACAGAATGATATTACCGGCCCGCTCTACATCGGTATGGATACCCACGCCCTGTCCGAGTGTGCATTTATCACCGCAGTGGAAGTTCTGGTCGCCAACGGCATCAGCGTTCGTATACAGCAAGGTCGCGGCTATACGCCAACGCCTGTAATCTCTCATGCGATCCTGACCTACAACCAGGATAAAACCTCAGAGCTGGCCGATGGCGTCGTGATTACTCCATCGCACAACCCTCCTCAGGACGGTGGTTTTAAATATAATCCACCGAATGGTGGCCCTGCTGATACGGACGTGACTTCTCAGATTCAGGACCGCGCCAACGACATCATTAACGGCGGCAGTAAAGATATTGTTCGCATGGACTTTGCTCAGGCATGGGCATCTGACCTGGTCACAGAATACGACTACATCAAACCGTACGTTGATGATCTCGCCAGTGTGATCGATATGGATGCCATCGCCAAAGCAGGCGTTAAGATTGGTGTGGACCCACTCGGTGGTTCCGGTATCGCCTACTGGGACGTGATAGCCGAGACCTACGGTCTGGATATCACAGTGGTAAATGAAAGCGTTGATCCGACCTTCTCATTTATGACTCTCGATAAAGACGGCAAGATCCGTATGGACTGCTCCAGCCCATACGCAATGGCGGGCCTCATCGACTTAAAAGACGATTTCGACATCGCACTGGGCAACGACCCGGATTACGACCGCCACGGCATTGTCACGCCATCTGTTGGTTTGATGAATCCTAATCACTATCTCGCCGTAGCGATTAACTACCTGTATACCCATCGCCCACAATGGTCACAGGATCTCGCCATTGGTAAAACACTGGTGTCGTCCAGCATGATCGACCGCGTAGCAGCTGATCTGGGCCGCACGCTCTCAGAAGTCCCTGTGGGCTTTAAATGGTTTGTTGATGGTCTGTACACAGGTAAGTTCGGTTTTGGCGGTGAAGAGAGCGCAGGCGCTTCCTTCCTGCGGAAAGACGGCACGGTATGGTCGACCGACAAAGACGGCATCATCCTCGCACTCTTAGCCGCTGAAATTAAAGCCGTGACCGGCAAAGATCCGGGTGAACACTACATTGCCCTGACCGAAAAATTCTCAGCACCCGTCTATAAGCGTATTGATGCTGCAGCGACTGGCCCACAGAAATCCGTACTGAAAAAGTTGAGTGCCGGTGACGTGACCGCCGAAAAACTTGCCGGTGAAGAGATCAAAGAAAAACTGACCCATGCCTCAGGCAACGGTGCGGCGATTGGCGGTCTGAAAGTCACCACAGAGAACGGCTGGTTCGCTGCACGCCCATCCGGCACAGAAGAGATCTATAAGATCTACGCAGAAAGCTTTAAAGGTGAGGAGCATCTCGCTCAGATCATTGAAGAAGCTCAGGCGATAGTCAGTGCTACTTTTGATTCAGCTGGAGTCTGATACCTAATCTGCAGAGAGGGTCGGGTCATGAACCACAACCAGGTTCCGGCCACCCTCTTTCGCAGCGTACAGAGCTTCATCCGCATCCAGCAGTAATTGATGCAACATGCTCTTATTGGAAGGTGAAAAAGGCGCTACGCCCGTGCTTACCGTCACCCTGATGTAATCATCATCGGGCAGAATAAATAACTGATCAGCCACATAAGATCTGAACTGATCTAACAGTCCATAGGCTTTATCAGTATCCAGACCTGGCAGAATAAGTGCAAACTCTTCGCCACCATATCGAGCCATATGGAACCTGAAGAAAGTCTGCTGAAGATATCCGGCCAACTGCTTCAGGACGGCATCCCCGGCATCGTGACCGTACTCATCATTAATCCCCTTAAAGCTGTCGATATCCATTAGTGCCACAGTAAAGGGCTTGCCCTCTGCCTGAAGCCTTTTAACCAGCGCATCCCCTTCTTCGATAAAGTAACGACGATTTCTGAGGCCTGTCAGATAATCCAGAGTGGCCTGCTCCTGAACGGCAACGAATTGCTCAAGCGCCTCGATATTGTTCGTCACCCTACAGCTGAATTCTTCCTGCTGAAAAGGCTTCTGGAGGAAGTCGTTCGCGCCCTTTTTAATAAACTGCACCGAGATATCCGCGTCTTCCTGACTCGACAGGCCAATGATGGCCAGTGGCCGCTTATCGTAGCGATGTCTCACCTGCTGGAGAAAAGCAAAGCCATTCATCTCAGGCATATGATAATCAGTAATGATGAGCTTGATAGAGATGTCTGACTCTAACTTCTCAAGTCCCTCAGCCCCATTATGAGCCTCAACAACCTGAAAATTCTGGAGTCTGAGGTAAGACGTTACAGCCTGTCGCATCGTGGAAGAGTCATCCACCACAAGCGCTGTAATTGAGCGATTACGCTCAAGTCGGTTAAGCATTCGCGCTGCATACTGATAGGAGAAGCGGTTCTCTTTAATAACGTAATCAACGACCCCGCTCTTGAGGAGCTCTTTACGCTGATTCAGATCGTCACTACCCGTAAGAACAACAACCGGTAAACGCTGATCAAGCAGGTAACTGACCATTTCACCATCAGGCGCATCAGGAAGGTTCAGATCAACCAGTGCGGCGACCACGCTGTCTTTGTGTTCGTTATACAGCTCAATTCCTTCGGCTTTGGTAGAAGCAAACACCACCGGCTCAATGCCCTGCTGTCGCAACGTGTGCTGCAAAATCTTCTGAACGATCGGACTGTCTTCGATAATAAGAAACACATACACCTCCTGAAGCTCTATTGAGTGTAGGCATAATCCAGAGTAGTGCGCTGGGGAATACAGATATGACAGGAGAATTGTTCAGGGTTGGACAGGGATGTGAGCAAATGAAAAAACCCCCGACTGCGTAAGCAATCGGGGGTTTTGAATAAGAGCTTGACGATGACCTACTCTCACATGGGGAAGCCCCACACTACCATCGGCGATGCTGCGTTTCACTTCTGAGTTCGGAATGGATTCAGGTGGTTCCACAGCTCTATTGTCGTCAAGCAAACTGTTTGTGCATCAGTCTCTTACGCGTTTTGTCGCTGGACCTTGAAGCATTTTCATACTTCGCACAATAAGTTGGATACATGAGTCGAGATTCTCTCGCGAACCGGCGGCTGCCTGTTCGTGTCTTTAACTGTTTATACACCAGTTTGGGTGTTATATGGTCAAG
>NZ_FTOH01000020.1 GCF_900156675.1 Thalassolituus maritimus
TGTAAGTGACAAATCAAATCGATGACACAACACCGCAGAGGCGATGCAGGTAGCTTCATCACTCGATGATTTTAGCTACAACGCCGGCACCAACAGTACGACCGCCTTCACGGATCGCAAAACGCAGACCTTCGTCCATCGCGATTGGAGCGATCAGAGTCACTTCCAGTGTCACGTTGTCACCTGGCATTACCATTTCTACGCCGTCTGGCAGCTCTACAGCACCAGTAACGTCAGTCGTACGGAAGTAGAACTGTGGACGGTAACCTTTGAAGAATGGCGTGTGACGGCCACCTTCGTCTTTACCCAGTACGTAGACTTCTGAAGAGAACTTGGTGTGTGGAGTGATGGAACCTGGCTTCGCCAGTACCTGACCACGTTCTACTTCGTCACGCTTAGTACCACGCAGCAGTACACCTACGTTCTCACCTGCACGGCCTTCGTCCAGGATCTTGCGGAACATTTCAACACCAGTACAGGTAGTCTTGGTGGTTTCTTTGATACCGATGATTTCGATTTCTTCACCAGTCTTAACGATACCGCGCTCAACACGACCCGTTACAACCGTACCACGACCCTGAATAGAGAATACGTCTTCGATTGGCATAATGAAGGCGCCGTCTACTGCACGCTCTGGCTCTGGGATGTAGGTATCCAGAGTTTCAACCAGCTTCTTAACAGCAGTCGTACCCATTTCGTTGTCGTCCTGGCCGTTCAGAGCCATCAGAGCAGAACCTGGGATGATTGGCGTGTCGTCACCTGGGAATTCGTATTCGCTCAGCAGGTCACGCAGTTCCATTTCTACCAGCTCCAGCATCTCTGCGTATTCTTCTGAGTCTGCGCCACCGCAGTCTTCAGCCAGCAGGTCTGCTTTGTTCAGGAATACAGTGATGTAAGGTACACCGACCTGACGTGACAGCAGGATGTGCTCACGAGTCTGTGGCATTGGGCCGTCAGTCGCGCCACATACCAGGATCGCGCCGTCCATCTGTGCAGCACCGGTGATCATGTTCTTAACATAGTCAGCGTGTCCTGGGCAGTCGACGTGTGCGTAGTGACGGCTTGGTGATTCGTATTCAACGTGAGAGGTTGAGATGGTGATACCACGCTCACGCTCTTCTGGTGCGTTGTCGATACCGTCGAATGCAACAGACTCACCGCCCCATACTTCAGCACATACGCGCGTCAGTGCAGCAGTCAGTGTAGTTTTACCGTGGTCAACGTGACCGATAGTACCCACGTTTACGTGGGGTTTTGAGCGTTCAAACGTTTCCTTTGCCACCGTCTTGGCCCTCAGGTTGTAAGGTTTATGCTAAAGCTTCGCCGGCGTGCCGACTATATATGAGAGCCGACATCATACGCGCGCGCGGAATCCTGTCAACAAAGGCCGTCACCTCAAGACCGGCTGGGCGTCAGAATGGCGTCAGGCGAAGGTTTTTTCGCTTTAATTGGACTTACAGTCAAAAGTGTGAGGAAATCGCCGCCGAAAACGTGTACATTATCGCGCGAAATTTCACTCTGCTAACCGAGTAACGTTATGACAGACCTCTCTAAATACAGAAACATAGGTATCTTTGCCCACGTTGACGCGGGTAAAACTACCACCACGGAACGTATCCTGAAGCTGACCGGTAAAATTCACAAAACCGGTGAAGTACACGACGGCGAATCCACTACTGACTTCATGGAACAGGAAGCTGAGCGTGGTATTACCATTCAGTCTGCTGCTGTTACCTGTGAATGGGCAGGCCACCGCCTGAACGTTATTGACACCCCTGGACACGTTGACTTCACCGTTGAAGTTTATCGTTCCCTGAAAGTACTTGATGGCGGCATCGGCGTATTCTGTGGTTCAGGCGGCGTTGAGCCACAGTCTGAAACCAACTGGCGTTACGCGAACGACTCAGAAGTTTCGCGTATCATCTTCGTGAACAAGCTGGACCGTCTGGGTGCAGACTTCTACCGCGTTGTTGAGCAGGTGAAGAAAGTACTGGGCGCCAAGCCACTGGTTATGGTTCTGCCAATCGGTACTGAAGACGAGTTTGTTGGTGTTGTTGATCTGCTGACTCAGAAAGCTTACGTATGGGACGACACTGGCCTGCCAGAAAACTTCGAAGTGCAGGACATCCCAGCGGACATGGCTGATGATGTAGAAATGTACCGTCAGGAGCTGATCGAAACTGCTCTTGAAATGGACGAAGATCTGCTGATGGAATACCTCGAAGAAGGCACCGAGCCATCTATCGAAGACATCAAGCGTTGCATCCGTGAAGGTACCCGCACCCTGGCGTTCTTCCCGACTTACTGTGGTTCTGCATTTAAGAACAAAGGTGTTCAGCTGGTTCTGGACGCCGTCGTTGATTACCTGCCAAGCCCAACAGAAGTTGATCCGCAGGATCTGACCGACGAAGAAGGTAACCCAACTGGCGAAAAAGCCATTGTATCTGCTGACGAGCCATTCCGTGCTCTGGCGTTTAAGATCATGGACGACCGTTTCGGCGCCCTGACCTTTATCCGTATCTACTCGGGTAAGATCAATAAAGGTGATACCGTACTGAACTCTGCAACCGGTAAGACTGAGCGTATTGGTCGCATGGTTGAAATGCAGGCAGACGATAAGAGCGAACTGACCTCAGCACAGGCCGGTGACATCATCGCTGTGGTAGGCATGAAGAACGTTCAGACTGGTCACACCCTGTGTGATCCTAAACATGAATGTACTCTGGAAGCCATGGTGTTCCCAGATCCGGTTATCTCTATCGCAGTTAAGCCGAAAGACAAAGGCGCTGTTGATAAAATGGGTATCGCGATCGGTAAACTGGTTGCTGAAGATCCATCATTCCAGGTTGAAACTGACGAAGATTCTGGTGAAACCATCCTGAAAGGTATGGGCGAACTGCACCTGGACATTAAAGTCGACATCCTGAAGCGTACTTATGGCGTTGAGCTGGAAGTAGGTGCTCCACAGGTATCTTACCGTGAGACCATCACCTCAGCGATCGAAGACAGCTACACACACAAGAAGCAGTCTGGTGGTTCAGGTCAGTACGGTAAGATCGATTACCGCATGAAGCCAGGTGAGCCAGGTACTGGTTTCGTCTTCAAGACCTCTGTTGTGGGTGGTAATGTTCCTAAGGAATTCTTCCCAGCCATCGAGAAAGGCTTCAAAGCCATGATGGACGAAGGTCCTCTGGCGGGCTTCCCGGTACTGGACGTTGAAATCGACGTGTACGACGGTGGCTACCACGCGGTTGACTCCTCGGCTGTTGCGTTCGAAATCGCTGCAAAAGGTGCATTCCGTCAGTCAATGCCAAAAGCTGGCGCTCAACTGCTCGAGCCAATCATGAAGGTTGACGTCTTCTCTCCAGAAGACAACGTTGGTGATGTAATTGGCGACCTTAACCGTCGCCGCGGCATGATCAAAGATCAGGAACCAGGCTCTAGCGGTGTTCGCATCAAAGCTGACGTTCCGCTGTCCGAAATGTTCGGTTACATCGGCCACCTGCGTACCATCACTTCTGGTCGTGGCCAGTTCTCTATGGAGTTCAGCCACTACATGCCTTGCCCACAGCAGATTGCTGACAAGGTAATGGAAGAAGCGAAAGAGCGTAAAGCCAACAAGTAAGTTGTCCTAACGCTGAAAACCCCGCCTGGTTCGCCACGCGGGGTTTTTTATTGATTGAGGATTCACCCCAGAGGGGGAAGACAGAATACAACAGATTGATTATTATTTGGCCATCCACACAGAGGAAGTAAAATAATGAATCAAAGACAACGCCTCTCCAGCGCTATTCTCCTGCTCAGCTTACAAACACTCAATGCATATGCTGTTGAATGCGATGGTATCGACTGCCCATCCGACAATCCGCCACAACAAGAAGACTGCTTCGATCCGCAAGATCCTGAATGCCCTGACGATGGGGGTGGCTTTGGTCCTACCTACGCCGTGACCGGAGCTGACGTAAGCACCACAGAAAGCCAGAGTATTGTTATTGGCGATGATGAGGATCTGTATGATGGCGTAGTCAGTAACCCCACCTACGAAATCATTACGCAACCGGCATCAGGCGTGGCAACACTGGACGAAGACGGGTACATACTTTTCGACCCTGCCGGTGCTTTCGATGCCTTGAATGACGGGGAGCAACAGGTCGTTGCCATTGAATACACAGTGAACGATGACGATAATCCCGACAATGTTCAGACGGGCTTTATTAATATCACCGTAACAGGAGAGGGCCAGACTCAAGCAGAGCCAGAAGAGCCTATCGAAGAACCCTCCGCCGAGACCACTATTAACGCAGGTGTAATCACGCAGGACACCTTATCCAGAGACGGTGAATTCAACGATGGCGAGTTCGTTATGGTCTGGATGGACACCCAACGACTCGCTCAAGGCGAAGCGCTCGTTATCCGTAATATTCCAAACCACCTTAAATTTCTCGAAGTACTCTCCACCGACCTGCCAGAAGGTGCCAGCGGCGACCTGCCTTTCCGCAACGAAGTTTTCGGAGACATCTACCGGGATGACGAACGCATCATTCGGATAAGCCCACGCAGCGGAGACGAGACTTCCACACCGGTCGTTCACGTCGTCTTTCTGGTGACCGCAACCGACAGTGAAGAAAACACCGCGCTGGTCATTGAGCGCCTGGACAGTGAAGGCCTCGAAGCAGCCTCCACTACGGTCGAAATTCCACCGGCCAAGCCCACTAAGTACTACCTCGAAGTAGCCCGCAGCAATTCAGGGGCAATTCTGACCGCCTGGCCTCCAGCGACACAAGAAGAAGACTTCGTTACACTTGAGGCAACTCTCTCAGCGGAAACAGGAAGCCTTACCTGCTCAGACACAGAGACCCTTTCCGGGAATGGACTGCTCAATGGCAACGGAACGGCGACTGCCAGTTGCTCTGATGGAATCATCACAGCCAGTAACACCGATGCGCGTGTGTCCGCAGAAGCCCCCCTGACACTCCCATTGGCGTTCACCAGCGAAGAATCGACCAGCCTGGTTACCAGCGGAAGCATTTCCTTCAGCGATGCCAGCAGCATCAGCTTGGAAGCGACAGCACCAGCACCAGAAGGCGCTGCTGTTGAGCCGATCCTTATCCGCAAAAGTCCGTCCTACCCTTATGCAGCACTCATACTCACGCTTCCAGACAGTGTTGAAAAAGCGACCAACCTGACTGTGGACTTGTTACTGGACCCGGATTCTTCAGAAACCTACCCTGCCCAATTTGATTGCTCGGACATCCCCACGGCGAGAACGTTGAATGGGGGAAGCCTTTTCATCACCTGTGCACAAAATCATGTGCATATAGCCTTCCCGGTCGATATGGCGGTAGAAAATCAGCCGACCTTCGAAGATGGCCTTGCTCGTGTCGATGTTAAATTCCTAACGTCCGACAGCGACGGAACGGCGACAGCGTCTGTAATGACCATCAGCAAGTACGATGAGATTGACAGTGCAGTCGCCTATTACGAGGATTACACCATTAACTTTGAGGAAGACAAAGAGTCTATGGGTGTCTTTGCTGCGCTCTTAGCGCTTATCAGCTTTGGCCTTTATCGCTGGCGCAAGCAGGTAAGCTAATCCGACCACCAGGCCAGTGATCATTCCAAGGATGTGAGCTGGCTTGGTTTTCTTACCGGGCGTCGCATCAATAGAGTGGCCCGTTAACATTTCCCAGCCACTTTCACTACCAAAGAAGCCCAGTTCATGAGCAGAAAAAACAGTTAAAATAACGGCCGTCACAATCATCATCCAGAAGTCGCGGGTACGATACCCCTCCGCGATGATCAACACCAATAAAAGAACAAACGTACCTGAAGCAACACCACTGAAGCCAAGTGATATGTGACCAGGCGCAGCCAATGTCAACTTATAAGCAGCCGTTATCGTAATAACTGCGATAAGATAAATAACAAACGCCCGCCGATTTATCTGCTCACACACAAGGCTACTGGCCAGAAGCACAATGATGTTCCAGAAGTAATGATCCCAGGAGCTGTGGACAAGCACAGCTGTAAAGGTACGCCACCACTCTCTATCTTCAATAATGGCAGCGCGATCAAACCTCAGGTAGTTATCCGCCTCAGGCACGAACATCAGTGCCGTTACCGTAACCCCGAGCGCAATTGTCACCCAAGAGTGAGACAGGAAATCAGAACGCACCCGCGCCCAGGTTAGCCCCAGCACGTTGGCCAGCGCCCTGAAAAAGTTAAGTTGCATCTTGATCGGGCTCCTCACCGACAATCAACTCATCACCGACAAAAAGAAGTGCGAGCTTCCAGGTAACGAGGCCCACGAAGAACCCAGCAAGCAAGTCGACCACATAGTGCTGCTTAGTTAATAGCGTAGAGGCAATGATCGGCAGATATAAGAACATCCCCCAAGCCCACCAGAAGGTGCGTACGCCATACCTATGACTGGCGACAACCATAACCATCGCCGCCAATAAAGTCTGGGATGCATGCAAACTGGGCAACAAATTCACCCCGGCATCAAGGCTACGCAGCATCATCAGTCCGCTACAGGTCCAGTCAGTACAAATCAACGCCTCATGAGTAATCTTCAATGGCACAAACGCAAAACAAAAGCAGGCAATGACTACGGACAGCACCAGCGACAGTGCGTAGCGAAGATACAAAGTGAATGGCATGTCGAGCAGTGCCGGAACAATCAGACCTGGAATATAAAGAAAGTAAACAAATGCGAACTCAGGGATAAGTGGAATAACATCATCCACAAGCAGGCTGATGTCCCAGAACTCTGTCGCGCCCATCCGAACAGCGTTGTACTGCTGCAACACCTGATAAGCAACCAGTTGAATAATGGCAACCAAAGCACCAATGACTATGCGACCAACGCGTATATCTGCTATTCGGTAATCGTACTTCTTTCTTAGCGGCATACTAATTTGATATCAGGTAAAAACAGCATTGTAGCCCAGGGGCATCGAAAAAACTGGCCTCAGGAACATACAAATACCTGACTGAAGAGCAAATAAAAAGGCGGAATGACAGACACAAAAAAGCCCGCACGGAGCGGGCTTTTTATCTGTAAGAGCGAAGCTTCTTCGCGAACACCGTATCAGCCGATACAGGTTCGGGGATAAGATCCCCTCCTACAAGGTATTGGCTCAGATTATTCGATAATCTTAGCTACAACACCAGCACCTACAGTACGACCGCCTTCACGGATCGCAAAACGCAGGCCTTCGTCCATCGCGATTGGAGCGATCAGAGTCACTTCCAGTGTCACGTTGTCACCTGGCATGACCATTTCTACGCCTTCTGGCAGCTCAACAGCACCAGTAACGTCAGTCGTACGGAAGTAGAACTGTGGACGGTAACCTTTGAAGAATGGCGTGTGACGGCCACCTTCGTCTTTACCCAGTACGTAGACTTCTGAAGAGAACTTGGTGTGCGGAGTGATGGAACCCGGCTTCGCCAGTACCTGACCACGTTCTACTTCGTCACGCTTAGTACCACGCAGCAGTACACCTACGTTCTCACCTGCACGGCCTTCGTCCAGGATCTTGCGGAACATTTCAACACCAGTACAGGTAGTCTTGGTGGTTTCTTTGATACCGATGATTTCGATTTCTTCACCAGTCTTAACGATACCGCGCTCAACACGACCCGTTACAACCGTACCACGACCCTGAATAGAGAATACGTCTTCGATTGGCATAATGAAGGCGCCGTCTACTGCACGCTCTGGCTCTGGGATGTAGGTATCCAGAGTTTCAACCAGCTTCTTAACAGCAGTCGTACCCATTTCGTTGTCGTCCTGGCCGTTCAGAGCCATCAGAGCAGAACCTGGGATGATTGGCGTGTCGTCACCTGGGAATTCGTATTCGCTCAGCAGGTCACGCAGTTCCATTTCTACCAGCTCCAGCATCTCTGCGTATTCTTCTGAGTCTGCGCCACCGCAGTCTTCAGCCAGCAGGTCTGCTTTGTTCAGGAATACAGTGATGTAAGGTACACCGACCTGACGTGACAGCAGGATGTGCTCACGAGTCTGTGGCATTGGGCCGTCAGTCGCGCCACATACCAGGATCGCGCCGTCCATCTGTGCAGCACCGGTGATCATGTTCTTAACATAGTCAGCGTGTCCTGGGCAGTCGACGTGTGCGTAGTGACGGCTTGGTGATTCGTATTCAACGTGAGAGGTTGAGATGGTGATACCACGCTCACGCTCTTCTGGTGCGTTGTCGATACCGTCGAAGGCAACAGACTCACCGCCCCATACTTCAGCACACACGCGCGTCAGTGCAGCAGTCAGTGTAGTTTTACCGTGGTCAACGTGACCGATAGTACCCACGTTTACGTGGGGTTT
>NZ_FTOH01000017.1 GCF_900156675.1 Thalassolituus maritimus
AGTGCAGCAGTCAGTGTAGTTTTACCGTGGTCAACGTGACCGATAGTACCCACGTTTACGTGGGGTTTGGAACGTTCAAACGTTTCCTTAGCCATAACCTTGTCTCTCTCGTTTCTGTGGGTACAGGTTTTTTTCGTCGTATACACAAAAAGGCAGACCTAGGGTCTACCTTTTTGATTATGGTGCTGATAGGCAGATTCGAACTGCCGACCTCATCCTTACCAAGGATGCGCTCTACCGACTGAGCTATATCAGCGAATTATTGGAGCGGGTAGCGGGAATCGAACCCGCATCATCAGCTTGGAAGGCTGAGGTTCTACCATTGAACTATACCCGCGTCGCAATCAGCCCAGGCAGTTCAGCGTTCCAGGCTGTTTCGACAGTGATTCACTGTCTGAAAATGGTGGTGGGGGCTGGATTCGAACCAGCGAAGCTTTCGCGTCAGATTTACAGTCTGATCCCTTTGGCCGCTCGGGAACCCCACCAAAGTGGCGCGTATTATCAGTACGTAGCCGGGGTCTGTCAACAACTTTTTTGCTTATTTATTATTAACTTATGGATTATCCGTCAGCGGGCTGATGACGACAGCTCACCATTTGCCATTGAACATCTTGGTCTTCCGCTTTAACACGACGGCGCATCGTTTCATCCAGTTTAGAAATTTCCCGGATCTCAACCCAGAACTCTGTCGTGGTACTTCCGACTTCTCTGATCGCGACGTCCTCAAAACCCAAGCCTGTCACTTTCTTTTGCAGAGCATCGGCCGAGCTTTTCTGCCGGAACAACCCGAGCGAGATCCCGTCAGCCAGGTCTCCCTGGGTAATGATGTAGCTATCGACCGACCGCGCCTGAAGCTTACGCAGTAGCGTCATGGCCTCACCGCGACTCGGCAGCGGCCGAACATGCACCCAGAACTCGGCGTCTTTGAGGTTCGGCACTTTATGCTGACTGATTAAGCCTGTAAGACCCAGCTCAAGTGAGCGTGCCTGAGCAACACGAGCACTGATATCATCAAGATATGGACCGAGTGCATAGCACAGCTTTTTGCCGGGGTCAGGACGAACAGGTTGCTGACTCACTGGCAGATTGCCGGATTGTTTTTCAGAAAGTAAGACGAGTGTTTTACCTTGTCCGTGATTGCCGTCCTGAGGGCGGGCAATGCTATCTTCTGCAGGACGCGCAATAAAATACCCGGCGATTCCCAGATTAATTACGATCAGGCTGTAAACTATCCAGCGCATAACAATTCCATGCCATCAAATATAAGGTTTGGATAATATCCACTATCCAGCCAATCAGCCAGCTGAGCGCCATCTCCCCCCGTAACCACCAGCCTGAAGTCTTTATGATTCTCAGCGACTGACTTCACCAGAGCAACCTGCTGATGCAGGACACCAGCTTTAACGCAGGCAACTGTACTTTTACCAGGGGCCAGATTCGTATCGTGCTGTTCGTCACTGAATGGCCGGACCCGATCAGTACCGCCAAATAAAGCACGCTGAGCCATCTGGATTCCGGGCACTATATAGCCGCCCAGATGCTGATTGGTTTTGTCGAGTAGATCGAGCGTCAGAGCCGTCCCGGCATCGACCACCAGCAAATCGTCATTGAATACGGCTCTCGCTCCGAGCATGGCTAACCAACGGTCAACTCCAAGGCGTTTCGGTTCAGCGTAACAGTGATGGAACCCTGCGTGCCCTTCTACCGGGTTAGCTATCCAGCGCAAGCGGTTGCCATAGCGCGCATTGAAGAGTTCACGCAGTTCTTCATTGGTGCTAACACTGGACACAGCGACTTCGTCGATGCTGTCTGGCCAGGCGTAGTGTGGCGCCTTGTTTTTATCAACATGCCCTTCCGCGAGGATCTCCCCCCGCTGACGGGTTTGCCACTTTATCCGGGTATTCCCGATATCAATCAGCAGGACGGACACTGAGTTCTCCTGCGCTGATAATTTCCATACCCCGTTCAGTTCTCAGCATCAATTCGCCTTTGCGGTTTACGCCTTTTACGGTGCCACTGATCTGCTGTGTTGGTGAACTGATAACAACGTCTTTATCATGGTAAATATCTTTCTGGGACCAGTATTCCTGCAAGGGAGCAAATCCTTCTCGTTGAAACGTATCAATACTGGACAGCAATTCGTCCAGTAATACTCCCGCGACCTGATTTCTCGACAAGTCGGGTTTCAGGCTTTTCAGATCGACCCAGGGCTGGTCTATGTCCCGTGCTTCGGCTTCCGACATGGATAAGTTAAGGCCAATACCAATCACTACCTGACAGTGGCTGTTGTACTCGCCTGTGACCTCCAGAAGAATTCCGGCAAGCTTGCGACCGTCGGCATACACATCGTTGGGCCATTTGAGACCTACACCATCAATCCCCAGCCGCGAGAGCGCCTTTTCTACGGCGACTCCAACCGTCAGACTCAAACCTTCCAGCGCCGACATTCCTCCGGAAAACGAAACCAGCAGCGACAAATATATATTGCGACCAAACGGGCTGATCCATTGCCTTCCACGGCGACCACGGCCATTACTCTGCTTTTCAGCGAGAACCGCGTATCGCTTACCCATATGATCAGATGCGCGCTCAAACAGGTAGGTATTAGTGGAGTTCACCTCGAGCAGCAACTCGAGGCAATCCAATCGCTGGCTAACTACGCTGCGTATCGCGTCTTCATCCAGCAGCTCTATCGGATCGTGCAAACGATACCCCTTGCCTTTAACAGATGAGAAAGGCACCTCCAGCTCTTCTAGCTTTTTCAACTGCTTCCAGACGGCCGCCCTGCTGACCCCCATAGCCTCACCGAGGGCCTCGCCTGAATGAAAGTGTCCATCAGAGAGATGGCGAAGTAATTTCTTGAGCATAGAGGAGTACCTTTGTTAACCGCGTCACTATATCAGAGGGCTATTCGCTGTCAGAGTGTAAATCCAGATGACATCCCACCCGTCACTAAGTGATATTTATCCAACTGGGCTGAACTATAAGAGAGCACAACCGAGGTTCCCATGGCCGGCAGGCACCGTATTTCATCACTGTTCATCGTTATTTACGCGAGCATCCAATCGTATTGGTCCTATGCAGAGACCCTCTATATTCAACCACCTCGAGCCCTGGAGGATGCTTCTCATAGTTATTACCGTGACTTATTAAGCGCCCAGCTCGCCTCCAGCGATCAGCTTTCCACTATTGAACGCCCGGTCACGCAGGAACGCAGTATGCAATTACTGAACAGCGGGGATCTCACAGTGACCTGGAGCGGCACCAGTTATCGACGGGAAAACCTATATCGACCAGTAAGGGTTCCTCTGTTTCTCGGACTGCTTGGAGTAAGAGTGCCTGTAATCCGCCGGTCTGACATCGATCTCTTTGATAAGATCACCGAAGAAAAACAATTGCAGACACTGGTGGCGTGTCAGGGAGATCAATGGCCGGATTCGGACATCCTTGAGCGCAATCATTACACCGTCGAGCGTGTTGCTAAATTTGAAAGCATGTATCGCATGCTCAAAGGGGGGCGCTGTGATTATTTCCCAAGGTCAATCATTGAAGTATACGGCGAACTTGAGGCTCCCGACCGCAGTGACCTTATCGTTTACGAGCGCCTGCTGCTTTCGTATACATTCCCGATGTATTACTTCATGTCGTACGAGAGAGAAGCGCTGGCGAAGTCACTGGAATCAAGTCTTTATGATTTCGCAACTTCCGGAAAATTACTTGAGTTTATGAAAACACATCCGGCAACCCGCCCCGCATTTCCTTTGTCACGGTTCCGCGAGTCGACGATTTTCTATCTGCATAACCCCGACCTGCCAACAGAAACTCCCATTAGTGATACCGCACTTTGGCTGATGCCTGGACAAAATTCTAATGAAGACTTACAGGCCATCCACTTGTTCGAATAAAGGTCAGCGCTCGATATCTTTCAGTCGAAAGTTAAAGTGATTTTCAATAGCCCGATGAACTTCTTTGGTTTCTGGCACGTGTTCCGTGTGAACCAGAATCAGCAGTGATTGCGCATGCACATGATGATCGCCATCGGGGTGTGTGATAACTTCGCCATCACGCGTGATGTACGCCAGTGGCGTACCGACGTTGGCCTGCACAATCGAGTTCACGATGTCCGCCCAGCGCTCACCTTCCAGCCATACCGGGTAACGCACCGTATGATCATTTGCGTGTGTGAACATATCTTCGATCACGACTTCCGAGCCTGGCGCCGTCATCGAGCGTACCACCAGCTCTGGGTACGAGCGAATTGGTCTTAAAAGCGAACGGATATCTAAGTCGTGGATACGTGCGCGGTTGTTATCGTCCACCACCTCAACAATCGCTTTACTGGCCAGTGACATTTCCCACAACCGATGGGCAACATCAAAGGTGTAACTGTCACTGTCCGAAGAGTACTCATCCCGGGCCAGCACCACGATATGCCTGGCGCGCTCTGCATTTGCCCGCTGCAGATCTTCCGGACGACTCGCAAGGCCCGTGACATGCACCACACCAAGCTCACGAAGACTGTCAGGTAAACCGTCGCGGAAGTCTTCGCTCAACAACATAATTGGCGTTTCTGCATAATCGCGACTTTCGCGGACCTGAGTGACGAGTCGAACGAAATATTCCTCACGGTTATATTTCGGCGTATTAATAATGAGAATGTGCTCAGCCATATTCCAGTTCCAATGTCCGCTTCTGATGCGCTCCCGGCGCGCGATTCGATAGTCCACGTAATCACTGATAAGCAACGTCATCAGCGTAATACCTACACCAAAGATAAGTAAGATGGTCGACAACTGGCCGGGAACCGTCTGCGCCGAGAGATCGCCATACCCCACGGTGGTCAGCGTCGTCAGCGTTAACCAGAAAGCCTGCCACGTAGACAGCCCTTCAAACACCACCATAGCGAGCATGTGTAGCGCGATAAAACCGAGGAGAATCAGAGCGATTTTCCGGACACCACGCATGATATGCCGGTCGGTCATGTAAATAGCATGACGAACCCGATTCTGATGCCGGACGAAGCGAGTGAGTTTATTCATCGCTGCATCATAGCCCGTCCGCCGACTCTCTGCGATCCCTCACCTGATACCAGGCCCGCTTTCGGTTACACTCACTGCAAATATACGAACAATGGAACCGCTATGAGCTACCACATTTACGGCATCGGCAACGCCCTGGTTGATAAAGAATTCGAAGTTGATGACGCCTTCTTTAAAGATGCAGGCATAGAAAAGGGCATGATGACCCTGATCGAAGCCGATCAGCTGGCGTCCATGCTGGATACTCTGACCACCCGCTATGGGCTCAAAAAGCGTGCCTGTGGTGGTAGCGCAGCCAACACCATTATCGGCGCGAGCTACTTCGGTGCGAAAACCTTCTACACCTGTAACGTCGCCAACGACGAAGCCGGCGACTTTTACATTGCCGATATGAAAGCAGCCGGGGTCGATACCAACCTCGGCGACGACCGTGACGAAGGCGTCACTGGCAAATGCCTGGTGATGGTAACGCCTGATGCAGAGCGCACCATGAATACCTATCTGGGTATTACCAGTGAACTACATTCAGACCATATCGATGAAGGGGCCCTGGCCAAGTCTGAATACGCCTACATTGAAGGTTACCTGGTGACCTCCGAACCAAGTCGGGCCGCCGCCATTCAGGTGCGCGAACTGGCCCGCAAGCACGGCGTCAAAGTCGCCTTGACCTTCTCTGACCCTGCGATGGTTCAGTTCTTCAAAGAGGGTGTTCAGGAAATGGTTGGCGACGGAGTCGATCTGCTGTTCTGTAATGAGCAGGAAGCAAAACTGTTCGCTGACACCGACGACCTGGAGACAGCGATCGAAGCCATCAAAAAAGTAGCCAATACCTTTGCTATCACACTGGGGCCGAAAGGTGCTCTGGCATGGGATGGCAACACCCTGCACGAGATTGCTCCTAACTCAGTGACGGCAGTCGACAGCAACGGGGCCGGTGACATGTTTGCAGGTGCCTTCCTGTACGCCATCACCCATGGTCACGATTTCGCAGCGGCAGGCCGACTCGCCAGCGCGGCCTCAGCGCAGGTTGTCAGTCAATTCGGGCCACGCCTGGAAGCTCAGCAACACGAACCGCTGAAAAGCGTTCTTTAATATTTTGTAACAGTGTATTTCGCCGCGCCCGTATTCATGGGCGTGAGCAATCCCCCTCATAACGCCTGACGTGTGTTTTTTCCTGACATTTGTCATTTATGTGCAAAGCAACGTGTCGTATTGGGACAGGTTTGTTTACTTGTGTAAACGTATGCAATAAATTTGCCCCAAGGACCCGGAACCATCGTGGCGCCGCATTTCACTCGTTCATTTCACGGAGTAATCATAATGAACTATCAAAAGCTTCCCTTCACTGCGAGCCTGTTAGCCGCCGCGATTACTATGACAGCCTGCTCTGGAGGCGGTAATAGCAGCAATTCAGAACCACAGGACCTTCCAAAGGACCCCGGCGTCACTGATCCAGCACCAGCCTTACCCACATATACTATGAACATGAACGGTGGCGATGGTGTGGAAGGTGGAGATGCCGGAGGTATTGGTATTTTCAAAATGGGGGCGGCAGGCGCGATTCGGGTATCAGCTGAAGCAACCATCGACCCTTCACAGGCCCCGGTAGTAACGGTTCCCGAAGTGCCCTCAGACCTCGGCTCAAACCCTCTTGTTATATCCAGTGACACAACTATCGACCTGAGCGAGACCACCGAGCCCGATAAAGGAGCAATTTACTTATATGAATCAGGGCTCTATATATTTGATGGCTCTGTAGTTACAGAGGGTGAATCAACAGTCCCTGACCTTGGCAAAGATAGCACCAGGATCACCGGCATTCAGGTGAATGAAGGAGCTACACTCACCTTTTCTACGGATACGGAAGGGGCCCCTAAAACGATCGAAGTCGAACAGGATTTCATCAACAACGGTACCATTACGACAACGAACCCGAGTACATCCCGCACTTTTCCTTTGCAACTTGCTGCCCGTATCTACCAGGGAACCGGAGATATTGATCAACGGGGTACTGCCATATCTATCATCGCCAGCTTGGTAGTAAACGCCGGCACCATTGATGCCTCACCTACTGGGCTGGAGTCGTTCAACGGCTACAACGGGATTAACCTCGTCGCTGCGGGGGTCGTCAACAACGGCATTCTTAGATCAGAAGGCATAGCAACGAACATCAATGGCGATGGTGCCGAGGGCGGTGCGATCATGATCAGCGGCTTTGCTGTGGCAAATAACGGAACTATTGATGCCTCTAACGCTGCGGGTTCTGCGTTCAAAGTTAATACAAACCTATTTCTCGATGACATAGGGCGGACGGGGACAGTAGCATTGATAGCTCAATATGCTGTGATGAATTCTGGAACCATCGATGTATCTGGCGACAATGGCAGTGAGCAGAGCTCCATCAATGGCGGCTGGGGTGGGTATGCTGGAATCTTCCTCAACCCCACCAACATCGACAGTATTGATATCGAAGATGAAGAGTTGGATTCCATCGCTCAAGCCATTGTCGATCAGTACTCAGACAGTGTTTCACCCATCCTGATTAATACCGGCTCTATTGTTGCAGACGGTGGTGATGGCGCCGAAGACGGAAATGGTGGCAGTGCAGGTTACGCCGGATTCCTATCAGGGCCTATTGAAGATTTATTCGGAGATTCTGTTATTTTCGAAGCAGAAGAAGCTGAAACCGTCAGCGAAGAAGAGCTTCCAGCCCCACCCGTTGTATTCGAAGTTACTGGCAACCTATCACTTAATGGTGGACTGGGTGGCGCTGCAGGTGGATTCGGGGGCAACGGCGGTCTTGTAGGCTTCGCTCAACTTGCCGCCGAGGCATCGACCAACGACCTCCATATTTCTGGTATCACGGCTATTAATGCTGAAGGTGGCGACGCTGCCAGCGGCATTGGTGGGAAAGGGGGAAACAGCTACTTAACAACGGGCCCTCTTGAGCAAAACGAAGAAAGTGAAGAAACCAGCCCCGTAGGGCCTGATATCATTTTCTCGACAGATATAAACTTTAACGGAGGAAGCAGCCAGTTTAACGGAGCGTCTTCCGCAGAGCTGAAAGGCGCTCCTACCATGCTCTTTGGCGCTCAGGGTGGTAGTGTTGATATTAATTCAAACATCGCTATGAATCAGGGCACCGTCGCAGGAACAGTTAACAACATAGATCACGATAGCGCACCAGCGCTAAGAGTTTATGCGTCAGGAGATATACTAGTATCTGGCTCGATCTCTGCCACAGGAGCAGAAGTCACTGCAAGCGCTGCGCTATCAGAGGAAGAAGAACCTGGAGTTGTACTTGCTGCGGCGACGTCATCAAGCGATCTGGCCGGTGGTAACGGCGCTGCTTTCGTAGCCGAATCTGAGTCAGGCAATATCAATCTGACCGCTGACATGGATCTGAGCGGTGGGAACGGATCAAACCAAGGCGGCGACGGCTCTATTTTTCAGGCAACTGCCACAGAAGGGACGATAAATATTAGTGGCAACATTATCGCTTCGGGTGGCAATGCGGATCCGACTATTGAAAGCTCCGTCGGAGGCGATGGTGGTATACTAACCCTCAATTCAGACTTGGGCAGCGACGTAAGTCGCTATACCGTACCAACCTCCCTTGACCTAACTGCAGGCACAGGTGAAACAGCCGGCTTTGATGGTTATGTAAGAGGATACAATATCGACCTTGTTGAATATGAATGCCTCTTTGGCAACTGCCTTTCACTTGTAGCGCCGCGTCGTTAAGGCAAGCGAGAAAGGTCAATTAAGGGAGGCATAGCCTCCCTTTTTTATTGGAGAAAACCATGTTGAATCAAGTTCGGAACGTATTACTGGGCTTCATAGTTCTTTCTATTTCTTTGCATGCCAGAACCGATGATGAGAATTTCCTCGTAGAGAGCTTTCTCGGGAAATTGGTACAAAAGCACAACATAGAAATTAATTACTCCCCGTCGGTCAATTACATTCGGCTGGATAACCCGGGAGAACTCCCTCTGGATCAGGCAGTTCGCTTACTTTCAGGGCACTTTAACGTTATTACTACATATCAAGATAAGCAATTAGTACAACTTGATATCCTTCCGAAAGGTTCTTCAGACCGAAGCGATATGATGACGCTCAAGCCTGACCAGGGTTTAATACCTCTCTCCACGCGAAGTCATCCAACCCTCAAAGAAACGCCCCCCCAGCCCCTCCCGCTATCGCCTTTCTTTATCGGTAAAAAAAATCGTACAGCCACTATCGACGCATTAAAAAAAGTCCGGAAAAACGATCCTGAACGTTACCATCAACTGCGTTTTCGATACGGCCCCAAAATTATACGAGAAGTAGAAAAAGCTCCCGAGGACTGAGCCATGATTCCTATTCCGGAGGGCAACACGACCCTCGCACTGGCCATGCAATACCGATTGCAACAAACACAGTCGATTAATGTGGCAGCGGCCAATCAACTTCGTGAACAGTCACTCCAGTCGCTGCTGAAACATGCTCTGAGTACGGTCCCGTACTACCGTGAGCATCCTGTGATTAAAGCGATGGGTAACCAGATACACTGGGGCGATTTCCCTATCCTCACCCGATCGGCACTTCAGGCAAATGAGAGCCGGCTTCGCAGCACAGCGCCACCCAAGAATCATGGAAAAATCATCGAATTCCGTAGCTCTGGCTCAACGGGACAGCCCGTGCATACATTCAGTTCCGAATATGCTCAGGTGTATTGGCGTGCGATGACGGTCAGGGATCATTTATGGGCGAGGCGCGATTTCTCGAAGAAAATAGCGATCATCAAGTTCTTACCCACCGGCCAGTCCATGTATCCGGGCGTCGCCTCGAAAACATGGGGGCCTTCAGCAGCAGCACTGGGTTATCAGGGCCCGTCAGTCATGCTGAACAGTTCAGAGTCGACAGCAACACAGTATCGCTGGTTAACAGAGCAGCAGCCGGACTACCTGCTGACCTACCCTAGCGCATTACTTGAGCTCGCCCAGATCCAACTGCGCGAAAAGAAACTCAATCGTCTGAGAAGTATCTCCACCCTTGGCGAAAATCTGTCAGATGACACCCGAAAAATCGTAGAAAAAGCATTCGGTTGCCGTATACATGATATGTATAGCTCTCAGGAGATCGGTTACATAGCGCTTCAGTGCCCGAAGCACAATCGCTATCACATCCAGCAAGAGAACTGCATGGTCGAGATTCTGGATGACAATAATCAGCCATGTCCACCCGGTGTAATGGGGCGTGTGGTCGTGACCAGCCTACAGAACTACATCATGCCGCTTATCCGCTATGAAATCGGTGACTACGCCGTTCCAGGAGAAGGCTGCGACTGCGGTATTACTTTGCCTGTTATTAAGCATATCGCTGGTCGAACCCGAAACCTGCTGACCTATCCCGACGGCCGCAAAACTTGGCCTTCGTACAACCCGATGGCATTGATGGAAATTTTTCCACTAGCGCGCTTTCAACTCGAACAAACTGCGGTCAATGACATTACTTTCCGGGTGATGACTGAAGCAGAAATTTCATCAAACGCTGAACAGCAAGCCATTAAGATAATTCAGGATGCTATGCAGCACCCATTTAATATCACGGTTGAGAAAGTAGACGAACTCCCGCGCTCAGCCGGTGGTAAATACGAAGAGTTCAAATCGGTACTGTAGTTATGTTTTCGCCGGAAGATTACGCCTCCATTTTTAATGCTCGCGCTGACGCGTATCACGAGGCTATGGGGCGCTGGCCTGACGCGAGAGATGCGGAGTTCACCACCTTGTTTAAAGATATGTCTGTGAAACCGGGCATGCACGTTATTGATGTCCCCTCCGGAGGCGGATATCTCGCTCGATACCTGCCAGACGATGTCAGCCTTCACCACCTCGAAACCAGCGAGCTGTTTGCTCGTCTGTTTGAAGAAGAAGCACATGCCGGCAGCAAGCACCCACTTACCCTTTGTGAGCTTGAAAACCTGCCCGAGCAGGATAACTCTACCGACCTCGCCTGCAGCCTCGCAGGATTGCATCACATAGAAGATAAAACCCCGCTGTTCAAAGAGCTATTCAGGGTACTGAAACCCGGAGGCTGGGCCAGAATTGCGGATGCGCACTCAGAGTCCGCGACGGCAGCGTTTCTGGATGGCTGGATGGGGAATCACAACAGCATGGGGCATCATGGCTGGTACCTGAACGAGGGCACGCTGAGCACCCTGCAGGAGATAGGTTTCACCGACGTCACCGCCATCAATGAAGAGTACCACTGGGTATTTAGCTCAGAACACGAGGCCGCTACCTACTGCAAACGCTTGTTCGGCATTGACCTGGCGAACGTCAATGAAGTGAGAGAAGGCATACGCGAACATCTTGGTTTTGAAACGAACGCAAATGGCGCAATTGGCTTGCGCTGGTCTCTGTTCTACATCTCCGCCAGAAAGCCCTGATCGAAGCACTGAGTCGACACTGCTCATAATCCAGCCAGATTGAAAGCGCCCCTGTGACCATGCGGGTCAGAGCACCTTTCCCGCAAACTTCCCACAAAGTTATCCACAGATACTGTGGAATACCCACAGGCTAAAAGAGATCAATTCTTAAACAGATTTTTACGAAAAACCTATATATTTCATGATCTTATCGTTATTTTCGGAGAGAACGACAGAATTACAACGCGTCAACACAAAATATTCTGAAATCTTGGGCTTGACTTATCCACATCGTGCAAAGAATCACCAGAAGTAAGTTCCTGCTCACGCGCTAGCAAGCGTTCCTTCAGTTCTGTTCCCCAGCGATACCCCCCTATAGAACCATCTGAGCGAACAACCCGATGGCACGGAATCAATATCCCCAGTTTGTTAGTGCCGCAGGCGTTCGCCACAGCCCGTACCGCACCCGGCTGACCGATACCCTCAGCCACCTCGGCATATGTCCGGGTCTCGCCGACAGGGATCGTTTGCAGATATCGCCACACCCGACACTGAAATTCCGTTCCCAGCATATGCAGTGGTGTTTTCAGAGTTCTGCGTGGAGACTCCACCGACTGAAGTACATCACTGAGTACATGCGCAGCGCGTTTTTCAGATGTCAGAGTGATGTTAGGGAACAAATGCAGCAGCTCATCCAGGAGTTCTGTACGACAGTCTCCGGGAAGCACGGCGAAGAGCTCTCCATCACACACGGCTGCTGCAATCACGCCGTACGAGGAGAGCCCAAAGGCAACATCTAAAGAAGGAATATACTTACCGGGCATAAATCATTTTACGTTAACGTTTCTTTAACCTTATCAGGTGCTGAAGAAGCTGTACGAAGAATCAGAAGAAAGCGCAGGAATGTCCGGTTTGAAGGCGCTTCGGAGTGCGCCTTCAGGCCAGAAAATTAGCCAGCAAGTAGCAAAACCGGACATGTGTTCACAATGCGGAACGGCAGTGTCAGGAGGAAAAAGTAAGCAGTGCTTACTGATCAACCCTGCTTAATGATCAACCTTGGATGGTATAACGAATCACTTCAACCACCTGCTCGGGCGTCGTGGCCCAGCCCATCGCTGAACCATCGACTTCTTTCAGGGGGTGAATAATGTCTTCGCTGTGCAGCGTCACATAGGGCTTACCCAGTGCCGCGCAGAAGCCAGCATCAAACGCAGCATTCCACTGTTTGTACTTATCACCGAAACGGATGACCGCCATATCGCAGTTTTCGATCAAGGTCTTAATGCGGATAGCATTAATTTTTGCTGACTTATGGTCACGCCAGAAGCCTTCGCACTGAGGGCCAAGTACATCACCGGCAGCATCGCTGGAATCGTGATCCGTATTGGCCGACGAAAAACTCACAGGCAGTTCCAGAGCCTCACAGCCCTTAATGATCTGCTCGCGCCAATCAGTATGAATCTCGCCGGACAGGTAAATATTCCAGTGCATAATCTCTCTCGCTATCGGTTATAAAACGGGCTGTAACATTGGATACAGAAGCCGCTATTATGCCTGACTGACTCTATGATTCGAGGCCCGGCTTCTGTGATCCGCTTTGCACTGACGTTTCTTTGCCTGCTCCTGCCTGTTCTGGGCCATGCAGACACCTTACGTATCGCTGTGGCATCGAACTTCGCGCACACTCTCCAAACGCTGCTACCTGAGTTTGAGAAAGAAACCGGACACAGCGTTGAAATCAGCAGCGCCTCTTCTGGCAAGCTTTACGCTCAGATACTCAATGGTGCTCCGTTTGACGTCTTTCTTTCAGCCGATACCGATAAGCCACAGCGACTGGCTCAGCAGTTCCCGACGTCAGAATCAACGCGGTTCACCTACGCCATTGGCAGACTGGTTTTCTGGTGCCCTGGAGAGTGTGAGTACCCACTCTCCGGGATAACAGCGAATAACCTGACCATAGCCATCGCTAACCCACGGCTGGCTCCCTACGGTCTCGCAGCGAAACAGACAATGGACGCCTTCGGGCTTACCTCCGCTAAAGTCGTCACGGGAGAGAACATAGGGCAGGCCTATCGCTTTATCGAAAGTGGCAACGCCGTAGCGGGCTTTGTCGCGCGGTCACAGGTCGTAGCAGCAAAGATCCCGTCGGAACAGTACTGGCTTATCCCGGATGAGCATCACCAGCCTCTGGAACAAGCAGGCATACTCACGGCTCAAGGACTAAACAAACCGGCAGCACAGGCATTCATAACCTACCTTCTCAGTACCGCGGTGCAGGCACGGATAGCCGAACACGGGTATGATCCTCTGTATGACTGATTCCTTGCTGGCACCGGCTGATATAGAAGCACTCTGGCTGACACTAAAACTCGCCAGCGTGGTCACCGTGCTGCTTCTGATGATCAGCACACCACTGGCACTTTGGTTGAGTCACGACAACACATCCCAGACCAGAGACCGCTCAAAGGTTAAAGGCATCGTTCAGGCTGTTATTGCTCTGCCACTAGTACTGCCGCCGACTGTGCTGGGCTTCTATCTTTTGATCGCCTTCAGCCCCAATTCCTTGGTTGGACAATTCAGCCATGCGATTGGGCTCGGATCTCTCGCATTCAGTTTCAGCGGCCTGGTGATCGCTTCCATGATTTACTCCCTGCCCTTCGTCGTTCAGCCGCTCGTTAACGCTTTCAATGCCATCGGGCCACGTCATGCCGAAGCCGCAGCAACGCTCGGCGCCGGACGCTGGGACACCTTCCGCTATATCACCCTGCCTCTGGCACGTCCCGGTTTTATTACCGCTGGCGTACTCGGCTTTGCGCATACGGTTGGCGAGTTCGGAGTGGTACTCATGATCGGGGGCAACATCGCTGGTGAAACCCGCGTTGCCTCAGTACAGATTTACGACCATGTGGAAGCACTCGCTTACCCGCAAGCGCATACTCTGTCTGCGATTCTGTTGCTGTTTTCATTTGCGGTACTGCTATGGGTCTATGCGCGGCGGCCTGGTAATGCAGAGGCCAAAGCATGGCTGTAAGCGAACTCATCGCCCGACTCCGGGTGCGCCTTGACCCATTTGAGCTGAATACAGACATCACTCTACCCGCCAAAGGTGTGAGCGTGATCTTCGGGCCATCGGGCTCCGGCAAAACCACCCTATTAAGAGCCATCGCTGGGCTTCAGCCTTGCGATGGTGAAATCTGGTTTAACGGTAATTACTGGCAAGGTAACGGGCGTCACCGAAAAACAGCAGAACGTCCACTCTCTTATGTTTTTCAGGAAGCCAGCCTCTTCCCACATATGACAGTAGCCGAAAACCTCGACTTCGCCGAACGCTATACCCTACGCCCGGGTAATGCCTCAAAGCGCGATGACCTGATTGAACTGTTTGATATTGCCGACCTGATGTCCCGCAGGCCCGATCGCTTATCGGGTGGCGAACGCCAGCGTGCCGCCATCGCCCGAGCGCTTTTACGCCAACCCGACATCCTTTTGATGGATGAACCTCTGGCGTCACTGGATGACGCTCGAAAACACGAAATCCTTCCTTATCTGGAACGCCTCAAAAACGAATTCGAGCTGCCCATCATCTATGTGACCCACTCTGCCTATGAAGCGGCACGCCTGGGCGATTACATAGTTGCGCTCGATAAAGGCACGGTCGTCAGCCAGGGGGAACTGTACGACGTCATCAGCGACCCGAAATTTCCTGGAGATATCAGCCGCGAAGCCGGTACGGTGGTCACAGGAATCGTCGACAGCGTTGATGCGCAATGGCACCTCGCTCAGATCAGAACTGGCAGCTCAGCGCTTATCACTGTTCCTGCAAACAACCTGAACCCCGGTGATGCCGTGCGCCTGTGGATACGCGCCAGTGACATCAGCCTCAGCCACGAGCCGTTAAAAGAAAACAGCATCAGCAACAGCCTGCCCTGCCAGATTGAAGACATCCGTCACGACCCTAATCCGGCATTGATGATCGTCAAGCTGCGTGCTGAGAAAATAGAACTCATCACCCGGATAACGCGGCAGTCAGCCAGTCACCTCGGACTTGAGCCCCAGATGCACATCTACGCACACATCAAAACGGCGGCTCTGATCTGAGTAGCATCCTCTCTCCTTTGTAGGGAGTAGAGGCCCAGAAGAAAACCATATACAATGCAGCCACTTACGGCGAGAAGCTCACCGTAAACCGCCCGTAGCTCAGCTGGATAGAGCGCTGCCCTCCGGAGGCAGAGGTCAGAGGTTCGAATCCTCTCGGGCGGGCCATTATTCCCTTCTGTTCGAAGCGACGCACTTCAACTTCACCACACCGTATTCATAGACGCCGATGCCCGAGTCGGATGAGAACCTCTGATAGGTTCGACTTGTAGTGAGCTTGCGAACGAAAAGAACGTCGGAGCCTGCGACGACGGGCCGAAGGCCGCCAGTAATCCTCTCGGGCGGGCCATTAAATAAAAACGGCTCCTGAATCCGCATGCAGCACGTGCTGATTCAGGAGCCTTTTTTATTTAACCGCAAGTCTGAGAAGGACGAGACAAATCTGTATGGAACAGATTTGCGCGTAGCCCGCAGGGTGAGTATCAGGACGATACGAACAACCTCTGATAGGTTCGACAAATTGCCGGGAGCAATTTGGTCCGCGGCTGCGCCCGAAGGGGCGAGGGCAGGACGCCCGAGAGACAATCGGAAGGAGCTTGCGACTGGAGAGAACCCTCTTTTCAAAACCAGGAGCCTGCGACGACGGTCACCCTCCGGGCCGTAATCCCCCCAAAGGAACCATCCTCCCCAAAAGGTGATCCGATAATTATCGTTTCTACTCTCAGGGGTCATCATGGCAAAGCGACATTATCGCCGGTGGTTAGGGTATGGTCTGCTGATTTTGCTTGCCTGCCTGATCATCATTCACTTGTTTTTACCCTTGATCGTAAAGCACATCCTCAACGATCGTATGGCCGATATGGGCGACTACACCGGACACGTCGAAGACGTTGACCTCGCGTTGTACCGCGGTGCCTATATGCTGGATGACCTGAATATTCAGAAAATCTCAGAAGATAAACAACCCGTTCCCTTTTTCAGAACGCAGCGCATTGATATTTCTGTGAGCTGGAAAGCCTTAATTAAAGGCTATGTCCTTGCCGACGTTCGCTTTCAATCACCCGAACTGAATTTTGTCGACAGCGCCTCTGATGAGGGCGATCAGGCTGGTCAGGGCACCGACTGGCGCCAGACACTCACATCTCTGGTGCCGGTGACGATCAACCGGGTCGACATAGATAATGGCGTCATCGCATTTCGTAATTTCGAATCAACACCACCGGTGAATATTCAGGTCACTGAGGTTCAGGCATCCGCCAGCAACCTGACCAATGTATCCGGCGTAAACGGCACCCGGGTTGCCCGCTTATCGGCAACCGGGCTGATGCTCAATCATGCTGATATTTCCGTCAAAGCTCAGTTTGACCCGTTTAAAAAGAAAGACTTTGTTATGGCAGGAAAAATAAACAAGTTTTCTCTGCCGATGCTTAATCCGCTTGCTCAGGTATACGCCTCGTTTGATTTTAAATCCGGCACGGGAGAACTCGTCACGGAAGTGCAGGCCGACAACGGAGAGCTACGAGGGTATATCCGCCCTATCCTGAATGATGTCGATGTTCTTAATTGGAAACAGGATGTTGAGGAACAAGGAGACGGCCCTTTCCAGGTCACCTGGGAAGGTGCGACTGGCCTTACCGCTGCGATATTCACAGATGGAGATACCGAACAAATCGCCACACAGATAGATTTAAATGGCACTCTCGACGACCCCGAAATCAGTACCTGGGACACGATTGTGAATATTATTAGAAACGCATTTGTGGAAGCTTACAACGATCGGTTCGATGGAATCTTTGAGGAGGCCACTAATGAGCAGCCCGAAGTCGAGGATATCTCCGCTGAGTAGCGATCAAGTAGTACTTGCCCCTGCGAGTGACGACTGCACGAAATCTTCGGGCTCATCTTTTACAGCTACAATGTTATGTTATAACATGCGATTGAATTTCAATATGCCATGCATATACACCGTAACCGAGACAAGTTATGTATCCATCTCAAGCAACACAGAGTACGCGCTCACTTCCCGACGTCTCCGTCACGGACAAAGCCCACGCAGGTGGAGGCCTGACTCACGTCGGAATGAACGCCATCGACCTGCCTATTACCCTCAGCGAGCTAATAGAACATCCGACCGTAAATGCCCGGGTATCAGCCACGGTGAACCTGCCAGCCCCAGACATCAAAGGGATACATATGTCCCGCCTGTACCAGCGGCTACTGCCGTTTGGTGATAGTGAACTACTCACACCGAACGCACTTCAAAGGCTACTAACAGACATGATCAGTAGTCACGAGACCTGCTCCAGCACGGCTGCCGAAGTCAGTTTTTCTTTTATCCTGCTGCTGAAAAAAAGCGCACTCAAAACACTGGACGCTTATGGCTGGAGTCATTATCCAGTCGAGATCAGAGCGCGTATGCAGAACAATAAAACGACCATCCAATTAAGAGTGAGTGTTGGTTACTCATCGACCTGCCCATGTTCGGCAGCACTCTCACGGCAAATGATTGCTGAACAATTTCTCGAAGATTTTCAGCATGACTCAGCAAACCTGAATGCCGAAACGGTAGCACACTGGCTGAAAGATAACGCGACTTATGCAACGCCGCACAGTCAGCGCAGCCGTGCCGATATCGAAGTCATCATCGATAACCTCAGTACAGGGTTTGGTCTGACCTCCTTGATCGGGAAAATTGAGAATGCGCTTCAGACGCCCCTACAAACCGCGGTAAAACGTATTGATGAACAAGCATTTGCGCGCCTTAACGGCAGCAACCTTATGTTTGTTGAAGATGCTGCCCGGCGGCTCAGTAGTGCCCTGTCGCCTCATTACTCAGGGTTGAAAGTAGATGTCAGCCATTTCGAAAGCCTGCACCCCCATGACGCGGTCGCCAGTTTTTCTGCCTGATTATTTTCATTTTTAACCCGGTACAGGACTATGATCCGAAAAAACCCACAGGGCGATATTCCCGAGATACATCCAACCGCATTCGTCGACCCGACGGCCATTATCTGCGGTCGGGTTGTCGTTGAAGAGAACGTATTTATCGGCCCTTACGCCGTTATCCGTGCGGACGAACGCAAACCCGACGGGAGTATTGATCCTATTATTATTGGCGCGCACTCCAACATTCAGGATGGAGTCGTCATCCACTCAAAATCCGGTGCAGAAGTCACCATTGGTGAACATACCTCCATCGCACATCGCGCCATTGTGCATGGCCCTTGTGTTATTAAAGACCGCGTTTTCATCGGTTTTAACAGCGTTTTATTCAACTGCCACATCAACTCTGGCTGCGTCATCCGTTACAACGCTGTGGTAGATGGCTGCGAGCTACCCGAGGGCTTTTACGTTCCCTCAACAGCGAGAATTGATGCAAGTACAGACCTTGCAGCCATGCCGCGCGTCAGCGCAGACGCAAGCAGCTTTTCAGAAGATGTTGCACGCACCAACAATGAATTAGTCGCCGGCTATAAAAACATCCAGAACGAGTTCTGAATCATGCTCCTTTCTCAAGATTCGCATAAAAGAAAAAACACAAATAACACAGGAAATACCATCGACATTTCCTTACCCGATGGCAGCGTCCACTCATTCGCAAAGCCAGTCACCCTGAACGACATTGCAATTAGCATCAGCAGTGGCTTCGCCAGACAAGTTGTTGCAGGCCAGGTGAATGGGAAATTACATGATCTAAGCGATGAAATTACAGAAGCGTCAACCGTGACTCTCACTCGGTTTAACGATGAAGATGGCATCGATATTATTCGCCACTCCTGTGCACATCTTCTGGGGCATGCTCTCAAGCAGTTATTTCCGACTGCTCAAATGGTTATCGGCCCTGTGATCCGGCATGGATTTTACTACGACATTGCCTATGAACGGACTTTCACACCCGAAGACCTTGCAGCGATCGAACAGAGGATGCACGAGTTAATCAATACCGAATATCAGGTGATTAAACGCTTTATGCCCAGAAATGAGGTCGTCGAACTATTTCGTGAACGCAATGAAGACTACAAGCTGCGCTTAATAGAAGACATGCCTGAGGTGAGTCACTTAGGCCTCTACTTTCACGAGGAATACGTGGACATGTGCCGGGGACCGCATGTACCGAATACGCGTTTTCTGAAGCATTTTAAGTTAACCGGGGTGTCCGGTGCCTACTGGCGTGGTGACGCAAACAATGAACAATTACAACGTATTTACGGCACAGCCTGGGCCGACAAGAAGCAGCTGAAAGCACACCTCACTATGCTCGAAGAAGCCGAGAAGCGTGACCACCGAAAATAGGCAAAGAGCTGAACCTGTTTCACTTTCAGGAAGAAGCCCCCGGCTCCGTGTTCTGGCATGCCAAAGGCTGGACTCTGTTTCAGCAGTTAATTGCTTATATGCGACGTCGCCAGTCTCAGGCCGGATACCTTGAGGTAAATTCACCCGACATGATGGACCGGGGCCTGTGGGAAACATCCAGCCACTGGCAGAATTATCGTGATCATATGTTCACTACCGATACCGAAGATGGCCGTAGCATGGCGTTAAAACCCATGAACTGCCCCGGCAGTGTGCTGCTTTTCCAGCATGGATTAAAAAGCTATCGCGACCTCCCGGTGCGTATGGGCGAATTCGGTAAAGTCCATAGATACGAACCGTCAGGTGCATTGCATGGCCTGCTGCGGGTTAGGCATTTCACTCAGGATGACGCCCATATTTACTGCACACCTCAGCAGCTACAGGAAGAGTGTCGCCGGGTTATTCGTCTGACGCTGGATATTTATAATGAATTTGGCTTCGACGATATCCGCATCAAACTTTCTACGCGCCCACAAAACCGGATAGGCGATGACGCCACTTGGGATCTTCTTGAACAATCACTGATTGATTCACTGGCAAATGAAAACCTCGACTATGTCATTAATCCTGGAGAGGGAGCCTTTTACGGCCCCAAACTGGAATTTGTACTGCACGATGCCATCGGTCGCGACTGGCAATGCGGCACCCTGCAAGTCGATATGAGCCTGCCCGAGCGCTTTGATATCAGTTACATCGGCGAAGACGGTGAGCGCGCCCGTCCGGTTATGCTGCATAGGGCTCTGTTCGGGTCGCTGGAGCGATTCACCGGCATTTTACTGGAGCACCACAGCGGCAAATTACCGCCCTGGTTATCCCCGGTTCAGGCCGTAGTAATGTCAATCACCGATGACCAGAAGGAGTACGTTTCCCAGCTTACCGAGCTGTTAAATCTCAGTGATATTCGCGCAGAAAGTGACACCCGCAACGAAAAAATTGGCTACAAGGTTCGTCAGAAAACTCTGGAACGTATTCCTTACTTGTTAGTTGCGGGCCGACAGGAAGTTGCTGATGGCACCATCACAATACGCACACGCGAAGGCAAACAACTAGGCAACTACCCCATTGATGCAGCGATAGAATTCCTGCAGGAAATGACCACTCCACCGGATTTTGTCGGCGCCGACAAACACCGCTACCAGCTTAAGAAGATGCTGAAAGCAGGTCATCAGATACCTCAACAGGAAGCTGAGCAGTCCGGAGCGCCATCATGAACATGATGGCAGATATTCTACTTACTGACGGAACTGTCGTTACGCCTAACGGACGTGAAAAAACGAATATCGCCATTCGTGATGGGCGTATCGTCGCGATAGGTGACCTGACGAACTGGCAGGCAGACAGCACGGTTAACCTCACCGGACTCCATATATTACCGGGCGTCATCGACAGTCAGGTGCATTTCCGTGAGCCCGGCATGCAGCATAAAGAAACCATCGAAGCGGGCTCACGAGGCGCGGTTCTCGGCGGCGTCACCGGCTTTTTTGAGATGCCCAATACCAACCCGCTCACTCTCAGTGAAGAGGATCTCAGAGCGAAACTGTCGATTGCCGCCACCAGCAGTTGGTGCGACTACGCCTTCTATCTGGGAGGCTCAAGTGCCAACCGGCAGCAGACTGCGGCGCTTGAGCGTCTTCCTGGCTGCTCGGGCGTAAAGATTTTTATGGGAAGTTCCTTTGGTGATCTTCTCACCGACGACGATGATGTACTGAGGCAATTATTGCGGAATGGCCACCGCCGTGTTGCCGTGCACGCAGAAGACGAGGCGCGTCTTCGCGAACGAAAAGTCATAGTCGAAGAAAGCAAACGTGTTGGCGACCACCCACTCTGGCGTGACGAAGAAAGTGCGCTTATTGCGACTCAAAAAGTCGTTAGCATTGCTGAACAAGAAAATCGCCGCCTGCACGTATTGCATGTATCGACAAAGCAGGAAATGGGATTTCTTGCTCACCATAAACGCTTAGTCAGCGTTGAAGTCACTCCGCATCATCTGAGTATGCATGCTCCTGATTGTTACGACGAGCTGGGCTCGTTCGCACAAATGAACCCGCCAGTAAGAAGCAAAGATCATCAGAATGCTCTCTGGAACGCCATTAATAATGGAACAGTCGATGTTATTGGTAGCGATCACGCACCGCATACCATAGATGAAAAACAACAGCCTTACCCTTCAAGCCCGAGCGGTATGACAGGCGTCCAGACCTTACTGCCCACCATGCTTGATCACGTCAATGCAGGGCGATTAAGCCTTGAACGACTGGTTGATTTAACCAGCGCCGGGCCCGCGCGAATCTTTGGTATTGCTGGCAAAGGGCGTATTTCGGTCGGTTACGATGCCGACTTCAGCATTGTCGATATGAGCGCACGACGCACTATCAGCAACGACTGGATTGCCAGTGTGAGCGGGTGGACTCCGTATCACGGTAAAACAATTCTGGGCTGGCCAATCCACACCCTGATTCGCGGGCAGTTTGCCGTCAGAGATGAAGCCTTACAGGCTCGCCCACAAACTCGCCCAATTGCGTTTACCGAAACCTTTACCGCAGAGAATTTATAATGACCGCGAATAACAACACCCTGTTCCAGAAAAGAGTGAGTATCGAACAAGTCGAAGAAAGCAACGAGCTTGCTCCGAAATTTGATAAAGACGGCTTGATCAGTTGTATCACCACGGATGCTACTTCGGGCGAGGTACTTATGCTCGGCTATATGAATTCTGAGGCTTTAGAAAAAACAATCGCCACAGGCGAAGCACATTATTTCAGTCGCAGTCGTCAGGTGCTCTGGCATAAAGGGGCGACTAGTGGCCTCGTGCAAAATATTGTCGAAATGCGTATTGATGACGATCAGGATGCCGTCTGGATCAGAGTAAAAGTGGCGGGCAATGGCGCCAGCTGTCACGTCGGCTACCGCTCATGCTTTTATCGGAAAGTACCGGTAGGGAACCGTAACGAAAACGCCCCTGGGCAAATGGATGAGCAAATATGTCTGGAATTTACAGAGCACGAAAAAACGTTCAACCCACTTGCTGTCTATGGTGACGTACCGAACCCGACGCAGCTCTGATAATTCTACGTCTGTGCAGTCATGTACTCTCGCGCTTTTATTACTGGCGTTTACCAGGAATGTTTATTGGCAACGCTTATAATTAAAACGCGAGAGTACTCAGGGGGACTCACAAAAGGCTCTATAGCAAAACGCAGACAATCAATGACGAAAGTTTTGCTCTTTTCGCTCGTTCAGGGCCTTCACCTCAGCACACTGCTCCGCCGTCGGGCGCGCAAGTAGCCTAGGTATACCGATGGGGTCGCCCGACTCGATGCAGTAGCCATATTCCCCCGTCGCGATACGCTTCAGTGCGTCTTCAATTTTGGGTAGCAACCGTCTCTCACGATCCAGAATGCGCAGCGATAAGCGCGATTCTTCTTCGTACGCAGCATGATCGCCCTCATCGTTCATTTCGGGCGGCGAAGACAGCTGTTTCTTCGCCTTCTCCATACTCTCGACAGTCTCTTCACGCAGATCCAGTAGCAACTGGCGGAAGAACGCCTGCTGCTGCTCGTTCATGTAGTCCTCTTCAGGGGCTACGAGTAACTCTTCTTTCGTCATGATTGACATATTTCACCTCATATTCAATTGTTATAACATAACACAAATAGTTATAAACCGAATGCCTGATATACCAGCATACACCTATGTTATATGGAGTCATCGCCATGTCCGCAGCTGCAAAGCAGTCCGAAGTTTCCTGTTTTGTTACAGAACCGGCTCGCCAGAGCATCATCAGCACAGATGTGCATTGCCTGACCGAATTCTTCCGGGAGGACGTCAACCTTGCCGTCTGGCAGCGGAAAACCGACGCCAAATATGCAGCCTTTGTTGAGACGTTTGTTAAGCAGGCTGGTTCACTGCAACGTTTCGTCAGTATTGAGACCGGTGAAACGGCAGACAGCATACTGCCAGACTGGGCTAGTAACCTCCCTGGCGCTGCCGACTGGTTGCGCGACGTTAATACGGTCATCGACATGTTTCGCTGCCTGTTTGAACCCAGCGCGGTGGGAGTCCGGTTGCATGTCCTGACCGGCACCATGTGCCCACGTTTTCACGTTGATCGGGTTCCGGCACGTTTGCTTTTGACCTATTCAGGCAAAGGGACGGAGTGGCTGACAGAAGATCAGGTTATCCGAGGCGCAGAAGGGACGCGCCTGCCCGACCGAGGCGGTAGCAATTCTGAAGGGCGAACTTTGGGAAGGAAACGAAGGGTTCGGTCTGGTGCACAGATCACCAGACCCGGAGAATATCCCGCGTCTGGTGCTGGCGCTGGATTGGTTGTAGCGGGTGATTATATTCACCGTACCAGATGAAAGGATCGGTAGTATCACCACAGTCTTTACCCGGCAGTCATCCTGGAGCTACCAATTCATCAGCAAACAGATAAAACGTCTCTTTATGGCTGATTTTATTAATCCAGTGGTATGGGATTTTCGGCTCTCCATAATATGCCCCTCCTAGTTGGCCATAAATACAGCCAGTGGTATCCGCATCTTCTCCCAGGTTAACCGCTTTCAATAATCCTTCAGCGAAATTATCTGTCGTCGAAAAGGCCCATAGGACTGCCTCTAAAGAATGCATTACATAGCCAGACCCACGAACTTCAGAGGCACTCTTCGTTTTATATTGCTGAGATGCAGCCAGATCTCTGATGCTGTCGCACAAAGGATTCGCTTGCCAATAGCCTCCCAGCGGATCATATAACCCACTCAACAGTTCTTCTTTTGAAGCTCCATTCAAAGCTCCCCAGATAAGACCTCCAAAGTAGCGACACGCGTCAACCGCCTCTTCTGCACCATGGGTCGTTTTCGAGCTGAGTCCTGAATGCTCTACTGCAGCTGCAAAGTCCCTGTTATAAAAAATGGGCACTGGAGCAAGCCGCATCAGTGAACCATTCCCCGCGCTGAATCTGTCTGTCGGCCCGGCTTCAGGATTACCATCGACGACATAGCTGTTCAAGGCCTGAGAGACTGTATTACCAATATCAAAGCAAGTCGCGGTGACGCTGAAGGCTCCCTCGTTCCGCCACTTCAGATAAAGCTCAATCTGATCGGTTAAGGTAAATTTCTGAGTGCGCAATATGCTATGCGCAAGGCACAGCATCATACTTGAATCATCAGTCCACTCACCCGCCTGAAGCTGAAATGGCCCTCCCCCAGTAATATCCGTCACAGGCTCAAACGAGCCCGGAGTCGTAAATTCAATGGTTGTCCCCAAGGCATCACCAACAGCTGCACCTATCATAGCGCCACGGCATTTATCTTGTAGGCTGGAGCTTTGCAGATCGTTCAGGGCTACAGAAGACCGCCGCGTTCTGGTCAATAGATAACTTGTATGGTTCAATTTCATTGTTAACCGCTATTCCCTCGACAGTTTTATATATAAGGTGAAGCCCGTAGCTAGCGGCAACTAGTTACCGGAGAA
>NZ_FTOH01000014.1 GCF_900156675.1 Thalassolituus maritimus
AACGTATAGCGATCATAGTTTCTCTTTTTTGTTTGTCCCACACTGCACCTCTTTAATGAACAGAAAAAACTGTCCATGAAAGTGGTTACAGATCAGCGCGCGCTTTTGCGCGTCCCGCCACGCTTTTAAGTGGCCTCAACGGCCGCTTGTTATGACTTATCACTGTAATTGACGCTGCCAAGAGTACTCATACTCATTTTGTATACTATTCAATGAGTAGTACTCAGGATCGTCTGGGTCATCACCATTTATGTGTACAACGTGAAGATTCTTGGGCCTAGCTGGGTTATTGTCGATAACGAAATTCTCTATCTGAACTAGCTCAACATTGCCATCCGGCGTTTTCATTTTATAGATGCCTTCCTCTCTCGGAAGTTGATCATCCCAATGCTCATCTGTCATATCAAAGATCCATAATAATCATAACGTTCAAAGCAGGGGCGGCGAAGCCGTCCCAGCCTGCCTTTGCTTGTTATAGCGATACATTATTCGCCAGTGATCTCTGAATTTCTAAAATACTTACTACCCACGAGAACATACACAGCCTTCTTGCCACAGCCTGATACGCCATAGGTACCGCTACCTAACCGTGTAACCTTTAGATTTTCAGTTTCACAATCTAAATCGAACGCTGCCCGGTTCAATGCACTGTGATTAAAGTGATTTAAAGACCCTGCCACAGTACATCCTCCAAGGGAGAATATTACAAGAACATGTACTAGTAATTTCAATCTCAAACTTACTACCTCGTTAGCTTAGATGTTAGCTATAACAGTTTATTCGTAAGCGTGCTCCTTTACACACCCCTGTCCCTTTCAATATTTCGAGCATAACCCCCGGACACCACTATGAAAAGTGCCTGAGGCGACGCCTTTTGCCAGTGTGAAAGCGTGCGTGCACGTTTGCACACCTCCGCTGTCTTTACATTTGGCACACTATCACACCACTAAACACTACAACCTACTGATTTATATGGCTTATTTACTATTGATAGATTGCAAGGTGTGAATTTCCGACTAACCATGCAAACGCGCAAGTTTTTACGCGACACTCCAAATATACTGTTTATCCATCCATACAATTTTCGTGAGCATAGCTGTGTCCTGTGTGACTAATTCTGGATACAAAAACGCCGGGCATTGCCCGGCGTTTTATTTGTTAATCTAGTACTTTTTTATTAGATTACGATTTCGACCAGGTCGTCCCTTCTGGTCCGTCTTTCAGCACAATACCTTTAGCAACCAGCTCGTCACGTACAGCGTCTGCTGTCGCAAAGTCTTTGGCTTTTTTGGCTTCTGCACGCTTCTGGATCATTTCTTCGATCCATTCCGCTTCATCACCAGCACCCGACTGAAGGAAGCTTTGCGGGTCAGACTGCAAGCAGCCCAGCACGCCGCCCAGATGACGAAGCTGGCCCGCCAGTGCGGCCTGCTCTTCGCCTGATGCTTTGTTCAGGTCGCGCACCAGATCAAACAGCACAGCGATAGCAACCGGCGTATTGAAGTCGTCGTCCATCGCTGCGTGGAAACGTGCGCTGTAGTCGTTATCAATATCGCTGACAGAACCCACTTCAACACTCAGCAGTGCATTATAGAAACGTTCGAGCTTAGTCTGCGCTTCTTTCAGGCTGTCTTCTGAGTAATTAATTGGGCTGCGGTACTGGCTCGACAGCAGCAGGAAGCGAACGACTTCTGCCGGGTACTTATCGAGAATTTCACGAATAGTGAAGAAGTTGCCCAGTGATTTAGACATCTTCTCGCCATCGACACGTACTGCCCCAGCATGCATCCAGGTATTGACGTATTTTTTGCCGGTTGCTGCTTCTGACTGAGCGATCTCATTCTCGTGGTGCGGGAATTTAAGATCCGGGCCACCGCCGTGAATGTCGAAGGTATCGCCTAAGCAGCAGGTCGACATCGCAGAACATTCGATGTGCCAGCCTGGGCGACCAATACCCCAAGGAGAATCCCAGTGTGGCTCTTCTGGCTTAGCGGATTTCCAAAGTACGAAGTCGAGCGGGTCTTCTTTGACGTCGCCCACCTCTACACGGGCGCCAGCTTCGAGTTCATCAAGAACCTTGCCCGACAGCTTGCCGTAACCTTCAAACTTACGAACACGGTAATACACGTCACCATTATCAGCCGCGTAAGCAAAACCCTTTTCGATCAAAGTTTCAACCAACTTGATGATGTCACCGATGTGGGCGGTGGCTTTTGGCTCTGCGTCTGGCTTTTCGATACCGAGCAACTCTGAGTCTTTGTGCATTTCTGCGATAAAGCGCTCAGTGAGTGCATCAAAGGCTTCGCCATTTTCGTTAGCACGCTGAATGATTTTGTCGTCGATGTCGGTGATATTACGGATGTAATTCACATCGTAACCGCGATGGCGCAGATAACGCGCAATAACATCGAACGCGACCATGACACGGGCATGCCCCAGGTGACAGAAATCGTAGACCGTCATGCCACACACGTACATGCCAACCTTACCGGGTACGAGGGGTTTGAATTCTTCTTTCTGTCGGGTCAGGGTGTTAAAAATCTTCAGTGTCATGTTTTTTCCAAGTATATCTTTTATCAAGCTCGAACGACGCAGGAAGTGCGAGGCGGAAGTAGATTCAGAAAGCGGAGTTTACTGGTGTAAATGAGCATTTCTGAATCTGCTTCCAACAAAGCAATTGCGAGGCAGTTAGCTTGACAGGGATTTGTCTTCGCGAAGCCCAATCGTTAAATTGAAAATCGGTTTTTCTGCCGTGTGCTCAAAACGATCAGCAACGTAGTAGCCTTCGCGCTCAAACTGGAAGTTTGCTTCAGCATCCACTTCTGCAAGTGCCGGTTCGATCAGTGCGGTAACAACACTCAATGAATCTTTATTCACGTGATCCATAAAGTCGCCCTCGCCTTTGTCTGGCGTCGCGCTGGTGAAGAGTCGCTCGTACAGACGCAGTTCGGCTTCTTTGTGATCGGTGGCCGACACCCAATGAACAACACCCTTCGGATTTACGCCGTCTTCCGGATTTTCACCTAGGGTATTTTCAATCAGCTTCGCCTTCACGAGCGTGACATTGCCATCGGCGTCTTTCTCGTAATCGGTTGCTTCAATGACATAAGAGAAACGTAGACGGATGCGTTTGCCCGGACAGAACTTCTTCTTGAACTTTTTGCTGTACTCTTCTTTGAAGTCGTCCTGATCAATAAAGATTTCACGCGTAAATGGCATCTCACGCTCGCCCAGGTCCAGCTCTGGGTGGAACGGCGCTTTGAGCATTTCTTTGTGATCTTCAGGCAGATTTTCAATCACCACTTTCAATGGTTTGAGTACGGCCATGGCGCGAGGTGCATTCTGGTTCAGGTCGCTACGCAACGCGTGCTCCAGCATGGCTACATCTACCATGCCATCACTGCGGGTTACGCCAATCATGTCGCAGAAGGTACGAATTGAGTTTGGGGTAAAACCACGACGGCGCATACCGGAAATAGTCGGCATACGCGGGTCATCCCAGCCAGCGACCACGCCTTCATCAACCAGGAACTTGAGCTTACGTTTAGACGTTACTGTGTAGTCGAGGTTCAGGCGACCGAACTCGTACTGCTTTGGCTGCGCAGGCACCGGCAGGTTTTCGATGAACCACTCGTACAATGGGCGGTGATCTTCGAATTCAAGCGTACACACAGAGTGAGTGATGCCCTCAATCGCATCCGACTGCCCATGAGTGAAGTCATAGGTCGGGTAGATGCACCACTTATCACCGGTCTGGTGATGGGTGATCTTACGAATGCGGTAGATGATCGGATCACGCATATTCATGTTCGGCGAGGCCATGTCGATCTTAGCGCGCAGAACTTTCGCACCCGTATCGAACTCTCCCTCTTTCATACGAGCAAACAGGTCGAGATTCTCTTCGACAGTGCGCTCGCGATATGGGCTGTTCTTACCCGGCTCGGTCAGGGTGCCGCGATATTCGCGCGCCTCTTCGGCGTTCAGGTCACAGACATAGGCTTTGTCGGCCTTGATCAGTTCAACCGCCCAGTCGTGCAGCTGATCAAAATAATCAGACGCGTAGTGAATGTCGCCCTTCCACTGATAACCAAGCCAGGTGATGTCGTCTTTAATCGCATCAATGAATTCCTGGCTTTCTTTCTCTGGGTTGGTGTCATCGAAACGCAGGTTACATGCGCCATCAAACTGTTCGGCAACACCGAAGTTAAGACAGATGGATTTCGCATGGCCGACATGGAGGTAACCATTTGGCTCTGGCGGGAATCGGGTCTGCACCGATTGCACGCGCCCGGCATCAAGGTCTTCCTGAATGATTTTGGCGATGAAATTATTACTGGTGTTCGATGTCGTATCAGTCATATTGGTCCGTATCTGTACAGAAACGATAGCCGCCCCATGTCGGGCCGTGGAAAAAGGCGGTATTATACGCGCCGAAAGCCCGCAAGGGATACCCGAACACACTATTTGAGCTGAGAGAAATCATGATCCTGCTGAAAACCAACCTTGGTGACATCAAAGTCGAACTGAACCACGAGAAAGCTCCTAAAACTGCCGCGAACTTCGAGCAGTACGTTAAAGATGGCTTCTACGACGGCGTTATCTTCCACCGCGTCATCGACGGTTTCATGATTCAGGGCGGCGGCATGGAGCCAGGCATGAAAGAGAAGGCGACTCGCGAGCCTATCGAAAACGAAGCTGACAACGGCCTCAAGAACGAAGTTGGCACCCTGGCGATGGCCCGCACCATGGACCCACACTCTGCCAGCGCGCAGTTCTTTATCAACGTTGCTGATAACGCCTTCCTTAACCACACCAGCAAAGACATGCAGGGTTGGGGCTACGCAGTATTCGGCAAAGTAACTGAAGGCATGGATGTGGTAAACCGCATCAAAGGCGTGCGTACCACGATGGCCATGGGCCACCAGGACGTACCTGCGGAAGACGTAATCATCGAGAAAGCTGAAGTCATCGCTGACTGATCCGGTTTCTATGACGCATTACTTTATTTCTGACCTGCACCTGCAGGGCAACCGACCAGCCATGTCCGAAGGCTTCTTCGGACTGCTGGACCGGCTCAAAGGCGCAGAGACACTGTATATTCTCGGCGACTTCTTCGAAGTCTGGATCGGTGACGATTACACCGACGCTCTGGTTGAACGCATTCAAACCTCACTGAAAGCTCTCGCGGATCAAGGCGTAAAGATTTTCTTTATGCACGGTAATCGCGACTTTCTGATGGGCGATGTGTTTGCCAATGCCTGCGGCGCGGACATGCTCGCTGAAGGTACGGTTATTACCGTTGGCGATCAGCAAGCGCTGCTGATGCACGGTGATAGCTTGTGTACCCGTGACGTTGCTTACATGAACATGCGACAGCTGTTCCGCAACCCTGAGTGGCAGGCCGATCTGTTGAACAAGTCGATCGAAGAACGACTGGCCATTGGTCAACAGGTCAGGTCAGAGAGCAAAGCTGGCCAGCAGATGAAAGCGGACGACATCATGGACGTCACCCCCGAAGAGGTCGACAAGGTGATGGATGATGCGAAAGTAAGCCTGCTGATTCACGGTCACACTCACCGCCCTGCAACTCATGACTGGGAATGTAACGGCCAGAAGCGTCAGCGCATCGTACTCGGTGACTGGGGCGACGCTCACGGCTGGCTTATCCGCTGGGATGAGGGCTCAAGCCCTGTCTTAGAAAAGTTCGGGTTTTAACCCGGACTTTTATGAGTTCCAACATTAGCCCCAGCGATCAAGATCACTCCCGCCCGCCTCACTGGCTTCGCACACTAGGGCTCACCGCCTTTGCAATGCTTGCCTTTGCCGGTAATTCTGTCCTCTGCCGACTGGCACTCAAAGACGAAACTATCGACCCGGCCGGATACACCCTGATGCGGCTTATTGCTGGCGCCGTTTTTCTAGCCCTACTCTCGTTAATCCTGTTGAAGCCCAGTCGACCGAACCAAATCCTGAATTACGGCAACTGGCCCGCCGCAACGGCTCTGTTTATTTACGCAGCGACCCTGTCATTCGGTTACATCAGCATTGATACCGGCGCAGGCGCACTTATTCTGTTTGGTTTTGTGCAGCTATCCATGATTCTGATTGGCGCTTTTCGTGGGCATCGACCTGCGCTCACAGAATGGGCCGGCATTCTTCTGGCCTTTGGCGGCTTAAGTTATATGCTGCTGCCAGGATCAGAAGCACCTGAGCTTGCTGGCTTCGTTCTTATGGCCATATCGGGGGCAGCCTGGGGCGTATATACCCTGATCGGGCGAGGCTCAGCGACGCCTCTGGCAGACACCAGTGGAAACTTTTTACGCTCGTGCATACCTGCGCTGATTCTGCTTTTTTACTTTTTGGGCGACGTTTACCTAACGGAAAGAGGCCTCCTGCTCGCCATCGCATCAGGCGCACTTGCATCGGGTGCAGGCTATGCAGTGTGGTATGCCGTCATCAACCACCTTCGGGTATCTCAAGCGGCGGTCGTCCAGCTCTCAGTGCCGGTCATTGCCGCCGTTGGTGGATTGCTATTCGCGGCAGAGCCCATCACCAGTCGATTCGTTATTGCCTCTCTGCTGGTGCTCGGCGGTATTGCCATCGTCACGCTTTCCAAGAAGCCTGCCCGCCAATAAGCTGAGTTTGAAGCTCGCGGCGGTTTAGAAATTTTCCTTTCCTTCTGATGCGCCCTGTTTCCAGTAACCAGAGGCTTTGATGTAGTTCTTTGACCACTTCAGATCGTCCATCAGGTAACGGCGTACGGACTTTACCATGCTGCTCTCGCCCGCTATCCAGGAGAAGGTACCAGCTTCGACGTTCGACTCTTTCAGGTACGAAAGAATCCCGGTGGCATCGTCAGCCTGCGACAGCGGCCTCTGAATACAATGAATGCTCAGGTCAATGCTCTGTGCAGCACCGCTAACACTCTCAGCCCATGAGTAGATTGCCTCCGCATCCGCTGGCGACTGCACGAGCAAGACAGCTGTAACGGCTTCACCAGCCGCGCTTTCCTCGATCCGGCGAGCGATTGCGGGAATGGCTGATTCATCTCCAATCAGCAGCCAACGCCCTTCTGGATTGTGGATTTTCTGGGAACCTCTCGGGCCACCGAATTCAAGCGTGTCTCCGATGTCCGCTGCCATGGCCCATTCCGCTGCGGGACCACCAGGGTGTGCGACAAACTCAAGCAACAATTCATTGCGCTCAGCATCATAACGACGAGGTGTGTAGTCACGCTTAACCGACAGATCTCCCGATGCGTCTGGAAGGAAAATTTTAATATGATCATCTGGTGACTCAGACCTGAAACCTCTTAACTCTGGCCCCTGTAAATACAGCCTTACCAGACTGTCGCCAATACATTCTTTGCGTGCGACCGTTACCTTCCGCTTGATCAGATCAAACTTCACACGCTCAAGGTAAGGTTCGTATCTGTTGTCTTCGTATTTGTGCTCTTCTACTGACATTCAGGATTCCCGGCGCTTGGCCTTATTTTCAATATAGTTGATAATATCAACATAATTCCAAATATAGTTGACACCATCAACTAAAGAACAGACAGGTTCAGAAAAGTTATGTCAGATATCCAAGTGGTCAGCGCAGCTTCAGACCTTCTGCATGCATTCAAGAGCGCATTGCAGGATGAGTTAAGCAATGCAGGTGTGTCACTGACACCGACTGAGGTGAAGGTTCTCAGAGTGATTGAACGTCAGGACTCCTGCACTCCCCTGCGCCTTACGCGGGTGTTGAATCGCGACAAAGCACAGATAACGAGGATGCTGGCGACACTGGAGAAGAAACAACTTATAGAGCGAAAGCAGAACCCAGAGGACAAGCGAAGTCAGCTTATAGAAGTGACGGATTATGGGAGCCAGCTAATTAAAGAAAGCAAACGACCTGAGGCAAACATAACTGAACGAATGGCCACTGGCGTAAACGCTGCCGACCTGACTCAGTGCCTTGATACTCTGAATAAACTGAGCAGAAACCTCAGTCAGTAAAGAGTTGTGGCTCAGGGTCGAGGCGGACACCAAAGCGTGATTCGACTTCTGTCTGCACCAGGCTTTGCAAGCGGGCGACATCCTGTAGGTCAGCCTCTCCCGGAGCGGTCAGCACGAGCGCTTGTTTTTCATACATGGCGACGGGCCCGTACGCTTTGCCTTTAAAGCCACACTGCTCAATTAACCAGCCTGCCGCCAACTTAGCACTCTGGGGAGAACTATGAACCGGATAAACAGGCAGTGTTGGGTGCAGGTTTTTGAGGTCTTCGGCGGTCTCAGTACTGACAATCGGGTTTTTAAAAAAGGAGCCAGCATTAGGAATCAGTCTAGGATCTGGCAGTTTTGCCGACCGGACACCGACCACAAAATCGATCAAATCCTGAGCAGAGAACGTATTTGGTTCGAGCGAATTAAGCGGCGCATATTCAAGATTTGGCGAAAAGAGCTTATTCAATCGAAACCTGACACTACAAATAACAAAATTATTTTTCAGGCGATTTTTAAAAACAGAATCACGATAGGAAAAATCGCAATCTGCTTTTTCAATTGTCAGCATGCGCTGTTCTGCAATACTGAACCCAGTCACAGAGACAAGAAGGTCTGACACCTCAACACCATAGGCACCGATATTCTGTACAGGCGAGGCGCCGACAGAACCTGGAATCAGTGCAAGATTCTCAAGACCGTGGCCATACTGAATACTTTCAACCACCCAGTCGTGCCAGCACTTCCCGGCCGCCACATCTATAACGACTGAGTTTTCATCTTCAGAAACGACTGATACCGTTTCATCTTTTGACTGAATAACGAGCCCCTGAACGAACTCAGGCATAAGAACATTGCTTCCCCCTCCGAGGACGCGAATCGCAAGACTCTTCTGCTCTGCCCAGCGAACAAGCTCCGCAAGTTCATCACTTGAGGTAAATGTTGCGAAGTACTCCGCACACGAAGCCAGTCTGAGCGTATTTTTATCGTGGAGCGAATAGTGTTCAGAAATGACCGGCATCTGGGGCATCAGGCATCCATCTTCTGCCGGATGTCGGCCAGCAAGCCGTCACAGGCGTCTTCAACCAGATCAAGAACATGACGAAATCCTGCCTCACCACCGTAATAGGGATCAGGCACTTCATGTTCGTCAAAGCTGCGTCCAAATGCACGCAAAAACAACTTGGGCTCAGTGCCCTGACTTCCATTACTGGCATAGAGCGCTTTCAGATCGTCGAGGTTTGATCGATCCATTGCCAGAACATAATCGAAAGTTTCAAAATCTTCTGCAGAAACCTGGCGTGCGCGCTGATCAGAAATATCAACGCCCCGCGCGAGGGCCGCCTGCTGAGAGCGCGGGTCCGGCGTTTTACCGATATGCCACCCTGCTGTTCCCGCAGAGTCGACAAAGACCTGATCATTCAGACCCTCACTCTCCAGCAGCCCCAGCATGACGCCGTGCGCCGTTGGAGAGCGACAGATATTGCCGAGGCAAACAAACAGTACCCGGATCATTCCGCTGATTTCACCGCTTTGGCTTTCTCAAGCTTTTCTTCTTCGCTCATCTTACGAGCTTCGCCTTCCAGCATTACCGGCACGCCATCCTGAATCGGATACGCTAAACCATCGAACGTACACAGAAGCTCCTGAGCTTCACGGTCGTACTTCAATTTGCCTTTACACTCAGGGCATACCAGCATGCTCAGTAATTTTTTATCCATGACGGATTGCTCCCAATCTTTTCAATAACTGCGAAATGTTTTCTTCGGCGGCTTCCGACGGTACGGCGCTTACCCGAAGAAATCCAGAATTTGGTAGTTCAAAGTTACGACATTTTACCCAGTCTTTCTCTGTCATGACGACGGGTAAATCATCATTAAACACAAGATCTTCTTTTACAAACGCGTGATGATCCGAAAATGCATGCTCTACAACATCAGCGCCTAACTGCCGGAGCGTGGTAAAAAAGCGCGCTGGATTTCCGATGCCAGCAACAGCGTGAACACGCCTGCCCTTCAGACTCTCAGGCGACAGCTCAACCGAATCAACGAAATAACCTGTCGGCTGCACCGTGAAATCAACGCCATTTACCAGGTGCAGATCACACGCATCGATACGGGATATGGGCTCACGCAGAGGCCCAACCGGCAACTGCCAGCCATTACCAAATCCGCGCGTCGCATCACTGACAACAATTTCGGCGTCTCTGGCCATCGCATAATGCTGCAGGCCATCGTCTGACAGAATCAGATCTACTTTATCTTTTAACGCGTTTACCGCACGGGCTCGCTGTGGGTCGACAACCACCGGGAGACCCAGCCCTGCGAGCAGAGCAGGCTCATCACCCGACTGCGCGACAGGTGTATCTGTATCAACAATCAAAGGGTATTGCTCTGCGCGACCGCCGTACCCGCGAGACACGACACCGACGCGAATACCCTCCTTTGCGGCGAGCTCGGCAAGCAAGGTGATCAGGGGCGTTTTTCCGGTTCCGCCGATGGCAATATTGCCAATAACGAGTACCGGCGTGTCTGCCGCCGTTGCAGGAAAAATCTGATATTTAGCACGCCGGAGCGCACTGACCAGAACAAACAGACACCAGAGCGGCAGCAACCAAAGATTTCCCAGCGCGCGGCCGTACCAGTTTTTCTCTATACGGGCCGCCAACCCCACGATCACTCTTCCTCTGCAAATTGCAGCTGATGAAGCTGAGCGTATGCGCCCTGCTGATTAAGAAGTTTCTGATGCGGGCCAGATTCAACAACCTGTCCATCATCAATCACAACGATCGTGTCGACGTTTTCAATGGTGCTCAGACGATGAGCGATAACCAATGTGGTACGGCCCTTCATAACTTCTTCCATCGCCGCTTGGATGTGTCGCTCAGACTCTGTATCCAGGGCCGAGGTGGCTTCATCCAGAATAAGAATTGGGGCATTTTTAAGAATGGCCCGTGCGATTGCCAAACGCTGACGCTGACCGCCCGAGAGCATGACGCCATTTTCGCCCACCTGAGTGTCATACCCTTCAGGGAGTTTCTCAATAAATTCGTGCGCATGTGCGGCTTTCGCTGCTTCAATAACGGCTTCGTCGCTCGCATCGGCAAGACTGCCGTAAGCAATATTTTCGCGAATGCTGCAATTAAACAGTGTCACACTCTGTGACACGATAGCGATCTGTTCCCTCAATGAGTTAAGCGTCAGCTCATTGATTGGGTGGCCATCAATGCTGATGCTGCCCGACGTTAATTCGTAAAAGCGAGGTAGCAGATTCACCAGGGTGGTTTTACCACTGCCAGAGCGACCAACAAACGCGACCGAAGTACCGGCTTTGATATTCAGATTGATGCCTTTAATAGCATCCGTTTCTGCTTGAGCATAACGGAAACGAGCCTCTTTAAACTCGACCGTGCCGGTGCTTTTTCCTAACTCTTTTGTGCCGGTATCCTTCTCAGTCTCAGTATCCAGCACGCTAAATACAGACTCAGCAGCGGTAACGCCTTTCTGAATAACTGAATTGACATCGGTTAGCGCACGAAGAGGTTTAGCGATCAGAGACGCAGCAGTAATAAACTGGAGAAATTCACCTGCGTCCATGGTGCCACTGGCCACACGCTGAAACATCAGGTAAATCATCACCCCCAGACCGGTAGCAATAACCTGCTGAGACAAAGGGACGTTGATCGCATTCGTTAACGCGAATTTCATCACCTGCTTACGGTTTTCATTGCTAGCTTTCAGAAACCGCTGTTCCTCAACCGAGGTGGCATTATAGGTGCGAACCTCACGGTAACCGCTGATCGATTCGTTGGTAACCTGAGTTACCTGGCCCATGGATTTCTGGATGCGACGACTATAACGACGGAAAAATTTACTCGCTAAAGAAACGAGACCACCAATCACTGGAATAACGACAAGAAAGATCGCCGTCAGAGTGTAGTCCAGCCAGATCAGATACCCCATCAGAAGAGTCACGGTAAGACCTTCCTGAACCACCGTCGTCAACGCTTTGGTGCTGGCGCCGTTGACCTGTTCAACATCAAAAATAACCCGTGATATTACGCGCCCACTGGATTCATTATCATAATATTGGCTGGGCAGACGCAGCATACGATTGAACAGCTGGGTACGCAGTGCATGCACAATTTCACGCCCAACCAAGGCCGTAAAATACTTACCAAGAAAGGTACCGATACCACGAAAGAGGTAAACAGCAAAGAGCGCAGATACCAGAAGGAAAATATTCTCCTGCGTTGGTTCATTCAGGGTTTCTTCAACAACACCCATTAAATGAGCAAGCGCCGGAGCAGAAGCCGCAAACATCGCAAAACCGATGATACTCAGCAAAAAGTACCATTTCTGCGGCCCCAGGTAGGTCAGCAGGCGCTTATAAATAGCGCCTGCAGTTGCTTCAGTAGCCATAGTTTCAGTCACCACCGGCAGATTTGCGTGTCGTAATGCTGAGGTTAATTAACCCCAGCTGACCTGCCGCATCCATGGCGCGCACAACAGATTCATGGGACGTTCTGGCATCCGCTGAAATAACCACGGGAGCGATTTCACGTCCGTCTAAGATTTTTTCAATGGCACGCTTAAGAGTTTCTACCTTGGTATTCACCAGAGGTTGGCCATCAATACTGTACTCTCCGCTCTCTGAAATCAGGATCTCAATCGCTTTCGGCGGTTGGCCTGTCTCTTCCGAGCTGGACTCCGGCAAGCTGATGCTGAGATGATTTTCTTTCGTGAATGTCGTCGACACCATAAAGAAAATCAGCAACAGGAATACGATATCAATCAGAGGCGTCAGATTAACTGTTACCTCTTCTTTCGACTGACGACGAAAATTCACCCAGCGTTCTCCGGAGCGTCTGCTACTTCACGCTCACCGTGAAGTACATCAACGAGTTTCAGCGCTTCCTGCTCCATGTAAACGACAATTTCGTCGACACGGCGTTGCAGTATGCGATGACAAATAAGCGCCGGAATCGCAACAACCAGACCTGCTGCCGTGGTGATCAGAGCTTCCGAAATACCACCTGCCAGCAAATTAGCCTGACCAGTACCCTGAGCCATAATTTCAGCGAAGACCTTAATCATACCGATCACTGTACCGAGCAGGCCCATCAGCGGTGCAACGGCTGCGACAGTACCAAGAGCGTTAAGATAGCGCTCCATTTCATGGATCTCGTGCGAAGCCACCTCTTCAATGCTCTCTTTCATGATCTGGCGACCATGTCGGGAGTTGATCAAACCGGCTGCTAAGACGTTACCTAACGGACTGGAATCTTTGAGAGACCGGATTTTCGCCGAGTCTAACTGTTTGTTTTTCATCCAACCCCAAACCTGCGACAGCAGATCAGGCGGCGCAATTTTACCCGGACGCAGCGTCCAGAAACGTTCTACGGTAATCGCAAGTGCCAATACAGAGGCGATGATAATTGGCACCATCATCCAACCACCACTCTGGATGATCTCAAGCATGTCCAGCGTCTCCTGCCAGTTTTTGTTTGCGCGCTACTCTAGCACATGGCCGTGAAGTGAAAAATCCCTTTCCGCGTCGGGTGATACGTGCCAACGAGGCATCCACTGGGCGCGCATGAGTTTTATCTGTCCTTCTGGTGTTATTTCGATCAACCCAGACGTTGCGGTATTCACGTAAGGCAGCCCTTCCGAGTCTATTCGACCCGTCACATCAGGATGAGGATGGTTGAAGCGATTGCGATAACCTGCACTAAAAACAACCACCTGAGGCTCAACGGCTTTCAGCCACATCGAGCTGGTGCTGCTGTTACTTCCGTGATGACCCGCGATAAGGATATCGGACTTAAGCCGCTCAGCATCGTCCGCAATTAAAGCCCGCTCAACCTTCGAGTCAGCATCGCCAGGGATCAGGATGCGATACCCTGACCAGTGCAAACGGACCACGCAACTCTGATTATTATCGCCATCCCTCACGCGCTCAGGAACCGGAACAAACTCGATGCGCATTTTTGCGTCAAGGGCGACTTGTGCTTCGTTATTCATTGAGCTCAACGCATGGCAGTTGAGCTGATGCTTTAAACCTTGAAGCTGCTGCCCGACATAGAATCGCCCAACTGAAACAGCTTCCAGAATATCCCGAGTGCCACCGGAGTGGTCATTATCCGAATGAGAAACAATAAGTACGTCCAGGTGATCGATTCCTTTCTGACGCATCAAAGGAAGAACAGCGGCGCTCGCTACCGAAAAGGAATCAGAATACGCAGGGCCTGTATCGATCAGTACCGACGTTTTACCATCGCTGGCGAGTATAGCCTGCCCCTGCCCGCTATCTACAAGCCATACGCCAGAAGCCTGAGAACCGATGCCACCGGAGGTAAGGAACATCAGTCCGTATATTGCAGATACACAGGCAGGAAGCGCCCACGATCGACCCGCCCAGATCCACGCTAAGACAGCGACTGCAAGTACCCCCAGTGTTGAATTGCCATGCAAGTTCACTGACGGCAATTCAGGCAGACCATCGAGCAAGCCCCAGAAGAAGCTAACAAAAAAAGACAGAGCCGGATCAGCCCATGAACTCAATTGCGAGGCACTCAATAGTGATAGCGGGAGGATTATCAAAGTCACCAGCGGTATAGCGAAAAAGTTCGCAATTAGGTGGCCCAGCGTCACCTCCTGACCGAAATAGAGCATAACCGGCAACATAGCGAACAGAATCAGAAGCTGAGGAGTTAGCAGTGCAGAAACACGCGTCGAACGTCGCCCTTCAAAGAAGAATACCAACGCTGCAACCGCACAAAATGAATACCAGAATCCCGCCTGGGTCCAGCTGAGGGGGTTAATGATCATGATAACCAGCGCCGCCATAAGCAACAAAGACGCGCGTCGTACTCGCATTGGTAGCTTCCAGATGGCCAGGGCAACGGCAAACATAAACCACGCTCTGATTAAGGAAATCCCCGAGCCCGCCAGCAGCACGTACGCGGCTGTCACCACAAGTGCGCAGGCGACAGGCAAAGCACGAAGCCCTACAACCGATCGATTCACCGGGAGTAGTTCAAAGAGTAGTGCCAACAACCGAGCGACTAAGGCCCCAAGAACCAACGCCATCACTCCGATCATGCTGACGTGCAGACCACTGACGACCAGCAGATGCAGCGTGCCGCTGTCCCTCACCCTCCGCCATTGTTCAGCTGAAAAAGCAGCCTTATCTCCGAACACCAACCCCTTAACCCAGGCAGATGATTCTGGCGTCAAGCCAGCCAACGCAACCTGCTTTATCTTATCCGCCAGACCAGAGCCGAGCAGGACGCCGGGCGCTACACTCTCTACCTGCTCGCCGCGAGTCAGGTAGCCAGTCGCATCGATCTCCTGGAACATCATACTGGCGACATAGTCGTAGCTGAGACCATTGGCATAGCTGCGTGGCGGCTTAAGTCGGGCGATGCCCTTCAGGCAGGCTCCTGTCATAAGCCAATCCGGCGCATCAAACCAACTTACCCGCACAGAACGGAGGCCATTTATTGAGAGCGAATTGGCGTGTAGTTCGAGAAGAAACCTGGCCCGGGATCTTGAAGCTGAGAGGTTCTGTCGATCAACCTCGCCGACAATGCAGCCTGTGACAGAGACATCCTGACCGTATAAAACATCAGGCAAGCGGTGCCCAAGCTGGGCATCGGTAAATCCACTCCCCCATAGCAGTGACAAAGCGAGAGCGCCGGACGTAAAAATAATTTCCAGGCCAGAATTGCGAGCCCTGGCAATGACAACCATTGCCAGAGAGCAACTCACAATGGCAGCAGATATCAAGGCTGCCGATGACATTGGTATGAGTGTCCCTGCAAGCAAAGCCGCAAGGCATCCCAGAAGGGTCAGATTCATTGCCACTCCATGGCGTAATGTGCATAATTCAGCCGCGATCAATGAACGGCGACCAGCATGCCCAAAAAGCTTTTAAAACGATTTTTCCCGTCGCCGGAACAGGTCCAGCGAAAACGCTCCCTGCGTTTCCTGTCACCACTCTTCAGCAAGCCCAATCTATGGCACGTTAACCGCCGAGCTGTGGCCCGCGCTTTCCTGATCGGTGTGTTCACAGCGTTTCTGCCATTACCCTTTCAGATGGGGATCGCGGCGTTCCTTGCTTTCTACATCAATGCGAATGTGCCGATCTCTATCGGCCTTGTCTGGATCAGCAATCCGGTCACTATTCCACCGATCTTTTACGCCACTTACTTGCTTGGCGCTCAGATTCTGAACGCAGACCCGCTGGACTTTAACATCGAATTATCAATCGACTGGGTTCTGAATAATCTGGCCGATTTCTGGGCGCCGCTCTTTGTCGGCTCACTGGTCGCAGGCATTTTTCTGAGCGTTATCGCCTACTTTGCGATCCATCTGGTATGGAGACGCCATGTCAGTAAGGCATGGGAAAAACGCAAACGCCTGCGTCAGCAAAGAGCACTTCAGTCAGACTGAAGGCGCCCCTCTATCAGGTGGTACACCCGATTCATTCTGCGAGCCAGAGCCTGATCATGCGTCACCGTGATAAACGCGGTTTCGGCATCCGTCCGTAGCTCTGCCATCAATTGCTCAACCTCTGACGCCGTTCCCTGATCCAGGTTTCCTGTTGGCTCGTCCATCAGGACGAGTTTCGGACGCGTCACAAGCGCTCGGGCAATGGCTGTCCGCTGTCGTTCACCACCAGACAATTCCGAAGGTTTGTGAACAACACGACTTCCAAGGCGCAGTCTCTCAAGGCTCTCCGTTGCCCGGCGCTTAGCTTCAGAGCGCGATACCCCACCAAGCAGTAGTGGCATCATCACATTCTCGAGCGCTGAAAACTCAGGCAACAGATGATGAAACTGATATACAAAACCTACATCCTGATTACGCAGTGTCGTCTTTTCCTGTTCGGTGAGCTGACTTAATTTACGCCCGCAGATCTGAACGTCACCCGCATCCATATCATCCAGACCACCAAGAACGTTCAGAAGAGACGTCTTGCCTGAGCCCGACGCCCCCACGATAGCAACCGAATCTCCGGCATCCACCGTCAGGTCGACATCCTCCCAGACAGTGACCGCCTGTGGGCCACTGGTGTAGGTCTTTTTCAGGCCTTCAGCGACAAGGATTGGATTACTCATAACGCAGGGCCTCCGCTGGCTGGACGCGCGACGCCCGGTAAGATGGGTACAGGGTAGCGAGGAAGCTGATGGTCAGCGATGCAGACACAACGATCAGAACATCAGACAGTTTCAACTGGCTCGGCAAGTATGAAATAAAGTAAACATCCGCATTAAGAATCTGGAACTGAAACAGCCTTTCAAGTGCCGCAATCAGATCTGAGATGGTCAATGCACCAATAATCCCGAGCGTTGTGCCAAGAAGAACCCCGACCACGCCAATAGACAGGCCCTGCACCATAAAAATACCCATTATGGTACGAGGGGTGGCGCCCATCGTGCGCAGGATCGCGATATCCGCCTGTTTGTCGGTAACCACCATGATCAGTGTGGAGATGATATTGAAGGCTGCAACCGCAACAATCATCAGCAGTAGCAGTCCAATCATGGTCTTCTCCATGCGAATAGCCTGAAAGAGATTGCCGTGTGTACGGGTCCAGTCGGTACCACTGTAGCGGCCATCCAGCTGCCCGACGATTTCCCAGATACCTGCAGGTGCATCAAACAGATCATCAAAGCGTATGCGCAGAGACTGAACTTCTGCGTCAATTCGGCCCAGTTTGCGGGCATCATCAATATTGATAACAGCAAGGTTCGAATCCAGCTCGGCTCCGACTGAAAATATCCCTGTGACAGTAACGCGTTTAATGCGCGGGAGAACACCCGCTGGAGACAAGGTCGCCTCGGGCAGCATCATGGTGATTTTATCGCCCATGCCTACTTTCAGGTGCCTCGCGAGAAGCTCACCGATCACTACGCCGAACTCGCCTGGCTGCAGCGACTCAAGCTCACCTTCTGTCATATGCTGAGGAAGGATAGATACACGCTCTTCGACGCCGGGCTCAATACCAGTGATCATCACCCCCTGCACCCGACCACCGTAACCAAGCATCCCCTGTAGCCGGGTTAATGGTGCTGCCGCCGCTACGCCTGGCAGGCCCTCAACACGCGTAGCCAGAACCTCCCAGTCGTCAATGCCTCCATATTTGTAGAGCACAGCATGAGGAACCATGCCGAGGATGCGTTCCCTCAGCTCACGGTCGAAGCCATTCATCACGGAGAGAACGAGGATCAGAACCGCCACACCGAGCGTCATGCCGATCATTGATGACATTGATATAAAAGAAATAAAGTGATTTCTGCGTTTCGCGGCCAGATAACGCAGGCCAATCCAGAGGGGGATATTGGCTCTCATAGGGACTACAACCAGTGATAATAAAGCGTGCGCGCAAGTGTGCCCTAAGTTGTACCCGTGTTCCAGCTTACAGAGAGCTTACTGTTCAGATTCAATTGTTAACTGAAAGGCCTGAAATGCGGCACTGGTGACGCTAATGTTCTCTTGTAACTCTGCGGCGTTCCTCTAGGATTAGTAAAACATCATTGGGAGTCTCATCATGAAAGATATCAATAACTTCTCAGTCCTCGCCGGCGCCGTGCTGAGCCTCTCTATCGCTGCCTCTCCTCTCTCTTTCGCTGAGATCACCGAAATTCCGGCTGAAGAGATGACCGAGTCATACATCCGCGATACCACCGTAATTGTTCGTAAGAAGGCTCCTACTCAACAGAATGAGCGTCGCAGCATTATTCGTGTATCGCCACTTGAAGACGACTTTTCTGAGGGCGAATCAACGTCACAGTCTACGATTGATATGCGTGAGCAGTATGAAGCGATGCCCTATGACATGACGGCTCAGACAGAATATGAGTTCGCGCGCATCTCACAGACCATTCCTGAAACTCCGACATACGATCACGATAAGTTCGTCAATGAAGCAACTCTCCGCGCCGCTCTTGGGCTCGAAGAAGGCACTCCGATCGACTATGAAAACCTGAGTCTTTCAAACGCGGTCTACCCAGACGGCGTAGTCCCGTCCTCTGAGCTTGCTATCAGCCCGTACTCATTCGAAATCGTTATTCCAAACGCAGGGAACCTGTCGCCAGAATCACACTCTACTCCTAACGGTGACTTTGACATCAACGTGACGCCTGACGAGATCCGGTTTCAACTTAATTCGCCTCGTTAAGAAATGTGACGAGAGCAACAATTTTTTTTCATCAGTCTTCTCGACTCGCGTTACATTTTTAAAAATATCTTTGTAAATCAATGAGTTACAAAGAGTTCAATGTAACGTAAAGAAAACATACAAGTGTGGCATTCTGTCTATAAGTGCGATAGAGTGATCACACTATAAGAATAAAGAGTCGACACCATCATGCAGTTTGCCAACTACTCCCCAGCAGCGTTAAAGCAAGCACCAAACATCCAGATGATTGGTGACTATAAGGTTGAGTTTGTTGCCTACGAAAGTGAGGGCAACATGGATAAGTCGCCAGTCATGTTTCTTGGTGGTGCTTTCCAGAGCTTTTCTTCGTTCCGCAACGAAGTAGAGCAAATGCTTGAGCACTGCCCTGTCATCCTCGCAGACTTCCCTTCTCAGGGTGGCAACGACCAGCTTGCACCTGAACTAGATATGGAAGACTTCGCAGACCTGATCGCGGGTTTCCTGACGTCACAGGGCGTAAGCAAAGTACAGCTGATGGGTGTGAGCTACGGCTCTGCAATGGCGACTCTTTTCGCATCTGCTTACCCGCAGATGATCGACCGTCTTCTTATTTCCGGTATCACCTGCTTCCGTCGCGAAAGCCTGATCACACTGCTCGAAGATTCTCTCAAGCTACTCGACAACGGCGACATGGATGCCTTTGCAACCACAGCCGTCTGCAACCTGATCAATCACAACCGTATGGAAGACACTCAGATCGGCGCAACCTATCGTCGCCTTCTGTTCCGTCAGATTGCTCGTCTGAATGATAATGAGCGTCAGCGTTACGCTCAGAACACACGCCGACTGCTGCGTTTCCAGGGCTTTAAGTCGTTCCCGACCTGCGAAACCCTGATTGCGACTGGCGAGTTCGATAATTTCACCCTGCCGCAGGAAAACGCTGCGGTAGCACGTCAGTGCGTTAACGGTAAGTTTGCCGTTATCCGTAACGCTGATCACCTGGCACAGTTCGAACAGAAATCTGCTTCAATGGAAGTCGTATGTCGCTTCATGAGCGGCCAGTCACTCGAAGGTATCCAGGGCGTCGACCTGTATGACCCACAAGCGTACGACTTCGCCAACCAGCGCCTGCAAGCTCGCCTGCGCCCAATGGAGCAGCCGTATAGCCTTCACGACAAGGCCACTGGCAAAGAACACACCGTACGCATCAGCAACATTAACTTCAGCGGTTGCGAAATTGAGCAGATCAACATGGATATGACGCTGAACGAGTCGTCTGATCAGCTCTGGCTGGAAATTCCAGAAACGGGTCACACTTACCATGTTCGTGTTCTGGATAAAGACAAAAAATCCTTGCGTTGCTTGTTAATGCAACGCGAAATGAAAGGTGCAGAAGCCCTTTTGAACTACCTCCAGGACCACCTGCTTATGGTCCGTGAAGATCAACCAACAGTTGAGGAAGTAGCAGGCCAGCTGGCCTGAGACTGAGTGCACGGCAGGACTGCCAGATACACAGCCCGCTTCGGCGGGTTTTTTATTGCCTGAAATCCGAACTGCAGGAACTGAAGCGTGAGTCACACTCGCCGGAACGGAGGCAGAGAATCAAGTAATAACTGCCCGTATCGGGAAGACACCAATCTCTTATCGAGAATACTGACTTTGCCGTGATCGGATTCCTTACGGATCAGTCGGCCGCATGCCTGGATAAGCCGTATAGACGCCGCTGGTAGCGTTAACTCCATAAAAGGATTGCGCCCCCGGCTCTCCATCCACTCCGATATGGCAGACTGGATAGGATCATCTGGAACAGCAAATGGAATCTTAACGATCACAACATGAGTTACGTACTCACCGGGTAAGTCGATCCCCTCGGCAAAGGATGCCAGTCCGAAGATCACATTTCCTTTCCCGTTATCAATGCGTTCCTTGTGACGACGTACGATTTCACTTTTGGGCAGGTAACCCTGACACAGGAGGTGTTCGTACCAGTCGCGAATAAAATAGTCTCTCGTCGCTTCTAGCTGTGCACGCGAACTAAAGAGCACAAGAGTGGCCTCATCTGGGTTCACGGCCTCTTTGAGCCAATTCTGAACGTCACTCTCGAACGCTTCGCTCTTTGGATCTGATGCCAGTTGAACCACTTCGAGCTGCCCGAGTTCCGGGTAGTTAAATGGGCTGGCTACACGTTCGTAGACCGCCCAGTCTGGCAGACCGGCTTCCCATTTCAGCGAGTTGAAACTATTCAGTGCCGTGAGTGTTGCCGAGGTAACAACAGCACCATAGCAACGACTCCATAGGTTCCTGCGCAGCTGCGCTGCCACTGAAATTGGCGACGCCGACAGGGAAATATCCCAATCATCACCGTACGGACGCTTACTAAGCCACCGGGCCACAGGTAATTCGCCTTCCGCCTCTTCCGCCGCTATCCATGACAGAGCCTCTGACAGCTCTTCAGCCCGCGCCAACATAATCCCAACGGGTGCCTGCCAGGCCTCAGCGACCTCTCGCTGAAAGTCTCCAGTCTCATTCGGATCGAGAGACTTCTGCAGCATATCCGACATTTTATCGAGGCAATGGACAACAGGCTGCAAGGGGGCCTTCATTGTCTGTAGAAGCTCGCGGAGCGATTCGGGTAACACACCAAATTCAAAACGCTGACGATCTCTGTCCTGCATCAGGTCCATCACGAGTGGCCAGACAAGGCTCGCACTCTGGGACAACGCCTGAAGATTCGCTGGCATCTCTTGCAGCGAATGCATTAACCCTACGGGCATTCCGGCATCAGCAATAAATTGTTCGATGACTTTTTCCAGCTGTTTCAGCCATTGGCGTGTTGAGCGCACACCAAATTCCAGCCGGAAGTGGTTCAGTGCTTTATCGGCGAGGTGATGCCCTTCATCAAACACATAAATGGTTTTCTCAGGCGCAGGCAAAATAGCACCACCACCGAGCGAGAGATCCGCAAGCACCAGGTCGTGGTTAGCGACGATGACATCAGCGTCTTCCATGGCGCTCCGCGCTTTGTAAAAAGCACAGTTCTGAAAATGGGGGCAACGACGGTTCGAGCATTCCCGGTGAGTCGCCGTCAGGTGGGACCATTGTTTATGCTCAATTTCATCATCCCAGCGATCCCGATCTCCATCCCAATCGCCGCTGCCGTATTTCATCAACATCTTTTCGTAGAGCTCGCGGTCCTGTTCTTCAGGCGTCTGCTCAAACAGGTCTACCGTAGACAGAATGCCGGAAAGTTGCTGCAAGGCTTTATCCAGCTTCGCCAGACACAAATATCGACCACGCCCTTTGGCTAGCGCGAAATTAAACGGTAGAGAGAGGTGTTTCTTCAGCGCTGGCAAATCCTTATCAAGGATCTGCTCCTGCAAAGCTACCGTAGCCGTCGAGACCAGTAACTTACGTTCTCGCTCAATGGCCACTGGTAATGAAGCAATCAGGTAAGCCAGAGTCTTACCAGTGCCGGTCCCCGCCTCTACGACTGCGATTCCCGCGTCGTTGTCGCGCTCGTCTTTTTCGCCTTCGCGAATGGAGCCCAAGGCTTTCGCGATTTCTGCAATCATCACACGCTGGCCATAGCGTGGACGTAATTCCAGTGCTTTGATCGCTTCGCGATACAGCGACTGAATACGCTCTTTTGTTTCTTTTTGCAGCATCAGCGAATAGCCTTCCATCCACGCGTACGACCAATTACTACGGGCCACCCAGAAACGTCGAGCAAGATGCCGTCGCGCGTGATTTCCTTCAGGACTACACCATCCACCACTTGCTCACCTTCTCGCCAGACACGGTCATTCATAGTCACTGTTCGCTTAGCTGGTACAGAGCTGAATGTATGCCCTGTGATATTCAGATCCGGAATTCTCTCCAATGCTTCGAACGGTGCTCGCGCTTCTTTAAGAGGCGCTTTTGGCTCAACGTCGCTTTGTTCCGCTTCAATATCCTTACCTGCATTGTCTGCTGCAACGATTTGAGTATCAGGAAGCTCTGCCGTCGTCATAACCGCTGCAGGTTCTGAGTCCGTTTCAGAAAGCGAAGTCTCTTCTCCAGCCGATGGTGTAGCGCCCTGCTTGTCAGCGGGCGAAGAATAAAAGGCTGTAGCGATAGCACCTAAGATAAGCACAACGGCCAGAGCGGCAGAAATTCCCATGCGAGCAGAAGTATTACTGTCCGTATTACGTTGCTGCTCGTGCTCTGAAGCCACTTTTCCAGTCTCAGCAGATTCTGAGATCAGGCCCTTTTTAGGCGGCATTTGGGCCGGGTTGCGCTCATCCCGCTCTTGTTCGGATTTTTTCAATGCATCGAGGATGTATGACATGCTACTGCCTCGCCTGCAGGTACATCAGGGTTTTTGGCCCAATAATACGGTCAGCTTTTAAACCTTCAGCGATCTGAAATTCAGCGACCGCACGCTCCAGCAAAGGATCATAAAACTCTGGATTAACCTCGACCTGCACACCACCTGGCCCAATGCTGGTCCATTCCTGATCCCAGCCTGCACCCAGACGCGACCGCACCCAACGAATGACCGATGCGGTTTCTCCCGGTTTGACAGCGCTGGTGTAGTCAGCAGGCGCCTGCCATAAAATCACGGCCTCACCGGCATAGCCTCTCTCGTATTCTTCAAGGTCATACCATTCTGCTTCTGCACCCCTGCTCCCCACTCTGACGACCGTGATCAGATTCAGCTCGCGCAATTCAGAGATATCCCAGTCGACCGGAATACAACGCCAACCTGAAGAGTCACAATTCGCAGCACCCTCAGTGCGGGAGGCCTCAAGTACTGCATACGGATCACTACGGTCTAATGAGACCGTCTTAAGTGCAGGAATATTCTGGTACGCAATTACACCCGCAAAGACAACCACAGCAGCCGCGCAGAAAGCGAGTGCGCTTTTTAATATGGTTTTGCCTGAGGTCACTGCAATGCCAGCCGCCCCTTTTCCTACATGAACTGGAGGAACTGCATCATAATCTGCCCCAAGCACTTCAATAATCGCCTGACTTGCGATATCCGAACTGACCAGGTGACTGCCCGTGGCATAAGCACCCAATAGCGCTCTATCGCAAATACTGTTAATCAGCCGTGGAGTTCCCTCACTGGCCCGCCAGATAGTCTCGATCGCGGCAGGATCAAATAACATCTGATTCCCGCCAGCGCAGACCAGGCGGTGCTCAACGTATTCGGAGGTTTCGGTCAGACTCAGCAAATCCAGGTGGTAACGAGCAGTAATGCGCTGATTCAGCTGGCGTAGATCATGACGCTTAAGCAGATCGCGAAGCTCTGGCTGCCCTACCAGAACGAGGGTTAGTAGCTTTTCTCGGTCTGTTTCCAGATTAGTCAGCAGGCGAACCTGCTCCAATAGCGCGACAGGCATGGACTGGGCTTCATCAATCACGCAAATAACACGCTGATGTTTCCCGTAGAAGTTCACCAGTGCTTCATTGATGGATGCGTAGACTTCCTTGAGCGATGCGCTTCTTTCATAGGCGATGCCAAGGTCATCACAGATGCTTTGCATTAACTCTATAGGCGAGAGCTGCGGATTAAATATATATGCAACATGATCACCTTCTGGGATAGACGCCATAAGCGCCCGGCACAGTGTCGTTTTACCCGTACCCACTTCGCCAGTAAGGCAGATAAGCCCGCCCTGATCCGTCAGGGCATAGCTCAGGTGTGCCAACGCTTCCTGATGCCCAGGTGACGGGTACAGAAAATCCGGATCCGGAGAGATGGTAAATGGCAGTTTGTCTAAGCCAAAGTACTCAAGGTACATGCTGCATCCTGTCTGATTGATGCCGGCATGATACCGGAATTGCACGTCTGACGCAGTGGTGACTTAGCCTGAAATCACGGGGGATCTCTCACCAGCGACTGATCAACGAAGACCAGTCACCACCGATATTGATACGACAACCCAATACGGGCATCGCGGACTTGTTTTATATTGAGATCATCTACGATGTAGCTGGCAGAGAGCCCCTGCCAGTAGAAAGCAGCACCGAGCTGGCGCTTCGACGTTCCAACAACACCCACTTTGCCGCTACCGAATGGGTAACGTTTCTCGATGGACAGATTCCGGTAAACGTCATACCAGTAATACTGAACGTATACATCCAGCGGCTTATAAACCGCATTCGCGACAACTGTCGACTTAATTGATGTTTCCAGCGCCTTCGGATTGTCATCGCCACTGGCAGCGCCGCCACTCGAACAGACAGGATTAGTAACCTCACCGACTTCTGCGCATATTGAGCGGTGTGCAGAGTTACCCATATCGAGAAGATTCCAGAGATCTCTCACTTGCAGGGCAAGTTCCAGTTCATCCGTCGGGGCCCAAGCTCCTGAAAGGGACGCGCTGTATCCAAACCACTCCTGAGATGCACTGCCTTGCGGGTCTTCATATTCAGGAAGCGTATCGAAGGAAGGAAAGCGATACTCGTCAAAGTAGTACGACAGGCTTGCCGAAAAGTTAGAACCCTCGTCAGCGAAGCTTCGTCCAACAAATGAACCAAACTGATAATGGATCAGCTTGTACAGCATAAAGGCGGGTGACACCGACCAATTCTCACCCTCAAAGCGATAAGAACCACCAATCCCACGAGCCTGGAATACCTTGGCAACCAGGTTAAGGTCTCTGTCCTGCTGAGTTTCTATACCAAACTCAGCGTCCAGGTAGACGGCTGTTGTGTCAGGAGAAAACTTGAGTGAATAGAACCAGCGACGTTCCGCATTTAACGTGAAGTTCCGGTAAGACGCGGATGCAGCGAGACTCATATCCGCGTACGCGTACTCGCCAGTATCGGCATCCTGCTCCCACCCTTCAATCATCTGATCGATCGGAACAGGCTCAGAGCTTGCCTCAGCAGACAAGGAAAATCTGACATCGCCAGAGTAATCAGAAGGCTGCCCTGCTGTCGCATCAGCAATATTCGCTATTGCGATAGCAGAAGACAGCAGTATGACCTTCTTAATCACCAATAATCATCCAGGTGCCATCAACGAAACGGGCGACAAATACGTTCTCGCGCTCTTCGCGAATTGTGCCTACGAGTGCACCACGTACCGTCAGATAGGCGACTGCTTCACAGCCATCATTTGAATCTGCATCTGTTGGCGCTGCTGCTGACAATTTATCGCGGTCGTTAAAGCCGCAGGCCGTTTCATCGTTGCCTTGCGTGTATTCCGTACGAGTAGCTATTTGAGCAAGAACCGATTGATCAGTACCACCCATAGATACGTTTGAGCGGGAAATCAACCAGTAACCACGTTCGACTTCGATGGTTTTCAGTCCGCCTTCCCCATCACTGATCTGCTCTTCCGAGACGGCCAATTCGAGATAAAAGCCCTGTGCATCTCCGCCAGCAACAACACCTAACTGGTTGCTGATATTTTCATAAGTTTCCTCGGAGCCGAAGCCGTACGAGGCACTCAATGCGAACTCGTCCTCAACCTGTCGTTCAAGCGCTAGCTCGAAGATAACAGGAATCAGCGCTTCGTCTTCTGGGTCTTTGAGGTAACTTTCTGCAACGGCAGTAAGACGATCTATCCCCAGCTCTATATCATCATAGAAGGTACCGCTGAACGGCCCATACTCTACGCCTTCTGTCAGACCCTGATACTCAGTACCAGATACAATTGCAGACGTAGACAAATCGATTTCATATATCCCGTTGCCAGGCACGCTGTATCTGGATAAAACATTATTTTCGAAATTTCTCTCGAGAAGCTCATCAAGGGTTACTTCTCCGGCCAGCTCAATAACTGTATCGCAACTCTGCTCAACTCTTTCATCATCCCCGTCCATATCGACATCCACCCAGGATACGTTACAGGATTCGGAACGGGTCGTATTGGTACTAGAGTCGTAGGGGTACAACTTGATCCGACTAATGAAGTCCCTCCCACGAAGCTCTTCATCAAAATATTCTATAACCCGACCATCCGATAAGACGGTCTGGTCGCGATACAGGCTTTCAACGAGATCTGTAATTTCCGTCGGAGCATCTGGACGCCCAAGGAAAAACTCATGGGTAGCAGGCCATTTACTGGTTGGGTAATACGATGAAGAATTCGTCGTTCTGAGCTGAACGTTCAGATCAGTCCTGTTTTCTGCATCCGGTTCCAGCGTGGACCTTGCACGGACGACAAATGTAACTGGGTTATACCTGGTCTGGGAGGCATCATCGAGCGGGTCTTTGACCCCTACCAGGTTGGCCTCAATGAGCGCGTTGAATTCATGTTCACCATTATCGCCCGCCTGGGCGCCATCGATATTGCCTTCAAACCTGACCAACGGCCAGACAATCGCAATCTGCGTTGGCGCAACGTGTGAAGGATCTGAGTCATCCAGAAATGATCCAGCAGGAGGCGACGCGTAGCTATCCTCATAAAACACCCGAACATAAGGACGAGTAGTGATGCTTCCGTCAGAGATGGCCTCCGTGTACCAGTAAAGCTTTTTACCATTACCTAGTGCCAAAGCATTCTTAATTTCGGCTGGAATAGCATCAACCCCCTCATCAGGGTTATCAGCCGACTCTATTTCGAAATCAAACACATTATAGAGCCCAGCATCGGCGTCAGTGGTCTCAATCGGACGCATGATAAGACGAAGTGAACCGTCAATAAGTACACGGTCACTAGGAAGCCCTGCCGAATCGCTCTCATCAGTTTCGATGGCGAACCCCACTGGCGGGGTGCAATCACCCTCTCCGAACTCACAACGAGCAAGGATCTCAGCACCTTCCAATATTTCATTGAGAACACCAGTAGGCCCAAATGCCAGGTCTGCCACTGTGTTCAGCGCTGTTTCATGCGCCAGATAATATGAATCAACGCGACGTCCATGAACAGGATCGATGAAGCTGGGCTGATTTTCATCATAGCCCCAGAAATTCTTCACTGCCGCAGTAAGGTCCATCAGAAAGTATTTGCTGTTTTCTATTGCAGTACGCCAACCCGCTAACCTGGCTGGCACATCGACATCTACCGATGTTTCAACGTCCTCTCTCATAGAGGCTGCGACGCCGTCGAGCCGTTCGAGAGCTGTGACTGCACCAGCAGGGACTCTGGCACCAAGCCCGTTAAAGTAATTGATGTTATCCCGGAGTATTGTGCTGGCCGTAGAGAAAATCTCGAACTTAGTTACAGCATCTGGGGACTCACTTTTCTCCAACAACTGCCCGCGCCGATCAATTACATCACCGGTAATTTCACCCAGTTTCGTTACGAAGTCGGTGTTAGCCGAATCAGCGAGATACGGCAAAGCAGCAATTAACGCACCGTAATAGACCCCTTCGACCAGAGCATCACCTGAAACTGTCTCAATTTGCGTAATCTGACTGGGGGCAACTACAGGCGACGAAATAATATCCGTCAGACCGAAGAGCTCAGAGACGTGAAGATTGGCCAACTCCATCGTGTATTGGTTATACACACCTGTTTTCGCTTTCTCGATGTCATCCAACACAGCCTGATTGATGTCCGCCCGGTCGTCTGCAGAAAGGCCGTTCGTGACTGCGTCGATATAAACCGTTCTGGCCATACTGCTTGCAATATCAGTAATCCAGTTGACGTTGACCGTCATGCCGTCGAGCAATTCACCGACGCCAGCCCTGACATCGAGATCATCTGGAAGAGGAACGTATTTTCCGTAAGCGAGCGAGTCGCACCCCTGTACTCGCTCACAGCGATAGAACACATCCCCGTTGTCCGTATTCGCGATAAAGATAAACGATCCTGATACGTCTTCGGCCTCTGCCGTCAGCTCGTAAGTACCCGTTTGAGAAGACTGCGAAGCTGCACCATCGTATACAAGATTACCGCTATCGTTTTCTATGAGCGTCGGGCCACCCTCATAGTTGATCGGTGTTGCACTGATTCGGCTACCCCAGGTCGCCGTCCCTATTCGACCGCTAATACCATAAGTCTCCTCTTCACCGCTGACGGTGCGGGTAGAACTGGAGTTCCCTGAACAGGCCTGAAGGAGCACGCCGATAAGGATTACTGAGGTAAGCTTATGAACCATCTTCTTATTACTCTTATTCTGTTCTATGTCATTCTACGTTTGGAGTAGGCACAGGATAGCTCTCAGACAGGTGTTTTACTGCCCCTTTACACAAAAAAACCCGGCATTTGCCGGGTTTTTTACAGTGCTTGACGCTACTTACTGAGCTTTGAACTTCAGACGGTATGCGTGCAGCAGCGGCTCGGTATAACCACTTGGCTGCTCTTTACCTTTGAAGATCAGGTCAGACGCCGCTTTAAACGCGATAGTGTCGAAGCCTGGCGCCATATTGATATAAGAAGCGTCACCCTCATTCTGACCATCAACAACCGCAGCCATGCGCTTCAGGCTGTCTTCAACCTGTTCGCGGGTACAGATACCGTGTTCCAGCCAGTTAGCAACGTGCTGAGAAGAGATACGCAGCGTTGCGCGGTCTTCCATCAGGCCAACGTTGTTGATGTCTGGCACTTTAGAACAACCAACACCTGCATCAACCCAGCGAACAACGTAACCCAGGATACCCTGACAGTTGTTGTCGATTTCCTTCTGAATCTGTTCTTCAGTCAGAGCTGAAGCTTCTTCAGCGGTCATCAGAGGGATGCTCAGGATGTCATCAACAGACGCGTGCTCACGGCTTTTCAGTTCGTTCTGAACAGCGAATACGTCTACCTGGTGATAGTGCATAGCGTGCAGAGCAGCGGCAGTCGGAGATGGAACCCATGCGGTGTTCGCACCTGACTTAGGATGGCCGATCTTCTGCTCCATCATCATGCCCATCTCATCAGGGATAGGCCACATGCCTTTACCGATCTGAGAACGACCCTGGAGGCCAGTTTCCAGACCAGTATCAACGTTCCAGTTTTCGTAGGCGTTGATCCAGGTCTGCTGCTTCATGACAGTCTTAGGTACAAACGGACCTGCCAGCATAGAGGTGTGGATTTCGTCACCAGTACGGTCCAGGAAGCCAGTGTTGATGAAGACAACACGGTCTTTCGCAGAACGGATACATTCTTTCAGGTTAACCGTGGTACGACGCTCTTCGTCCATGATGCCCATCTTCATAGTGAAGCGTGGCAGACCCAGTGCGTCTTCGATACGACCGAACAGTTCGTTGGCGAATGCCACTTCTTCTGGACCGTGCATCTTAGGCTTAACGATGTTTACAGAACCGGTAGTCGAGTTCTGGAACGGAGAGTTACCCTTCAGGTCGTGCATAGCGATCAGAGTAGTCATCATGCCGTCCATGATGCCTTCTGGGATCTCACTGCCGTCAGCCAGCAGGATCGCAGGGTTAGTCATCAGGTGACCCACGTTACGAACGAACAGCATTGAGCGACCTTTCAGCTTAACGGTTTCACCGTTCAGGCCAGTGTACTCACGATCTGGGTTCATAGTACGGGTGAAAGTCTTGCCGCCCTTGGTTACTTCTTCCGCCAGGTCGCCTTTCATCAGGCCCAGCCAGTTACCGTAGGTCACGACTTTGTCTTCGGCGTCAACAGCAGCAACAGAGTCTTCACAGTCCATAATGGTGGTTAGTGCTGCTTCCATCAGAACGTCTTTTACTCCAGCAGCGTCGGTTGAACCGATTGGGCTGGTTGCGTCGATCTGAATTTCGAAGTGCAGGCCGTTGTTAACCAGCAGAATCGCTTCTGGTGCAGCCATTTCGCCTTTAAAGCCAACCAGCTGAGAAGCATCTTTCAGGCTGGTAGTGCTGCCGTCTTTCAGCGTAACGACCAGTTTACCTGCGTCGATAGCGTACTTAGTGCTGTCAGCGTGATCGCCAGCAGCCAGTGGGGCTGATTCGTTCAGGAAGTTACGCGCATAAGCGATAACTTTGTCACCACGTACTTTGTTGTAGCCCTGACCTTTCTCAGCACCGTCTTCTTCAGAAATGACGTTAGTGCCGTAAAGAGCATCGTACAGGGAGCCCCAACGCGCGTTCGCAGCGTTCAGAGCGAAACGAGCATTCATAACCGGTACTACCAGCTGAGGACCCGCCATCTGGCCAATTTCTGGCTCTACGTTTGAGGTAGTTGCTTCGAAGTCTTCGCCTTCTGGCAGCAGATAACCGATTTCCTGCAGGAACGCTTTGTATTCTGCAGCGTTGTGAGCCTGACCTTTACGCTCAGTGTGGTAAGCATCGATTTTGGCCTGCAGATCATCACGCTTAGCCAGCAGCGCCTTGTTCTTTGGAGCCAGTTCATTGGCAATAGCATCAAAGCTCGCCCAGAACGCATCCTGTTCAATACCAGTGCCTGGCATTGCTTTGTCATTGATGAAATCGTACAGCTCCTGGGCGATCTGGAGTCCACCCTTCTGAACGTATTCTGTCATTGTTTAGCCTCAACTCTTTTGGGGACACAGCCAAATGTACGGCTGCATCTTAGACCGGTGAAATTTCAGGGCCGGGAGTATAACGCAACTGTTTTCGTATCGCGACCACGTATCGCAGACACCCCCTCTCCGACTCCGTGCCAGATATTCCCGGGCAGCCCCTCAAAAACCTCCATACCGTTGCCCGCCAAAAGCAATACAAATCCTATACAACAAATATACAAGGTGTTTATAATGACTCAGGAGCTTGGCCGCACCCGAAGTAACTGACATTGACTCTGCCGTTAGAAGTCTGACTTACAACCAGATCTGACGCGGCGCACAGGAGAACCGATATGGCTTCGAAGAAAGGTGCAGATAGACGTAAAGCAAGTCCCGAAGAGCTTCGTCAACAACTGGAAGCTGACGTACAGGCTTACCTCACGAGCGGCGGAAAGATTCACCGCATTAAAGAAGGAATTAGTGGGGAGACCGGCTGGAAGCGCCCGCGCAACGGATACAATCCCAATACACGGGTGAATATACAGCTTCCTATCTCCTACGGAACACTCTGATTCAACACGGGAACCCCAATAGCACCGGCACTGCCGGTGCTTGCAGAATCAGTTCAGTGACTCCCAGGTGCCATCGATATAACGGATGATCCAGACACCGCTTTCATAGACAATTTTTCCGTAAACTTTATCGCGATAATTCAGCACGTAGACGGCTTCCTGAGGATCGCGACTGAACGAAGGCTCGGCCGTGTTCGACACAACACAGCGACGGTACTCACCGTCATCACCCACGATATAACGGTAAACCGGCGCACCGTCGACCAAATCAAGGTTGCTGCCCAGGATAATTTCGCTGTCGACCGTGTCGGTTGTGCCATCTGCGAGAGACAGTTCAACACCGTCTTTAAATACCGAAAGGCTCGTCGCTTCAACCGTACCGCTCTCAGTGCTGAAATCGAAAATCAGACGATCAAGGTCAGCGCCCACGCCCTGATAGAGACCCGTAGTATTGACGCTCGTATAGTCATGTGACACTGAAAGCGACACATCAACCTGTTCACTGTATGGGGCTGTTACCTGGATATCGACAAGCGTTTTCGGTTCAGTCGCCGTTGAGTAATCGAGCACGACTTCACTGGTAAAGCGCGCACTCGACAGGCCGAGTTGAGCGCTTCTGAACAAAGTACCATCCAGAGATGTCAGTGATGCTGGAAGCGATGAAAGTGTCAGACACCCCTGCGAATCCGCTGCCTCAACCGGAAATTCAACGAAGTACACACCCTGCCCCGGTACTTCCGGGCGGGAGAAAACGCCAATCTGCCACAACTCATTCACCGCATTCTGAAGGTCCTGTTCAGCATTTAACCGCTGTTTCGGCTGGCAACGCTCAATCACTGGCGACTCAGCAGTACCGCTCAGTAAGCATGCCTCGTAGTCATGTGTAGCGATCAGCTCTTCTGTATCGCCATCACCATCAACGTCGCTCACATCTTCACGTCGCACCGTAGGATAGAAGCGATAGCGATAGTCATCGCCACCCTCAACGAAGTAGTCAAGGTATTGAGTTTCGCGCCCGTTAACGATTTGCGTACCAGTACGGTACTGAACCAGCCCACTAGCAACTGTCCCTTCAGGGTAAAGGGGGGCCCGCTCAAAGAATGCATTGAACGAAGCAAACTCAGACTCTGGGTAATAATCTGCTGCCTGATTGGCATTGGCCGTGAGAAATACCGTCGTAATGTTTGAATCCGTGCCGTTATCGTCTTCATAAACATCAGAGATACGACTATTCAGAACCACTTCTGAGATATTAAAACGACGCCCGGAGACACCGTCAGGGTCATCGACGCCCTGGTACAGGATACTGAATGCACCCGTAAGCTCAGTTTCGTTAGCGCTACCAACATCACCTGCATCGTAAAGGGTGAAATCGGTCCAACGAATCTGGTAGGCCAATGCCGGGGCAGACACCTCATCCTGAAGAACCGTCACGGTATTTTCATAGAAAATTCGCAAACCACTTGGGCTGCTGATTTCGTCATCACTGTAGGTGTGATCCAGCTCGAGACGCAGACCATTGGCAACTAAAGTCCCGGCCATCAGAATATCTATTGCGCGGGAACTGGTCGGAGCATCATCTTCATCAAGCAAATTAATGTCCGCAACGGCCTGTGATACTTCAAAATCACCGCCGTTAAGCGTCAGTACAGGCGCAGAGTAGGTATGACTCTGATACCACTCCCACTCAGGGCTGACTGATGGGCAGCCACTGTTGAGATAGCAATCCCGGTAGAAACCAGCGATTTCCGACACTGCGGTTGTGATTTCATCGAGATTTTCAGCATTGTCTTCACCAACACCCCTCAACAGATCGGCGTAGCTATCCAGTTGCTCCCGGTAACCGTCTTCGAAAAAGCTGTTGCCGTAGTCGCGAAGTTCCTGCACAAAGGCTTTCGTGCGCTGAAGGCCTAACTGATAATCCTCCAGCTCGTCACCCAGCAGCGAGCTCAAAGAAGCCGGTGTAATCGACGTCAGGTCCCCATCTACAAACGCATCGCGCTCCGTCTGTAGTTGAGCAACAACACTGGCAACATAACCAGACACGGTTGAATTCGTGACATTTAAATCATTCAGGTTACTGATGGCTGCGTCATAAAGATCGTAAAGAGCGAGAGTCTGTGCTCCACCGCGCTGCATCAACTGGCCGTCATTTGCCACCAGGTCCGCAGCAACCGCTGAAGCGAAAGACGGCAGATCTGTCGTTGATGTATAGGACAATTCATAGGACTGCCACGCTGCTAAGAGAGCACCATAGCGAATTGAATATTGTGCTTCTGTCTGGTTAGCGCCCCGCCACTCCTCTATTTGAGTCAGGTCTGCGGGTTCCCGACTCTGGATAGAATCGATACCAAACAAGCGTGAAACCTGTGATTCGGCTTGAAGTGTCGAATACACAGAATAGAAACCAGTATCTAACCAACCTGCATCCTGCTGGGTACCAGAATCTTCACTGTATACACGATCGAAAGCGAGCTGAGCTGCCAGATCAGTGAGTGGCGTGATTCGAATGCGCTGGCCATCCTCGATGCCAGCAGCAACCGATCGCCAGCCCGGTGCCGCGACAATACTGTATTCAGAACCAAAAGAAACAGAGCCACAGCCACTGACGACCTGGCAGCGGCGTGTCGTCGATGTGCCGTCATTGCTTTCGCGCCCGTAGACATCGAGATAGACGATTTCCGTACCATCTGCAGTTACAACCGCTTGCCCTTCGTCATCCGTGGTGAAGCGGGCAAAGTTCAGGACGCCCGGCTGCACCTCAGAAGGCATTCCGGTCTCGTCGACAGTCACCCGCCTGAGCATGGCTTCATTGAAATCTTCCTGACCAACCTGCACATCCAGATTGATGGTTGTTACAGACGAGCTGCTGTCATTATCACTGCAGGCTGCCAGCGCAGCGACCATCGGGATAACAACCCAGCGGGAGAAGGAAATATTGTCGGGAAACGCTAAACGACTGACAGAAAAAAGCGGTCTGGTCACACGAGCCTCAAATAAAAAGGGATGTAGATGTGCGCCATCATATCAGCCACGCGTTCTGATGCCACCAGAGACAGCGCCCTTTTGACAAAACCCGGCACTTCGCCATGCCGAATCTGCCTGGCTGCGTCGTCGCCATCTTTGCTCTATAATCGCGCCCATCTGCACCGGAGTATTTATGCACTTATTTGTCGAACAACTCACCAATGTCGATTTCAGCTACCTAGACGCGAACAGAGGGATCGTCGGAGAGACCTGGTGGGCGTCAGCCATCCTTGAAGGAGCACTGGATGACCAGGGCATGGTCTGTGACTTCGGCATTGTTAAGAAAACACTTCGTCAGTGGCTGGATACCGAACTCGACCACAGACTTCTTGTGCCTGCCGAGGCACCTGGCCTCGAAGTTAAGAAGACCGGTGAGCGCGTGAATATTTCTATGCAAACCGGGCGCGGCATCGTCGAAATGAGTGCTCCAGCACAAGCAGTGACCCTGATCGACACGGCTGAAATTACAGCGGCGAGCGTCGCTGCCTGGTCTATCAAACAGCTCCAGATGTATTTCCCGGATACCATTGACCAACTAACCCTGGACTTCACCACTGAAACGATTGACGGTGCCTTCTACCACTACTCTCACGGCCTTAAGAAGCACGCAGGGAATTGCCAACGAATTGCCCACGGACACCGTTCCCGCATCCAGATCTGGCTTGATGGTCAGCGTGATGAGCAGGAAGAGTCCTACTGGGCTGACCTCTGGCGGGATATTTACATCGGCAGCACTGAGGATCTCGCCTCAGACGACAACGACACACTATCTTTCGCTTACACTGCACAACAAGGTGATTTCTCACTGACCCTGAACCGCGCACATTGCTACATGATGAGCACCGATTCGACAGTTGAACTGATCGCTGATCATCTCGCTAAAGAAATCAGCAAGCGCCACCCGGGCAAAGATATTCGTGTTCGCGCCTTTGAGGGGGTAAACAAAGGCGCCATGGTACAAGTCTGATCAATACGGCGGCTTGCGCAGCAGCCTGATCAATCAGGCCGCCTCCTCCATCGACTGGCGAGCGCGCCGTTGTGTATAAATGAACGCGATGATGGCGAACGGCAAGAGAAACCACATCCATTCGTGAAGCTGCTCTCCGAACTGACGACCGAGTACGTAAGTTGTAACAAACAGAGCCGCCGCCCAGGCAACAATCGACGCCAGATTAGCAAAACAGAAAGGCGTCGCAGGAACCCTTGCCAAACCACAGGCAATATACCCAAACGTACGGAGCCCCGGCATACAGCGAATCAGCATCAGCTGTTTCCACGGTGAGTCCCTTAATGGTTGCACCTGCTTCTGTATGATGGGGTGACGTATTTTACGTCGCAGTTTTGGCCATACAAGGGCCACCCGTCCTAACAGATATAGCGCTGTATCTCCGATAAACATTCCGAGGCAAACAGCAAAGAAGGCTATGCCCGGCGCCATCTTTTCACTCGCGGCCAGCAATGCTGCACCGATAATCGCTAAATCTTCGAGCATAAAAGTAGAAACAACCACGACCAGAACAGGCCAGGCTGGATGATCGATGTAACCAAATAAACTGTCGAGCATTCGTGGTCCTGCTAAAGCCACCCGTAAAAATTGACCGGCGATTGTACCAGAAGTGCCCACATTGCCTACGTAACTGGCTTTAAATACCCGAATATTCGACTTACCGGTAATAATTCACGACTGATTCACTTCATATTGGCTCTCAGGTACTGAGATCTCGCTCAAAATCCGTTAGAATCCCGCGCCAGAAAATGCATCGAATGCCCAACCTATTACCAAAGATTGAGAGACCCCATGGAACTGTCTGCACTTACCGCTATTTCTCCGCTGGACGGCCGCTACGGCAGCAAAACTGCTTCACTGCGCGCTGTTTTCTCTGAATTCGGTCTTATCCGTGCCCGTGTTGAAGTTGAGATCCGCTGGTTGCAGCGTCTTGCCGAGCACGAGGCCATCACCGAAGTTCCAGCGTTCTCTGCAGACACCAATGCTCAACTTGACGCCATCGTTGCCAACTTCAGCGAAGCCGACGCGCAACGTGTAAAAGACATCGAGGCGACGACCAACCACGATGTCAAAGCCGTTGAATACTTCATCAAAGAGAAGTTTGCTGACAACGAAGAGCTCAAAGCGGTTAACGAATTTGTTCACTTCGCTTGTACCTCAGAAGACATTAACAACCTGTCTCATGGTCTGATGCTGAAAGAAGGTCGCGACACCATTCTGCCAATGATGCAGCAGATCGCTGACGAAATCCGCAAGCTGGCCCACGAGCAGGCTGCCCTACCAATGCTGTCCCGTACACACGGCCAGACTGCATCGCCTTCTACTCTGGGTAAAGAGATGGCGAACGTGGTGGCTCGTCTGGAGCGTCAGATCAAACAGATCAAAGCGGTAGAACTGCTGGGCAAAATCAATGGTGCTGTTGGTAACTACAACGCTCACCTGTCTGCGTATCCTGATATCGATTGGGAAGCCAACGCAGAAACCTTCGTGACGTCACTTGGCCTGACCTTCAACCCATACACGACTCAGATCGAACCACACGACTACATCGCGGAACTGTTCGATGCATTCGCGCGCTTCAACACCATCCTGATCGACTTCGACCGCGACATCTGGGCGTATATCTCGAACGGCTACTTCAAGCAAAAGACCATCGCCGGCGAAGTAGGCTCTTCTACGATGCCGCACAAGGTCAACCCAATCGACTTCGAAAACTCCGAAGGTAACCTCGGTCTGGCAAACGCAGTACTCGCACACATGGCACAGAAACTGCCGATCTCACGCTGGCAGCGTGACCTGACCGACTCCACCGTTCTGCGTAACATGGGCGTAGGCATGGGCTACAGCATGATCGCCTATCAGGCGTCTCTGAAAGGCATCAGCAAACTGCAGGTAAACGATGCCCGCCTCGCCGAAGACCTGAACAACGCATGGGAAGTTCTGGCAGAGCCAGTTCAGACCGTTATGCGTCGCTACGGTATCGAGCAGCCATACGAAAAACTGAAAGCATTTACCCGCGGCAAAGCCATCACCAAAGATGCGATGGGTGAATTCATCGCGTCTCTTGAACTGCCGCAGTCTGCGAAAGACGAACTGAATGCAATGACGCCAGCCTCTTACGTAGGTAATGCAGAGGCGCAGGCTAAGAAGGTCTAATAGAAAAATCTCTTCGCATAGAGGGATATGTTTCGTATGAAGACCCTGCATGCCATGGATGGCATGCGGGAGCCCCCATGGATGGGTTAACGGCGCGTCTGAATGCGACTCATATCCCTCAGCGCTCTCCTCTGACCCTCACCTGACAGCACCCCGCCTGTACTTTCGGAGCCCCCCTAATGCACGTCCTCGGCCATCTCAATATTGAAGAGTTCCTGCGCAACTACTGGCAAAAGAAGCCGGTACTTATCCGTCAGGCGATTCCAGGTTTTGAACCTTTACTGGCGGCCGACGAGCTTGCAGGCCTCAGCCTTGAAGAAGACATCGAGTCACGCCTGATCATCGAAGAAGGTAAGGCAGGCCCATGGGAAGTGAAAAAAGGCCCCTTCACCGAGACCGACTATCGCGCTCTGCCGGAAAACAAATGGACCTTATTAGTCCAGGCGGTCGATCAGTGGGTACCAGAAGCTGCTGAACTACTGGAACACTTCCGCTTTATTCCCTCGTGGCGTATCGACGACCTGATGATTAGTTACGCCACCGATGGCGGCAGCGTAGGCCCGCACTGGGATCAGTACGACGTATTCCTGCTGCAAGCCGAAGGGCAGAGAGAATGGCGAGTCGGCCAGATGTGCTCAGAGAAAAGCAGCATCCTTGAGGGCCCTAGCGTAAAGATACTCGCGGACTTTGCAGAGACAGATCGTTGGGTGCTGGAGCCCGGCGATATGCTCTACCTTCCGCCCGGCCTCGCCCACTGGGGTATTTCGCAGGGCGAATGCATGACCTACTCGGTCGGCTTCCGGGCACCCTCGACGGCTGAGCTTTTTGAAAGAACGATTGATTCCGTATTACCCACACTGACCCAGGATGATCGCTACTCAGATGCTGGTATCACAGCTCAAAGCTCGCCCGGAGAAATTGACGATCAAGCTGCTGAGCGCCTGAAGTCTCTTCTGATCAAAGCAATTGACGACCCTGCACTGCTCAAGGCCACGCTGGGACAGCTTATGACAGAAGCCAAATATGATGAGCAGGCACCGGTTTACGAGGTCTCTGATCATGACTGGGCAGATACCGTGAACACACTGCAGGAAGCTAATCAGTGGGGTCGCCATCCTCAAGCTCGTTTCGCATATAGCATCGATGACTCGTCTGTCGCTTTCTACTGTCAGGGTGAAGTGATTCGGTTGCCGCTATCTTCCCGTCAAATTGTTAAGCAGCTCTGCGACTCCCCTTACTTTGACAGCGAATGGTTGATCGGCTCTTTCGTAGAGTCAGAAACAAAAAAACTGCTCAACAACCTCATTTTTTGTGACCTGATTGTTGCCATTTAAACTCCCGACTCCTTGATGATTTACGATTAAGCAGCCATTCTTTTCATTACATAAAAACAGGGACGAAGATACTTGGAAATTCGCATCACAGACTGGCGGGCATCGCGCGACATTATTAGAAAAATCCGCGAAGAAGTGTTCATTAAGGAACAGAACGTTCCACCTGAACTTGAGTGGGACGAATACGATACTGAGGCCATCCATTTCCTGGCTCTTGAGGGGCGGAATCCAGTGGGATGTGCACGTCTTTTACATAATGGTAAATTCGGAAGAATGGCTGTCTTGAGAGAATTCAGAGGGCAGCACTGGGGCTCAAGACTGATCAATGCTATTGAAGACTATGCCCGCAATGAGTTAAAGATTCGCGACATACGTGCCGCTGCCCAGGCTCATGCCATCCCCTTTTATCAGAAGAGTGGCTTCAACATTGAAGCAGGTTTTTTCGACGACGCAGGGATTGCCCACCTTAATGTATATAAGGCGCCCGGGGCACCCGAAACAAATTACGTATTTCGCCCGGGTCGCGATAAAAATGTCTATCCACAGAACGACTTAATTTCGCTTGTAGGCTGGGTCGAAATGATTCTTGCCATGCGTCCACGCAACGCTATTATCACCTGCTCCGATTTAACTCATCCATTATGGTGGGATCAGCATGCACTGAACGCAGTCAGGGAATTTGCTCTGGATTCACACCGCCGCCGGGTAAAAATTCTGATTTCTTCTGAGCGGGGCGGCATGAACCGCCACCCGCTGTTGCGATTACAACAGAGACTCAGCAGTCGTATCAGCTTGCGAATTTCCCCTGAAGTCCAGGACGATCTGCTTATTACTGCACCGTGGGGCCTGTTGCAGCTTACCGACGAAACGCAAGGGATCGCGACTATGGGAGACGCCAGCCGGGTGAAACGCATGGAGGCTTACTATAAGCCCCTCACAGAGACAGGCCAGCGTCCACGAGAAGCGCGACGGTTATCTCTGTAATAGACGAGGTCAGGTCAGCAGCCCCCAGAAAGCGACCGCATGACAGGCACTGACCACAAGCGTGAGCGTCCACCTCATGGTCCGATAATCCCGCTTATAGCTCTGACGAAAGACAGGCTGGCGCTCCAGCCAGACCAGAACCCAGTAGCCGAGTAACAGGCCTGGCAGTCCGGCAATATGAGGAACGAAGTACATCAGCCAACCCCACAGGAACACGCCAATCGACAATCCTAGCTCTGCCGAAGACACATGATCACGGTGTGCCTGCATAACACCCCAGCAAGCACCCGCCATGAAGCTGAGAATCAATGCGGAATAAAGGGTGAAAAAATCGAGGGCCCAGGTACTGCCAGCAAGGACAGATAAAGCAAAAAAGACGAACGGGATCAGCCCCGCGTAACCCAACTTCTGGCTAATTCCGTTCATAGTGACTCCAGACCTTAGTTGTGATGACCTGCTTTCAGAATAGCAGCTACACGCTCAACGTCATGCGGTGTATCAATACCATGCCCCGGAGCCTGATCAATAACCGACATATGAATATTTACGCCGTACCAGAGTGCCCGCAGCTGCTCCAGCGATTCGGTCAGTTCAATCGGACATGGCGCCATCTCACGGTAATCGTTGAGGAAAGAAACCCGGTACCCGTACATACCAATGTGACGGTATACAGGCATGCGCGCTGTCACCTCCTCCTGGCTCTCTTTGTAGAGGTCGCGATCCCATGGAATAGGTGCGCGGCTGAAATACATCGCAAAGTGGCGTTCATTCAGTACAACCTTAACCACATTGGGGTCGAAGGCGTCGTGCGCGGTGGTAATCGGCGTACAGACAGAGCTCATGCCAGCATCTGAGTTCTGCAGCAGTCCTGCCGCGGTCAATTCGATCAGAGACTTAGGGATAAGTGGTTCATCACCCTGGAGGTTCACGACGACAGTATCCGCAGGCCAGCCTTTTACCGAGACCACCTCTGCAATGCGTTCAGTGCCGTTCTCGTGATCCGGAGAGGTCATTACAACATCCGCACCAAAACCTCGTGCAACATCAGCGATCCGGTCGTCGTCGGTAGCAACGACAACGTCTTCGGCGCCTGCTTCAAGCGCACGCTCGTATACATGCTGGATCATAGGCTTACCGGCCAGATCAATCAGCGGCTTGCCGGGTAATCGGCTTGATGCATAACGAGCGGGAATGACGATTTTATATCCAGACATTATTTGACCTTATAGAAGTCTTTATACCAGTCGACGAAGGTGCTGATACCGTCTGCCAGTGGTGTATTCGGGGCAAAATCAACATCAGCCGCCAGATCATCCACGTTCGCATAAGTGGCAAGCACATCACCGGGCTGCATTTCCATATAGTTCTTGTCAGCCTCAACACCCAGTGCGCCTTCGATCGTTTCGATGAAGGTACCGAGCTCAACCGAATTATGATTACCGATATTGTAGATTTTGTACGGCGCTGAGCTGCGTGAGCAATCACCAGATTCCGGCGTCCAGTTCTCGACCGGCTCTGGCACTTTCATCGCAATGCGCACCACGCCTTCAACGATATCATCGATGTAGGTGAAATCACGCTGCATCTTGCCATGATTGAAGACATTAATGGTTTTGCCTTCAAGAATCGCCTTAGTGAAGCTGAAGTACGCCATATCCGGACGCCCCCACGGGCCATACACAGTAAAAAAGCGCAGACCGGTCGTCGGCAAACGGTACAGATGAGCGTAGGTGTGTGCCATCAGCTCATTGGATTTCTTCGTCGCTGCGTAAAGTGAAACCGGATGATCCACGCGATCGCCAGTGCTGTACGGCAAGTGGGTATTTAAGCCATAAACGGAGCTGGAAGACGCATAAACAAAGTGCTCCACCTCATGATGACGGCAGCCCTCCATTACATTCACAAACCCAATCAGGTTGCTATCAACGTAGGCATGAGGGTTGGTAATCGAGTAACGGACACCGGCCTGTGCAGCCAGATGAATAACGCGATCAAACTTATGTTCATTGAATAACGCTGCAACGGCATCACGGTCAGCCAGTTCAAGCTGTTTAAATTGAAAACCACTCAGCGGCTCCAGCCATCCCAGGCGGCCGTGCTTAAGTGCCACATCGTAGTAATCGTTCAGGTTATCCACACCGATTACTTCGTGACCCATTTCAACCAGTTTTTTGCTGGTAAAAGCGCCGATAAAACCAGCAGCGCCAGTAACTAATATTTTCACTACTTACTTATCCTTCGCGTCATTCAGACTTTCAAACTCGGGAAGCATGGCCTTAATATAGGCTTCTTCTAAGGGCATGCGACTGCCGAGAACAATATCGGCAACTTCGCGGGCAACGCCCTTCCCGCCCGATGCTTCAGTAATAAGGTCGGCACGATCACGCACCATCCAGAAACCGTCTGCGGGGGAAATAGCTAAACCAACGCGGGTCATTACCTTAAGATCAATAACATCATCACCGACATAACAGACTTCGGACGGGTCAACCATCAGCTCATCCATCAGATTCGCCAGCACTGGCCACTTTTCTTTGGTGCCAGGAAAAAAACGATTGATACCAAGATCTGCAGCTCGCTTGGCAAGCGGTGCCGAGTCCTTTGCGGAGATGATGGCAGTATCAATATCAAAAACATTGAGCAGTTTGATACCAACACCGTCTTTGACATTGAAGTGTTTCACCTCTTCACCAGAGGCGGAATAACTGAGCGTGCCATCGGTTAGTACACCGTCCACATCGAAAACGACAAGGCGTATTGCGCGGGCTTTTTCTTTAATTGCGTTAGGGAGATGAACCATATCCAACCACCAAAAATTTTTGGCATTGTACCGTTTCACGACGAATGACACCAAAAAACAGGCATTAAAAAATGGACTAAAGGATAAGTTCTTAAAAACTGGAGGTGTAAATGCAGATATGAAAAATAAGTGGCATCCCCAAGGGGATTCGAACCCCTGTTACCGCCGTGAAAGGGCGGTGTCCTAGGCCTCTAGACGATGGGGACACAAGGACAAGCAAGAAGGTTTTGGTGGAGCCTAGCGGGATCGAACCGCTGACCTCAACACTGCCAGTGTTGCGCTCTCCCAGCTGAGCTAAGGCCCCGTCTCAAAACGTGGGCGAATATTAATGGCGCCCCTCTGGGCTGTCAACTCTTTTGCGAAAAAAATTCACATAAACAACAACTTACAACGCCAGCTCAAACAAAAAGAGCGGCATAGAAGCCGCTCATTTGGTTAATCAGTACTGCTGAACTGATCAATCAGCTTGCTGAGCATTTTCCATCGCGATAAGCAGCGAGGTGTACTCTTTCTCAAGCTTTTTCAGCTTCTTCTTACCCGGAGCACCCAAGGTATCGACTGCATGACGAACACGCGCACGACTCATATCCGGGCCTAGCAAGGCCATGGTATCGAGCACCGAGATGGTCGAAGATGTCCCGGCAATCGCGATAAAGAATGGGTACAGGAAGTCGCGGATTTTGACATCCATCTGCTTCGCCAGCCCGAACAGCGCCTGCTCGATGTTCTCCTTTTCCCAGTGACGGATAGCTTCCAGCTGCCATAAGCCCATCTGCAGGATGTTGGTTGTTGCTTCAGCATCCAGCACTTTGTGCTCGAAGCTTTCGGGCGTCAGAGGCGTCATACCTGACAGGAAGTGCCCTGCCAATGGTGCAACATCGGAGAACACCTCAACGCGCGGCTGCACATGTGGAACAAGTGGCAACACGTTCTCTGGGCGGAAACCCCACTGTGCGAACTTTTCAACGAACTGCTCAGGAGACAGCTCACGCAGCCAGAGGCTGTTCAGCCATCGTAACTTCTCTACATCGAATACCGGGCCACCCAGGGACACACGATTAATGTCGAAGTTACCGAACATTTCATCACGGCTGAATTTCTCACTCTCGTCCGGCATAGACCAGCCCATACGGCCGAGGTAGTTCAATACGGCTTCTGGCATAAAGCCCATTCGCTCATAGAACATGATCGACGTTGGGTTCTTACGCTTACTGAGCTTGCTCTTATCCGGGTTACGCAGCAGCGGCATATGACACAGCTCTGGCATATCCCAACCAAAGTACTCGTAAAGCAGCTTATGCTTAGGCGCTGAGCTGATCCATTCTTCACCACGGATCACGTGAGTAATGGCCATCAGATGGTCATCAACGACGTTGGCCAGGTGGTAGGTTGGCATACCGTCGGATTTCATCAGAATCTGAGCGTCAACTTGAGCCCAGTCCAGTTCAATCTCACCGCGCAGCATGTCTTTAACGACACAAACGCCCTCTTCCGGGACATTCATGCGCACAACGTACGGCGCCCCTGCTGCTTCACGCTCGTTAACCTCGTCTTCAGGTAAAGCGAGGTCAGATACTTTCAGAGCAGTCTGGTTACCGCTTTCCTGTTTCAGCTGGCGCAGCGCATCCAGCTCTTCGGCGGTGCGATAGCACTTGAAGGCCTTGCCGCTATCAAGCAGCTTCTGTACGTGTTCTTCATAAATCGCACGGCGCTCACTCTGACGGTAAGGGCCGTAATCGCCACCAACATCAGGACCTTCATCCCAGTCCATGCCAAGCCAACGCAAACTGTCGAGAATCGCCTGCTCAGATTCAGGGGTGCTGCGTACCTGATCGGTATCTTCAATCCGCAGGAGAAATTGACCGCCGTGCTGGCGGGCAAATGCGAGGTTAAACAGAGCAATATAAGCGGTACCTACATGGGGGTCGCCGGTAGGAGACGGCGCAACGCGTGTGCGGACAGTCATGGTGATTCTCGGTTAACTCAAAACTGCCGCGATTATAGAGAAATACCAGGTCGATTGCATGACGAATGCATTGCCAGTCTACACTCGCTCCACTAGCGGTCAGCGAGCTACAGCTTTCTCAATTTCAGTCAGGTTTATGATCACCTCACCAACTACGTTTATGCGGGACGATACCGTGCCACCTCAATTGCTACAGTTTTCTTTACTACCATTGGCAACAATTTCTTCAGACGACGTCGCCCCATACCGCTAATAAAGAAAACGTACAGTATCGGCCAGCCTGACACGTTCAATGAACTCAGTGGTTACCGGTTACAACGTTTTTATGAAGGCCGAGGGGGTCTGCCCTGTCCAACGCTTAAAAGCCCGACTGAACGCCTGGGTTGTACTGAAACCGAGCAACTCAGACAACTCGCCCACAGACTGACCTCCACGCGCAAAGTAACCTCGTGCAAAGCGCTCCCGGATTACATCCAGCTCTCTTTGATAGGTAGTACCATTTTCTGCCAGACGCCTTCTGAAGGTACGACTACTCATACCCAACTCACCCGCGGCGCGCTCAAGCGAAGGTAATGCTCCGTACGAGCGCACAAGAAAGTGCCTCAAGCGCAGGGGCAGAAACTGCATCGCTTTCGTTGGAATCCGCTGAAAGAGAGTTTTTTCTGCCGTCATCGCCAACAATCGATTGGCCAGAGGCAACTCAAAGTCGGCACTGCTCGCCTTACGGATGATTCTGGTCTGAGCGCAGGAAAAACGCACAGGGCAACGAAAATAGCGACGATAAATATGCCCCCAGGCTGGCTCCGGGTAACTGAACTCAATAGCTACTGGCTCAAGTTCGGGATTGCGCCCGACAAGGTCACAGACGATGTTGTAAAAGCTGATACTGTTCAGCTCCATAAAGTAATGGGTATAGGGAGCGAGGGAGACGTTCTCATCGATTGCCAGCCAGACCAATCCGTCAGCCTCGTGAACTGACATATCCAGGGCTGGGAACAGCTCCCGGCATAAGCGCGCTGTTGTCTGACTGCATTCTTTCAGAGTCGGCTGGGTAATGCTCATCAGGCCCGCGTATCCATGATGGGACACCGTCATGATATTTCCGATGAAAAGCCCCAGATACGGCATGCGCATATGTTCAATGGACTGCTCTACCAGACCAAGCACCTGACGCGTCGATATATAACGACCGGCGATATTGCCCTCCCTGAGATCAACGCCAACATGTAAGAACATGTCGTTGTGATCCAGCCCCATCGACACCTGCATCAACTTATTCAGCTGAACAGCACGAGAGTCTTCATCACCTTCGATCGAGTCAAGTCCCAGATCAGGCTTCTGAGCGATATTGAAATACGTAAGAATGTGCCCGAGTGGAATGCAGGGGGTATCCAGGTTCATAAATATTCCTGAAGAGGATTTTGAACCTGAAATTACCAATAGCCGGTAGGCAGATCAATCTTGCGTGGGGCAGATACGCACTTCGGGCCAATCAGGAGGCCTTAATAGTGAACTCCGCACCTATACGTCTGGCTTCTTTTGCGGCTCGGGCGCGAACGTCGTCATCGTCAGAATATATCTGAGAAATCAGTTTCAATTGGATTGACTGAGCCTTTTCTACCGACATTTCCTGATTTTCGATGCGCTTTGGCAACTGAGCAAGTACCGCTTCTATGAGAACGTTTCGCTCATCAGAATCTGATGTTTTATCTAGCGCTTCGAGCTGTTTATTAAATCGCAATAAATTAACAAGACGCAAAAGCTCGGTTTGCGGGTTCGCCTTTTTGGCAGCTACGGCCTGAAGCATCATCCATTCTGCTGGAGATACGAAATCAGGGCGGCGTTCAATTCGTTCGAGCTCTTCAACGTCCGACGCTGAAGCCTTGGCCGAGGCCAGAGCATCTTTCTGCATCTGAATGAGTTGATCTGGTGACATTGCTGCGAGTTCTTCTGTCGTGTACTCGGGGGCTGGCATTGTCTGCGTAGCGTGAGTAGGTTCAACGGAAGCTTTCAGACTCTGCATACCACCGAATCCTGTGTAGTAAACGAGCCCGCCAATAGTGATAACGCCAGCAGCGATAGCTATTTTCAACATACTCTTTACCTCTTGTACTTCTGTTACTTCAGTGAAAAATGCCAGGAATCGAGTCCGTTCGATTCCTGGCCAAGGAGACCATCAGAGTTTTACAGGCGCTCTGGTGCTGGTGGAACCAGGCGGAAGTTGTATTCCTGACCAGGGCCAGCCACGAGGCTGTTGAACAGCGCGGTCATCCAACCACACTCAAGCTCTGAAAATTCAGTTTCACCCTCAAACACGATACCGCCTGCACCGAAGTCAGCAATTGGACCTTCCCAGTTGAGATCGAAGTTCGCAGGCTCAATGGTTTTACAGTTAAACGGCAGCTTCAGCCAACCGAAACCGGCAGCATTAATCAGAACGTTGGCCTGAGTCGAACCATTGATTGCCAGTATGCCGTCGCGGCTCAGGCGGTTAGTCGCTTCGATCTGACCAACAGGCTCAACCGACAACGCGACATCAAGGTTCACCAGGATATTCAGCTCTGTATCAAAGTCTGGAACGTACAGGTCGCCGACCAGGGTTTCATCGGTGATGTTTGCATCTGCAGTGATTGAGGTATCTTCAGGAAGCTCAACCGTCTGATTCAGTGTCGCCAGGTGCAGCTCTGCATCCAGGTTCCACTCATCAAGAGTCACGATGAAATCGCCACCGCCCGGATTAGCATTTGATACAGGATCAGCAGCAAAGCTGTAGCAGCTGTTACGCGGATTCTGGCCAGCAAAACGCTCGTCAAGCCAGGTCAGAACGGTTGGGGCCGCCTGGAAGAGCGTCACGATGTGCTCACTTGGATAGACGTCGTAAGTGACTTTATCGAAGCGTCGGCAGTAGTCTTTTTTCAGTTCAACGCTTTGCTCAATTGGAATGAACTCATCCGCAGTACCGTGATAAAGCAGAACAGGAACATCCGCACCTGCACCACCCAGATTCTGCTCATTGATGCGCTGACCGATTGAAGGCACCATCAAAAGTTCATCCAGATCTTTGTTGCCAACGGTGTAAGAGCTGAGAGATTGGTTCATGTAGTCGAACAGGAACTCAAAAGTACACTTGTTTTTATAGTCAGCGATGGCCGCTTTACCGTTCGCACTGGCAAGCTGATCGACAGGGATATCATCCGGATATTGCTCGGATAGACCAATGATGCCCCCCAGAAGGAAGGATGCACCTGTACTGCCATTCAGATAATCAGCAACCACAGGGAAGTCAGCCGGAGTACCACCTGATGCCACACCTACCAGATCAAGGTCGGGTGCATAATCGTCTGCAATCTGACCGACCCACGCAGCAGTCTGACCACCCTGAGAGAAACCCCAGACAGCAGCAGGCGCTTCAGCATCTATCCCTGCACGAGGAATCTGAGAGGCGGCACGGAAAATATCCAGTGCGGCGTGCGCCTGCGACTCACCGGCCAGATAGGTAGGTGTAGCACCCGTGGTATAGCCCTGATAGTCAGTTACCAGTACCGCATAGCCCTTTTCAAGAGCGGCACGAATGTTACGGATCTCGTAATCGCTACCGGCCTGTAGTTGCATGGACGGAGCGCAAGACTGATCCAGACCATGTGTACCCACGGCATAACTCAGCGTTGGGCGCTCACCCGCACCAGTCCACTCATTGCTTGAAATTAAAACAGTACCAGTAACTGCGTTCTCGGCACCGAGAGAGTCTGTAGAGCGGTACATAACGTTGTATGCTTTAGCCAGCGCGGCCCCAGCACCGAGATTTACGCTAGCGTCGCGATACCAGATCAGGTCACCGTTCTGGTTGGTATTGATTGATGGAATATCGTAGAAGTCCATTCCGGACGGGCCTTCTACTGCCGCATGTGCGGCGACCGGAGTTAGCAGAGCTGCGCTCAGAGCAAGGGCGCCGGCCTTCAGTTTGAAGTCAGACATGGTAGATCACCTTTATTGTTTCGTTATTTTTATAACGGACGGATGTTTCCGAACCTGTGATCTACCTTACGCCCCAACTATGTGACTGTGCTCGCAATTGTCGGACAGTGATCGGTCTGAAATGGCCACTGCCAGACGGTGTTTTCGGCCACCTTGAACCGATGGCCACTTAACGTCAGGTCCTGGCCATAATTGACGCCATGTACTCTTTGGGAGACATGTTTGTCCAACGGCGAAAGGCCTTTGCAAAAGCAGAAGAATCAGCAAAACCAAGCAAATGGGCGAGCTCGGTTACAGAGTCGCCACCACGAGCAAAATACTCACGGGCAAATTTCTGTCGTACAAAATCCAGCTCTTGCTGATAAGACGTACCGTCATCTTTTAACTTACGTCGCATAGTACGGCCACTCATGCCCAATTCGCTGGCCGCATTTTCCAGGGATGGGAAAGCACCGTAATAACGAATAAGTAATCGCCTCAACCGTAACGGCAGGTACTTCATTGCCTTTGTCGGGATATTTTCGAATAGCGACTTCTCAGCCGTCATTGCCATCAGACGATTCGCAAGAGGCAACTCATGGTTTGCCAACATCGACTTACCGATGATACGAGACTGATGACAACCGAAAACAACCGGGCATTTAAAGTAACGTCGGTAAATGTGACCCCACCCCGGCTCCGGGTAACCGATCTCCACGCGGACCGGCATCAGGTCCGGATCATTAGCCACAAGATCACGGAAGATGTTGTAAAAGCTCACCAGATTCAGCTCAACAAAGAAGTGCGAATAAGGATGCAGCGGAATGTTCTCGTCGATGGCAAACCACCCTTCCTCACCATCAATAGTGACACTCATTTCCAGAGGCGGAAATAATTCACGGCAAAACCGCACCACCGCTTGCCCGCAATCCCACAGCGTAGGCTGAGTTACAGCAGCCAGGCCGGCCATACCATGGTGTGACACTGTCATCAGATTACCCATCGCCAGACCGATATAGGGCATCTTCAAAGCGTCCATTATCTGCTCAACGAGATTCAGAACCTGCCGAGCAGACACGAACATACCGACACCGTCTTCTTCGCCAAGATCGATGCCCGCACGCGCGTACATCAAAGGCGGCTCCAGTCCAGTGATGGACTCCATGAGTTCATCAGGATTGTCTGGCGAAAGCATAGTGCGTTTCATCAGCCAGTCAGCATCAACCTCGATCGATTTCTTCAGATTGAAATAGGTCTGTATGTGACCCAAAGGTATACACTTAGTGTCTAGATCCATAGCTCGCACCGCGCTGTTGTTATTTTATGTCGCGCAAATTGAGCAAACAGGATACACCTCGCGCTGAATTGGCAGCAATGCGCATAAGGCCTTTTTTGACCGTAGTGACCACAATTAACCGAAAAACTTCCTACCAGAAACGCTGAAAATTCAGCAATGACGTCGTATAACTCGAATGTGATCTCAAATGACTGGCCGGATTGAGCCTGATCGAAGGGCAATTAAAAACCCGGCCAATTGACCGGGTTCTTCGAATTAGTGGCCGGGCCGAGAAAGTGGAAGGAGGGATTACATGCGCCCTTCGGGCCGTCGTCGCAGGCTCCGACGTTGTCTCACTACGTTCGACTCGAACCTGCGAGGATTCTCACCCTCCTACCGCCGCCTCTAGCTATAACGTTTGGGCATAAAAAAACCGCGAACTTCTGCAAGAACACGGTTTTTTCAGAATTAGTGGCGGTGAGGGAGGGACTCATCGCCATCCTACTCATCAAGCCATACATCAGCTTTCAGCCCCGGTTTAACCTAGTGCCTATGGGTTTTGTCTCACTATTGTATGTACTTTTGTATGTACCAGACAACCAGATCAACAGTTTTGACCCATACCAGTTACCAATGAGCGTTCAGCTGGCTTTTGGGCACCTCCCCTTATCAAGCCTCACCTAAGTGACTCTATAGCCCCCGATGCAACTATCAGAGTCCTATCATACAAACGCGCATTGAAGCTGAGAACGTGCAAAACACGCAAAAACAACGCCATATACAGAACAGACATTCAGCTTACATATTTCTAGTTTAGCTAACGAGTATATACAAAGGTTAGGTTCCAGCTTTCATGAGCTGCCCCTCCGTCATCTCAAACGACGACGCACCAATCAGGCAGCGCCTCATTATGGTGCAGACACTCCAAACAGCTAAGATGCGGAAAAATTACTTCAAGTTCCCTATGTACCAGTTAGCAACTCCTCTACGCTTGGACATAAAAAGTTCGCTAATAGCGAATTTTGTTTGACAAACCGCGAACCCGAGATTTATCATGGCGTTGTTGTTTGAGTGAGATGATATTCGCCTAAGTGCATTGGAGTATGAAATTACTCCGTGGGAGCTTGCTCCTAACATTTCCACGGGTGCAACTGTTATCCATGTATCACTGTGATACCGATACTGTGTTTACCGATGTGGAAACCTTGCTGGCGAAAGCAAGGTTTAATTTGCGCAGGGTTTGCCGTCGATAACTCTCTTTTCCGTGTTTGGCGATATGGATTGCCATTGGGGTAGTCCTATACACGGAGAACGTTCTCATGAAATTTAAGACAAACAACTATCGACGGACACTTAGACTGAAGCAGGACAAGCCGCGCAGTCCAAGGCACTTTTGGCTCATCAAACTGGCGTTACTGATTCTACGCTTAGTTTGTAAGCTGATTGACCTTTTTAGTGGTGAGTCTGATGAAGACTAAGTGGTCCCTAGTGTGAAAAACGATGGTATCTAGCAATGTTGAATGAAGCCTTAAAACAGATACGTGTTTTCCACCAGATCAAGCAGGTGGAGTTAGCCGATAAACTCGGTATCTCAAAATCATACCTGTCGGAAATTGAATCTAACAAAAAACCGGTTTCTATGGACTTATTAGAAAAGTACGCAGAATACTTTTCTGTACCTGCATCGTCCCTCATGATGTTTTCAGAGAATATGGATGCTGCCAAGAAGTCAGACAGGTTGAGATTGAAGTGCGCTAGTAAAATCATTAAAGCCATGGAGTGGATTAGTGCGCGCCACGACGCCAAAGCCTAAAAGACCAAAGCCGCGAATCAAGTCTAAGAATAAATCCTACACCCTGAAGGATTCTGGGTTATATAACATTACAACAAAAAAACGTCTTGAAGAAAGGCTTAACAAGCGACTGTGGTTCAACCGTAGCTAAATAATTATTCATAAGACCACTCCTGACCATTCCGGATCATCGCATTCAGGATGGTCAAAAACTT
>NZ_FTOH01000004.1:0-67610 GCF_900156675.1 Thalassolituus maritimus
GAATAAAACTGTCAACATTCACGTAAATGAATTTTCGACGAGTTCTTACTTGAAATCTTATGTCTCCACAACATCTCAGTAAGCACCCACACGAATTACTTAATGCTAATTTTTAAAGAACGTTGCTTTGATTTCGCTAAAAGCTTTCTCTCAAAGCGGGCTGCGTATTTTACAGAAGCAGCTTTCAATGTCAACAAGTCTTTTAAACTTTCTCAAGAGGCGAACCTCTTAATTTTGACATCCGATCGAGTCACCAGAGCGTCTCAATCAGTGCGAATCATTCTACCAGAGAATCTTTCGCTGTCAACCGTTAATTTTCAAAAAATCTTTTAGAATCAACAAGTTGCAAACCTTTTCCAGACAACTCCAAGGAGCCTCTCTGTCGGATCAGGCGGCGCATTCTACAGTCTTTTCAGACTTGGTCAACACCTTTTTTCGACCCGTTTTCCTGGTCGTTGCCAGCGCTGCTGGGTAACGATCAAGAGCGGCGCATTATAGAGATGCGGCGATTTGGGTCAACTACTTTCTGTAATAAATTTTAAGTAGTTACGCATACGCGTATACTCCCGCCTGCTCGACCCAGAATGTGTTGTACCTATATATAGAAGAGAGTCTCGTGATGGCAGAGAAGGCAGTCGTAATTTATTCCGGTGGCATGGATTCGTTCACCATACTCAACCGCGCTAAGAATGAAGGCTTTGATCTGTATGCTCTTACCTTTGACTATGGGCAGCGCCATAGCAAAGAGATTCAGTTCGCTAAGCGTGTTTGTGATGAGCTGGAGATCAGCCATAAGATCATCGACATCACTGCTATTAACCAGCTATTACAAAGTTCGTCTCTGACCTCAGACATTGAAATCCCTGAAGGTCACTACGAAGCTGCCAACATGAAGTCTACTGTGGTACCAAACCGCAATATGATCCTTCTCTCTCTCGCGATTGGTTACGCGGTAGATATAAGCGCTAACAAAGTCTTCTATGGTGCGCACTCAGGAGATCACGCTATCTATCCTGATTGCCGGCCAGACTTTGTCCATGCGATGAACCGGGTTGCCAAGCTGGCCAACTACGAGCCCGTCGATATCGTCACGCCCTACCTTAATAGCGATAAGACGGAGATTCTGGCAGACGGCCTGAAGATGGGGCTGGATTATGGCAAAACCTGGACCTGCTACAACGGCCGCGACAAAGCCTGTGGTAAATGCGGCTCCTGCACGGAACGCCTTGAAGCATTTGCTGCTAATAGCGCCACCGACCCTATTGCCTACGAGTCGGTGTGATGGCAAAGAATACCTACCGCGTTAAAGAGGTCTTCTACACATTACAGGGAGAAGGCGCTCAAGCCGGACGCCCTGCTGTTTTCTGCCGTTTCTCTAAGTGCAATTTGTGGAATGGCCGCGAGGACAGCCGCACTGCCGCTGTCTGTAAGTTCTGTGATACCGACTTTATCGGTACCGACGGACACCTGGGTGGTGAGTATTCTGCAAGTGAACTGGTAACAATCATTGCATCGCAGTGGCCAGGAGAGACCTCAGGGAATTCAGTTCAGGGAAAGCCCTATGTGGTCTGTACTGGTGGCGAGCCAGCACTCCAACTTGATTCAGTACTTATCGATGAATTGCATAAAGCAGGGTTTGAGGTCGCCATCGAAACCAACGGCACCCTGCCCTTGCCTGACGGCATCGACTGGGTTTGTTTGAGCCCGAAAGGTGACTCCAAACTTGCCGTCATCAACTGCGACGAACTGAAACTGGTATATCCACAAGCAGATGCTCTACCAGAACGCTTTGATTACATCGTCGCTGAGCATTGCTATCTGCAACCGATGGCTGACTTCGAGCCTGTAGTGATCGCCAGCGACAAGCTTGAGGGGGCAAAAGAAGGTCTATCTGTATCCAACACCCGCAAAGCCGTGGATTACTGCATGAAGCACCCAAAATGGAAGCTCAGTCTGCAGACCCACAAACTCCTCGGAATAGAATAACGCCACTCAGCGTCACAGGGTAAAAGCGACCTTCGTTTTCAGCTCGCCGGCCTCATAGCGCCGATGAACCTCTGCAACCGCACTCGCCGGTTGCACCTCCGTTTCAGGCACTGTGATGCGCCCAGCATCGACTTCTTTCGCTAACCAGCTGAGAAAGCGGCCATGGGTCGCTCTGCCATTACCACTCAGTAAAGGTAACAACATAAACACGGCATGAATGCTCAAGGCTTTAGCATGCGCTTGAGTCAGGTCGTAAGTATTACGAGCATTGATGGTTGCAACCTGCCCCCCGGGAGCACAGGCGTATAGCGCTGTCTGAAAGCTCTCACCACCGAAGGTATCAAGCACCTTATCGAACTGGCCTGCGTGTGCAGCCGCCTCACTGTGCGACAGTGCGGTCACATTAAACGAGGCGATCTGATCCCGGCGGATGTCATCACCGGCAGTGGCCGTAACAGCAACACCACGAAGCTTAGCGAGTTGCAGAGCCATCTGGCCGACGCCACCAGATCCTCCCATAATCAGACAGGATTCATCTGCCTGTAACTTCAGACGTTCAATCGCTTCAAAGGCCGTGATCGACACCAGCGGAAGAACGGCGGCCTGCTGCGCAGTCACAGAGCGGGGAGCTAATGCCATCAGGTCAGCATCGACCGCGATGTAACGACACAGCGTCCCACTACTGCCTTTTACTCCACCCGCACAGCCATAAACGACATCGCCTTCAGAGAAACCGGTCACCTGCTCACCAACGGCAATGACCTCACCGGCGAGGTCACAACCAACCACATGATTATCCGAGGCAATTGGCGCCAGTCCGGCGCGGATTTTGGTGTCGATCGGGTTAAACCCTGAAGCTATGACCCTGACCAGCAGTCCGCCGGGCGAAACCTGCGGCATCTCAAGTGAGGTTTGCTCCAGAACTGTGGGGGCGCCTGTTTCAGCGAAATGCCAGCCGCTGTTACTCTGCTGTGCGGTATTACTCATGGTGACTGCTCCCCAATAGTTGGCTGATGATATCGCCTATGAGCTCATCATCTTTACGAGTGCTCAGGTAACTCGCGAACACCTGGCGCGTCATTTCAGGGACATCGGATACCTCATGCAACTCACCACTTTCGAGGTAAGGTGCAACCATAGTCGCAGGTAAGTAACCGGCACCACCGTGCATCAGGATGCTGTCGAGCGCAATCCGGCCAGTATTGGTTTTGAGCACCGGCGCCGCCATACCTTTAAATTCCTGAGCGTGCTGAATACGGAATGACGTCCCCCAATCAACCATCACGTAACCGAGTTCAGCGGCCTGGCTCCATTCAGAGCACTTCTCAGAAGCGACCATGACCAGAGGAACAGATATAACTTCGCGGGTCACCAGTTCATCAGCTTTTGGGGCATCAAACACTAACGCCAGATCTAACGAGCGTTCAAGGATCTGTCGTACCAGCGCACTACTGCTATGCGCCATTGCGCTGACTGCCATACCGGGCCGCCTCAACAGAGCCGGCAGCTTCTGCTGTAGCACTGCGTCCCACAGGTTTGGCGTAGCCCCAAGCGCGAACTGATAGTGACGGTCATCGGCAATGGCCACCTCGTGGCGGATGCGCTGCTCGAGAAGCACACTACTTTCAGCCAGGGGGATGAGTTTCTCACCCGCAGGCGTCAACTGGATGTTGTTTCGCTGTCGGGAAAACAACTCAACACCCAAAAGACCTTCGAGCTGGCGAATGCGGAAGCTCACCGCAGACTGAGTCAGGTAGAGATTTTCAGCCGCACGCCCGAAGTGTCGGGTGCGTGAGACTTCCATAAATGTTTTAAGTAGATCCGTATCCATTTCAACCAGAAAACTTTCACGTAACGAGAAGATTTTTTCGTTTTACCACAGACACGCCCCTGACCATACTCCGCCCAACACAAAAGACCGATTTCTTTTGTGATCGACAACTTTGATGATGGCAGGTGCTTTATGAGTCAAATTCAAGCGAAAAGCTTTGAAACTTCAAAGAAATTCTTTGACGATGCTAACTTTCCACGTGGTTTTCAGCGCTCAGGTGACTTTACGCGCCAGCAGGCTGACATCCTCGAGAATATGGGCGATGCTCTGAAGTCGCTGCACGAAGGAACACGCGAAGCGGCGACCGATGAAGAAGTCCGCTTTGTTGACTTCTGCCAGCAGAAACTTGAGCCTATTAACGCGGTCGAACGCGCATGGGCCGCCTATTGCAAAGCGCTTGCTCGCAAGCAGATTTATTTTACAGCCTCCTCCTCAGCATCGGAGGCAGACTATGAGAACACGGAAACAGATGACTGATCATGTACTCGGCTTCATCGAAGCTGTAGAACTCCCGGACCTTGGCATCGGCTGCGACGCCAAGGTGGATACCGGCGCTGCTACCAGTAGCCTTCATGCTGACCATATTGAAGAGTTCAGACGCGATGGCGAACTCTGGGTGCGGTTTCACGTAAAGTTTAATAAACAGTCAGCCCGGATTGATCAAACGTGCGAAGCGCCGGTCGTCGAGCAGCGTGTGATCACCAGTTCGAACGGGCATAGCTCACAGCGTTATATTATCGGTACAGAAATGAACGTAGGGGGCCTGAGCTTTAAAACTGAAATCAGCCTCAGTCACCGCGGCAGTATGAAGTACCCTATGTTGATAGGCCGAAAGGCTATCAAAGGCCGCTTTCTTGTGGATGTCAGTCGCGGCTGAGCGAAGCATCTTATCTATTAATTTTTTCAGTCGTTGCTATGACCCATCAGGAACCCGTTATGAAAATTGCCATACTGTCACGCAGTGCCAGCCTCTACTCAACCCGACGTCTGATTGAGGCAGCCGAGGCCCGCGGACATGAAGTGCATGTACTGGATACGCTGCATTGCTACATGAACATCAACAGCGTCGACCCCAAAATGCACTATAAAGGTGAGCAATTAGAGGGCTTTGATGCTGTCATCCCTCGTATTGGCGCATCAATCACCTTCTACGGCACGGCGGTACTGCGTCAATTTGAAATGATGGGCGTATACCCACTGAATGAATCCGTAGCCATCAGCCGCTCACGAGACAAGCTGCGTTCCATGCAGCTGATGTCACGCAAAGGCATTGGCATGCCGGTGACCGGCTTTGCCCACAGCCCGGATGATATTCCTGACCTCATCCAGATGGTCGGTGGCGCTCCTCTTGTGATCAAGCTTCTCGAGGGGACCCAGGGTATTGGTGTCGTACTGGCTGAGACGAAGAAAGCAGCAGAAAGTGTGATCGAAGCCTTCCTCGGCCTGAAAGCCAACATCATGGTACAGGAATACATTAAAGAAGCGTCCGGTGCTGACATCCGCTGCCTGGTCGTGGGCGATAAAGTTGTTGCTTCTATGAAACGTCAGGCTGCCGAAGGTGAATTCCGCTCGAATCTGCACCGCGGTGGTACAGCAACGGTTGTACGAATCACCCCTGAAGAGCGAGCCACCGCAGTGCGTGCCGCCAAAACCATGGGGCTTAACGTCGCGGGTGTCGATATCCTGCGTTCAAACCATGGGCCGGTTGTGATGGAAGTGAACTCATCACCGGGCATTGAAGGCATTGAGTCTTCTACCGGTATCGATGTCGCCACTAAAATCGTGATGCATATTGAGAAACATGCGCGCGCACACAACACCAAAACAAAGGGCAAGGGGTAAGCGTTTACAAACAGCATCCCCTCTCGTATAGTTCGAATGCGCCCCAGTAAAACCGGGCGCGGTATTTATCTGGGCAGCCATGGCTGCCCTTTTGCGTTCTGAGGAAGAAACACATATGCACGCCATCATGAATACCTATGGCCGTTTACCCGTCACCTTTACCCACGGTAAAGGCTGCTGGTTGTACGACACAGAAGGCCGTAAGTATCTGGACGCCCTGACCGGTATCGCTGTTTGTGGCCTGGGTCATGCGCACCCCGCCGTTACCGCCGCGATTCAGGAGCAGGCGGGCCAGCTCGTTCATACATCAAATCTGTACGGCATCGGCCGACAGCAGGAGCTGGCTGAAAACCTGACCCGTATTTCGGGAATGGATAATGTGTTCTTCTCTAATTCAGGCGCAGAAGCCAACGAAGCCGCCATCAAAATTGCGAGAAAATACGGCCACCAGAAAGGCATTTCAGAACCTGTCATTGTCGTGATGACCAAAGCTTTCCACGGCCGTACGATGGCAACACTGACGGCTACCGGCAACGCGAAAGCGCAGGAAGGTTTCGGTCCTCTGCTGAATGGTTTCGTACGTGTCCCATATATGGATGACGATGCCATCCGTGCAGTCGTTCGCGCAAACCCGAATATCGTCGCGGTTATGCTGGAACCTGTTCAGGGTGAAGGTGGCCTGGCAACGGCCGGCGAAGATTACATTAAAGCTGTGCGGGATATCTGCGACCAGAATGACCTGCTGATGCTGGTTGATGAAATTCAGACCGGCAACGGACGTACTGGCAGCTACTTCTGCTATCAACAGTTCGGCATTACTCCGGATGTTGTTACCACAGCCAAAGGGCTTGGCAATGGCGTACCTATTGGTGCCTGTCTCGCCCGGGGCAAAGCAGCCGAAGTACTGCAGCCCGGAAGCCACGGGTCGACCTACGGCGGAAACCCACTGGCATGCGCCGCCGCGAATGCGGTAGTGACGACCATAGAAAATGAGAAATTGGCTGAGAACGCGGCTCACATGGGCAACTACCTGGCCAGTGCTTTCAACGTGCGTTTACAGGACAACCCTCTGTTCTCCGAAATCCGGGGACGTGGCTTAATGATGGGGATTGTTCTGAAAAAAGACTGCACAGAATTAATGGCAAAGGGCACCGAAAAAGGCCTTCTGCTGAACGTTACCTCAGGCAATGTTATTCGTCTTCTACCACCACTGACACTGACAGAAGAAGAAGCAGATCTGATCGTAGAGGGAGTTATGGAACTGATCCATGAACTCAATGAATGACCAAATGGAAAAGACAGTGAGACACTTTCTGACGCTCTCGGATACTTCTCCGGATGAGCTCAACTGGATAATTGAACGGGCCATCGAGCTCAAAAAGAAGCAGCGTGCAGGAGAAATCTACGAGCCGCTGAAGAACAGAGTACTGGGGATGATCTTCGAAAAGTCATCCACCCGTACCCGAGTATCTTTTGAAGCTGGTATGAGCCAGCTCGGTGGCAGCGCGATCTTCCTGTCACCACGCGATACCCAGTTAGGTCGTGGCGAGCCCGTTGAAGACTCTGCACGTGTACTCTCGCGTATGGTTGATGTTGTCATGATCCGTACTTTTGATCATGACATTATCGAACGCTTCGCTGCCTACTCTTCTGTACCCGTCATCAACGCCCTGACGGACGATTTCCACCCCTGCCAGCTGCTTGCAGATATGCAGACCTATGTAGAGCACCGCGGTTCTATTGCTGGCAAAACGGTGGCCTGGATTGGCGATGGCAATAATATGTGCCACTCCTACATCAAGGCGGCGGTACAATTCGGATTCAATCTGCGTATTGCTACGCCAGAAGACTTCGAACCTGATGCCCGCATCGTCAGCGAAGGCGGTGACCGTATTCAGCTGTTCAAAACCCCTGAAGAAGCTGTCGCAGGTGCGAACCTCGTCGTGACTGACGTGTGGGCTTCAATGGGTCAGGAAGAAGAGCAGGAAGAACGCATTCGCAAATTCCAGGCATTTCAGGTTTCTCCTGCTTTGCTGGACAAAGCAGCGAGCGACGTGATTTTCATGCATTGTTTGCCCGCGCACCGTGGTGAAGAAGTGACTGATGAAGTCATGGAAGATCCGCGTGCAGTGGTCTGGGATGAAGCTGAGAATCGCCTTCACGCCCAGAAAGCACTGCTGGAGTTCCTACTCTGCCAGGAAGAAGAGGACTGAGGCTGTCCTCTGTGGCGCTCAGTGCAGTGACAACTGCTGAGCGCCTTCCAGATAGACCTGATTACGGCCAAGGCGCTTCGCCTCATAGAGCATCCGGTCAGCCCGGTTAAGGACATCCTCAGAAGCCTCATCCGGATGATACTCGGCACCGCCGATCGATACCCGCTGCTCCAGGTCGACCTCAGAGAATCTATGATTCTCGACAGAAACGCGTATACGCTCCAGAACTCCTGACGCCGCTTCAAGATTTAGCCCTGACAGCAGCAGAACAAACTCTTCCCCGCCGTAACGAGCCGCCAGGTCAATTTCACGGACAGAAACCCGAAGCAGATGGGCGAGTTCAGCAAGCACCTGATCTCCTATCCTATGGCCGTATTCATCATTAACCCGCTTGAAGTAATCGATATCGATGAAGGCAACGACGAACGGGATCTCTTGCCGGATAGACAGAGCCCTCTGCTTTTCGAGGGTCTTAAGCAAATAGCGTCGGTTATTCAGCCCCGTCAGTTCATCTGTGACCGCCAGTTCTTCGATACGAGCCAGCGCGCGTCGTAACTCGGAATTTTTCTCGCCGTAGGCTTTCCTCAGAATAAAGAACTCGCGACCGATAAATGCATATACCAGCAGGCTCGTCATCAAAGCCACACCGATGACGACTTCAAATTCGGGTACAAGCAGTTCACTGGCGCTGTAGTGCGTAGAGAAAATAACTAACGAATAACAAACAACAGTAAACAGCGATATGCCGACAAACCCGCGGCCCGATAGCCGGAATACACCAAAAGGCATTATGTTGAGATAACCCAGAATCATGATTCCGCGGAGTTCAGGGGCCAGAACCATTAGCCCTGACATGTAAAGAATCACGAGCGCCATCACTGGCATCGTCATACTGGGATCGGAGGTCTCCATTGCTCTGCCCGAGTATATGTACCAGACAGTAATTCCATGGACGACAAGATATAAAGATACCATGGCGCCGAACCATGCATTCGGCGAGGCTCCGTACTCAATACCAAAACCGACGTAGTAAAGAATGCTGAATAGAAGAACACCCGCTGCAGCAAGGCTGTGCCGGCGTAAAATGTCCTTTCTTAGCTGCCCCATAAAGGCTTCCCAAAGTATCTTATCTGTCAGAATAATGGGGGACGGCGCACCCCGCCAGAGCCTTTTACATAAGGACAACAATTCCGGCCCGATTCCATCCTGTTGTCCGTTATAACCACTTCATGCCGGGCGGCACAAGCGTCCTACAGCATCTTTCCAGCCATCGTACAGTTTGTCCCTTTTCGCTTTAGAGATTTTTGGCACAAAGACCCGCTCCGTCTGCCACAAGCCTGCAACTTCATCCAGGCTCTGGTATACGCCGGACTGAATCCCCGCGAGGTACGCAACGCCCAATGCTGTTGTCTCGGTGATCTGAGGCCGGGTAACACGTACCCCGAGAACATCACATAAGAACTGAACCAGCCAGTCGTTCTTGACCATACCGCCATCGACTCTCAGCTCTGCCGCCTTCGCGCCATCGCCTTCCATTGCCGACAGCAGATCCCGCGTCTGGTAACAAACCGCCTGCAGGCCGGCCGTAACCAGCTCTTTGATTCCGCTATCGCGGCTAAGACCAAAAATCGCACCGCGTGCATCCGGATCCCAGTATGGCGCTCCCAGGCCTGCGAATGCAGGAACCATATAGACTGGATTTTCGTAACCCGTTTTCTCAGCGAGCGACTGACTCTCTTTCGCGTCCTTAATCAGCTGCAAGCCATCCCTGATCCACTGAATCGTGGCACCTGCCATAAAAATCGACCCCTCGAGAGCATAGGTCGTTTCTCCATTGATCCGATAGGCGATTGTCGTCAGCAGGCGATGCTGAGATGTCACTGCCTCGCGCCCAGTATTCAGCACCATAAAGCAGCCAGTCCCGTAGGTGCTCTTGATCATCCCCTCAGAAAAACAACCCTGACCGATCAAAGCAGCCTGCTGATCACCGGCCACGCCGCCTATCTGTACCGCTCCACCTAACCAGCCGCTCAGAGTCTTTCCGAAGTCTGATGCGCTGTCCTGAACCTCAGGAAGCAGTGAAGCAGGGATATCAAACAAGGAGAGCAGATCAGCGTCCCAGCACTCTTCATGGATGTTATAGAGCATGGTGCGACAGGCATTAGTTGCATCCGTTAAGTGAGAACGCCCGCCTGTCAGCTGCCAGATCAACCAGGTATCGACCGTGCCAAACGCTAGCTCCCCCGCTTCAGCGCGCGCTCGGGCCCCCTCAACGTTATCCAGTATCCAGCGGATCTTGGTAGCTGAAAAATAAGGATCCAGCAAAAGTCCGGTGCGTGCAGATATCTCATTTTTCTGGCCTTCCCACTGACGACAAAGGTCCGCGGTTCGTCTGTCTTGCCAGACAATAGCAGGATACACAGGTTCGCCAGTTTGCCTGTCCCAGATCAGTGTTGTTTCCCGTTGATTGGTAATACCAATCGAAACAATATCAGAGGCTCTGGCACCCACCTGCTTAAGGACATCGCGCGCGCACTTCAGTGAGGTCTGCCAAAGGTCTGAAGGCGCATGCTCTACCCAACCCGGATTCGGAAAGTGCTGCTCAAATTCTTCCTGCGACTGCGCAATCACTTCACCCGACAGACCAAATAATATGGCGCGGCTGCTGGTTGTTCCCTGATCAAAGCTAAGCAGATACTTCGACATACAGTGAGATCCAATCTGACTAAAACTCCAGACTAACTGCTCCAGGAAGTCGCTTCCAGATATGTCAGTAAAAATGCGGTGTATATGAATAAAATAACAGATAGCGCTAAACTGTCATGAAATATCCTCAAGAACTACCTCTATGCTTGATATACGCCATATGAAAACGCTTGTTGCTCTGAGAGACGCTGGTAGCCTGGTCGATGCTGCCCGGCGTCTGCACCTCACTCAGTCGGCACTATCGCATCAACTTAAAGATCTTGAGTCGCGTCTGAATACCCGTTTGTTCGAACGGAAATCGCGTCCTATCCGTTTCACACGGGCGGGCCTTGAGGTACTACAACTCGCTGACAACGTCTTACCTATGATTCAACGCACCGAACAAACACTGAAGAAGATCGAAGCGGGGCATGATGGACGACTCCATATGGCGATCGAATGTCACAGTTGTTTTGAGTGGTTAATGCCAGCCATAAATCAGTTCCGCGATCACTGGCCCGACGTCGAGATTGATCTCACAACCAGTTTCCATTTTCAGCCACTTGAGGCACTCAGACGCGGCGACATTGATCTGGTGATTACGTCAGACCCCGCAGATGATCCGGTGGTCACGCACATCCCGCTGTTCAGATACCAGTCAGTTCTTGCAATCGCTAACCAACACCCCCTGACCCAATACGACTGGATCAGCCCGGAGCACCTGAGCGAGGAAACCCTGATTCATTATCCCGTTGACCGCCGGCGCCTGGATATTTTTGAACGTTTTCTTGAACCCCATGGCATTGAGCCATCAGCAACACGGGAAACCGAGTTAACTCTGATGATGATTCAGCTCGTCGCCAGCGGGCGCGGCGTCGCCTGCCTGCCAAACTGGGCACTTCAGACCTACCTTGATGCAGGGTTGATATCCGTACGGCCGTTAGGTGAAGCTGGAGTCTGGCCTGTGCTATATGCAGCCATCCGAAAAGAGCAATCCGGAACTCAGTATCTCAAGGACTTCATCGAGACCGCCGCAGAAAGCTCATTTGCAACATTGGAAGGAATAGTTCAACCGGAAGCCTGATGTAACAAAACCGGCCAAAAAAAAAGGGCCTCAACAAAGGAGGCCCATTAAAGCGACACAGTGTGTCGCAACATTCTCACCACGTCTCCAAAGGATACGTGCGTTTATAGTGACCTGTATGAACCAAGTAATCTATAGCTGGAAGGTGACTATTTGTAACGTTATGTTACAGGTGTCTAAAAACGCACCGATTCACGACTCTATTTGTCCTTCATTGCAATTCGTGGCCGATACATTGTCAGTCTGTGTGAACACGCGGCCAGATCAGGCTGAAACGCGCGCCACCCAGTTCGTCACTGCGCCCCACCATTGCCCGACCGCCATGCCAGTACATAATCCGGCGCACAATCGATAATCCAAGACCATAACCGCCAGAAGCGCGGGTCCGACTGTCATCCAGGCGAGCGAACGCGCTGAAAACACGATCCCAGTCCTCCTCCGGAATTCCAGGGCCATCGTCTTCGACATCCACACGGCAGATATCGTCCGCTACGCTGCATCGCACTTTGACACGCCCTTTAGCATAACGCCCTGCGTTACCGACCAGGTTCTGAATAGCCCGGTGCACGTACCTCGGTTCAACCTCAGAGAACGGGAACCCCTCTGGACCACCCCCCTCAAATGATACGGCAACATGCTCTGGCGGTCGGGCCTCGCCGACCACCTGTTTGGCCACTTCAGCAACATTGATTTTCTGGAAATCAAGAATCGGCCCGCCCTCTTCGAGACGCGCATAGGTAAGAATTTCATCAATCAGCTCATCAAGTTCCTGAATGTCCGCATCCATACCAGCAAGCTGTTTGGAAACAAATGGATCATCCAGTACAGAGTCTTCTATGATCTGAGCACCAAAACGAATGCGTGCTACCGGTGTACGTAACTCGTGAGAAACGGCGCGGACCATTTCACGCTGAATTGAGATCAGACGCTGAATATGTTCAGCCATCTTATTGAAGGAATGACCCAGGCGGCCAACAGCATCTTCACCAGAAGTGCTCACACGCGCATTCAGGTGTCCCTGAGACAGACGACTGGTCGCCTGTTCAAGTTTTCGCAGACGCGTTTCAAAGGTGTTAACCACCCAATAAACGCCCAGGCCTATTAGTAAAACACCGATAGTGCCAATGACGAAAACAGCTCTGAAAGAATATGGATTGAATTTTTCAACCGGACCGAGACGCACCACCTGCTCAGCCCCCGGGATTTGTATGTAAGCATCCGCACCAGTGCCATCGACGGCAAGCTGCACTAGCACATCACCGTACTGCATACGCGCAAGGTCAGTTGCCGATATTTCCAGATCGGCGATATTCACCACGGACAGAGGGTAACCGAAGCGGCTCTGTACATCCGCCAGAAAGCTTTCGATTGCCTCTCCGCTGCGTTGCCATAGTTCGACTAACAGGCGAGCGGTGGCCCTGACCTGAAGCTCAGAAAGCTTATTAAAGTCGACATACAGCCACTGTCCATCAGGCATCATGCTGCGCATAGAGGCTGTTTTGCCATCAGGTGAAACAGTAACGATGACCTGACCTCGCATTAAGCGCGACCGCTCATACTCATCTTCCGGCCCACCGTCTTCAGAACGAATCGCAATAGACGCATCAAACGCTGCTTCAAGACGCGGCAAGGTCCCCTCATCCGATGCGAGGCGTTCACCAATCAGATACAGACTACCGCGGGAGACTTCTTCGTAGAACTGTGCAGAACGCACAAGGTTAACGAGCTGTAAAGCAGCTGAGCACAAGACTGCAACTGCCAGAAGAGCACCAAGGAGCCCGAAATATACCCGGATAAAAATAGCCGTTTACTCCTGTAACGGGTCAGAGCTCTTTAACGAACAAATAACCTTTGCTACGTACCGTCTTGATACGTTTAGGATTCATCGGGTCATCACCCACCTTCGGACGAATCCGCGAGACACGCACATCGATGGATCGATCCTGGCCGTCATATTCAATGCCACGTAACTGGTTAAAAATTTCTTCACGGGTCAGAACCCGTCCGGCGTTGCTACTGAGCAGCCACAACAGATCAAATTCGGCACTGGTCAGGTCAATACTCTCACCTTCCAGCCAGGCTTCACGCATCGAACTGTCGACAACCAGGTTACCGAACGTCAGGCGGGAAGATGAGCTGCCTTCTTCTTCCACTTCCTCTACGCCATCGCCAACTCGGCGCAACAGCGCGCGAATACGGGCCAGAAGAACACGTGGGCGGACAGGCTTAGCGACGTAATCATCAGCCCCCATTTCAAGACCCAGAACCTGGTCAAGGTCTTCAGTGCGTGCCGTCAGCATCAGGATAGGCCCTTTGTAGTGCGGACGAACAATGCGGCAGACAGCCAGACCATCTTCACCCGGCAGCATCAGATCAAGAACAACCAGATCCGGTTGTTCAGACTTGATACGATCAATAGCACGGCTACCATCGCCCTCTACTGTCACAATCAGGCCGTTGCTTTCAAGGTAATCCTTGGTCAAGGCAGCGAGACGCTCATCGTCTTCAACGATAAGGATTCGCCAGTTTTCCTCGGGGCTCTGTGTATTTTCGTGCTTTAACATGAAGACCTACCATTCCTAACAATCGAATGTTCCATTCAAGGAACCTGTGCTCGGCTACATCAGCCACAGCAACGCCTCTATCATAACTATAGATAACTTTAGACGCTGTTACGCTTTGTTGCACAGTAACAGTCGACATTTATATCAGAACGGCCGTTTTCACACTGAGAAACGATGTTCATCAGGCGGTGACTGGGCTGGCGTCGGTTACCCCCTTCATGTCCACCACATACGCACAACTTATCCACAATACGAGCTGTCCAATAGTGCCGAAACAACACAAGATATGGGGTTGAATTCACCCACCGGGCGCATTATCTTGTGGCGAAGTAAAAAACCTACATGACGTCAGAGACTTAGCGCGCTTCCGCAGTTAAAACAACCGGAATGTCAAGCATTAAGACACCGGCGCCGTCAGGGAAAGATGGAGTAGATTCCCCTTGAATACAGGCACAGAAAACATGAACGCTACCCTCAGAGTCACCAAACGCGACGGCAGTCAGGAACCGATTGATCTCGATAAGATCCACAAAGTTGTCACCTGGGCTGCAGAAGGGCTGGAGAAGGTATCTGTGTCAGAAGTTGAGCTACGTGCTCATCTTCAGTTTTTCGATGGCATCCAGACCTCGGAAATTCATGAAACCCTGATCAAAGCCGCGGCCGACCTGATTTCAGAAGAAGCCCCTGATTACCAGTATCTGGCCGCTCGCCTGAATATTTTCCACCTGCGCAAGAAATCCTACGGCCGTTTTGAGCCGCCAGCTCTGCTTGATCACGTTAAAGCGATGGTTGAAGACGAGCGTTACGACAAGCACCTGCTTGAGGATTACACCGAAGAAGAATTCGCGGCGATGGACGCATTCATCGATCATTCACGCGACATGAACTTCAGCTACGCCGCGGTGAAGCAGCTCGAGGGGAAATACCTTGTCCAGAACCGCGTAACGGGTAAAGTCTACGAAAGCGCTCAGTTCCTTTATGTCCTGATCGCTGCATGTCTGTTCTCGTCGTACGATAAAGAGCGCCGCCTCGACTACATCAAGCGCTTCTACGATGCGGTTTCCACGTTCAAGCTTTCTCTGCCGACACCCATCATGGCCGGTGTGCGCACCCCGACTCGTCAGTTCAGCTCGTGTGTACTGATCGAAGCCGGCGACAGTCTGGATTCCATCAACGCAACAGCCGGTGCCATCGTTAAGTACGTTTCACAACGTGCGGGCATTGGCATCAATGGCGGGCGCATCCGTGCACTTGGCAGCCCGATCCGTGGCGGCGAAGCATTCCACACAGGTTGTATTCCGTTCTACAAGCACTTCCAGACGGCAGTTAAGTCTTGTTCTCAAGGTGGTGTGCGTGGCGGAGCAGCGACTCTGTTCTACCCGATCTGGCACTACGAAGTTGAAAACCTGCTGGTTCTGAAGAACAACCGCGGTGTTGAAGAAAACCGCGTGCGTCACCTGGATTACGGTGTTCAGCTGAACAAGCTGATGTACGAGCGTATGATCAAGAATGGCAATATCACCCTGTTTTCACCGAGTGATGTGCCTGGGCTTTACGACGCCTTCTTTGAGGACCAGGAACTGTTCGAGCAGCTCTACACCAAGTACGAAGCTGATGACAGCATCCGCAAAAAGACCATCAAGGCGGTCGACCTTTTCTCAATGATGATGCAGGAACGTGCAAGCACCGGTCGTATCTACATTCAGAATGTGGACCACTGTAATACCCACAGCCCGTTCAATCCGAAGAAAGCGCCGGTGCGTCAGTCAAACCTCTGTCTTGAGATTGCACTGCCAACCAAGCCGCTGAACGATATCAACGATGAAAGTGGCGAAATTGCCCTGTGTACTCTCGCGGCATTTAACCTGGGTAAGATCGACGACCTGAACGAACTCGAAGATCTTTCTGATCTTATTGTGCGTGCGCTCGATAGCCTGCTCAGTTATCAGGACTACCCGGTACCGGCAGCACAGCGCGCCAGCCTTGCGCGCCGCACCCTGGGTGTTGGGGTGATTAACTTCGCCTATTTCTTAGCGAAGAACGGTGTTAAGTACTCCGACGGCTCAGCCAATGGCCTGACGCACCGCGCTTTCGAAGCGATTCAGTACTGGCTGCTGCGCGCATCAAACCAGCTGGCGAAAGAGCAAGGCGCGTGTGAAGCGTTCAGCGACACGACTTATGCTCAGGGTATTCTCCCGATCGACTCTTACAAGAAAGATGTCGACAAGTTCTGTGAAGAGCCTCTTCAGTACGACTGGGAAACGCTGCGCAAAGACATCGTGGATACCGGCCTGCGTAACTCTACCCTGACCGCTCTGATGCCATCAGAGACCTCATCGCAGATCAGTAACGCGACCAACGGTATTGAACCACCGCGTGGATACATCAGCGTTAAGCAGAGCAAAGACGGTATCCTGAAGCAGGTTGTGCCTGATTATGAGAACCTGAAGAAAAACTACGAGCTTCTGTGGCAGATTCCGGACAACCAGGGCTACCTGCAGCTGGTCGGTATCATGCAGAAGTTTGTCGATCAGGCGATCTCGGCGAATACAAACTATGACCCGTCCCGCTTCCCGGGCAATAAAGTACCGATGCAGCAACTGCTGAAAGACCTGTTGACCGCATACCGTAACGGCGTGAAGACTCTGTACTACCACAACACCCGCGACGGCATGGAAGACCCGCAGAAAGAAGCCGTACAGGAAGACGACGATTGTGCCGGCGGTGCATGTAAAATCTGATTTATTAAGGGGCGCGGCTATGGGGCAGCGCCCATAGCACGAGACTAAAACAGCGAATGGCTTACACAACTTTTAACCGTAACGAGTTTGACACTTTTGAGCAGCCGATGTTTTTCGGCGAGCCCGTCAACGTTGCACGTTACGACCAGCAGAAGCATAAGATCTTTGAAAACCTGATCGAAAAGCAGCTGTCCTTTTTCTGGCGCCCGGAAGAAGTCGACCTGACCAACGATCGCAAAGATTTTATGGATCTTCCGGAGCACGAGAAGCATATCTTCGTCTCTAATCTGAAGTATCAGACACTGCTGGATTCCGTTCAGGGCCGTTCTCCAAATGTCGCACTACTGCCTGTCGTGTCTCTGCCAGAACTCGAAACCTGGATTGAAACCTGGTCTTTCAGTGAGACTATCCACAGCCGCTCTTACACGCACATCGTGCGGAATATTGTCCCGAATCCGGCTGTTGTCTTCGATGACATCACCAAGAACGAATACATCGTCCGCCGTGCAATTTCGGTAACCAAGTACTACGACGACTTTATCGAACTGAGTAACTACTATCAGCAGCTCGGTGAAGGCAAGCACACAGTGAATGGTGAAACCATTGATGTGAACCTGCACGAACTGAAGCGCCGCCTGTACCTGACAATGGTCTCGGTCAACGTTCTTGAAGCGATTCGTTTCTATGTCAGTTTTGCCTGCTCATTCGCATTTGCTGAACGCGCGAAAATGGAAGGCAACGCGAAAATCATTAAACTGATCGCGCGTGATGAGGCCCTGCACCTCACCGGTACTCAGCACATGCTCCAGATTATGGCACGTGGTAAAGACGACGCTGAATTCGCACAAATCGCTGAAGAGTGCCGCGATGACGTCATCGGCATCTTCCGCGAAGCAGCTGAGCAGGAAAAAGAATGGGCTGATTACCTGTTTAAAGACGGTTCAATGATCGGTCTGAACAAAGACATCCTGAGCCAGTACGTTGAATACATTACCAACCAGCGTATCGGCGCGCTGGGCTTCGATCCGATCTTTGAAGTGCGTAACAACCCACTCCCGTGGATCAACGCCTGGCTGAACAGTGATAACGTTCAGGTGGCGCCACAGGAAGCTGAAATCAGCTCTTATCTGGTAGGTGCGATTGACAGTGAAGTTGATACTGCAGACTTCGGTGACTTTGACCTCTAATCTCTGATTCCATGACCAACGCACGCAGGGCGGCCCGTATCGGCCGCCGTCGCTGGGCCAGTTCGAGAACATTTTATTCTGACGCCCAGACCGAAATGGAACTGACCGGTGGCAGCACCACTCAGCTGGAAATGGATCTGGGCGAACTGCCCCTTCCCGCCACTACCAGATCGCTCCCCAAAGAAGATACCGTACTCGAGCAGGGTGACCTGTTTGATCTGCTGGCAGAATCTCCTGAGCCAACGCCGCAGACCATCTTTGAAGGCATGGAGAAACCTATCTTCGAAGTGGCATTCGCGGACGGTCGTAACGCACGTTTCCAGCACGCAAACACCTTGCTGGAATCCCTCGAGGCTCAGGATATTCATATCGAATATCAATGCCGCGAAGGCTACTGTGGCAGTTGCCGGGTGCGCTTAGTTGAAGGCGATGTTCACTATATCGAAGAGCCTATGGCATGGATTGATGATGATGAAATTCTGCCCTGCTGCTGTATACCGAAGTCGGCCCTGAAACTTCAATAGTTCAAAGTCTTGCATTCAATCGCCGCCTTCCGGTAGCCTTCATAAATTCTTATACACCTTTTATACAGAGGACACTATGGCACTCGACTTCCCAGAACTGGGTCAACCAGCTCCAGACTTCACCACCCTGAATCAACGCGAAGAAGAGGTTGCCCTCAGCGACCTTAAAGGTAAAAAAGTCGTACTCTATTTTTACCCGAAAGCTATGACACCAGGCTGTACCGTTCAGGCTTGCGGTCTGCGCGATACCCAGAAAGAGCTGGACGACCGTAATGTGGTTGTTCTGGGTCTTAGCCCGGACGCTCCGAAGCGCCTGCAGAAGTTCATTGATCGCGATGAGCTGAATTTCGACCTGCTTTCAGATGAAGATCACGCCATCGCTGAGAAGTACGGCGTGTGGGCCATGAAAAAGTTTATGGGGCGCGAGTTTATGGGCGTTCATCGTATTACCTTCATCATTGATGAAGACGGCAAGCTCGTCCACATCATGGAAAAAGTCAAAACTAAAACCCATCACGACGACCTGATCGCAGCGTTGGATGCTCTGTAATTTCAAAACAGAAGTCAGTCACTACGACGATACTGCAGGGGAGTCATCCCCTGCCAGCGTTTAAACGCTTTGCTGAAGGCGCTGCCGTCGGCAAAGCCCAGCAGAGCACTGATGTCGGCAATCGGTACGTCTGTTCCCCTAAGCAACTGCGTCGCCCGACGCTCACGTTCGGCATCCAGTAACTGTTGAAAACTGGTTCCGGCTTCAACGAGGCGACGCTGTAGCGTACTGACGCTCATATATAAGCGTGAGGCAATTTCCTCACGGTCAGTAGCAAGGTGCACAGCTTCCTGCAAGCAACGCTCTACCCGTACTCTTACTTCAGGCTGCTGAACCCGCTTTAACTGCGCATCAAGCAATTGCTGGTGCATTCCTGCAAGCGCAGGCTCCCCACCGGGCAGAGGCTTCTGAAACCACCCAACGTCATACACCAGAGCGTGCTTGCCCGCTCCGAATTCCGGAATACATCCATACGCACGTTCGTATTCTTCTGCCTCCGCCTCGTCAACGGTAAAACCCAGCAGCACTCTCACCGGCGGCACCGGGCGGCAGTATAGCCACTCTCCAAACTTCTTAAGTAACAGGAGTACGGTGTCTATCTGATCACGACTGAATGACCTGTCACCCGGCAGATAGATCACATGCATCTGGCCATTATCTTGATTGAGAGAAAAACGCCCGCCTTCACTGATGACCGACGAATAACGCTCTGCCATGCTCAATGCCTCCAGCAGACTCCGACTGTGCATAAGGTTCATGGCAAGTAGGGGGAAATGCAGCGGCGTCAGATACTCCCCCAGCCGCAGACCCAGCGGCTGGTCTGTCGCCGCTGCTGCGGCTCTCCAGAATAAAAGTGTACGCTCCAGATCAATACGCGCATCAGGTTCTGACAGCTCACCAGGCATAATGCGAGCCTCCCGCAGGACGTCCTCTGCAGAAATGCCAAGGGAACGAAAACCCTGAAGTAATACGGTCAACCAGTGTACCGATACACGTAACTGGGTTGTTTTGCTCTCTCGCGTCATAATGATTGTTTAGAACAAACCTCTGACCTGCAATGACAAGATAAAGCCCGAAGGCTGGCGTAGACTGGATATCATAACAACAAACGGAGACTGCGATGAGTCGTAAAACTGTTGATCAATGGTTCGCCGAGTATGGCGAGAGCCATCAAAACCCGCTGAACAAACTGATCCACTGGTTCTGTGTACCACTCATTTACCTGGTGATTTTTGCGCTACTGTGGGAGATTCCGCAACCTGACTGGCTCGCTTCCATACCACTGGTCAACTGGGCTGTCCTCGGCGCGGTCGTTACCATGACCTTCTATGTAAGGCTGTCTAAACCATTGGCCAAAGGCCTGGGAATATTCACGCTGATTTGCCTTCTTTTTCCTGTTATCTATGAGCAGATGACTGATACCCCACTATGGCTCACCAGCATTATTGCCTTTGTGATTCTCTGGATTATGCAGTTTGTCGGTCACCATATCGAAGGTAAAAAGCCGTCATTCTTTAAAGATATTCAGTTCTTACTGATTGGTCCCGCCTGGGTGGTCGGCTTTCTCTATGACCGCCTGGGTATCAGCTATCGCTAAACTGACTAATGCGACATGTGGGCCTTACGGCCTGCATGTGCCATTGGCCACCCGTGAGAGATCCGTTAAGGTCAGTGAACTGGAATCATAACCACTTCACATCAGGGACAGCCATCTTGCGTTTTTCACTCCGTACCTCTGCTGGTTTTTCAACCTTGCAGACCACCGCAGGGATCATTATCAGCGGTATACTCACAGGTACTGCTCTCCACTACTTTCCTGACCTGCTCGATCAGGCAGATCGCGAAGTAACCCGTTACGCAGCGTCTGCGGAAGCAATTCACCAGGAAGTATGGGAAACCTATGAGGAAACACAGGGCATAAACGCCAAACCTCGACGGGAATCGGTGCGACACGGCTTCTCTGCCGCAAATGACCTTGTCGCTTCTCCACTCGGTGGCTACTGTTTTGACCCGGAAGCACCTGAGGGCAACCTCCAGGACTGTCCTGTCGCGGCTTCAGATTAGGCCCTGTTAACTCTGCGTAACTGAGGTCTGTTGAGAGCCAATCAATATCAGAACAAGGAAATACTATGACTCTCGCCTACTGGTGCGTGCTGGCAGCCGCACTGATGCCATTCCTTTTTACGGGTATCGCCAAATTCAGCGGTGGACGTTACAACAATTACTCGCCGCGCGAGTTTCTTGAAAAACAGGAAGGTTTCCGCAAACGTGCCCACTGGGCTCAGCTGAATAGCTTCGAAGCATTCCCGATGTTCGCTGCTGCCGTGATTATTGCTCACCTGACCGGTGCAGAGCAGGATTACATTAATACTCTGGCGATTGCGTTTATTGGTATCCGTATCGTGTACGGTGCAATGTATCTGGCAAATCTAGCCGCACTGCGCACACTGGTGTGGGCCGCTGGTCTGGCCTGCGTGATCGCTCTGTTCGCAGCGGGCGCATAAGAGCAAGGGGGCAGTACCTGACTGTTCAGAGACTGATAAGCAAGCAGTCGACAGTTATGCAGTCAGGTGGTGACCCCGGAGTTTGTAGCAATACGATGGGTTGCAGTAGATGACGATCTGACGGCCCTTGTCAGGCGTCTCAATCATATACAGGTCATTGAATCCCGGAGTGTGCTCAGAAAACATCGTGTTCTTCAGGACCTGTGCGTGCCATTGAACCGATCTGTCATACTCGTGTACAGCAGGTTGATCCGTCGCAGCAACAAGTGCCACAGCCATGATCGTCGATAGCAGGTATTTCATCGATACCCCTCCTCGCTGACGCAAACACCTTTCTGTTCATCAAAAAGGCAGTATCAGTAAGTATAGAAGAGCTTTCTGAGCCGGCATGGCCTTTCACGTTGAGATTCGTAACCGGTTCACATATTCAAAGCGGGAAACGCCTGAAATGTTATCGAGGTCTCACCGATCAGGCATTCACACTCTGACGCATAGAGACAAGAAGCTCAGCTTCGGCTCTGGCAACACCCAGTGAGTCGATCAGGTCTTCAGCAGACGCCCCCATTCCCGCGAGACGAGATGCCTGCTCAAAACGCGCATCAGGTGCCGCAGACGCAGGCCGCTTGTCTGCCGCTGCCGCCCTGGCTTCTACCTGCTTCATCCGGCGCCCGAGACCAATTGCACTTTTGCTGATGGCCTCCTGCCCCTGCTGCAGCTGGAAAATTTTGTCCTCCAGTTGCTGTGTCTCCCTGCTTTGCTGTTTACGCAGCGCGACGATAAATCCTGCCGCTGCCAGCAAAACAGTGAAATTTCCGATGAGTAACCAATGAACCAGCGTCAGTGTTGGCATGACAGACCCCTATAGACCGTGAAGTTCTGTCCACTCCTCATCTGTCATCAGTTTTTCAAGATCCACCAGAATAAGAAGTTCATCGTTCTTATGGCAGACACCCTGAATAAACTTGGCGCTTTCTTCATTGCCGACATTCGGAGTGGTTTCGATTTCTGACTGACGTAGATAAACCACCTCAGCCACCGCATCCACGAGAATGCCCACGACCTGATTCTCTGCCTCGATAATGACGATACGAGTCTGGTCTGTGGTGTCCGATGTCGGCAAGCCAAAACGCTGTCGGGTGTCGATCACAGTGACGACATTACCCCGCAGGTTAATGATGCCCAGTACATAAGGTGGCGCCCCGGGTACTGGTGCTATTTCGGTATAACGCAGTACTTCCTGAACCTGCATTACGTTAATACCGTAACTCTCGTTTTCAAGCCGGAAGGTTACCCATTGGAGTACCGGATCTTCCGCACTTTTAGCGGCAATTGCTGACATAAAACATCCTCGCTAAGAAAGGCCGATGCCTGACAGTGTCAAAAACACTACAAACCTTTCTTAACTATAGATCAGAGCACAAAGTGTACCAGCCGAAATGAAGGAAAATTTGTAACTTAAAAAAAGAGAGCCCAAAGCCGGGTAAAGCGCTGGTTTACAGCGGCTTTCCAGGGGTTCAGCCTTGCGTCGACTTCAAGTGAGACTCAAGAAGATCGACCAGGCTGGGTACATCCAGCAAAGCACACATCTCTGAAATGACAGTGCCCGCCAGCCAAGGGCGTTTACTTGCGTCTCCGCGCCATTTAATTGACTCAGAAACCAGTGTAATAGTGTCGCAAATACCTTCGCAAGCGAGCGCCCAAGGCGTACGATCCAGCTGAATGAGGTATTCGTATCCAGATTCACGTAAAGATATGCCGCGCTCTGGCATAATCAATCTGGCGCTGTCGACGATCGTCAATTTGTCCGTATCGCTCTGCCATACCCCCAGAGACCAATCGGATTGACCAAACAGTGGCGTTACTTTCATGTTTTCAGCTGGGTATACGCCCCCCAACTGGGAAAGAGGAATCGCGAGCTTTAAACCAGCAACACTGAACAACAGACACTCGACACCCTGACTCGAATCCCACAGCAACTTCTTTTTATCTTTCGTAACTGTGGCGTTCTCGCCTGCTACGGTGACGCTGGTCTGTAGCTCCTGCGAAACAATATTTGCCTCTGGGGATGCCTCTTCAACCTTAACTTCTGGATCAAGGGCGTATGGGTCCCAGTCCTGAATTTCATCTGTGACTACCTCCGGCTGAAGCGAAAGTGACGCTTCTTCCATCAGAGTCCCGACAATCTCCGATGTATCGACATCATTCACCACCACAGGCTCTGTTGCAGCTGCTGTTTCAGTCAGAACTGGGGTCTCAGTCACCACAGATACTTCTGTAGCGACAATCAGGAGTTGGTCGAGATAGTTCTGGAGAACACCATCAACCTGATTTTCTTTAGTAAGAGTACTGGCTTCCTGCGCAGTGACTTTGTCGTCCGTCAGCTGGCTTTCAGACATCGAGGACACCTGCGCAACACGACAGGACGTGAAGTTTCAGCCGGCTGGGGGGAATCGTCTGAACGACATGCAACAACCGCAAAGCGGTAATGCGGTTGATCGCTACGGCATTAACCTTCAGCGGTGGCTTTAATGGAATAACCCGCATTCCCAGAGCAATGGTATCGGTCGCAACCGGTTTGTACTCTTCTTCAGGCGCCTGTGCCGCAGCGCCAGCGAGCAGGTCGCTGACGATAGCTTTTCTCGGGTCCTCATCGACTGTCGTCAACAGACTGTCGAAGTACCCCATCAAGACATCCGTATTCCCCGACATATCAGCGTTTCTCTCCACTTAATTGGGCAAGCAGATGGCGATACGCCCGGACACCACGAGTATTCGGATCTAACTGGTGGGGAAATATTCCCTCATGACTGGCATCACGCAACCGGGTATCCACTGGAATTGCTTCATCCCATAACGCTCCCTGATAGGTACGTCGCATTTCTTTGAGGCTGGTTAATGAAGCGGATGTACGCCGATCGAACAGCGTCGGAACGATTGTATATGGCAGCTCACGCTTTTGTGACTTCATGACCATTTTAAGGGTATGCACCATTCGCTCCAGACCTTTGAGCGCCAGGTGTTCAGTCTGGGTTGGAATAACCAGCTGCTGGCAGGCAGCAAGGGCGTTGACTAACAGGACTCCCAGAATAGGCGGAGTATCCAGCAAGGCATAGTCATAATCATCCCAGAGCTGCGCCAGGCTCCTCGCGAGTACCAGCCCCATACCGTCCTGACCACTTACCTGCCGCTCAAGAGTGGCAAGGGAGGTTGTCGCAGGAAGCATAGAAACATTCGGCAAGCTGGTTGGCTTCAATGTATCGCGGATGTAATCCACATTGCGCCAGCGTTGCTCAAAGAATAAGTGATACAGACTTCTTTCAAGACCGTCCGGGTCCTGGCCAAAGTAACTGGTCAGAGAACCATGGGGGTCGAGGTCTACCAGAAGCACACGGTGCCCCTGGTCAGCCAACAGCCCCCCCAAAGAAACTACCGATGTCGTTTTACCCACCCCACCTTTCTGATTGGATATCGACCAGATTTTCACAATAGTATTCCTCTCCGCTCAAAGCAGAACGTCTGCTTATCGCATGAATCTCAATGCCCTACCAGAAACCAAGCAAATATCATGTCAGTTTTAAAATAAACTGGTATTTACGGTCAGAAGTTCACCTGCAACGGTGGGTTGTCAGGCAATGAGCTAATGAGCACAACCCAGATTATGCATAGCACAGAAAGAAGCGGCAAAAGCCTGCCGTGTGAGTGGAGTTCCAGACAGAGTCAGAGCTGACTCATGAACTTACTAACATCATTAAGTGGAAGGACACGATCAGCTAACCCTGCATTGATCACAGCCATCGGCATTCCATAAATAACGCAGCTCTGTTCATCCTGAGCCCACAAGTGACCACCCGACTGTTTGAGTAACCGGGCTCCTTCACGCCCATCTGCTCCCATCCCCGTCAAGACAATGCCTAACGCCTTACTACCGTAATGTTTTGCAGCAGAGGCAAGAGCAACATCGACACTCGGTCGATAGCTTACCCGCTCGTCACTTTCCAGAATATGAATCGATCCACCGTGGCGTTTATCAACAATCAGCTGCTTGCCCCCCGGTGCAACATAAACGTGCCCCGGCTTTAAAACATCACCCTCTTCTGCCTCTTTAACACTTAACGCACTGAGATTATTCAGCCGCTCAGCAAACGCTGCGGTGAACGAAGCAGGCATGTGCTGCACGATAATAATGGGCTTGTTAAATCCTGCAGGCAAACTCTTGAAAATATTCTGCAGAGCAGCAGGGCCACCGGTGGACGTACCAATGACCACCAGTTCAAGATGACGCGGTACCGGCTCGTTCGCCCCTGCCGCAGTGGGCGTCTTTTTTTGTGAAGGTTGAGATGGGGAGGTTGAAACCTGCGCTGTGCCCTTCAGCTGCCCCCTCGCTACGCCAATAATTTTTTCGGCAAGTAACTTACGGATAGAGGCTGCGTTGCGGGCAATAGCATCGAAATTCTTCGGTAAAAAATCGACGGCTCCAGCGTCCAGAGCATCCAGAGTTACCCGGGCACCTTCAAAGGTCAATGACGAAAACATCAGAACTGGCACCGGGGTCGATGCCATTATTTTTCGTACTGCGGTGATGCCATCCATGACAGGCATCTCGTAATCCATGGTGATTACGTCAGGTTTGAGTTTGTCATTCAGCTCAATGGCCTGAAGTCCGTTTTCAGCAACGCCAATGACCTCAAGACGAGGATCGGCATTGATAATATCTGTCACCCGGCGGCGGAAAAAACCTGAATCATCCACCACCAGAACTTTTAAAGCCATAATACTTCCTGTGTCAGGCCGCGCTCGATTGTCGAGTCGCATAACGCGTCAGCATGCTTGGAATATCAAGGATCAAAGCAATGCGGCCATCACCTGTAATGGTTGCTCCAGCCATCCCGGCGGTACCGTGGAGCATTTTCCCGAGTGGCTTAATAACCACTTCTTCCTGACCAATTAACTGATCAACGACAAAGCCGACTTTGTTTGTACCTACCGAGACCACTACCACATGAGCGGACTCGTCGGCTTTCGCAAACTGCTCGCCTTTCACCAACCAACGCTTGAGATGAAACAGTGGAATAGCACGTTCACGCACAACCACAACTTCCTGCCCATCGACGACATTGGTCTGAGTAAGATCCAGGTGGAAAATCTCATTTACGTTCACGAGTGGGAAGGCGAACGCCTGATCTTTCAGCATTACCATCAGCGTCGGCATAATCGCTAGCGTTAAAGGCACTTTAATACTGATCGTTGTACCTTCACCCTTGAACGAGTCAATCGATATCGTACCGTTGAGCTGTGTGATTTTTGTCTTAACAACGTCCATTCCCACGCCACGGCCAGAAACATCGGATATCTGTTCTTTAGTGGAAAAGCCCGGCGCGAAAATAAGATTAAAACATTCATTGTCTGTCAGGCGGTCTGCGGCATCCTGATCCATAACACCTTTTTCTACCGCCTTGCGTCTCAGAACATCAGCGTCCATACCGGCACCGTCATCCTGAATCCGTAGCAGAATATGATCGCCTTCCTGCTCTGCTGAGAGAATGACCGTACCCACGCGACTTTTGCCACTGGCTTCGCGCACATCTGGTTGCTCAACGCCGTGGTCTACCGAGTTACGTACAAGGTGAACCAGTGGATCTGCGAGTGCTTCCACCAGGTTTTTATCCAGATCCGTTTCTTCACCACGCAATTCGAGGTTAATTTCTTTCTTAAGCTGTCGCGCAAGATCCCGAACAACACGGGGAAAACGCCCAAAGACTTTCTTGATAGGCTGCATCCGCGTTTTCATAACGGACGACTGAAGATCACCTGTGACCACATCCAGATTGGCGACCGCTTTCGCCATCGACTCATCGCTGCTCTTGAGTCCCAGACGAACCAGACGGTTACGCACCAGCACCAACTCACCCACCATGTTCATGATGTCATCGAGGCGCTTAGTATCAACACGAACAGTCGCCTCGGCCATGGCCTCTTTTTCGTTCTTACGAGCGTCCGGTTTTGCTTTTGGTGCAGAGGCCGCTGCAGGAGCGGAAGATTTAGCCGCAGGTTTTGCTGCTTCAGGCTTGGCTGCCGGTGTAGCTGCTGGTTTAGGCGTTGCTGCTTCAGGCTTTTTAGCGCCGGTTTCTTCTGGCGCTTTCGCAGCAGGAGGTTTAGCTCCTGCCGCAGATGAGCCCTGTGGTGCCGCTGTGTCTGTTGCACCAGGCTTACCTTTTCCGTGTAAGCGATCAAGCAATTCTTCAAATTCAGAATCGGTGATCAGGTCACTGTCCCCTGCTCCCGCCGGCGACTCTGGAGTAGCTGTTTTTTCTGGTTCTGCAGGTGCCGGGGCTTCTGGCTTATTCGATGCCGACGAATCGCCGGGCTTACCTTTTCCATGAATCTGATCCAGCAGAGCTTCAAATTCATCTTCTGTGATTTCATCGTCAGACGCTGATGCAACAGGTCCACTGTCTGTGTCGAACAGATCATCTCCACCAAAAAGGTTATCATCATCACCAGTATTCTGTGCGGCAGCAGGGGCCTTCGTAGCAGCAGATGCAGCATCAGATTTTTCATCTAACGCATCAAGCAATTGCTCAAATTCATCATCGGTGATGTCGCCGTTGTCCGCATCCGCTAAAGTGCCTTCTGCAGAAGGCGCTTCAGCTTCTTCGACTACTGATTCTTCCACTGCAGCAGCTTCAACTGCTGGGGCTTCGTCCTCAGGCAATGCCAGATGATGCAAATTATCCAGCAAGCTCTGCTCTGCGGGCTCTGGCATTTCACCAGAACGCACACAGTCAAACATTTCATTCACGGTATCCAGAGCACTGAGAACCACATCCATCAGGTCTGCATTCACCGATCGTTTGCCATTACGAAGCGTATCGAACACGTTCTCAGCTGCATGGCAACAATCAACCAGGGGGTTCAACTGCAAAAAGCCTGCACCGCCTTTTACCGTATGAAAACCACGGAAGATTGCGTTCAGGAGATCCTTATCGTCTGGACTGTTTTCCAGATCCACCAGCTGCTCTGACAGCAGTTCCAGGATTTCTCCCGCCTCTACGAGAAAGTCCTGGAGAATCTCTTCATCAGCATCGAAACTCATTCAACCGCTCCTCTAAAACCCTAAGCTCGACAACAGATCATCGACATCATCCTGGCTACTTACTACACCATCGGCTTTGCTATCGGTCTGCGGACCTTCAGGGTTAATGTCCGGGCCGCTATCGGGCGCCGGCGTACTTTGTTCAAACTCATGGTTGATGCCAGTAATCTGATCAACCTGCCCTGCCATTGAGACCAGTGTGACCAGTCGCCCTTCCACATCGCGGATCAGATTGATCACTTTGTGAATGACCTGCCCGGTCAGATCCTGAAAATCCTGGGCCAGAACAATTTCAGAAAACTGTTTTTTTATTTCCGACGAATCTTTAACGCTGCTGGAAAGATATTCATCAATATCACGACTGAGTTCGCGAAATTCGGAGGTATTCATTTCGCGTTTCATAAATCGTTTCCAGCGAGCAGAAAGTTCCGCTGCCCGATCGCCCATGGCGCCCGCCAAGGGGCCACCAGCATCGGCAATATCCATCGTACGATTGGCTGACTTATCCGTCATTTCGAGAACGTACGTCAGCTTATCGGTTGTCTCAGTGATATCAGACGCGGCACCTACCGTATCGACATTCAGATTCTTGATCGACTCATGCAAGGCACGGGTCAGTCGTCCGATCTCGTTATACAGTGTGCGGTCGCGCAACTGATTAAGGTCGTTTACCAGAGCAACCGCTTTACCAATATCTCCCTGCTCAAGCTGTTCAAGCATATTCTCAGCAAGCGAGCGTATCTCCGAGCCGACCTGGTTGTCCTTATTGTCCAGGTTTACATCCACCATGGCGCTACCTTTAATCAGCCTTCGACGCGTTCAAAAATCTTGTCGATTTTTTCTTTAAGTACTGCCGCAGTGAAGGGCTTAACGACGTATCCGTTCACGCCCGCCTGTGCCGCTGCAACGATCTGATCGCGCTTGGCTTCCGCAGTGACCATCAGAACTGGCAGAGTTTTGAGGCGCTCGTCTTCCCGCACATGCTTGAGAAGATCCAGGCCTGTCATCCCTGGCATGTTCCAGTCGGTGACCAGAAAATCGAAGTCGCCATTCTGCAGCATCGGCAACGCTGTTGTGCCATCGTCTGCCTCCTGAGTGTTGGTGAAACCAAGATCACGCAGCAGGTTTTTGACGATACGTCTCATTGTTGAAAAATCATCCACAATGAGAATTTTCATGTTCTTGTCCAAAACGACCTCCAATATACGACTTTTACAAACCAAGCCGGTCCTGAATTAAGTTTAGACCCAGTTAGCGGTTTATCCAGAAAGAGAGAGAAAGAATAGAAAAGAATAATGACGGCGTCTGATATGGTCTGAAAGCGCTGGACGCGCCGGTAGGGAAAAATCAGGCCCAATCACTCAGACGCGCGCGTAAACGGTGTGTGGCTTGAGAGTGCAGCTGACTCACGCGAGACTCGCTGACGCCTAATACAGCGCCAATTTCTTTGAGGTTCAGCTCTTCGTCATAGTAAAGAGCAAGAACGAGCTGCTCGCGCTCTGGCAGGCCTGAAATGGCTTCCGCCAACTGACGACGAAATGCATCCCTCTCCATGCCTTTTCCGGGCCCGGGGGTGGAGTCATCCATCAGATCGGGAGAACTGTCGTTTTCCAGCAACTCTTCATAGCTGAACAGACGACAACCCGCACTATCCTTCAGTATCTGGTGGTACTCGTCCTGGCTTATACCAAGGACAGCCGCAACCTCACTGTCGTCGGCATCACGACCTTTGACTGCTTCAACCTGTTTAATCGCATCCTGGATACGGCGGGCGTTGCGATGCACTGAACGGGGTGCCCAGTCACCTTTGCGTATTTCGTCGAGCATGGCCCCACGAATCCGGATACCGGCGTAGGTTTCGAAGCTCGCGCCTTTGCCGCCATCGTATTTACGCGCAGCTTCAAGCAAACCGATCATGCCCGACTGGATCAGGTCATCTACCTGCACACTGTCCGGTAAGCGTCCCATCAGATGATGAGCAATCCGCTTCACCAGACCCGCGTGTTCCCGGACCAGATCGTCGAAATTAGTATTCTGAACGTCGGAGTACACCAGACAACTTCCCGTCGACACCCGTCATGCTCCTACCTGATCAACCAGCCGGTCCACGAAGAACTCAAGATGTCCGCGTGGCGTGGATGGCAGCGGCCAGCTGTCTACTTTCTTGGCTAACGCCCGGAAAGACGTCGCTGCTTTTGACCGTGGATAGGCTTCAATTACCGCCTTCTGACGCTGTACCGCTCGCTTAACCGCATCGTCAGAAGGAACTGCGCCAACGTATTGCATAGCAACATCAAGAAAACGATCAGTGACTTTGGTCAGCTTGGCAAACAAAGCCATACCGTCCTGCGGTGACTTCACCATATTGGCAACGACACGGAAACGGAACAGACCGTAATCGCGGTTCAGAAGTTTAATCTGAGCATACGCATCCGTGATCGAAGTCGGCTCGTCAGTCACGACTACCAGTACTTCCTGTGACGCCCGGACAAAACTCAGGACGGTATCTGAAATCCCCGCTGCCGTATCGATGATCAGTACATCAATATCGTCGCCGATATCGCTGAACGCCTGAATCAGCCCGGCATGTTCCATTGGATTCAACTGCGACAGTTTCTGGGTCCCCGAAGAGGCAGGCACAATTCTGATACCACCGGGGCCTTTGACCAGAACTTCTCTCAGGTCACACTCGCCCTGCAGCACATTTTCAATTGTCTTGTTCGAGCTGATACCGAGAAGAATATCGATATTTGCCAGACCGAGGTCGGCGTCAAGAATAACGACACGCCGGCCCATTTCAGACAGGGCAATACCAAGATTTACGGAGACATTGCTTTTGCCAACACCGCCTTTACCGCCGGTGACTGCTATGACCTGTACAGGATGACTCGCCATCTTCAATTAAACTCCGTGTTGAAAGCTTTGCTGTTGTGTTGCCATATTCATTGCTTCTGCCGCCTGCCAGCGCGTACGCGCCATTCGAGCCATCTGCTCAGCCAGATTGACCAATCTCGATGCATCCGGGTAATGCAGATCATCCGGGATGTGAGGGCCGTCGGTGATCAGGGTCAGTGGCAAGCGGGTCAGAGCGGCAACACTGAGGCCAGCCCCCAGGCTGAAACACTCATCCAGTTTGGTGAAAATACAACCATCCAGCCCCGCTGGCTTGAAGTGCTCGTAGTTCTCCTGAAGGCAACGCGCCTGACTTGTCAGAGGCAGCACCAGAAACTTACGAACATCACGACCAGTCTGTTTAAGCATAGACAACTGTGACGAAAAATGTGGGTCCTGACTGGCAAGTCCAGCACTATCGATCAATACCAGTTTCTTCTTGCGCAGCGTGCTGAGCGTTTTCACCAGATCACCATTCTGCAGCACCACTTTCATCTCGACACCCAGAATCCGGGCGAACGCCTGAAGCTGGTCATGCGCTGCCATACGATAGTTATCAAGCGTCACAAAGGCGACCGAGTCCGGCCCATGGCGCTGAACAAATCGCGCAGCAATTTTGCCCAAAGTAGTTGTTTTGCCTGCACCGGTCGGACCGACCAGGGCGATGGTTCCGCCCTTTTCGAGTACGCCCTGAGGCAGTAACGGCAAGTCGCTCTGGATGACACCCAAGGCGGATTTCCAGGCCTGTTCAAGGTCACCGCTCTGATCACTCATGCTGACCACCCTGTCCGCCCACGCTGGCTCAAGACCAATATCCTGACAACGCTGCCACAACTGCGACTGCTGCCAGGTCAGAGGGCGACGGGTATCCCACGCACTGCCCTGATGACTGACCAGCCAGTCTTTCAGCTCGCGCAGTTCACCCTGCATTTCCTGCAGGCGGGTCTGGTAGGTTTCTTCTGATTGTTTACGCGCTTCAACAGCCTGCTCCGCCAGTCGGGTAGCGGCTGCCACATCCGCTTCAGTGCGACTCACCTGAGCTGACGCTTGCTGAGAATCTCTTTGCTGAGGTGCATAACGCGCCGCAGTGTCAGCTGCATATTCCTGACGCTGAGCGGCACTCGCCCGTGCTGCCTGCTTCGCTGCTTCCAGCTCACGCTGAAGGCGCAGCTGACGATCCAGTTCGCTCTGTTTTGCCGAATCGATCTCTCCCAGCATCTCGCTACTGGCCACAACTTCCATGCCGTTATCCAGGCGTCGGCTGGATACAATAACCGCATCCGGGCCCAGCTCAGCCGACACCATTTTCAGTGCCAGCTGCATGTTGTCTGCGACGAAACGTTTTACCTTCATAATTCAGCCTCGTTACGACTTGCCACCAACGGCAGCAACAATCGTAATGCTCTTGTTGTCCGGCACTTCCTGGTAAGCCAGTACGTGCAATTGCGGAATACTGTTCCTGACGAACTGCGACATCGCCGGACGTAATTGCGAAGTCACCAGAAGCACCGCTGGGCGGCCTGCCGCTTCTTGTGTCTGCACCGATTCATTCAGTGAGCGTTGCAAGGTATCTGCCATGCCTGGCTCAAGTACCAGACCTTGCTGGCTACCCTGTTGCGCACTTTGCTGTAAGCTTTTCAGCAATAATTGTTCCAGCCCCGGATCCAGCGTCATAACCGGTAATTCGTCGGTATTTCCGAAGATATTCTGAGTAATCATGCGGGCCAGAGCCAAACGAGCGGCAGAAACGAGAGCGGCAATATCTTGACTCTGAGCCGGAGAGTTCGCCAAAGACTCGGCGATAGAACGCAGATCCCGGATAGGCACCTGTTCACGCAGCAGGTTTTGCAGGACCGCGAGAAGCTGACTGATGCTGACTTTGTTGGGCACCAATTCTTCGGCCAGTTTCGGAGATGTCTTCGCCAGCATATCGACCAGATGCTGAGCATCCTCATGACCAATTAATTCATGAGCATGAGTCTGTAATTTCTGGTTCATATGCGTTGCGACCACGGTACTGGCATCGACGACGGTATATCCAAGCGTTTGTGCCCGGTCTTTCAGATCTGGAGTGATCCAGTAAGCTTCCATACCGAAGGCTGGGTCGGTCGTCGCCATACCTTCGATTTTGCCGTATACCTGGCCTGGGTTAATCGCCAGCTCACGCTCAGGATGAATTTCTGCTTCCGCCAGCGTCACACCCATCAGGGTGATCCGGTACTGATTGGGCAACAGATCAAGATTATCCCGGATATGTACCGACGGAATAAGAAAGCCAAGTTCCTGCGACAGCTTGCGACGAACGCCTTTAATGCGGCTGAGTAGTTGCCCGCCCTGGTTTTTATCCACCAGCGGAATCAGCCGATAACCCACTTCAAGTCCAACGCGATCCACAGGCTCCACGTCGTCCCAACCTAACTCTTTAACTTCCAACTGCTTCATCGCCTCGGCGGCTTTTTCCTGCGGCGCCGCTAAGGCATTCCCCGCTCCTGCACCGGCACCTTCAAGCGCCGGGGTCTCTTTTGGCTTCCCACCCAATCGTCGTACGACTGCATCGCCCAGCTCTCCGCCTTCTTTTTTCCAACGAATAACATAGGCAGCCAGGCCAGCAACAAGAGCGGCACTGATAAATACCGTGTGTGGCATTCCCGGAACAACACCCATTAACAGAAGTAGACCGGCAGACACAGCAAGCGCGCGGGAAGAACCAAACATCTGGCCGAAGACCTGCTGCCCCATGTCTTCGTCACCGCCATTACGGGTGACCATAATGGCCGTTGCAGTCGACAGCAGCAGTGATGGAATCTGAGCGACCAGACCATCACCAATCGCCAGCAGCGTATACGCAGATACTGCATCACCAAAGGTCAGGTTGTGCTGAGCCATACCGATGGCAAAGCCACCCACCACGTTAATGATCAGAATCAGAATGCCAGCGATCGCATCACCTTTTACGAATTTGCTGGCACCGTCCATGGCACCATAGAAGTCCGCTTCTGCGGCAATATCTGAACGACGTTTTTTCGCCTCTTCGGCCTCAATCAGGCCGGCATTCAAGTCAGCGTCAATGGCCATCTGCTTACCGGGCATAGCATCCAATGTGAAGCGCGCGCTCACTTCTGAAACACGGCCAGCACCTTTGGTCACCACCACAAAGTTGATGATCATCAGAATCATAAAGACCACCAGACCCACGGCATAGTTACCGCCGATCAGCACCTCACCAAATGCCTCAATTACTTTACCCGCAGCATCGCCACCTTCGTGGCCGTACAAGAGTACAACCCGGGTAGAGGCCACATTGAGCGCCAGACGCAATAACGTAGCGATCAGTAGAATGGTCGGGAAAATGGCGAAATCTAACGGGCGCTTTGAATAGACACTGACCAGCAGTACGACAATCGATAAGGCAATGTTAAAGGTGAAAAAAGTATCCAGCAGAAAGGGCGGCAGTGGCAGCGTCATCATGCCCAGCAACACCAGCAGCATGACCGGAATGCCGAGATTGCCCTGCATAAGGATTGAGGCTCCGCTCTTCAGTTGTCCGACTACATTGCTTCCGGAGGCCGCTGCCATTTAGATACCCGTCAAAAAAATGTTCTACCGACTGGGTATCGCAAGAAGTGTTCCCGTTTTAATTCAGACAGTCATTTTTATCGAACTTTTTAAGTTATGAAGGATCCGGGTCGACTCTCAGATCACGAGGAATTGGCATATCAGGCTTACGTTCAGGCTTCGGCCCTTTACCTTTGGCGAACTGATCCATCTGATAGATATACGCCAGTACCTGCGCCACGGCGACATAGAGCCCTTCTGGTATTTCATCGCCGACTTTGGTGTGTGTGAAGAGCGCCCGGGCCAAGGGCGGAGCCTGCATCTGAGGTACGTTATTTTCTTTAGCGATTTCACGAATTTTTAAAGCAACCCGATCTGAACCTTTCGCCAGCAACACAGGCGCAGCACTGGCGCCCGCGTCATAGCGTAGCGCAACCGAGTAGTGAGTTGGGTTAGTAATTACAACATCTGCTTCAGGCACATCAGCCATCATACGGCGCTGAGCCACTTCCCGTTGTAACTGACGAACCTTACTCTTAACCTCAGGCTTACCCTCGGTTTCTTTATATTCGTCTTTAATTTCCTGCATCGACATACGCATCTTCTTTGTGAAGCTGTATATCTGCCAGGGCACATCAACAATGGCGATCAGTGCCGTAGAGGCACACAGGGCAAGCACACTCCAGATAATGATAGTGACGGCATGGTCAATCGCGGATTCGGTGTTCTCATACTGAATGCGCATCGCATCCTGAAAGAAGAACATAAGCGTCAGCCAGGCGACGGTACCGACAACCAGTACTTTCGCCCAGGCCTTAAACAGTTCAACCAGAGAGTTGGCAGAGAACATCCGCTTCAGACCACTCAGCGGGTTTAAACGGTCGAGCTTCGGTGTGATAGCTTTCCCTGAAAATAACCATCCCCCGACTAAAAGTGGGCCGGCGAACGCGGCGATCAATACCACCACCAGCCAGGGCGCGAGCGCAATGGCAGCTTCAAGTGCAGATGCATCGAGATACGATGTCATCATACCGGTATCAAACGCAGTATCCCGATCAAATGAAAATGAATGTTTAGCCATCGCAGCGATGCGCTCTGACATAAAGGGACCAAACATCAGCAAGCCGGCAGCCCCCATGACCAATACCATGGTGGTGCCCAGTTCTTTAGATCGGGGAACCTGGCCTTCGTCCCGCGCCTTCTGCAAACGTCGGGGGGTGGGTTCTTCTGTTTTTTCCTGACTACTATCCTGCTCTGCCATAACAACCTCTAGAGAGTGATCAGCTTCTTCAGGAACTCGAAGAGAACATCCATGTAGCCATGAAAGCTAGATGCCATCTCATCAATGTTCAGCCACATAATTAACAGACCAACGATCATGGTCACCGGAAAACCGAGCGCAAAAATGTTCAGCTGCGGGGCCGCCCGGGTCATGACACCAAATGCCAGGTTCACAATGAGCAGCGCGGTCATAGCAGGTAGAGAAATCACCACCGCGGCAGCAATCATCCAGCCACTCCAGTTGACCAGGAGTCCGAATTGCTCAGCGGAAAAACTTGCCATACCAATCGGAATAGAGCGAAAACTGTCGACCAGTACTTCAATCAGTACCAGATGCCCGTTCAACGAAAGAAATACGAGGCTGACCATAAACAGAAACCACTGCGAGATCACGACCACCGAAGCGCCCTGACTGGGGTCTACCGTGGTCGCGATACCCAGGCCGGTCTGCATCGCGATCAATTGCCCGGCAATCACAAACACCTGCATGAGTAATTCGGTCACGAATCCGAGTAAAACGCCAATAAGTAGTTGTTGCAGGATAATAATAACGGACGCAAGGGAGATGGCTTCGACCATAGGAATCGGCGGTAACAGCGGTACGACGACTAACGTAACTGCAACGGCAAGAAGCAGGCGTACCCGCATTGATACCATGCGGGTACCGATCAGGGGCATCACCATCAAAAGACCGGATATCCGCGCAAAGGGATATACGTAACGAGTAATCCAATGGCTGATATCCAGAGCTTCGAACTCAATCACAGATCACCCGATCAGGAACGGAATATTAAGATAGATTTCGCGTGTAAAATCGAGCACAGCGCTGACGGCCCAGGGGCCAAACATGATCATCGCCAGCAAGGTAACCACTAAACGCGGCAGGAAACTCAGTGTCTGCTCGTTAATCTGGGTGGCCGCCTGAAAAGTACTCACCATCAGACCGATAATCAGACTGGGAACAATAATGACAACAACAATGGCCAGCACGATGTAGAGTGCGCTGGTAAAGATATCGCCGATGATCGCTTCAGACATTCTGGCCTCCTGCTGCTGGTAACGTCTTCATAAACCCCTGCCTATATCGTTCCGAAACTATTCGCCAGAGTGCCCATGATTAATGCCCAACCATCAATCAACACGAACAGCATGATCTTAAATGGCAACGATATAATGATCGGAGAGAGCATCATCATACCCATCGCCATCAGGATACTGGCAACGACAAGGTCAATGATCAGGAACGGAATAAATATCAGAAAGCCAATCTGAAATGCCGTTTTCAGCTCACTGGTAATAAACGCCGGAATCAGGATATGAATTGGTGTTTCTGCCGGACCTGCAATATCAGTACGACCACTGATGCGCACAAACAAATCAAGATCCGTCTCACGTGTTTGCGCGAGCATAAACTCGTGCATGGGCACTGCAGCTCGCTCTAGCGCTTCAAGCGGTGCAATTTCTTCAGCGAGATATGGCTGAATCGCCTCAGCATTCACGATGCGGAAGACAGGCATCATGATAAACAGCGTCAAAAACAACGAGAGGCCAAGAAGTACCTGATTCGATGGCGTCTGCTGCAGGCCAATGGCCTGTCGGAGAATCGCCAGTACAACAATAATTCGGGTAAATGACGTCATCATAATGAGCAGCGACGGTAATACCGTCAGCAGCGTCATTAATACAAGGATCTGGATAGTAACTGAGTACTGACCACCGTTGTCATTGGCGGTATAAACAACGGCAGGAATACCGCCAGGGCCAGTTACCGGGGCCGCAGGGTCTGCGCCGAAAGCGAACGCCGGCATCATAAGAAACAGAGGCAGCCAACGCATCAGAGTCTTCATTTGCGTACGGCCTTCTTCAGAATATCGGCAAAATCAGCGGGCTTATTTTCTGCAACATCAATCGGTTGGTCCAGCGTTGCCAGCGTGTTAATGCCGTGCGGTGTAATACCAATCACAAGCTGTTGTTCACCGGCCTGAATAATGGCCACTTTTTCGCGCTGCCCTAAGGGTAGTACCGCAAGTGTTTTCAGGTGTTGAGCACCGCCTGTCCACTGACCAACGCGGGTTTTATTCACCAGCCAGGCCAAGCCAACAATAAGACCAAGTATCAGGATCAGGAAAAGCACGACCTTTCCAGCACTGGCCATCGGTGTCGCTTGCAGCATAGGCGTCACCTGTTCTTCAGCGAACGCCATGCCGGGCAGCAAGAGTAAAAATTTAGCGCAGGCGGTGTATACGTTCACTCTGACTCACCACATCCGTCAGGCGGATACCAAATTTATCGTTAACCATGACAACTTCACCGTGCGCAATCAGGGTTCCGTTCACCAGTACATCCAATGGTTCACCAGCAAGACGATCAAGCTCTACAACAGAGCCCTGATTTAACTGCAGCAGATTCCGGATAGGTATTTTGGTCGCACCTACTTCCATTGAAATACGAACCGGAATATCGAGGATGACCTCCAACTCAGGGTTATCACCATTGCCACCGGGGCGACCTTCATCCTGCAGTTCATCAAGTTCAACCTGCTTTACAGGGTCAGGCTCTGGTTCAGGTTCTTCATCATCTGTTTCTCCCGCTTCTTCCATGGCAGCGGCCCACTCATCGGCCAGCGCCTGATCATCTTCTTCACCTTCCGCTGCACTTTCCTCGCCGCTGGCCTCTTCAATACCACCCGCTACTTCATCAGCAAGTTTCTGAGGATCTAATTCTTCTTCGGGTGACTGATCCTGATCTTTTTCGTCACTCATAACCTGCTCCTGTCAGCGTTTTCTGTGAGAAATCTGTTCTTTAATTTTGACAGCCAGATTCTCATTGGATATGCCCATTTTCCCGGTAAAGATTGGAATGCCATTCGCTTCCAACACAAAGTCTTCGGGGATTTCAATCGGTATGACATCACCGGTTTTTAATGCGGCAACTTCTCGTAGTGTAATGTCGCGCTGCGCCAGTGTTCCGTGTATTTCGACGGGAGCCTCGAGAATGTCCTCACGCAGCGACTGCTGCCAACGTTCATCAACGTCGTCCACGTCACTCTGGAAACCAGCGTCCAGAACCTCGCGCATCGGTTCAATCATCGAATAAGGGATAGTCAGGTGGAGGTCACCACCACCGCCATCAAGCTCAATATGGAAGGTACTGACAACTACGACCTCGCTTGGACTGACGATATTGGCCATGGCTGGATTTACTTCCGACCCCACGTATTCAAATTCAACAGGAATCACCGGCGACCAGGCTTCCATCATGTCGTTGAATACCTGCGTCAGAATCAACTGAACAACCCGAACCTCTGTCGGCGTAAATTCACGTCCTTCAATCTTTGCATGACGCCCATCGCCGCCAAAAAAATTATCCACCAGTTTAAAAACCAGCTTGGCATCAAGAATAAATAGTGCCGTACCACGCAAGGGACGCATTTTCACCAGATTCAGACTGGTAGGTACATACAGAGTGTGTATGTACTCACCAAATTTCATAATCTGTACACCGCCAGACGCGACATCAGCGCTGCGACGCAGAAAATTAAACATGCTGATGCGGGTGTAACGTGCAAATCGCTCATTGATCATTTCCAGCGTTGGCATACGTCCGCGGACAATACGGTCGTTGCTGGTAAGATCGTAGGATTTGATTCCGGCCGCATCGACCTCTTCTTCAGGGCCAATGTCGCCGTCGTCTACACCATGCAATAAGGCATCAATTTCATCTTGCGACAGTAAATCCTGCACACTTAATTCCTACTGCATTACAAAGTTGGTAAACAGCACAGCTTCGACACCGTCAGAGCCTGCTTCCCGTTCCATCATTTCCGTGATCGCGCTTTTCAACGCATTTTGCAGAGCAACCCGTCCTTCGGCTGTTCGTAATTTCGCGAACTCCTGGCGGCTGACGATATTGATCACCTCGTTTCTCACCATGGGTTCATGCAATTCAAGAGCATCTACGATGGATTGCTGACGCGTCATAATTTCGATGCTTGCCTGTACATATCTCTGACGCGTACCGACCTGAAAGCTGATGACGAATTCTGGCTTCAGTTTGACGTACACCGCAGGAATTTCAGGCTCTTCAACGACCTCTTCGACCACTTCTTCGTCTGTGACCTCTTCCTCTTCGCCACCGAGTAAGAAGAAGGCTGCGGCACCGCCGCCCGCCAGTAAGACGATCAGAACGATGGCGATGATGATAATGAGCTTCTTCTTACCACCACCCGACTGTTCTTCTTCGCCTTCCTGACCTTCCAGCTTGAGGTCCTGTTCTTTTGCCATTTGGGAATCTCCTGTATGAAGTCAAATTTGCAAAGCTTGTGCCACGTTTTTTCGCCAAAAAAATGACATCAAAACCCTACGATAAGTCTGACTTCAGTGTAGAAGTAAATTGCTGTGGCAGCCGATGGAATTGGCCAATCAAACAGAGGACGCGAAGAAACCGATGGGCCGGAGTCTCAGTTAGCTATAGAGAGAATGGCAATGTCAGGCCTGACGCAAACACTGCAGGCCTGACCGATCTGGTTAAGCGAATGTATCCAGTAGGGAATCAGGGGCCGGTGTATGAGCCTGATTTATGCCGACTACCTCCTCCCCTTCAGCGCCAGATCCGCCAGCAAAACCCGCATTTGAGCCGTCAGAGTTATCAGAAGCACCGCCCCTACCTTGACCACCACTGTCGGCAGAAACACTGAACTCACTCAACTCAATCCCCTCAGCAGCAAGTGCATCCCGCAGCCGCTGGGCGCTGTTGTCGAGTACATCTTTCACCTGGTGACTCTGTGCAGACACCTGGACACTGGCTTGATCGTTCTGTACCTGCATACGGATTTCGAGGCTGCCCAACTCAGGAGGGTCAAGCTGAATACGCGCCTGCTGAACATCGTTCGCGACCATAGTCATCAAACGAGCACCTAACGCTGGCGTCCACTCCCTACGGTCCTGCCCAAATTCCAGTCGCTCCCGGAACTGGCGCTGGAGCTTCTGCTCAAAACCTTCCTCAAAACTGTAGTCTTCTGAGACGAGTTCTTCGGTTGGGCTCTCTGCATTAATCATGTCTGCATTAGCGGCGGCAGCGGTCGTCGCTGCGGCTGGCTGAGACTGAACCGCTGCAGGCGTTACAGAGGCTTGTGTCATCGATGCCCCTCCCTGACTGTTCAGCATACTCTCTCTGAAACCGGACGTTTCCAGGCGCGTATCATCGGCAGTGACTGGTTTAAATACGTCACTGACCAGTTCACTCTCGGCTTCTTCTGAAACGGGTTCAGCGCCATTAGCTGTCGCGGCGGTAAGTTGCGGCTTACCTGAGATTCTCTGATCACTCTGCTGGCGCATCTCGCCAGAGTTCTGGCTGCGTATCGCATTCGCCATCGGCGAAACAGTCGCGACCGCAAGCGGTGAAGCAGTATCTGTCACACGATCCGAAGGCGTGGCTAGTGTAACGTTAGCCGATGCATCAAGATCAGCACCGTCAAAGTCTTCAGCTATATGACCGCCTGACGCCACTTCTGTATCGGCGTAACGCACTGAAATGTCTTTTCCTTTCTGAATCTGAGCCATCAGGGTGTCGCCCATCAGCTCCTGGCCTGATGTATCAACAGGCTCACCAGTAGAGAGAAGCGAGAGGCTTTCCCCCGACAATGCGGTGTCCTTGTCGCCTGATAAACCGAGCGGCAAGTCCAGCGGCAGATTTTGCCCCTCTGAGATTGCCGCCAGGGCCGAAGGTATGCCGCCAGTTTTTTCTGTATCCAGCGGTTGAAGCTGCATCTCATCAAGCAAACTTGAAAAGTCACTCAGGCCAGAGGCCCCGTCACCACTGAGCTTCAGGTCCTGAAAGTCGATATTTCCGCCAAGCGACATCAGCAGTGACGCCATCGGGCTGTTTGGAAGAGAAGGGTTCATCCCGGTCTCCTGTTATCTGGGTTACCGGGGATATCGCAAAAGGTGGGCCAGTTTTTAATGAAGAGCTACAGAAACTCGCTCAATTGTTCGCGAACATGGAGATAGGATTGCTCCAGACGATCAATCGCGCCACCAAGTTGGTTTACAGCACCATCAATCGCCATCTTTTCTACTGTGTGCGCTTGCTCTGCTAAATCAACCGCGCAGACATTGCTGCTCGCACCCTTAAGACTGTGCACAGTCATCCGGACACTTTCGCAATCCCCCTCACTCAAAGCCTTTCGCATGTCTGGGAAACGTCGGTCGCTATCGCGGATATACAACTCAATAAGAGGCTGAAACTCCTCCTCCATAATCTCCTTAAGCATGTTCAGCGACTCAAAATCAATCATGTCGCCTGCTCCAGTGGCCATTGAATAACTACAGACACCTCGTTACCTTTGCCGCGATACTCAATCGAATCACAGATACTTTCAATGAGAGGGATACCTCTGCCTGAGTAATGATTTCCATTAGCTTCCCCTGCATTATGTCGCTTGTAATCAAAGCCATCACCACTGTCTTCCAGGGTCAGGGTCAGAGTGCCACTATCACCTACTCCGGTATGATGCATATTAATGCGGACGAAGCCTTCCTCAAGTTCAGCCACACGCTTCTCTCTCTGACGGTAGTATTCCATAAATCCATCCGGAGATTGTTTCATGGAAGATTGTAGCCCTAACACGCCATGCTCAAAGGCGTTAGAGAATAGCTCAGCAACAACAGTGTATAACTGCCCGCCAATCGCCCGTAATCCCGGAACCTCCATCATTATATGATTCATCAGCGGCACTGGGTTGAACGACTTTAAGGTCGACGCCTCCAGTCGGTATTCCATACTCCAGTCTCGTGGTCCCTGAGATATGCCGGCTTTTGTAACACCACTTTCTTTTTCTTCGCGGAGCGCATCAGCCATGACAACTTCAATCAGCGTAGTGTCATCATCCTGCTCTGAACCGTCAACAAACTTATCCACGGCGCGCTGTATATCATCATAGACATCGCTGGCATGGGCCGAGTCCCGAACAACGTTCAGTAGCCTTTCTTGACCGAACATTTCACCGTCAGAATTCCGTGCCTCTATGATACCGTCTGACCAGAGGAATAAACGATCCCCGTTCGCCATTGGAAATTCCGTCATCTGGTCATTGAACTTATCGGCAGACATCACACCAAGAGGCAGATGACGCGAAGACAGTGTCTCGATCATTTCGCCATCGTTACGCAGCAGGTAGCAGTCCGGAACGCCCCCCATCCAGACGCTGGCGGCCTGACGATCGGGTGCCAGATCTACTGCAGCGGCACAGCAGAAAAAACCGACGGGAAGAATACTTTTCAATTTCTGATTAATCTCACGAAGTACTTCACGTAAGCCGAAACCCTTTGCCGTCATACCGTAGAAAATATCAGCCATCGGCATTGCACCAATTGCAGCCGGAAGGCCATGCCCGGTAAAGTCTCCGAGCAGTACATGCATCCCGCCACCGGGCTTACGGGCTGCCAGCAGAACATCGCCATTAAAAACGGCTAATGGAGACAGTTCGTAACGGATATTCGGGGATGTCAGACAGCCTGCATGAGCGACGTTATCATATACCGCCTTTGCCACTCGTTGCTCCTGCAACATATGACGGTTGACCCGAGCAATTTCATCACGCTGATTCAACAGCGTGCGATGCATCTCCGACATGCGGTGGTAAGAGTCAATTTTTGCTTGAAGAACAACATGATTATAGGGTTTGGTGAGGAAATCATCCCCCCCTGATTCGAGACAATCTGCCAGGCTCTGTGCGTCCGAAAGTGATGTCAGAAAGATGACAGGAATGAAATCTTCTTCGGCTATGGATTTGATCTGGCGGGTGGCCTCCTTTCCGTTGAGGCCGGGCATCATTACGTCCATCAAAACAATATCAGGGCGATGCTCCGTGAAGATATCTACCGCTTCAAATCCATTTGTTGCTTCTATTACATCGTTTCCCTGGTTGCGGACTACGCGTGATAACACTTTGCGATCAACGCTGTTATCGTCCGCGATCAGGACCTTATAAGCGGTCATGATTACCTGTTACTGAATAGTGAAAAGTTGCTCAAAGTTAGAAATCGCTAATATCTTACGAACATCGTCATTACAGTTCGTAATTGAAATTTCAGAGTGGTCGCCTCCCGCATGATCGCGGAGCAAAAGCAGCATACCCAACGCCGAGCTATCGAGGTAAGTAGCACTGCCCAGATCAACAATATATTTCCGCACCTTAGATGCACTTTCATAGGCATCGCGAAACTCCTGATGAGCACTGAAATCAAAGCGTCCGTCAACCTGAATGACCAATTCCTGGCCGTTACCCGCCAATGTTGCACGTACAGACATGCGACTATCTCCTGAAATAAATCCCGTACATTAGGTTTAGCACAAGCCACAAGAAGTGGTCATAGCAATCGTGCTTTTTTAATCATTTCTGACGCAATTCCCGTCAAAGGAACAAGTTCATCAACCGCCCCCAGCTCATACGCTGACTTTGGCATCCCCCAAACCACGGAAGAGGCTTCATCCTGGGCCATGGTCAACGCACCTGCGTCATGAAGCCGCTTCATAGCGACTGCGCCATCCGCGCCCATACCCGTCAGCATCACAGCCACCAGGCGCTTCCCCCCAGCAACCTGTAACAGTGAATCAAACATTGCCTCCACTGAAGGTTTATGAAGATTCTGCTTGGGGCCATCGTCGACGATGGTAAATAGCTGATCACCTTTCCGCCTGAAGCGCAGATGGCGCCCGCCCTGAGCAATGATCACTCTACCGGGGATCACCTCCAGATCATTTCTCGCTTCAAGCACTTCCATCGGATAGCGGTTATCAAGGCGTTTTGCCAACGAGGCACTGAAGACTTCAGGAATATGCTGACTGATCACTATTGGTGGGCAGTTAACAGGTAGAGTAGAAAGAACCTCTGATATCGCCTCAGTCCCGCCAGTAGAAGATCCGACAGCGATAATACGCCTGTAGTTATCATTGGTCTCACGTGTCACAACTCGTGTCGTTTTCTGACTTCTGGTCGTTTCAACAGCAACAACCCGTGCCTGCGATGCAATCCGGACTTTATTACACAGCGCTTCGGCGAAATCGTAAAAATCATCAGGACTTTGTGCTTTTGGCTTACAGATGTAGTCAACAGCCCCCATCTCCAGCGCCTCCAGCGTTTCAGGCGCACCCTTCTCGGTGAGAGTCGATACCATCACTACCGGCATTGGTCGAAGACGCATCAGATTGCTGAGAAACTGCAACCCATCCATTCTTGGCATTTCAACGTCGAGCGTAATGACATCCGGGTTCAACTGTTTAATTTTATCGCGTGCAATCAGTGGGTCGCTGGCCACTCCGACCACATCGATATCCTCAGTACTGTCAAATACTTCACGAAGCATTTTTCTGATGAGAGCGGAATCATCAATGATCAAGACTTTAATTTTACTCATACCCGTTCCCCCTCAAAAAAGATCAATACCGCTGTCTCCCTGCTCCATGTCTTCCATTTTAACTTTGCGGCTATATTCCGTTTCACGTTTCATCAATGTATCGTTCTTAACATTCGAGATGCGGCGCATTTTCACCGATCCCGTGTCGGGGAAATACAGAACCTTACGGGCGTATACATCACCGACATCAGCACTGGCAATTTCGAGCCCTTCGTTATGCAGATAGTTGTATACAAAGAGGATGTTCCGCTGACCAATATCACTCATGGAAGCAATCATCTGACCGCCACCAAAGAGCTTCACTTCAAGATTCTGACGGCGACCACCGCGCTTGAGTATTTCGTTGATCAGAAATTCCATCGCCCACGTACCGTATCGCGAGTTCTGGGTCACTGGGTTAGATCCCCAAACATCACTGGAGTGCTCACTCTGCTCCGGAAGCATAAAGTGATTCATTCCGCCGATTCCCAGCTTACGATCACGAATACACGCTGAGACACAAGACCCTAAAACGGTCGCAATCATCTCTCCTTGTGTCGAAACGTATAGTTCACCGGGAAGAATTTTGGCGGCCCAGGTGTTGTGAACCCCGTCCCAGTATCGCGCGACATGTTCAAAACCACTGAGAGGTTTCGGTTCGGGTGGGCGCTGATGCATAGGCAGATCCCTTAGTAAATTTTCTGGTATATGGTATTACCCAGCGACTTGAAGCGGTCTGTAAGACCGTTCAGTGATTCTGAGTGACCTATGATCAGATAGCCCCCTACCGGTAGATAATCAGCATAGCGATTGAACAGGGTTTTCTGAGTTTCTCGATTGAAATAAATCACGACATTACGGCAAAAAATAACGTCGAATTTGCCTTTCATTGGCCAACCTTCCAGGAGGTTCAGACGTTTAAAATGCACGAGATCACGTATGCTCTTTTTCACGCGAACCTGGTTACCAGTCCGGTTCTTTTCAAAGAATTTTTCAACAGCATCATCTGGCACAGACATCAGACTGTCTGCAGGGTAGACTCCCTCAGCGCCCGTACTGACGACGTTAGAATCCAGATCAGTCGCCAGGATTTTCACGTCAAACGCTGAAGCCATATGCGCTTCAGCCAGAGTGAAGGCGATGGTGTACGCCTCTTGTCCGATGGAACAACCAGAAGACCAGATTCTCACCTTCTTATCTGATTTTTTCTTCAATTCCGGAATGACTGTATCTCTTAAGAAATCAAAGTGATGCGACTCCCGGTAAAAAGACGTCAGATTGGTTGTAATTAAGTTGATGAAATTAGTCGATTCATCCCGAAAGTTGTCTTTCAGGTACTCCAGATAATCAGCAAAGTTCCGGTATCCCGTCTGACGCAGCCTGCGAGCGATACGTCCATACACCATATTCGCCTTATGACGGCCCAGAACGATCCCTGTATGCTTAAGAGCAAGAGCGGCGATTTCGTCAAAATCGCGCTCTGTCATTAAAAACTCCTTGTCGGCTAACAGGGGCTTATCAGACACATGTGCGTTCATACCTGATCAAAACTCTTCCCAGTCGTCGTCAAAGTTACTCACCGACAATCCACCCTGGTCGGCAGCTGACGCAGACGGAGCAGGTGCCACCTTTGGAGCAGCAGCTGGAGCAGGTGCTGCCGCAACGGGTGCATCCATCGACATAGACCCGGAGGCGAAAGATGCATCAACTGTGAAGAATTCCATTAACTGGGTCATTCCCTGAGCCTGGCCCGCCATGGCCTCACCCGCCGCCGTTGCCTGCTCAACCAGAGCAGCGTTCTGCTGCGTCATTTCATCCATCTGGGCAACCGCGCTGTTCACCTGATCAATACCTGCAGACTGCTCAGCAGCCGCAGTACTGATTTCCTGGATCATAGCCGATACACGATCAACTGCGCCGATAATTTCATTCAGGGTTTTACCCGATGCATTCACCAGAGACGTCCCTGCTTCAACCTTATCCACACTGTCGCGGATCAGATCCTTGATCTCTTTCGCAGCACCGGCAGAACGCTGCGCCAGATTTCTTACTTCGCCAGCAACCACCGCGAAGCCCCGACCCTGTTCTCCCGCTCGCGCGGCCTCAACGGCTGCGTTCAGTGCCAGCAGGTTGGTCTGAAAGGCGATCTCATCAATCACGCCGATAATGTCTGAGATCTTCTTACTGGCCTGATTAATTTCATCCATCGCAGTGACGGCTTTCTCAACAACTTCGCCACCTTCTTCCGCTTTGTTCTTCGCCGAGCTCGCCAGCTCGTTGGCATGCACGGAATTTTCGCTGGTCTGTTTCACCGCACTGGTCATTTCTTCCATGCTGGAAGCGGTTTCTTCGAGGCTCGATGCCTGAGACTCTGTGCGTTTACTCAGATCGGCATTGCCCTGAGCTATTTCGCTGGCGCCCGTAGCAACAGTCGATGCAGACTCACGGATACGGGTCATAATTTCGGTCAGACGCTCAACCGTTGAGTTGGCATCCTGCTTGAGCTTACCGAATGAGCCCATATAGTCTGTTTCGATCTTACGTGTCAGATTACCGTGTGCCAGAGCATCGAATATGCGTACCGTGTCGTTAACAACATCATCTGCTATTCCGAGCAGGCGATTGAGGCCTTCGGCCAGACTAAGGAAGAAGCCTTGCTTGCCGATAGTATCGATTCGACGGGAAAGGTCACCGCCCGCAGCCGCCTCAACAATGGCATCTATTTCACGTTCAGCGCGGACTTCAATCGTGCGATCATTCCACTCAACAACCGTACCCAACCGTTCGTTGTTGTCGTTAATAATTGGGTTCGCAATTAGCGAGTAGTGGCGACCACCCACTTCAATTTGAGTTTTGTAGGTCTGTGTTAACGCTGCCAACATGGAGCGCTGGTGCGCTGGGTTCTTATGGAATGTGTCGATATTTTCACCCATCAAAGCCGAGGCATTAAATGCCGGAAGATCTTTGCGCAGATCGGCTTCAGAGTCCTTCATCATATTCTCAACGGCTTCGTTCATGTAAATGATATTGCCGTCCGTGTCAGCGATCATAGCGTTCGTACTCACACAGTCGAGCGCCTGACGCACACGAAGGTTTTCGTTCGCAATGCGCTTTTCTTCTTCACGGGCTTTAAGAATATCGGTCATATCCACCCACTCAACCACGGTACCGATGCGGTTACCGTCGGCGTCGTACCATGGTGATGCAGTCAGGTCGAACTTAACGTCATCGAACGACAACTGGGTCTCAATTGGTTTATCAAGTGATTGAAGAATACCGCGTTGATGAGAAGGATTTTTATGGAAGACATCGACATTGGTGCCGATCAACTCAGAGACCTTGAAGTTACTCAGATGTTTCTGAATATCCTTTTCACGTTTTTCAAGTGACTTAATCATTTCATCGTTCATATAAACGATATTCAGATCATTATCCGCCATCATCACGGTTGCCTGACACAACTTCAGTGCACTGGCGATCTGAGCGTTCTTTTCGTTAACCGTCGCCTTCGCCTTTTGCTCGGTGATATCGGAAGCAAATTTTACCACCTTAACAACGACACCATCGTCATTGACGATTGGGTTGTAAGTTGCCTGAATCCACACAGAGCTTCCGTCTTTGGCCACTCGTTCAAACTCGTCCGCACTGAACTCACCCTGGCCCAGCTTCTTCCAGAATTCTGCGTATTCTGCGCTATTTGCATAGTCTGGCTTCACAAACATACGATGGTGTTTACCCTGGATTTCATTAAGTTGATAACCCAGAGTCTTCAAGAAATTATCGTTTGCAGTCAGAATTTCACCAGTTGGCGTAAATTCAATAACAGCCTGCGCACGACTGATAGCCTCAACTTTACCGGCAAAGTCGATATTCCGTCGTTTTTGCTCAGTGATATCGGTAGCATACTTAACGACCTTGATCACTTTGCCTGTTTCGTCAAAGATGGGGTTATACGTCGCCTGTATCCAGATGCTCTCGCCTGCTTTATTAAAGCGTTCGAACTCAGCGGTCTGAAAATCGCCACGCGCCAGCGAGTTCCAGAAGGCGGCATATTCTGGTGTTTTGGAATATTTTGGCGATACAAAGATACTGTGGTGCTGACCCTGTATCTCTTCCAGACGATACCCCATCGCATCCAGGAAATTCTGATTCGCTGTGACGATGGTGCCATCTGGCTTAAATTCAATAGAGGCCTGACTTTTTTCAATAGCTGCCAGCTTCCCTTCCATTTCGCGGATTTTATTGGGGTCGATGGCTGGGCCACCGGAAATGATATTGCGGAAAAAGCTCATAGTTACCTTCCTGTACCTTCTTCAGGCAAATACCTTACGGCAGTTAATCTTCGTCAATAGAATAAGGAGTTGCAGCCATACCCATGCGTAGCATCAGTAGCTCTTCTACATCGAGCAGAATGACCATCTTCTCGTTTACGTTCACCAGACCTTTAATAAAATCTGAATTATCGTCCTCGGTCAGCTCCGGAGGACGACGGGTATCATCGTCAGCAATGGTATAAACATCAGATACGGCATCAACGACGATCCCCATCACCCGCTCCCCATTGTCGCTATCAAACTTTAAGATAATGACAACAGTCGTCGCGGTATAACCGGCCTCTTCAAGGCCAAATCTCAGGCGTAAATCCATGATGGGCACGATGGTGCCGCGAAGATTGATCACACCGCGAATGTAGGATGGTGCGTTAGGAATAAGAGTGGGTTCTTCCCAGCCCCGAATCTCCTGTACCGCCAGAATATCAACACCGTACTCTTCACCTGACATAATAAAGGTCAGGTATTGCTGCTCGTCACCGATGTCACCTTCCGGCAAAACTATCTCTTTCTTAAGCTCTTCCATCCCGGACCTCATGCCGCTCGTTCTGATCGGTTCTGATTTCGTTTAACAGGGACAATGTTCTTGCCGATACTGGATATGTCGATAATCAAAGCAACAGTGCCATCACCCAGAATTGTGGCGCCTGAAATGCCAGAGACCTTTTGATAGTTCTGTTCAAGACTCTTGATCACAACTTGTTGTTGCCCCAGAAGATCATCAACAACAATACCGATTTTTTCGTTATCGCCTTCCACGACCACCAGCATCATTTCGTCAACGACGTCTTTTTCATCACGCAGTCCAAAAATCTTATCCAGGCGGACAATAGGTATATATTCGTCGCGCAGCTGCATAACATACTGGCTACCCGTGACATGGTTCAGTGATGAGCGATGAATCTGAATTGATTCGACGATGGATACCAGTGGGAATATATAGGTCTCTTCACATACTTTGACGAGCTGACCATCCAGAATTGCAAGCGTCAGTGGCAGGCGAATGATGAAGGTCGAACCCACATTGCGCTGAGACTTCACTTCAATACTTCCGTTGAGCGCCTGGATATTACGACGTACCACATCCATACCCACACCACGACCTGATATATCGCTTACTGCTTCCGCCGTCGAGAAACCCGGCAAGAAAATCAGATTGTGGATTTCTTCCGGTGTCAGACTGTTATTCTCGGGAACCAGCCCTTTTTCTATGGCTTTTTTAAGAATTCGATCTTCGTTCAGACCGGCACCATCATCAGCAACTTCGATAACGATATTTCCACCCTGATGATAGGCATTGAGGGTGATGGTGCCCTCTTCACATTTACCGGCTGCTATACGTTGTTCTGTGGTTTCAAGTCCGTGGTCCATGGAGTTACGTACGAGGTGAACCAGAGGATCATTGATTTTTTCCATGACCGTTTTGTCGAGTTCGGTCTGCTCACCGATAGTTTCAAGGACAACCTTTTTGCCGAGCTGACCACCCAGATCACGTACCAGGCGAGGGAAGCGACTGAAAGCAAAACTGATTGGCATCATGCGTATCTTCATAACGCTTTCCTGCAACTCGCGGGTGTTTTGCTCGAGCTGCGAAAGACCTTCCTGTAATTTCGCCAGTCGACTCAGGTCAAAGTCCTGACCAAGCTGGCCCAACATCGACTGAGTAATGACCAACTCACCAACCATATTAATCAGGCTGTCCACCTTATCGATTGACACCCTGATAGAGGAACTCTCTGCGGCTTTCTTTGGCGCTTTTGCAGGCTTGGCGCTCTTCTGCGCCTCAGCGATCACAGGCGCTTTTTCAGTTGCAACCTCGGGTGTCTCCTGAGGTTGCTGCTCTTCAGCGGCATTCTTATCAGGTGTTACGTTATTATCTGAGGTTGTTTCTGCATCACCCGTTAACGGCAAATAGGTCAGGTCGCACTCGTCCTCAACCCACTCAAAAATCGCTTTAATCTCATCGAGTGGCACTGAAGTAGTGACTTTGATCTGCCAGTTGATGATGCATTCTTCTGGCGTCAGACTGCTCAGTTCCGGGACATTATCGATATCGGCGGTAACATCAAAGTTGTCTTCACCAACCAACTCGCGCAGTTCACGGAACATCCTGAACGGCTCATTCCCCGTCATGAGCAGGTCGGTATGTGGATGTACATCAATTAACCAGCCACTGTCTTTTCCGTCAGAATCCGCGGAGGTCTCTTCTGCAGCAGCACTCTCCTGCTCCATTCCAAGAATCTTCTCGAATTCTTTGCGTAACTCTGCAGGGCGTTCTGTCTCTGGATCGTTTCCATCCTGCATATCTGAAAGCATGCCACGTAAACAGTCGACGGACTGCAAAAACAGGTCGACATAGCGGGGCTCCATCGAGCGCTTTCCGGAGCGTATTTCGTCAAGTAAGGTTTCGAGAACGTGAGTGAACTCGGACACTGGCATAAAACCGAATGTGCCGGCACCACCTTTAATGGAATGAGCAGCGCGGAAGATATTATTGACGGTCTCGTCATCAACATCGGCGGGGTCCATGTCCAGCAGTTCACTTTCCATAACGTCCAGGCCTTCGAAACTTTCTTCGAAAAATACCTGATGAAATTGCGACAGATCGACACTCATGTGCTTACCCCAGAACGCGCTTGATCGTACTCAGCAATTGATCCGGATTAAACGGCTTAACGATCCAGCCAGTAGCACCTGCCTGTTTACCCTGCATCTTCATATCACCTGCCGATTCGGTGGTTAACATAAGCATCGGGGTAAACTTATAGTTGTCGAGTTGACGGAGATTCTTCACCAACTCAATGCCATTCATGTTTGGCATATTTACGTCAGTCAGCACCAGGTCAAAGCTCTCAGTTTTAGCGATTTCTAGCGCCTCCACACCGTCAGTCGCTTCGCGTACGTCAAAGCCCGCACCTTTCAGTGTGAAACTCACCATCTGACGCATGGATGCCGAATCATCGACCGCTAAAATACTCGTCATAGGAGTACTCCCTCTTAGTAAACGAATAATTAATCTGGCAGGTTTATCGCCTGCTTGAGGCCAAGGTAGCCCGTTATCTCCCGGATATTGTCAGAGACCGCATGCCATTGAATGCTGTTTCCCGTAGTTTCCAGCGTTTTCCGGAGACTGATCAGAAGCTGGTAACCCGCAGTGTCCGAGTACTGCACTTCACTGCCATCAAGAACAACATCCCCGCCCGCCTGAACAGCAGTTTCAAGCTTCTCCAGGAGCGCTTCAGCCTGATCAATGCTCAGACGATTACCGCAGTTAACTGGGCTGGTGTCGGTCATGGTTTTATTCCGGTCATGGACATGACCTTAAGATTAGTAGGCAATCTGTGAGCTGCCACACAATGTGTAGTTTTTTTTATAGATCAATGAATGAAGGTATGAAAGTCAGGAAATATGCGATTTGGATGATCAGCGACGGCGGTTTGCCCACTCGTCCGCTTCACGCTGCTCAGCACGACTGATAGACAGCTTATGTTCTTCTTCGAGCTTATCGATCATGCTTTCCATCGCATCGGCTTTATGATGAACCTCTAAATAGGCATCGCGCGCACGCTGACTGAGTGCCTCAAGTTCCTTGAGTTGGTTGTCCTGCTGCGCCAGAGCAGTTTCTATCTGACCAATAAATTCGAGAGAGTTGTGTATTTGTCCGGCAGCAACACTCTGGTCGGCGGGGCTGGTAATCTGGCGCCGATATTCCTGAGCGTACGTGTCCAGCTGCGTTCGTTTGTCTTTTTCGGCGGTCAGACGCTGCTCAATATCGCCCCAGCGCTGCAGCGCTTCTTTTTCTTCTCTTCGCTTAAGGTTAAGAACAACGGCCAATCGTTTGGAGCGAGGGTGCTGGTAGGTCACTTATCGGTACCCGGAAACAGATCATTGAGGGCCTTCCGGCTGTTCGCAATATCCGCACCTTCGGTCAGCCCTTGCCTGAGCATCGCTTTAATCTGAGGCATACGATCAATTGCAACATCCAACACCTGGTCGGTGCCAGCCTGATACGCCCCAACAGCGACGAGATCCTGGTTCTGACGGTAATGCGCCATAAGGCGTCGGCACAGCTGCGCTTGCTGTAGCCAGCCTTCGTCGACAACCTGAGGCATCACACGGCTGACGGAAGCCTCGACATCAATCGCTGGGTAATGCCCCTCTTCTGCCAGCTTTCTGGACAGGACGATATGACCATCAAGAATTGCCCGGCTGGCGTCGGCGATCGGGTCCTGCATATCGTCGCCTTCACTCAATACCGTATAGAACGCCGTAATAGACCCGCCACCTTGTTGACCATTACCCGTACGCTCAACCAACTTTGGAAGCTTATTAAATACTGAAGGTGGGTAGCCTTTCGTGGCTGGAGGTTCCCCCACGGCAAGAGCGATCTCTCGCTGCGCTTGTGCATAACGCGTCAATGAATCCATGAGCATAAGAACGTTCAGTCCCTGATCTCGAAAGAACTCAGCAACCGAGGTAGTATACATGGCGGCTCTCAGGCGCATTAACGGCGAGTCATCGGCTGGTGACGCAATCACAACGGCACGTTTGAGCCCTTCTGGCCCGAGAATTTCGTCAATGAACTCTTTAACCTCACGGCCACGCTCACCGATCAGTCCGACGACAACGACATCAGCGTTGGTGAAGCGAGTCATCATACCGAGAAGCACACTTTTACCGACACCCGAACCCGCAAACAAACCGATACGCTGTCCGCGTCCTACTGTCAGCATGGAATTAATGGCGCGGATACCAACATCGAGCGTTTCACGAATGGGCGCGCGGTGCAGCGGGTTAATATAGCGACCCTGAAGATTTCCGGATTCGGTATTGAGAAGCGGGCCATCAAGATCCAATGGCCGACCAGCACCGTCAACCACCCGCCCCAGAAGAGAGAACCCAACCGGCACATCCGCACTGCCTTGCAACGGCCAGACGCGCGCGCCTGGACGCAGACCATCGACCTGCTCAATCGGCATCAGGAAAATACGCTGGCCATCAAAACCGACAACCTCAGCTTCAACATCACCGCCGCCCGGACGTTCTACACGGCAGCGATCGCCTGTGCGAACATCGATACCGATAGCCTCAAGCGTAAGGCCGACCATGCGTACAAGACGACCGGATGTGCGCGGTTGATATACCGCCTCGGGTGCTATATCACGCCAACGGCTGCTCAGAGTCATCGTCTGATTCCTCCGTCGTCGAATCCGGATTTGTGTCCGGTTCCGTGTCTGTTTGTGTGTTTTGTTCCGTGCTCTGTTCTGAACCTGAGCCGTTTTCAGTTTCAGGCTGCTCAGCTTCGGACTGCTGAGTTTCAGACTTCAGAGCTTCTGATGTTGATGCCTCCGGCTGCTGAATGTCGCCCTGAATGATCTCTTCAGTGTCATCGTAGTCATCCAGTACATCTTCTGAGCTGGTATCCTCTGGCACATCAATCAGCGCAGACTCACCGGAAGCGTCGTCCGGATAGCCGTCTGACGCCGTCAGTAACTTACTCGCCAGTGCGACGATTGTTTGCTGAAGACTTTCACTGACTGAATACTCAACAAGAGTATTTTCACTTTCAACACGGCACTCACCCGCATTCAGCGTCTTATCGACGAGCAGTTTATTCGCTACAGAATGCGATGCCAGTAATTCAGAGTCGGCTTCTGAAACGTAAACCTTTGCCAGAGTCTCACCCGATGGCAACGCCGCAATGGCCTTGTCGACAAACTGCGCGATGCTGTCGGCCCCAGAATTCAATTCGTGCTCAAGCACCTGTTCGGCGAGCCGGGTAAGAAGCATCAGCATGACTTCCGGCAGTTCGGCCTCGCGCTCTTTTAATGCTGCGGTCAGCGTTGCATTAATCTGACGCAGGCGCTGCGCCTCGTCAGTAACTTCCTGACTGCCCAGTGCTTTGCCTTCCTGAAAGCCCGCAGTCGAACCTTCTTTTTTACCAGCATCAAAGCCTTTAGCCTGACCATCCGCCTGTCCTTCGGCGAAACCAGCATCGTAGCCGTCTTTATGGCCCTGCTGACGTCCTTCAACCAGGCCCTGCTCTAAACCCGCGTTGTAGGCTTCCCGGCGAATCGCTTCCAGTTCTTCGGCGGTCGGGAAATTAGGTGGGGAGTCGTCGTCGGCAGATTCTGCATCCACCTTCTCTGCGTCCGGATCAGGCTCTCGCTCAACAGTGTGAACCGGTGGTTCAGTCCAGAAAGGGAGTCGCCACGGGCGCGCCTCTTCCGCACTTTCAGCGGGAATTGGCGCGTCACGTTTCTTTAGTTCGGTCATGGGTTACACCATGGCCTCACCACCACCACCCAGCATAATTTCACCGGCATCCGCCAGACGACGGGCAATGGTAAGAATCTCTTTCTGAGCGCCTTCAACGTCACTGAGTTTAACCGGCCCTTTCGCATCCAGGTCATCACGCAACAGCTCGGCAGCACGCTTCGACATGTTCTTGAAAATCTTTTCCTGGACGCCCGGATCGGCCCCTTTCAATGCCAGCACCAGAAGATCGGTTGACACTTCACGCAGCAGCGTCTGAATACCCCGATCATCAACGTCAACGAGGTTATCGAAGACAAACATAAGGTCTTCGATCTGAGTACCCAGGTCTTCGTCGACTTCTTTGATCTGCTCAAGCAGTTCAGAAGCAATCGTGCTGTCCACGAAGTTAACAATGCTGGCAGCACATTTGATACCACCCATAGTCGTGGTCTGCGTGCCTGCTTTGCCAGAAAACTGGCGTTCGAGAATATCGTTGAGTTCCTGCAATGCGGCTGGCTGAACAGCCTCAAGCGAAGCAACACGCATGATGATGTCGAGGACAACTTTCTCATCAAACAGAGACAGCACTTCCGCCGACTGGTCAGCGTCCAGATACGACACAACAATGGCCTGAATCTGAGGGTGCTCGTGGCGGATCAGGTCGGCTACCTGACGCGGTTCCATCCACTTCAATGAATCCAGACCTGTGGTGTTACCGCCAAGGAGAATCCGGTCAATAAGCGCACCCGCTTTATCCTGACCCAGAGCCTGAGTCAGCATATTACGAATGTAATCGTCAGCGCCAAGGCCCATACCGGTCTGACCGCTGACGGCATCAAGAAACTCTGACACCACACCTTCGACCTGAGTCTGATTCACACTGGTCAGAGTGGCCATGGCCGAGCCCACGCGCTGAACTTCTTTCGGGCCCATGTGTTTGAGGATTTCAGCAGCGTCTTTCTCACCGAGAGACATCAGCAGAATCGCAGCACGTTCGGTGCGGTTCAGGTTGGCTAGTGCATTGCCCGCTTCGGGCATCGTATTATCCGGCATCGCTATTTACCCACTGAATAACTACCTGAGCGACCCGGGCCGGATCTTCTGCGATCAGCCCTTTCAAGGCATCCAGCTGACGCTCATAACTTTCTGACGCACCGGGCAGTAGATATTCATCCATACCTGCCAGTGTCACCTTATCATCATCCAGACCGGCCTCAGCATCTTCAAGCTCATCGAGCAGTAAGTCACTTTCTTCCCGACCTTTATTGGTAATGCTCTTAATAGTAGGACGGATTACGCCGAATATGAGGATCAGAACAAACAATCCCGCCAGCACCTGTTTTACCAGTTCCCAGAACCAGGGCTGAGTCCAGATATCAGGCTCACCCAGCGTCAGTGAGTCGTCACCCATAAATGGAGAGTTGATAACGTTCACGCTGTCACCACGTGCCGCATTAAAACCCACTGCATCTTTTACGAGCGTTTCGAGACGTTGCAGGTCATCCACGGTCCATGGCTGACTCGTAGTATTACCATCCGCATCAAGCACTGCCTTGTCATTGATGACGACCGCAACGGTCAGACGACGGATATCACCGACTGAGTGCTGGCGGTAACTCAGTGTACGGTCGACCTCATAATTACGGGTCGCTTCTGAGCGACGCTTACCTGCCGCTCCCGCACCACCGGCACCTGTGCCAATGGCCTCTTCCGGAGCGGCAGCTTCTGGCGGTGGCTGATTAGAAAGCGCACCAGGAATACCGCCACCGGCCTCTGACATGTTCTCTTCATCAATGACCTGCTCACTACGCAGCGCAATCAAATCAGGATTAAAGAGTTCTGAGCTTTCTTCTCTGATCGTAAAGTCGATGTCTGCCGACACTTCCGCTTTATAGTTCGCAGAACCCAGCACCGGCTGAAGAATATTATTCACCGCGTCAGAAATAGACGACTCAACTTTTTCGCGATATTCCAGCTGGCGGGCTGCCAGCATTTCTTCCGTGTCATCTTCGATTTTCGACAGCAGATTGCCATGCTGATCAACCACTGACACATCAGCCCGGTCCATTTCACTGACGCTGGTCGCGACCAGATTCACAACGGCCTCAACCTGATCTTTACTCAGATTGCTGCCCGGGTATAACTCTACGAATACCGATGCGCGCGGCTTGCGTTGATCACGAACAAACACCGACTGACGGGGAATCGCCAGATGAACACGCGCATTGCGCACCGATTTAACACTGGCAACCGTGCGTGCAAGTTCGCCTTCCAGACCGCGGCGATAGCGTGCGTTTTCAATAAACTGACTGGTACCGAGCGCGCTGTCCTGCTCAAGCACTTCCAGCCCGACGGTTTTATCATCGATCAGGCTGGCCGCAGCGAGTTTCATCCGTGCCTGGTGCACATCCCCCGCTTCGACCATCAGAACCTGGGTCGTCGGATCAATCTGAAAAGGAATTCCTTCACGATTCAGGATCTCGACAATGTCCTGTGCATTGTGATCCTGCATACGATGAATCAGAGGCTTGTAGGTGGGTTCTCCCGACCAGATCATGACCGCGATGCCAATGGCGACGACCAGTGCGATACCACCAATCGCCATCACCTGACGCGTCATAGGCAGGCTGCTGAATCCAGCGAGCAGAGGATGTCCGGATGTCGGAGTACTATTCTCGCTTAAGCCTTCGGCACCAGTATTCGTGCTGCTTGCCTGAGGTTTCTGAGCGTTTGCGTTAGCGCCATCAGCGCCGGCGCCTGCTTGTGCGGGTACGTTTTCCATAGCTCAGCTCGTTATACAGGCATGTTCATAATGTCTTTATAGGCCTCAACAAGTTTATTACGAACCTGTGTCATCGCCTGAAAAGAAACGCTGGATTTCTGCAGAGCAATCATGACCTCCGGAAGGTCAATCGAAGGGTCGCCCTGCTCAAACCGTGTCGCCAGTTGCGCTGCGGTCTGTTGATTTTCGTTTACGTTATCGATGGCATTTTTAAACATCGACTGAAAATCAGGAATCGTATTATCGCCACTGATTTCATTAACGCTGGATGCTTGCTCGGCTTGCTTTGAGATCCGTGCAACGGCGTCCATTTCAGTATTTGGTCGCACTCCCTGGCTGGCCATTTCATTCTGCGAACGCAACTGATCTTTTACCTGTCGCATCTGCATCAGAACTGAACTTACATCAACACGATCAACCATTTTCTACACCCTCTTCTGCAACGCACCGGCAACTTATTTTTGACACTTTTTCTGTATTTTTCCGATGTATTCTTTGACGTTGCAATCCCCTTGCCAGCTTCGCCCTTAAGACGCTGCTAACACCATAGATTCAACATCAACACCCTCATCTCTTAAACGCGCCACCTTGTAGCGCAGTGTGCGGGGGCTGATGCCCAGCCGTTCAGCGGCTTCTTTTCTGCTGGGCTCTTCTTTCAGTGCACGAACGATTAATTCAACCTCACGGGTACGCAAATCAGAACCTAACTCGCCTTCATCCTGCGCGACATCAGCCGCATCCACGGAAACCGGTGCCGGGACCTGACGATGCTTTGGCACCGGAGTCAGAATAAAGTCATTAGCGTTCAGCTGATTTCCCGTCTGCATAATCAGTGCACGCTGGACTGTGTTATCCAGCTCGCGGACATTGCCTGGCCAGCTATGCGTTACCAACTTACGCTCTGCATCGGCATGCAACGATGGTGCTGGACGTTTCATCTTGTCAGCATGATGAGCCAACAACCGGCGTGCTAACGGCAAAATATCATCACGGCGCTCCCGTAGTGGCAGCCACTGCAGGGGGAATACGGTGAGGCGATAGTAAAGATCTTCCCTGAAGTTACCCTCAGCCACATAGTCCGCCAGTTCACGGTTTGTTGTGGCAATGATACGCACATCAAGATCAATGGTTTTCTTGCCGCCGAGACGCTCCACCTGACGCTCCTGCAACACACGCAGCAGTTTCGCCTGAAGGCCCATGTCCATTTCAGTAATTTCATCAAGCAGAATGGTGCCACCATCCGCCTGTTCAAACTTGCCCGGCATCGCACTGTAGGCGCCGGTAAATGCGCCCTTTTCGTAGCCGAACAACATGGCTTCAAGCATATTTTCCGGAATCGCCGCGCAGTTCAGCGCGATGAACGGGCCACTTTTTCTTGGGGAATTCTGGTGAATATAACGGGCAAGAACTTCTTTACCTGTGCCGCTCTCACCACTGATAAGAACCGTAGAATCTGTTGCCGCGACACGCATGGCCATCTGAAATAACTGCTGCGACGCAAAAGATTCACACACAGGTTGGTCTTTGTCTGATACCTGAGCTTCTCCTTGCGTGTAAGGCTTTAACAGAGCCTCAAGTTCACGCAGCTCGAAGGGCTTCATCAGGTAATCATCAGCGCCTTTCTGCATCGCCTGAACCGCCTGAGAAACATCGCCATAGGCAGTCATCAAAAGAACGGGTAGCCATGGGTGCTGCTGTTTCACATGGTTAAGCAACTCAAGACCGTCCATGCCTGGCATATTAATATCCGACAGAACAACGTCGAAATTATGGTGATTCAGCAAAGCCACAGCCTCGATGCCGTTCGGAGCTTCCTTGACGTCATACCCTTTCATTTTCAGGGTATCTACAACTGCTTCACGTAGAGTCGGATCATCTTCAACAACGAGTAAGCGCATAATAATTCCTCTTAGATACCTGTTTGAATTAACCGCGTGCGAGCGGTAGGTACATTTCTGCAGACACCCCACCCAGTGGGCTGTCGGTTAATCTGAAATCACCGTGATGAGCACGAACAACCGCCTGCACAACAGCAAGGCCAAGCCCGGTACCGTTGCTTTTCGTCGTGAAGAAAGGCTCCATCATGCGATTTTTCTTGTCATCGGGAAGGCCCGGACCGTTGTCCATGACGGCGATACACAGCCTGCCATGCTCGTCACGGCGGGCGACTAATTTGATCTCGATAGGATGCTCACAGGACTCAAGGGCGTTGTTAATCAGGTTCATTACGGCGCTGATTAAAGAGTCCCGATTACACATAAGGGAAGCTTCCCCTACTTGATTCTCAAGCGTGCAGACAGCGCCGCTCTGGGCGACAGCAACCTCCATCGCCGAAGCAATACCATCCAACAGGGACGTCACTTTCACATCATCGTTTAATGGCGCCTCGCCACGGGCAAAAATCAACATATCGCGCACCTGGCTTTCCAGGTGATGAAGTCGCTCCTGCAACTTACCGGCAAAGCGAATACGATGTTCTTCAGCGAGATCTTCGGAATTAAGATGACCCGCGTAGAGTGTCGCCGCAGCCAGCGGTGTACGAATCTGATGCGCCAGAGACGCAACCATTTTTCCCATGGCGGACAAGCGCTCGTGCTGAGCCAGTTGGGACTGCAACGCGCGGGTTTCAGTCAGATCAGTTAAAAGAATCAGCTGCCCACGCTCATTGGTCATGGCTGCGGTGCGCAGACTGACACGACGACCATCCACCAGTGAAATCTCATGACCATCATCACGGCGCGGTTTGAAACAACGCTTAATCACGTTGCGCCAGCGCTGGCCAAGCAAGGTGCCAGCACCCGAAGCCGCTAATAAAAGGTCTTCGGCGGCTGGGTTACTCTGAATAATGACGCCATTTTCATCCAGCAGCAGAACACCTGCAGGTAACATCTGCAGCAGGCTTTCCAGACGATCGGCCAGGCGTTCTTTTTCGCCCAGCTCCTGCATCCTTTGAGCAGATACTGTCGCCAGCTCACCACTGAGTTGCTCGACCTTATTTTCAAGAAAGGCGTAGGAGTCTGTCAGCTGCTGCGACATTTCATTGAACATGTTAAATGCGCGCTTTAGCTCGCTGGGGTCCAGCGGCTGCTGATCGTCAGGAACTGAACTTAATGCCACACTCGCCATAAATACCTCACCAGAACACCACATTTGCGGCGGAAAAATGTCACTAGTAGGTATTGGGCAATTAGCGTGCCAGCAATCGAAAATAGCTTTGAGGGTGGATAATTTAAGAAAGAGAGGTTACGAAAGTCAGGTGGGATTGCAGACAGCGGCCCGCAGACGCAGGCCGCTTTCTGGCCTGCTCAGGCCATGTCTTTTTCTTTACGGTTAATATTGTACTTACGCATTTTCTCCACCAGCGTAGTGCGGCGGATACTCAGTTTCTCGGCAGCGCGAGCAACAACACCATTGGCATCATCGAGCGCCTGCTGAATCAGTGAGCACTCGAGATCGGAGAGATATTCCCGCAGATCCAGGCCGTTCACCGGCAGCAATGCTGGACTATCGACACCGGCCAGGCCTTCGTTCTGGGTAACATCTGCCACAACCGGCGGCGTGTACTGCTCATCGTCTTCATCAACATGACGAAATTTCTTCGGTAGTTCATTTACACCGATCACACCGTACGGATGCAGAATGGCAAGACGCTCTACGAGATTCGCAAGCTCACGAACATTGCCATGCCACTCGTGACGACAGAGCGACATAATTGCAGCCGAGTTAAAGCGGATGGAACCGCGCTTCTCATTCTCGAGGCGCGAAATAAGTTCGTTCAGAAGCAGGGGTAAATCTTCAACACGTTCACGTAGCGAAGGCATATCGATTGGGAATACATTCAGACGGTAATACAAATCTTCCCGGAATGAGCCGTCCTCGATCATCTTCTCAAGATTCTTGTGCGTCGCTGCAATTACCCGCACATTCGCCTTAAGCGTTTTATTACTGCCAACACGCTCAAACGTGTGCTCCTGCAACACGCGCAGGATTTTTACCTGCATATTGAGCGGCATGTCGCCGATCTCATCAAGGAAAAGCGTACCACCTTCGGCCAGCTCAAAACGTCCCGGACGACTATTGATTGCACCAGTAAACGCACCTTTCTCATGACCGAACAGCTCACTCTCAAGCAGCTCAGCCGGGATAGCACCACAATTAACAGGCACAAAGGGTTTGTTACGGCGGTGTGAGTGGTAATGCAGATTACGGGCGACCACTTCCTTACCTGTGCCGCTTTCACCCTGAATCATAACGCTGACGTCTTTATCAGCCACCTGCATAATCAGCTCGCGTACGTGCTGAATCTGACGACTGGTGCCGACAAGGCTACGGAAAAGCTGAACTTCGCGTCGCTCACCACGACTGCGATTGTGCGTATATTGCTCGCGGAACACCTGACAGCGATGAAGACTATCCAGCATTTTGTTGTAACTTGGTGGCATTGCCAGGCTGGCCAGGACACAGCGACGAACGTTTTCTGATAATTCGTCGACCTGAACCTGACTACCAACAAAAAGGAACGGCAGGCCTTTGTCCCACGCGAGCATCGCCTCGACCGTCTTCTCCAATGGCTGACCCTCGCAGTCGCCCAGCATCACGGCACTGATCTCAGTGCTCTCTTCAATACTGGCATCTGCAACTTTGCGCCAGTCTGACGAGCCCGCCACGATAACTTCTTCGCCCAGGAAATCGAGAATCACCTTAAGATCATGGCGACGTTGTTCGTCATCATCGACAAGTAAAATTTTGATTTCTCTCCACATGGCAGATGCCCTTTCCCTCAATGAAACACGGAACAGCGTAATCAACGCCAACTGATTGACTTCCCTCTTTTCAGTTAAGTATCAAAATGCGACGAAGTCAAACTTCTGACGTTGAAACTTATCCAGTTAGCTCAAATCTGCCCTTATTTTGCGGGAAAACTTCCAATTATGTCGCCAAAGGACAATAAAAAGCCCTCTAAAAAGAGGGCAGGAAGTTCACACAAGTGAAAAAAATCGTGAAAATTCAGGCAGATACTGAACTCGACAGACGCCCGGGTGAAGATTCGTCGGTTTCAGGGCGAGTGCCATGCACGGACTCAAGATATTCCTGACGAATACCATCCCAACCCGTCTTCACCTCCAGCATCAGCCCCATAACTTCATCAATCATGTCTGTACTGTTCTGGCCGCTCGCTTCCAGAATACGACGGACCATATAATCATAAAGGCGGTCCAGATTTCCGGCCAGTTCACCACCCTGAGCGTGATCCAGGCTCGACTTCAGCGTCTGGATGATTTCATTCACCCTGCCAAGTAAACTTGCCTTCTCCTGCATATCCTTACGCTGAATAGCTCCTTTCGCCTGCGCCATACGCGTCAAAGCCGCTTCCATCAGAAGCTGAATCAGACGATGAGGGTCCGCATCGAGGACCTCGGACGTAACGTTTACCTTTTGGTATTGCGACGCGCCGGATTGATACATACACAACTCTCCTGCCGAAATAGCCCACCAAAAAACCTGATGAGCATAATCAAGTGATACTCTCTTTGACGGCCTGCACGCAGAATTCTTTAGTAACTTTTTGTAGTTTCAGCAAATACCCAGACGGCATAAGCGGCAAGCTCTTGCCCGGCAATCAGCGGCAAACGGCCGCCCTCCCTGCCCAGCCAGATTAAAAACCTCAATAAAATCAACAAGATAAAAAATGGCACAGAATTTGATCGTAGGGCTGTAAATGCTAAGAGGTTCTCCCCATGGCCAGCGTACAGACGACAGCACAACTAAATACAGCACGGCAGCCAGACCATCGAAGTCTGCTCGCTGCCGCCAGCCGTTGTTACAATGAGGCCAGCCGGGAAAACAACCCGGTGTTATTGTCCCAGGCTGCCGACCTTGCTTATCAGGCATGGCAGGCTGACAACAATTACATTCCCGGCATTAACCTGCTCGCCCGTATTGCTATGCGTCGTGGTGCTAATGGAGAAGCCCATCACTGGCTGCAAACCGGTTTAAGCCTGAAGCCTGAAAGTACCGGCCTCTTATACAGCGCAGGTCACCTGGCTCTGATCGAAGGAAAGCAGACACTCGCAGCCGATTACTTTGCGGATGCGACCCGCATTTCGAAAACGAGCACGAAAGCTCCGATTTATCTCGCCCACATCCGCTTACTGCAAGGTGAATACCTCGAAGCCTTTCAGTTATACCGAGAGCTGATAAAAACCCGCTCTGATGATGTTCAGATCCGCAGCAAATTATTCGAAGCTGCCAGCTATATCGTTGCAGATTTCTATTCTCAGGAACTGGAAAGCGAGCTGCTGCGCTGGTTCGAGTTTAAAGACGTCGACTACAACCAGCTGAGAAGCCTCACCACCTCACTGCTCAAACACAAACTTCACTTGAGTGAAGCTGGCTGCCCCATTGAGCCTGAAACCATTGCATCAGACCCACTGCTGCTGAAAGCCATGATGCGCTTTCATTTCAGTGATCCGTTAATAGAGCGTCTGTTAATTACCCTACGGCAGAGCATTCTGCTGAATAGCAGTCGCGATCTTGCCATTGACTCAGGCTACATGCCTTTCGTAGTCGCCCTGTCAGGACAAATCGAGCTTAATGAGGCAGTCTGGTTTATCAGCCAACAAGAACAAATGCTCGTCAATCAGCTCAACCAACTGGCAACAAAAATTCTGCTGATAACCGAATTAAAAGCCGAAGATATCAGCGCTATCATGCTGCTGACCATGATGTACCAGCCATTGCGCAAAGCACCTTTTTACACGGCTCTTAACGAGAAAGCGTTGCAATGGTCTGGCCATCTGAATGAGCTGATGAGTCTGTGCCTCGATCAACCTCTGCACGTTGCCGCGGCAGCTAAGGCAATTCCTTCTCTTGGGCTCAGTAGCAACGCCACATCACGCAAAGTAAAAACTCAATACGAAGAACATCCATATCCTCGCTGGACGAGTTTGGGATATAACCAGAAGACCGACTACTACGCATCGCTTCAGGCACTGTTTCCGAGTCGTCTGGACGATCTACAACCAGAATCCGGGCCGATCAATGTGCTCGTTGCAGGCTGCGGCACCGGCCGCCACGCTTTGCGACTGGTTAAGTACTTTCACCGTATGCAGGTGACAGCGATGGATCTCAGTGCTTCTGCACTGGGCTACGCACAAGTACAGGCGGAGCATCATCACCTTCCGGTAGACTTCATCCTGGGTGATATTCTTGTCTCAGAGCGCCTGGGACAACAGTTTGATGTCATTGAGAGTTCAGGTGTCCTGCATCATATGGAAACGCCTGAGGCGGGCCTGAAGGCGCTGGTTGATGTACTAAAACCTGGTGGCATCATGAAGCTCGCCCTCTACAGTCGTCAGGCAAGAACGCTCATCTCGGAGCTTCGTTCTGAATTGAATGGCAAACTTCCCGAAAGCGAGCAGGATATACGCACAGTCCGCGAAGCTTTGCTTCATCAAGGAGAAGGACGCTGGCGCGCGATTCTGCAATCACCCGATTTCTACAGCATGAGCAGCGTGCGCGACCTGTTATTCCACACTCAGGAACACACATTTGATCTGCAGGAAATACGCCGCATGATTGAAAGTGCTGACCTCGAATGGGTCGGCATTGTGCCGCCGCCGGGTGCCCAGCAGCTCGCAGAAAAAATACTGCGTTTGCCACCGGCTAACCTGACGTTAAATGATTGGCATACATTGGAACAGATAGAACCTGCGCTGTTCGCCGGCATGTATCAGTTTTATGTGCGGAAGCCTGCCTGTGGGAGCTATTCAGCCAGCTTGCCTGGCTAATAGCGACAGTGATACATGCAGGTGGGTCATCGCGAATAGCCTCCGGCTGATTTGCTCCCAAAATATGGATCGGGGATAAAATCCCCTCCTAAATTAGACTCTGAGTTATCGATCATACCTGTGGGAGCTATTCAGCCAGCTTGCCTGGCTAATAGCGACAGTGATACATGCAGATGGATCATCGCGAATAGCCTCCGGCTGATTTGCTCCCACAATATGGATCGGGGATAAAATCCCCTCCTAAATTAGACTCTGAGTTATCGCTCATACCTGTGGGAGCTATTCAGCCAGCTTGCCTGGCTAATAGCGACAGTAATACCTGCAGATGGATCATCGCGAATAGCCTCCGGCTGATTTGCTCCCACAATGTATGGTCGGGGATAAGATCCCCTCCTAAATTAGACTCTGAGTTATCGCTCATACCTGTGGGAGCTATTCAGCCAGCTTGCCTGGCTAATAGCGACAGTAATACCTGCAGATGGATCATCGCGAATAGCCTCCGGCTGATTTGCTCCCACAATG
>NZ_FTOH01000004.1:67819-377066 GCF_900156675.1 Thalassolituus maritimus
TTATCGCGAATAGCCTCCGGCTGATTCGCTCCCACAATACGGATCGGGGATAAAATCCCCTCCTAAATTAGACTCTGAGTTATCGCTCATACCTGTGGGAGCTATTCAGCCAGCTTGCCTGGCTAATAGCGACAGTGATACATGCAGATAGATCATCGCGAATAGCCTCCGGCTGATTCGCTCCCACAATACGGATCGGGGATAAAATCCCCTCCTAAATTAGACTCTGAGTTATCGCTCATACCTGTGGGAGCTATTCAGCCAGCTTGCCTGGCTAATAGCGACAGTGATACATGCAGATGGATCATCGCGAATAGCCTCCGGCTGATTCGCTCCCACAATGTATGGTCGGGGATAAGATCCCCTTCTACATCGGCAATGCAATTCACCTCGTAGGAGCGCTTCAGCCAGCTTGCCTGGCTATGCGCGATTTCCCTCAGCTAGCCTCAGAGCGGCTTCATATGCGGGAAGAGAATAACATCCTTAATGGTGTGCGAATCGGTAAACAGCATCACCAGACGATCAATACCGATACCCTCACCTGCAGTCGGTGGCATACCGTACTCCAGCGCACGAACGTAATCTGCATCGTAGTGCATTGCTTCGTCGTCACCGGCGTCTTTTTCTTCAACCTGCTTACGGAAGCGAGCGGCCTGATCTTCGGCGTCGTTAAGCTCCGAGAAGCCGTTTGCCAGCTCACGTCCACCGACAAAGAATTCGAAGCGGTCAGTCACAAATGGATTGTCGTCGTTTCGGCGTGCTAGCGGCGACACTTCCCATGGATATTCGGTAATAAAGGTCGGCTGATCGAGTTTTTCTTCAGCGGTTTCTTCAAAGATTTCGCAGATGTACTTACCCGGGCCCCACGCAGATTGTTTTTCTGACTGAGGAATACCGACTTTTTTCGCGTACTCTTTCAGCGTGTCGATATTTTCTTCCGGATTATTCAGTACATTGGCATCCATATCCGGGTTGTACTTCAGGATTGCATCGACCATGGTCATGCGCTGGAATGGCTGTGCAAAATCGTATTCAGACTCACCGTATTTAATGGTGGTGCTACCAACGACGTTTTCAGCGACAAAGCGCAGCATGCCTTCGGTCAGGTCCATCATGTCACGGTAATCGGCGTACGCCTGATAGAATTCGATCATAGTGAATTCTGGGTTATGGCGAGTACTCAGACCTTCATTACGGAAGTTACGGTTAATTTCGAACACACGCTCAAAACCACCGACGACGAGGCGCTTAAGGTACAGCTCAGGCGCAATACGCAGGAACATGTCGATATCCAGCGCGTTATGGTGAGTTTCAAATGGCTTCGCCGTTGCACCGCCCGGAATGGTTTGCAGCATTGGCGTTTCGACTTCCATAAAGCCGCGCTGCGACAGATAAAAGCGAATACCTTCGATGATTTTTGAACGCATCAGGAAGTTGTTACGCGTTTCTTCGTTGATGATCAGATCAACATAACGCTGGCGATATTTCAGTTCCTGATCCGCAAGGCCGTGGAATTTATCCGGAAGTGGGCGCAGTGACTTAGTCAGAATCTGGAAGTTGCTCAGATCACCCACATCAACGTACAACTCGCCTTTACCAGACAGGCTCAGTGTGCCGGTTGCCGCCACGATGTCACCGATATCCAGTGACTGCCACGCGGTGCTTTCTTTCTGCAGCGGCTTAGCCATATATACCTGCAAAGAACCGGTGACATCCTGAATACCGATAAACGGACCGCCGCGGCGCATAACACGACCAGCTACCGCAACTCGGTGACCTTCTTCAGCCAGCTGCTCTTTGCTTTTTTCACCGTGTTCAGCTTTCAGATCAGCTGCCAGATGCTCCCGACGGAAGTCGTTCGGGTGGCCATTAGATTTGCTGTTTTCACGCAGCGTTTCGAGTTTGGCACGACGCTCGGCGATGAGCTTGTTTTCGTCCTGAGCGGTTTGGTTCTGATCTGTCATTTGGCACCCGGTATTCTAGGGATCAATGTTAAATTCTGTTTGGTCTGCAAATAAACATCGCGCAACCTTCGCGTTGCGCTCCTACAGGATTCTTTTATCGTAGGAGCGCTTCAGCCAGCTCGCCTGGCTATGCGCGAGAAAATCTTACTGAGGGCGAATTCTGCGAAGGCAGAGCTAGGCGGTGGTCGGCTGAGGGAGCGGAGTGTACTGAAGTACATGAGCATCCCGAAACCGGCCATCAACACAGCTATGTCGAGCAGAAACGGCCTCAAAGCCCGGATTTCAGGCTCGCTTCAATAAACTGGTCCAGATCGCCATCCAGAACAGCCTGCGTATTACGCGTTTCAACGCCGGTGCGCAGATCTTTAATACGCGCGTCATCCAGCACGTACGAACGGATCTGGCTGCCCCAGCCGATATCAGCTTTGCTGTCTTCCAAGGCCTGAGATTCAGCACTGCGCTTCTGCAGCTCCAGCTCATAGAGCTTGGCTTTCATCTGCTTCATCGCCTGATCTTTGTTCTTGTGCTGGGAGCGGTCATTCTGACACTGGGTCACGGTGTTGGTCGGCAAGTGCGTAATACGTACCGCGGATTCCGTCCGGTTAACGTGCTGACCACCCGCGCCGGAAGCACGGTATACGTCGATGCGGAGATCGGCCGGGTTAATATCGATTTCGATATTGTCGTCGACTTCCGGAGAAACGAATACCGATGAGAATGAGGTATGACGGCGGTTACCCGAATCAAACGGGCTCTTACGTACCAGGCGGTGTACACCGGTTTCTGTACGCAGCCAACCATAAGCGTATTCGCCCTGAACGTGAATCGTCGCGCCTTTGATACCTGCAACTTCACCTTCGGAGACTTCCATCAGCTCGCCTTTGAAGCCATGCGCTTCGATCCAACGCAGATACATACGCAACAGCATATTGGCCCAGTCCTGAGCTTCTGTACCACCTGAACCAGCCTGAATTTCGACGTAGCAGTTGTTCTCGTCCATCTCGCCCGAGAACATACGACGGAACTCGAGGACTTCCAACTCTGACTGAAGACCATCCAGTTCGCTTTTAACTTCGTCGACGGCATCTTCATCGTCTTCTTCGACCGCCATATCAAGCAGATCTTTGGCATCGCCGAGACCGCTATCCAGGGTATCAATGGTCTTAACAACGGCTTCCAGAGAAGACCGCTCGCGACCCAGCTCCTGTGCGCGGTCCGGGTCATCCCAGACATCGCCCTGAGCCAGTTCGTGTTCTACTTCTTCGAGACGCTCAACCTTGTTGGCGTAGTCAAAGATACCCCCTAAGCACGTCGGTGCGTGCCTGAAGGTCTTTAATCTGTTCGACGATTGGATTGATTTCCAAGGTGGGTACCCCTGTCGCTGTCTAACGTATGAAAATGACGCGGCATTTTACAGGAAAGACAGCGGGGTTTCATCCTGTGTGGCATAGAACCACACAGTGATTCCTTGTGGGAGTGAATCAGCCGGAGACTATATGCGATATTCCGCTTCGCTATTGGTCAGGCAAGCTGACTGAATAGCTCCCACAAACACTTTGACTCTGGGTGGGAGCGAATCAGCCGGAGACTATCTGCGATATTCCTCTTCGCTATTAGCCAGGCAAGCTGACTGAATAGCTCCCACAAACACTTTGACTCTGGGTGGGAGTGAATCAGCCGGAGGCTATTCGCGATAACCCTCTTCGCTATTAGTCAGGCAAGCTGACTGAATAGCTCCCACAAACACTTTGGCTCTGGGGGAAGTGACTCAGCCGGAGACTATCTGCGATATTCCGCTTCGCTATTAGTCAGGCAAGCTGACTGAATAGCTCCCACAAACACTTTGACTCTGGGTGAAGTGACTCAGCCGGGGACTATCTGCGATATTCCTCTTCGCTATTAGTCAGGCAAGCTGACTGAATAGCTCCCACAAGTGCTTTGGCTCTGGGTAAAGTGACTCAGCCGGAGACTATCTGCGATATTCCTCTTCACTATTAGTCAGGCAAGCTGCCTGAATAGCTCCCACAAACACTTTGACTCTGGGTGGGAGCGACTCAGCCGGAGACTATCTGCGATAACCCTCTTCGCTATTAGTCAGGCAAGCTGACTGAATAGCTCCCACAAACACTTTGACTCTGGGTGGGAGCGACTCAGCCGGAGACTACCTGCGATATTCCTCTTCGCTATTAGTCAGGCAAGCTGACTGAATACCTCCCACAAACACTTTGACTCTGGGTGGGAGCGACTCAGCCGGAGACTATCTGCGATATTCCTCTTCGCTATTAGTCAGGCAAGCTGACTGAATAGCTCCCACAAACACTTTGGCTCTGGGTGGGAGCGAATCAGCCGAAGGCTATTCGCGAAATATTAATCCTTGTTATTGCCATTGAGCGCATCAAACTGCTGCTTCACATAGTCCAGCGTTGTGTTCAGCGTCTGAATCAAAGAGTCGTTATACAGGAACTTAGCCTTCAGGCGCGCTTCCTGCGCATCCATGCGGGCCTCAAGATCCGCACGATCTTCTTCAACCGTGGTAATGTCCTGATCCAGTGCCGACAGCTTGTTAGTAATGGTACCGCTACTGTTATCGAGGAAGTTCAGAAGAATATCTTTCAACTGATCGCCGAAGCCGGTGATGTAGGTGATATCTCCGCGGTCACCGATATCCCCACCAGTGACTTTCAGGCGAATACCCGACGCATCATCGATTTCGCCATCGGCGTCTTTTCCGCGTTCACCATCACCAACACCCCTGACAAAACCAAATAAATCGGCTGCGTCGTTTGGCAGGTCTTTGATCTCGACCGACGAATCGGCACCAGTACGATTAGAAATAATACCGAACTTGTTAAAGGCGAACGACGAGGTGTCATCTGTGTATTCAACCTTCACAGAAACGCCCTCTGCTTTTAGCGTGGCGTTGTCATTGATCGCCGTTTGCATGGCCGATGCCAGTGCAGATCCGCTGATGTAGGTCGCCGGGAAGTTCAGTTGAATTTCGGCCTCTACTCCATCCACTTCGATGGTGAAACTACTGTTGTCAGCATCAAGCACAACCGGCGTATCAAAGCCTGCCGACTCGTTGCCAATGTAGAAACCAGGCGAAGCCTTAACGTTGCCATCAACGGCGCGCAGGAACTGTCCATTACCGGAGGCTTCGACGCCGTTAATCTTACCGGCGACATTCTGACCTTTCGCAATCTCCTGACTGTAAAGACTGACGTCCTGCAGGCCAAGGAAAGCGATAGCGTCCGCATCAAGCTCAGTGAACCCAACACGAGTACCTTCACCACCAATCTGAATATTGAATGAGCCAAGGTCGCTGTCAGGGTCGTAGTTGTAGCTGACAACCGGATCAAGGTCATAACCGAACTCACGACCGCTGCTCATACCGAAACCGTCGAAACCATTGGTGCTGGTCTCGGCAGATAATCCCAGTGACGTCGCTGCCGTACCGCCGAGGTTGCTCACCTCAATGCTGGCCGCAGAACCGAATGTAGCTGACGTTTTTACACCCTCTTTCGAGTTCGTCTCAAAGTACAACTGACCAGAACCATCCACCGCGGCCGTAACATCACCTGCCTGGTATTCACCTGTGGCGATCAAAGCTTCATCCAAGGCACTCTGGATCGCAACCAGATTCGACTGGCTATCGTTACTGCCGGATGTGCCATCACCTGTCACGTCCACATTGATAGCAGTTCCTCCGACGGTCAGTGTAAAACTGGCGTTCTGACCTGGCGCCGAGAAATCGAAGCCAGTAGAAATATCACCAAAAGCCGATGTCTGAGCACCACGGCCGTCACTGACGACTTCGATAAACTCCTCATGCCCGGTCGCTACTGTGCTGAGTTTCAGGCCCGTACCGTCCAGTGAGGCGGTCACTACGCCTGCACCATAAGCAGCATCAAGCGCTGCTTGCACGTCAGCAACATTGTCACCGGAATCGGTATTAACAAGAATGTCCTGCTCTACGCCCGACACATTCAGGCGGAACCCGGCATTTGTTGTGCTGAAGTCGATATTGGCACTGATGTCACGCGAACCGGTCGCTGTCTCGCCGCCGCGTACAACGCCAGCAAAGTTAGGATCTGTGCTTAAAGTGGCGCCCAGCTGGTTCTGTATTTCCGTCGCCAGGTCAGCACCGGTCAGATACGTCCCTGCGGGAATTGAAACAAAGCCATCAGAATCGATGCCATCCACCTGCACTTTAAAATTAACCGCAGCCGGGAAATCAAGGCCGGGATCTTTACCATTGGTCTGAGCGCCCTGCGTCGCATCAAGGCCGAGCTGAGTATCAGTAACCGATGCGCCAACAGACGCAATTTCAATTGAGCTTGCCGCACCAACCGATGTCGTTTCGAACTTCAGATAACCATTGTTATCGAACGTGGCCAGCACCTGACCATTGAGAGCAGTCGAATCAATCGCCGTCTGAATCGCCTGCAAGGTATCATTGCGATCGCCGAACACGCCATCGCCATTCAGGTCCTGTCCCTGAGCGTTCAGATCGACAGTGACTGCGATGGGTCCCGAGCCATCCACATCAAGGCTGAAAGTCGCATTATTTGCCTGAAAGTTAATCCCGGTTTCGGGATTGAGAAAGCGACTTCCCGCGTCGGTTGTAGCACCACGTCCAGCAAACGCCGCCGCATTTAAGGTCGTCAGTTCTCCACCTTCGTAAGTACCGCTACCCAGCGCACTGAAGCCAAGGGTGTTAGCAGTATTGCCACTCACCGACTTAATATAAACCTGAGAATCAGCCCCATACTTATTCGACGTGATAGAAAAGTTATTACTGCTGGTATTGAAATCCACCGATACCGAGTGACCAAACTGAACCAGGGTGTCGGTACTGTTGATCTGCAACGCCAGCTCTGCCGCCAGATCATCGCCCGAGGTGTAATCTCCATGCGTCAGATTTACGGTCGCATCTTTGCCATTCACATTAATCGTAAATGTATCGTTACTGCTGTCGACAGTGACAGGAGACGCAAAATCCAGCAGGCCAAGAGATGCCGATGTATATTTTGCCTGCGTCGCCAGTTGAGTAATTTCAACGCCGTAAGTACCTGACTTAGTATTAATTGAGTCGTTTACGTAGGTAATCTGGCTGTCGCTGGTTATACCGGACTTCGCCAGAATACCAACGATAGATGAACGCTCTTCATTGATGGCTTTACGGAATACCGATGGGTCGTACTCAAGCAGATAATCGTTATTGCGATTAGTATTTACACCCAGCTCTGTCAGCGAGCGATACTCACCATTGAGGCCTGCAATCGGCTGAGATATCAATGAGCGAATCTGGCTTTGCATAGTACGGATGGTTGAATCACCCAAAAGCAGACCCGCCTGCTGACTGTCCGTATCGTATGAGGAAAGATCGTCCACAAACTGCTTCAGATTGTTGTAGGCATCAACAAAGCCCTGAATGTTTTCGCTCAGCGTATCGGTATCTGGTGTCACACCAATGCTTACCTGAGTACCGACATCGGCACTTTTCAGGTTGATGGTCACGCCTTTAATCACCTCATCAACACTGTTGCTTTCTCGGGTGATCGTAAGGCCGTTCACTCTGAGCTGCGCATTTTCGCCGCGGCTTGTCTGTTCAAGATTATCAGGGCCAGCCTGAAGCTCATTAAACGCCATCGACGCCAGGCCATTGGTCAGTAGGTTACCGCCCTCGTCGCGCGCTTCAATGCGCATGGCGTTGCTGGAACCCGTATCGTCGCTCGTCATCAGCAGACGGTAACCACTGCCATCGTTAATGATTGAGGCTGAGACGCCCATATTAGCGTTATTGATCGCATCACGAATACCGCTCAGGGTGCGATTAGATTCGTCAATCGTGATGGTACGGGTCGGCCGATCGGTATTCACGTCCTGGCCAGTAATGTTGCCCGTGACGGCATCATAATTATTGGTACCAAAGCTGAACGTCAGCTCACCTGTGCCAACGATTTCGTCAAAACTGTTGAACGTACCCGTTGCCAACGAGTGAGACTTTGCCGTGTTAAGAACCTCAACACTGTAATTACCTGGATCGGCAGTCGTTGAGGTAGTAACGGTCAGAATATCTTCGTTGCTGGAAGTAGCGAGGGTCGCACCTGCCGCACTCGGTGATGCGAGGTTGTTAACAGACGACTGCATGGTCGACATCAAAGATTTGATTTCGCCATAGGCGGTGATTCTGGCCTCGATCAGTTCCTGACGACGATCTAGACGAAGTTCACTGACCTCTCTCTCAGCGCCAATGATCTTATCGACGAGGTCGGTAGTCAGTACACCTGAGCCCAGACCTAACGATTCTATCGATGCCATACAATCCTCTTGCCGCATATTGCGGCCATAAAAAAACCCACACTCACCTTATCGGCCAGTGCGGGTCTCTTTTTAGAGCGGTTTACTTAACCGTTACACTTGCGCACTGAACAATAAAGATGGCTCTTCATCATTCAATTTCTGCGCCAGCTCCAGGGCCAGCTCACTGGGGATCTGACGAATCAGTTCCGCAGAAGCTTTATCATAGACGCTGATAACCGTCTTACCGCTGTTTTCATCCAGTTTGAAGTCCAGAGTCCGCTCTGTCTGTTGCACGTATTCATTGATACGGGAAACAGCGTCACGCACTTTGTCTGAACTCACTTCTGCCCGGGCTTCGGCACCCTGCGGCAATTCCTTGCCGCTGGTAGCGCTGATATTAGCGCTGACGTTGACCTTAGCAGACTGACCCTGGGTGACGCTGACAGTGGACGCCGCAGCGGACTTATCCATCATGTTATTTCTCAGCTCGTTCATAATTCACCTCGTTGGTATCTGAGTCAGCAAAGATGGGCTGAAAAGCCAGCCCACCTTACCGGTTACCTTATCCCAGCAGAGACAGAACCTGCTGACCTGCGGCGTTGGCCTGAGCCAGTACCGAGATACCAGCCTGCTGCAGTACCTGAGTACGTGACAGCTCGGCGGTTTCGGCCGCAAAGTCCGCATCCTGAATCCGTGAGTTCGCAGCATTCAGGTTCTCAGAGGTCACCTGCAGGTTGCTCACTGTGGATTCGAGACGGTTCTGAATCGCACCAAGGTCGGCTCGCTGGCTCGCCACCTGACCGATCGCATTGTCGATCGCAGTGATGGCTTCCTGAGCGCCTTCGAAGGTAGAGATGTCGATATCAGCCAGGAACTGACCATCTTCACCGCCGCCGTAGGTACCTGTCGCCAGACCGATAGCCTCAAGTTCAGAGTTACCGTTCGCACCGCCTTCCAGAGTGAACTCTTTCGCAGAAGACAGTGAGATTGAACCGTAAGTGGTCTCGTAAGCCGCGGCTTCCGCAGAAGTACCACCGCCTGCTACAGAGCCCTCACCGAAGGTTGCTTCACCGATACCGTCGACTTCAGCATCCAGACCAAGGACAGCACCAATCGATGCGCTTGAGCCAGACTTATCGTCGATAGCGATAGAGACGTTACGACCATCTGCTGCAGTCAGCGTCAGAGACACACCGTTATCAACCGCTGTTACACCTGTTTTACCAGAGTTCTGGTTGATCAGGTTCAGTGCATCAGCACGTGCGCGGTCAGAGTCCAGGTTACCACCGCCGTCAGTCTGCAGAGTTACCGTACCAACTTCTACACCGTTGATGTAGATACCAGCCTGGTCACCCTCTTCGAACTGGGTCAGGTCAACGTTAGTGCCGTCGCCACCAACCACCTCGGTCGCATTAACTTCAGCAGATACGCCAGTCTCATCAGATACTTTGTTGATTGCTGCTGCAATCGCGATCGCCGACTGAGATTTCTCAGAAGACAGGATCTTAGAACCATCTGACGATACGGTTGCAGAAGCAGTATCCGCATTCACATCCGCACCACCGATGGTAACGCCGTTGATCAGCAGGTCACCGTCTTCCAGGCCGTTAACACCTGTGTAGTCTTCCGAAGCACTTGTACCACTGAACAGCTCGCCACCCGTAGTTGGATCAGACAGAGTGACATTCACATCCTGACCATCATCAGAGTAGAACTTCAGTTCGCCTGACAGGTTCAGAGCGTTTTCGCCGATCTCTGTAGTACCGCCCTCAGCGACTGTAATAGTCTGGCCACTGGCGTTCTCAGTTTCCAGGCTAACCGTGTCAGCGCTGTAGTTACGGATGGTCAGTGATACTTCGCCGCTGTCTGCGTCGTAAGTTGCTGATACATCCATATTGGCTGTAGAGAAGTCTGTACCGTTAATGTCATCAGCCAGACCTTGCAGCGTGAAGTTACCAGCGCTGTCTGGGGTAGCCGTCACATCGATATTGACACCGCCCGCCGAGAAACGCAGTTGCTCACCAGACTCAAGAGCCGAGTCTGTAATGGTCAGGTTGATTTCTTCGTAGGCGCTCACACCACTCACACCGTCGATGGCGCTTGCCAGCTCAGCAACCGTAGAACCTGCCTGCAGAGGTGCAGAAGGTGATACATCAACACCGCCAACACTCACTGAAAGGTTAGTTTCAGACGTCGTTGTCAGAACATCGCCCGCCGAAGAGCTGTCTGTCACTGTACCCGGAGCAGCCAGCAGTTCAGAACCTGCGTCAGTCAAAGTCACGTCAACCGCTTCACCGGTTGCAGACGTTGATGCAAAGGCCAGCTCACCATTCAGAACGGTTCCATTTGCCGTGGTAGAAATGGCAGTACCATTGATGCTGACTGAACCAGCAGTTGTTCTGTCAGCACTCAACTGAGTCGCTGTCTCATTACGGAAGGTGAAGGTCACGTCACCGCCAGTACCGTCCAGCTCAGCATTCAGGAAGCCTGAAGTACCCAGAGCAGCATTGAAGTTACCGGCATTCAGCTGATCTACCACGCTTTCAGCGCGAAGGATCGCAGACGTTCCAGAAACATTCACGGTCACGCCGCCAATGTCGAACGAGTCACCCGCATCCAGACCGGAAAGCGTCATGGTGCCCTGCTCGTAGAAGTTAACATCGATACCCGCGGTGGTTGCCACAGTTTCAGCAGCATCTGCGTATGCAGCGATGGCTTGGTCACCGGCATTCGAGTAGGTCACTGCGGTTGTTCCCTGAACGATGGTTACAGAGGCGCCGCTATCTGTGATCTGTCCGCTTGTACCACCCGTGGTAACAGACGTGGTAACACTACCACCAGCCTGAGAAATAAAGGTACCGCCCGAGTCAGCACGCTGCAGAGTGTTCGCCAGCGAACCCCCGCCAACGGTAGAAGCTTTAGTATCGTCAGCCACTTTAGAAGACACAGATACTGCTTCAGCGCGGTCGTAGGTACCCGCAGTCAGACCCGCATTTGAAAGGTCGCCACGACCAGTGCCGTTACCACCCGATACTTCAATGGTTTTCTGATCGCCGTCAGCAATCAGAGTGTAACCGCCTTCATAGGTGTTGCTGTACGTAGTACCAGACTGCACTGTCGCACCGCCAGCAAGACCGGTTGCCGCAGCAAAGGTATCCTGGTCGAGGCCATTCAGTTCAGTGGTATCGAAGGTCAGAGTGATGTTACGGCCGTCTTCAGCGACAAGGTTTACACCCGTCGAACCGTTCTCAGTGTCCACCGCACGTACACCAGTCTGTTCAGAAACTGCATTGATCGCCTGAGTGATCGCTGCACGGGACTGAGCCGTATCGGTCGTAGTAGAGAAAGAAATGTCTACACCGTTCAGAGTGAAAGTACCGGAACCCGCGGTGCCGCTCATCTCACTACCACCCGCCACGTTTTCATTTACCTGAGCGGTAACGCCAGTTTCGTCGCTGTAACGGTTAATCGCTGCTGCTTTAGAAATCGCAGAAGCGGCATTGTTAGAAACAGAAGAAGTATCGTCCTCTGCACGAGAAGCGGCGATTGCAACACCGTTGAGCACCAGGTCACCGTTTTCCAGAGCGAAGTCAGTACCACGCGCTGAAAGACCTGACTGAGAAGAAGAACCCAGTTTGTCAGCGGTCAGCTCACCGATAGAGATATCAACCGTCTGACCGGCATTCGCACCGACCTGGAAAGTTGCAGAGAAAGAACCATCAAGCAGCTTACGGCCGTTGAAGTCAGTTTCTTCTGCAGTACGTGAAATCTCAGAAACCAGCTGATCAACCTCAGCCTGAAGAGCTTCACGGTCAACGTCAGAGTTCGTGGCGTTAGCAGACTGAACCGCCAGCTCACGAATACGCTGCAGAGATTCATTAATAGAACCCAGTGCACCTTCAGCAGTCTGTGCCAGAGCAATACCGTCACCGGCGTTACGTACGGCTACATCCAGACCTTTGATCTGAGAGGTAAAACGGGTAGAAATCGCCAGACCAGCAGCGTCATCTTTAGCGCTGTTGATACGGAGACCAGAAGACAGGCGCTGCAAGGCCTGCTGGTTCGCCGACTGGGATTTGTCCAGGTTACGCTGAGCGTTCAGCGAGGCAATGTTGGTATTAATAATTTGAGGCATGGTGTTTCTCCTGTACCTACTTCTATTGGAACCGGCATCACCTTCGACGCTTTTCGGCTCCGCCTGACTTTGTCATAGGGTTTAACGGCGCCCCTGTAGAGTTCTTTAGAAGTTTTTTTCAACAAAGTGACTGGCATCTGCGACGCACTTTTGACACCCTCACAACAGCCTCAGTAACCCACTGATATACAAAGAAAATTATTTTTGACACTCACTAAACCTGGCATTAAAAAAGATTGTTACGAAATGTTTTCCAATGCTTTTCTTACATGCCTGCCCCCCCTTCAAGTGGCATGATCTCTGCTACTTTCTCTATTCAATAAGGAGAAATGGCATGACACATCCACGAGCCGCCGGTGCTATGGCGCTGAAAGACAAAAATCTGGCGTATTTTAAAAAGAAGCACCCTGCTCTATATCAGACTGCGTTGCAGGAAAGCTTCAGTCGACTGACGCTGAATATCGATGGCGATACAGGTAAGGTCGATCTTTGGCACAACAAGCAAAGTCTGTATCAAGGTGATGCACATGCGTTTGCCGATAACGAGGTGGCTGCGTACAAGGAAAACTTCGGACCAGGAAGCTCGATCGCCACCATATTGCCGCCAAGGCCCGGAGCAATAGGGTTCCACCGGTTTTTCTCCAAACGTATGCACGCCCTTACGGATCAGATTCCGGACGACGCAGACCTGACTCAGAACTATACCATTCCTGATTTCTACCCCATGATCGTATTCTTTGGCTGCGGGCTGGGAATTCATATCGAAAAGATGATCCGGGAGAACAGAATTCTCAACGTCGTCATTTTCGAGCCAGATCCTGAGTACTTCTTCGCCAGCCTCTATGTCACAGACTGGGAAAGCCTCTTCAGAGAGTTTGAAAGAAAAGGCAACAAAATCGATATACTTGTCTCTAGTGGCGGAGTTGCTCCACCAGAAGTGTCCTCCCCCGCCCTCTGGAACCTCCTGATTAACTACGGCCCGAGCTTCCCGCTGTGTGCTCTGTTTTATAATCACATCAGCAGTGAGCCCTATAATCCTATCGTCAAGCGTATACAGGGGGATATGCACTTCTTCCTGAATCAGTGGGGTTACTACGACGACGAAATAAATCAGTTTAATAATGCCCTGCATAATATCGGTGCAGGCGTACCACCCATGTCTTACGACCAGATCGATACCGACATGCCCGCGGTGATTGTCGGCGGCGGACCTTCGTTTGATATGCGGGTAGAAGAAATCAAACGCCATCGCGATAAAGTGTTACTGATCTCGTGCGGAACATCGGTGCACAGCATTATTGCTGCTGGACTCATGCCCGATATTCACGTCGAAATTGAGTCGCACATGCTAACGTACGATCATCTTTCGAAAATCGATCAGCCGGAGTTCTTTGAGAATACCTTGCTGGTCGGCGCCCTACAGCTGCCTCCTCAGGTGTTCAACCTGTTCAAACATGGTTACTACTTCCTTAAAGACTCAACGGCGCTAGCCAGTATGTTTGGAACCGAAGATGAAATCGTACACAGAGCGACACCGACCTGTACCAACACCGGTGTGGCCGTAGCAACCCACCTTAAACTTAAGAGCGTCTTCCTGTACGGCATGGACTTCGGCTTCCCGGAGAAGAATCAGCATCACTCGAAAAACAGCATCTACTTCAGCGATAAAATGAGTGACTCCATCAAAGAAGGGGTGAAGCGCAACCTGGAGAAGCTGGTCGAAACCGAATCCGTTCATGGCGATCCTATGTACACCTTTCCGATGTACAACACCTCGAGAATGAGTATTGAGCAGTTAACAAAACACCGTGCTATTTATCAGAAAACAGAAAGCTACGCATGCTCCGAAGGCGCCAGGATCGCCAACACAGAATACCTGACACCGGATGCTGTCGATGACTTCTTCACTACACGTAAAGACATCGCTTCAACGAAATTTCTGAAGGCACTCAAAGGTACGCCATTCACACAGAAACAAATGCGCGAAAAAATCAATAAACTGGGTGCTTTCCTGACAGAAATCAGCCGATCATTCAGTGTGTGTTTAAATTCTCTGAAATCGACCGAACCTGAAGACGTGTTCCGTGTATGCCACACAATCAATCTTAATCTACTGCAACAGGTCTTCCCTAAGTATGGCCTGACCGCATACTTCATACGCGGCTCAATCTGGCACTACCTGAACATCGGCTGTGCCCACTCACTTTCGATCGAAAATAAAGCCAGTCGCGACAAATTCATCACTGAATGGAAAAGTAACTTTGGGAAATTTCTCGAAGATCTACCAGCCCATTACGACAGTATTACGTCAAAGCAATACCCAGACTCTGAAGACCCTTGGGTTCGCAACGATATCGTTTCTAACGAGCATCTATACGCCGAATGATTCGTTTCGGAGATCAATAATACCTGCATGTGGTAACACACATGCAGGCGCATTCGGTGGCAAGGCACAGTAGACCTTGCGTCCTGCGGCTAACGCCACCACCATCGCGTAACTGTTTAATCCGACAACATACGTCGCCTCTGAGATCGCATGCGATAATGACTCTTCCATTTTTACAGAAACTCTGAAATCTACACACTCAGTAAGAGTGTCGTACTTACCGGGTGGGTCAGAAGGATGAGGGCGAATCACAATATCGCCGACGTTAGCATCGGTCTTTTTAAGAGCGGTAAGAAAAAACTCGAAGGCTGAAAATTCACCCGGCTTAAGAAAAGCAGACTGATCCGTATGTATATCGCCCCATTGCTCTCGCACGGGCTCCATCAAAAACAGAACCTGTTCTGGCGTTGAGGGCAAACCAATATCGGCGATCTGACACTCAAGATACCTTCCGGGCATAGCGCGTATACAGGTACCCGGAAACTCCACAGCCGCTAAGGAACGTGCTTCCTCATCTACAACCCATAGTTCATCAACATCAGCTGTATCGTCAGCCTGATAATTCAATCTCGGACGATAATTCACCCAGTGATCCAGCACTGCGAATACAGGAATTGCATATTGGCGGGCAAGGCACATCGCGCTCTTCTCAATCTGCGTTGCCCAGCCTGTGCCACAAATAACCCAATCCACTTTATGAATCAGGGTTTCGACATCATCGATACTATCGAAACGACTCAGTAGGCCAAGTCGTTCTGCAATAATTTGAGCAGGACCATGTAATGACAGCGTGATATCGATATCAGAAAATTCGCCTGCCGTAATCCAATGCAGGATCTGATTGGCCGCACCCGCATCGTGAGCGACAATGCCACAACGCCCCGCAGGAAAATCAGTCATAGGAGAATCTGGCGAAATGCAACATATCGAAAGCAACGCCTTCAACTAATTCATGCTGTACACGAATACCATCCGGGACCATATCACTCTTACGAATAACCCCCAGCATCGCCTTGTTACAGCCCAGAGTGCCTGCAGTCACCTTACGCAAACCAGGCAACGAGAGCACCTTATCCATCACCATTAACCAGGCTGTAGAACCAGCGCCGGGAGCCGAGGTTTCACCAATCAGGATTCCCATATCAGCCGTGCCATGGCGTTGATTGAAATGAACCGTCATCGTGCCGATATGGCCGTGAACATTATGCTTCACAGCAAGAAATACCGAGTTACTCCGGCTTACGGAATCAAAGAACTCACGACAACTGGCTTCGTCATGATTCATAAATCTCTGATTACTGAACCTGACCAGTTCCTTATTGTTCAACCAGCCAATATACCGCTCTGAAATATCATCCAGAGTAAAAAGACAGACTTTTAAGTCATCCTTTTCAATCGGCAGTATGGATTTGAAGTCATTACTGAACATCGTTACGCCTTACCGACTCATCTCGACCTTGTGTGCCCACACTTTATGGAAAGCACGGATAATCAGATCAACATCCGATTCGGTCAGATCATAAGTGCACATACCGAACCCCAGATACGTACGGTCATTCATATCCTCTGCGACCGGGCATATCCCCTTCTCGTAGGATATATCCTGCCGTGTGAAATCAGCACTCCATGGGAAGCCGCTGCTGCCGTAAGCAGTTTTTTGCTGATACATAGGCAAAAGATGCAGGTTCTGATACTGCGTCGCCAGAATCACCCCTTCTGCCTTCAATGCCTCAGCAATCTCAAATTTACTGACACCTGTGATATCCGGGTCGACCAGAAGTGGAAATACGTAGTACACGTGGGTATTCCCATCGGCAACATACGGCACTGACAGCCCCGGCAGCTCACAAATACCCGCCGCCAATCGTTCGGCCAGAGCGCGACGGGACTCGACCAGCCCATTTAGCTTCTTCAACTGCTCAATACCAATCGCGCACTCAATTTCTCCCAAGCGGAAGTTATAACCAAGCATGTTATTGATCGGCATAGCCTCCCGGTCGGGCAAGACAGCCTCAGCATGATTGCGTATCAAGCGGACACGTTCGGCAAGTGCATCATCGTTGGTAACAACGACACCACCCTCACCGGTATGAATATGCTTGTGGTAATTCAGGCTATAACCACCAATATCCCCCAGGGTGCCCGCCCATTTTCCTTTGTACTGCGCGGCGGGTGCCTGCGCGGTATCGGAGATAATTTTGAGATTAAACTCATCAGCAATGGCTCGAAGCGCATCCATATCGGCCGACTGGCCAAAAATATCGACTGCCATGATAGCCCGGGTTTTTTCCGAAATATTTCTCCGCACCGATTCTGGATCAAGATTAAATGTTTTCGGATCGATATCTGCAAACACCGGGATGGCATTCCAATGTAGGATGGCCGTCGCACTGGCACACATAGTCCATGGCGTTACGATAATTTCATCACCCGGTTCGATATCAAGAGCACCGACCGCAGCGATCAGACCTGAGGTCCAGGAGTTGACCGTAATAGCGTGCTTAACACCAAAGTACTCAGCGCACTGCGCCTCGAACGCCTGTACCTTGCTGCCGCCATAAAAATCGTCGTGCCAGCAACCCAGAAACTGAGACAGAACACCACTTTCCATAACTTTCTGCACAGCATCCTGCTCTTCTTTGCCAAGGCTGTTATAGCGCGGAAACTCGTGCGTAATAACAGGCGCTCCACCTTCAAGAGCGAGGGTTTCTGAACGCATGGCATCCAGTAATTCGTTTGTATTAGTCATGTACTCGTTCCAGAATCTGTTCTATCAAACGTTCCGTTTCTACCGCCTGCTCCGCAGCACGATAATCAAAAGGGCCAGACTGACTGAGCAGTGCGAGGTCTATCACTTCAGATATGGCTTTTTCCATCACTGGAAGATATCCACCGGAGCGTCCAATTTCGTTACCCAAACGCTTATAGCCGGAAAACTCCGGGCTTTCTTCAACCCTGCGTTCGCTCCAGCGAAGTCCCCCATCAAGCATACGGAATTCGCCTTTATCAGTCAGAAACGTCAGCTCAAACTGAGCGAAATCATCCGAGTCCGTACTATTCAGAGAACAGCGTATTCCACGATCAGACATCAGGACCATATCGATATCAGGATCATCCTTACGTACGTTGCCAGGGCGAACCGCAGCCCACTCTGGGCTCAGCACGCCGACCATACCCGCCAACAAGTCCAGAAGGTGAGAGCCGTTATTGCGTATGCCCTTGTTGTACACCGCGGTGACCGCTTTAAGCGAACCCGGCCATTCTGCACTCTTGGTTTTCAGACCATTTTTAAGCTCAGCCAGCACTGAATCCCAACGGCGGCTGTAATTAACAATCAAGGCGATATTCTGCTGCCTGCATTTATCCAGCAATCTCTGACTGGTTTCAGCAGAGGTCGACACAGGCTTTTCAAGGAATATGACTTTCGGTCTGAAGCGAAAAACATCCTCAATCGAGCTACTGTGCACGGCGGTTGGAGTACAGATACTGACAATGTCGAAGTCACATTCAGCAGGTATTTCTTCGCATTCCGAGTACGCTTCACTGACAGACCAACGTTCTGCAAACCTCTCAGCAATCTCAATATCAGGATCGACGCAAGCCGCGAGTACAACATCAGTTCGCTTACTGTAAGCACCGGCATGCGACAGTGCGAACTCTTCCGGCGCGCGCTTCTCATCGAACCCACCTGCGATTCGTCCACATCCAACAATAAGGACAGACAATGGCGTCGTCATACGGACTTCTCTACCGCCCGCAACAACACAAAGGCTTCCGCATACTCCACACCAACCGATGCTCCCCGAAGTCCAGCTAACTGACGCACATTCTGGTATGAACGGGTATGTGGGTACTCACGCATCTCTGAATCGTACGGTGCGAGTGCCAACATTTTTTTCTCAAGGGTGTCGCTTATATCTATCCAATAATTCGGTGCAAAGACTTCATTCATCGACCATTCGGTACTGGAAAGCACCTCGAAAGAAAGAATGCGTTTTAACGCAGGCAAAGAGCCCGGCTGGGGACGACATGCGGTCATGACCGCCTGAGCCGTCACTCGATGATCGATATTCAAATCGCCCGAAAAGTGGGTATAAATAATCGAAGGGTTTAAGCGACGGATATGTGGCTCAAGACTCTGCACAACATCCAGTAGTGGCACAGAATCCAATTTATTATCAGGCCAGTCTAAAAAAATTCGTTCTGAAATTCCCAGCGCATCGGCGCAATTGTTTGCGGCCAAACGGCGTTGCCTGATATCAGCCTCTTCACGCGAGGCTTCGCCATCCGCCATAAACAAAACATGAACCTGATCACCCGCAGCAACATGCCTCGCAATAGTGCCGCCACAACCAAGCACCTCATCATCCGGATGAGCAGCCACAACCAACACAATCTCACTCATCAAACGCCTCCCATTGCACGGGTGTACCCCGGCTCACTGAGTCACTGAGCGTACGGCCGATAACGTCATCATAATATTTAGGCGCCAGACCAAAGCCCGGACGAATACGACGGATATCATTCTCGCTGACAATATGGCCCGCGGGCAGGTCTTTCACAAAGTATAAAGATCGACGGAATCGGCGGTTCGGCTCTTCGGCTTTCTGTCGGGTAAAAGCGTCATTTCCGAGTGCTGCCCAGGCATTATTTGCGTCCTCGACCAACTGCTTAAGCTCATGTGGCTCAATAGAGAACTCACTGTCCGGCCCCTTGTCTTCCCGGCTTAGGGTAAAGTGTTTCTCGATAACGCACGCACCCAAGGAGACAGCAGCCACCGACGCGACGGTTCCTAACGTATGATCAGACAACCCAACAGTAACGCCAAACTCTTTCTCAAGGGTGGCCATCTGGCGGATATTCGCCTGCTCCATCGGCGCTGGATAGCTACTGATGCAGTGCAGCAACACCAGATCAGTACAACCAGAAGCGCGCGCAGCTTCAACGGCCTCCGTCACCTCTTCCAGACTCGCCATTCCCGTCGACATGATCATAGGTTTACCGGTGGCTGCAATACAGCGAATCAATGGGATATCAGTCAACTCAAACGACGCGACTTTGTACGCGGGGGCACCTAATGACTCCAGAAGCTCAACAGCCGACTCATCAAAAGGCGTAGAAAATAAAGTAATACCGCGCGCGTTTGCATGATCAAACATGGCCTTATGCCATTCATAAGGCGTTTCGGCCCACTTGTAGAGGTCGTAAAGCTTGTAGCCATCCCACAAACCACCATGAATCTGAAAGTCGGGTAAATCGCAGTCGATGGTCATGGTGTCTGCAGTGTAAGTCTGAATTTTGACTGCGCTGGCCCCTGCATCAGCGGCCGCATCAATGGTCTGCAACGCTTTTGCGAGATCGCCGTTATGATTAGCAGACACCTCAGCAATAATATACGGCTTGAAAGAGGCGCCTATCTTTCGGCCTGAAATAGAAAACGTCATGGCTTCTCTCTCTGTTTTACTTCGGATGTTGATCTTTCTGAACCTGTTAAAGAAATAACAACGCTCGCTTTCAGTTCACCCTCATGTAATTCGGCATCCGTATAGCGCAGAATGTACTGACCAGAACGGCTGAATGCATGAGGGTAACCATCGGCATCCAGCATCCGTATAAAATCATAAAGTATCTCAGGAGAAGCACCGTCCGGAATTTCACTCTCCTCCGCTGTGCGACGTTTAAACACAACAACTTCACCCGTCTGATCTACAGGTTCAGGTTGCTCAGCAATCATTGAGCGAATGATATCCGTCGATAACTCCCCGGCTCTTCGATAGATCTGTTCTGCCGTGCCACTTAGGGATAAGCCCCGTTTCGCATAAACAGGCCCGGCATCCATAGCCTCGACCATTCGGAACGCAGTCAGCACCGTTTCCTGATGACCGCGAAGAATCAAATTCTGTAGTGGGCTGCCACCTCGCCCGTAGGGCAGGTCCGTCATATGGAAGCACACGCACTCATGCTGCGCCCATACGCTTTCGGGCACATGATGGCTCCAGTGCAAGAAAAATATATAACGCGGAGACTCTATCTCCGTGACAGCTTCGAGCAATTCATCAGGCGTCGATACCCAGTACCAGTCGCCCTCGTACTCTTCCTTCAAAGCTTCAAACGAGGTTCGATGCCACTCTTTATTGCTCGCAATAATATATGCAGACGCAACATCAGTACTCATAGCGACGTCCTCCTGTTTTCTGAAAGCCCGCTCGCTTGAATACTTTCCGCGAGGCAAAATTACCGGGAGCAACATCGGCGCAAAAACGTGTTTCGGGATAACGACTTACAAGCGCTTTCAATGCGTTAACAGCAAGCTTCCGCCCGCGAAAGTTCCGGCTGATAAGGATAGATACTTCTGAGCTACCTAAAGAGCTACCTAAAGAGCTACCTACAGAACTACTTTTAGAACTAGTTACAGCGCCATCCACTCGCACGTAGCCCGCCTTCTCTCCTTTGAAAAGAACGATATACAGGCTAACCGAAGGGTCAGACATAACACCTTGATACCATCGCCTGTGTTGCGACCAGCGTGGAAGTTGTGGCGTACGGAAAAAACGACGGGCTCCGGGTTGCTTCTGCCAACGATAGAAATCCCGTATGTCACTCATTATCGCGGAACGCAGAGTCAGGCCTTCCGGCTTCGTGTTTTCCACGGCCTTGATAACATGCTTACTTCCATCGCTTCTCAGCAGATCAGACGAGTGATCCTGCATACTCTGACGCACCTCATCAGACTCAACAAGACTTCTGAACGCAGAGACATCAAAACTGCCAGCTGTGCCAGAGTAGTCTGCTACAACTTTTACTAAGCCATTATCTTCTGCATAACTGGCCTGGGGTTTCTGATTATCAGCAACAATCACCAGTGCCGTAGGCAATCTCATAGCGATACGTTCCCACAGCGAACCTCCTGAGGCGCCGATACAAACATGATGAGTGCGATACAGGCCTGCCATATCGTCGCAGTGTTCAATTAAGTTCACAGAAAATGGATATTGAGCGCTCTGCATATGAGACTGAATACGAGAAAATGCAGGAGATGACTGACTCAAAAGCACGGTAAAACTTAACTTACCAGCGAAGTCTTCGTTAGCCAATGCATCGAGAATATCAGCACTTAAACCACGATAGTCGTATCCACCCAGGTTAAGTAAAACACGCTGCACATTTCCAGCAGGCTGACAGGGCTCATGGAAAAACTCTTCACGAATCAGATTAAAATCAGAACCGGAGAGCACATTCTCTGGTTTGATATAGTCTCTATAATCCCCAGCAATCGATCCGGGGCGTGGGTCGAGAAGTAAGTCAGCACTGACTTTCCGGTGCGGCCAGTCTTCGATTAAAAGCAAACAATAGCCCGCGCGTTTAATTGCAGAGATCCATGGCTCACCGTAGCCGTAATGATCGACGACGATCCAGTCAAGCTGATAGCCCGCCACTGTACGTAAAAAGCACTGGGCCTCAGTCTCCTGCTGACTTGTTTCGTATTCAGCTTCGATTGCTACCGATGATTGCTGACAGCCATATTCCAGCGAAGGAAGCCTGATAATCCGGATACCAGTCGCATTGATTCGCTTCTCAAGAGCAGCATCGATATCAGAAACGAAAAAGCAAATCTCATGCCCCTGCGTCATGGCTGCACGCGCCAGAGTCAGGCAGCGCATTACATGCCCTGTACCTACTCTCTCTGATGCATCGCAACGAAACGCAATTTTCATGCATTACCCCAGAATTGCCGGAGCCATCAGTTCTGCTCTCGCCCAATCATCCGGAGTATCAATATCCTGAACCCGCCATCGAGGAATGACGAACGCCTGAGAATGCGGCGCAAAAATAAGATCGCCATCCATCCAGGCTTTGGCGTGGCCCCAGTAGAATTGTCCGGCATCGTGATACGCCACCGGTAAATCCTGGCTGCGCTTTTCAAAGTTTTCTGGCCAGAACATCTCGACAGAATGATCATCTTCTACCTGAAAGGAGCGGAAGATCGGCGCCGCAAACTCCGTTGCGGTAAAACAATACATGCTGTCTGTACGCTTAAACTGCTTGTAAGAAGCCTCTAAATCATCCGCTGAAATAAAGGGGGCAGTTGCGTAGATACAACAAACATCAACAGGGGCTTCGCCTTCATCGATCAAGGCATCAATCGCATGCGCAATGACCGGAATCGTAGCGGTATGATCATCCGACAGATACGCCGGGCGGATAAACGGCACTTCAGCTCCGAGTGTGCGCGCTATTTCGGCAATTTCATCGTCGTCGGTAGAAACAATAATACGGTCGAACAATCCACATTGAATCGCTGCATCAATCGACCAGGCGATCATCGGTTTACCCGCAAAATGTTTAATATTCTTTCGTGGAATCCGCTTACTGCCACCGCGAGCGGGTATCACAGCGATCCGACTCATATCAGAACGTCCTCCAAAACGTTAGCCACCGTGTTCTGCTGTTCTTCTGTCATTCCGTGAAATAACGGGATACTGATCGCTTCTGTGTAATATTTCTCTGCCACTGGGAAGTCCCCCATCGCGAATCCACGCGCCGCGTAATAGGGCTGTAAATGTACGGGAATATAATGCAGATTAACGCCAATGCCCGCCTCGCGGAGTTCCTTAAATACCTGCTTCTGCGATTTCTCAATCAGATCAGGTTTAATCCTCAGTATGTACAAATGCCAGGCCGATGCTGACCACTCGGCCTGGTACGGCAACGTCACCGGCAGGCTACTCAATAGCGAAAAATATCGTTCAGCCAGTGCGCGTCGTTGCTCAATAAACTGACTCAGGCGCTGCATCTGACTAACGCCCAAGGCCGCCTGAAGGTCCGTCATGCGATAGTTAAAACCAAGCTCCTGCTGCTGGTAATACCAATCACCATCGGGCTCGCGCGTCATCAAAGCTGGATCACGGGTAATGCCGTGCGAGCGCAACCGCGCCATAGTATTCGCCAGCTCCTCATCCTGAGTCACTGCCATACCGCCCTCACCCGTCGTAATAATCTTTACTGGATGAAAGCTGAAGACAGTAATATCAGAGTAACGGCAATTCCCTACCGGCAAACCGGCATAATCTGCCCCTATCGCATGAGAAGCGTCTTCTATGACTTTGAAATTAAAACGTTTCGCGAGATCAGCGATGGCCTTCATATCGCACGACTGGCCAGCTAAATGAACGGGGATAAGCACATCAGGTAAAGTACCCGCCTGCTCAGCCTCAACGAGCTTTTCGGTCAGAGCCTCGATACTGAGGTTGTAGGTCTGGCTATCGATGTCGACAAAATCAACATCAGCACCGCAATAGAGAGCACAATTAGCAGAAGCAACAAAGGTTACCGGGCTGGTCCACACTCGACTTCCCCTGCCGATTCCTAAGGCCAGACAAGCGATATGAAGTGCAGAGGTAGCACTGTTAACAGCTACACCAAACGCCGCACCAACGGCATCACAAACCGCGGATTCAAAGGCGGGTACGGCCGGGCCCTGAGTCAGGAAGTCAGACTGAAGTGCTTCAGTGACCGCTTTGATATCCTCACTCGTAATGTTCTGGCGCCCGTATGGGATCATAGTTAAATCTTCCCGATTCTATCCCGGTTATGCTCAATCCAATGCTGAAGCTCAGCATCGGTCATCCACTCTGAATTATTATCACTTGAATAGGTAAAGCCTTCGGGTACCAGCTTGCCGTCTTTTATACGCTCAGGGCAATGGTCCCAACCGTTAATACTCGGCAGAATTTTGAAATGTTCGTCATACTCATAAGTATGGAACGAATCCTCACTGCCAATCATCTGCTCATGCAGCTTTTCGCCCGGACGGATGCCTACGACCTTCTGTTCGGCCTCCGGGGCCACTACCCGGGCAAGATCCGTTACCTTCATCGACGGAATCTTCTTCACGTAGATTTCACCGCCAATCATGTCTTCGAAAGCATGCCAGACGAGCTTAACCGCATCCTCAAGAGAGATCATAAAGCGTGTCATTCGATCATCGGTAATCGGTAGCACACCCGACTCCTTGATCGACTGAAAGAAAGGAATCACAGACCCGCGCGAACCCATCACATTGCCGTAGCGCACGACCGAGAAGTTGGTGCCATGCTCGCCCGAATACGCATTACCCGACACAAACAACTTATCCGAGGCGAGCTTAGTCGCACCATAGAGATTGACCGGAGAACTGGCCTTATCCGTAGAGAGCGCCACACAGCTTTCGATACCGTGATCGATACAGGCATCAATCACATTCATCGCGCCGTTGATGTTGGTTTTTACACACTCAAATGGATTGTACTCAGCGATCGGAACAATCTTTGTCGCCGCCGCATGCACCACATAATCAACGCCATCTAAGGCTCGATACAAACGGTCTTTATCGCGCACATCGCCAATGAAGAAACGAACCCTGGGATCACCCTCGAAGAGCTTCGCCATCTCCCACTGTTTCATCTCATCACGAGAAAACACAATGATCCGGCGCGGGTTGTACTTCTCAAGCGTCATCGGAACAAAAGCATGGCCAAATGACCCAGTGCCACCCGTGACCAGAATGCTTTTCCCATCGAACATAGTCAAACTCCTGACGCTTTAACTCATATCCATGAGATTGAGCAATCAGTGTGCCATGTCAGAATTAATCGATAGAGACAGAGAGTAGAAAAGAGAAAACTATTCCTGGCAAGCGCGCCTTACGAGCTTCCAGGGCATCTCAGTACACAGGTTGAGGTTGTAGGCTTTAAGCTCTTTGATGATGTCCAGCATGTCCCGCCGGATCGTGCCCTGGGTCTTCTGGAGGCGTAGTACTACCCATTGTTTCTGGTCTGAACGTAACTTGTTCCAACTATAGAGAGACAACTCAAGTAGATTTCGGTCTAACCCTCGTTCGTTAGGCGCAAGCGACGTAACCCGATCGAAGCGAGCCTGAATCGATTCCGCTGAACGGTTAAGAAGGTACTCCGCATCAAACGCCCCCAGATGGTAATAAGGCCAAAGGGGCCTACCTTCCATCGCCCGCTCGTAAAGTGCGAGCACTCTTTCGAAAAGCGCCTCACGTTCAGCACCCAATGGAAGCGTCACAGCGTAAGCTCGCAAATAAGAAGCGTAAGAAGCAGCAGCATCCGAGTGCCAGGGGGCGAGTGTCAACGCAGATTCAAAATACGGACTGGTTCCGGAGTCCGTATCCGAGGCTTTACCTAACTCAGTCAGCAAAGAAACCAACGCTAAGTAGGCCGCGAATAAAGCGGGGAATAAAATAAGCCACCAATAGCGAGAAATAACACCCGCTACTCGTGACCCACCTATCAAGTTACGCCCCATTACCCCTGAACAGACTTCGATGAATATCCGTAAACATCGTAGTAGCCCGCATAGGAATCAGCGTATTTGGCTTCGCGATCAATATTCACCTGATTCAACACCACACCCAGCACGCGGGCATTATTGTTATCAAGCTTACTCAAGCCATCCTGTGCGAGTTTGTCTTTCGTCGCATCCGCCTTAACAACATAGACAACACCGTCTACCAGAGTCGACAAGTACAAGGCATCACTCACGGCCTGCATAGGTGCAGAGTCAATAATAATCCGCTGATAACGCCCACGGAGTGTATCGAGGATGTCACGGAAATTCTTCGAACCCAGCAACTCGAGTGGGTTAGGAGGAATCGGTCCGGCAGACACAACATCAATACCCAGTTCTGGGCGCGACTGAATACATTCATCCAACATATCCGGGTAAGCAACCGCGTTAGACAGACCCGGAACATTCGGAGCCAACCCTAACTTCTTCGCAACCGACGGACGACGCATGTCGCAGTCAATCAATAGAGTCTTTTCCATCTGCCCAAAAGCTTCAGCAACATTGGTTGATGTCGTCGTCTTACCTTCGCTCGGCACCGATGAGGTCACCAGAATAACCGACGCAGGCTGCTCCATGCTGGCAAGTGTCAGCCCAGTGCGCAAGGTACGAACAGATTCACGAAATCCATCCATCCCTTCACCAACAAAAGCGCGCACCATCTGCTCTGCATCGCCCGCATCATGCTTCTTACCTACCAGAGGCAACAGCCCAAGCATAGGCACGTCAAGCTTACGCTCAACATCGTCCAGATTCTTGATGGTTGAATCGAGAATATCCAACAGTAGCGCGAGAGCCACGCCAAACATTCCGCTCACGACTAATGCCAGCAACACTATCAACTTACGTTTAGGCTTTACAGGTGAAGCAGGTTCGACAGCAGGGTCAACCACGCGAGCATTAGCGGTTTGTAAATCGCCTGTTGCTGTGGTTTCACTGATACGGCTGAAAAAAGCATCATATAGTTGTTTGTTCGTGCGAACTTCACGCTGATACTCGTTAAGCATAAACTCCGTACGGTTAATATCCTTAACATCCGATTTGGCATGGGTGAATGCAATTTGCAGAGACGTTTCCTTTGCCTTTGCCACCAAATACTTACTTTCAATGGATGTAGCAATCCGCTTCATCTGCGTTAAAACAGACTCACGAACCGCCTCGAGATCAGATTCCGCAGCGATCATCTTAGGATGAAGCGGACCATAGCGCTTTTTCAGTTCAGAAACTTTCAGTTCGGCCTGAGTCTCTGCATCACGCAGATTAACGACAACGGGGTTACTGATGATACTTGGCAAACTCGAAAGGTTCTCGAAGGTCAATTCACCCAACGCCACCAGTTGTTGATACGTCCCTTCAAGCTCGAGCCGCTGGGAGCGCGCCTCGACTAGTTTCTCAGTAATCTGATCAATCTCTTTTGCAACCAGTGTACTTACGCCTTCAACATCTACGAGGTTATTCTCTTCCCGATACTCTTGAAGCCTGCGTTCTGATTCTTCAAGTTTAGCCTTGAGGCCTCCTAGCCTGTCAGTCAGCCAACCCGCAGCCTGCTGTGTTACTTTGACTTTTGCATCTAACTGGCTCTCAATGAACTGGTTTGCGATCTCATTGGCAATATTGGCGGCCAGTGCAGGAGATTTGCTTTCAACCGACACCTTAACCAATTGGGTTTTACGAATGGGTGAAACTTCAATTACCGACATCAAAGTGTCAATGGTATCGGAGATAATATCTTCTTCGGTTGCGGGTTCCCCCTCTCCCATCACCACTTCTCTCAGCGAGAAAGATTTTTTATTGCTCGGGTGGTGGCGATTAAACTCCGCTACATCGGTAAGCTTCATTTTTTTAACAACACGGCGAGCCAACTCTCGGGACTTAAGGATCTCAAATTGCGTTTTGAAGTACTCATCACTCTGGCTCGCGAGTCCATATACTTCTTCTATGGAAAGTACTTTAGCTTCCTCAGCTTCGATCATAATCGTTGCGGTTGCTTGATACAAAGGGGTCAAAACAAGAGCGACAAGGGCAGCGATCGCAGAAATTACAAGACTGAAGAGTACAATTTTCTTCAATTGCCGGCGCACGACCTGCCAATAGTGCGTGAGGTTAACAACCTCAACGCCAGACTGATTATTCATATAGTGTTTCCTGGTACATGATGCATTCTCTGATAATCAAAAGAAGCCTTGCTCAACCGTAATTACATCTCCAGGTCGTACAACGTCAGCTATGTTAGCCCGATTCTTCTTAATAGAAGGCCCACCATCTAACTCTACCTGCTTGACGCTCAAATCATGCACGACAAATATTTTGTTTTTAGAGGCACGCTCAGTTAAGCCGCCCGCAATGGAAATCGCTCTGTCTATTGTCAATCCTGGATGAAAGGAATAGCTGCCAGGTTTACGTACCTCGCCTGTAACGTAAAAAGGCCTGTATTCCATAATAGAGACCGTCACACTAGGATCGACAAGATAAGGGCCTCTAAGCCTCTCAACAAGCCTTATTTCAAGCTCTTTAGGACTCAGCCCCGTGACTTCTATATCCCCTAACAGTGGGTAAGATACTGTGCCAGACAGTCCAATTCTTAACTCAAGACTCAGATCGGGCTCATCGTAGACACTGATAGAAATCAGGTCACCAGCACCCAGGCGGTAGGCATTTTCGGTAGCAAGTACATTAAGCGAACAAGTGACTAAAAGCAGGCTCAGAAGGCGCAGCATGGTGGTTCTCTTTCTATAAAATCAAATCAGTATAGGAGCCTATATCGCGCCCCTACACTCGTGACATTCAGATAGCGAGCTTCAAGCCCAGAGTTACAACCTGCTGATCATAGTCCAGACCAGCTTCTGACGAATCACGCTCGGCCTGCCTAATACGGCCATAAACATCAAGGGTCTTAGCTGGGGAATAGGTACCGGTTATACTGTAGGACAGGGTATCGTCTTCTCGATTATTTACTTCGTTATAGTAGGTATCACTCGCAAGCGAGACATCCGTAGTTAGGGAAAAGAACTCGGAAAACTCATGTTTCCAACTAACCATCGAATATTTAGTATCAATGTAGTTACCTACACTACTCGCTTCGTTCGATGCCTGAGAAGTGAACACCGTAATCGCTGAGTAGGTGCGAGGCGTCCATACTCCCATAACTTCCCAACTTAACGTCTTATCAGAATCAACGTCGTCTGAATCGAAGTTACGTTGCGCAGCACCCACTTTGGCACTACCACTCAGCTTACCTGTAAGATCGTAAGACATACCCACCAGCGCTTTGGTCAGGCTACCTTCACGACCTTCGGTGATGATGTTGTCTTCGTTGTAGTCAATATTTGCTGTGCTCAAATCAATCAGGAAGTTGCTTCGATCACTCACGTAAATCGCGGTATCAACACTCAACGTTGTTTTAACATGGTCGCGGTTATCGGTCGCAGCAACGTTCAGGTTGTTCTGGTATTCTTTTTCATAACGGTTCAGACCAAAGGTCATGTTGAACAGCGCATTGGCGCTACCGTATGTGAAAGCAGCATCCCAGATGTCTTCGTCGTATTCATCAGGGTCTTTGATCTCAAGAGCTGCCGAACCCTCGGTAGTACCCGCACCACGAGCATCGTGCAGAGAGTTCACCTGTGCACTCAATGCCAGAGCATGACGGGAAGTCATTTCGAAATCAGCGCCGACATTGATCCGAGTATCCGTGTAGTTATCGTCTTCATCTGAAGAATAGGTACCTTTCTCGGCAGCAAAGCCTAACGCTAGTTGGGTCTGACCTAAATCGGCAGCAACGGCAACCGCTGGAGAAAGACGAGTTACAGTGGACGATTGCTGAGTTTCTTCAGGTTGCAGGTAAACGTTGTCGTTGTCTTGTACGGATATAGCAACGGAGGGCAGTAAAGTGATACCACTATCGAGTAGAATGCCCTGCGGCTCAACTGCCTGTGCGCCAAAGCTGGCGACCATTACAGCAACACTGAGCGGTATTTTTACAGACTTCATAGTATTCCCCTTAAAAATCAAGACTCTGCACAGGCAAAGCCTCAGTATCCATTTGCCATCCATTCGCCAGGTTGCGAGCAAGTCAGGCCGGTTTAGATCTCGACCAGACAAACCTTACTGACAAGTACCCCAATGCTCCTGTCAGTAGCCCCAATGATCCGAATGCAAGATCAAGCAATTCAAAACGCCGTGAGGCCAGAACGTACTGAAGGCCTTCATCCAGCGACAAGGCTGCTACCAGCACGCAACAAACGCCAATGGTACGCGTAATTGGCGCTAAATCTAACACCCGTTCCGATGCAAAACAAGCCAATACGGCCAAGATAGCCGACAATGTAAAATGCATGCTTTTGTCGCCACCGAGCCAGGCTTCCAGCCCGTGTATCTGCGTTAAGCCAATCTCAGCCGACTTGCACGCACTTAACACGATTAATCCGATGGCATAGACCAGAAACAACACGGCTGGCCACCGCTGTGCTTCTGCCTTCATTATCTAGTGAACGTGTTTCCCGACAAACCCTTTAAAGAAGGTCAGCACGACAATTTTCACATCCATCCACAACGACCAGTTACGGATATAATCCAGATCGTACTCAACACGCCCTTCCATCTTATCCAGCGTATCTGTTTCGCCGCGATAACCGTTGATTTGTGCCCAGCCGGTAATACCTGGTTTCACTTTGTGGCGCAGCATGTAGTACGGAATCAGTTTCCGATACTCTTCGTTGTGCGCAACCGCGTGAGGCCGAGGGCCAACCACCGACATACTACCCTGCAAAACATTAATAAATTGTGGCAACTCATCCAGCGACGTCTTGCGGATAAAGGCACCAACTGGGGTAATACGCGCATCGCCTTTGATCGCCTGCATCACCTTATCGCCGTTATCCATGGTCGTCATACTGCGGAATTTCCAGACCTCAATCCGACGACCATCCAGTCCATAACGAATCTGTTTAAAGACAACCGGCCCTTTAGAAGTGAACTTCACAGCCCCAGCAATAACCAGCATAGGAATAGCTATCACAGTAAGCACAGCCAACGAAAAGATAATATCGAACATCCGCTTAAGAACGTCATTGATGCCAAAGATAGGCGAGTCGTACACGCTCAGCGTCTGCATGTGGCCAACCTCGCTCAGGCGGGCATGCAGCAGATTGTACGTAAAGAAATCAGGGATAAGGTGAACAGATGCCGTTGTGTCACCGCATTTTTCCAGAATCTCAGCAATGCGTACCTGGGCTTTAAGCGGCAGAGCGATAAAGATCACTTCAAACTTACCCGACTGAGTGAGATGAATCAGTTCGTCGATGGTTCCCATCAGCTCGACATCATCGTATTCAGCCATGATCCGTTCATCACAACGATCATCAAAGAAGCCCCAGAACTGATAGCCAAGCTCTGGGCTCCGATCAATCTGCTTGCGCATTTCGATAGCGGCTTCATTCACACCGACAATGGCAACCCGGCGAGTGTTATAACCGCGCAACCGGATCTCTTTGAGAAAAAGCCTGAAAATCAGGCGCCAGGTACTCAGAAAAACTAAAGCACCTACCATCCAGGTCCCCATGACGAGGCGAGAAAAATCCTCCGAGACCTTGGCAAAGAATGCCAGGACAATAAGACCAGTGGCAACCAGCACCCAGGCAGACGAAGTCACTGTGATCATACGAAGCGCCGTCGCAGCGCGCCAGGAGCGGTAAACCTCCAGAGACTCAGCCACGAGAAGATAGCTCATTGAAGCAATAAGGCCCGCTGTCAGGTAGCCAATGTGCGGAGTAATCTCGTAGCCAATCACACAGACGAACAGGGTCATCAGAATGATGGAAAGGTCTATGACACGATAAAGAACTCCAAAAGAGTTCTCATTCGAGCGGATGAGTCCTTGTTTCGTCATAACTACCTCTGACTACGAATTCCTTTTTTTGCGCCACATAGTGATTCGTGACGTAACTTTATGTGAATTATGTGACGGGGGTCTGAAAGTGTCCATCCCCCGTATGGGTAAAGTTACCGTCAGGCGAGTGACAATCGTTCTATTCGTACGATTCGTGAACGACTTTGTCGCAATTGCACAATTTTCAGATGACGCAGATTAAAGGCATTCCATGACAAAGAAATGAATTGTCACGGAATAACTACTTGAGAATCAGTAAATTGGCGTTGAATCTTACTCCTCAGCGCGGCTTTCGCCTCATCATCACCATGAACAATGCGTACAGTTTTGGGGCGGTAGCGCATACGCTTAATAAAGTTCAGCAAATCCTTCTGATCCGCATGAGCACTGTACCCAGACAAGGTATACACACCCGCCCGAATGTCTGTTTTCTCGCCGTCCAGGTAGACATACCCACCTCGCGGGCCGTACTTCTGAATGTCCCTGCCCGGTGTCCCCTGAGCCTGATACCCCACAAACACAACATCAGTGCGTTTATCGGGTAACAAAGCCTTCAGGTAGTTCATCATCCGTCCACCTGCGCACATGCCACTTGCGGCAATCACGATGGCTGGCTTTCCCGTATTGGCCAGATATTCGACGGTCTGAACATGCTCCCGGTGAGATTCGATGGTAGTCAGCTGCTCAAACGACAAAGGATGCCGGCCAGATCGGAGGCGCTGCCTTGCCTCGGCATCCCAAAGCCTCTTTAAAGACCGATAGTGAGCTGTGAATTCAGCAGCTAATGGAGAATCGACAATGATATCAAGAGATTCCCACAGGGCTGCTTGCTCGTCATTTGTCGACTTGTGTGTTGCCCGGTGAATGATCTCCTCGATCTCATACAGCAGCTCCTGCGTGCGCCCAATCGAAAATGCCGGAATCAGAACCGTACCCCGATTCTTGAGGCAGCGCTCGATCGTCTTCTGCAAACGTTGTCGACGGGTTCTCCTGCCCTCGTGGCACTTATCACCGTAAGTACTCTCAATCACCAGATCATCGCAACGATACGGCGACTTAGGCGCGGGCAGTAGTGGCGAATACGGCGCCCCGAGATCCCCCGAAAACACGACACGTTTTGAGCCACGTAACTTCTCACCCACAGCGCATTCAACATACGCAGAACCAAGAATATGCCCTGCGCGCTGAAACTTGAGTTGCAGCGCAGGGATAGAAGCAGGAACGAACCACTCCTTAAAGGGCACAGCAATCAACTGCTTATCCAGCAAACGCAAGAAGTTATTAATCAGAGACTCGTCACGGGTAACACCGACCTTCAGAGCATCTTCCAACACCAGGGGCAACAATTGAGCTGTTGCTTCAGTGGCGTAGATAGGGCCAGAAAAACCCGCCGCCATCAGATAAGGAATACGCCCGACGTGATCAATGTGACAGTGAGTGACGACTAACGCCCTAACCCTCGATATATCGAAATCGATGGGCGACTCGCCCCTGGCCAGACCTTCAGAAATGGCCTCGCCCTCAGCGCCCTGAAACATACCGCAATCAATAAGAATGGCGTCGCCAGAATCCAGCGTCAGCCGGTGGCAAGAACCCGTGACGCCATCAACCGCGCCGTGGTGAGAGATTTTGTACATATATCTTCCTTGATATGTGTTTTGTTGAGGTCGCGTGACCTTTAAAAACCTGTAGGAGAAAATCAGCCAGCTTGCTCCATCCATGTGGGAGCGAATCAGCCGAAGGCTATTCGCGAAACCTATCGCTATTAGCCAGGCAAGCTGGCTGAATAGCTCCCACAAAGACTGTCTAATTCCCTGTGGGAGAAAATCAACCAGCCAGCTCCACCCCTGTGGGAGAAAATCAACCAGCCTGCTCCACCCATGTGGGAGCGAATCAGCGAGCCTACTCCATCCCTGTGGGAGCGAATCAGCCGAAGGCTATTCGCGAAACCTATCGCTATTAGCCAGGCAAGCTGGCTGAATAGCTCCCACAAAGACTGTCTAATTCCCTGTGTGAGAAAATCAACCAGCCTGCTCCACCCATGCGGGAGCGAATCAGCGGGCTTGCTCCATCCCTGTGGGAGCGAATCAGCCGAAGGCTATTCGCGAAACCTATCGCTATTAGCCAGGCAAGCTGGCTGAATAGCTCCCACAAAGACTGTCTAATTCCCTGTGGGAGAAAATCAGCCAGCCAGCTCCACCCCTGTGGGAGAATATCAACCAGCCTGCTCCACCCCTGTGGGAGAATATCAACCAGCCTGCTCCACCCATGTGGGAGCGAATCAGCCGAAGGCTATTCGCGAAGCCTATCGCTATTAGCCAGGCAAGCTGGCTGAATAGCTCCCACAAAGACTGTCTAATTCCCTGTAGGAGAAAATCAACCAGCCTGCTCCACCCATGTGGGAGGCAATCAGCGGGCCTGCTCCACCCATGTGAGAGCGAATCAGCGGGCTTGCTCCACCCATGTGGGAGCGAATCAGCCGAAGGCTATTCGCGAAGCCTATCGCTATTAGCCAGGCAAGCTGGCTGAATAGCTCCCACAAAGACTGTCTAATTCCCTGTGGGAGAATATCAACCAGCCTGCTCCACCCATGTGGGAGCGAATCAGCGGGCTTGCTCCATCCCTGTGGGAGCGAATCAGCCGAAGGCTATTCGCGAAATCTATCGCTCAAGCTTCGCGTTGAGCTCCTACAAGGGCTATGTAACCACTCCTGCAGGAGCTTATCAACCAGAGACTATTAGCAGTTACCTCTGCTCCTGGCAAACGTCGATGTTCACACCTCGATAATAGAGTTAAAGTTTCTGGGTACTTCTCAAAAAAAATTCTTCAGTCGATTTTTTATCGAAATATAAAGTGACTTTAGCGCCAACCGCCCATTGACAGTCATATTCTTCGGTCTCGCAACAATTTCAGCCAAGGCGTGTGGATTTTCTTTACTTAGCAAGATCGTCGCTTCTTGCAACTGCTCTTGATACCCCTCAAGCAGAGCAGCGCTTTCGACATGATAAGTACCCCAACTAATCTGTGTACGATACATATCAATAATATTTATAACTGCTTCCTTACCTAGACTTTTATAACATGTAACAGCCAATGCATAAGCTCTATATGTCTCTACATAAGCCCAACAGTTTTCCATTTGGGTTGTTACACTAGAATCGACAAGTACATATTCATGCAATTGTTCATTTAGCAAGTACACAGAATCTGCATTGTAAAAACATCCAAGATTTAACAGAAGATCTTCATTGATACTTTGACGCCAAGGAAAATGCAAATCAAACCAAGGCTCAATTACTGACCTTTTAAACAGCTTATTCCAAAGCATCCCAGTTCCAAAATCAAACGCACAAAAACGCTCAAAAACATCAGATGTTACCTTTGCTGAGCGTTGAAATCTTAATTTAGGGGCAATCACTTTACGCTCTGGTGTTACACGATCGGAACCGCATACAACAATATCAACATCATTGCTTTCAGCAGCGGATAGCATCCCATCAAACATCTTTGCGCGGGCAAAGTCATCCGCGTCCAAAAAACCGATCCAAGATGCCTTAGACACCTTCAAGCCCGCCAAACGTGCCTCATGAACACCTTTATTTTCTGGTAAGTGCACCGGAATGATTTTCGCGTTGTCATTCGCCAACCGGTCAATTACTACGCCGGAATCGTCAGTGGACGCATCGTTAACTATGATGATCTCAATATCTTTCAAGGTCTGGTTTAATAGTGACTCAATACTCCGAACCAGCTTTTCTCCTGCATTAAATACCGGAACAATGATAGAAACCTCAGGAGATACAGACATGCAATCAGCCACCTAAAATGTTAGTTTTCAGGAATTCACGCCCGACACCTGCTAGGGCCTCTCGCTTCTCGTTTACGGTATCCCATTGAATCTGACAATGAACCAACTCTGGCGTTACATTTCTCATGGATTCAACAAGCCTTTCAGATAACCCAAACTGCGATAGCAGTGATTCAAATCGCGCCATTCCCCTCGCAGAGTTACCAATGGCTATAAACGGTTTATTAAACAGAATCGAAAACACAGTACCGTGGAAAGAGTCAGTCACAACAAACCGTGCATTATGAAAGGCCTGCAACCAACTTTCTATACTGGGATACCGACATTTACTTGTGTCTTTTACACGCACTTGCGTAATGGAAAGTTCGGGCTTGATGGAGAACACGCCGGTTCCGACAGACTGTCCCACGCTATCCGCAATAATCCTCTTCTCAGGCGCGGGATCAAGTACATAAGAAAGTACATAATCTGTATCAAGACATTCTTCACCCTCAGCAATTAAAGGCTCATAATCCTCTGGTTCCAAAAGCAGTGTTGGATCAATCAGCCACTGTGCCGCCACACCTAGATTATCACGGCATAACTCGACAGCCGACCACTCCCTTACAGATACCGCATCAAACTTCTGAACCAATTTTTTGCATTCTTCAGTCAGTACACTAGAGTATTCCCAATCGTCTACACCAAACGAAGCGGCATACGCAATACGCTTTGCCGGACTTTTGATGTCATCAAGAAAGTCCAGATAAAAATTTAAAATACTTGGCGAATAGCGTGGCCGCCAGACCTGATCACTACCCACAATAAAAGCATCAAAATTCCGCTGTCGATAATAGCTGCGAACCTCCTGTTCACTTAGAATCCCAGGCGACATAGCTAACCTTTTTTCTCGAAAATCTGCTAGCGCACTCAAAACCCGAGCCTCACGCCCGGCCGTCGGTAAAGATTTAATTCTACCCAGTAACAACTTCGCAATATCTTTAAAGTAAAGCTTCGCTAAAACACGTACATCGATAACCTGACGTCGATCAAGAGTCTCAACTTCACACCCCAGCTTCTTAAGGTAAGTCTGCAGGGCATAGGCCTGAAGCAGACCACCGTAGTTATGGCCTAAGGGTTGGGTGAGTATGGCAATTCTAGAAGTATACATTCAGGCTAACCTAGTGAAAAATCTTGTAATAATTCGATAAGTAAGCCTGAGATCGCGAGGATCATCATCTTTAATCAACTGCTCGAGATCCTTACTATAAACGAAGAGCGGATCGCTTCCTTTAGCACCTGAATGGGGATAACTAATTCCATCCAAACTTTGGCTTAACGGCTTAAAATTTGGATTTTCATTTATGAACTGCCACCTTCTAGAGGAGAAATATATGGTATCTGGCTTATGAATCTTAATATCTGGCATCAAATGTTGAAATGGCGCGCCTTCATGCTCTTCTCGATACGGCCTCGCTTCCAAGCCATATTTGATTGACACAGGATCGACATTAAAGTCCTCACATATCCTATTAACCAAAGCTTTTACTTGCTCAGCTCCCTTGACTGGCCCACCGAAACGCTGATAATCGTTGATAAATATCCCCGCAAAATTACCCGTATCATAGAAAGTCCCAAAAGCCAAGCTATTCCTCTTGGAAAACTGGGTAATTGGGCGTCTAATTAAACTCGCCTTCGGCTTTTTATTCTTCCGTAACTTGGTTAATAGCTTACGTTCTAAAAAACGCTTACCCCGTCTTACGAAAACCTCAGCTGCCGAAAGCGTTCTCAGATAGCCCTTCTCACTGAGCCAAACATCAACATTACCCTCATACTTAAATAGTGCAGTGCTATGATCCCCAATAAACATGTAACTTTCAGGCTCTAACTTTTGAAAGATCGACTTTATGGATTCGTCCAACTCCCTGTAATGCTCAATCACAACCCGCTGAATTTCATTATCCACCTTAAATTCCCCACCTTTGCTTTTGCAATCATTCAGCTTTTTTATGCATCTTTCTATCTCATAGCGAGCAAGATACTGTACTTCTGTTGTAATTCTAAAACAGTGAAATCCAAAATCGGGTTTTTCCATCTGTGCAAGCTTAATAAATATATCTCTTTGTACACGTTCGGCTCTGCTAATCTTTTTCAAAAATTCCGAGACTGTTTTTTCTCCCCCTGGAAGACGAACATCGAAAACATAGCCGCCTTCCTCTAGCATTTTCTTGTATGCCGGAGGGTACACCATTCCGTCTGGTACCTCGCCCGTAGCTTTTATTCCTCCACCACCGCCAGCGACCATGAATCCTTTAACGTTATCTACAGGCCCTGTCGTTGGTACGTTAACAATACCGACTGAAACGTCATTTTTACTCAGATAATTCCATAAAGTTTCGCTTGAACTGGCTGATACCATGTCTGCTTTAGAGTATGATGCGGAAAAATCATAACTTCCGTCAGAACAGGGCATAAGGTAAAACCCCTTATTAGTTGACGCATGCTCACCTGTTAATGCCTCTGCCCAGCCTCTACTAATTAGATCTTCCTCTAATTTCTTTGAGGCTGCCCCCTTAAACAAAGACTGTGTAAATGGCATCGGCATACCGTCGATTATGCTTTTTGTACCGCCATCTATTCCAATTACAAGCAACTTCATAAAGCCTCCCCCATATTCCTAGAGTAATTTTTTCAATAGAATCCTTAATAAAACCACAACATTTATGATTTCAGAACGGGTTTTAGAAAATAGCGCCAAAACTGATACATATAGAATTAAACAAATCAAGGAGAAAAACAAGACTGATATAATTTCACTTTCAAATATAAAATAACTCCTGAAAAGCATAACAAATACCAAAGTAGCCATTGCGCTCAAAAATACAGGAAGCAATGATTGAATAAAGTCAATCACCCCTATCGGCTGATATCTGCTCGAATATATAAGGAAGCCAGGCATTCTTATAAAGACCCCAGAAAGGGTGTGCGCCAACACAATCCCGATGACTCCCCAGAATGATCCGATGGTTATAGCAATGACTAGGATAGCAAACGTAATAGCCTTCCAACGCAGTAACGCTCTTACCTCCCCTGCTGCTACCATTACTATCGCCGTAAAAGTTGTTATTGGAGTAACGATAGTAGAAAGCGCCAAAATTCGGAAAATCTCAACAGCCTCATACCAGCCGTCACCGAGAAATAGCTCGATAAGCCAATCCGCCGTTACAAACATAGTAATCGTAACCAGCATAGTAACCATTGCTATCTTGGTCATCAGCGATAGAGCTGCATTTCTTAAACGATCTGGCTCATCCTTGACCCTTGTTAGTGCTGATTGCATCACTGCCATAACTGGTGGAAGTAACTGCGACGACGGGATAGAAGTCAAAGTATTAGCCCGATTGAAAAACCCCAATATCTGGGCACCACCAATATAACCGACAGCAAATGGGGTAATGTTGTTAGCCAAGTAACCAATAAAGTTGGCCCCAGTCAGGTTCGCCCCAAACCCTAACAGTGGCCGTACACCGGAGCCTCGGCTCATCATCGATGGCACCCAGCGGGCGGTCAACCAACACATGATAGTTTTTGTTGCCATGGTACCAACAGGGATGATTACCAAGGCCCAGTACTCAAGGCCATTATAGGCCGCGGTTATACCCGCGATTATACCGGTCGCCATGGACACAACATCGATCAACGAGATTGCTTTAAATCGCATCTGCCGGCGTAACAGCGCATCGTGCTGTACCGATAGGCCGCCAATCAAAAAAGTCAGGCTCATAGCAGCCATCACCAAAGTCAGACGGGGTTCATCATATACGATGGCAACCAACGGCGAGATCAGAACTCCCAGCAAGCACAAGGCTAGACCCAGGGTCCCATTTACCCAAAACAGGTTGGACACTTGAGCGTGAGTAATCTGATCACGCTGGATAGTTGCCATGGAGAGCCCTCCTTCCATAAACTGCAGCGCCAGCCCGGTAAATACGGTAACCATCGCAACCAAACCGAAGTCTGACGGCTGCAACAAACGGGCGAGTATGGCTATTGAGCCCAACTGTAAGATCAGTTTGATAGCCTGAGCAGCCAAAGTAATCCCCGCGCTCTTCACGGCTCGTTCTCTTAGTCCGGTTTTCAAATGATCAGTGGCAAATAGCTGATTCTTGCTTTGCAATATAATGCCCCGCAAATGAATATGGTGCGGCATAAACCGCTTATAACGTACTTATCCGTTCATTCGGAACGCGAAGTCTCAGTCGTTACCAAACAGATCCCGCGTATACACTTTGTTTTCGACATCGCGAATATCATCCGACAAACGGTTGGCGATAATCACATCCGCCTCGGCCTTAAATGCCTCAAGGTCATTCACCACCCGCGAATTGAAGAAATCCTCTTCTTCCAGCACTGGCTCATACACAATAACCTCAATACCTTTCGCCTTGATGCGCTTCATCACGCCCTGAATCGCCGACGCACGGAAGTTATCCGACCCAGACTTCATCACCAGGCGATAGATACCCACGACCTTCGGGTTCTTACGAATCACAGAATCCGCAATAAAGTCTTTACGGGTACTGTTGGCATCCACAATTGCACGCACGATATTACTAGGTACGTCTTCAAAGTTAGCCAGTAGCTGCTTGGTATCTTTCGGCAAGCAGTAACCACCGTACCCAAACGACGGGTTGTTGTAGTGGTTGCCAATACGCGGATCGAGGCCAACACCCTCAATAATCTGGCGAGTATTCAAGCCATGAGTCTCTGCGTACGAGTCCAGCTCGTTAAAGTACGCCACACGCATCGCAAGATACGTATTTGAAAACAGCTTAACGGCTTCAGCTTCGGTCGCATCAGTAAACAGCACAGGGACATCCTGCTTAACCGCGCCTTGCAGCAATAAATCAGCAAACTCTTTAGCACGCTCAGACTGCTCACCGACGATAATACGGCTTGGGTACAGGTTATCGTACAGCGCCTTACCTTCACGCAGGAACTCAGGCGAGAAAATCAGATTCTCACAACCCGTCTCTTCTTTCAGCTTCTGTGTATAGCCCACCGGAATCGTCGACTTAATCACCATCACGGCATCCGGGTTCACTGCCGTCACATCGGCAATCACACTCTCGACCGAGCGGGTGTTGAAGTAATTCGTTACCGGGTCATAGTCGGTCGGTGTAGCGATAACGACAAATCGCGCACCAGAGTAGGCTTCACTCTTATCAAGCGTCGCCCGGAAGTTAATTTCGCGGTTAGCCAGAAAGTCCGAGATCTCAGCATCCACAATAGGTGATTGCTTGTTATTCAGCATCTCGACCTTCTCAGGCACGATATCCACAGCAACCACTTCATTGTGCTGCGCCAGCAGCATAGCGTTAGAAAGACCTACATAGCCGGTACCGGCAATAGCGATTTTCATATTTCAATAATCCCTGAACCAAAGCCTTCAGAAGCTCTGTGTAACGGTAAAAAGTAAACCTGCGAATGGTATCACGTTAATTATGACAGCCAGTCGCAAAAACCGGCAAATAGCTAAACCTGAACGCCTGGAACCCGCCCCAACACTTGCTCTACCAGAGCTTTTGCCCGCTCCGAAGAAGCGGCCTCGGCATAACAGCGCAATTCAGGAGCATTACCCGATGGGCGCAAGTGCACAACATCACCGCCCGTCAGGTTCATTCTTAAGCCATCGGTGGTATCCACACTCTCGACGGTAACGCCTTCGAGCCCTAACTGGGCTAACAGAGCAGCCTCATTGCCGGTATAAGAATGAATAATCTGCTTACTCTTCTCGGTCGCAAAGTTTTTAATCCGGTCACTCGCAGAGAAACGCACTGTGCACTCGTCTACAAGCTCTGAAACTGTCTTGCCGCCTGCGGTCGCAGAAAGCAACATAATGGCTGGAAGCACAGCGTCGCGGGTTGGTAAAGCCTTAAGAGCCTGACCGTTTATTTCAGTGTCTGACCCAAGTAAGAAGCCGCCATTGGCCTCAAAGCCCGCAACTGACGAAAACTTCTGGCTCAGCTTCTCAAATTCGGCAATCACATACGGCGAACCAATACGAGTGCGTTCAACATGCTTAAAAGCACCCGATGATTCAACCGACGAATTGCAACTCACCGGAATCGCCAGCGCCTCAGCACCCAGCTGTTTCGCACACAGCAATCCGAGAATATCACCCCGCAACCAATTGCCCTTTTCGTCACTGATCAACGGGCGATCGCCGTCACCATCAGTGGAGAAAATCGCATCGAAGCCATACTGAGCAGACCAGTCACGTGCTTTTTTCTGGTCTTCTTCCGACACAGCTTCGGTATCAATGGGCACAAACTCATCGCTGCGTTCTAACGGCGTCACTTGAGCGCCGAGCTTTTCAAACATCGGCTGATATAAATCACGGCCAGCACTGGAGTGCTCATAAATACCGATATGCTTACCTTCTAGAAACGGCGTATCGAACAACGATAAGTAACGATCTACATACTCCTGGGCGGCCTCACCATGGGTAGTCAGGTCACTTAGCTCACCGAGAGACTCAAACGACGCTGACAATCCCAGAATGGACTGCTCGTCTGCCTTAGTGATCTCGCCGTCAGGGCGATAGAACTTAAGGCCATTGCGATCGAACGGTATGTGACTTCCTGTCACCATAATGCTTGGGATATCGCGTTCCATCGCCGCGTAAGCCAGCGCAGGTGTAGGCACTACGCCAAAATAAATCGTATCAACACCCTTCTGTTTCAGGGCGGCGGCGCAGGCTTGAGCCATTGCATAACTGCTGGGACGGTTATCAATCGCTATCGCCATTGCCCCGAATTGAAACTCCGCTTTTACCGTTTCAAGAAAGGCAATAGCAAAGGCTGCACAGACGTCTGGAGTAAACTGCTCGACCAGGCCGCGTGCTCCGCTAGTACCGAAAGCAACGCCGCTTTCAGCGAGAATCGTATTTGTTTGAAGAGTAATCATTGAATCCAGCTTCAGATAAATAAATTTTGTAGGGGCAAATCAGCCTGTAAATTCCTGTGGGAGCAAACCAGCCTGTAACCCCTTGTGGGAGCGAATCAGCCGAAGGCTATTCGCGATACCTCTACCGGCAACACCCCAATCGCTATTAGCCAGACAAGCTGGCTGAATAGCTCCCACAAACTAGCTCACCTCTGCAGAAGCAAATCAGCCTGTAACCCCTTGTAGAAGCAAATCAGCCTGTAACCCCTTGTAGAAGCAAATCAGCCTGTACCCCCTTGTGGGAGCGAATCAGCCGAAGGCTATTCGCGATACCTCTACCGGCAACACCCCAATCGCTATTAGCCAGACAAGCTGGCTGAATAGCTCCCACAAACTAGCTCACCTCTGCAGAAGCAAATCAGCCTGTAACCCCTTGTAGAAGCAAATCAGCCTGTAACCCCTTGTGGGAGCAAACCAGCCTGTAACACCCTTGTGGGAGCGAATCAGCCGAAGGCTATTCGCGATAGCCATCCCAGACAAAGCATCAATCACGCCCGGCCGTACACATCCTTAAAGCGAACAATATCATCCTCACCCAGGTAAGACCCCGACTGAACTTCAATCATCTCAAGGTCAACCTTCCCCGGGTTCTCAAGGCAATGCACTTGCCCAATCGGAATATACGTCGACTCATTCTCAGTCACCAGGAAGGTCTTATCACCATTGGTCACGCTCGCCGTACCAGAGACAACAATCCAATGCTCCGCACGGTGGTGATGCATCTGAACCGACAACTTAGCCCCCGGTTTCACGGTAATACGCTTCACCTGATAGCGTTCGCCATTATCAATGCTGTCGTAACGACCCCACGGGCGATACACCTCACGGTGGAACTCATGCTGACCACCGCCCTGTTCTTTAATCTGAGCGACGATCTTCTTAACGTCCTGCACTTTATCGCGATGAGCAACCAGCAAGGCGTCTTTGGTATCAACAATGACGAGGTCATCGACACCCAGCGTGCTCACCAAACGATCTGACGTACTGATCAGCGAGTTGCGGGTATCTTTCAAAATCGTTTCACCTTCGCCCTTGCCTGCGTGCAGCACCGAGTTGCCGTCTTCACACTTATCGGCGATATCCCACAGTGCAGACCAGCTACCGACATCACTCCAACCCGCATCAAGCGGCGCAACAACCACTTGAGAGTTCGCTGGGTCGGCCGTTAATGGTTCCATCAGGGCGTAATCAATAGAGTCATCCGGGCAGGCAATAAAGGCCTCTTTATCAATACGAACAAAATCATAATCCTGCTCTGTACTCGCCATCGCCGCTTCACACGCAGCGTACATCGCTGGCTGATGACGCTTAAGCTCTTCAAGATAACGATCAGCCCGAATCATAAACATGCCACTGTTCCAGTAGTAGCACTGGGCATCCAGATAAGACTGAGCCGTTTCTGCGTCTGGCTTTTCAACAAACTGCTCTACAGTGAATAAGCCTGATGTTTCAGCACCCGCTTTGATGTAACCGTACCCGGTTGCAGGTTCAGTCGGCACAATCCCCAGCGTGCCAAACTTACCGTCGCGAACTGCAGGTTCCAGCTTATTAACAGCGGCCTGAAATGCAGCAGTGTCTTTAATCACATGGTCTGCAGCCAGAATCAGAAGAATCGGAGCTTCACCCTGGTTGGTCTTGCTATCACCTAACGCCTGAAACGCCGCCAGAGCAATCGCTGGCGCCGTATTACGACCGACCGGCTCAAGCAGAATCGAAGCGTTCTGCCCCATCTGGCGCAACTGTTCAGCCACCAAAAAGCGGTGGTTCTCATTCGTAATAATGATTGGGTCAGTGGTGTTTAAACCCTCAAGACGAGAGACCGTCTGCTGTAGCATGGTCTCGTCGTAACCCAACGACAAAAACTGCTTAGGAAACGCAGTACGGGACAGCGGCCAAAGACGAGTACCGGACCCACCGGCCATAATCACAGGAATCATAGAAAACCCTTTCCTTTATCCAGATACCAGCGGCTATGAATATGTACACGCTCGCTGGACTTAAATTCTTCTTCCGACAGCCACTGATACTCATTGTGCTGCTCATATGGGAGCGAACTATACCCTGCTGGCAACACGACCTCAAAGCCGCTCACCACGTAGTGGGTACTTATATTGTCACCACCGTCAGTAAAAATACTGTCGTCGTAAAAGTGCTCGTATAAGCCAAGGTAAGTCGCCGCTGTAATATCCAGGCGAATGCCAAGTTCTGCCTCGGTCAAGCGGGCAAAGGCGTCCGTGATACGTTCATTCTTAAGAATTCGACCACCGGGCACAAACCAATAGCCTTGTGCTGGTCTGTTAACGCGCTTGCCGACAAGAATTTGCCCATCCGCATTACGAACCAGCAAATCGATAGACACCAAAGGCGTGGTGTCTACGATGGTTTTAAATGTATCCGGGTCTAGCCACTGCTTTGCCATTCGATCCTCGTACTAAGAACTTCATATTATTTTCACATCAGTGACTTTCGCGCATGCCTAATTCTTCAGGATACGGATTTCCCAAATCCTCTGAGAAAGATAGGCCGGTCAGGTGGTTATCAAGCACGACCGCCCTGAACTCTTCACTACAGAATAACGCATCAAAATCGATCTCTGATTTAAAGATCACTTCAGATACAGAATCTTCATCGAAGACAATAGAAAAGTTACCCGTCAACGGGGAGTGAACTGACAACTCTCTCACGGGGCTTAAAACTTTCAGACAGTTAAAGAGGTACCCTTCACCTGCGTCATGTGTGACCGGCAACAACTCACCATGCAGAGAGACAATAGGTTCCAATACTTTACAGGCTTTAGGGCTCAAATAGAGTTTGCCTACATTCCACGACAAATCGGGAACTGGCTTAACTTTGCTGCCAAGTGCATCACCAAACCCCACTACCATCGTATTCCAACTATCCTCGTAAGCAATCGGACTCTCATCAATATGAAAATCGGTATCCTCGCCTAAGGCTTCTCTTGCCTGATCACCGTCAAGGCAAACCAGGCCGTAGTTGCCGATATCAGGATGAATACGATAAATCACGGACGCCTCTCTTTACTGGCGGGCTCCTGTAGGAGCGAATCAGCCGGAGGCTATTCGCGAACCCTACAGCATACCCTAACCACGAAAATCATCCTGATGCTCTAAGAACCACTCATACGTACTGGCTAGACCTTCTTTCAGCTCGATATTGTACGTCCAACCCAGTTTCCTAAGCGTATCCACATTCATCAGCTTACGCGGTGCACCGTCTGGCTTGGTCGTATCAAAGGTAATTTTGCCTTTATAGCCAACCACTTCCGCCATGGTGTGTGCCATCTCTGAGATAGTGCAGTCCACACCCGTACCCACGTTAATATGCGACAGCATAGGTTCAGTGCATGACTGATAGATTTCATCACTCACGTTCGCCACGAAGATACTGGCCGCAGCCATATCGTCCACGTGCAAAAACTCTCGCATTGGCTTGCCAGTGCCCCACACCACGACTTCGGGCACATCATTCAGCTTGGCTTCATGAAAGCGACGCATTAACGCAGGAATAACGTGGGAGTTATCCGGATGGAAGTTATCGTTTTCACCGTACAGGTTCGTTGGCATAACACTGCGATAGTTACGACCGTACTGACGGTTGTAGCTTTCGCAGAGTTTAATGCCAGCAATCTTGGCGATTGCGTACGGTTCGTTGGTCGGCTCCAGAGTGCCGGTAAGCAAAGCGCTCTCGGACATTGGCTGCTCGGCCAGCTTGGGATAAATACAGGATGAACCCAGGAATAACAGGTCATTCACTCCCGCCAGGTGTGCGGAGTGAATGATGTTGCATTCGATCATGAGGTTCTCGTAGATGAACTCCGCTGGATAGGTATTGTTGGCAATAATGCCCCCTACCTTAGCTGCAGCCAGGTACACCTGATCAATTTTTTCGTTCTCGAAGAACGCCTGAACTTCAGCCTGATTCAGAAGATTGAGCTGAGTGAGGTCACGCACAATCAGCTCAACGTCGTTTTGTTCTGACAGTTGACGAACGATGGCTGATCCTACCATTCCCTTATGGCCAGCAACGAATATGCGTTTCATAGCTCTACGTCTCTCCCTGCCTGAGGCTCAGCTTTCAATCGCAACAGCGACATCAAAGCCATGCTCTTTTAGCAGGGCATGCTGCTTCGCTTTCTGGAGGTCGTTCTGAACCATCTCAGCACACATTTCTTCAACGGTGATTTCTGGCGTCCACCCCAACTTGTTCTTAGCATTGGAAGGATCACCCAGCAGGGTTTCTACTTCTGCAGGGCGGAAGTATTTAGGATCAACGCGAACGATAGTGTCACCAACGTTAAGAGCTTTGGCATTGTCGCCTTCAATCGCTTCAACGATGGCAACTTCTTCAACACCTTCGCCTTCGAAGCGCAGTGTAATACCCAGCTCTTTAGCGGACAGGCGAACAAATTCACGAACAGAAATCTGCTTACCCGTAGCGATTACAAAATCTTCCGCGGTGTCCTGCTGCAGCATCATCCACTGCATACGTACGTAGTCTTTGGCGTGGCCCCAGTCACGGAGTGCATCCATGTTGCCAAGATACAGACACTTCTCGAGACCTTGAGAGATGTTAGCCAGAGCGCGGGTAATCTTACGGGTAACGAAGGTTTCGCCACGACGTGGAGACTCGTGGTTAAACAAAATGCCGTTACAGGCGTACATACCGTATGACTCACGGTAATTTACCGTAATCCAGTACGCGTACATTTTTGCGACGGCGTATGGAGAACGCGGGTAGAAAGGTGTGGTCTCTTTCTGCGGAATCTCCTGCACCAGACCATACAGCTCAGAAGTAGACGCCTGATAGAAGCGGGTTTTCTTCTCAAGGCCTAAAAAGCGAATCGCCTCAAGCAAACGAAGTGTACCCATCGCATCAACATCAGCGGTGTACTCTGGCGACTCAAAGGAAACAGCAACGTGAGACTGTGCACCCAGGTTGTATACTTCATCTGGCTGCACTTCACGAAGAATACGAGTTAAGTTAGACGTATCCGTCAAGTCACCATAGTGAAGGTGAAAGTTAACATTTTCTTCGTGCGGGTCCTGATAGATATGATCAACACGCTCTGTGTTAAACAATGAGGCACGACGTTTGATACCGTGTACTTCGTAGCCTTTCTCCAGCAGAAATTCTGCTAAGTAAGAGCCGTCTTGCCCGGTAACGCCGGTGATGAGTGCAACTTTTTTCGTGTTTGGAGTAGACATTGTATCGTCCCTAATTTTCAGTAATTTCTTTGCCCACCAGATTAAGAAGGTTCTCACGGAAACGACTTAATATGGCGTCTTTATTTAAATTCTCTTCTGCGTACTTACGCGCGACTGTATTGGTTCCAGTCTTGCCTAGCTCAACATCAAGCCCCTCACAAAAAGCATCGATGTCTTCGGGCTCAACGCAGGTGTATATACCGGGGTATTGCTCAGCTAATCGGCCCAACTCCGTATCGCTCTCCGCAGTAACAACTGCATTGCCTCCAGCGGAGAGGATATTCGTCAACTTAGATGGCAAAACCGCATCAGCTGCGCCCTTACGCTGAATAACCAGATGTACATCGGCCATCGACAGCATAGCCGGGACATCTTCCCAGGCTTGCAGTGGCTTAAATGTAATATTGGTCAAACCAGCGTCATACGACAGTGCCTGAAGCTGTTTTACATAAGCCCCAGCACCTACAACAAAAAACTTCACCTCAGTGCGTGAAATGTATCGCTTAGCAGCTTCTATAACCAGCTCAAGTCCCTGTTTGGCGCCAATGTTACCAGAATAAAGAACGACCTTTTCTGACTCTTTAACGCCCCAGCTATGACGAAGCGCTGAGCCATCAACGGCAGGACTAACAAAGTCTGTATCTGACCAATTAGGAAAGAAGATAAGCTGATCGTCAGAGACCCCCTTCTCCCTGGCTTTATCCATCATACTGAGTGAGATAGTAGAAACGGCATCGAACTTACTCATTAACCAGCATTCGACGCCAAACGCAAACCGGGATAACAAACCGCTTAGTTTACCCCCCATCCCTAGGCCGAACATGGCATCAACTTCGTAATCTTGTATGTGAAGAACAGACTTCGCACCGGTTACTTTGCAAAACAGAAGAACTGAAGGAACAACGAAGAGTGTGGGCTCAACCACGATGACGACTTCAGGCTTTTTGAATATACCTTTAAATAAAGCGAGAGATGAGCTAATGGAAAATGACGCGAGATGGAGCAGACGCTTTAAGGTAGTCGGTGTTTTGGGGACATATAGAGGGCAACGAGTTACCTGAACACCTTCTTGTTCGGAAACCGAATACCACCCTCCACTATAGCCCTTGTGAACTTGCCATTCTGGGTAATACGGCGGCGCACACAGCACCCGGACGTGATCTCCCCGCAGAGAAAGCCAAGGACACATTTCCCCGTTGTACTTGCCTATGCCCGTTAACTCTGGAGAATAATTAAGTGTACAAAGGCTAACTTTCATAAATCCTCCGGTATTCCGACTCAAACTTCATAGCCACGTCGTCCCAGAGTATACAATTATCTCTAATATAACCTTCGTAATCACCTATACGACTTCCCTCTCGATCTTGATTTATTGAACAATACTCCAACAAAGCATTGGCAACCTCCGAAGCGTCAATTTCGCATGAACACCCGACCCCATATTGCTCTAAATTTGACCATGGAGTATTTTTACTAATAATCACATAAGAATTGGATACAATCGCTTCAGCAATAGACATACCGAAATTCTCAAAACTACTAAGCAAAATAAAAACATCACAATATTCATAAAGTAATGATTTCTCAGGCTCGACCACCATACCCAGAAAAACAACATTATTGTGGAGTGAATTTTTATCTATATATTGGCTGATCGAGTTAAAATAAACTCTATCATCCACCGGACCAGCAACGAAAAACTTCCACCCCAATCTAGCCAATCCACTATTAGCAAAAGCTTCTATTGCAATATGTAAATTTTTACGGGGATGTATACGTGAACAATAGAGTATACTACGAAGACCAAAATCCATCTTGGTTAGTTCCTCACTGCTAGAACTCTGTCGATGAGACTCACCTGGAAGATCTACACCATGTGGTATCACGATCGTCCGACAATTACAAAACCTCAGAACATCCCGCTCTTCTTCATCATCTGTACAATGTACAAACTCACATTTACTAATTAAACTTCTTAAAAATAAAACTGACAACAAAGACTTGAGAGCACGTCTCTTTTGAAGCGATTTATCATAAAGACTGGAGCGCGGTGATAAAATATAAGGAACTTTAAAAATCCGACATAAAAGCATACCAAACCATGTTGGACTAGACCAGACTGAATGAAAGTGAAATATATCGACATCTCTCTTAACACAAGAGAGAAGTACCTTATACACCAACGCTAGAGATAAATATCTACCAAACGATCTACGAAATACAGAAAAATTCACTCCAAAATCATGTAGTAGTTTATTATCAACGTTGGAATCCATCGAGACGGACCAAACTTCAGAGTCAACATGCAACTTATCTAGTGACTTCAAAAACAATGGCAATGAAACAGCTGGACCACCATACGACGAGTCTATGCGCTCAATAATATGAACAACCCTCATACAAAAACTCTCCTCTCGTAATATACCATAGCTGCCAAGCCCATAATCCACAATGGGTTAGAGAAAATGAAAGATGAAGCAAATATCGAAAAACTAAACATCGCAATTACAATCGCCGAACCCCAAATCTGCAAGAAATTTATATTAGACCTCGAAAACTGACATGAGCAACGATACAAAAATCGAGTAGAAGCCAATATGATAAGAGCAATCAATATACACCCAACCACACCATGACGATATAGAATGGCATAATGAAGATAGTGTATATTGTGTGTATCCTCCGCACCGATAAACTGACTCCCAATTACCGAGTCATCCTCTGACGCACTCATATCGAGAGTTGCACCAAAACCTTTTCCAGCAATGATATACAAGGGATTTTCAACAAAGAAATTTCTAACCTGAGAAGCCTCATACTCTCGCTGCATGAGTGGAAGTGACACTTCTTCAATGCTTTTACCTTCCAAAATACTAAGCGTCTCTGAAACACGACGGTCCAATGGTGTACCTGAAAACATTTCTTTAATATCGTGTGAAAAAACATTGACGGACAACAAGACGAGAAACCACATAAGTGCTGTAACCAGAACTGTTCGAACAACGCCAAATCTTGCCAATATGAGAACATATGAAACAACTATAGCCTGTAGAAAAAAAGCACGATTTGATGTCATAGCTAGAAGAACAATCAAGAATAGAAAAATAAATCTCCAAAATTGACTTACACCATGAAAAATATAGATCACTATGTAAGTAGACAACGCAACAACGACCTCCATCGGAACAGAAAACGATAGATACCTGATCAAGACCAACAACAAACCAACAACAACAGTCCCCTTCAAGAATATAAGATTCTCAATAGAAAGATCATGCAAATAAAAAATGGAATTATAAAAAGCATAAAAAACAAGAATACCAAACAAGAAATAATAAGCATCAGTAATAACATAAAAACCAAAATCCAACACACCCATAAAGAGCCACAAAGGGAAACAATATATATATATTAGAAACACCTTACTAAAGAAACTAGTGTGATCAACATATACCTTATCACGGACCCTAAAGATAAAAACCAAGCATACTCCAGTATACAATAGAATATAAACAAGCCTGGTATATGGCAGCGCAGAAAAACCACTCACAAACAAAGAAACAATAACTGCCGATGCGACATGAATCAAAATATACAATTGCATCATTGACAACCAGGAGTATTTCAATTGCATCGAGAAAACACCTATCGCTTCGCCAATATCATTTCATAGAATAAATCCTGCTTCTTAAAATCATGTTTAAAAGCATGATTCAGCATATTCTCTTCCGAATACTCAGATTTTTCCACAGTTAAAATACTGTTAATAATACCTTCAACAGTCCCATCACAGACCTCTCCTGTGACTCCTTCAATTACCGCCTCAGGCATACCGCCACTATCACCACTTAAGGATGGGACCGCCATAGAAGAAGCCTCAATAAACACCATACCATAACCTTCAACTGTAGCATCGTCGGGATGATATAACGACGGCATAGCAAACAAATCTGCCCTATTCAATTCGATATTTTTTTCGTCATCCGAAAGATTTCCTAGCAAATGAACATATTTCCCGGCATCAATCTCGTTAATAAAGGTATTAATTTGATTCAACATAGGCCCAGAACCAACGATTCTATATTGATATTCGCCGTCCCCACGAGAATTCAACTCACTTACAGCTCGAATCACTCCGATATGATTCTTTCTTGATACAAGACGACCAACACTCACTATATTGAAGACGCCCCCTTGTTTCCTCTTGAGTTCAGGAACACTCACCACTTCAACAAACGGATGTACAACCTTAGACGTCCTACCCCATTTCTCCTCCAACAGTTTCTGAGTATAAATGCTATTCGATATATATCTAGCTCTAACAAAATGAAAGAGAATATTAAGAAACACTTCCTCCTTTTTGGATTTAGCCAGAATATCATCACCATGAACAACCAAAACCACCTTTCGAAAATAAGACAAAAGAACTATTATCGGCAGCATGAATTTCATACAACGCACGTTCATAACCAGCAATACATTAGAAGTAATTATTTCCCTTAAATATAACTTCGAAACATCAGTTTCTACCACTCTGACTTTCGTAGATGGAGAGAATAACTCCAAACCTCTCTTGATCAAATTCGACCAAGCCTGAACCCCTCCTTTTCGTTTATCGATTGATTCTGTAACCATACAAATACGTGCCATACACCCTCCGCCTAAATCAACACCTAAAAATTACTTAAATCGCCACCCGTATTTGACCCACCATATGCTATTGGCAATGGCATCACTGCCATAACCAGAGCTAATATATGGAATCGAATCAATTAGAAAGCATAACGCTCTATTGTCAAAATGGACGACAGAAGATACCGCGGGTGTGGTAACCCCTGATACACGAAAACCATCTTCGTAAATCGACACATTGCGCGCCCCCCCCCTGAAAACACCGAACTTAGCCAAGAGATAAGACTGTGTTGCGTACGCGGTAAGCACAAGTTTTGTCAACGCAGTTGTTCGGTCTGTTACCAGCTGGTACTTCACTATAAAGCCTTCATATTTTTGAACTCCTGCTTTCGCAAGAATTACAATCAACCTTTCCCCACGCATAGCCAACAAGATGGCAGAAGCGCTCTTACTTTATATTCATTGGGGATAAGATCCCCTTCTACAAGATCGCGCTAATTACTCGATCAACGGTTTCTTTGGTCTCAGCCGTTGAACTATTAATTACAACATCCGGGTTTTCAGGTTCCTCATACTTTGAATCAACCCCTGTGAAGTTCCTGATCTCTCCGTTACGCGCCTTTTTGTATAAACCTTTAACATCGCGCTGCTCGCAGACCTCTATAGGCGTATTCATATACACTTCGATGAATTCGTCTTTTTTTACAAGATTTCGTACAGCGAGCCTGTCGGCTTTGAACGGGGATATAAGAGCAACTATTACGATCAGGCCAGCATCAACAAATAGCTTGGCGACTTCGCCGACTCGTCGAATATTTTCTGTTCGGTCTTCATCTGTAAAAGAAAGGTCGCTGTTCAGCCCCTGGCGCAGGTGGTCGCCGTCAATCAGGTAGGTGTGCTTGCCCATGGCGTTAAGACGTTTCTCCAGGGCGATCGCTGTTGTGGTTTTGCCCGAGCCGCTGAGGCCGGTAAACCAGATGATGCAGGGTTTCTGGTGCTTTTGTTGCGCCCTGTCGTCTTTGCTGACGGGTGAATCTATGGCGTCTGTTGTTACTGCCGCATTCATGTGAGTCCCTGCAACTTCCTTGACCTCGCAACGACTGCTAGCAGAAGTGCGCTCTGTAATGGTGCGAAAGGTACTGGATTTTTTGTCGTTTTGGAACATGCCAATGCGAGACAATTGGCGGTCGTTGACGAATGTCAGGCTTGTTTTGTCGAATTGTTATGTCGACTTGTAAGCCGAATAAGTATCCAGCACTTGCCGCCACAAAGCGTCCACATCGCTGATGGCCAGGCCAGAGATACCTGCCGCCCCGGAGCGCCCTCCCCCGCCGTAACTGGTAGCCACTTTGTCTGCACTGTGTGGGGAAGTTTTAGGGGCGCGAATGCTCACTTGATAGGTCACTGGAGCGTTCAGTTCGCCTGTATGTTCAGGGGTAAGAATGACATGAGCACGACTAGGGCGCTGGTTAGTCAGCTCGTTACCTAAAACACCACTCACTCGCCGCGACCAGCGCTCATCGGGCAGGATAATCAGGGCTGCGGTGTCTGTTTCTCGTGTTGCTTCCGTACTCAGGCCTTTGGCTATATCTTCGTTGTATCCGGTGATTAAGCTGGTTATCGCGGTACTCTCTGCCGCCATAAATTCAAAGGGGCTGCTGTACTTAACGGCCATGCTGTAGAGCTCTTCTGGGTGGAAGAAGAGATCACCAACTGAACTGCCATATCCGTTGTAGTTCATTGCAATGCCTAGCTGGCGCAGCTGCGATTGTTGATCGCTCGAGAGTTTAAGCTGCGCACAGTACTCATCAGCGACCTGAGTTATGTTGTCGCCATAGGCCGCGACGATTGCCCATTCGCGGTATTGGCCACGCAAGTAGTAATCAACGATGAGGCCTGTGCAGGTGTTTGGCTGAGTATTGATGTGTGCATTGAAGTTAGTGTGGTCAGGGATGTCACCGGAGCGGTGATGGTCTGCGTAGAATACGTTTGCACCTGCTTCTAAGGCCATTCTTACGGCTTCTGCATTCTTCTCCAGAGAGAGGTCGAGCACTGTCAGGTAATCACCCGGTTGCGGCTTTACCTTTACTACCAGCTCGATATCACGTTTCACGCCGGTAACGAGGGTACTGTGCTGAGGGTTATCCAACCTAAGCTGAACGAGGGAGCAGATCCCGTCAGCATCACCGTTAAATATGTCGTAATTTGCCACTGATCGGCCTAACTCTTAAGTATTAGATGTCAGCGATATGGTGGGGCTAGTGTAAATAACATGTCAAACCCGTCGAAATGGCAGGTTCGGAGCCTTTTATCACTTCAGGACGCTTGGCATCCTTCTGATCAAAACGTACACTACGAACGATTTCTAATTTTACGCTTCGCGGAGGAACCACCATGCGTAAGCTCATCACTACTTTTGCACTTGCTGCTGTACTGCCAATGATGGCGTCGACTGCACAAGCTGAATCTGCTCTGACACCGTTCCTGACGGAAGGTGTTACCATTGAGGCTGCCGTGAATGCTGCCATGACTGCAAACCCAGATTTATCTCTTGAAGACGCTCTGGGTGCTGCATTAGACGAGGGCGCGTCTCTCGATGCTGTGATGAATATTGCTCTGGCCTCTGGAATTTCTCAAATGGATGCTGTGGCTGCTGTAACTAGGGCTGCCTCACTACGAGGTATAACACAAAGCCAGGTACTGGCGGCAGCACAGAAAGCTGGTGTGCCGGGTGATATTGCCGCGGCAGGTATTGGTCAGGGTGCTGGTACTGGCGCAGGTAACCAGGGCGGTGCCGGTGGTAATCAGGGCGCTGGTAGCAACAACGGCAACGGCACCGGCGGTGCTCCAGGCCTGAACGGTCAGGCTCCAGGCCAGACTGGTCAGACGCCAGCGAACGGCTTTACACCTCCGGTGGTACCGACACCACCAGCTAATGCAGGTCAGCCTGTCAGCCCAGTCTGATTCAGTGTTGATTTGAGTATTATCGAAGACCCGGCGTATGCCGGGTTTTTTATTGGCCTTGTTTGAACCCGAGCCCGCTTTGTATGAATCGCTGGAATGCCTTTCTTTGCCTTATTTTCTTTTTGCCTTTGCCCGAAGCGTCTGTACACCCTTTAGCCTGGAACCTGGCCTCGGCTCTGGCTTTTGTGCTGCTCGGTCTTGAGTTTCGTGGTCGGCTTGTCGAGCAGAGTCTTCGCTCTTTACCCGCGTTACCGGTGACACCGGCGTTTTCTCACAGTGCGTTGCCACTTGTGTTGATTTGGTGCGTTCAGTTGTGGGTCGTTGTGCAGTGGGCGATCACGTCATTGAGCCCTTATGACTCTCTTATGTCGCTGTCACAAGGGCTGCTCTATGCGGCTGTGTTTACTTTGGCCTTGTTGCTTGTCGATTCCCGCCAACGTGTTCGCCAGTTAGTGTGGGTGGTGGTTGCCGCTGCGGCGTTTCAGGCTTTGTATGGTGCCTTTATGGTACTTACCGGTCTGGAGTATGGTTTCTTTGCCGAAAAGGAACACTATCGAGGTGTTGCGACTGGCACTTACGTGAATCGGAACAGCCTGGCTGGGCTGATGGAATTATCTTTGGCGTTAGGTATAGGCCTGCTGCTGGCTGAACCTACACGCTACTTTGGCTCTGCGCGTCAGCGTTTACGCCAGTTGGTTGAAGTGCTGCTCAGTAAGAAGCTCATTCTGCGGTTACTGCTCGCGATCATGGTGATCGCTCTGGTATTAACACGCTCTCGTATGGGGAATACGGCGTTTTTTGCCAGCCTGATGGTGGCTGGGGCGCTGGCTCTGGTCTTAATGCGCAACAAAACCACCGCAACAACCGTGTTGTTAGGAAGCCTGCTGGTTATTGATATCGCGATCGTAGGAACCTTCTTCGGGGTTGAGAAGGTCGCTGAGCGCTTGCAGCAGACCAGCTCTCAAACGGAAAGCCGGGATGAAGTGACTCGCGATACGTTTAATATTTTTCTGGATAATCCGATCACAGGTACGGGGGCGGGTACCTTTACTCATACGTTTCCGGCGTTGAAGAGTCCGGAGGTTACAAGCTTTGGTTTGTACAACAATGCTCATAACGATTACGCCCAGTTTGCTTCGGAGTTTGGAGCGCCAGCCACGATTGCTTTAGCCATAGTTGTGTTTTGGGCCTTCTGGAATGGCATTATGGCGATGCGCCAGCGCAACAGTCGTTTTTATCAGGGCGTTGGGTTTTCGGTCACTATGGCCATAGTGGCGATCGGGATTCATTCAACCGTGGACTTTAATCTGCAAATTCCTGCGAACGCGTCGTTGTTTGTCGTTATACTCGCGCTGTCGGCCGTTGCCCGTTGGGCACCTCATAATTCAACTTCTGGCCGCATGAGACGACGCACCGGACGCAAGGCTTCTGCATGATTCTTAAGGCACACCGTTTAACCCTACCCGTTAACAACGAAGGCAGTGACTATGTTGTTGGTGATATTCACGGACATGTCACTCAACTGAAAAGCCAATTGGCTGATATTGGCTTTAATGCCGACACCGATCGCGTCATCTGTGTTGGTGATTTGATCGACCGTGGCCCTGAGTCTATTGAGGCGCTGGAACTCTTGGATGAGCCTTGGTTTTTTGCCGTATTGGGTAACCATGAGTACCTGATGATCAGCGGCATGAAGTACAAAAACAGTCGCGAACGTATGACCTGGCTGAACCATGGTGGTGACTGGGTAATGCATACGTCACCCGATCAGTGGCCCGCATGGTTTGATCGGATTGAGCGCTTGCCCGTGGCGATTGAGGTCGAAAACAGAGAGGGCGTGCGCTACGGCATCGTGCATGCTGACTTCCCTTCGGATCATTGGGATAACTTCGAGCAGTTTGATCAGGATCAGCTGTACCGGTGTATCTGGTCGCGAAGTAATTTTAATAGTCGATCAGAGCATAGTGTGCGAGGGATCGATTATCTGTTTCATGGGCATTGCATCAGTGACTTTGAGCTGAAGCTGGGCAATCGCTACTACATTGAGCCTGGGGTTTTTCTGGGCAATGACTTTATCATCAAGAAGCTTTGAGGCTGTCAGTCTGGTCTTTTATTGACAATATGACAATTTGAGCCATAATCCAGAGTATTCAATCTGATGCCTAAGTATTGGTTATGTCGGATTATGGATTTGGCTGCTTCTTGAGGAGTGGTTCCTGCGGCTCCTTCGGGGGCCTTTTTTGTGGGTGATGATTGGGGTATCGCGAATAGCCTCCGGCTGATTCGCTCCCACAGGGTAAAACTTCTGATTCACTCCCACAGGGTAAAACCCTGATTCGTTCCTCATACCGCTACACCATATAAGCACTTCAGGAGCTTTACTTGAACTTTGTGGGAGCTATTCAGCCAGCTTGCCTGGCTAATAGCGATTGGATTATCGCGAATAGCCTCCGGCTGATTCGCTCCCACAGGGTAAAACTTCTGATTCGCTCCCACAGGGGAAAACCCTGATTCGTTCCTCATACCGCTACACCATATAAGCACTTCAGGAGCTTTACTTGAACTTTGTGGGAGCTATTCAGCCAGCTTGCCTGGCTAATAGTGATTGGATTATCGCGAATAGCCTCCGGCTGATTCGCTCCTACAGGGTAAAACTTCTGATTCACTCCCACAGGGGAAAATCCTGATTCGTTCCTCATACCGCTACACCTTAGGAGCACTTCAAACGGTTTACTTGAACTTTGTGGGAGCTATTCAGCCAGCTTGCCTGGCTAATAGCGATTGGATTATCGCGAATAGCCTCCGGCTGATTCGCTCCCACAGGGGAAAACTTCTGATTCACTCCCACAGGGGAAAACCCTGATTCACTCCCACAGGGTAAAATCCTGATCCCTCCCGCATCTTCCACTTACAACTGGTTGAACAACGACAATCGGCTGATGGTGGTGTAACTCTGTTGCGCGGCTTCCAGCAGGAATGTCTGCAAGCTCAACCGGCTAACGGCTTCGGCAAAATCGACATCCGACAATTCTGACAGCACTTCCTGGCTAACAAGCCGCACGTCGTCACTCAGGTTCCGTGCATTTTCGACTACGTTTAAGCGCGCACCCAGCTGGCTACGCACTTCAGATACGGACGTCTGGGCGTTGGCGAGGTTGGTCAGGGTATCTTCGATCAGGATGTCGAGGGTCGCTGAGTCGGTCGGGTTGTCTTGCAGGGTATCGAGGCCCTGTCGTAAGCGAAAGACGGTATCTGTGATGCTTTGTTTCGGGCTGGATTTTGCCAGCACTTCATCGCCTGGCTTCGGGTCACCGGAGATCTTTATGCTGATGCCTGCGGCAACGATTTCTGCGCCTTTTGAGTAGGCGCGATCAGCAATGCCATCAACAACACGACCATCCGATACGCGGCGTATGGTGTAGTTCGGCCCCGGCGGATCAATAGCAGCCTCTGGATTAAAGGTGACGATCAGGTCATCGGGGTAGAATTCACCGTAGGCTTCTTCATCAACGACAAACCCGGCGTTTACCTGAGTCGTGCCTGTGTTCAGCGGGTTGACCGAGGATGTGAAGGTGTTTTTGGCGGCGCGGACATCAACGAACAGTTTTTTGCCGTTGTCGCCTGTCGCAACGCGCGTTGTGTCACCAATCGCCAGATAGCGCTGTCCTTCATCCCCCTGGTATTCGTAGCGACCATTGTCTTTCTGTTGAAACGGTTGCGTCGCGCCTTTAAAGCCACCAAAAATAAATTCACCGTTTGGATCTTTGGTATTAAAGAGCGCAGCGAGCTGGTCTTCGAGCTGGCCGATTTCTGCAGAAATCGCCTGTCGGTCAGTAATGGTGAGCGTACCCGAACCGGCATTGACGGTGAGTTCCTGCAAACGCGTTAACGCTTCGGTAATGGATTCAAGCGAGGATTCTTCGAGTTTCAGGCGGTTATCTGCGGCCGTCATGTTGCGGTCGTATTGGTCGCGCTGTGCGAGATCCTGCTGCAATTGCAGGATTTTTGTCGATGCAATCGGGTCATCGGCGGGGGTTAATACCCGGCGGCCACTGGAGACCTGTTGCTGTGTTTTATTCACAGACGCCTGCGCATCGAGGATGGCATTGAGGCCGAGGTTAAATGACTGGAGCGTTGCAATTCTCATAATTTACTCCTCACCCTATCGGAAGGTGCTGATCAGGGTGTCGAAAATATCCCGGGCCACCTGAATGACCTGGGCACTGGCGTTATAGGCCAGTTCGTATTTAATCAGTGCGGCGGCTTCTTCATCGAGGTTGACGCCGGACGTTGCATCTACAGCGGTCTGCGAGTTACGCAGCAGCACTTCAGATGAGTCACGATTGATCTGCGCTCTGCTCGTGACTGAGCCAACAACCTCGACCAGACGCGCATAAGAATCTGTATAGCTACTCTGACCTTTTACTGTTTTGGTGCTTTGCAATGCAGCCATTTCTACGCCGTTACGGCTGTCAGAAGTGCCATCGCTGTTAAAATCGACGGTGAATTCGTCGCCGACTTCAGCAATGCCGTCGATATTTACATGGAAACCGAAGGCAACAGGCTCACCGACTGGGTCTGTCGGGAAGAGGTTATTGCCTGGCGGTTCGATATTCAGGTCGTAGTGTTCATCGACGATGACTTTGACCTGACCACCAATCGATACTTTATTACTGCCGACCGTGCCTGCACCGCTGACTTCGAGGCGAGGCTGAAAAGTAACCTGCCCTTTTTCGCTGATATCAACGTCGACGTTACCTGAGAACACGTAGCCTGAGTTTTCAATCGCCTGGCGGAATCCATCGAGAAGGTCGTCACCGGTTGCAAACGTGCCGGTCATTTCGAATGAAATTGTGCCCTGAGAAGGATCACTGAATTCGTAAATGTAGGGGCCACCTTCTGAGAAGTCGTAACCTTCGTATTTACTCAGCGGGTCTTCGGTTTCCATGGCAGTAGCTGTTAACGGGATATCAATGCCGTTGCCTATGCGGAAGCTGTCGCCGGCGTCCCCGCGCAGTTCGAAGTCGAGATCATCGCCATTTAAATCAATGATGGTCAGTTTGCCGCCGTCACTTCGGGCGACGATGCCTGCATCCTGCAGTTCGTAGTTGGCATTAATACGATCGGCCAGAAAGTTCAGTGTGATCGGATCGGGGACTTCGGCCGGGTAATTCGCATCGTATTGATTCTGGTTTGGCCCCAGGGTTTGCGTCAGTACGACACCATTTAAAGTAAATTCGGTATCGAGAAAATCAACGCTATCGGTTTCAAGGTCGGTAATCTCAACCGTGGTACGAGCAGATGCCTCTACACCGTCGCGCTTGCTGAGTGATTCTGCAATTTCACGGGCAGTGGCATTCAGCGGCGTAATCAGTGTGCGCTGGTTAGCAGTTAAACCGTTGTTCGGGTTAGTAAAACCGATATCAATACGCTCAGGGAAGAAGCCATTCACTGAGTCTACGCTGGTGCCGTTCTGTTGGTAGGTCGGTGAAACAGGCAACACGCCGCCGAAGCTTGTGAACGCGGTTTTGCCTTCGTCTTCTGGCAATATGCTGTTACTGATACCCGGCGTGAAGGTCTGATTCATCAATGGCGGAAACAACGGAATCGGGTTTCCTGGGTCGGTATTATCCAGCACGTCGTAAGTGGTCGGCGATGTGAAACGAATCAGAAGCGGTGGCGTCATTTCGCCTTCTTCTGAAAAATACGACGTACCAAGATCGTATACTGTGCCTTGGTCGATGGTTGCATTACCTCGGTTACCAATCGCGGTATCTGTGCTGATCGCAGACGCCAGTGCGACCTGCTCAGCACGGGTAATGTTCATATCCAGATTCTGAGATTCACGACGCGTCGGTGAAATAAGGAAGCGATCATTCTGCTGAAACGTGCCTGCTTCAAAACGAATTTCCATTCCGTCAATTTCAATGGAGTCAGGAAATGCGCCGCTCAGGGCGTTAGTCTGTAATAACTCACCGGTATCGTTACGGAAAACACGATAGGTATAATCGTCCGGGCCGACGAAACGAATTTCATAGTCACTCGTGGTTAACTGGGTAGCGTCTTTGATTTCGACGGCAATCACCCGATCATCCGGATCTGCATTATTACGGTCGCCCAGCACACGCTGGTAGGTTTTCGCTGGCTCATTAATGTCGGTGAAGAAGTTTTCACCTTTTATTCCATCGTAATCGACGCCTAGTTTGTGTTGATCGTTCATGGTTTGAGCGATAACCAACCCTAAACGGCCGAGCTGATTGAGGCTTGGATCAAGTACCTGATCACGGAAGTCGAGGATGCCGCCGAGTTGTCCGCCAGTAATTTCGCGCGTGACGTTCTGGACCGCATTACCTTTGCGGAAGTAGATGTCCACGCGTGAAGGATCTTTCGCGCCTACGTCGGTAAATACTTCGTTAAATTCGTTACCCACCACCAACGCCTGACCGTTGCCGATAAAAACGTTGAAGACACTGTCGTCCTGCTCAACGATATTTACTTCTACATATTCAGACAGCTCTTTTAACAGGCGGTCGCGCTGGTCGAGAAGCTCGCTTGGCTCGCGCCCCTGGGCTGAGGCCGAGGCAAACTGAATCTGCTCATTCAGTTCGGCAATGGATTCTGCGATGGTGGTAATCTCGCCAGCAATCACTTCCATCTGGCCGTTGATAATATCGTTCTGCTCGAACAGGCGATCACTGATGGCACTGAAGCGATCAACAAGGCCATTGGCTTCGCTGATCAATACTTCACGAGCAGGCAGAGATGACGGGTCATCGACGGTGGCCTGCAAAGCAGCGAACATATTCTCAAGACCCGGCTGCACACCGGTGCCGCTGTCCGCCAGCAGGCTATTAATTTGCCCTGCATTGACTGCAAGCGCATTAAATTCATTAAATGTCGATGTATCGCGGCGCAGCTGTTCCGTTAAAAACTGGTCGTAAACACGTCGTACTGAGTCAACGTTCACGCCCGAACCCACCCAGATACCGTTTCTGAACTGTGGGTTGTTTTCGCTAAAACTGACCTCCTGCCGCGAGTAGCCTTCAGTGCCCGCGTTGGTGATGTTGTTACCCGTAATCGTCAGCGCAGTTTGCTGGGCGCGAAGACCGGAAATACCAATATCAAGAATATTACCCATCCTGGTTCTCCAGCGTAGTGGCGTTCAGCATTCTATTCAGCGTATTGTTGAGAAGATCGCCGTTGTAAATGCGCTCTACTTTATTGCCGTAGTTGGGGTCAGTAGCATAGCCACCCTGCTGCAACGCATGGCCGTATGTCTCGCCACTGGATTGCTCGTTAATGGCACTCTGGTAGCGTGTTGAGTCACGCAGGAAGTTCGCGTAATCCTGAAGGCCGTCTTCAAGTGATGCGTACGAGCGGAAGTCTGCCTGCTCGTTAACTTTTACGCCCTGGCGGTATTCGTGCGTTTGAATACTGACGACGTCACCGCTCCAACGACTGTCGGCTTTAATACCAAACAGATTGTTTGATGGGCGACCATCTTCACCTTTGATGGTGTATTTACCCCACCCTGTTTCAAGCGCCGCCTGAGCAACAATTGCTTTTGGATCAACACCCAGATCAGCACCGACGCGTTCAGCGTAAGGATAAACAGCGGCAACGAACTCTGCCGGAGAGGCAAAGCTTTGCCCCTTGGTACCGGAGCCAGTGGTGGCTGATTGTTCGTCTTCAGAAGTGGATTCATCGACAGGTACTGGACGCTCAGGAAGCTTATCAAGCTCTTCTTCAACGCGCTTGATGGTTTGCGAAATACCGGTAAAACGACGGTCGAAAATCTGACTCTGATCGACCTTACCCGTGGCATCTAGGTTCATGCCGTATTGCGACATCAACTGACGGTGAATAACCTCGGCAAGGCCCGTGCCCTCGCCTTCCGTGAGGGATACAGCCATCTGATCGTCGTACATATTCTGGTAAAAATCAGCTTCCGGAGAGCTGAAAAGAGAGTCTTCAGAAAAGACATCTGAGGCGTCACGCATGGACTTCAGCATCATACTGACGAACATAGATTCGAACTGTTTTGCGACCTCTTTCAACGCGGCATCCTGGTCGGATTTACCCAGCGCACGGATGCCCTGAAGCCCGTTAATATCAGTAAATACGTTTGCCGCGTTGTGTGAATTCTGAATCATGCAATGCACCTCTACAGAGGAAATTGCAAAAGGTGGGCCAAGGTTGGGGGAGTCGCTTCATCTAACCCTATGGGAGCGAATCATCTTACCTGGCCCTGTGAGAAGTTCTCCTAACCCCGTGGGAGCGAACCAACTTACCTTACCCTGTGGGAAGCTCCCTTAACCCTGTGGGAGCGAACCAACTTATCTTGCCCTGTGAGAAGTTCTCCTAACCCTGTGGGAGCGAATCAGCCGGAGGCTATTCGCGATAAACCCCATCGCTATTAGCCAGGCAAGCTGGCTGAATAGCTCCCACAAAGAGAAAATCATCAAACAACGAAAGTGATAGCGAACCAACTTACCTTGCCCTGTGAGAAGTTCTCCTTGCCCTGTGAGAAGTTCTCCTAACCCTGTGGGAGCGAATCAGCCGGAGGCTATTCGCGATACCCCCATCGCTATTAGCCAGGCAAGCTGGCTGAATAGCTCCCACAAAGAGAAAATCATCAAACAACGAAAGTGATAGCGAACCAATTTACCCTGTGGGAAGCTCCCCTAACCCTGTGGGAGCGAACCAACTTACCTTGCCCTGTGAGAAGTTCTCCTAACCCTGTGGGAGCGAATCAGCCGGAGGCTATTCGCGATTAGGAGTTTGCTTGAGCACCACCAGTCAGTTAACCTCAAATATCGCTAATCAAGGATGATTACGTCATGCATGGATACAGCCAGTTAAGGCTTGGCAGGCAATCTATAGATAACCAGGTATATCTTCTTACCTTCACTACCCACATGCGCGTAAAGCACTTCCAGAAATGGGAGAATGCCAAGTGCCTGAGCCAATGTATAGAGTCCGAAACGATACTCAAGCAAAGCAAGGCTCTATGCTGGGTAGTCATGCCTGACCATGTTCATATTCTGATGCAACTTGGCAATTCAGACACTATCTCTAACTATATTCGAAGGCTAAAAGCAGGGGCAAAAAGGCAGCTGCTAATCAATGATAAGCTTTGGGCAAAAGGGTTTCATGACAGAGCGATAAGGAAAGAATCAGAATTACTTCCTGCTGCGAGATATATTGTTGCCAATCCTCTTAGAGCTGGGTTAGTCAAAAGTGTAAAAGATTATCCATTCTGGAATAGTGTCTGGGTTTGAGCAGTATCGCGAATAGCCTTCGGCTGATTCGCTCCCACAGGGGGTAAAAAAGCTGATTCGCTCCCACAAGGTTAGATGAAGCGACTCACTTTCACGACACGGTGGTCATTTTCCATGTAGGAGCTATTCAACCAGCTTGCCTGACTAATAGCGATGGGGTTTATCGCGAATAGCCTTCGGCTGATTCGCTCCCACAGGGGATAAAAAAGCTGATTCGCTCCCACAGGGGGTAAAAAATCTGATTTGCTCCCACATGATAAAAAGCTGATTCTCTCCCACAGGGGGTAAAAAAGCTGATTCGCTCCCACGGGTAAGAAGAGTTGGTTTGCTCCGGCAAGATTAGATGAAGCGCCTCCTCCTACAAAACCCAGCAACTTCACATCAAATACTTTTTGACGTTCTTCTGGCCTTGCTGTTGTGTGCCCACTTGCTTCTGCTCAGCTTTTAATTGCTCAAGCAATTCCTGCTCTTCTTTCAACAGATCTTCAAGAAACACTTGCTGTTCGTTGGTCAGGTCGATAAGGTCACTGACTTGAGAAAACCACTCACGCATCAGTTCGTTTCGTTTCTGGATGCGTTCTTCGACGCCTTCTTTTACCCCCTGACGTATCAGTGAGCGAAGTTCGAGCGAGAGGTTTTTTACCTGGCTAAATAGGTCGTTATTCATATGACGATTAATTCTGCTTTGAGGGCACCGGCTTGTTTCATGGCTTCGAGTATTGCCATGAGGTCTCCGGGGGCGGCGCCAATTTCATTTACGGCTTTGACGATGTCGTCGAGCGTGACGCCAGGGCCGAACTTAAACATGCGGCTATCGCCGCCATCATCGATGTTGATGTTAGTTTGCGGAACCACGACGGTCTCACCTTCGGCCAGCGCGTTGGGTTGTGCCACTTCGAAGTCTTCGGTGATGGTAACGGTTAGACTACCGTGCGTCACGGCCACCGGTTCTATCTGTACTTTTTGCCCCATCACTATGGTGCCGGTACGGGAATTAATAATAATTTTCGCGCGCTCGGTGCCGGTTTCTATTTCAAGATTTTCGATCACCGACAGGTATGCAACGCGCTGACTTGTGTCTCGCGGAGCACTGACCCGGATACTGGTAGCGTCGAGTGCTTCGGCGGTGCCGGGCCCCAGTAGTTCGTTGATTTTCTCGGTCATTGAGCGTGCTGTAGTGAAGTCAGGCTGATCGAGGTTGAAGATCAGGCTGTCGCCACGACCGAAGCTGCTCGGTACGGCTTGTTCTACCGTTGCGCCGTTGGGGATACGGCCAACACTGGGGACGTTGACGGTAATACTTGAGCCGTCGTTGCCTTCGGCACCAAAGCCACCGACGACGAGGTTACCCTGAGCAACCGCGTAGATGCCGCCATCAGCGCCTTTTAATGGGGTAAATAACAGTGAGCCGCCGCGCAGGCTTTTGGCATTGCCCAGTGACGATACGGTAACGTCGACCCGCTGGCCGGGTTTGGAGAACGGCGGCAGTTCAGCGGTAACGGATACCGCGGCGACGTTTTTCAGTTTCGGGTCGGTGCCTTGCGGTAAGGTGATCCCGAATTCGTTCATCATGTTGCGGAAGGTCTGTGTAGTAAACGGGGCTTTATCGCCCGTCCCGTCGAGACCAACCACCAGCCCGTAACCGATCAGTTGGTTTGAACGCACGCCTGATATGCTGGTGATGTCTTTGATTCGCTCCGCGTGGGCCAGAGCTGGAATCGTGCTGACCAGCATTATGACGAGTAATTGACGCCAGTTTTTCATCGTTTCATCCGCATTACGTGTCTGATTGCAGGGTTTGGGTCGTATTTGAGGAATAATGCGAAGGGTGTGCCAATTGGTGATCGCGCATAGCCAGACTAGCTGGCTGAAGCGCTCCTACAAAATATTGAATCAAAACGGCCAGAGCGGTGACATAAAGATGCGGTCAGCCCAACCTTGCTTGGTGCTGTTGTTGAGGTTGCCTCGGCCACCGAATGAGATGCGTGCATCTGCGACTTTGCTTGAGGCTATGGTGTTTTCTGGTGTGATGTCTTGTGGACGCACCAGCCCCATAATGCGGATATATTCGTCGCCTTCGCTCAGGGTCAGCCATTTCTCACCGCGTATCTGTAGCACGCCATTGGGCAGTATATCTGAGACCGTCACACTGATCTGACCTGTCAGGCTGTTTGAGCGGTCAGCCTCACCTTTGCCCGAGAACTGGCGGTCGTTGGTGGTTTCTGAATCCATGGTCAGGTTTTTCCAGCCTGGTACTGTTCCCATTAATGATGGTACTGCCATGTTGTTGTTCGATGATTTATCAGCCACGGTTTCTGCGGATTTCGACGATTGGTATTCTTCGTCGAATATCACGGTAATGATGTCGCCGATCCGGTTAGCTTGCTGGTCGGTGTATAGCCCTACACTGTATCTGGGTTGAAACAGTGAACCGTCATTGGTCGGCGGTGCTTCAAGGCTTTGTGCCGATACCGGCGCGTAGGCCGGATCATCCGGGAACACGTCGCGCTCTTGTTGAATGCTGCTGCATGCGCTCAGCAAAGCGGTGCTTGTAAGTGCGATTAATGCGTTAACTAACAGGCGTTTCATATCACACCTCCATCAGGTGTTCTGTGTCAGGAACTGCAGCATCTGATCGGCTGCTGACACGACTTTTGAGTTCATTTCGTAGGCGCGCTGAACGGTGATCATTTTCACCAGCTCTTCAACCACTTCGACGTTGGAGTTTTCGAGTGCGCCCTGCACTACCCGACCAAAACCATCTTCACCCGGAACTCCACCTTGAGGAGCACCACTGGCTGCGGTTTCCAGAAAGAGGTTTCCACCGGCTGCCTGAAGGCCTGCTGGGTTAATAAAGTCGACCGTCTCAATCTGGCCTAGCTGCTGCGGATTCGGGTCACCGAACATGGTCGCCTGGACAATACCGTCTTCACTGATGGTGAGGTTGTTGGTCTGCTCAGGGATAACAATCTGTGGCTCTAACGGGTAGCCGTTGACGTTCACTACGGTGCCTTCGTTATTGATGTGGAAGGTACCGTCACGCGTATAGCCGATGTTGCCGTCAGGCATCTGAATCTGGAAAAAACCGCGACCATTAACCGCGATATCCAGCGGCTGATCCGTGATTTCGAGCGAGCCTGTTGTGAATACTTTCTGTGTACCTGCGGTACGTACACCGGTACCGAGTTGCAGGCCGGATGGCAGGCGACTGTCGGCTGAGCTGTTGGCACCCGGCTGACGCTGAATCTGGTAGATCAGGTCTTCGAATACCGGACGGTCTTTTTTGAAGCCGGTGGTCGCTACGTTAGCGAGGTTGTTTGATACGGTGGTCAGCGCGAGGTCTTGTGCTTCGAGCCCGGTCTTACTGACCCAGAGTGCGTTCATCATAGTGCTGACTCCTTATTGATTCGACATGATCTGTGTCGTGGCGGCTGCCAGCTCGTCGACACGTTTCATCATTTTCACCTGCATTTCATACTGACGGTTCAGCTGAATCAGGCTGGTAAGTTCGGTGACGGCATTGACGTTACTGCTTTCAGTAAAGCCACCAACAACGCTGACATTAAGGTCTGGCTGAGCCGGTGGGGTGCCCTCTTCACGAAAGCGGAATAAACCGTCTTCGCCTTTTTCTAATGTTTCAGGGTCTGGATTAACGAGCTTGAGCTGCACCGGTTCGGCAACGCCCGCTGGTACTTCACCGAAAGGCTGGATGGTGATAATGCCGGCTTTTGAGATATCGATTTTTTCAAATTCGGGTAATACCACAGGGCCGCCGTCACCAATGAGCTGACGACCACTGCCATTCACCAGTCGGCCCAGAGGATCAACACTGAGGTCTCCGGCGCGGGTATAGGCTTCCTGGCCATCAGGGCCAACGACCGCAAACCAGCCTTTCCCTTCAATCGCGAGGTCCATGTTGCGACCTGTCTCGACCAGTGAGCCCATGCTCATATCGCTGGCGGGACGTTCGGTCATGGCGTAAGCACGCGATGGGAAGTGTTCGCCGAACACGCCTTGCGCCCGGCTTTGGGTGTAATCAGAGCGGAAACCTGTGGTCGCAACATTGGCCAGGTTGTTGGCGTGTGCGGTTTGCCCGTAGGTGTTCTGTTTGGCCCCGGACATGGCGATGTAGAGTGCGCGGTCCATAGTGGTTGCCTTTCAATAGTTCAGTTGTGAGAAGTATTGCGAAGGCTGTGCCAACTCTGATTTATTATTTAAAATCAACTAGTTAGATAAAACCCGGGCGGATTTTGAGTGTCGATATGCCGGTGGTTGGGTGTGGAAACGGCAAGCGGTTGCCAGGGTGGCAAAACCGTGGGAGCTATTCAGCCAGCTTGCCTGGCTAATAGCGATTGGGTTTATCGCGAATAGCCTCCGGCTGATTCGCTCCCACAGTGTTACTGCTGATCTGCTTCCACAGTGTTATGGCTGATCTGCTTCCACAGTGTTACTGCTGATCTGATCCCACAGTATTACTGCTGATCTGATCCCACAGTATTACTGCTGATCTGATCCCGCAGTATTACTGCTGACCTGATCCCACAGTGTTACTGCTAATCTGCTTCCACAGTGTTATGGCTGATTTGATCCCACAGTGTTATGGCTGATCTGATCCCACAGTGTTACTGCTAATCTGCTTCCACAGTGTTATGGCTGATTCGCTCCCACAGAGTAAAAAGCTGATTCGCTCTTTGTGGGAGCTATTCAGCCAGCTTGCCTGGCTAATAGCGATTGGGTTTATCGCGAATAGCCTCCGGCTGATTCGCTCCCACATGACTAACCCTCATTAGATATTCAGAATCGTCTGCGTTATCTGGTCGGTGGTTTCAATGGTCTTCGCGCTCGCCTGGAAGTTACGCTGGGCGATGATCAGGCCCACCAGCTCTTCTGACAGATCGACGTTTGAGTCTTCTAATGCAGATGACCGTATCTGGCCAAACGAAGCCGTTCGCGGTGAGCCAATGGTCGGAATACCTGATTCAAAAGACTCAGCCCAGCCCGTGTCGCCGACTGGTGTCAGGCCTTCCGGGTTACGGAAGTTGGCCATGGCCACCTGCCCCAGTGTCTGTGCCTGACCGTTGGTGAATCGGGCGAAGATGATACCTTCTTCATCCACTTCGAGACCGGTCAGTCGACCTGTTGCATAGCCGTTCTGGTTTACTTCGTTCACCGAGAACTCGCTACCAAACTGGGTCGAACCATTAAGACTGATCTGGAAGTTTGAGTTGGTTGGTGGATCGCTCAGGGGCAAGCCACCTTCCAGTACGTTTGTTGATGTCAGTGCACCTGTTGCGTCGCCATTCTCATCGACTGGGTCCCAGTTGGTGATGTAGATATCGCCGGTCGCGACTTCGTCCAGTGTTCCGTCCTGGTTGAAGAAGAGTTCAAAACGTGAACGTGTCGGATCGAGGTTTTCCGGGAATGGCAGTGACGGGTCAGGGTCGCCCACATCGTTACCATCCACCAGTACGTACATAGCCCAGACGTTTTGCTCGTTCGGACGTGTTGGGTCCAGTGGCTCTTTGACGAAGTATTGGGTCATTACGTGGGAGTTACCCAAGCTGTCGTATATCGTGGTTGAGGTCGCGTGGTTGTACGTTTCCTGGTTATCCGGATCAAATGAGTTCAGGGTGAAGTCCGAGTATTCGTCGTCGGTCAACGCACCGAAGATCCCTGATACGACGGGCTGCGGATCACGCATCACGTAGTTTTCATTAAGGATGAAGCTAACGGTACCACCTACGGCGGCCGCGACATCAGCGGCAGAGGTACCGCCAAGTACAACCGGCCCCGTGCCTTCTGCGCCCTGCACGACGAGAGAGTCAGTCACGACTGGGCTATCAATCGAGACTTTAATATCCCGACCGATTTCGTTGGTGATAACGAGGTCACCGGTATCGTTTAACTGAGCGCGGAAACCCGGCAATGTCGTTGCACGATAGGCGTTTATTTCGTCGGCCAGCTCTTCGAGACTGGTCGATTCAAGCACCTGACCGTTCAGGGTCAGTGACATGTCATTCCCCGGGGTGTTGTAGCCCGATAATGGGATCGTCATTACTGTTTCTGCAGAGGCGGTGACACCCGGCTGTTGGTTAAACAGGGAGACGATTTCGTTGGCTTCCGCGTGCTCAGGAATCACGATTTCGGTCTCTTCACCATCAGGATCAATCAGAGTGACACGTTGCTCTGGGTACTCGTTAGTGACACCTTCGATGCCTGTGGTCAGTAGAGTGCCGTCGTCTGGGTTAACCTGAAGAATACCGTAGAGATCAGACTCAGAGACATCCTGGCCACCTGCGGTAATGTTGGTGATTGAGATGATCGAAGCTTCACCGGCTTCTACGGCGGCCAGCTGCAGTTTGTACTGGGGTGGCACTGTTTTCGGTTCTACCTCGATAGCGGATGCCTGCACGCCAATATAGTTGTCTGCATCCTGACTGTTCAGCTGGCGGTTAATGCTTGCCGCCAGCTGTTGTACTGAGCGGTATTCTTCATCCAGTGACACTACAATGGAGCCACTGCGGTTTTCACTGTCTGGTGCTGGCACGGTAAGGTTAATACGGAAGCTGTTGGTGCGATCCACTTCATCCTGGCCGGTAACAATGAACATGCTGTCAAAGCCCAGCTCACCCAGAGCCTGGGGCTCTGCAACGGTTGGAGTTAAGGACACGCCTTCACCCGCACCCACCTGTGTATTGGTAAATACCAGTTGGCCACCAACGGCATCGACGTTCACTTTACCAGCAAGGCCGCCTGCACCGATGTAAATATCGATTTGCTGCTGAATCGCTACGGCCAGTGCTTCGAGGTTGGCGTAGTTAGCAGGCGGTATCGTAATGGTGAACGGGCCACCTGCGTTGCCGCTGGTACTGGTGACTTCGAGATTGAATTCATTGTTTGCCAATACAGGCTCAACACCCGAATCAAGGCGGTTATTGCTGAGGAAGCCGAGGTTAATCAGATCGTAGTTCACAGAGCTGACTGAGTTATCGGCGATCTGAACAAAGTCACCACGCGCGCCTGGTGCCTGCACCTGAAATTCAATGCGGCCACCGTTATTCACTGCCAGTACTTCTTCGTTACCGGCACCCGCGGTGGCGGTAATCTGAGCGTTAATTTCAGCAACAATTTCAGTGGTGGTGACGTTGGCGTAGCTGACCGGTGCTGCACCGACCCAGGCCGCTTCACTCAGGTTGATCGGATAGAGAGCGCCGGATTCAGTAGCAATCCGGAACGCCAGTACGTTATCAACGGCTGGCGCGACTTTGTCTTCGAGATCCAATGCGCTGTAGGTGTTGTTGGCGGTCAGTACGGCGAACTGGCCCGGGTCACTGGAGACGATATTAAGAGGCGGTGTTGCTGTTGTCCGTGTGGTGGTTTGTGTGCCAGGAATAGACCGGAAATCAGCGGTCACTGGGCTGGCGCCCACAAACAATTGCTGCCCAGCGACCCCAGCAGATACCGCACCGGCGACACCAAAGACACCATCCCAACCCGGAGTTGTTGTGATTGAGAATGACGTACCATTCGTCGCGTTAAAACCTGCACGCTCGATGATTAAGTTCCCTGTAGATGGGTCCTCTACCGCGCGCAGTTGCTGTGAGCCAAAGGTTGCATCCAATGCGGATTGTATGTCGTTAAGCACTTCCTGAACGGTGGCACCTGCGGCAACACCGGCCAAGGTAATGGTCTGACTGCCATTACCGTCACCGATATCAAAGTCCATCGACTCAGTACCGTAGCCCGCCGCCGCGACTGCCGCGACTGTATTCGGGAACAATACCTGTGCAGGAATGCCTGCATCCGTTGGCTGACCCGCTGAGTCCAGTACGGTTTTGGTGGATTCAAGAATGCCCGCGTCTGCCGCACCAACAGACAAACCGTTGGTGGTGATCTGCAGACCCTGCTCCTGCAGAACCTGCTCACCGGCGTCCAGGTTTACGATGGCGGTGGCGAGAGTCGTCAAGCGTGGCGGCTGGTTAGCAATCTGAATATTGATGTCGCCCAGCACACCGCTGACCACGCCGTTTTCGTTGGCTTCATAACCCTGCAGGCGTGAGCCGTTGTTCGCCACGACAAATCCGTTTTTGTCGAGCGAGAATATCCCTGATCGGGTGTAAGACACACTGCCACGGTCATCCAGTACGAAGAAACCGTTTCCGTCGATAGCAAGGTCGAGGGCATTTTCAGTTCCACTGATGTTACCCTGCGAAAATTCCTGACGGACGTTATCAACCAGTACACCACTACCGACCGGCTTCAGACCGGTACCAAGCAAGGTACTGGTGTAGACATCGGCAAATTCTGCACGGGATTCTTTAAAGCCAACGGTACTGGCGTTCGCCACATTGTTACCTGTGACTTCCAGATCCGTAGAGGCTGCACGGATACCACTTAAACCAATATTAAAAGCCATATTTGTACTCCTCTCGCCGGATCAGGCGTCAAGAATCTGTTTAATCTGATCAAGGTTGGCGCGTTCGCCACCGGTTAAGTTCAGGGTCACTTCGCCACCCGCACTCATGGTGACGCTGTCGACACGTGAACTCATCTGCATATCCAGTTGTTCACTCTCACCGGCAATCGTGCCGCTGAGTTTGAAAACGTACTGACCCGGTGGGTAGACGTTTTCAATCGGATCTCCGTTATCGTCCAGTACGATTTCGCCATTTTCATCGCGGAAGTACTGGTCAAGATTCATCTTGCTGCGGTCGAGGTTGACGATGTCACCATCGACCATCAGGTTATAGCCATCCCAGCGCACAGACATGGCACCGGCGTCATGAGAACCGAGTGATATCTGCTCCAGAGTCTGGCCATTTTTGTTTTCGATGGTCAGCATCATGTCGCCTGTCGCCGCAGGTACCTCAGTGAAGCCGCTGACCACACCGCCGTTCGTGAGCAGGCCTGTGGTATTACCATCAACAATCACACTCTGACCGACGAGACTTGACGCCTGTAAAGCGGCATTGGAGGTAAACTGTGCCGCCATGCTTTCTGCGGTTTCGTTCAGGTTGTCGATCCCTTCAACCGATGAGAACTGAGCCAGCTGAGCAACGAACGCCTGGTTATCTGTCGGCTCCAGTGGGTTCTGGTTATTCAGCTGCGCGACCATGAGCTCGAGGAAGGCATTGCGGCCCAACTCATTGTCTTTGGCTTCGGTCTGCGTCGGCGTACGGTACTGATCCAGTACGGCGGCGTTGTTATTTACTTCGTTAATCGCCATTTATCGCCCCCTTACTGGCCAAGTGTGAGTGTGCGTTGCAGCATCTGCTTCGCGGTTTTAAGAACTTCAACGTTCATTTGATAGCTGCGCGATGAAGACATCATGTCGGTCATTTCTTCAACGATGTTCACGTTCGGGTAGTACACGTAGCCGTCGTCATTCGCCATTGGATGATCCGGCTGGAAACGTGCCTGCAGCGGTGAATCTTTTTCGACGATGCCGTCGATTTTCACGCCAGCACCCATCGCCGCATCGGTATCCATAAAACCGTTCACATCCCGGCTTTTTGAATTCACTTCGCTTTCGAGCACGGAGAACCAGGGCTTGCGTGCACGGTAGGTTTCATCCACGGAGCTTGAAGCGCTGTCGGCGTTGGCAATGTTACTGGCGGTGGTATTCAGTCGGACTGACTGGGCAGTCATACCGCTTCCGGCAATGTTAAGTACGCTGGTCAGTGACATAATTATTCTCCCCGGATCGCGTTACGCATGCCTTTGAACTTACCGCTCAGAAATTCGAAGCTGGCGTTGTAGTCCATGCTGTTACGGGCAAACAAAGCTTGTTCGGTCTGGGCGTCGACCGTGTTGCCGTCGATGGATGGCTGCAGAGGATTGCGATACTTCAGTTCGTCGTCGGCAAAGCCGCTGGTGCCGCTCAGGTGAGCAGAATGCGTCGCTGCCATACCGAATGAGGTATTGCTGTGAGTTTCTGCTTCGAGAATGGCTTTAAAATCAAAATCACGCGCTTTGAATCCTGGGGTGTCTGCATTGGCAAGGTTGTTTGCCAGTACTTCAGCGCGTTGCGCACGAAGCTGCATTGCGTTGTCGTGGATTCCGAGTGCGTTGGTAAAGTTGATTGCGCCCATTCTGTACCTGCCTGTTTGCCATATGTGTTCGTCTGCAGAGATACAGCAAGAGCTGGGCCAATTTATTTTTTACTTATTTTTCAATGAGTTATAAAAATATCGGGCATTTAAAGGAGAGTTTCGAAGAGGGGAACGGCAAGCCCTTACCTACCAGCGGCAAAGGCTAAAACGATTACTTTTTCCGGTAGAGGATACCGGGGTTACAACTGACCATTTCATAGTGATCCGGCATCCCACTCAAGGCTTCTGAAGCACCGAGGATCAGGTAGCCACCCGGCTTCAGAGCACCGTGCATTTTCAATAGGATGTCGCGCTTGCGTTCGGCGCTGAAATAAATCAGTACGTTGCGGCAGAAGATAATATCGAAGGTGCCGAGACGCGAGTAGCTGTCGTTCAGGTTAAAGTTTCTGAACTCCACGCCCTGACGCAGTTCTTTGCCGACGTGCCAGGCATCGTCTCCGGTTTTTTCAAAGTACTTCGCCAGCTGGTCTTCTGGCATACCACGCCGTATCGCCATCCATGGGTACGTCCCTTCTTTGGCGGCGCTCAAAGCACTTTCTGATAAATCGGTAGCCAACACTGACACAGCAGGCAGGCGTTTCGAACTCGTTCGCCGGAATTCCAGTTCAGTCAGTTTAATGGAGTAAGGTTCCTGCCCTGTTGAACAGGCCGAAGACCAGATACGTATGGGCGATGATTGTTCAGCGAGCGCAGGGAACACGCGGTTGCGGAGAATTTCAAACGGGTGGCTGTCACGCAGCCAGAGTGTTTCGTTGGTCGTCATGGCATCAATGACGTTATTTTTGAACTGACGGTCACGCTCCATGCAGTACATCAGTTCTGTCAGGTTAGGTAATTCCCGGTCGGCCATGAGCTTTCGCAAACGGCTTGCGACCAGGTATTCTTTTCCATCCCCCAGCAGTATGCCGGAAAGCCCTTCAAGGTAATCGCGAAACTGGTTGTACTCCGAACCAGTCAACACGACTTCCTTCTTGTTATGCGTCATCACTTTCAACCGTGGTTAATTCGGCTCACAATATTGTCGGCCAGTACGTCGGGGTCAAACTTTGCAATAAAGTCATTAGCACCCACTTTTTCAACCATTGCCTGGTTAAATACACCACTCAGTGATGAGTGCAGTACTACATAAAATCCCTGCATCGCATCGTTACTTCGAATGTGAGTGGTCAGCGTGTAGCCATCCATCTCTGGCATCTCAATATCGGATACCAACATCATGTAACGGTCCTGCGGTCGATCACCCTCTTCCACGATTCCTTTCAGGTGCTCCCAGGCTTGTTTGCCGTCTTCGAGTGCCACCACCTCAACGCCAATGTTCTCCAGACAACGGGTAATCTGCTTACGCGCAATCTTGGAATCATCCACGATCAGAACTTTCTTTTTACCGGCCTCAGTACGGACGTCGTCACTGACGATGCCTTCACTGATGTCCTCTTTCACCGGCGATACTTCAGCAAGAATCTTCTCTACGTCGATGATCTCGACGATATGATTCTCAACTTCGGTGACAGCAGTGAGGTAGTGTTCACGGCCTGTGCCCTTGGGTGGTGGGTGAATATGTTCCCAGTTCATGTTGATGATTTTATCGACCGAAGCCACCAGGAAGCCCTGAGTCGCGCCGTTGTACTCAGTAATAATCACGAACGCACCATTCACTTCCTCCAGCGGAGGACCACCCGTTGCCAGGCTCATATCGAGAATCGGTGTGGTTCCTGAGCGGATGTGAACAACCCCACGGACAACACGATTGCTGCCAGGCAGGGACGTCAGTCGCGGACACTGTATGATCTCTTTTACTTTGAATACGTTAATGCCGTACAACTGTTTACCGCGGACGCGGAAAAGCAGCAGCTCAAGACGGTTTTCGCCGACCAGCTTGGTACGTTGGTTTACGGACTCAAGAACACCAGCCATGTGTGCCTCTCTTTCAGATCAATTCCGGCACGACCTTTGCTCAACCTGAGGTATGAGTAATAAAAGTGCCGGAATCATGACATCATTTTCGTTAGCTTCATTGAGCATAGTAGAGAACCGGAGAAGCGCAGGCGTTTTATTTGGTTTTTTCATCTGGTCTTTGTCGACCGCTGCTCAGGCCGGAAGCTCTCTGGATGATGTCACCGCTGAACTGAAGAATCGCTGGATTGCGCTGGGGGGAGACGCCAGTGTATCTGAGTTTGAGTATCCCTCTATAACACCGGGATATGAGTTGCCTGACTGCAACGCGTCGCTGGAGGTGAATGTTGTCCGTCACCTGCAACCGGGGCGCAACGGTGTTGAGGTCAGCTGTGCAGCGCCCTTCTGGCGCCAGTCGTTCGCGGTTGAACTTAAGGTTTTTGCAGATGTCGTCACAGCTGATGCCGACATACGCCGGGATACTGTTATCAATGCAGGTCAACTCAGAATCAGTCGCCTTGACACCTCTGATCTGCACAAAGGGTATTTCAGTAATATAGACGCCGTCAGCGGAATGCTGAGCAAACGAACTCTGCGACAAGGAACACCTGTCACACCTGACATGGTCGACTTACCCGACCTTGTTCAACGCGGGCAACTGCTCAAAATCAGGCTGGTCAGGCCGGGAATTCAGGTCGAGATTAAGGGGGAAGCCCTGGCCCGTGGTCACCTGGGTGAACAGATACGGGTCAGGAATACGCAGTCAGGAACCACCCTGTTTGCGGAAGTCATCGGCGATGGCTTAGTACAGGTCCAGTAAGTTTTCAAAAAAACTGACACTTTTTCCTAAAGTAATGAAATCTGCTGCCGTTAACTACAATGAAGAGGTACATCTGAATGAAGCTCGGAGAAATGATGATGAACATCAGTAAATTCACTAACGGCAACAGTGTCGACACGAATCGTAGTCGTACTGAACCCGTTAAGGCCCCAGAAACGAATGCTGAAGGCAAAGCCAGGGAATCCGCGCCGCTGACCGATCAGGTCAAGCTTAGCGCGAGCAGTAAAAGCATTCAGCAGATAGAAGCTGAGATTAAAGAGATGAAGGACGTCGACGACGCTACCGTTGAGCGCATCCGTAGCGCCATTGATAACGGTGAATACAAAATCGATTACGACAGACTGGCAGGGAAAATGCTTGATTTTGAGGACCGATTCAACTTCTGAGGTCCTCAGGTATGCTTTTAGATACCTCTCCCCTTGCCCGGCTGATGTCATCCGAGCTCGACGCCAGCCGGCAGCTCTTCACCCTGCTGGAGCAGGAACTGGAGGCCGTGAGCCACCACCGTACGTCTGAACTGGACACTCTGAACCCTGCCAAAGAGAAACAGGTAGCTCTCCTGAAACAGCAGGCGGGTACCCGCTTACAGTGGATGAAAGACCACCAGCTACCTCTGAGTGCAGAGTGCCTGCAACACGAGGCTGTCCAGAATAACTCCGAAATTCACCCATTGTGGCAGCAGCTTGCCGCTCAGTATGAAGCCAACCGGCAAATCTCTGAGCGCCTGAGCGAAATGGTTCTGGCGTTGCGATTCCGCGCCGAACAGAAGCTTCGTATCTTGCATGCCCGACAGAATGATCCACACTTATATAATGAATATGGAAAAACTGCCGGAGCGAATCCGGGACTTAATAGTATCGAAGCGTAGTGGATCGTCAGACATGCCAGAGGCAAGTATCAATCAGGAATTTCTGCTGAACACCCCAGAAGACGTATACGGCGCTCTGCGCAAGGTTGTGCTTCTGGAAACCCCTGTGACCCTACGTATAGATGGCGACGACACCGAATACAAATCGGCAATTACCGAAACCAGCTTCAAGTCCCGCAGCTTCTTTATGGACCGGGTTATCCCGATGCAAGGCAACGACCTGATCAGGAGCGGTAAGCGATTTTCAGTGGAGTGCGACACCCAGGGGGTGCGCATTGAATTCCGAATGACGGGTCGCCTGCGCTATCAGCCGGATCAGGAGCAGTATCGCGCCGAATTTCCCGAAGAAGTTCTCTACCTGCAGCGTCGCACCGCCTACCGTGTCATGGTGCCACCTGCACACCAGATCTTAGTAACACTGCGCTTCGAAGACGATGATGAAGACAGCGATGGACTCACAGGGCGCCTGGTAGATCTGTCTTCGAGTGGTTTTAAGGCCAAATTCAAGGGCGACATCACTGAAACACTGCACAACCACAAGGACATCCCTATGGCTCGGGTTCGCTTTAACCGCGACAACTCGATGGATTGCAGCCTGGAAGCCCGCCATATTCAGCTGAGTGACAACGGCAATACACAATGTGGCTTCTCCTTTACCACGATCTCACCTCAAGGCCAGCGCTTCATTGACCGACTGATCACGGAGTTTCAGTGGGAAGAACGTCGCCTGAAAGAACAACAGAAAAACGAATTAGATAACATCTGAATGCTCAGCCCCAACCGGGGCTGACAATCACGACACCAACCGTTAGAATCCCCAACCTTCCTCCCTATAGCTCAACAGGATAGAGCTTCCGCCTCCTAAGCGGACGATTGGGGTTCGAGTCCCTATGGGGAGGCCATCTTTTGCCCCGATTGCTATTAAGAATGGAATCACAAAATGGCAAACTTATCTTTAAACGCCCCGTAGTGATACAGAACATCGCCGTCTGGCTCAGCGCCGTTGCGACGAGTATCGAACGATACCTCTAAGCCAGAAGTTCTCTGCACATTGCAGGTGTCGCCTGAGTGCATTCTCTCAGCAATATGCGGAGCAAACATGCCGGAAGAGCAGAAACAGGAAGTTCGGGAGTATACGCAACGTCTGGAGATTAGTTATCTTGAGGCCGTACCAGATGCGGACGAGTACAAGCTGAACTTTCGTCAGGCTCAGTGAGCTTCGGCTGAAAAAGCTGTTCGCTGTTGTACCATAGCACGACAACTGGTTAGATTGACGGATAAACGATGACCTATACCCGCCCATGGCTTAGCTTCAAAGATCAACTAGAGCACCTCAAATCGAGAGGGCTAGTAGTCACGGACGACTCCGCTGCTCTCAAGGCACTAGAGCAGTTTGGTTATTACCGGCTGAGTGCATACTGGTATCCATTCAGACAAAAGAAGTTTGATGCCGAGGGGCGTGTCTCAGGTGTCACAGATGATTTCATTCCCAATACTGAGCTGAAAGATTCGGTACAACTTTATCTCTTTGATAAGAAGCTCAGGCTGCTCCTACTGGATGCTCTGGAGCGCATTGAAATTGCATTAAGGGTAGATATTGCCCACCTATTAGGCAGACTAGATACCTTTGCACACACCAAACAAGACAAATTGCACAAATCATTCGCCAATAAGACCAAGGGTAGTGGCAAGCCAACAGCATTCAACGCCTGGAATCAGAAACGTACTTACGTTGAAGCACGCTCCAAAGAAGACTTTGTCGAACATTACAAAACGAACCATGGTCCAGACTTACCTATCTGGGTTGCCGTAGAGACTTGGGACTTTGGTGCCTTATCGCAGCTATTTGCCATGATGAAAGTAAAACATCAGACTCAGATTGCTCGAAAATACGGAGTACCTGATTGGGAAGCCTTCCAAAGCTGGATGCGCTCTCTAAACTATTTACGAAATATCTGTGCCCATCACAGCCGCCTTTGGAATCGCAATATCATCGACCAGCCTTCCCTACCTGCCCCAGGAGCACTACCCTGGCTGGACCAATTGAGATCAAGCGGACTCACTGACGCTGAACTTAAGTCACGGCCGTTTCTGTTAGTCGCTATATGCCGTCATATGGTCCTGCAACTGAATCCGTCAAGCGAATGGCACAATCGCATGAGAGAACACCTGAACGAGTTCCCTACCGTTGCTTCCGATTACAGTATTAGTATCGAAGCTATGGGGGCTCCGAACTGCTGGCATACATGGTAGTAGGTTTTCTTCAGGCAATAAAAAACCCCCGCGTATGACATCCTACCGAAGTAAGAGCAAAGAGGCGGGGGCCGTGTTACAGAGAACTCTAAGTCGATGAGCCGGTCACGTCAAGATAGAATTACTAGTTCTTACTACTTTTTAGTAACTTCTACATGACCGGTAGTGTCATATCGACCTCCTATCAACGGATAGGCCGGGGTAACTACCGGGGTAACTGATTATATAAGTTACTTAAATATCGTTACTTTTCAATAGGTTGAAGATTTAAATCGGCCTCCTATGGGGAGGTCATTTCTGAATATCACTGTTTCACCTCTCACACCTCGCCGATGACGCTAAATATACGATAAGCTCCGTGTTCAGGAACGTCAGGTTCAGGGACTTTAAGGCACTCATCCATGCAACTCAGTGAAGCTCAACAAACCAATAATATCTGGCGTCTGGCCATTGCTCAGGCACTGGCGGGTGCAAACTCGGTCGTGATTTTTGCCACCAGCGCGGTCATAGGTCATCAGCTGGCTCCTGATCCGGCACTGGCGACACTCCCGATTTCTCTGTTTGTTGTAGGCATGGCACTTTGTATTCTGCCATCGGGGCTCATAGCACAGCGCTATGGGCGCCTGATTGCATTTCAGGCCGGTACTGCTCTGGGGGTACTTTCGGGGGTATCGGCGATGGCTGCAATGATCTACAGTTCATTCACTCTTCTGTGCCTGTCGACAATATTCGGCGGTGCGTATGCTGCGGTGGTTCTGTCCTTTCGTTTTGCGGCGACCGATGGCGTAGCGCCTGACAGGCAGCCACGAGCATTGTCTATGGTGATGGCTGGTGGTATCGCTGCAGGTGTCGTTGGGCCCCAGCTGATTACGCACACGATGAATCTTTCTCTGCCCGGGTTAGATACTCCCCCCTTTGCGGCGTCTTTCCTGATTCAGGCGCTTACTGCAGCCCTTGCCGGCGCCGTTCTGTCGGGTGTTAAGTTGCCACGCCCTAGCGTTGAAGAACTTGCTGGAGGTCGCGCGCTGGGTGACATTATTCGCCAGCCCCTCTTTCTGCCTGCCGTTGTTTGTGGTGCCGTCTCTTACCTGGTGATGAACTTCCTGATGACGGCCGCTCCGCTGGCGATGCATTTCCATGGACACTCGCAGGCCGATGCAAACCTGGGAATTCAATGGCATGTGATTGCCATGTATGGGCCCAGCTTTTTTACCGGGCACCTGATTGCGCGTTTCGGAGCCATCCGTATTTCAGCTTTAGGATTGATACTCACTGCCATTGCAGCCGGAATTTCTCTCCATGGTGTGGATGTACTCCACTTCTGGTCCATGCTGATCGTACTGGGCATAGGCTGGAACTTTGGCTTTCTCGGAGCGTCAGCGCTGATCCTACAGTGCCACCGATCAGAAGAGAAAAACCGTGTGCAATCACTGAATGATTTCATCGTATTCTCGCTGATGGCAATCGGCTCTTTTGCCTCGGGGGGCATACTCAGCTACTGGGGGTGGGATATCGTGCTCTGGGTATCATTTGTTCCTGTCATTGTTGCCTCGGTCATTATGCTGTTAGTTCAATTCAACCGGTCAGCCGTAGCAGCCAACAGCTGACTTTGTGCGGGTGCGGCCCTGAAGCTTGCGCCCTCATACCGTCTAACCCGACATAATCAATTATAACTATCAGATCAATATATTTAATATAATTTTAATATCAACGTATCGCGCTACTCTGTATCTTAGTAATCACAAGCAACGCTAACAACGATAGCAATTGATGAGGTGCGACGATGGACAACAACTCTGCGGGCAAATGCCCGGTTATGCACGGCAGTGTCACGCAACACGGAAATTCGAACACCGACTGGTGGCCGAACAACCTGAACCTCGACATTCTCCACCAACACGACACCAAAACGAATCCGCTTGGCGAAGATTTCAATTACGCCGAAGAATTCAAAAAGCTTGATCTCGATGCTGTGAAGAATGATGTGAAAGCACTGCTCACTGACAGCCAGGACTGGTGGCCCGCCGACTGGGGGCATTACGGCGGCCTGATGATTCGTATGGCGTGGCACGCTGCGGGTTCATACCGTCTTGCCGATGGTCGTGGTGGTGCGAACACCGGCAACCAGCGCTTCGCGCCGCTGAATAGCTGGCCGGATAACGCGAACCTTGATAAGGCGCGTCGACTGCTTTGGCCAATCAAAAAGAAATACGGTAACAAGCTCTCGTGGGCAGATCTGATGATTCTGGCCGGTAACCTGTCGTACGAGTCGTTCGGCCTGAAAACCTTTGGTTTCGCCGGTGGTCGTGAAGATATCTGGCACCCGGAAAAAGACACCTACTGGGGCTCTGAGAAGGAATGGCTGGCACCTAGTGACAACGATAACAGCCGTTATTCAGATGATCACGAGATGGAAAACCCGCTGGCTGCTGTGATGATGGGCTTGATCTATGTGAACCCGGAAGGCCGCGATGGCAAGCCTGATCCACTCAAATCAGCAGCCGACGTACGAGACACCTTTAAGCGGATGGCAATGAATGACGAAGAGACCGTCGCCCTGACCGCCGGTGGCCATACCGTAGGTAAATGTCACGGTAATGCTAACCCGGACGATCTTGGCCCTGAACCTGAAGCCGCGGACGTGAATGAACAGGGTCTTGGTTGGAACAACCATAAGGGTCGTGGCATTGGTCGCGACACACTGACCGGCGGCCCTGAAGGTGCCTGGACAACCAATCCGACCAAGTGGGATATGGGCTATTTCGATATGCTGCTGAACCACGAGTGGGAGCTGACCAAGAGCCCTGCGGGTGCGTGGCAGTGGAAGCCAGTGGATATCAAAGAAGAAGATATGCCGGTGGACGTTGAAGATTCGAGCATCCGCACCATGCCGATGATGACGGACGCTGATATGGCGATGAAAATGGACCCGGAATACCGCAAAATCTGCGAACGTTTCCATAAAGACCCTGAGTACTTCTCAGATGTGTTCGCCCGCGCCTGGTTTAAGCTGACCCACCGCGATATGGGGCCGAAGAGCCGTTACCTGGGTGCAGATATACCAGCAGAAGATCTGATCTGGCAGGACCCGATTCCTGCAGTGGATTATGAGCTGAGCGATGCAGAGGTTGCTGACCTGAAAGCGCAGATTCTGGCAACTGACCTGACTGTCGCTGAACTGGTCGCGACTGCCTGGGACAGCGCTCGTACTTTCCGTGGTTCGGATTTCCGTGGTGGTGCGAACGGTGCACGCATCCGCTTAGCGCCTCAGAAAAACTGGGAAGGTAACGAGCCTGAGCGCCTGCAAAAAGTTCTGGCTGTTCTTGACGGCATTCGTGCTGGTTTCAGTAAGCCTGTCAGTATTGCCGATATGATCGTACTCGGCGGCACGGCTGCGGTAGAGAAAGCAGCAAAAGATGCGGGCGTGGACCTTACTGTCCCATTTGCGCCGGGTCGTGGAGACGCCACTGACGATCAAACCGATGCTGAGTCGTTTGATGTGCTTGAGCCACTCGCTGACGGCTTCCGCAACTATGCCAAGAAAGAGTACGTCGTTGCGCCAGAGGAAATGCTGCTCGACCGCGCTCAATTGATGGGTCTGACAGCCCCAGAAATGACGGTTCTGATCGGTGGTATGCGTGTGCTGGGTACCAACTTTGGCGACAGCGAGCACGGCGTATTCACCAATAATGTCGGCGTGTTGAGTAACGACTTCTTCGTTAACCTGACCGACATGGCGTACAAATGGGAACCCGCGAGCAAGAGCCACTACAACATTGTTGATCGTAAGAGCGGCGAAACCAAATGGACTGCTACGCGTGTAGACCTGGTCTTTGGTTCTAACTCAATCCTGCGCTCGTACGCTGAGGTGTATGCTCAGGACGACAACAAAGAGAAGTTCGTTAACGACTTCGTGAAGGCCTTTGTGAAGGTGATGAATGCGGATCGTTTTGATCTGAGCTAATTACTTCGCTGGGTTTCAGGCCCGCATCCGCGCCGGTCACAGCGACGCGTCGTGCGGGCCTCTTTCGTTCTGCTGCCTCAGAACTCTGTTGATAATCCGGGCAGTTTCTGTACTATCGGGCATAATAATAATTATCAGAAACGGGCGCTGATGCGCTGCGATTACGGAAAACACTATGCCCTCGTTCAAGTCTGCTGTCCTGGCTGCGGCCGTTGCCCTTCCTACTCTGTCATTTGCCGACTCGGCGATAAACTATGATTACGTTCAGGCTAGCTTCGCAAAGAGCAAGCTGGATTCTCCATCTTCGGGAGAGCCTGAAAAAACAACTGCAACGGTCCTTGAGCTCCAGAAAGATCTTGGATATCAGGTAGTCGCCAGTGTTTCCGCGGGATTTGTTGAGCTGAAAGACCGCTATGAGACAGATGAAGCCAGATATGGTGCCGATGTTGATCAGCGGACATTACGGATTGCTATCGATCGCTACTTCCAGATCACCCCTACCCTACACTTCATCCCAGGACTGTCGTACAGCGAAATTAAGTCTGATGTAGAAACTAAGTTTCAACGCACTGATGTGAATTTCTTTTTCAGCGAATCCACGGTGACCTATACCGACAGCTCGGCGCTTAATCTTGAAACCCGTTATCGTCTATCTGAATACTCACCTCTGGAATTATCAGGCACGGTGTCTTATGCGACCGGTGAAGAGGAAGATTCGATTATCGTCGACCTGTCTGCGGAGCTGAATATTTCAGACATTCTGTCTGGTCGTTTTTCTTACCAGAAAGATATTGAGCACTCTGCCCCAACCTACGTTTACGGTATCCGTGTTTACTTCTGATTCATGATCAACGCGTTTATTTCAGACACTCAGCGATATGTGGAACAATCCTGAGTGTCGTCACAAATCGAAAGCCGATTATTGTCCCGCTCGTACGTCCCAGTGTGATCAGAAGAATTACAGCCAGGGTCTCCGCCTGAACTTCCTACCCGATACGTGCACTGCTTAAGTACATAGGAGCCTGATGTTTCGTCACCCAGAAACGTCAGACTGCAATCACAACGTGATCCGTCTTCTTCGACAAAGTAATAGGCGAGGTTGCTGTTTAGTGCGCCGCCGGTGAGATCAAGAAGGAAACCGCTATCGGTATCTGTCCACTCACGGAACAGCCCTTCGTCAGTTTCTTCATCTGTACCGCTGCTTAACGTAGTGGCGGGAGAGCCTCCTCCACAGGCGAGGAGAGCGATAGTTAGTAGCAGAATCAGGAAAGGTTTCATTCAACGTCCTTGTTGGTTTGCAGGAGCACAAATCCACTTGCACTCCATGGTTATTATTTATTTCAGTAGTAGAGGAATATGCCTGTTCCAAAGGCACGATAATCTGAATCCAGATAGGTCGTCATATCGAGATACGCCTCCATCGTACCGACTAAGCGCGTACTGACCCGGCCACGGAAGTAAGCGTCATTGGTATCCTCTGTCACTATGACACCGAGCAACGGCTGAATATCGATACTGTTGTAGTCATCCAGGAACCAGCGAATACCCGCAGATATATCCGCAAAAGGCTCGGAGCCTGACTCATCGACCACGGTCGTGGTGGCATCACCATCCACTTTCAGGCGCGAGTATACATCATAAAACGCATATCCAAGCTTGACTGTACCCACTGCATCCGCTTTTGCCGTGAACGGGATATGAGTTCCTAAGCTGACACCCAGATCGATTGAATCCCGCTCGTAGAAGTAGGAATCTCCAGAACTCATCAACTCGTCATCGGTAAATTCGGTGGTACCGAACGCCTGATAGATGAGCCCTTGCTTCAGCTCTTCGGAGTAAATTGCCGTAACACGATGCCCTTCCAGTTCTTCACTGAAGCCATCTACGCCGATACGCTGGTAATCGTAAGTGATACCCAGATAGTCGTAATTAAAGGGTTCGGCGGCAATTGCAGACAAAGCGCACGTCATTCCTAACAGCGCACTGACTGAAGCGTATATTGGTCTCATTCTTGAGCCTCTCACAGGTTGTTAACTACCCAGGAGTTGTGGTGAATGCCACCTCTGCGGGCAGCTTCGGCAAGATTACCACCGGGTGCTTTTGGCCTGCAAATCCAAGTCACATTATCTTGATCTGACGCCATAATTCGATTATCAAGGCTTAGTCCCGAGACTGCGCCAGAAAAGCGCGAAGCCCCCCAAGCACGAACACTCTTGCAGCATTATAGGTTTCAGAAAAGGCCGAGCTCTGAACTTCGCCCCGCGTCATGCTGTTGACCCTGAAGTTGTCCGCAAAGACGCTGAAGTAGGTCGCCAGAATAAACTGCCAATGCCGCAGAAATTCTGGAAACGGAATTTCAGGATAGAGACCATGCAAGGCCAACAGGAATTTCTGGGTGATAGGGTTGTAAAACTCAATCACATTTATTAGTACTGGCGAACGCGAACCGACCATCTGATTAACCAGCCGCAGGTAATTGCGCCAACCGTCACCACGCTCACTGACTTCCAGCAGAGGATCAAAGAATGCAGCGATGATCGCTTCCGCCTGTTTTCCACGAGATTCATTGTGATCAATCATAGCGAGACGCTCCTCTCGGAGAGCGTTAACGACTTCTGCACGGCGCTTAATGACTTCGTAAAAGAGCTTTTCTTTGCCACCAAAAAGATCATTCACCGTTGCCAGGCGCACCTTCGCCAGCCCCGTTATGTCCCTCACACTCACCGCGTGGTACCCATAGGACGCAAATAACGCCTCAGCAGCATCAAGCACGGCACTCGCCTTCTGCTGTTGCTTAAGAGTCAGTTCTGTCATTCTTTCTCCAGCCACTTGGAACAAGCGTTCCAACAGTGATAGTATGAACTGGAACAGTTGTTCCAACCACCCTGAAAATAACGAACAACAGATTACTGATCACCCACGTTACCGCTACCGACAGGAGTGTCTGTATGAACCGCCTTGATGTTTCTTTCCAGTCTGATGATGATCACTGCGCTGCATGGTTATATCTCCCGGACTCAGCTCACCCAGCTCCCGTTGTTGTTATGGCGCATGGCCTGGGCGGGGTTCGTTCAATGCGTCTTGATGCCTTCGCTGAGCGCTACTGCGAAGCGGGTTATGCGTGTCTTGTTTTTGATTATCGTCACTTCGGTGATAGCAGTGGTGAACCTCGTCAGCTGTTGAGCGTCAAGCGCCAGTTAGAAGACTGGGCCGCTGCTGTGCAGTTCGCCATCAATGATCAACGAGTAGATGCGAGCAAGGTAATCATCTGGGGAAGCTCGTTCAGCGGCGGTCATGTACTGAAAACAGCGGCTAATGTCCCTGGCGTGGCTGGTGTAATGTCTCAGTGCCCATTTACCAATGGGATTGCCTCGTCAATGGCGTTACACCCGGTAAGCCTGATGAAAGTGTCAATGGCTGCTATCGCTGACCTTCTGACCATGCCATTCAGAAAAACGCCCGTCATGGTGGATCTGGCTGGTCATCCTGGCGATGGCGCTCTGATGACTGCGCATGATGTCATGGAGGGCTACAATGGGCTCAAGCCTGCAGGGTCGGATATTCCAGGCTACGTAGCTGCACGCTTTGGCTTTGAAATTACCCGTTATTTTCCCGGTCGTTCGGCCGCTCGGGTGACAGCCCCTACTCTTCTCATTGCCTGCCTGAAGGATACTGTAGCGCCAGTAAAGCCCACACTGAAATACGCAAAGGCGTTGCCAAATGGCTCCCTTATTGAGCTTGATGCCGGCCACTTTGATATTTATCGCGGTGAGTGGTTTGAAAAAGTTGTATCCATTCAGATCGGCTGGCTAAAAGAGCACTTCCCGGTATAAGCGCGACGGAGGCAAGGATGAAATACGAAGAATTAATTCCAGACGAAGGCTGGCAGCTGCCTGCTCAGCGTCGTATCCCTTCTATTGCGGACGGTCAGATGAGTATTCCCAAACGAGTACTTCTCTGGGGAATAGAGCGCTTTGGAAAACTGAATGCGGCCAACCTTTGGCTATTAATGATGCACAACATGAGGCTGTTACGCGGCATGCTGTTTTTCGCATCAAAGCTGATGCCCTTTGGCAGGTTAGATCGTCGGGATACTGAGCTCGCTATTTTGCGCGTGGCCTGGTTATGCCGGTCCCGGTATGAATGGGGCCAGCATGTTGATATCGGCCTGCGTGCAGGGCTCGCTCCCGAAGAAATTCGCCGCATCCCTGATGGAGCAGAGGCAAGCGGCTGGACTGAACGCCAATCTCTGATTCTGCGAGCCTGCGACGGTATGGTTCATGACCATCTGGTCGATGAAGCAACGATTGAAGGCCTGAAAACGCATTATAGCCATGGCCTGATGGTGGAGCTTCTTATGTTGATCGGCTGGTACCAGGGGCTCGCTGGTGTTCTGAACAGCAGCGGCATACCCCTGGATTCTTCCCTGGAAAATGTTCTTACCAGATTACGTAGTTAATCAATGTCTTTCAGACCGGCCGGTTCATAATGCTCGGTGACACCCGCGGCCGTTGATCGCTCCCAGGTCTGCAGATACGCCTCTGCAGACGTCATAACGGCCTCATAGGTACGCGCCGGCGCCTGTTGACGCAGGTCTTCTATAAAGTCGGCCAGCATGCCGTAATGCGCCATTCCATCCTGATTAAAATCAAAGGTCCGGTTACCTGATACCTGGCGGTTAAACTCGATACCGAACTCCGATATAAATGGATAAAGTAATGGGTTCGTTGCCACATCCGATCTCGGACCCGGCTGTCCACCCAGGCCACTCATGTCGGTACCAATACCGACACCGTTGAGATATTCGGTATCTGCCAGGATATCCAGATAACGATCAACACGACGAACCATGTCCGTCGCGTCGCTATTATAAGGGGCTACGAATCCGCCCGCTTCAATCAGACGCTCAGTATTACGATGCACGGCTCCACCTGGCGCATTAAGCATCCAGCTGTGCGTCGAGAGAACACCGCTGTAACCTCTGGCTTCGGCAATATCCATGACCGCTGTCGCGGTTGCGTCACTCATATGGTCCAGTTCAACCATCATTTTCAGGTCAATCATGCGGTTCACGAGGTAGCTTCCCAGAGGACTCAGGCCGTGTTGATTGCAGTGCGGACGAGATTCGTCGTATTCCGGATTAAGGTGCACGGCATCAAGAATTTCCCGAATAACAGGGATATCTCCGATAAGAGGAAAGCCGGACGTCATTGGCTTACCGTGGGTATGTGCTGCACATTCTTCTGTTTCAAAAAAGCGCCCCGTAGACAGCAGCTGCCCGATATTAATAAAACCACTTTCAACAACAGATCCGGCCAGTTGATTATCGAATTTATGAGTCGGGTACAAAGAGCGAACCCCAAGGTCGTATACTTCCTGAAGCTGAGCTTCTATGGTTTCACGAGTGCAGTAGTCATTCAGTCCGCAGTTAAAGGTTTCCGAGGCTTCAATACCCAGCACCACGGCCATCCGCCCTTCGGCGATTGTTTCACGGGCTTCCTGAGGTGTGGTGACAATATGGAAAAAGCCTTTACCCGGCCCTCCCGCCTGCGCATCGACATACTCTTCGAGTTCACGAAGCCGCTGTGCCTGCAAGCGGATTGAGTCCATAACATTGCAGCTGTTCGGGTTTATCCATGATGCAGGATTGATCCGGCTCTGAGCCCAGCAGAGCACTTCATTTTCAACCAGGTTGGTAACCATAATGCGTAGCCCCGACAGGTAAGCACGCTCCATCCATTTATAGTAGTAGCCCGAGTGACTCATCTGCTGATGATTTGGCCACCAGGGAAAATCTGGCCAGCCACGGGTGTCGTAGCGGTTGTTAATATCGTTAAAGGTGTAGAGATTACCAATCAGATCGAGCGATCCGTTTTTACCGTGAAGATGGGCAGAATCTTTCAGTGCCTCTTCAACGCCGAAGCGGTGGAAAGGCTCTCCCGCCATGAATTTTCCGCCCATAAATTCGTAGGACGAAATATGAGTATGAGCATCAATGTAGCCACGCACGGGCAATCCTGGATCGCCTTTTAAAGCATCGCGGTTCCCCTGCGCATTGACAGCGACCTCAGGGAATTCTCGACAGCCTTCCAGCTCGACGAAATTCAGAGCGGTTTCTTTATTCAGAGATAACAAGTCGAGGGCGCTGGTAAAATAGAGTTCACCATTACGTTTTCTATGCGCTAACTGTAACCCGGTTTGCGCATTGTAGAGTGCATATCCCTCACCCGTGGATTCCAACTTCCATTCGGTACGATCATTGGCTGACTCTGCTGCTCTGACTATCGTGGTTAAACTTGCGCCCAGGTAGCGGCTGGAGGCATCACGCAGCAAAAAGTGCTGATATCGACTGGGTTTCATATAGAAAAGACTGGCACTGGTGACTGATTCGCCAGAGAACGAATAAGACGGCAAGCCATCTGCCCAGCCCGGGTTCTCCTCGTAACGCAGCCACAGGCCTGTCCCGGGGGACTGTATACCGACGCATCTCTGGGCCAGGCTCGCCACACTGCCTTGATAGGGCTCAGCGAGTTCAGGAGCAGGAGGAGAAGACATCGCAAATGTATTGGTCGAGGACAGCAGAAAACCCGCTGCAATCCATGAGCGTAACCGAGACATAACATCACCTTTATTATTTTTATTTTTGTTTCGTATTTTCGTTTTGCAGGTTCAAACTACGTGTATTAAAGGCCATGGCCAAGGAGTAAATCCGGTTCGGCCCAAAAAGAACCAGATCAGGCCCACTGGAACCATCCTTTATCAGGCGGTACAGTAGCGCCTGACTTTTTTACTCTGACATCCAGGCCACACTGATGACTTCACGATCACTTATACGACTGACGAGCACCACTCTGTTTGTTACTTTCCTTGCATCCTGTGCAGCCTTAAAAGGTATCGTGGATGTCAAAAAGCCTACCGCAGAGGTTGCGGGCGTTTCTCTGGGTAGCCTGTCCCTGGAACAAGCAACCCTGCTGGTCGATGTTGCCGTCAGTAACCCGAATGGGTTTGCACTGGATGCTGCTGGCTTTGATCTTGATCTGGGCGTCGGCGGATCACCTCTGGCCTCGGTAAATCAACCAGACGCAACCGTGACTGTACCCGCCAATGGTACTGAATCTGTGCAGCTGCCAGTGACTCTGAAATTCACCGACCTGGCCAACGCGATTGGCGGCCTGAGCGGTAAAAATTCTGTTGATTACACGCTCGACGGCAATGTGCTCATGGATGTTCCAGTCATGGGCAATATCAGTATTCCCGTTAATTTCGCAGGCAACCTGCCGATACCGCAGCTGCCGGAGATTACATTCAGTGATATCAGTCTGTCGGATGTCAGCTGGAGCGGAGCCAAACTGATGCTCAGCCTGGACGTAGAAAACCCAAATGCTTTCGGACTGGATCTCAATTCTTTGGCCTATAACCTTCAGGCTGAAGGAAAGTCACTGGGTAAAGGCGCACTCAGCAGCGTTAAACTCGAGGAAGGCCAATCGCAGAAAATTGACATTCCTCTGGAGGTCAGTCTGACTAACCTGGGAATCAGCCTTTTCCGCATGCTGTCTGGTGGAGAAGCGGTCAAAGTGGGTATCGACGGCAGTGCAGACGTCACGCCTGACATTGGTCTCTGGAAACCAGAGCCTCTTAAATTCAAGGCGGAGCGTACGCTGAATCCTTAACCGGGCGATTTATACCGGGTAGAAGGGATAATCCTGTCGGAAACGCGCCATAGAGAAGAGTTCGTCCAATTGCTCAGACAAACGACGACTCTTGCGGCCGTCCAGGCCCAGATATTTGAGTTCGGCCAAACAGTCCGGGCAGATGCTGAATGTTTTTTCAGGATCACGTGTGCTGGCCTTGATGCTGTCAGCGTCCCGAAGCCGGTGGAGTTCGTGACAAGCAGCGAGGTGAATCTGCCCCTCCCCTTCAATCCATACCCGGGAATTCTTTAGTGCGAGTGTACGGTCAGGGAGAATGCGTAATTGCCCGGGGAGCGCCATCAGTACCCCTCTGGCCAATTGGTCACGTTCACCGAATGTCAGCTGATGTTCAGGGTCGAATTCGACAAAATGTCCGTAGCCGTCCGCTCCCATACGATGCTTGAGCGCGTTAAATTCCGACGCCTCAAGAAAGTTGTAGAGCTTCATGGCTGAACCCGGTCGAGTATCGTAGCAATGCGCCCTTCAGCATCGGTACGCACCCGGAACTCAACCCGCCGGGAAGCAGAGCCAAGCTCACTCCCCTCATCATCCCGTACGACCTTGGCAGAAGATAGGCCATTGGCCGTGAGATGCGCCTTCAACCAGTTTTTATCGTCGGCAACGGGTTTCAGTCCGAGCACATAGGCAAGAGTTGAGCGCGTGCGCTCCTGCGACAGATTCATATTAAGAATATAAGCTTCGTCCTCCGAACGTGCACCAAACCAACCACTGGAGGTATGCCCTTCAATGCGCACTTCGAGAATATCGTCGCGGTACTGCTCCTGAGTGATAATTCGCACATAGCGAGGGAAGAAATCATCAAGGATGGCCTGAAACTCTGGTTTGAGTTCTGCCTCCCCCTTATCGAACAGAACATCGGTGTTATTAAAACGGAAAGCCAGATCTTCATCGAGCTCAGCCCCCCATCGTGGCATGTCGTCAGCGAATTCGGTCTCAAGATCCTTGTACAACTGGGTGCGGAGCTGATCGTACAGGATCGCCACATCACGAATTTTATCGCGCTCAGTTTCGACGTTAATCATAAAGACCACGGAGACCAGCATGAACACCATCATCAAGCCCGCCATTAAGTCAGAAACAGCCACCCAATGACCTTCGTGATCCTGCGAGTCATCCAGCTTCTGAGAGTCATCCAGCATGGTCAGTCCTCAACCTGTCTGGCCATATTCACCAACTCTGTGAGCTTGTCAGTGAGCGGGCTGTAATCAGAGACAAATTTTTCAGACAGTGCCGTTAACTGAAGACCGAATGCACGAAGCGCTTTATTCAGTTCTTCCTCCATGCCCGTATCCAGTTGAGCTACCTGACGCTCCAGGCGCTCGCCCAGTTTCTGCATATGCTGCTGACTCTGCTGCTGTTGAGCCAATAGCTGCTCCTGGCTTTCCAGCATCATGCTGTGCAACTGGGATGTGAGTTCTTTTTGTGTCTGGCTCAATTCTTCTGTCGCCCATCTCTGCTGAGACTGGACGGCATCGGACATACCCTGGGTGAGAACAGACAACCGCTCTTCAAGCTTCGGCAACCCTTCAGCCGCGTTATTTACCATATCCGCGAGGCTACCGAGCTGGGAGTGAATGTTCATACGCTGAGTTTCGAGGCCTGTCAGGAGCTCCTGCAGAGACTCCGAAATACCGTTGAACGCATTGGCGTTACGAACCATGTATTCAAACGAATTGCTCGCTTCTTTCATCAGGTTGGATGACCGTTCCTGCTCTGAAATCAGGTCGTCGAGCTGTGTCCGGTAAGTTTGCTGCCACTCCAGCATGGCAACAACGGATTCATTCAACTGACGGAAGTTTTCGCCATACTGCTCATTGATCTTGGTATTGAATTCATTCATGACGGCGCGAATGGCTTCAACCAGTGCTTTGGCGTTCGCATCAGCCATCTTCTGCTGATAATTCGTCAATACATCAACAAGCTGGTCAAAGCGTCGCTGGGAAGATTGGTGTTGTTTCGCCAGTTCAGTGCGAAGGCTCTGTTCAGAGCCATCGTGTAATTGCTTCACCAGCGCCTGGAGAGAAAGGTCAAGATCATCAATAGTAGCGGCCCGATGCTGACTGGCCGCACGCCGGCCCGCCTGCTCGACCGCTGCTCGGATCTTAAGGGTCAGGGCAGCGAACAGACCCGCGATCGAAGTCCAGAAGGCCGTTTTCAGACCATCCATCAATCGTGGAACGCTGCCCTGGATATCTGCGGTATCGAAATGCCAGAGGCCAAGTGCAACGCCGAGAAACGTACCGAAAATACCAATACTGGTCAGAATCGCGGGCGCGACTTCCGCTGTCTTCGAAGAGTACCGGAACAAATGAAAGAAAATGCCAAGAGCAAGGACACCACCAATAAGTACGAGCGTCCATACCGAAAATTGTTCCAACACCATAATACGCAGCCTGACAGGTTATTTATTGCATCACACAGAGTCAGTTTAGTCGTTATTTACGCTTTCGCCGGGAAGCTCTTTTCTGACACTAAAGCCGCCAGTGCAAGGTGTTTGTGCCAGACCACACATAAAACAGCACAGGCTAGCGTGCGAATCAGCGAAATTATTGAAATCAAAGAAAAAATCGCACCCCGCCACACCCTAAGAAATTTACATTTGGGGTTTGCGAAGCAGTGATTTTACTGGTTAGAATGCCAGCCTCACGCGCGAGTGAGTAACCGCCTCGTGCGCTGGAAGTATGAAAAAACAGAAATAATAACGGCCCTATGGCCACCTTATTGAGGTACTGATATGACTACGACAATCTGGAGCCTGCTCCTTGTTGGCGCACTGGTCGCTCTGACTTACAAGCGTAGCTCGCTGAAAGTTGCAGCCGGTGTTATGGCTGCTTTTACAGTAGCTGCTTTCGTTTTCGGCGCAGCAACTGCTGTTACCGTAATCTCTTTGATCGTTGCTGGCGCACTGGGTGTACTGAGCCTTGATGGTTTCCGTACCAACACCGTGACTAAGCCGATCTTCAACTTCTACAAGAAGATTCTGCCACAGATGTCCGACACCGAGCGTGAAGCTCTGGAAGCCGGTACTGTATGGTGGGATGGTGAACTGTTCTCTGGTAAGCCAAACTGGCAGATGCTGCTGAACCACCCTAACCCGACTATCCCACAAGAAGAACAGGACTTCCTGGACAACCAGGTTAAGACTCTGTGCTCAATGGTAGACGAGTGGGAAATCAGCCAGAACGGTGACCTCTCTAAGGAAATCTGGGAATACATCAAGAAAGAACGTTTCTTCTCTATGATTATCCCTAAAGAGTACGGTGGCCTTGGCTTCTCTGCTCAGACTCAGTCTGCAGTTCTTCAGGCTCTGACTGTATCAGGTGCGACCTTCTCTACCGTAGGTGTTCCTAACTCTCTCGGCCCAGGTGAGCTGCTACTGAAGTACGGTACTCAAGAGCAGAAAGATCACTACCTGCCGCGCCTGGCTGACGGTCGTGAAATCCCATGTTTCGGTCTGACTGGTCCACGTGCCGGTTCTGATGCGACCTCTCTGCCTGACGTTGGTGTTGTATGTAAGGGCACCTGGGAAGGTAAAGAAGTTCTGGGTCTGAAACTGAACTTTGAAAAGCGTTACATCACTCTGGCTCCAGTAGCGACTGTTGTTGGTCTGGCGTTCCGTATGTTTGACCCAGAAGGTCTTCTGGGCGACAAGAAAGACGTTGGTATTACCGTAGCTCTGCTGCCACGCCACCTCGAAGGCATGGACATCGGTAACCGTCACAAGCCAATCGGTTCTCCGTTCATGAACGGCCCGATTTTCGGTAAAGACGTATTTATCCCACTGGACTTCATCATCGGTGGTGCTGACATGGCTGGTCAGGGCTGGCGTATGCTGGTTGAGTGTCTGTCTGTTGGTCGTTGTATTACTCTGCCAAGCTCTGGTGCTGGCGGTGGTAAGTACTCTATCGCGGCTACTGGCGCTTACTCACGTATCCGTCGTCAGTTCAATGTACCGATTGCTAAGCTGGAAGGTGTTCAGGAGCGCGTTGCGCGTATCGCTGGTAACACGTACACCGCTGGCGCTGCTGCACGCGTAACTGCGATCGCTATTGACGAAGGTCACAAGCCATCTGTTCCTTCAGCGATCCTGAAGTACAACCTGACTGAGATCGCTCGTGCCGTTGCTAACGACACGATGGACGTTCACGGTGGTAAAGCCATTATCCGTGGTCCTAAGAACTATGTTGAGTCTGGTTACTCTTCTGTTCCTGTTGCGATCACTGTTGAAGGTGCAAACATCCTGACCCGCTCTATGATCACCTTTGGTCAGGGCGCGATCCGCTGCCATCCTTTCGTACTGCCAGAAATGGAAACTGCGAAAGCGAACGATCTGAAAGGCTTCGATAAGGCGCTGTTTGGTCACTTCGGATTCATCTTCTCTAACATGAGCCGTGCTCTGGTTCTGAACCTGACTAACGCAGCCTTCACTGGTGTGCCTGTGTCTGGTCCTACCAAGCAGTACTACAAGCAGCTGAACAAGTACGCCGCTTCTTTCGCAATCTGTGTCGACATCGCTATGTCTACTCTGGGTGGCGAGCTGAAGTTCCGCGAGCTGATCTCTGCACGTCTGGCGGACATGGTTTCTAAGATGTACCTGGCTTCTATGGTACTGAAGCACTGGGCTGACCAGGGTTCAAACAAAGAAGACCTGCCACTGGTTCAGTACTCTATCGAGAAGCTGTTCTTCGAATTCGAAGAAGCACATGAAGCCTTCCTGCAGAACCTGCCAGCACGTCCTGCTGCATGGCTGCTGAAAGTTCTGACTATGCCACTGGGCCGTCGTGCTAAGGCACCTAACGATAAGCTGGTCGCTAAAGTTGTAGATCTGGTTTCTTACCACACTGACACCCGTGAGCGTCTGATTCAGGGTGCCTACCGTGGCGAGAAATACGGTGCTGCATACGATAACGGTCTGCGTAACCCGCTGGCTGTCTACGACAGCCTGCTGGATCGTGTTGAGAAAGCTGAGGGCATCTACAAGAAAATTGGCGATGCTATCAAAGCTGGTAAGTACGACGAAGCAACTCTGTCAATCGAAGGCCGCATCAACGAAGGTGTTGAGATGGGCATTCTGACAGCCGACGAAGGCGAGTTCATGATCGCATTCGAGAAAGATGTTCTGGAAATGGTACACGTTGACCACTTCCCACTGGAACACTTCGGTACTGTTGCTGAAAACCACGACAAAGCAAAAAAGACCTCTAAAAAGAAGTCTGACGAAGCTACTGCTTAATTGCTGACGTCGTAAGAAGAAGCCCCGCCCTGCGGGGCTTTTTTGTGCCCGCTTTTCGGGTATTATCAAAACTCCAGCCAAGGGAGAGTTCGATGCTTATCAGCAATATGGAAGTCGTACCGGGTAAGCGCATTACCCAGCATCTGGGAATGGTACAGGGCAGCACTGTGCGTGCTAAGCATGCCGGTCGTGACATCATGGCGGGCTTTAAAAATATTTTTGGCGGCGAGTTAAAAGGCTATACCGAGCTCCTGAGCGAGTCCCGGGAAGAAGCCATCGACCGTCTTAAACAGCAAGCCGCTGCGCTCGGAGCGAATGCTGTCATCAACGTTCGTTTCTCCACCTCCTCCATTGCTGCCGGTGCTTCCGAAATTTTCGTATATGGTACTGCAGTGCTCGTGGAAGATCGCTGATGGAACTGATCGTATTCCTTGTTCTCCTTGGGCTGGGTTACGTTTTCGGGCGGCTTTCCGAGAGTCGCCATTACCGCTCCATCATCCAACGGGAGCAGGTACTCAGAGGGGTCTCTGTTGTACCTGTCAAAATTCCTCCCCCAGAGTATCTCAGGCACGAGTCCACTCTGGTATGTGGTAGCGTCGTAATCTCTGTCGATTACTTCAAAACCGTCGCTGCCTCTTTGCGGAATATTTTTGGCGGCCGGGTCGGCGCCTACGAAAGTCTTCTCGACCGCGCCCGGCGGGAAGCTGTTTTGCGTATGCAGGACGAAGCACGTCAACTCGGTGCAGAGACCATCTATAACGTGAAATATGAAACCTCCCGCATAGGTGAAAATGCGGCCAAAGGTCTTGGCTCAGTAGAGGTGCTTGCCTACGGAACCGCACTGATAGCCAGCACGGCCTCTAAGTAGCTGTGAGCCTTAAGGATGAGTTTCCCAAAAGAGAACCCGCAGCTACCCGAGGGGATTAATAATCAGCACGAAAGTCCCTTCGTCGACTTCGTCATCATGGCGGGCGCTCTGCTGCTGGCAGTGGTCAGTCTTTCCTTCCTGATCGGCTGGGGAGCCGTGCGCATAGCCCCGACGGTGCCCTTTGAGTGGGAGCCAGATATTTCTCTGGCTCCATCCGGATATAGTTCAGAAGAGGATCAGAGAATTGCTGACTACCTGCAGAGTCTGACCCAGCAGTTGATCCCGCAAGAAGCTGAAATTCCCTCAGTTAAGGTGCACTGGCTACCCAATGTTGATGCCGCAAATGCCTTTGCGACTTCAGGCGGCAATATTCACGTTACCCGGGGTCTGCTTGATGCCGTCAACAGTGAGAATGGCCTGGCGATGGTGCTGGCGCACGAGTACGCCCACATTGAATTACGACACCCCGTCGTCCTTATGCTGGAGCAGATTGGCCACACATTAATCGCACTGCTCACAGGGTTTGATAACTCCTCTGCGGGAACTATTGCTCAACAGAGTGGGTTGATCAGCCTGATGGCCTTCAGTCGCGACATGGAGCGTGCGGCGGACGCAAGGGCCGTTACCCTCATCAACAACTATTACGGACACTCCAGAGGGGCTGAGGAACTGTTTAAGCATATTCTTGAGACTGATGAGAGGGCTGACCACCAATGGGGTCTCTGGCAGTCTCATCCGGCGACCGTGGAGCGGATTGAGTTTCTGAATTCACACAAAAAAGGCGGAGATACTCATGCATCGCTCCGCCCTCTTCCTTCCTGGCTCTCAGAGTCACTGAATAGCAACTCTGAAGCCCAATAGCGCCCAGATTTTACTGGTTATCCAGGAAACGCTCTGCATCCAATGCCGCCATACAGCCTGTGCCGGCTGACGTGATGGCCTGACGGTAGATGTGATCAGACACATCACCTGCTGCAAAAACACCTTCTACGCTGGTTTGTGTGGCGTTCCCGTGCAGACCGCTCTGAACGACGATATAACCATCCTTCATCTCGAGCTGTCCCTCGAAGATGCCGGTATTCGGTGAGTGACCGATGGCTACGAAGATGCCCTCAAGGTCCAACTCCTCCGTCTCTCCTGTCTCACGGTTCTTGATGCGCATACCGGTAACGCCCATGTCATCACCCAGTACTTCATCAAGCTCGCAGTTCCAGCGAATGGTAACGTTGCCGTTTTCCGCCTTATCAAGCAGCTTGTCTGCCAGGATTTTCTCACTACGGAAGCTATCACGACGGTGAACAACAACTACCTCGGAGGCGATGTTTGATAGATAAAGCGCTTCTTCAACCGCGGTATTACCACCACCGATGACAGCAACACGCTTCTTGCGGTAGAAGAAACCGTCACAGGTCGCACATGCCGAAACGCCCTTACCCTTGAATGCTTCTTCACTCTCAAGGCCAAGGTATTTAGCGCTGGCGCCGGTCGCGATGACCAGTGAATCACAGGTGTACTCACCTGAATCCCCTTTCAGCCAGAAAGGACGCTGATCGAGTTTAACTTCGCTGATCTGATCAAACACGACTTCTGTATCGAAACGCTCAGCGTGTGCCTTCATGCGTTCCATCAGCTCCGGCCCCTGTACACCCTGAGCATCACCCGGCCAGTTATCCACCTCTGTCGTCGTTGTGAGCTGTCCGCCCATCTGCATGCCAGTGATGATCACAGGATCGAGATTAGCGCGAGCCCCATACACTGCTGCTGTGTAGCCAGCAGGGCCAGAACCGAGGATTAACATCTTGATATGGCGGGGGTTACTCATCCGCTGTCTCCGTGAAAAGTAAAAAGGTAGAAATCTAAACTGGGGCCGAAGTATAAAGAATCAAGGGGGGTGGCGTAACCCCACACAATTCCCTCCATCAAGCTGTCTAACATGGCATTACAACAAATAACAATGCTGGCTTACATTGCCTTTCTCCTTTGAAATCAATGAGATGCCGCACCTTAAATTGAACAATGGTTCATCTGTCAAATTCTGTTCGTTGTCGAAAATTTAGCCATGGGTCAGGATTACTCCACAAAGCAATAACCCGAAGGCCATGAAAATGAGTAAACAACAAGAAATTAAGCAGAAGTCGCGCCTTGGCACGCTACTTATGCACAAAGGACTCATCACCCGTCGCCAGTTAGATGAAGCACTGGATCTTCAGAGCACAAGTAAGTTGATGCTTGGTGAGATCATGGTCGAAAAAGGCTGGATCACAGAGAAACAGCTCGATAAAGCACTGAAAGGACAATCACGCTACCGTATGGTCGCTGCTGTAGGGGCCGTCCTCCTCGGTCCTGTACAGCCATTTGTCGCCAGCGCCAATGCCTCCATAGACACGTCTATCGACGCTGAACAGTACGAAGCAAAACGTATTGCTGGCTTCGGTAATATGAAACCCATGTCCGAAGGGGATATGGCAGAAATCACGGGGCAGGGTATCAACGAAAATGTTGCCTACCTTCAGGACGTTCTCAGTGGCGACTCCGATGGTGCTGATGCGCCGGAAACTGCCACCATGACTGCTCTGCAAAGCATCTTCCCGGGCCTGAATGTGCTCACAGATTATGAGATCACCGACGTAGAGTACTATGGTGACGGCCCTTCAGTAACGCTCCACGAAGATGGCTCCATCGAAATGCAGGGACCCAAACGTATCGGCGAGATTGCATTCAAAGATGTAAACTTCCGCGGTGCTACCGGACCCGCCATGGGAGACCTTTCTATCAAAAATCTGAGTATGTCAGAGGGTTCGACCATCACACTTCGCACCCGAAACTAAGCCTCCATTCATCAGGGCGTAGAAAGACCTATAGTAATTAGACTTTTTGCGCCTTCGATTTCAACCAACCCATTAAAGTCCGGACAATTGAAGCCGCCATCCCCCCGTAATGTGAATTGAGTCACAATGACTGGGCATCCTCAGCCTCTTTGATGTTTGATAGCCAAACAGCTTCTCAGACACTAATAAAAATATCCGAGGAACCTATGGACGCTCTGTTGAATGGACTGAAAACGCTTCGAATCCCGCTAACGGCCACAGCGATTGGCCTTAGTTTAATTTCTATATCAGCTTTCGCAGAGTCCAAAAGACCCACAGACCCAGAGTCCCTGGCTAAACGCGTAGGCATGACCGCCATATACGATGAAGGGATGTCAGAGGTTGTAGCACAAGGCTTCCAGGATGATGTCGACTACCTGATGGAAGTCGTTGAGCAAACCGGTCCGAACGACCAGGCGCCTGAAATCGCCTTAATGACCGTTCTCCAAACCGCCATCCCATTCCTTCCTGCGTTCAGTGGATATACCATTTCAGGCGTCGAATATGACGACCCGGAAGCCGAGCGGGTTATCTTCAATGCAGATGCCACGGTAACCCTTATACTGCCAGACCGTATCGGCGAGATCGCCTACAGAGACTTCAAAGCGAGAGACAGCTCCGGTGCAGCCATGGGGGACATCGTCTTTGACGAGATACGCTTGCTCGAGAACTCCACACTCAAACTGATCGGTACCGACTAAAAGACTGCCTACTGAGCCATAACTCTATAAAAGCGCAGTCTGACGGAGCGACTGCGCCACTATTCCCCTCCTCTTTTTTACTGTCCAGACAGATAGCGCCCTTCCCCTTAATCACCACGAATTACTCTGAACAAGGCAATACCTGACGTGGTCTGATAACTCCCCCAAAACCAATAAGAAGGGAGTCACCGCGTGAATACTTGTGGAAGAACATCAGGGCTATCAAAACTAATTCAGCTCAGTGTAATGACGGTAAGCGCCTGTGCCGCTAATGCTGGTCCTAGCATGCAGGAACTGGAGCAGCGAATCGGTCTCGCAAGCATTGGCGATGACAATATGCAGAACATCTCCGCACAGGGTATCAATGAAGACAGTCAGTACCTGATAGACCTTGGCAATAATACCGGTCCTGACGACGAGGGCGGCCTGAAGACCTTGATGGTGCTCTTTCAGACGGGCCTTCCACTACTTAACTTTGTTGGCGACTATGAAATCAATGGTGTCAGTTACGACGACCCTGATGGGCCCAGGAGCATCGTCAATGAAGATGGGTCGATCAGCCTGGTACTGCCTTCCAATATTGATGAAATTGCCTACCGCAACATGACGATTGGCGAAACAAACACAGATATTCTTGGCGACCTGTACTTCAGAAATATATCGACAGTACCAGACTCCACCGTGACACTGATTCCGCGCACGCCGGAGCCGTAAATCAATGGACGCTTATGCCCGCCCCAAAAAAAACGGGAGCCTGAGCTCCCGTTTTTCTTTGCCTGAGTGTTACGTCAGTAAGCAATCGCAAGTGGTACGAAGGCAACGATAAGAAGCGCTGTGGCCATAGTCGCCAGTGGCAACAATATCTTTTCGTTTCTGTACCAGAAGTTCTCGCCAACCACTTCTTCCTTGGATAAGCGTACCTCTTCTTCGCCGACCACCTGCCTCGTCAACAAGTGGTTCAATGCAACCGGCGGGCTGAGATAACCCAATTCGAAAGCCACCAGTGTGACCATCCAGAAGTGAACCGGATCAATACCACTTTCATAGGCAATACTCGCGATCGTGGCACTCACCAGAATCACAGCACCGTACGGGTCCATAACCATGCCGATAACAACCAGAATACCAACCAACAGAGCCATTGCCAGCCAGATAGAGCTGAACTCAGTCGGTACCATCGCCATGACCTCGGCGCGCTCGATAACGCCACCGATACTGACCGACATCCCCATCAGCATCAGCAGGGCACCGATGTGACCTGTGGTTTCTGTGGTCGCTTCACGAATCGTTTTCTCGATGGAGTCACGACCTTGCTTAAGATCATCGTAGCTCTCTTCGAGACGGTGCCCGACGTAATCAATATTCATGTTCTCACGCTTCAGGACGTCTTTTTCCTGGTTAAGGCGCTCGTAGATCAGAATAACCAGCAGCAGTACTGGCAGAATAATTGGTGCGGAGAACTCATCCAGGTACGCGTTAAGCAGTAGCGCGTACACAACAAGCGTAACCGCAATCAGAATTACGTATGGAATCAGTGGCTTGAGTGCTTCTTTGAACTCTGGCCATACATTGCTATCCGGACGCTGAATCGCTACAGGCTCCTTACGTGTAAGAAGCGCATAGAAAGCGAACAGGACGGTAGTAAGGAAGAATACCTTCACCCCCCATCCGAACAACTGGTCTGTGGTCACTTCGTTGTTCAGCGCCGCAACAATAACAACCAGGAGGCATGGACGCAGTACAACACCCAAAGAGCCTGACATTGCGGTAGCCGCCAGTGCCAGCTGACGTCGCGCTCCCGCACGACGGAGCTCCATGTAGATCAGGCCGCCGACTGCAATGACGAAAATACCTGAACCACCGGTGTAAGCGGTCGGAACCGCAGCCAGAGCAACCACGGCAACCGCCAGCATCTCAGGTGGTAGCTTGAGCGGGCGGAAGATATTGAATACCTTCTGCGCCATCTCAGTACGCTTAAGAAGCATACCGATCCACACGTACAATCCCACGTTCAGGAATAGCTGAGACAGCTCCATCATCTGGTTAAGGTAAATACCAATACCCGCCGGGTGACCCGCAAGGATAAAGTAAGTACCAGAGATCAGACACATAGTGGCATACAGAGGTATCGCTAGTTGAGCCTTGAGGAAGTTGCCCCCAGGCTCGGCATCTTTCGGAATAACGACCATCTGATACAAGGTTAATGCGAGTGGCGCTCCAAACCCAAAGATCCACAGCCAGTGGAGCACGGCATGCTCGGTACTGACCTCAATTCCTGCCGAGAAAGCAACTTCTTTAAAGCTGTATACAGAGTAAAACAGAATGGCAAAAGCAACGAATTGAGCACCCGCTGCAACGCGATAATCCATCGCAGTTACCATAGGTCTCAGAGCGATATGGTGACGACGGAACAGAGCTGTACCACCACAGATCAGGACGAGAATTGCCAGCATAATTCGCTGGGTCGCCATACCGAGTTCACCAAAGTTGGCAACACCCAACTCAACTGAACGGAAGATTTCTACAGCCGGAGTAATCCGGTCTTTAGTCGCATTGTACTGATCGTACTTGATCTCACACTGGGTCTGAGCGGCTTCAAGTGACTTCCGCATTACTGCGGGATCTACCGGCTCTGGCGCGAACAGGTCAAACTCATCCATTGGCTGGTTATTTCGTTCTTCGACGATTCTTGCCAGCTCGGTATCAATATCCATATTGAGGTTACAGGACGGCTCAACTGGATCATGCCGAAGCATAAAGTATCCTTCCCAGACACTTTCACCCAATTGCAGTAATTGCGCATGCATCGTATGACTGGTATTCAGAATAATGACGAATACCAATACCAGGAATGCAGGAAGCGCAGCGAGCCATTCGTAAATCGTACGGTTGCCCGCACGTACGTGCTGCTCCATGAAAAACACCTCTTATATTATAAAAGAACCGAAGCCGGACGGCTTCGGTTCATCCCCCAATGTCCGCTTCCCGGAGGCAAGTGCCTGGGAAGACAAGACGTGTTACTTGGTCTTACTCAAGATTTTCTACACACTCCGCTGCAGAGCCATCCGCCTTACAACGCAGGTTTTTAAGAAGGCGCAACATTTTGCCATCGTAGACGCCTTCATCACGCAGTGTGATACGCACCTGACGCAGCATTTCGTTATATTCTTTTTGCTGCGCTTCAGGCAGGTCTAACCAATAATGGTCTTCAATTTCGTCTGTGTGTTGTTTGATACTCTTGATCGCGCGATCGAAGAGACTGGCAACGAACTCACGGGACTTCTGCGTATATTCATCGCTGAACTGCTCACGGTGGAAAACCAGCTGGAAGTCCAGATAAGCGAGGTTATATCGCAGAATCGCGCCGTTTTCGCCGAGGCCTTTGTACATTTCCAAAGGCTTGTAAGCGATTGCTGGGGCGTAGGCGATATCTACACTGCCGTTGTTGAACTTACCAGAGAAGTTCGCTGAGTTTGACGGAACAACCGCAGCACCCACGTGATTTACCATTTTGATTGATGGTGCATCATAGTCGAGGGTCGCAATTTTCTTGCCCGACATCTCTTCTACGGTATCAATGCTTCTGTCATTAACGAACAAGTACACTGCACCTGCAGGAATAACACCGCCTACCGCGTAGCGTTCCGTCTGCATGAACTTAGCCGCATTCGGAGCTGCTGTCGTCATGACGACCTGGCGCATGATTTCATCAGTTGGTACCGCACCAATCGCCTCAATGGTAGACGCGAACTTACTGAAAGGGCGCGCACGAGCCCCCGTCATTACAACACCGTCGCACTGCTCTGCTTTAAAATCATCAGAGGCAATTTTCTCATCGGTGTAAGCGTGAAGCTTGATTTCAAAGCCTTCCGCGAGTGCAAACTCACGGTAGTCTTTCATCAGACCAAACATCGGGCCACTGTTACCCAGTGGGTCATAGATGCACAGGTCACGTTGTTCTACAGCGCTCGCAAAAGGCGCCAGGGTCATCGCAGCGATGGCCAATAATTTACGCATATCCAGTCCTTAATCTAACAGGTCGTCAATATCCATCACGGGAGCAGCACTTTCGTCCACATCATCCCAGAAAGTACCGAATTCACCGACCGGCGTACGCGAGCCAGTAGCATCAGTCCACATACGGTCAGAGACCGCACGGATCTGACGACTTGCTACAACATCAAGCAGTCGGTAATCGCGATGGCTAGGGTTAGTTTTAAGTGAGGCTGCGTGACGACGGATAGCTTCCTTCACACGATCCGTGTGACCACCACCATCAGCAACAAGAATTTCTACGGCATGGGCCAGACGAACACCATTTTCGGTAGCTGTACGAGACGCAGTCTCCAGCTCGACCCAAGGATCAGATGCACTTTCATCAGAGCTGTCTGGCATCAGGATTTTAAGGCCTGCTGATGCTGCAGCAGGGACGCCCCAGTATTCTTCATTATCCAGACACTGGAGGCCACGAACGGCTTTCATCGCAATGTCTTTAGGCACATTAACAACACTCTGTGCTTTCAGGTCGTTCAGTACAGACTGAAGGCCCGCGAGGTTGCCAAGTGTCCAGTAAACTCCCTCGTCATGGTTCAGACGTGGGCACTTCTCACCTGGCTCACCAAACTCATCAACCATATGTTGATAGGCGCGATACTGGCGGGTCGCTGCGATAGCGTACTGACGTTTTTCACGTACGCGCGCATCTTTTGCTTCATTAATGTTCTGGTTTTTAAACGCACGAATGTAAGCAAGGCTTTCTTCGACCGCGGCTTCTTCCGCACATGCGCCCGCCATCATGTTCATCATGAGATTGGCCAGGTCATCGGTCGAAGTAACACGGGTGAATGCGTTAATGAGAGGCTGAAGGCCCTGAGTAGTGGAACAGGCAACACCTACGTCATCGATAGTCATTGTGTATGGCGTTACATGACGATCGGTAAGGTCATAAACAACCCACCCCATTTGCATGTAAATAATGCTACAGCCAGACAGCGTGAACAGGGTCATTGCTGTAATTAGAACGCGAGAGAGAAACGACATGACGCCCCCATCAGAATCAATGTTGTTGTTATTATTCTCCGGGTATTAAGAACCCGGAAGGTTCGTAGCCCAGAGAATATCTGGTTTACGCTACGAATACCAATGTAAACCAACCAAATTGCCTTCCCGACGTAAGCTATTGGAAAAGTTGCGCCTCAGAAAGGTTAATTGGTGCCAAGCGGCTTTCGGGCCCCTACCCACTTCTGTGACATTTTTTTACAGAAAATCGCCATGAAAAAACTTGCCCGAACCAGTCCGGCGATAAAAACCGGTCAAAATTAGTCATTTATCGCCACCCCATAAGGTTGTAAAGTGCCATTTACATGGATTAACAACCCCACTAAATGGCATAGTTGCACTTTACCGGAGACATGATTACATACAAAGATAAACAAGTGTCTATAATTGATCACCCACTGCAAGCAATGCGGACAAAGTCACACCCTTACACTCGGTAGTTGCAAATCCTGATCAGGTCGTCATATTGATAAGACAGACGACAGGATTGGAGGGAGTCTCTCTGAACGATCTCCTGATGCGGCTGACCAGTTCAGCCGCAGTACACAGTAAGATCACTGACTGCATACCGCAGACGCTGGGTTCAGGCCGCATCGTCACTCCCTCTACCGCTCTTCAAATACCCCCCTCGGAAGACATACGTACCACCCCTGAAATGGTTGAGCACTTACGCTTTGCCTGCGGGTTTCTGTACCTCTGTGCTCCGCTCTATGACGCAATCAGGAGACTGACTCTATGGCCGCGCGTAAATCCGATACCAAACTGTACGTTATCGACACCAATGTTCTGATTCATGATCCAGCAGCGATTCTGAACTTCGAAGAACATCAGGTCGTTATCCCTATGACAGTTCTGGAGGAGCTGGATAAACTCAAGATGGGCAAGGCATCCATCGCGACCGACTGCCGGGAGGCGATAAGGCAGATAGACCGCATCATCGGAGACGCTTCTCCGACAGAGATTGCCAAGGGCATACCAATTGAGCGTCCCGATGGTGATTACCAGGGCCACTTCTCAATACTGCTAGACACCTTCCAGACTCCCAGCCGCGCACTTCCTGACGACCTCAACGACAACAAGATCATCAACAGCCTGGTGACACTTCAGGAGAAATATCCAAACCGTGAGACCATCCTGATTACTAAAGACATTAATATGCGCCTGAAAGCGCGAGGCTGTGGTGTAGGCGCTCAGGACTACCAGAATGACCAACTCCTTTCTGATGTCTCTCTTCTTGAAACCGGTTATCACCACGTCGACGGCTCGTTCTGGGAAACACAGGAGCGGGTCGAAACTTTCCACGATGAGACAGGTACCTACCACCGGATTCCATTGAACCAGCTTCCGGATGATATGGTGATCAACCGCTTCATCTCGGACGACAAAGGCTTTATTGGTAAGGTCCACCAGATCGGAGAAGAGGCAGCACTCATCAAAGACTTCCCCAAAGAACAATTGATGCAGACAAGTGCCTGGGGGCTCAAGCCAAGAGATACCGCCCAGGCAATGGCGCTTAACCTGCTCCTCGACCCAGACATTCACCTTGTTACATTATCGGGGCAGGCCGGCTCAGGTAAAACGATTCTGGCGTTGGCAGCAGCGATTGAGATGACCGTCGCAACCGGGCAATTCCGTCGTATTATCGCCACCCGGAGTACTCGCGGCCTCGATGAGGATATTGGCTTCCTGCCAGGTACCGAAGCAGAAAAGATGGAGCCGTGGCTGGGCGCAATCACCGACAACCTCGAAGCACTCCATTGTGATGATGAAAACGCGACCAGCAGCGTCGACTACATTCTGCAGAAGGTACCGCTGCAGTTTAAATCACTGAATTACATCCGTGGTCGAAGCTTCCAGCACAGTCTGATTCTGATTGACGAGTGTCAGAACCTGACCCCGCATCAAATGAAAACCATCATTACCCGCGCAGGCGCTGGAAGTAAGGTAATCTGCCTCGGTAACCTGGCACAGATCGATACCCCCTACCTGAACCCAATCAGTTCAGGCCTGACGTATCTGATAGAACGCTTCAAGCATTTTCCGCACGGAGGCACCATCCACTTGCAGGGGTCGCCACGCTCAGAACTTGCAGAGTATGCCGAAGCACATCTTTGACGCGTCCCTTACCCTGAACTATAAACAGTAGAGGGCCTTTGGCCCTCTTACTTTTTATACACAATCAGGTCATGGATAAGGATTATGAGATATCTGCTCGCATGTATGTTACTGAGCGTTTTTATGCCCGCAATCGCAGCGGATGAAGAACCAGTAGAGAAAATCTACGAACTTGAGTTTGAAACCGACTCCAGCTGGGCAAGTATCGAAATTCGTGACGACGCTGTGTTCGTAAATGCTCCCGCCGACAGCGCTATGAGCATTACAGCCAAAGATGGGCTGCGTGCGTACAACATATCCCCAAAGAAGATATATCTCAGAGCGAAGTCGCGTGGCGTAGTGAATATGAACCTGTTCGTACGTTCAAAGAATAACGTACTTGGTCTGACGCTATGCAAAGGGTCACGTAACAGCTACAGCTGGATTAAGTCAGATGAATCTCGCCAGAAAAATGACCTGAAAGAACCTGACCACTGCGAACAGCACGCACTGGTACTCAATCTGTTCTGATTACAACTCATTTTCCGGACGGTCAGCGCGAATACGAATCAACTGGCCGCCCGGGAGAGTATCTCAGTGACGAAGAATGTCTTCCGTGAAGTCACCTTTAAACATTGGAATTTCGTGAAGCTCCTTCTCTCCCTCCATACCGAAGTACATCCGGCTGTCTTCCGGCGGAAAGACCTTAAGGTTTGATTGCTTACTGATCAAACGCTCTCCATGCATCATGTCTTTCAATTTCAGGTAGATTTCTTCGTAGCTATCACCTTTAAGCTCGATTTCAACCTCAGTAGTAAAACGGAACGACATTTTAGCCATGGCGATTCTCCTGAATACATCTTCTTGGATACTGCCTCAGGCTAGTCGGTTTTCGATCATCCAAAAGTAAAATTTGTCTCAGTATGCCGAATTAAACTGAACGACCCTACTGCCAAAACCCTCTGGAATAAAGGATACATAAACGGCCACTACAGCGTTTTCAATCGGTCACAGACAGAAGGTGTCGTGATTCTTCAGCAAACCCGGTGCCGACTTCCGCGTAGTAGTTGAAAACAACATCTACTCCGAGGTCGAGGAGTTGATTTCTTTCGTCTTCGTAGCGGGCGACGGCCGCTGTTTTTCCCTGATAACCAGCGATCTTCATCATCTGCAATGTCGCCAACATTTCCTGTTGAGAGGGCAGTGCCAGCATGACCAGACGGATATCGCAGTGGGATGCCTGCTGCCAGAACTCAAGGTCGTCCGCATCGCCAGAAATGACATTAAATGACTCACTACGCAGTTTTTCCGCCCGGTCTGTATCAGATTCGAGCCCCCACGCGCTTGAGGTATCACTACCATGGAGTGCCTGATAGGCTCCCTTACCTACCCGCCCCATACCGACAATGAGCACATCAAATGATGCTGGCAACTTCAGCGACTGGTGCGCCCCTTCACGCTCAAATCGATTTATCGTTTTATACATGCGGGCGTAAATAGAGTGCGCCCGACGGAAAAGCACAGTGCTGATAAGGAATGAAACCGACATAGCCAGGGCGATCATCACCAGCCATTCCTCACCTAACCAGGACTGTTTAACGCCCATATCAGCGACAATAAGACCAAACTCACTGTAGTTACTGAGAGCCAGCGCAGTCAGGTACGCTGTCCGGCCCGACAATCCAAAAATAATAAACGTGAAATAGAAGAGTACGAATTTAATCACGAGCAAGAGCGTCAGCCCTGCCGTTACATACAGCATCTCAAGTGTGGGCAACGCAGCGAAACCGATGGATAAGAAAAACCCAATAAGGAACAGATCCTTAAAGCTCATCAGTGTTTTATAGAGTTCCGAAGACTTATTGTGCCCAGCGACGAGTACACCTAGGATCAGAGCGCCAAGGTCTCCTTTTACACCCAGGGCATCAAACAGCTCGTAGCCTCCTAGCGCAAGAAACAGCCCCGTCAGCGGCAGCAATTCACCATGACCTGAACGCTCCATGACCCAGTAAAGCGCCGGCCGAAGCAAAGGTAACAGGAACAGCGCCAGTGCCCATTCATCCGGTACTTTGCCGGTGGCTGCAACCAGAAAAACTACCGCAACAATATCCTGAACAATAAGGATGCCCAGTGCCAGGCGCCCATGGCGGACTTTCAGTTCAGAAGCCTCTTCGAGCATTTTGACGACGGCCACTGTCGATGAAAAACTCAGAGCAAATGCGACCAGCGCCGCCGTTACCAGATCCACTTCAAACGCCTGGCTTAACCCCAGCCAGGTCGGCACAGGCAAGGCCGCTATACCGAGGAGGATCCAAGTGCCGCTCTGCACAAGCGTGCCACCCCATACTTCTTTGCGGATGAGAGTACGAATGTCCAGTTTCAGGCCAATAGTAAACAGCATCAAGGTGATACCCAGAGACGCCAACTCATCGAGCAGAGGCGTAGCCTCTCGCCCCAGTGCGTTAAGAACGAAACCGGCAATCAGAAATCCGATTAACGGTGGCAAGCTGAACTGTCGCGCCACCAGACCAAACACAAATGCAATCAGAATCCAGAGGAAATCCATAAGTTGTCTCTACATTTCACCGGAGAATATGGCGGTGACTAAAAAGCCGCCTGTATACCGAAATATCCCTGGGTCTCAGATCCGATGCCCTGAATCCCCTGAGCAACACCAATCACTACTGGCACCAGCGCCCTATACCCAATAATACTGTTCAAACGCAACTCTGCCCCGGTGCCCACCATAGGATCAGGATCATCCGATTCCGTCCAGGCTCGCCCACGCTCGAGAAATACGCGTAGCTCCACATCATCCAAGCCTAACGGCCAGATGCTCCAGTTGTCATTGATAGAACTCAACTGGGCCGCATAGACCAGTCGCTCGCGGTCGTAGTAGCGCCCAAGCTGATTGCCTGCATCGAATCCGCGAAGGCTGAGTTGCTCCCGCCCAAAGAGAGAATAGTCTTCCTGTGGCGGCAGACCACCGAGCTGCCATCCAGGTGCATCGTCAGATGCAAACCCTGCATTCAGCGAGAACGTCAGAGACTGACGCCCCGGCAGATCGAACATATAGCTAAACCCGGGCTGAACGTGAACACCTGAAAAGTCGTCGTTAAGCAGAGAAAAATCTTCGGCTATCAACTCGGCCCCACCACCGAAACCTCCGGGAGAATGAAGTAGTCCGCGCTGATCGTTGAACGTCAGTGCGAGGCCAACACTGTGTCTCTCAGCTGCTCGATCTCCTGAAATCACGACACCAGGTTCCACACTATCGATCGAAATTCGGCGACTGACTAACCCGGAGTGAAGCCCCAGGCGATCACGCATTGCCTGTATCAACCAGTTTCTCTGAATACGCCACTGCTGATCTTTGAGCACGGTAAATCCGGGCACCGTTTCATTGATATCAAATAATTCATTCTCGACATCGTAGCCAAAAAGCCAGCGTTGATACTGATAAATCAGAGTCATATCGAAGGCTTTCTGTTCAGTTCCATAGGCGAGATCGACCTGGTAGTTATGGCGCCCCAGTGCATCGGTACCGCCGGTACTGAACCCAACGTAGTTTGTATCTTCGGTGCCGTAAAATACAGGTAACCAGTAATGCGGGCGAAGCGTCGACCATGGTTCATAAGCAGTGGGTTCAGATGCTTCCACCTGATTCAAGCTTATTGCCTGGGTTGTTGCCGCTTCATAAGCTACACCTGCGCGCGCCAGCGGCAACTCAGTATTTCTCAACAGGAAGCCACCCGCCGTGTATTCCTGTGACCACAGCCGGTCGCCAGTTATCCAGGGGTCAAACGACCTCGCTACATCGATATCATCAGAAGCCAACGACAACGCACTACCGTTCTGCCACTCATAAATTCCGAATTCCCCTGAGTAATCCGCGATAAACAGAAGCCGATCGTCGGCTGTGAATCTCGGTTTCGCCTCGTTTGCCGCCGAATCTGTCAGCAAGGTCCAGTCGCTGTCAGCGACATCCTTACTGGCTAACTCCCAGGATCGTCCCGGAGTTTTAAAAGCTGCAATAATTTCAGTGCCGTCACTCTTTATATCAAACGCACCGACGTACTCACCGTACTCGCCACGCCAGAGCAAGGTCTCAGTGCCATCTTCCGACAGCAACAAGAGATGACTGAAGCCGGCTCTGAAACTCGTGAAAACAAAACCAGAGCCATCCGGCAGCCAGCGCGCATCCGAAACACGGGCTCCCTGAGTCAAGGGCACCCAGTCCCCCTCATCCAGCAACCAGAGGTCAGCAGAGTAGCGACCGCTTGCATACGTAAGAGCACGCACTGCGATCACACGCCCGTCGGGCAGAACATCAATCGAGGTAATGTCTCTGCCGTCGGCTATGTCAGTGCAGTCTGCATCAACGCCAGTGCATCGCTGGAGCACCGGGCGGTCTTCGTCATCGCTGGCTACGTAATAAACCGCCTGACCATCTGATCCACTTACCTGCTGACGCAAGGTTGTCGCAGGCAGAGTTTCCTCTGAAGAAGCAAGCGGCGCATTTTCGTCGCCAAACCTCTGCTCCATAGCGAGACGAAATTCAGTCCACAGCATGTCGAAGTCACGACCATAGATACGCCGCGCGGTGCTGTTAAGCATCAGGTATGGAAATATTTCGCCGCTGTACAGGCTTAGCCACATCTGCAGCTTTTCCTCACCATAGGTCTGGACCAGATACTCAATAAAGAAGGCGCCATACAAGTAGTACTGACCGTAGGGCCATTCACGGCTGCTGATCGCCGCTTCACCAAGCGTCGCGAATTCACCACTGCGCACTTCTTCACGCATCTGCATTTGATACCAGCTTGATGCCAGGCGACCCGTGCCGGCCTCGTAGTCTGTCTCGAGGTAAACCGCGAGCCCCTCAATCAGCATGGGAGAGATCAGAGAATGTGGAAAAAAGAACAACACCCGCCCGAATACTGAACGCAGTTTCTCTGGTGCCCCACGGCCCATCTCCATGTGCAGGATATGCACGTACTCATGGCGGATAAGCAACGCCAGCCAATCGTCGTAGTTCTCAAGACCATTGAGATCATGGGGTGGTGTCAGATAGAGCCTGATTTGCGAAAAAGGAAAGAAGGTCGCCCACCCGTTTGCGATGTCCTGATCATCAGAGAGCACCAGCTGGGTTCTGGCCGCCGGCGCAGTAGAGAAAAATGGCATCAACTCACGATGCACCTGCTCTGCAATGTTCAACGAGTGAAGTGCCAGTGCCTCATAGGCGGGATCTGACGCAGGGTAATGAGCATCAAAATGCTCCGAACTGCGTGTCAGCCAACCTTCGGCTCCGGGGCCATCCCAGGCAACGGGTTCTGCGGTGGCAGTCAAAGGTAATAAAAGAATTAGCAGGAACAAACGACAAAACATAATCAGCCTTCCATGAAGAGTCACGTCATCATATCCGAGTCTTATGACTCCGCAAGGTGTATTGGCTGGTCGTCTGCCGTAAACTGCGCGCTTTGACTTCTCTGCCGGAATCACGCGATGGAACTTGATTTTATTTACGAAGATGAGCATCTGGTTGCCATCAATAAACCCAGCGGCCTGCTGGTTCACCGCAGCGAAATCGATCGTCATGAAACTGCGTTCGCACTGCAATTGGTGCGCAATCAACTAGGCCAACGAGTTTATCCTGTACACAGACTCGATAAACCGACGTCTGGTGTTCTGGTCTTCGCACGTCAACCTGAAACCGCCAGCCTGGTCGTGGAACAATGGCGCCAGCGCGATGTAGAAAAGCACTACCTGGCTATTGTCCGTGGTTATATGCCTGAATTCACCCATCTCGACTACGCCATGTCCCCACCTGTCGACAAGTATGCGAAGCATGAGCGTATCAAGCCGCCACAGGAAGCCATTACAGATTTCACCTCACTCGCTCAGGTCGAGATACCCGTCGCCATTGATAAGTACCCGCAATCGCGATATTCGTTAATTGACTGTCGTCCTCACACCGGGCGAAAGCATCAGATACGCCGGCACCTGAAACACCTAAGTCATCCCATTATTGGTGATGCACGCTACGGAAAAGGACGCCACTCACGATACTTCCGAGACTATATGGATGCACCGCGGTTACTTCTTCATGCCTGGTCACTCGAGATGAACCACCCCTACACAGGTGAGCTTCTGACCCTGATCGCACGGCCGGATCGAATCATGCGTCAACTTTTCGACCGCTTCGAATGGAACCTGGCCTTACCGGAATCATTGCAGTCAGAGCTCCAACACCCTCCGCACCCCTCTATGGATGCCTTCTTACTCCCTCCGGAGCTCCGAAACCCAGAGAAACCGTGACCTGCGCACGGTTACCCACACTTTCTGTGGATAACTTTATGGATAAGTTTTTTAAAAGTGGCTGGAACCCGCATGAAACAAGGGGTGCTGTCATTTTGCTGAAAAAATTAACAGTAAATTTTTCTATATAAATCAGCAACTTATAGATTGACAACTCTATCGATAAGAAATTGACGCTATCCTGTCAGTCCTGTGACGCCATCGTATTTTGGTGTGAATAACAAGTTTCAAATAGTTTTCGACTGTCAACACCCGAACACAGGTTTTAGAGCTTTTTTTTGAAAAAATGTCGCAGTTTGTCCCTGTTAAGTTTCCCACAATTTCTGTGGATAACTTTGTGAGTAATAATTTAAAAACTCATTCCAGCCCAGATAAAATGGGCATAACACTTAGATTGTATGTTTTTTGAACAAGTAAAAAACCTATATTTTTCAATGACTTATGAAAATCAATAGATACTTTCATATTTTCTACGCCAGATTGACACATTTATTCGGCCACTATTGAAGATGTGCATAACAACGCACCAAAATAAACCCAGACGCACTGAAAAAACCCTCAAAGGGTCGTTGACATTCGCTTTTCAGGTTAAACCATCGCGTCAACCGGGAAGAGCACGCAAAGCTTCCTTTCTGGACAACTATCAGAACAATTTGTGGATAACTCACTCCAAACCCTATGCCTCCTGACGTCAGGTTATTCACAAGAGGTATGTGATCGAAGTGGGGGCGTAAAAAAACCCGCCGAAGCGGGTTTCTAAGATGGTGCATTAACAATGCATCGCTTATATACCGAGTCGCTCTGCAAGCTTATCTGCTTCCATATACCCCGGTATCAGCTGGCCATCCGAAGTGACAATAGCGGGGGTACCGCCTACACCAATGGCACGACCCAGATTGTATTGTGCTGCGACCGGAGACTCGCAGGAAACCGAGGACACCAACGACTGCATTTCACCGCGCTTCTCATCAAATGACTTCATGGCAGACTCTCTGTCAGATCCGGAAGCATTCCGTACACGACTATAAGCACCAGACAGTTCGCCCTGCAATGATTTGATTTCTGTCATAGCGTCAGCACGATCATCCTCGTCCTGGCACCATACGTAATTCACTTTACTGTATGACTCGGTGTAACCACCCGTCTGATCAAAAATACCCGCGCGCGGATACGCGAGGTAACGGACAGTTATACCCTTCGCATTGATATCGTCCATTTCGCGATGGAGCTTCTGGCAATAGCCACAATCAATGTCCGTAAACACATTAATGACTGCCTTCTCATCTCCCTTCGCAGGAAATACGACCGTATCAGCATCGGGAATGGATGCCATTTCTTTCTTGCGTAACGTCACTTTGCGCAGGTCACTGACGTTATCCAGCCCGCCCTCACTGAATTTGTACAGGGTGTTCTGATAGATGAGGTAGTTGAGGTCAGGCGTCATATGCATTAAAGACCCATCGATCATAACCACTTCATAAATCTGACCATCGCCCAGTGATACCACCTCGGTGACATCAGCCCGCGGGCCAAGCACTTCCTTCATCTTGGCTTCGATGGTTTCTTTCAGCTTCGCATTGTCAGCGAGAGCCGGCGCACTCATCAGCATGGCTGCGACCAGTGCGGTCAATGTCTTTTTCATGTCTTTGCTCTTCTGCATTCGTATGTGACTTTCACTTATCAGGCTGACCATAACAGGAATATGTATCTGTCACGCACAAAAAAACGGGCACACGGCCCGTTTTTCGGTAAAGAAAGGTATTCCCGGAGGATTATACCTTTTCTTTGATACGTGCAGACTTACCGCTACGCTCACGCAGGTAGTACAGTTTCGCCTGACGCACGTCACCACGACGTTTAACAGCAATGCTGTCAACCAGTGGGCTGTGAGTCTGGAAAGTACGCTCAACGCCAACACCGTGAGAGATCTTACGTACGGTGAAAGCAGAGTTCAGGCCACGGTTACGCTTACCGATAACCACACCTTCGAACGCCTGCAGACGCTCACGGTTGCCTTCTTTTACTTTTACCTGAACGACAACAGTGTCACCAGGGCCAAAAGCTGGAACAGCGTCTTTCAGCTGCGCGTTTTCAATCTGCTGAATGATTGGGTTCTTGTTGCTCATTGTTCGCTCCTTAACAGTCTGACGAGTGCTCAGCCGCGTTCTCGTCAAGGTATTCTGTCAATAACTTTCGTTGCTCGGTTGTCAGTTCCAGTTCAGCCAGTAAGTCTGGTCTGCGTTGCCAGGTTCGGCCCAGTGCCTGCTTTAAGCGCCACTGGCGGATTTTCTCGTGATTACCGCTCAACAGTACCTCAGGTACCGCTTCGCCTTCATACACTTCAGGCCGGGTGTAGTGCGGACAATCCAGCAAGCCATCCATAAAGGAGTCCTGCTGTGCCGACAGTTCGTGCCCCAATACACCAGGCACCAACCGGATCACGGCATCCATCAACGTCATGGCGGGTAACTCACCACCGCTGAGCACGAAATCACCGACAGACCATTCTTCGTCGATTTCCGCCTCAATCAGACGTTCATCAATACCCTCGTACCGCCCGGCTACCAGGATCAGCTTGTCATGCTGAGCAAGCTCAAGCACACCTTCCTGATCCAGCTTGCGGCCCTGTGGCGACATATAAATCACCCTAGCGCCTTCACCGGCCGCTGCCTTCGCAGCATGAATGGCATCCTTCAACGGCTGAATTTTCATCAGCATTCCGGGGCCACCGCCGTACGGTCGATCATCCACCGTCTGGTAATTGTCGTAAGCGTAATCTCTTGGATTCCAACAGGTCACACTGACTTTATCCTGTTTGACTGCGCGTCCGCTGACACCTTGCTGGGTCAACGCCTGAATCATGTCAGGAAACAGAGTTACAACACCAAACCACACCGGTCTTCACTCCTCTCTGGCCCTGTTGGCCAGGGGTTAAAAATCCGGGTCCCAGTCTACCTGGATCACACTGCTGTCCAGATCGACCTCAAGAACGTATTGCTCTACAAAGGGAAGTAAACGTTGCTGCTGATCGATGCTGCCTTCACAAGGCATCACCGTCATCACCTGATTACCACCACCAGAGTCAAACAGTTCTTTCACCTGGCCCAGCACCACACCTTCGGTATTTACTACCTTGAGTCCGATCAGCTGGAACCAATAATGTTCATCTTCTTCAAGCTCAGGAAGCGCCTCTTCAGGAACCCCGACCTCACACTGATGTAAGCTCAATGCCAGATCACGGTCTGTAATGCCCTGAAGGCTTGCCACCAGACCTTTACCCTGAGGTTTACCCTGCAGTACTTTAAATTCCTGCCAGCGATTATCCTTGCGGATGTGCCAGACAGGGTACTCCAGAATGTTTGTCATCGGCTGTGTGTAGGAGTACACCTTCACCCACCCTTTGATGCCAAACGCAGTGCTTATTTTTCCCAGAACGCGAATGTTCTCAGACACTGCTTACCCCCGGTTAAACTGAATTACGCTTCTTTTTTAGCAGCGTCTTTCAGCAGCTTCTTAACACGGTCAGTTGGCTGTGCGCCTTTACCTACCCAGTACTCAACGCGCTCAAGGTCGATACGCAGAGCTTCTTCCTGGCCACGAGCAATCGGGTTGAAGAACCCAAGGCGCTCGATAAAGCGACCGTCGCGAGGCATGCGCGCGTCAGCTACGTTGATGTGATAAAAAGGACGTTTTTTAGAGCCGCCGCGGGCTAAACGAATAACTACCATAAAGTGTGTCTACTCCGGTCGTTTTATCTAGTGGCAGGTTTTGAAATCGCCCACCGTTCAACATCCCTCAATACCAGCGTTACGCAATAAGCACGCGGCCGGCTTGAAGGGCCTGGGGGCCACCGTACAGGCAACCCACACAAAAGGGCGCGTAGTGTACGCCAACTGACCCTCCGGTTTCAAGCAGTACTAGGCCCGCTTTACGACCGTATTCTGATGCCTTGAGATACACTCTGCGGGCGTTATTCCAAACTCCCGACGAAACGCGGTGATAAAGTTAGAGCTGTGGTTATACCCCGCCTGATATGCCACTTCACCGATCGACAGATTACCGGTTATCAATTTACAGCGGGCGCGCTCTAAAACTCGTTTACGGATGTATTTCTGCACTGTGATGTTGAAGGTCTTTTTAAACTGACTCTGAAGTGTGCTGACGCTCATGCGCCCGTTTCTGGCAATCTCGCTTAACTCAGCACCACTTTCAACGGCACTATCGACCAGATCCAATAATTGGTATTGCGCGCGACGCCCTGATATCAACGGCTGTTTGAGTTTCACAGACTCCTCCAGGTGTGTAAGTGCCGCAGCGATAATACCGAGCACATCTGCTTCTATCGTAAGCCTTTGACGTGCATCCGGAGACGGCTTCATTGTAATCAGCCGTTCAGCGACAGCATCCAGGGCAGGAGGCAACGCCCAGGTCTTGCTCGATCCGTGACTCTGGTACAAGGCCTCTATCATAGCCGTATCCCCACGGAAACGAGCGCGAAGCCAGTCAGATGACATCGTGATATTCAACTTTTTCACACGATGACCCTTTTCAATATAACGGCTGAACATATCTGACCGGCCAACAACCAACGCATGCATCAATGGCTGCCGATCCGCTGCGTCCTTGACACTGTGCCTGAGTTCGTAGGATTCACCACCCAGCGAGAACCTGATATCTGCCTCGTAAACCAGATTAACACTCAGACCCGGCGATACCTCTGACGAACTTACGGTCGTCTCTTTTTCGTAGCAGTCAGCCAGATGGAGAAAGAGATCGTTACTCAGTTGGACAGGAAAAAGTCGCCCTTCCATCAACACTTGTGCTGGTTGGGTCTCCGGCAGATGGTGAAATCCAGTGCCACCGTTGATAGCGCGCACATCGGATTCGCGAATCTGGCCCTCAGGCCAGCCTTCTCTGACCAATGAATTACTTTTCTGCATAACATTCCGCTCTTTTCCATAGCACCTGATGGTATCGCATTATCAGTGACGGTATACAATGCGAATCATTTTCATTAACAAAAAGGAACTATAGTTTATGTCCGCTCGCTTTCCTACTATCCATAGCGGTCTTGCCTTGGCCGTCAGTATAAGTATCACGGCATCTGCGCATGCCACTGATCAGTCGACCAGCCAGGACACCAAACAGCAACCGATCGAACTTGATAAAGTCGAAGTCTGGGGAACTGCGGTTACTTCCTCTTCAGTAAACATTGATCAGGACAATATCCAGCTTCGCCAGGCAGATCACATCTCAGATCTGCTACGCACGATTCCTGGTGTAGATGTGGGTGGCGCCCACTCTCTCAACCAGCGCATAACGATCCGCAGCATGGATGACAAGGACATCGATATCAGTATCGACGGTGCGCGACAGAACACGTACATGTTTCACCACATGGGCAATCTGCAGATTCATGCGGATATCCTCGAGTCGGTAGATATTCAGGTCGGTAAAAATTCAGTCGTTAATGGCGGCCTCGGCGGTACAGTGAAGTTCCGCACTAAATCAGCAGAAAAACTACTCAAACCGGGTGATACACTGGGTGGACGAGTTCAGGCAGGATATAACAGTAATAAAGGGCACAGCCTGGCCGCCACAGGATATGGCAAGATCACAGAGAACGTCGATATCCTCGCTTATCACAACCATGTCGAACGAGGTAACTATACCGTCGGTGGCGGCAAGATCCTTGACTCTGACGGCGACGAAATTGATGGAACGGACGGAGACGTTCTGGGCCTCGAGGGTACACAGAAAGATAGCTTACTGAAGGTTGGTGTTGACCTTGATGCTAACCAACGTGTCAGCATCGGTTACGAGCGCTATCGCGATGAAGGCGATTACAGTCAACGACCGGATATGGGGTTAGCGACCGACCTGGCCATCGGAGGCTCTCTGGACATACCGCTCGAGTGGCCTACCGAGTTCAACCGCGACACATACACGCTTAACTACGACGCCCAACTGGGTGGCACACTGCTGGAAGCGACGCTCTACGACAATAAAAGCACATTTAACCGGGATGAAAGTGGTTACGCAGAGAATCCTGCCTACACTGACTGGGCTGGAAATGGCTCGGGCATCGCGCACTTAAGAGGACTGAACCTTCTTGCAGAGAGTGGCTTCGATGTCCATACCCTGACTTACGGCTTCGAGCATACGCTCTATGACACAGAGTATCGTTTCGATTACGACAACGGATCTTCTGAGGGGAATGAAGAAGATTCGTCCACCATTAGTCTATATGTTCAGGATCGCTGGAGTATTGCTGACCTTGATCTCATTATTGGTGGCCGTTACGACACCGTCGAGCTGAACACCACACTGACGGATGAATCTTTCAGTGAATTCACCGGCGCTCTCGGCCTTGAGTATGCTCTGACAAATGCACTGAACCTCGGACTGCACAGCACACAGCTGTTTAAGGCCCCAGAAGTTGCGGAAGTTTACGTCGGCGCAGGCCTTTACGACACCCCGAATCCAGACATAAAAGCGGAAACCGGGATCAATCACGAAGCCAGTATCGATTTCGTTGATTCAATTCTGGGCGCTGATGCCTTCAAAGTCGGGGCAACCATATTTCAGACTGAGATTAACGACTATATCTACGACTATGCCGCTCGCGGTTTCAAAGACAACGTAGGCGATCTGACCATTCGCGGCTCTGAACTCTACCTTGGCTACGATATTGCCAATCTGCAAACTATGCTGACGTTTTCTCGCGCTGCCAGCGATCTGGATGCTACCAGTGACTATCCGCAGTTCGACGGAGCAAGAATTGATCGTCAGCAAGGCAACACGATCAGTCTTAATCTCGACTATGTACTGGCCGCACCGGGAGTAACCTTGCATGCTGATGTTCTTGATGTTGATGATCTTGATGGCGGCCTTGATATCGACGGGGCATCACTGGATAAAGCCAAAGACGGTTACACGGTTGTTAACGTATCTGCGCGCTGGGCACCCTCTACTATTGATGGCCTGAGCATCACCGCTGGCATCGACAACCTGACCGATGAACTCTACGCCTCTCAATCCAGTCGCACCGGAGTATCCAGCCACCCTCGCTTTGGTGAGCTGTACCTGTACGACTACGAGCCCGGACGAAACTACAAGCTGACGCTGGCTTATCAGTTCTGATAACGACATCACCTGGCCAGGCGCGTCATAAGCAAGACGCACTGGCCCAACCTGATCTTCAGGTTGATTTAAACAGCGACTAACTAGCCATAATCCGCTGGACGCCACTCAGAAATAAGCGTCCAGTTAGCGAACTATGGCATGAGGGTAAGAACGGCAAGAACGGTAAGAAAGATAAACTGAATGAAATTTCAGATCTGGCGCAGCGACCGGGATTGTTCAATGAAAGTGGACTGCCCCGCATTACGCTCCAGCCAATGACGATTATTGCGGGCATAGTCGTCGGCCAGAGATTTAGGAAGGTCATAGACTTCTTGCAGAATATGCGGCAGCGTGAGTAGCTCCACCGGGCCAGAGGCGGTGACTTTCCCCTGCTTTAACAATAAAACCCGGTCAGCCCATGCAGCAGCCAGCGACATATCATGCATAACGGCGAGTACACCGACGCCACGATCCGCAAAACTCCCGACTTTTTCCATCATACTGTGCTGATGTGCGGGGTCTGCAGCAGAAAAACATTCGTCCAGCAGCAGAAAATAACCATCACCCGAATGTTGATGACAATCCCAGATCTGAACGAGCACACGGGCCATTTGGGTGCGTTGCTGCTCGCCGCCGGAGAGCGTCGGATACTCACGCGAGCGAAGATGCCAGACATCCATCATCTCCATCGCGGCTTTCTGCCAATGACGTGAACGGCGTTCATCCATATGGCGACTACGCCCCAATGCCACGACATCACATACCCGCAAAGGAAACGCCAGCGTCATACCTTGTGGCATAACGGCCATTTTCAGCGCCCGTTCGGCCGCTGGCAGATCACCCAAACGACGACCGTCCAGCGTTATAGCCCCAGACACTGCCGTATATTCGCCGGTCAGACACTTTAATAGCGTACTTTTCCCTGCGCCATTCGCACCCAGAACGGCGACGCGATCGCCAGCATGCAGGTCGAAACTAACATTTTCCAACAAGCGTCTATTGTGAAGGTTAAGTGATACGCTGCGAACCCTGAGCGTCATACCCACCTCCGACTTTGCTGAACAAGAAGAAAAAGAAATACTGGCCCACCGATAATTGCCATAAGCAACCCTACAGGCAGATCTGCAGGAGCGATCACTGTGCGTGCCAGTGTATCGGCGATGAGCAGCAACAGAGCACCAGAAAGTGCAGACAGCCCGATCAGCCAGCGATGATCAGGACCAACGATCAGCCGTAACAGATGCGGGACTACTAAACCGATAAATCCGATCATTCCTGCGACAGCCACGCCAGCGCCGACCATCAGTGCTGCAGCAGCCAGTAAGGCACGCTTTTCCCGTTGTACTGGAAAACCCAGATGGCCCGCCACCTGCTCCCCCAGCAACAACGCATTCAGAATCCGGAAGCGACTCAGGCAATAGGCCAGAGGCGCTAGCACGAATACTGCACAGGCTGAAATCTCACGCCAGCCACCGTTGGCCAGGCTTCCCATCGACCAGAAGGTCAAATCGCGCAGCTGTTGATCATCAGCGACGTAAGTCAGAATACCAGTGGCTGCACCAGCCAGCACATTGATAGCAATACCCGCTAACAGGAGCAGTGCGACCTGAGTTTCGCCATTGCGCGTGCCCAGCCGATAGATCACCATTGTTACTGCTAATCCACCCACAAATGCCGCCAGAGGCAATGCATAAGGCCCCGTAAGACCGCTCCAGCCCTGCAGCAGGCTACCGCTCAACACGATAACCGCCACGGCCGCAAATGCCGCGCCGCTGGACACGCCTATCAGGCCCGGATCAGCAAGTGGATTGCGAAAGACGCCCTGAGTAACACATCCAGCCACTGCCAGTCCGGCGCCAACCACACAGGCCAGCACCACGCGCGGCAGGCGCAGCTCACGGATTACCCAGTCCGCCGTACCAGCCGTCTCGGCACCGCTGAACAATAGCTTTGCGGAGGTGATGATCTCGCCAGTACTGAAACTCATCGGGCCCGTCAACAGAGATACAACAATGGCCAAGAGCAGTGTGATACTCAACAAGATCGTTACCCAAGGCAGAGGCCTGAGCAGCGGACGATCTACCGGCTCATGATCCGCTGCGTCACCTGCGCCCTTCACAGGCTCAATGCTGCTGCGCGCACTCATATCCATGATGGCGTTACTCTGATTCCGCCAGTTTGTTCAATGAAGGCTCCAGGGAAAGTTCAGACATGCCCTTGATGCCGGTATCCTGCGGATATAAAAGCGGTATCAACAAACTCAACGCCTGTGGCAGTCTCGGACCAAACCCCAGTACCAGACTGACATCCACTGTGTGAATCCGTTTCTGCTCAGCTGCGGGTGTATGCGCCAGTGTACTGGCTGTCAAAGCGCTGTTATCCGGACCGGTATGACCGATCAAAACCAACTCTGGCGCAGCCTGAACTGCCCCCTCAGCACTGATGGGCTTGTAGCCCTGGTGTTCAAACGCATTATTTACGTTGAGCAATTCCAACAAAGCCTGTGCTCGGGTGCCCAGACCTGCAGCCATTAGTCCGCGACCCGACGTACCAAGCAGAAACAAAGTACTCGGTGACTGATCTGGCAAGGCTGCCAACTCCTCTGTTGCAGCCTGCACAACCTTAGCAGCCAACTGCTCCGCCCTGGCACTAAGCGCCAGTGCGTCTCCCACCTGACGAATGCGGCTGGCCACACCTTCCAGGGTGTCGGGAGCGCTGATGCGTGCGACCTTAACTCCCGCCGCCTGCAACTGAGCGAATACGGGTTCTGGGCCTGCGTCGTGGCTGGCGATCACCAGGGTCGGGCGCAAAGCCAGAATACCTTCGGCGTTCAACTGCCGCATATAGCCAACCTGGGGTAGCTCCGTTGCGGCTTCCGGGAAACGACTTGTCGTATCAACGCCCACCAGCCGATGTTCCGCACCCAACGCGTAAACAATTTCTGTCAGGGCACCATCAACACTGACCAGACGCTCAACCGCGCTGCTATGCAATGCCATCAGCAGCAGAACGGCTCCGCTCAAAAATTGCCGCATGCTCATGCCACTACCTCGTTAACGTTTAACGGGTATTTTTCTTCAAGGGATGCAACCAGCCCGCTCCACGCCGGATTCTCTGGCTGACCATTAACACGCTCACCAAACAACAAAGCCAGCTGTTCGTCGTTTTTGTCGAAAACCTCAAGAGAGGTGATGATGCCGTCGGACGTCGGTTTACGCACGACCCAGGCAGAGCCTATCTGGGTCGTATCAGCGTGCAGATTGAATCCTGGATCGAGCACATTAAACCAGGGGCCTGTGCGCTTAAGCACCTTCACTGGACCAGTGTGAATCTGAATGACCCCAGGACTGCCGACAAATACCATGATTGACAGGGAATTTGCTGCTGCGCCATAAAGGGCGCCTTCGAACGCTTCGATATCGACCTGGCGCGCGTAATCGTCTCGTACCGCAGCGTAGGCCGTCGCGCGGTCAGTTTTGTGCTTTTTCAACAACGCCAGAAAGTGATGCACATCCTGCAGCTCGCCCCACTCCTGCTCCAGAGCAGCTACGTCAAGCGGTGCAGACTCTGTTTCCAAAGCTTCCTGCGCCGCGACCTCAACAGCAGTGTGTTGTTCTTCGCTGGCGAAATCATTCACCAGCTGCTGAAAGGCCGTCATGTCGGAGGTTCCACGAGCATAAATTTTATGCAAGGCCTGCCCGAATTGATCAAAAAACTGCAGGCTGCTGCGAGTGCCTGTCATGCTTTCCTCCTCAACCGCAAACGCACTGGCGAAACGATTAAAGAAGATCCGCAGATCTATGACGCCAAGAGCCAACCCCATATTCCCGTGAATGCTCAAGCCTTTGTATTGCCCGGTTTTCTCGTGAACCATTGCGTTGTTACGCGTCAATGCCATCACTTCACCCAGCGCTTCGATACGCAACAATATCTCTTTTGGTTCATTGCGCAGACGCGTGACGCCGCGTCCGGTTTTAGTTGCCAGTAATTCAGCCTCACTGACACCCAGAATTTCCGCTGCATTGCGTATGCGCAGTGTTGGATTTTTATCTTTCAGTTCCTGCCAGCGCTCTGCCAGCTCCTGATACGCCTGATTCATAGGTAGCTCCTGAGTTAACCTCGTTATTCGCTGTCACTTGCCAGAACACGGAAGCGCAGTTCAGGGCTACCTGATGCTCCCAGGCTGTAGTAATTACTGATCTGCAGCGTGTAGTTGGCAGCCGAGTCATCACTGTTATCGGCGTCGATGATGTAAGTACGGTAGTTTGGCCAGAGTTTGTGCTGCTCACTCAGGTTGTAGGCGTACCAGCTCTCCTCAGCGAAGAGACCTGCGCTGCTGTCCTTAGAATAGTGAGAAGCGATATTGCTCCCACCCACAGTAGTGGCGCTGGTGTAAGACGCGAGTGCGGTTGCATCGATAGCACCAAACACTGCGCCATTACCTGAGCCGAAAACACCGCCGTTCGTCCACATATTGATTTCACGTAGAGTGAGGTCAACTTCGTATCTCAGCTCCCAATTTCCGCTGCTGCAGTCCACCGCCTGAGCACTGTCAAAATCAAGGCAAAGCAGGGTCTCATCCTCACCAAAACTGGCACTGAAACTCTGTTCCGTACCGGCGAACTGAGAAGTACCTGACGCCTGTGTCGTGTAGCGCACGGTGATGTCGGTGTAGCTAACGGCATCAAGAAACAGCTTGCTGTATGTCTCGCCATCGGCATGACGGATCAGGTAGCCCACTGTGGTGTCAGCACTGATCTGATGCGTCATAAAGTTATAGCTATACCAGTCGCTCATAGCTGGCTCATTGCTGTCCTGCATGAACGTCAGGGTACTGGTGTCGTAAGGCGTGTCTAATGCAGTGGCTTCGATGTCAGCATCAGCATTCAGAAAAACATTGGCGTCAGCTGAGCCAGCCTCATCATAAAATTCGTCCTGAGCGTCGGCCAGCGCCACTGCAACATTGCCGCTACCGGAATCACCGCCGTTTACCTTTATTGCAGTTCGACGCAGAGCGATGTGCCATGCTGTGGAACTGTCAGCGGTACTGTCGTCAAGATCGAGCACTGTGGCATTGGCGAGATCCACATATACCCAGTCACTGTAGCTAGCGGCATTGACCTTCAGGGTCTCGTAGCTGGCATCCGTGGCGCCTGGTGATTCACTTTCGTCGCCAGGGGAGGATGTATCGCCACTGATATCGGCGCTGTCCTCACTATTGCTACTATCACCTCCACAGGCGGTTAATAACGCCAGAAAACTCGCGGTAAGTAACCACTGACTGATCTTCACTGTCTGCTTCATATTTTCCCCAGTTTTTTCAGAATGAAAGGTTCAGGCCGACGTAGGGAAAGCGTCCCTCGGAGGGCCTTCGGTCGTATGAATCCGACGGATCACGGACGTTATCCGTCAGGTTATTAATGCCTCCGAACAACAGAAGGTCGGAGTAAAGGCGAAACCCGGTTTTCAGATCAACGCGAGCAATGGGCCGGGAATAAGACAAATCGCCGTCATCACTGATACCGGTCACCATGCCGTTCTGCCAGTCCAGCGTGAGCGTTGTGTCCCAGGCGTCTGTCCACTGCGCCGTCAGAAGACCTTTAATATGATGCGGAGCACGGTTAATCAGTGGTTGATCGGTGTCCAGATTGAGAGCTTTGAGCCAGCCATAAGATAACCGTAGCGAAAGGGTTTCACCGCTGTATTGCGTGGCCATTTCAGCCCCTGTTGTTCTGGCATTTTGTATATTTTCATAGCGGTAAATCACCACCTGGCCATTGTTAAGGCTTTCACCAGAATCCTCTGCTTCAATCAGATCGTACAGGCGGTTAAAAAAGGCGGAGGCCTCAATGTTCCAGCGCGATTGATCGGTAAAGTTCGCGGATAACTGAAAGCTTCTGGAGCTTTCTGGAGTGAGATCCGGGTTACCAAGTACCATGTAGCCGTTAACACTGTGGTCAAAAACGTAATAGCGGTCTTTGAGATTGGGAACCCGGTAACCTGCTCCGAGAGATTCCCGCAGCTGGAGTTGCCATGTCTGCCCCAGCGGCAGACTCTGGCGACTGCTCAGGCCAGGAGATACATAACCGCCAAAGTCACTGTCGTTCTGAACCCGCACACCTGGCGCCCACTCCAGCGTGTTACCGTTATGCGATGTGCGCGTCGCCGTCAGGCTCGCAAAAGCTTCCAGGCTATCGCGACTGGCGCTTTCAACTTCTGGGGTCGAGACCCGGTAATAATCGCCATAAACTTCAACCACAGCATCAGCAGCAGCGCCTTCGTCGCTCAGCAATATCTCAGTTTTGTTCTGGCTCAGACTTTCGCCTGCCCCTTCGATTCCGGCGACCAACTGAAGGTCATGCCCCCATTTCTGGCCGAACGACTGTTGTCGCTGCGCCGACCATTTATGCTGATTGTAATCAGCCTCGCGCCACAAATTTCCGGCGGGAATGGTTGCGTCGTTATTCAACTGAGCAGTGTCGTCGGTCTGATTCTCGGACAGGGCCTGTGCTTTCCATTCGCCATGGTTGTCAGCCAGAGCAAGCTCTCCGGTAAAGCGTGTTCTGTCGAGCTGTTCCGTTTTACTCCCTTTAAAACCAGCATTGGTCAGGCGACGATTCTCAAGGTCTTCCTCATATTTTTCTGCATTCAGTTGCCACTGCAGACGACCTTCGGCTCTGCGATTGCTGACGCCTGCCTTATATTGGGTTTTAGTGCCGTCAAACCCCTGAGTCGGATACGTATCAGTATCAAGATCAAACTCGCTGCTGATACGGCGGTCGATCAGAGCCGTGACGGACACACCTGACACTTCAGTATGTCCGGATATCAGCGCATGACGCTGGGGGAGCACCTCAGACGACAACTCACGATCCGATGAAAAACTTCCCGCCTGTAATGAAACACGACCACCGGTTTTCTCAGGAGCCTGGCGGGTAATGATGTTAATGACACCTCCCATTGCGGCACTCCCATAGAGTGACGACGCCGCGCCTGGAATCACCTCAATCTGTTCAATATCGAGCGCGCCCAGTTGCGAGGTATCCACCGTCGAACCCGTCGTGGCCGACACCGGCAGACCATCGACAAGAATCAGAACGCGATCGCCATTGAGCCCCTGGAGCTGAACTTCTTCACCGGTTTTCCCATGAATTTCACGTAGTTGAATCCCCGGAAGCATACGCAGAGCGTCACGAATATCGCGGCTATGTAACTTCTGAATTGTTTTAGATTCCATCACCAGAGTACGTACTGGTACGTCGGCCAAAGGAGAAGGCGCCCGAGTAGCTGTGACCACCATAGTACCCAGAGAGATAAGGGCTTCCTCAGGATCTACTCCTGAATGTTCAGAGGCGACACTGCTTACGCTGATAAAAGCCCAAACTAATAAATACCGACTCACCCGCACGCGACAGACCCCATACTGCATTTGCACGGGAGTCTATACACAACGATATTTAAATGCAAATCGTTCGTATTAGCATTGTATTTTAAGAGGATATTTTCATGGTACTTCGTTGTAAAGGCAGCGGATAACGTTACTATTGCGCGAGACAGACACACGAGTCGAAAGTGAGCAATAAAATGAATATCCAGACCATTCAGGACCGGGCAATCGCCCTCAAGAACAACCGCGCTTTTGAGCTGTTTGTGGTGGGGGTCATCATCATCTCAGCGCTTCTCGTGGGGGCGAAAACCTACGCCATTCCGGATGCCGTATCACAGATGATCGTCTGGCTGGATGTCGGTATCACCTTCCTGTTTCTGTTTGAGATCATCGTCCGGTTTATTGCCGAACCGAATAAAAAGCGCTTCTTCCACAATGGCTGGAACGTCTTTGACACTCTGGTCGTGGTTGTCAGCCTGATCCCGATTGATAACAGCGATATGGCTCTGGTAGGCCGGCTTGTCAGGGTCTTCCGGGTGCTGCGTATGGTCTCGATCATCCCTGAGCTACGCATGCTGCTGAACTCTCTGGTGCGTGCCTTGCCGCAACTCGGTTACGTTGTACTGTTGATGTTCATCATCTTTTATATCTACGCAGCCATCGGCGCCACCTTCTTTGCACCTATCAATCGCGAACTTTGGGGTGACATTACCATCTCTATGTTGACACTCTTCCGGGTGATGACCTTTGAAGACTGGACCGACGTTATGTACGAGACCATGAAGGTCTACCCTCTTTCGTGGAGTTTTTATCTGTCGTTCATTTTCTTCACCGCGTTCGCTTTCCTTAACATGGTGATCGGTATTGTCGTTAACGTGCTGGAAGATGAACACGCCAGAGAACGTGCAGAGAAAGACGAAGAAGAGGGCAACGCTTCCATGAATGATCTGCGTGACGAAATTCAGGAACTGAAGTCCATGATTACGCGCCTTGAGCAACGCGGAAGCAGTAATCAGTAAATATTGCACTTTTATGACATGGAAATGACTTTCGAGGTCATTTCCGTCATATAATCGCGCCCCTCATCGAGACTCTAAAGTCACCGACGGACCCAGTTCCATTGTCGCGACCGGATTCAGGTAAGGTATGAACTACACTCTTTTCGACTTCCTCCAGCTCATCGGTGCCCTGGGCATCTTTATTTTTGGCATGAAGATCTTCAGTGAAGGCCTTCAGAAAGTGGCAGGAAGCCGCCTCAAGTCAGTGCTTAGCGGCATGACCCGAAACCGTGTTACCGGTGTACTCACCGGCTTCGCAACGACCACCATCACCCAGTCATCGACGACAACGACCGTGATGGCCGTGAGTTTCGTAAATGCCGGGCTCCTGACGTTCGTGGAATCTACAGGCGTGATTATGGGCGCGAATATCGGCACTACAGTGACCGCCTGGATCGTTGCGCTGTTTGGCTTCAAGATGAAGATCACCCCCATCGCCATGGCAGTGATCGGTCTCTTCTTCGCGTTCCTGTTCTCTAAGAACAGCCGCTTACGCAACATCGCCGAGACCATGGTCGGCTTCGGTATTCTGTTTATTGGCCTTGAGTTCATCAAAAACGGCGTGCCTGACATTCGCAGTAACCCGGAGATACTCGAGTTCCTCGATATGTTCACTGGGTTCGGCTACGCCTCGCTGCTTATTTTTGTTGTCATTGGCACCCTGCTCACCCTTGTCATGCAATCATCTTCGGCGGCTACAGCGGTGACACTGGTTATGCTGTTTGAGGGCTGGATATCCTTTCCGCTGGCGGCTGCTATGGTGCTGGGGGAAAACATTGGTACCACAGTCACCGCCAACCTCGCCGCTATGGTGGGGAACGTGCACGCCAAACGGGCAGCCCGCTTCCACCTGATATTCAATCTGATCGGGGTTGCCTGGATGTTGGCCGCCATTTATCCCGTCATGCACCTGATTGATATGGTGGTACAGAACTTCTCAACGGCACCGGTTTCTATTCTGAGCGATGCCCCGGAAGCCAGACCCAACGCAACCCTGGGCCTGTCGCTCTTCCATACTTCGTTCAACATCCTGAATGTCATCCTGCTGTTTGCCTTTATTCCTTATATCGTGCGCTTTATCGAACGCATTCTTCCGGAGACCGCAGGCGGGGCCGACGACTTCCGCCTGAAGTACATCAGTGCTGGCGTGATGACCTCTCCTGCACTAGCGCTGGAACAGGCCCAGAAGGAAGCTCAGCAGTTTGCCGGGATACTTAATCGTATGCATGCTGACGTCGATGAACTTCTTTTCGACAGCAAGGCATCAAGATCCAAGCTGCTCAAACGCATCGCTGCGGCTGAAGAAGCCACAGACCAGCTGGAAATCGAGATTTCCGACTACCTCGTCCGGGTCAGTGAGAACACCAATCTTGAGCACGACCTGACAGAGCGCATCCGCTTCCTCCAGACCATGATTAACGATATGGAGCGTATCGCCGACATCTACTTCCAGATTTCGAAACTGTCAGAACGCCTTCATGAGGCACGAAGCCACTGGCCGGATGATGCCCGGGCTGACATGGTGCAGATGATGGAAGCCCTCAGAGCGGCTGTAGAGAATATGCAGCAAAGTGCCTCGATGGAGCCTTCGGAAGTCAGCCTGGAGCGCGCTATCAAGCTTGAAAATCGTATTGACGAGTTACGTGACTCTTTCCGTGACACCCACTTCGTCCGTCTCGAAAATGGCGACTACAGCCCCCGCGCCGGTGTGATTTTCATCGACGTTCTCAACCGTATAGAACGCATCGGCGATCATATCCTCAACGTCAATGAGTCTGCGGCGAACCACCGACTCAAAGCACAGCGCGTGTAATCCCGAAAGGCAGTCTGTTCACTGCGGGGAACAGACTGTCGCTGAAATTACAGGAACCAACGACCTGTCTGGCTCTCTCACAGAGACATACTATCTGTGAGGAGCACATCATGAGCACTTCAGCCTCAACAACGAACACCCTTTTCAAGCCTCTGAATCTTGGTTCGCTTGAAATCCCCAATCGCATCATCATGGCACCGTTAACGCGCTGCCGTGCCATCAACCATCTGCCCAATGAGCTGATGCGTGAGTATTACACCCAGCGTGCCAGCGCAGGCCTGATCATCACTGAATGCACTATGGTCACACCACAGACATCGGCCTTTGCCAGTGAGCCTGGTATCTACTCTGACGAACAGGTTGCCGAGTGGAAAAAAATCACGGATTCAGTTCATGCCGCTGGCGGGCGGATATTCATGCAGATCTGGCACGCAGGTCGTGCAGTGCACCCTGAGCTTAATGATGGAAAACCCGCCGTCTCAGCCAGCCCGATTGCTATCGAAGGTGGGTCAACCACACCTGAAGGTCAGTTCGAATATCAGAAACCAGAAGCACTCACTGAAGATCAGATTCAGGATCTGGTTAACGACTTCCGTAAAGGCGCTGAGAATGCCAAAAAGGCAGGTTTCGACGGTGTTGAAGTTCACGGTGCAAACGGCTACTTGTTGGATCAGTTCCTACGTGACGGTGCGAACAACCGTGACGATAACTACGGCGGCTCATGGCACAACCAGGTTCGCTTCCTGACGGAAGTGCTGGACGCAGTCTGTGAAGTATTTACTCCTCACAGGGTCGGCGTGCGTTTCTCGCCATTGAATAGCTTCAACGACATGAAAGACAGTGACCCGGTGGCATTGGTTAAATACCTTGCGGCACACCTGAACCCGAAGGACCTCGCCTATGTCCATCTGATGCGCGCTGATTTTCTGGGCGAACAGAAAGCGGACGTAGTGACACCGTTCCGCTCGCTCTATAACGGCCAGGTAATTCTTAATATGGGATATAGCCCCGAAGAAGCCGCTGATACCGTCGACTCTCACAATGCGGATGCAATCGCGTTCGGCACTGCGTTTCTTGCCAACCCTGACCTGCCAGAGCGCATTCGCCAGGGAGCAGAACTCAACGAACCCGACCCGAATACCTTCTACACGCAGGATGAAAAAGGGTACACCGATTATCCAGCGTTAGAAGCAGCTGAAGCTTAATCCAAAATACATAGTATGAGAGCAACGCCGGGCATTTTGCCCGGCGTTATCTGTGCACGCTGATCGAAAGATCAACTTCCAGAACGTTAAATTGAAACGCGGCTTTCCATAGTTATACGGCGCGGGAATCGGGCGCGAGCCAGGCACGACAGAGCACCGGAACAACCATCAGCGTCAACAAGGTCGACATTAACAGCCCTGAAATGATGGCCCATGCCATTGGCGGCCAAAGGGTCGAGTCTGAGAAAGCAAGCGTTAGCAAACCGAGCACAGTAGTCAGTGTTGTCAGTAATACCGGAGCGGTACGATGACGAATTGCGGCATCAACAGCATCATGAATATTTCCACCGGCGCGCAGACGGCCATCGATCGCATCGATCAGAACAATAGCGTTGTTTACAACAATTCCCACCAATGCGATAACCCCCAGTAAAGACTGAAAGCCAAATGGAGAATCGCTGATCACCAGACCCGGTATGATACCTACTGCGGCGAGAGGTATAGTCACCAGAATAATCCCCAACCGGCGGAAACTATTAAACTCCAACAACATAAATACCAGCAGTAACATGGCCCCCAGAGGCGCTGTTTTCAGAATTGCGCTATTCGCGTCACCCGAGCCCTCGGCATCGCCACCAAACTGAAGTAGTACACCATCCGGCAACGGGTCAGCTTCAAGCGCATCCTTAACTGCCTTAAGTATCTTGTTATAAGCTGCCCCGGGTGCGAGCTCGCTCAGTACCGTAACCGTTCGGATTCCCTGATAGTGCCGGATTACCGCTGGACTCCACTCAAGCGTAACCGTCGAAATAGCGCCCAGAGGAACAGGCTCCCTACTCCCGCCGTGCAAATGCATACCCATCAGCGTTGCCGTATCGGTCAGTTCACCCTCGTCAGAGCGTACCCGGATATCGATCGGATCATCTGCGTACCGATACTCCCCGGCAGCCGCTCCGCGGGATTGGGAAAAAAGAGCATTAGCAACGTCGAGAGTGGAATACGCCAAAGAGTCCGCGACTACTTTATCAACATCAATTTTAAGTTCAGCCATTCCCGTATCGACGTCCGAGCGGATCATCTCCGTTCCCGGCGTCTCATGCAGTATTCTCAATACTTTATCAGTTGCCATCGACAAGGCCGTTGCATCATCACTCTGTAACCGGATCTCAACCGGTGCGGGAGTGGGCGGCCCCTGTCCAAGACGTTTCGCCACCAGCATTGCATCTGGAAACTCCGGCTGCACAACATTCTCTACCCATTGGATAACAGATTCATTCGTTTCACTGCTGTCTGTATTAATCACCAGGCGAGCCGTATTCGGTGCTTCTGTCTGTGCCTGAACATTGTAGTAAACGCGAAAACCAGAAGCGCCAACCGTTCGATAGACTGACATAACATCCGATCGCTCAAGTAAGCGGCTTTCGATCTCTGCACTGATCTCCCGAGCTTCCTCCGCTCGGGAACTGGACGGCAAAGTCACATCAACGATGAGCTGAGCGCGATCAGCCAATGGAAAAAACTGGAGTTTTAAACCAGGCGCCAGAGCGGCAGCCCCCATAATAAGTAACCCGACAAGCAACAATGTTCGTCGACCATAATCCTTAGAGCACTTTATGATGAAGTGGGTTAAACCCGAAATAAACCGGCCGCGCTCTCTTCTTTTTTCTTTGACGATATACTTAGCTGCCAAGGGCAACACAATCACGGATACAAAATAACTGACAATGAGAGCCAGAATAATCATCACCGGAATGCCACGCGTAAAATCTCCGGTTCCGCCCTTACTGAGTAATAGAGGAATAAATGCTGCTACAGTCGTCCCTGTCGAGCTGAATAGCGGCATCGCCATCTGAGAAAATGTTTCTCTTACGGCATCTGAGCGCGTCATACCTTTTGCAAGGTTCTGCTCAATTGCCTCTACCACGACAATGGCGTTATCGATGAGAATACCCAGAGAAATAACCATTCCGATGACAGCTATCTGATGAAGAATACCCCCGCCCAGGTTGTACAGGGCCAGCGAAATAATCGCGACGACAGGCAGCACCGCTGCAACAACCAATCCATTTCTCAGGCCCAGCGCCAGCACAACAATAAATGCAATGATGGCGACACTGCCCGCGAGGTTCCACTGCAGACCATTCAGCCGTGAAGCAACATAGTCCGGCTGAAAGAAAACCTCTTCGATCAACAAGGGGGCGAAGTCGTCGTGGAAAGAGGATAACTCTGCCCGTATCGCTTCTCCGAAGCTCAACGCATCAACCTGCCCACGGCGAGTCATAATGCCAAGCATGACGGCTCGTTCACCATTTATGTAACTCTGAGCACTGAGAGGCTCACGGGCTGAAATGGCAATATCAGCTACACTCCCGAGAGGCACCGACTGACCATTTGCGAGTGTTAGGGGAATATTTTTCAGCGTATCGAGCGACTGAATATCCGAGAGACTTGCCATACGAAGTGCACGACCATCCAGCTGCGCCTGACCGCCTGGAACCAGATAGTTGCTCCGCTGAATTATCTGAACGATCTGATCCCGGTTAATACCCAAGCGATTCAGTTCTGCTGTCTTTAACGTGACAATCAATTCTTCCTGAGGATCGCCGCTCAATTCTATTCGAGAAATCTGAGGTATCCGCAACAAGCGTCGCTTTAACACTTCTGCCTGCTGGGCCAGCAGGATGACGTCACTGCTTCCCTTAACGGCCAGAATGACAGCCGGAATATCCATCTTTTTATCTTCGAGATAGAACTCAGTGACTCCGTTAGGGAAATCTTCTTCTGCCCTCGACATAGCAATACGAACTCTTTCCCAAGCCGTATCCGTGTCGTAAATGTGATCATGCATTTCAATAATCACAACAGATACACTGTCACGTGATACCGAACGAACCCGGTCCACCTCATCCACCTCAAGTAAACGCTCTTCGAGAGGCTGAGTGATTAATTGCTCGGTCTGTTCTGCCGTAGCACCAGGGAATACAGTGGTAATCACACCATTGCGGTAGGGAAAACTCGGGTCCTCCTGACGAGCCATGGTAAACCATGAAGCTAAACCGACGACCAGAAGCATTACGGTTAATGAAAAAACCAGTCGGCGATAATGTTCAAGAACAATAAATAGTTTCATTGACTGACCGCCACCTGTGCCTGATCAAAAAGACGTTGCACACCTGAGATGACGATACTGTCACCGGACTCAAGTGCCCCCTGAACTTCCACACCATTTAACTGTGAACTTCCCAGTACAACGTCAACGGCCTCGACACGTCCGCCATTATGGAGGCGATAAATAACCGCCCCTTTTCCTTTTCGCGACACAGCTGTTACAGGAACAACCCAACCGTCGCTTTTCGGCACAGAAATTTGAGCAACGATGGTTTCGCCAGCAATTACATCCGGTACTGTCATAACAACAGAAGGTAGCGAACCTCGATCCCGGAATGGGCTAATTTCTTTGACAGTAGCGTAACTATTGAATTCGCTTCCTCCTTCAGATGTTCTCACAGGAATTTCAACGCCTGCCTCAATGATCTGTGCGACTGCAAAGGGTAAAGTGATTTCGACTTCGTACTCCTCATCTGAAGCCAGCTGAATAACAGACTGCCCTGGATTCACTACCTCACCAACGTCTGTGATGATTGCCGTAACGACTCCAGAAAAAGGTGCGCGGATCAAGCGCTCACTATTTACCCCGGACGCTTTCAGGTAATCATTTTCAGCCGCAAGTGCTGCCTCTTTCGCAGAGTTCAATGCGGTGCGCGCTTGTTCAAATTCCTGACGACTTGCCTGCCCGCTCTGATACAGGGCGTTCATTCTGTCGAAGTCACGCTGTTGCTGCTCCAACTGAACATTAAGCTGTTGCCACCGCACTCTCGCAGACCGGGCTGCGGGTGCTGCTTCGGGGTTATGGAGTTCAGCAATTAAATCTCCAGAAGCAATTTTTTGCCCCAACCGGACTGGCAGCTCTTCCACGCGTCCACTGATCTGAGTTCGGATCACGGCTCTCTGAGCGGAACGCACAATGCCGGTGAATTCGTAGTGATCGAAAACGGGTTGAGGCGAAACAGAACGAACATTCACCGGGATTTCAATCGCTGAGTGACGCCCCTCAGAGACCGGATCAGCGTCGTCAGATCCGCTGCAAGCGATCAGACCACTAAGTAAAAATATCCCCGGTACGTATCTGAAGTTCATATCAATTTCCTCATCAGAATCACTTATTGACATAATGTCAATTATTGACAATATGTCAGCATATCGGTACTGTCAATGCTCAAATGCAAATAACAGGAAGTAGCTTTGGCAACACGTTCGCGCAATACAGAAGAGAAGCTAAGCCGACGGGAGTCGATTCTTGATGCGGCTGAGAAAGCATTTATAGAACGTCGGTTCGACAAGGCATCCATGGGCTCGATAGCCAGCAGTGCTGGACTTAGCCGCGCGCTGTTGTACGTATACTTTCGCGATAAAGAAGATATTCATCTGGGGTTGAGTGTCAGGGCAGCCCGTTCACTCCATCAGCTCATGGCCGATTTCGCTGCGCCGTGTGATACCGGCGTGGGAGCCATGTACGCAATCGGCAAAGCCTACCTGCACTTTTACCACCACAAAAAAGATTACTTTCGTATTCTGACTCTTTCGGCGGGTATGCGACCTTCAGGGCCACCGGTAGGCGAAGACTGTACAGACTCAGAGGTTGATTACGCCGCTGTCGACGAAGCCATTTTAAGGCTCATGATTGATGCTGTTCAGCGGGCCTATGATGACGGCTCTCTGATACTGCCCGGAAGCCCGAAGCCGGTTGAAATTGCTCTGTATATGCGTGGATCTTTGCACGGCCTTATCATGCTGCAGGACGGCAATGGGGACTTGTTCGACCGCCATAATGTTATTCCCGAAACCTGGCTGGAAAACAGCCTCAATCTTATAGCACGCAGCCTGACACCAACTTGAGACAACACATCAAGAAACTGCCGGGTAGCACTACGAACTTTAAAACATAAAAAGAACAATTCTCAGTCGTTCGGATCATTACAAAATTCCACCGAAAACCCAGTATTTACAGGGTTTTCGGGTTGTCCATCGTGCTTCGCCGCGCTATCTTAATCACAGTTAATTATTCAACCCGGAGCCCCCCATGAAAGGCAGCCAACGCGTCATTGATCAGCTACAAAAACTTCTAAATTGTGAATTGGCCGCCCGAGATCAGTATTTCGCTCACTCGCGCATCTACGAAGATATGGGTCTGAACAAACTCTACGAGCGTCTTAGCCATGAAATGGAAGAAGAAACCCAGCACGCAGATGTGTTGGTGCGACGTATTCTTTTCCTGGAAGGCACTCCCGATCTTTCTAATGCAGACGATCTTAATGTCTGTGAAACGGTTCCTGAAATGCTACAGGCCGATCTGGATGTCGAGTACTACGTAGCTGACCTGCTGAAGGAAACGATGGAAATCTGTGAAGAAGAGAAAGACTATCAGACTCGTGAATTGCTTCAGCCTCTACTTTACGATACGGAAGAAGATCACGCTCGCTGGCTTGAACGTCAGCTACGACTGATCAAAATGATTGGTATTGAGAACTACCTGCAATCACAAATGTGAAGCTCTCTTTTTTATCAAAATAAGAAGCGCCTTTATGGCGCTTTTTTATGTCTGCTATTAACTTACATCAACTTTCCCAACGCGTGCTCTACAACCTGAACCCGCTCTTCCAGCGTATGAGGGTGCGCAAGCAGGCCTTCGATAACATAAACCATCAAGCGGGCGTCCAGAACTGCCACCGCTGGCTCAAGACCTGCCTTAATGAGTTCTGATACTGACAACTGCTCCACCATCTGATGAAAGCGATCATGCCAGTCACGCACAACCTCTGAATGCGATACCCGGGCATGAACATCCGTCATCAAAGAGCCCGAACTTTCAAAGTGCTCAATCAGCTTCAGCACCCGCTCAGTCAGGGGGGCGTTCTGCATTGCGATGACCTCAGGCATCATCTGCATTACCTCCCGGTTCAACACAGCAATCAAGAGATCATCTTTATTCTCGTAGTACCAGTAAATGGTATTCGCAGCGACGCCCGCAGCCTTCGCGACACTGGCCATAGACGTCTTCTCATAGCCCTGTTCTTTAAACAAGGCCATTGCCACCGCTTCTATTTCTTCTCTTTTTATCTTCTGCTCTACATGACGCTTGTTACGTGCCATCGCTTACCCAGCCGCTTTCTTGATTGACGTTTAAGATACAGATGCGTTATCTTGAATACCATTCAAGAAAGCAAGTTGGAACATCAAAAGGCAAATGACCATGAACGTACTGTCCGATAACCGCTTAAAAGGATCATTCGTAAACCAGGGGGTGCGCTGTGCTTCGACACTTCACAGACCTGAATCAAGCAAAGGACCATACCCGACGATTCTGATGGTGCATGGTTGGGGTGGAACCCAGCTCACGCTCGTCACAGAATTCATCAAAGCGTTTAATGATGCAGGGTTTGCTGTACTCACATTCGACTATCCTGGCTGGGGCGACAGCGAGGGGTTACCGAGGAACGTCATCAGCCCGTGGAAGCGGGAAAAAACCGTCGAAGCGGCACTTGCCTATACCAAGTCTCTGCGAGACGTTGATCAGACCAACATCATCCTTTGGGGCAGCTCATTTGGGGGAGGTCATGTCGTCAAGATGGCAGCCGAGCATCCCGAGCTGCGTGGTGCCATTGCTCAGGTCCCGATGCTCGACGGAATACTTGCGGTGAAAGCGGTTCCGCCTGCGCGGATGATACGCTTTGGTATCGATATGATGCGCGATATGCTCAATCCATTCTGTGCACACTACCTGCCGATCGTATCACCTGAAGGTGAATACTCGTCGATGGATCGTGATGGCGCATGGCGAGTGGAAGGCTGGATTGAAGATACACTGAACCGTCAGCACGATAATCGTGTGGCCGCCCGCTCACTGGCGACTATGGGTTTCTATCGCCCACAGAAACACCTGAAAAAAATTAAAATACCAACTCTGGTCATTGGCGCTACCCGCGACACAGTTGCGCCCTTTGACGAACATAAGGTACGTAGACTGTCCTCAGACAGTGTCGAAATTCAGACCATCGACGCCAACCACTTTGACCCATACCTGGATCACTGGTTTGAAGATAACATCGAAAGGCAGGTTAGCTTCATAAAAAGGCTCGTACCCGCAACCTACTGATCATGGGGTAAAAGAAACACTTTCCGTGTTTCTTCCATATACTGCTCAAATAAGCCCTGAGCTTTCATCTCGCTCAACACCTGCTGCAGAGGTTGAGCGAGATTGGCGTGCCTCCGGTGAAGTACCGGGTATACGACGATATCATCTTCGAATTCATCAACCTGAATACCAGCCAGACTCAGGTCCAGAGATTCGATCAGGGCAGATAGCCGCCCCGGAAAATCGACAAAAACATCCGAGCGTCCTACCAGCAATTTCTGAAGCCCCTGCTCCGGGCTGGAAATTGCAGACAAATAGCCCTCTGTGACCGTATCTTCGAGCATGTCCCCCAGAGGCTCGACCCCTCGAAGGTATTCCACTCTGTAAGTCTGATTCTTGAGGTCAGACAACCGCGCAAGCTGTATTTCCGGATTGACCGTCGCCATTCCGTATTTAGTCGTGAGGATTGATTCCCGGACAATCACCGCGTCCGGGTTGTCATCTTCATAGCCTGCAGCGCGTAAACCTTCCACGTCGATCTTGCCTGTCGCTAACATGGTGCTCGCCCGCAAGGGAGGATAAACGGCGTATTCCAGCGTGATGCCCAAACGGTCAAAAGCCTCCGAAATCAGTTTGTGATACCAGGCCATGGTCAGGCTCTGCGCTGGATCAGCCGTATAGGCCATAATGAACCTGGTTCGTTCGGAAGTGCTGTCGGCATGAGAGAAGAGCGATAGGAGAAGAAGAGACCAAAGAAAAACGCGGCTAACGTACCGAAGCCAGCTGAAAACTGTCATAAATTAAACCTGAGAATGTCAGAACAAACCCGCAGGACAGCCATAGATCCATAGCGTAGTCACACATTGCCAGCGGGTTGTACCTACATCATAGCAGGGCATTGATAAATTACTCACTACGTCGCGCCACCCTGAAACTGCCAGCAGTGTTAGTAATCGTTATCCCGACAAAGATAAACCGCATCGCCAGTAGAAACTGTCCCGACCCCCGAAATATCACCGTAAACACCCAGGTTCTGCTCAGCTTCGCGGACGATCGTTCTGAGCACCTGGGTGTCTTTCGATATTCCCTGTTGTTCACGAACAACGGCACCGCACCTTGGGGCTGTATCCGAACATGAAATAGTGACCTCACCGATCTTCAAAGAACAACCAACCCAAGCCTGTTCCAGCAGCCCTTCCATACCAGGGAGTGTTTCTACAACAATATTTGGCCGGAAGCGCTCAATACGCCAGTCCGAATCAGGATTCTTGCCCTTCAGATACTCAAGACTGGCCGTAGTAATAATATGAAACGGAGAGACCAGAAAGAAACTCCCCAACACTGAGACATACGTCTGCATCTCTTCGGGTAAATGATTCAGGTCTGGGAGAGGCTCTCCCGGTAGGCGTTCAAACGTCGCTTTTAATTCATCAAGCCAGGTGTGATTGTCTTCTTTAAAACGCTGATAAAATGCTTTGTCAGAAGCTGGCCTTAAAGCCTGAATACGACTGGAGTGACCAACCAGTTCTGACAGCTTTGCATCCACGCCCTCCGCATCTGACGGAAGACACTCACCATCAGGAAAGCGAATCGTGACACCACTGTGACTGTCGCCGGGGTCAGTAAATTGTGCGCGACACTGCAAAAGTTGAGGGCGAAATTTACAGCTCTGAATCTCCTGACGAGCAACATCCTGAACTGCCAGTATACGATCACCCTGTATACCCATACGCTGCACATCCGCCGCGGGTAATGACTCACCCGCCATCCCTTTCACCGGATAACGCCAGACCGATTTAACCGTGCCTACTTTAATCATCAGAACCTCCTCGTATCACCAAAGTAAACGAGCAAGGTCACAGGAACCATACGTTATAGGACGTAGATCAGTGCTATTAATCAGATGTTCTGGCCAATACGCCAGAGCACACCACTGGGATCGTGCACCGTAAAATCACGCATGCCCCAGGGTTGATCGCATAGATCAGATACGCGCACGCCCGGAAACCGGTTTTCCAGATTCCCGACGGTTATATGTGCATGCCAGGCCTCTGCGTCCTCGACCAAGAGGTGCATTATAAAATTCTCAGCCAGCGCTTGCTCGTAAAAATCCTGAAGCAGAAAACTGCAATGACCGTAATAAAAGTAAGCAACACCATGTCCATCGGATGCCAGGGTAAACCCCAGCGCCTGATAAAACGATTTCGATACCTGAAAATCTTTCGCTGGTATAAACGCCTTGATTTCGACCGTATTCAGAGAGCCTGCCATGCTTACTCCTTTTTAATAACGTATTAAGCGTAAGTCCGGGGTGGAATCCTGTAGACCACTTCATCCAGCAGGTTTCCGGAAAGCGAAAGAACTTCCTGCTCTTTAATCACCGTTCCTCCAAGAGATTCTGCGATACGGCGGCTGGCTGTATTCTTTTTATCAACGGGGTACACAAAGTGATCAACAATAAGATGTTGCGACGCCCAGGCATGCAGACAGCGAATGGCTTCCCGCCCTAAGCACTGCCCGTGGGCTGATTTTTTAATCCAGATACCCAGCTCCGGAGTCCTTAATTCACGCGCGTGCAAACCTGCGCAACCAAGAAAAGTACCCTGTTGATCAGTAATAGCAAACACCAGCTCTTCCGCACGAGCCAAACTTTCCTGAGAGCGTTGAATAAATTCCAGAGTTTCTGAAATATCTGAGGCTGGAGGTGGCATCATAAAACGCGTAATCTCCGCCGTAAATTCGCGGAAGATATCGTCTGCGAACTGCTCTGATACTGGCATCAGAATCACACGTTCGCCTGAAATTTTCAGTGTATCCAGCGCGCCGGGCGTGGCTTTAAACCTGAAAGAATTCACCGTTTTATTCTCTTCAACCTGCCCCCACGAGGCGGTAACCACCTACAACAATAGCACCGGTAATCGATAGCACGCAGCCGATACCAGTGCGCTCATGCCAAAGGTTCCAGAAGTCATACCCCTGCTCATTGCCCGACAGTAACGACTGGTACCGTCGCTGAACCGTAAAGGCTGCAACAGTGTTCAAAAACACAGCCGTTACGCCTAGTCCGACTTTGACCTGCAATAAAGTATCCCAATACGCCGATTGAAGAAGCATTCCCCCCGTGATGGCCACCAACAAAATTGCCGGGATCTCAACAAACCGGTCGATCATGGCATGCAGGCGCGCAAGATTACTTGATTCTGGTGGCAGCTTCTCCAGCACCAGTTCAAGCATCACTTCGGTTAACACACAGCCTGCCCAGATACCCAAGGCAATGAGATGAATAAATAGAAAAATGTTCATAGTATCTAAACTGAATATGGGTTCTGAGCCATTAAATAGCGGCGTAATTCAGCTTTATCAGGATGATTCTCGAGCCATTCGCGAATCTCTTTTACCTTCAGGTAATCGTCCTCACCGAATTTGCTCTTATACAGAGACACAAAATTCGAAGCAGTGCCTTCTTCACGCAACTGCTTCTGCCACTGATCCGTCAGAATACTGTTGATCTGCGCCGCCAGCCCGTGCTCTTTGAGATACTCCCATTCACCGGCATCAAGCCACACTCCCCCAACGTGCGGGCTGTAATCGAGCTTATGATCCGAATCACTCTTGATCTTATACTTCTGCATGATGGTGCCAGTCACAGGGCACAACAAAGCTTTCTTGGAGTCATCGGCTACGTACGAGTCAGAGCCAGAAAACGTCTGATCGCCCTTCTCCATCCAGGCAACAAAGTCTTCGATCAGTATCCAGTTGCCTTTGCACAACAAACAACTGTGAGCGCGAAATCCATCTTCAATAAAAGAGGGCTTTAGAGAGTCCTTTTTACAACTTGGGCAGTTCATCTACAGAAACATCCTGCTGGCGTATCGAAATCAGAACTAAGTAAAACAAAATATGATCAAAGGGTCACTAAACGACCGGAAAAACGCGCGGTTGATCAAGGCTTGCACCAGGCACTCGTAGGAGCGATTCAGCCAGCTTGCCTGGCTATTCGCGAACATCGTTCTGAATACCACAGATCCCATCTGTAGGAGGGAATCTTATTCCCGACAACTCATCCGGTAATTCACGGTTAAGACTTCAAATCAGCTTGTAGGAGCGATTCAGCCAGCTTGCCTGGCTATTCGCGAACAACTTTGCAAACAGCTACTTCCGGAGGCTTATGGCCCCCAATAATCAAACTCAAAAACCATTCCTGCGGGGATATCGAACTCGATTTCAATGCAAGCCTGTATCGTATGCACCCCGGGGGGCACTTCGGCAACTTCACCCAAACCATAAGCCCAGATTTCGCCATCCAGCTTGATTGGGTGACAGTTCTTACCGTTGTCTTTCAGAACGGCAAAGTAAGTTTTCCCATCATCAGAAAGCGAAACCTGCCCGCGCAGGTGATCATCACCAGAACAAGATGCTAAGAAGCTTGCAAGCATACATAGAAGTACAGATTTCAAGTAGTCGCTCCCTACTCCGACCCTAGTCATGCATCATCAACCTACAAATTAGCCTCTGCATCTAAAGAGGCTACAACCACGACTGAATGCGCAGACAGGCCGTCCAAAAATCCATTTGGACTATATCTCAACGTGAACTCCTCATCAGGAGCCAAGACGTCATTACTGCCTGCCGACGTAAAATCACTTCGCACGCTATTTCCGTTCTGATTCATAAGTATAAGATATAAAAAATTCAAAGCACGATCGTCTACTTTTCCGAGAGTCTGTCGCGACGTATTTTGAAAGTTAACTGGAAGAGCTTCGTTGTCCCATGCAAAGGAAATTGGAGCAAAGGGAGGTATTAACTCGAGGTATTCAGAGTTTGATAGCAGATTCTGAAATTCCAGTTGATACATTATGAACTACCGCTCCCCAATTTCAGCCACATAAGAATGAAGAAAACCAGAAACCTTATGTTTTAGCTCGGAAGTTCTTAGTAATTCATAAACTTCATCAGGCGATTTTCCGATAAGGGGGATACGCAAAAAATGGTCCTCAAAAAATTTATTGCTTACTGTCGAAAGAACCAGCCTTAATGAATAAAGCATATCATCTCCACGATGAGAGGCATGCGCTAACGCTACTGGTTTATCGACAATTTCAAATCGAGAAACCATCCAGTCGATTGCGTTCTTCAGCCCGCCGGGAATGGCTCTGACATATTCTGGGCTTGAGATAATCAGGCCATCGCACTCTTGAACTAACTTGATAAAGTCACAAACCACATCTGGTGTTAAGGCGCCCTCTGCATCTGGAGAGAAAATGGGTAACGAATCAAGACTACTGAAAACTGTAAGTTCGACTCCTTCGGGGGCCGTATCCTTCATTGCATTCAACAAGGCTGTATTCGTAGATAATCTGCGGGAACTTCCTGATATAGCGAGTATTTTCATAGCATCCTAGCTAACACGGTAATTTCATAAGTAGCGTACCTCCACAATCGGTATCGCTCTCGGGACAAAGAATAGCTTCCGGCTGCTAGTATAGAAAGCGCCCTTTCATCCAACCAGATTGCTAGTCTACTTCCTATATCCTACTCGATGAAACCTTGTCCGGTAGTTGTAGTAGGGAGTCTTATTCTCTCCTACAGTGATTCGCGCAGTTAATCGCGAATAGCCAGGCAAGCTGGCTGAATCGCTCCTACATGGTGTGATTTACCTATAGATTCCCAGAAAATAAAAAAGCCGCTAATCATTGCTGACCAGCGGCTTTCTTTATGAGCAGATGGTAGGCAGTGCCTACCCAACACAGGCAATGCAGTTAGTTCTCAAAGGAGTATTGCAAAAGCGTCGCTGACGACGAATTGGCTAGGCAAATCTGAACGAAAAAGCGCAGTTTACACGCAGTAAATGAGCACCTCGTAAAAGACCTGAGAACGTCAACGAAGCAGTCAGAGCAAGGCAGAAACCGGGGCAAGAATCAGGAGCATATTGAAATATGTGACTGATTTGCGCCGGTTTCTAACACAGCTCTGGCAATGCAGTTAGTTCTCAGCTGTTCTCAGAACACCACACCCGCGCATTCCGGAACATCCGCATCCACGCTCCGTCTTCGTCCCACTCTCCAGGCATATAGCTGTTCTGGATCGCGCGGAATACACGCTCTGGGTGCGGCATCATAATGGTGACGCGGCCGTCAGCGGCAGTCAGGCCGGTAATACCCTGCGGTGAACCGTTCGGGTTCAGTGGGTATTGCTCGGTGACTTTGCCGTAGTTGTCGGTGTAGCGCAGTGCAATCTGGCCTGCCAGTTCGTCGATGTCTGATTCATCAGCGAACTCCGCACGGCCTTCGCCGTGGGCGATGGCGATTGGCATACGTGAGCCTGCCATGCCTGCGAGGAATACAGAGTCAGATTCCTGAACTTCGACCATAGCAACACGGGCTTCGAACTGTTCGCTGGTGTTGCGAACGAAGTGCGGCCAGTGCTCAGCGCCCGGAATCAGTTCGTGCAGGTTAGAGAGCATCTGACAGCCGTTACATACGCCCAGTGCGAAGGTGTCGTTACGCTCGAAGAAGGCTTTAAACTGGCCACGTGCCTGTTCGTTGAACAGGATAGATTTCGCCCAACCTTCACCGGCACCCAATACGTCACCGTACGAGAAACCGCCGCACGCCACGAGGCCACGGAAGCCTTCAAGCGTGATGCTGCCAGACAGGATGTCGCTCATGTGTACGTCGACAGTAGCGAAGCCAGCACGGTCGAAGGCGGCAGCCATTTCGATCTGGCCGTTAACGCCCTGCTCACGCAGAATCGCTACCAGCGGGCGCTCATCGCCCAGATCCGCTGTAATATCTTCGTTAATATCGAAGGTCAGTTCAGCGTGAATGCCCGGATCTTCGGCATCGAGCAGAGCATCAAATTCCTGCTTGGCGCAGTCAGCGTTGTCACGCAGAGCCTGCATTTCGTAGCTGGTCTGCGCCCACAGGCGCTGCCAGGTAACACGGCTTTCGCTGAGGAATTCTTCATCCTGGAAGCTAAAGGTAATCTGGTCGTCGTCATTCAGCGTACCGATCACCTGAGTGCAGTCACCCAGACCCGCCGCTTCAAACTGTGCCAGTACTTCTTCCAGATCGTCACGCTTCACTTGCATCACCGCACCCAGTTCTTCGGCGAACAGGGCTGCGGCAAGCTCATCTTTGTTCTCTGCCAGCAGGTCGAGTTTGATATCCAGGCCAGTATGCGCAGCGAACGCCATCTCGGTCAGGGTGGCAAACAGACCACCGTCTGAACGGTCGTGGTAAGCAAGCAGTTTGCGGTCGGCGTTCAGGCCCTGTACCACTGCGAAGAAGGCTTTCAGGTCTTCTGCGTCATCGAGGTCTGGTGCGGTATCACCCACGCGGTTAAATACCTGTGCCAGACAGGAAGCACCCAGACGGTTCTGACCGCGACCCAGATCGACCAGAATCAGGTCAGAGGCTTCGTCAATGCGCTTCAGTTCTGGCGTCAGTACTTTGCGTGCATCAGACACTGGTGCGAAGCCAGTGATGATCAGTGACATAGGCGCAGTAACCGCCTTACTTTCTACCTCTCCATTGGCACCATTCTCTTCCCAGCGGGTTTTCATCGACATCGAGTCTTTACCCACAGGAATGGTTACCTGCAGCTCTGGGCAGAGTTCCATACCCACGGCTTTTACGGTGTCGTACAGTTTGGCGTCTTCGCCTTCGTGGCCAGCTGCACACATCCAGTTAGCCGACATCTTAATGTCAGCCATCTTATTGATTGGTGCTGCGGCGATGTTGGTAATGGCTTCTGCCACTGCCAGACGACCGGATGCTGGTGCATCGATCAGCGCAACAGGAGTACGCTCACCCATCGCCATGGCTTCACCGGCGTAGGTGTCGTAAGACGAGGTAGTTACTGCAACGTCAGCCACCGGCACCTGCCAAGGGCCAACAAACTGATCACGTGCGACGGTACCGGTAATAGAACGGTCACCGATGGTGATCAGGAATGATTTACTCGCAACCGTCGGCAGCGTCAGGATGCGCTTAGCAGCGTCCGTCATGTCGATTCCGGCACTGGTGAAGCTGTCTTCAGCTTTACCACGGGTCGCAACGTCACGGTGCATACGTGGAGCTTTACCCAGCAGGACTTCAAGCGGCAGATCTACCGGGCTGTTGTCGAAGTGGCTGTCGGTGACGGTCAGGTGTTCTTCTTCGGTGGCGATACCCACTACAGCGTATGGGCAACGCTCACGGGCACAGATAGCGTCGAACGCGTCCATGTCTTCTTCCGCAACGGCCATCACGTAACGCTCTTGAGATTCGTTACACCAGATCGCCAGCGGGCTCATACCCGGCTCGTCGTTAGGTACGTTGCGCAGTTCGAACTTACCACCACGGCCGCCGTCAGAGACCAACTCTGGGAAGGCGTTAGACAGACCGCCCGCACCGACGTCGTGGATAAAGGCGATGGGGTTGTCGTCGCCCAACTGCCAGCAGCGGTCGATCACTTCCTGACAGCGACGTTCCATTTCTGGGTTTTCACGCTGTACCGAAGCAAAGTCGAGGTCGGCATTCGACTGGCCAGAAGACATAGACGAGGCTGCACCACCGCCCAGACCAATCTGCATCGCCGGGCCACCCAGTGCGATCAGGCGTGCGCCCACCGGGATATCACCCTTCTGTACATGCTCGTCACGGATGTTGCCGTAACCACCAGCAATCATGATTGGCTTGTGGTAACCACGAACTTCGCCATCGTGCTGCAGTTCGAAGGTACGGAAGTAACCGCACAGGTTCGGACGACCGAATTCGTTGTTAAATGCCGCACCACCGATAGGGCCTTCGATCATGATATCGAGGGCAGATACGATGCGATCAGGCTTGCCGTACTGGCTTTCCCATGGCTGTTCGAAGCCCGGAATTTTCAGGTCAGATACAGTAAAACCAGTCAGACCCGCTTTTGGCTTAGAGCCTCGGCCAGTTGCGCCTTCGTCACGGATCTCGCCGCCGGAGCCGGTTGCTGCACCAGAGTGCGGTGCAATCGCGGTTGGGTGGTTGTGGGTCTCAACCTTCATCAGGATGTGCATTTCTTCCTGATGGTAAGAGTATTCGCGACCGTCTGGATTGGGGAAGAAACGGCCAGTGTGGTGACCACGGATCACAGAGGCGTTGTCTTTATACGCAGACAGGATGTTTTCGTTGTAACACTCGTAAGTGTTTTTGATCATGGCGAACAGGGATTTGTCCTGGTCTTCGCCGTCAATCGTCCAGCTGGCGTTAAAGATCTTGTGACGGCAATGCTCAGAGTTCGCCTGAGCAAACATCATCAGCTCGACGTCAGTCGGGTTACGATCCAGCTTGATGTAGTTTTCAACCAGATAGTCGACTTCGTCGTCGGCCAATGCCAGACCCAGGTTCTGGTCAGCGGCGATCAGTGCATCACGGCCGCCGCCCAGAATATCAATCGTGCTCAGTGGCGCAGGCTCAGCGTGAGAGAACAGGTTCTCAGCGGCGGCGCTGTTTTCCAACACGACTTCAGTCATGCGGTCGTGCAGTGCCGCAGCTACCGCATCACGGTCAGCCGCTGTTGCACCTTCAACGTAGTAAGCGATACCACGCTCAAGACGATCAACATTCGCCAGACCACAGTTATGAGCGATGTCGGTTGCCTTAGAAGACCATGGCGAAATCGTGCCAAAACGCGGTACGACTAAGAACAGCTCACCCGCTCCGTCTTTCTGCTCAGCCTTTGGCCCATAGCGCAGAATGCGCTCGAGGACAGTGAGTTCAGCGTCATTCAAATCGGCTTTCAGATCAGCAAAGTGCATAAACTCGGCGTATACGCCGGTTACTGCTGGCACCGCTGATTGCAGCTTGTTAAGGATTTTGTTCTGACGGAATGAGGAAAGCGCCGGGGCGCCACGCAGCTCAAGCATGGTGGTTCGACTCATAACAGGAAAAAAATGAGGCCGAATTGTACTGGATCAGCCCTTCGTCTGCCATACGGAAGGCGAAGCAATAGAAAAACAGATATGACTGAAAGAACAGTCTGTTCCTGAGGTCAGAGTGGCATGTTGTGCCAGACAAGCTCTATTTTCTGTATATATTTCAAAGTACTACCTGCAATTCACTGCTTAAGGCGAAGGTAAAATTCTCCCGCATCGCTGTTTTAACTCATTCACAGGAGCTAAACTCTCAAGTCCAAGGGAGATGTAAAATACTTATGACCAGGCTGCTGAACACCATAAGGAATACAAGACGTGTACTGACCACACTCGTTGTGGTTGCACTGCTTGTGAGCAGCCGGCACCCCACTCTGCTCGACCGGATTATTGAAGATGGTCGCCTTATCGTTGTTACACGTAACAATCCCACCACCTATTATGAAGAGCGTCACGGCGCGACAGGGTACGAGTACGAACTCGTCGAGTCTTTTGCGGATTACCTGGGCGTAGAGCTTGAACTGATGGTCGTTGATAATCTGCAAACAGCCATGGAAGCTCTCGAAAATGGCGATGCACATATATCAGCAGCGGGGTTCACCAAAGAGCAGACATCAGGCTACCCGGTTGTGTATGGCCCAACCTATTCCTCAATATCAGAGCAGATCGTTTACCGTCTGCGCACCACAAAACCTGAATCGATTGAAGACCTGCAAACCGGGCGCCTGATGGTTCCGGCTAAGTCACGTCATGCGCGCACGCTCAGGCACTGGCAGAAAACCGAGCTGCCCTCCCTTTCATGGCGGGAAACCAGCGAGCTGGATGCGTCTGACCTGCTGCAGATGGTGTCAGACCGCGAGCTGGATTTTACGCTGGTGAACTCGAACGAGTTTCGTCTGATGCGTTCGTACCTTCCGAACCTAGATGTCGCATTTACTCTGGGTGAAATTCAGACCGTTGCCTGGGTTATGCCGCGCCGCGCAGATGACTCTCTGCGCGACCGGACTTTCGACTTTTTCTACCGCCCCGAGACCGGCGTACTCATGGCCGAACTGTCTGAGCGGTTTTATGGTCACGTCGGGCAGTTTGACTATGTCGGCGCTCATCGATTCCTGCGTCATAGCCGCAAGGTCTTGCCCCGCTACGAGAAAGACTTCAAAGCAGCCGCGGAGAAACACGGTTTCGACTGGCGCCTGCTCGCCGCTATGGGCTATCAGGAAAGTCACTGGAATCCACGCGCGCGTTCATTCACAGGCGTCAGAGGCCTGATGATGCTGACCCTGAGAACCGCAGGTGAGCTGGGCGTTACCAACCGCCTCGACCCATCACAGAGTATTGCTGGCGGTAGCCGTTACCTCGCTGGGTTACGCGAGCGTCTCGATGAGTCAGTGCGCGAGCCGGACCGCACCTGGATGGCGCTGGCCGCCTACAACGTCGGCTTCGGCCACCTTGAGGATGCCCGCAGACTGGCGGAGAAACTGGGGCGTAACCCGGATCTGTGGATCGATGTGAAAAAGGTACTGCCGTTATTGACTCAGCAGCGCTACTACCGCCAGACGCGTTATGGCTATGCGCGTGGCCAGGAGCCAGTGACCTATGTTCAGAATATCCGTCGTTATTACGATGTTCTGATCTGGAATGAAGAGCAGGTTGTCGCAGACGAGACCGACAACGACAGCATTCAGGACTCCGATGTGCCCGTGACGGTTATTCCACCCCTGCTCTGAAGCGCAAAGTACTTAAAATTCAGTCTGCCGCAGGCGAGGCTTTCTTGAGCTTCTTTTTACCTGCTCTTCGCGCAGCAAAAAACTCGGTCATGGTGGTAGCACATTGCTCAGCCTTTACGCCGCCCACGACCTCTACCTGCCAGTTCAGAAAGGGCTTTTCAAAGAAGCACTCAGCGCTTTCCACCACGCCCGCTTTGGGCTCGGTAGTGCCGTAAACCACCCGCCCGATGCGACTGTGAATAATCGCACCTGAACACATACTGCAGGGCTCAACTGTGACATAGAGCGTCGCGCCACTCAGCCGGTAGTTTCCGATCCGCTGTGCAGCATCACGAATCGCGTTAACCTCCGCGTGAGCAGTTGGATCGAGACCAGTGATCGGCGAATTTGATCCGACGCCAATGATTTTGCCCTCACTGACGATCACAGCCCCTACTGGCACTTCGCCCTGCTCTGCAGCCAGAGCTGCCAGCTCAAGGGCACAAGCCATGCCCGCCTCATCATCGGCAATGTCGAGGCCGCACAGACTCACAGGATCAACTGCCACTGTCCCAGCCTCTGTCGTCGAGTTCGGTATTCGCCTGATCGTCTGACTTAAGCACTTTTTCCAGATCGGTGGCGTGCTGTTTGGCAACCGTCAGATACTTCTTATCGTCCTCGATTACTTCACTAAGAGCGTACAGGCTCTTCTTGTCGTGGTGCTTAAACAGCTGTGCCGCTCGTTGTGCCTGGTAGGCACGGAATCCCATCAGCGAAAGTGCCATACGGCCCATCGACAGCGCCGAATCAAAGGTTTCCCGCTCAATATGGTCAGCACCGGCGTGAATTAATTCAGCGGCCTCACGGCGCCCAGCGGCTCGCGCCAGAATCTTAATATCCGGATGATGACGCTTAACCTGATGGATGGTTTTCAACATCCGCTGATGATCATCAATCGCCAGTACCAGCAAATCCACGTCTTCAATGCCTGCGGTTTCCAGCAGATCCATCCGGGCGGCATCACCGTAGTAAACTTTGTGGCCAAAGTTACGGACAAGATCCACCTGAGCAGCATCGTGCTCAAGTACGGTAATTTCAAAGCCGTTCATACGCAACAGACGCCCTACAATCTGGCCAAAACGACCAAACCCTACAAGGATCGCCTTCCCTTCCGGTTGTTTAATCGCATCGTGGGGACGTTCGGATGCTTTCACTCCGCGCAGGCGCGGCAACACAAAGCGCTCATTGATAACAAACAGTAATGGTGTCAGTGCCATCGATAAAGCAACAACAAGCGTCAGTGGGTCAATAATGTATGGCGGCAATACATCCTGCGCAGATGCAAAACTGAACAGCACAAAAGCAAATTCACCGGCCTGCGCCAACGAGAAAGTAAAGATGGCATTACTGCGGCTACTGAGGCCGAATGCCTTACCCAGTACCAGCAGAATCACCAGCTTAACCAGCACCAGTCCGCCAACCATCGCAAGAATTGGCCACGGATTTTCCATCAATAGAGCGAAGTCGATAGACGCGCCCACGGAGATAAAGAAGAGCGCCAGCAGCAGCCCTTTAAAAGGCTCGACCTCGGCTTCTAATTCATGGCGATATTCAGAGTTCGCCAGAACCACACCAGCGACAAACGTACCCAGCGCCGGAGATAGACCAATGTGCTCCATCAGTAAAGCAATGCCGACCACCAGAAAGAGTGCTGTCGCAGTAAACATTTCGCGTAGACGGGTTTCAGCAATAATGCGGAATACCGAGCGGCTCAGCCAGCGACCGACAACAACGATCCCGATAACCACACCCAATACCATCAGAGCACTCTGATAGCCCGGCAGATTATGTTTATCACTATAAGTACCGACCTCAGCCACCGCCAACAACGGCAGCACGGCAAGCATAGGAATGACGGCAATGTCCTGAAACAGCAGCACGGCAAATGCGGACTGGCCGCTGTCATTTTTCATCAGACCTTTTTCGTTCAGGGTCTGAAGAACAATTGCGGTAGATGATAACGACAGAACCATGCCGACGACGACCGCATGCTGCCAGTTGTCGAGATAGATAAGCGCTATACCGGCAATCACGGCAGTAGTGAGTACGACCTGCAACCCACCCATACCGACAATAGGCACACGCATACGCCAGAGCTTTGATGGATCCAGTTCCAACCCCACGAGGAACAGCATCATCACCACACCGAACTCAGCGAAGTGCATAACTTCTTCAATGTCCTGACCAATCAACCCCAGCGCAAACGGCCCGATAACCGCTCCGGCACAGAGATAGCCGAGAACAGACCCCAGCCCCAGGCGCGCAGCAATAGGTACAGCAATAACCGCCGCGGCCAGAAACACGAACGCCTGCATCAGAAAACCAGTTTCATGCATCGGTCGGGAACTCCTTAAGGTACTTCAACAGACAAGACCGATATTGCTCAGCGGCTTTATCTATATCCTCATCCGGAGAGTGGCGTCCGTGATACACCTCAAAGGTTGGTTTCATATCGAGATGACAGACGTTGGCCATACGCGGATAGTGGTGAAAGTAATCACTCAGTGGACGCTCATTGACGCCTGTTTCACTGTAAGTGTGTTCCGGCGCTCCGGCCGTTAATACGACCCACATCTGCTTACCTGCCAGGCGCTGCTGTTTACGCCCGTAGGCGTAACCGTATTCCAATACAAGATCCTGCCATTCTCGCAAAAGCGCTGGCATGTTGTACCAGTAAACAGGATGCTGAATTACGATAACGTCGTGCTCCAGAAGCAGCTTCTGCTCGGCCTCTACGTCGATAAAGAAATCCGGATAGGTTTCATAAAGATCATGCACGGTGACGTTATGCAGATCGCTGATCCTGTTCAACAGAGCACGATTTGCTCTTGAGCGCTGATGCGCAGGATGAGCATAGACAATCAGAGCCTTGGCCAATATCAGCCCCCTACTTTTTTGACAGTAAATCCACGCTTAGTCAGCTCAGAGACCAGCAGATCACGCTGTTCGCCCTGAATCTCAATCACACCATCTTTGAGAGCACCGCCCGTACCACACTTCTTTTTCAGTTCTTTTGCCAGTGTTTTCAACTCACTACCAACAAGAGGCACGCCCGACACCAGAGTCATGACCTTGCCGCCGCGACCTTTGGTTTCACGCGCGACCCTGACAATACCGTCGCCCTCGGGCACCTGCTCCTGATCACAGACACACTGATCAACAGGCTCGCCGCAACCCGGGCAGGCACGACCAAATTCAGTGGAGTAAACCAGGCCACCAGATGAAGATTTTTTAGACATGACGTGTTTCCGTTGTCAGAGTAGTTCAGCTGGAAACTACCCTAACCGGGAGATGGGTTCAATCAGGGGAGCGCTTCAGAAGAGCACATTATCTCTGGGAAACTTAAGAACAACCATAGTGCCATGACCTTCCTCACTGGCCATGCTCAATTCACCGCCCTGATTTAACATCAGGTTGTAGGCGACGGTCAGGCCCAGGCCGGTTCCCTCACCGACGGCCTTATTGCTATAGAAAGGGTTGATCGCTTTTTCCAACTGGCCCGAGTCCATGCCACAGCCACTGTCCTTTATGAAGAGATTGATGTAGCCCTCTTCAACCTCAGATGCAATCTCAATGTTGCCCCCCGCAGGCATCGCTTCGCAGGCGTTCTCAAGTATTTTGCCGAGGATTAGTCTCACCTGAGATGGAACAACCTCGACCTCAAGATCCTCGTCGACCAGACTGATCAGTCGGATTTCATCTCTCTGGCAGCCATCGACGGTACGAACAGCTTCGCGTAACAAATCATTCAGCCGCACTTTCTCCCGCGCGAGAGAATCAGAATCGGCAAAGGTTCGTAGTTCACTGATGATGTTCCGGACACGCTCAAGGCTATGTTTCGATGCTGAAATTAACTCTGGCCCATCGTCTTTCACAAAGGCCAGGTCAATCGCCTCGCGCATTTTCTCCAGCGCTAAGCGCAATTCGTTATCGTTAATTTTATCTTCGGCATGCTGATACTCTTCGGCGAGGCTGATCAACTCACTGAGATATTCACTCAACGTCGCGATATTGCTGTAAACCACAGCGACAGGATTATTGATTTCGTGAGCGACGCCGGCAGCAAGATGCCCCAGAGAGGCCATTCGCTGGGCTTGCAAAAGCAGCGCCTGCATTTTTTGCAACTGATCAAGGCTGGCTTGCAGGTTAGTATTACTCTCGTGCAGTTCGCGCGTTCGGGCATGTACCTTTTCTTCCAACTGCTCATTCAACTGCTTCGCTTTCTGCTCAGCGGCCTGTCGCCGCTCCATCTGCGATTGCATCGCCGATAAGAGATCACGCATCTTCGATGTCAGGTCATCCAGCTCTGTACCAGCCAGCGACTCCTCGACTTCGATATTAAGTTGAGTAGGACTATGAATGTCGGTTTCGATCAAGCGCCGGGTCAGGCGTCGGACCGGCCCAGTCAGACGTAAACGAAGTACAATCAAAAGAACAACGATCAGTGTCACTGTGCGGCCCAGATCTGCCAGAAGCACAATGATTGCGCGGCGCTCGAAACCTGCGTTGATCTCAGATTTGTCAGCAAAAAGCGTGACATCCCCAATGACCGACGGCGGCGCGGCGTTGGCTGTGCGATACTGCTGAGGCACGAAGAGCTCGGTGGTGAATTCCAGTAACTCCTGACGACCAGACACACTGCCCTGACGGATCATAAAGTCAGTATTTACTTCGCTGACCTGGGCAGCAACAACCCCAGGGTGGGTGAGCATACTATCGAGCCCTGCGGTCAGACTGCGTTGATCATAGTTATACAGTGCCAGCGCAGCCGTAGAGGTAGATCGCTCTAACAGGGTATTAACAGATTGATCAAAATTTTTCTGTGCATCGCGATAGTCCACCACCATCTGTATGCCGCTGAAAACGAGTCCGGCAAGAAGGCTCCAGATTACAACCTGAAGGGTGAGCTTTTTATCGATCGAAGTCACTGGCGACACTCAGATTCTGTAATGTATCCCGAAGTATAGACCCTATCGGGGAATTGGAATCGCAGTACGGTCCACAACTTTACGCATCACAAATGAAGAGTGTACGCCGCTGACGCCTTCAATCCGTGTCAGGGTGCCCAAAAGAAACTGCTGATAGGCGTCCATGTCCTCTACCAGCACCTTAAGCACATAATCGGCTGACTGGCCGGTAATCAGATAGCACTCCAGCACTTCCGGGCAGGCGGTCAGCTTCTCCTCGAAGTTATTGAAACGCTCTGGGGTATGACGGTCCATGCTGATATTGATCAGTGCCAGCAGGTCGAGGCCAAGCTTACGGGCGTCTAACAGAGCCCGGTAGCCCGTAATCAGCCCGCTATCCTCCAACGCTTTCACCCGGCGCGAACACGGCGACGGAGACAAGCCGACTTTATCGGCAAGCTCAAGATTACTGAGACTGCCATCCTGCTGCAGGAGCTCCAGGAGGTGTCGGTCGGTGCGATCAAGCACCACAGGAGTTATTTTAGCCATCGGCTCGCCCTCAGAAGCAATATTTAACCAATTAATATTATAATTACAGATACTTATTGCTCGTTCAATGGTTTTCAAAGGCACATTTGCAATCATTCTTCGCAATAACAGGCATACACTATATCCATACTGTGAAGGCAGCCGGTGACTCCAATCAGAGCCCGGTGGCGGGAAGCTCAAAAAGCTGACCGAAGTAACACTCAAAAGGCAGTTACGGGCCAGCCAGACAGTCTTAAAACCAACTGAAACTACCCATTCAGAACCAACGGACAGATAACGGATACGACAATGACGACGCCTACAAACCCACGCTTCAATCACACCAAATACCGCGCCTTTCCGCGCGTGACGCTTGACGACCGCCAGTGGCCATCGAACGCCCTGAGCAAAGCGCCACTCTGGTGTTCTGTGGATCTACGTGATGGTAACCAGGCGCTTATTGATCCTATGACCGTTGAGCAGAAAAAACAGATGTGGGCCTTGCTGGTGCGCATGGGCTTTAAAGAAATTGAAATCGGTTTTCCATCGGCGTCACAACCTGACTTCGACTTTACCCGCTGGCTGATCGAGGCCCGCCAGATACCAGAAGATGTCACTGTTCAGGTACTGGTACAGGCACGCGATGAACTGATTGAACGCACCTACGAAGCATTGCGCGGCGTACGCCGGGCTGTGGTGCACGTCTATAACTCCACCTCGCCCGTGCAGCGCAACAAAGTCTTCGGGCTCGAGAAAAGTGGCATCATCGACATCGCCCGCAAAGGCGCGACCAAGGTGATGGAAGAATCGAAGAAATTTCCTGAAACAGAGTGGGTGTTCCAGTACTCACCTGAAAGCTTCTCAAGCACCGAAGTCGACTTTGCGACAGAAGTGTGTAATGCCGTGATCGATGTCTGGCAGCCAACGCCAGAAAACAAAACCATCATCAATCTGCCGGCCACGGTAGAGTCTGCCATGCCGAACGTCTTTGCTGATCAGGTTGAGTGGTTCTGCCGCAATGTCGATAAGCGTGACTGCATTACCGTGAGCATTCATACCCACAATGACCGTGGTTGCGCCGTCGCAGCAGCAGAACTTGCCTTACTGGCTGGCGCCGATCGGATCGAGGGGACGCTTCTGGGGAACGGCGAACGCACAGGCAACATGGACATAGTAACGATGGCCATGAACCTCTACAGCCAGGGGATCGATCCCGAGCTGGATATCAGCATTGCTGACGACATCATTGCGACCGTCGAAGAATGCACGAATATTAAAACGCACCCTCGCCACCCTTGGTTGGGAGAGCTGGTTTACACGGCCTTCTCAGGTAGCCACCAGGACGCTATCCGTAAGTGTCTTGCGCAACAGAGCGAGGAAGAGCACTGGGATGTTGCCTACCTGCCGATTGATCCACAGGACATTGGCCGTACGTACCAGTCGGTTATCCGCGTGAACAGCCAGTCGGGTAAAGGTGGCGCCAGTTATATCGTCGAACAGGCGTTAGGTGTGACACTGCCACGCTGGATGCAGATAGAACTGGCGCAGCACATTCAGTCAGCATCGGAGCGTGAAGCTCGTGAGCTGAGCAGTGATGAGATTGTTGCCATCTTCCGTCAGGCCTTTATGCCTCGCGGTGGCCACTACGAACTGTCGGGTTATCAGACCGAGCATGACAGTCTGCACCATACCATTCAGGCGACGTTGAATGACGGTCAGAATCTGATCACTCTGCACGGTAAAGGCAGCGGCAGTATCAGTGCCTTTGGTGATGCACTGCACAAAACGACCGGGCTCGATCTTCAGGTGGTGCAGTTTGAAGAAGTATCTCTCGGCGAAGGCTCAGACGCGCAGGCAATGGCGTTTGTTCAGATCAGTCTGCAGGGGCAGCGCTTTACTGCAGCCGCTCAGGACGGCGACACTCTGGCAGCCAGTCTGGAGTCGATTGTGACTGCACTGAATATCGCCATCAGTCAGGGTGTTAAAGCAGCCTGATCTGGGAGTCAGTCCGGGAGTCAGTCTTCTGGACTCTCCTCTCCTTGCTCTGCGCCAGTCAGACCAGCCCCACCCAATGCGGTGGGGTCATCTTTGACACGAATCACCCTGGCTGGAATGCCTAAGCGTTCGAACTCGGCGAACCAGACTCGCTGATTTTTCTGCAAGGTGTCTCCAGGCCCTTTGACCTCCAATAATTCAAAGCCCTCACTCGTGGGGAATCGGATCAGATCTGGCAAGCCGGCTTTATGCTGTCTGAGGTCCTGAAGAAGAAAGCGGAAAACACCCTGCCACACGCCCACAGGAATGCGCTCAACAGACAAACGAATCAGGTCTTCGGTCAGCACCGCCCAATGCACAAACGGATTCGCGATACCCTGCTTCTTCTGATAGGTTTCCAAAGCTCTCTCTAAAAGAGTGTCAGCGGATTCTAATGCCTGCCAGCAGACATCAAACTCTTTCTGGCGCAATGTCACGAAGTCCGCTTCATAAAGGTCTGACGGCCGGATCTGGAATGGGTGGAAAAACGCGCCGGGGACTTCAGCATAAATAGCCGACCAGAAGATCAGGCCGAACATCCCCGGAATTAACAGATTTTCGCAGTACACCAGCCGGTCACCGGGATGCTCCGATTCAAATGCAGCAGCCACTGCGCGCTCAACACCAAGCGATAATCGCGTTTCAGCCGGCATAGTCATAACGTCTTCCAAGGGAGCCGACACCCGCTCTGCAAGACGCTGACACAGTTCATGGTTGTGCTTCATTTTTCGCGGCACAAATGAAAGTAAAAACTGGTGCTCTTCTTCGTTGACGGGAGCCTTCGCCATGGCGAACGCCAGCTCATCAGCGTCCTCCTGCTGCCCTTGCGCAACTAATATCCTGAGCCGGCGCTCCCGGGCCGGGTGACGCATGCTGCGCTCATAGATAGTGAGAGCTTCATCAGAATACCCCAGCCGTTCTATCTGGCGCCCGATATCGACCAGAAAGCGATGACGTCGCCGCCTGAGGGTGGATTCTTCGGACGCCGGCAAACTGTCGGCGATCCGGCACAGGCTTTCTTTGCTTAGATCCTTCAGGTCTCCGGCTTCTTCACGCAAAGCGTAATACAGCCGGTGTGCTTCAAGATCACTACGTTGATGGCACCAACGACTGGCGGCATTGAGGTCGTAAGATTCGTATCGGTAAATCCCCAGATCCCGCAGTACAAATTCCGTAAAGTCCTGATAAAGATTGCCAAAAAAAAGCAGCCGGAAGGTGTCCAGCTCCTGCTCTCCGTAAACGCAATAAATCTCCGTGTCAGGCAGACCGGCAACAAGCTGCTCGCTGTTTTCCTCGAAGCGTGTCAGCAACTCTTGCTTGCGCAGCGACGCTGGCACTTTCTGAGCGGTAGAAGTCTGTATAGCCGTGGCCAGTTCCTGACGCGTGAACAGGTTCTGCCAATCATCTTCCTGGGGCAATCCGCCCGACTGAAGGTCATAGATTTCGAGAAAACGCTGGCTCTGCAATTCGACTGCTGCGGCAGTGATATCGGGGATTTCTGCGTACGCCAGTTTGTCACGCCTGAACCAGTCCCCACGGCGACTGAGCAAGCGAACATAAAGACACTGTGCACTTTCCGACAGCCCAATAAAATCGTCGTAAAAGGTACGCTCGTCCTCGTTAATAATGTCTGCGTAAAGTTGCGCGACATGATTGAGAACAAGATTAAAGTTATCGAGGTAGTATTTCTCGGGAAGATCCGGAGCGACGGGCATGCGCAGGTAACTCGTCCTGTGTGGTCAGTGTCAGGACATAATAACAGGCGCAGCAGCCTGCCCAAGACCGCTGCGCAGAATTCTTATTTTTTTGACTGGTGAGGGTGATGATGTACCGGAAAGGTACGACCGTACGTAATCATCTCTCCCAGGATCAGACCACCGAAGAAGCCTGTCAGTGCAGCTTCAAGGGACGCGCCCACCATGCTGCCGATTACAACGCCAAAGGCGGCACCAAGCAGGCCACCATATACCATTGACTTGCGACGATACGCCGCTATTTTACCTTTTCTCATTTGCATTTCCTCCAGATGTTCAACCTGTTGAACAGGGCATGCTTGAAGACAGCCTACTTTCTGAAAAGTTGCCGTTGTAATAACAAATTTCCAGATTGTTTCTACCGTCTGACTTTTAATTTATCACAGCTTGTTAAGGCTTCAATCCGGTGGCGCAGAAGGTCTCAGTTTTCACAAAGAAAATACGACTCAGATCAAGATTGATGTACAAATTAATGCTGACGAATGGTGCATGATTACTGGTATTTCAGAGGGGCGCACCAGTGGTGTGCAGTGAGATGTACAGTATTGGTAAATAAGGCGGGAGGGTCTGAATTTGTCGGCTTTGACAGAGGGATGAGAAGTCAGCGAAGAGCAGACCAGCGCCTGGCCTGCTCTGTCATACGAAGATCAGTGCTGAACGCCACCTTCGCCGTGCACGTGACCGTGCTGCAGTTCTTCTTCGCTCGCTTCACGAATGCTCTCAACTTTTACAGAGAACGCCAGTGACTTACCTGCCAGCGGATGGTTTGCATCAACAGTCACTTCAGTTTCGTCAACTTCGGTAACGATCAGGTTGATTGGGCCGTGTTCAGTCTGAGCAGTGAATGCCATACCCGGCTCTACTTTCTCAACGCCCTGGAAAGCTTCGTGCGGTACTTTCTGGATACGCTCGTCGCTGTATTCGCCATAAGCATCTTCAGGAGCGATGGTCACTTCAAGCTCGTCACCCACCTGCTTGCCTTCCAGTGCAGCTTCCAGGCCTGGAATGATGTTCTGCGCACCGTGCAGGTACGTCATTGGCTGACCACCTTCTGAAGAGTCGATCACTTCGTTGCTGGCAACGTCAGTGACTTTATAGTGAATAGTAACGACTTTCTTTTGTTCGATGGTCATAGTGTTTCCCGTAATTGTTTGCCCGACTGGGCTGAATGTGGCCCCAGTATAACAAGCCACGCGCTGAGGAAAACCGTCACAGCAAGCGGATTTTGTCCATGACGGCATTTCTTGAGAGTGTTCGCACCCTGGAATCACTGTCAAAACGGACTTTGAGGTAATCGCTGTCCTCACTGATAACAATTCCTGTCCCCAGGGTGTCATGCACAATTCTGGTCAACTTTTTATCATCATTGAATTTGCTGTCGATCACACCGCCCGGGCGTTTCACCTGCCCGACAGTCGACGAAGCGGGTACTTCAAAACGTACTTCAAGATCCCCGGCGCCGAGGTGCGCAAGGTACGTCCCCAGCCATTGTGGTTGATAGCCGTCCTGACCGCGGAGAACGTAGGTACTGTCTCCCCGGGCTATTGCCTCGAGCAAGTCTTTCGATCGTGAAACACCCAGTTCACGCTCAAAGGTACTCGGCATCTCACGCTCTGAACACTCACGCAGAGGTTTCTCGGGCGTATCCGGCGCTAACAGATGCAGCTGCTTCCGCGCCCGGGTCATGCTGACATAGAGAAGTCTGCGTTCACTGGCGACATCGGCTGCTGTGGTGAACTCCCCTTCAGGATGGTACGGGAAGTACTGGCCATTCAGGCCCGGGATAATCACAGTATCCCACTCCCTACCCTTGCTTTTGTGCGCACTGGTCAGGGTGACTCTCTGATCTGAGTGGTTTTTCTGCGCTTTTACTTTCTGCAGCAGTGCACGCCAGTGTTCCGATAATTCACTGGCGCTGAGGTCGGTCGTACGAGCGTAACTCATGAAGGCGCGAATGGTCTCTATGCGATCATCGCTCTGCTGTGCACTGAAGGCATTATCGCGAATGCCCTCTTCCAGCTCAGTCTGCTCTGCATAATCTTTCAGCAGCCGCCAACCCTTCATATTGGTCAGTTCTGCGGCTGAAATAATCTGCGCACGCGTTTCAAGTTGTTGTATCTGCCATTTGCTCAGATCGTCCGGAAGCGCCTCAATCAAGGCTTCGCCGTAACCATGAGTCACAGCGCCCATTTTCTGAGCAATACGTTCCAGGAGTGCTCGTCTTACTTTTGGAAAAGGCGTCGTCAGTATGTGCAGCCAACTGTCTTCCCGACTGCGGACTGAACGCTCTGCAAAACGTCCGGACGCAATCTCCAGTAATAACCAGAAAATGCGTAATTCCCAGGCCTCAAGAACCGAACGACTGTGATCCAGGTGATAAGGAATATCTTCCTTGAGAAGACCAAGCTCCAATGCCGCCGACAACGACCAGATACGGTGGATAACGACAATCTCTGCGTTCTCATCCTGCTCAATGGCATCCCGGATTAACTTAATACTGAAAGCAGCTTCATTCCGCACCCGGTGCAGTTTTACCCGCGTCTCGGGCGTCGTCGAATGCGACAGACCCGTGACTGCTTCGCGCTCGCGATTGTGGTAAATCAAGTGATTAGCACAGAAACTGAGGGCATGGCCGTAGCGGAAGGTATGAGGCAACTGATACGTCGTCACATCGCCAAATTCCTGAGCAAACCGGCTTACGATAAATTCGGGTTTTGAGCCACGGAACTCATAAATCGTCTGATCTGGGTCACCGATCACGACGACATTTCCGCGCCCACCCCAGAGCATATGAAGAAGCGCCTGCTGAACATCGTTGATGTCCTGATACTCGTCGACCAGTATCCATTGCATATGACCGCCAAAGTGATCGGCCAGCTCAGGATGCGATCGTAAACACATCACAGGGTCGTAAAGCATGTCAGAGTAACTGATGCGGTACTTCGACCGGCGCCAATCTTCAAAGCGATAAAAGAGTTCAGTGAAGATCCGGCACTCTGGCGGATAATCGAGGGTTTCCAGAACATCCGCTGCGGGCAATAGCCCTGACTTAACCAGATCAAGAAATGCCATCGCGGGCTCTACCCACTTGCGCCGCTGGGAAAGAATATCCTGACGCGTATCATCGTCTGCTATTTCCTGTAGCAAGCGCCAGACAATGTTCTCGGTCTCTCCGTCTGACAGGACCTTACCCTGCCACTGTGGCAGTGCCCCCATAGTGATCAGGCGATCATAAATTTTCAGACCCAATGAGTGGAATGTACGAATCTGGGGAAGCGGCTGACCACTGACAAGTGATGTCAGACGCTTTTGAAAATCTTCCTGCGCCGCTTTGTTGTACATCAGCACCAGCATGCGCCGCGCTGGTACGCCATCGTGCAGACGCGCCTGAATAAAATGCGTCAGTGTCGATGTCTTCCCTGCCCCGGCCACAGCGATCACACGTGCATGCCCCTGCTTATGGGCAACGACGGCTTGCTGTTCAAGGGTGAGTTGGGCGATGGACACTGGTAACGGACTCAGGATGCAGAATCAAGGAAACCCCGAATGTTACGGAGTGACCTGTGTGGATGCAATTCAAAACAATAAGCGGATACCCGAAAGCCACGTCACAGACACCTGTGAAACTTGCGAAACCTAGACAGCCAACGCTGACAGATTGAAGCGTATCTGAAGAATAAAGCAGCAATGGCTGAAGCCGCAAAGCAACAAACAAACACCGAGATGCCCCCCCCCCCAAAAAAAACGACAGAGAAAGGGATTCGGGCAGTATTAATGGCTCTGATAAGTTCTGAAGTTATACGTTCTCTCAAGCTGCGTGGGTGCAGAGAACAGAGTATAGACACCGCGCACCCTATGCGTAGCCCCTGAATGGGGCTTCTTGTATCCGGGGCAATTCGGGCAGGACTATAAAAAGCTGTTTGGTGAAATGCTGTCGGAGACGTTAAAAAACGCTAGTGAAGTCTTCACGGTCGGTTAATACCCACTGGCAGATCAGTGAGTATCAATCAGTTCTGCTGTCGCCGGGTCGTATACGACCCCCTCTATCCGTTCCGAGCGTACTCGCTCGACTGCATCGTCGATGACGTTCAACGGCACTAAAAACCACTCCCGTGGCTTCACTTGCTTGCCAAAACGATCAGGAATAGTCAGATCTAACTGGGCCGGTGCAAATAGCCGGTGCAACAAATTTTCAAGTTTGGTGCGATTTATACCAGCAAGTTTATAAGTCGCGACGATATCGACTTTAGCCAACAGATACGTTGCGTCGTTCTCAGCATTGGCTATGCGCGCTTCTACCCTTCCGCCGGTAACACCTATTTTATGAATCAGGTCACGATGGCTCGCGACCGTCGGATGATCTGACTGGCTGCGAAGTACATAGATGGTGCCACTTTCGACATCCTCATCCCCCCACTGATCGCTAAACAAAGGGCCAGCGTCGGGCTCGGTCACACGCCGGCCAGTATCATCTTTGTACAGTGCTCGAATCAACGATCGGCGCAGAATATTGCTCTCGGTACCATTGGAGTAAATCACGCGCAAGCGGGCATCGTTGTCTCCGTTCGGCGCTTTAATAGTCTCACCGACCTCAGCGACATACGCTATCTGACCGCCCAGAATAAACAGATTGGTTCGCTCGATGCTGGCATCTTCTTTAAAGCGCCGGGTTACGCGTAATCCATTTTTAATCTCGCGCTCCACCCGCTCAAAAATAGGCTGGAAGTCGTCAAAATCTTCACATGTTTCACGCTTAGCTACTTCGTCAACTTCGCGCTTTTGCGCCGCACTGCGCACATGCTTAAGCTCGGTTAATGAACCTCCAGCAATCTCACCCAACTCAGCCAGAAGCTCATCATCACTCGGGCTGGAAGATTCATCGTTACCGTACCCCGGAGGCTCTTCTCTTACACTTGACACTGCATCCGACGCCCCCGATTCAGCAGTCCCATTCAGTATCCCCTGGTGATCCAGCGGCGTTAGCAATTCTGCGCACTCTGGTAACGCACGCAAACGATCTAAGCGCGTGGCATACAAGCGCTCAAAGATATCGCCACTCTCACCATGTTGCGGAATGCGTTTGTGCTCATCGTAAAAGCGTTGAATATCCTCAAAACCCGCAACAATACGCTGCTCTTTCGCTGACAGCGTTTGTTTTTTCTCTGGCTTTGCATACTCATCAAGCTCTGCACGCAGATCATCAAGATCCATCGTAGCGACCCTCATCTTTAAATCGAACGAAGGCAGCTGCGCCTTCGGCCATTGTTTTTTCCCAGGCATCCTGCGCGCCGATAGACGGCAAGCGTCCGCGTTCCTTCTTGAATTTCATTGCCCGTAGTGCCAACTCTTTCGCCTCTTCCGGGGTAAGGCGGGTCTTTTTCGCCGCAATCGCCGCAGCGACCTGCTTTAACGTATCTTCATTCATCGCGACCGACAGGATCGAATACGCCTCGCTGAATGGGTTGATACTGTCGATCAGGTCAATATCCAGCTCGCGCACGTCCATCGAGAACTTACGAATCCCCTGAATCAGCGCCGTATTTGGAGCTGGGTCTCCAGGTGTCACAGGGTCAATCAATATGCCATCCTGATCGGCGATATCCAACGCAACCTGCTTACCCTGCTGAATCAGGTTCAACGCCGTAATCGCGTGCTGACGTACAGCCTCCTGATCTTCATCATCCAGTTCTGGGTACCGCTCTTTGATGATCTTACCCATACGCACCTGAGTCAGCTCTTGCGGTACGGTTTCTTCATCAAACAAGCCGCGCTCAATGGTCGGCTTGTCCTGCACAAAGGTCGCGATCACCTCGTTCAGATCCTCGCGACAGATGCGCGTTGCCTCGTCACTTTTCGGCATTGCAAGACCGTTAATTTCGATCTGGAACTGGCCTGTGTCGTGGTTGAAGCCGACGTTGGTTTTCTCAGGATCATAACCGCCATCTCCGTAATCAAACCCGGGGGTTGGTTCGTTCGTAGGATTCTTAGGGCGGAACTCAAACCGTGGAGCCAATACCTGCTCCATCAACAAACTTGCCGCAATCGCTTTTAACGTATCGTTAATCGCTTCGGTTACCGCCTCTTCGCTGGCATCCGGTTCAGCAATCAGATTCGTAAATCGGGCTTTGGTTTTACCCGGTGCATCGCGAGTAGCCCGACCAATGATCTGTACTACCTCAGTCAGGCTGGAGCGATAGCCTACCGTCAGGGCGTGTTCGCACCAGATCCAGTCAAAACCTTCTTTCGCCATACCCAGCGCGATAATGATGTCGACATGATCGCGGTTATTCTTCTGTTTCGGATCTTTCAGCGAGGCAGACACCTTGTCACGCTTACTGGCATCGTCATCAACCAGATCGGCAATCCTTAGAATGCGACCCGACTTAGTCTTTACCAACTGAAAGCCTGTGTTGTCATCCGTGCCCTGCCATTCACCCAGCTCTTCAATGATGTGTTCAACTTCGCGGATTTTATCTTTGGTGCTTTCACGCGAGTTAACACTCGGAATATGAATAATGGTTTTCTCATCCGGGTTCAGTACTTTCAGCAAGTCATCTGCATACGGGCCTGTATAAAAGAAGTAGCCAATATCAAGTGTCTTCAGGTACTCATACCCATTAAGCTGCTCGTAATAGGTGTAAGACACAGGCACAAAGCGGGCCTCATCCTCAGGCGCCATAACGGCTTCAGCATCACCTCTGAAGTATGAACCCGTCATCGCGACAATATGCACCTTATCACGGGCCATCAGTTCGGCCAGTTGTGCCCCCAAACGGTTCTCGGGATTAGCCGACACATGGTGAAACTCATCCACGGCAATCAGGCAGTCATCAAACGCCTCTACCCCAAACTTCTCGACAGCATTACGGAAGGTCGCATGCGGGCAGACCAATACCTGTTCGTCTCCTGCCAGAAAGCTGCCTACCGAATCCGCCTTACTGCCCTCACCGGGGCTGTTACACAGGTTCCACTTCGGTTCTACATGCCAGTCAGCCCAGAAGCCGAACTTAGTCAGCGGCTCGTCAGCAAAGCTGGAGCCGATGGATTTCTCCGGTACCGTGATAATTGCCTTGCGCAACCCTTGGTTATGCAGTTTATCCAGCGCGATAAACATCAGCGCCCGGCTCTTACCAGAGGCCGGTGGCGACTTGATCAACAAGTATTGCTCACCCCGGTACTCATAGGCGCGCTCCTGCATCGGGCGCATACCCAGCTCGTTGGATTTATTGGTCTTACCGCTCTGCGCGTAAGACACCGATACAGAAGGAACATGTTTATTCATATCTTTCGCCTAAATTCTTAAAAGTTACCCTGGCTGATTGATCGGGCCTCGTGCCCGAACTGTGTGTTTGTAACTGAGCTGTCACGCTGACTAAGCGGAACCGCGCAATACCGCGCAATACCGCGCAATACCGCGCAATACCGCGCAATACCGCTCAAAACCGCTCAAAACCGCTCAAAACCGCTCAAAACCGCCCATAACTGCCCATAACTGCCCATAAGCAAGACTCAGTCCACTCGCAATACATTCATAAACGAGTACCTGCGACACTTGCCAATGCAGCCTTTAAAACCTGAATACACACCCTAGCAGTATGCTCGTCAGGAGAAAAACGGGATGCCATTTGCTCATATGGGTGAATATAATTACGAAAATCTCGAAGGCCATGACTGAACTTTTTAACATCTGGCTTCAGAAATCCAACCTCACAAGCAACGTCAATGAACTGCGACAGAGTCCACTCGTGGAATGGTCGAACACGCTTATCCATCACTTTGGGACTGGCAGAAGCCTGATTAAACTTTTGTGGATACTTTTGGGCCAATCCAAGCAGCACTCCCTCCAGTACACTACCGCATAAAAAAATTGTCGAAAGGTATGCACTGGCGCCCATTGCAAGCCGCACTTCATTCAGCCGAGACTCAATAATAGGTACTGCCAATGGCTCTATTGGTAAATTCCGAATATCTGGCAGTGAAAACTCTATATCGAGAAAATTGGAATCTCCTTCAGAAGGAGAATCAGAAGAGCTTACAGGGAGGAGTCTATGAACGATGCAACGAGCCTTTTCAAGTGCTAAGACATCGACTGGGTGCCCACTGAGGTGATGCGTTGCTTCATAGAGATCAAGCATGTCACCTAAGACAGAGCCGACTTTATCGTCTGGCATCTGCTCCCAGAAGGAACGCAATTTCTTTGCCTTCGAAGTACCGTAGGTCTGATATTGGATCGCGTGAATATCTACGCCCTTGGCATTAAAAAACTCACCATATGTCGCATCATTAAAATCAAGCACATACCCCGATTGCATTCCAAACAGCTTCTCAAAATAGAGTTTCTCCGCTGATGTTAATGAACTCACATTCAAGCTCCTTTTTTACCCGCCGTCATCTTACTGTACATCTCAAACAGCTTTTCCAGCCGTTCGGTGTCGTTGCGGAAGCGGCGACCAATGTAGATGCGTTCCAGCACTTCATCGTTGCGTTCATGGGCGGCGCGCAGATCGTCGGGCATAGCATCAGGTTTGTAGAGGTCAGCAATGGTCGCCGGAAAGTGGCGTTCGCGGGCGAGCAGAATATCTTCCGCGCAGCGGGTCAGGTCTTCTTTGTTTTTCTCCGTAAGCTTAGGCACGGGGAAAGTGTTCCAGCCCATAGTGTTGGAATATCTATAACGTGTTTCCAGCTTGCCACAAACCGTACCGATCCAGACCAGATGAATCCGGGAAGCGATCAGAGCCATATTCCAGAGAGGGGCGTCGAAAAGTGCAAAGGCACTGCCATAGATAATGGTAGATCCACTCTCGATAGATACTGGCAAGTACTCTCTATTTTCAGAGGAATGAACAGGTAAAACGATGATCTGGTTTTCGTTACCACTCTGTCGGATCTCATCGAACCGGTAAGGCCGCTCTGCAGACTTATTAGTAGCAACCTTTTTACTAGACAGTCGCATTTCTCTTACCGATTCTATTCTGGCTCTAACATCAGGTATAGATTTGGCTAGTTCATAGTTACTCTCATCAATCCATAAGCAGAATCGCGGTGTTCCCGATATCGACTCATTAGAACCGACAAAAGGGCGAATCAGTTGATCTGCGCACTGGCTACGAGAGCAAATTTCATCCTTTTCGGAGCGAGAGAGAATAAGATTCCCCCCATCTACTGGGTAATTCCCTTTCACCATGTTAGATAATCCGAAAGGGGAGGCTTTAACAGCGGTTAAAGAATCATAACGCCCTGGTATAAGATATGGATTTATACAATCAACATACTTTACTTCAAGCTCCCCTTGTTTACCGATTGAGTAGATTCGACAACCTTGATTATTAGAATTCGATAAACCAATGATAATTACGGTAACCCCCGCATTATTCGCAGCCAAATTAGACCACTTGAAGCTCAAGTGTGCGAAATCAATTTTGATGCCGAGTCTAAACAACTCTGGCCATATCAGTGGAACTTGCTGTCCCTGACAAATTGAGTTTGTAGTTACAAACGCAGTAGCAACTTGGCCGAAACGACCGTATTCAGCAGCTTTAAATAACCAACCGGACACATAATCCATTGCTTTCCAGGAATTTATTCTCCCATCAAACATTGCTTTCATATCTAGCTTATGTTGCTTATCTTGCTCGCGAGTTCCAATATAGGGAGGGTTCCCACAAATATACGTCTCTCCACCCTCGTTATCAAAATCTATTTCAGCTTGATCTAGTGGAGTTTCAAAAAGATCATCCGCAATGGTCTTGACCCCGGTACCGGTAGGCGGACAAATGCTCAGCCAATCAAGCCTCAGGGCGTTACCACAGGTAATCCAGTTTTCTGCATTGAGTGGCAGGAACTCCAGCAATGCTTCACGCTGCCCACGATAGAGAACATCACATTGGTATTCGGCAATAATCAAAGCCAGACGGGCGATCTCGGCGGAAAAGTCACGCAATTCGATACCGCGAAAATTGGTGAGTGGAATATCGCTTTTGCGACCCGGTTCACCTCGGCGTTCGTTGATGGTATGTTCAATCTCGCGCATTTGCTTGTAGGCAATCACAAGAAAATTACCCGAGCCACAGGCTGGGTCAAATACTCGAATGCGCGCGATGCGTTTGCGCAGGTTTAACAATTTACGCGGGTTATCGCCCGCTTCTTCGAGTTTCTTGCGCAGGTCATCTAAAAACAGTGGATTCAGCACTTTAAGGATATTGGGCACGCTGGTGTAGTGCATGCCCAGCTCGCCGCGCTCTTCGTCGTCGGCAACGGCCTGAATCATAGAGCCAAAGATATCCGGGTTGATCTGTGTCCAGTCGAGGTTACCGATGTGCAGCAGATACGAACGGGCGATTTTGCTGAAGCGTGGCACATCCGTACTGCCTGAAAACAGACCGCCATTTACGTACGGGAAGTTATTAGCCCAAGAGCGCAGGCCTGAGCCATCGCGGTCTGCCAGCTTGGTGTTCATCGCTCGGAACATCTCACTGATCACTTCATGAGTATTAGAACTGTCGCGGGCGCTCATCTGCTCGATGGTGGCGGTAAACAAGTCGGTGCCAAGAAAGATATCGGTGTCTTCGGCAAAGAAGCAAAAGATCAGCCGCGCCATAAAGTGGTTCATTTCATGGCGTTGGTCTGCCGTGCCCCACTCCGGGTTGTCTTTTAACAGCTCGACATATAAGCGGTTTAAACGACTGGTCGCGCGTATATCAAAGGCGTTGTCGCGTATCTGCTTGACGGTACTGATACCGGCCAGTTGCAAGAAGAAGCTGAAGTGGTCCGGAAACTTGGCGTAGTCACAGGCCACAGTCTCGCCGCTATCAATGGCTTCGGCCTGAAACGAATCGCCATCTGTTGCCAGAATAAACTTCACTTTGTTCTTAGCGGTGGCCGGGCTGTCGTGCAGTGCTTTTAAGGACTCGTCTACCTTACCCGGCTCGCTGACTAGTATATGAATATTGTTGCGTTGCAGCACACCGCCCACATCCGACTTATTGCTGCTGCCGGACTTGAGCTTTTTGATGGTGGTTTCTTTGTTACCAAACGCGCGCAGAAACTCATAGGGGAACTCAAGCGCATCGAATGACTGCATGGCCAGATCAGAGATGGCGATTTCGATTTCTACAGCGTTCACTTGTGTGTATTCCCTTCGTTTGCCGCTTCGGCTTTTAGTTCTAACAGTTCGGTGATGTCACATCTCAGGTAAACACAGAGTTGTTCGAGTACATCAAACTCTACTCTCACGGCTGTTTCCTGATACAGGCGGGTGATGGTGCCGCGGTTGATACCCGTATCCCGGGCGACGTCAGCGATTTTGAGCTTTTGCTCGCCCATGATGCGGGATAGGTGACACTTAATCATCTCTGAAAGCCCTTTTTGATCTTCTGAAGATCATATTGATTCGCAAAAATTGGGTTTACTGTACTAGAGGTAGAGTGGTGTGTCACAGGGTTTGTAGGTAATGTCTCAACTGGTATCATCAACGCCCTGCAATGCTGACTGAACTCTCACGGACGACTGATGCTTAAACGACTTTTTGCTACCCGCAAGCACCCCTATATGCCTGGCCTGAATACGCCAGAGCAGATTACCGTCAACTTGTCGGGGTCCGTGCTGTCACTCAAGCTGCCGCCCCATTATCGTTCAGATGGGTTTGAAGCACATTGCGACCCTATCGAGGCGATGAATATCTACGACCCCACCGGTTACGGTGGTGATCCGGTGGGCACGGCGGTCTTTAACAGCAAGCGTTTTATCAGCCGTCAATGGGAGTTTTTTGGGCCGCTTACCCGGCTGCGGTATATTGGATCAATATCCTTTGTGGCCGTGGTGGAACGCATAGACAGCTTACCCGAGGGTATGAGTTGCTTTAACCCTAACCACTTTGAACAGGTGATTAACCGTCTGATATTTAAAATGGGGCCGGAGACACCTCAGATAGCTAAGAAGATTGCACCGGTCAACTGGCGTACCGAAGTGAAGAATGGCTGTTTATGGCTGTATTACGAGATACACAAGGCCGACGATGCCGATCCAGAGAGTCAGTTCTCAAGCTATGCGGTCACGCCACTGGATGATCATCACTATATCCGCTTGATGTTTCATAATCTGGGGAACAAGCCCTCTGAACATTCCAACCGTTTTGTTAACAGTGTACGAGACAAAGTACTGAACTCTGTCACTCTTACGTTGAGTGAGTACGCTCAGCAGCGAAAGGCTGAAGTCAATTCTCAGTGGCCGGACGCAACCATATCACCACAACGCCAACCTTATAACTGGATATACCCTGAGTGGCGTGATGGAGACACCAGTAAGGGCGAGCGCCATGTCGTTATCACCCAATATCACACCCAGCCGCCCAAGTTTCATTTGTGATTTTATTAAGTAAAGGACTGCCCATGAACGGAAGCACAGCAAAGAGCCCCTTGGTTGCCATCATTACTGAACGTGATAGCAGTAATATCTGCCGCCCGGTATATATGGCGGAGAAACAATATGAACAGTGGAAGTTTATTAAGCAAAACCACAACGGCAACTATTACCTGACGAATTTAATACGGGCACTCTATGATCTGGCGGCCTGCCCGGGCGGGCGCACTCATGCTGCCATTCAGCAAAAGATATTTGGCCCCTTTATTATGCACTACAGCCTGGCGCAGGCAGACCGTATTGAATTGATTGCCCTTAAAGTGGACCAGAGTCTGGTTTCGGTTGAAGGACAATCTCCCGGCTTGTACAAATCTGAGTGGATTCGTGAGGAAGGTAACTGGATAACGCAAGATGGGTTAAAAGGAAAAATGGACTTATCCCACCAATGGAAAGGCGCGCATACCGCAGCTATTCCCGGGAAATTCGATGGGAAAAGAGATGCTGGCCGGATTATTGGTGACCACATCACCAAGGCCTATCGCGCAGCCTTCAGTGCGTCTGAGGTACAATCACAAGGTAATCACTTTTCGTTGTTCTGGATGAACAACGACTTTAAGGATCGTGCCCATGTTGAGAGCATTGTGTCCTTTATTCAGCAGGCAAAATTAAAAAACACCTCTGTGCGTTGGTTGGTCCATGGTGAAGCCGCTGGTGTGTTTGTGGAAGCGGTTACATATCTGAGTACCCAGCCTCAAGCTGGAGTATTGAAAGACACTGCAAGCAACCTGGTAAAACAGTCGGTCTTCTTCTCGAATCCCCGTGGCAAAGACTGCCGCGAGAAGCAATTGGAAGCACTGTGTGAAAAAGTCGGCCTGAATTACGTAGGCACCAAAATCAACGACTTCGACATTCTGTTTAACGGTGACGCGCGGGATAAGTTCACTGATAAAGCCATCAGCGCCGGAGGCGTTATGGGCCTGAGTGGTGTCACAGGGTACGTTGGCTATACCGCACTCTCAACTGGCTATGATGCCATCATGGCAGGCAGCTCTATCGCTACCACCATGGTCATGGGCACGTCGGCGTATGTTTTAGCCAAAGATAAAGCGACCACGTTTGGCGGTTACGCACGCAACCTGCCTAAAGTCGTTTCTTCGGCACTGGGTAAGGGTAATCAACAGTGGCATTAACCGAACAATTTTTGCTTTAAAACTCACGCACAAAAAAGCCCCGTTTCCGGGGCTTTCGATTTAAGCAATGTTCCTGTTTTAAGCTTACGCCTGCTGAGCTGATACCTGGCCATGCTCTGTCAGCGCTTTAATGCCACTGATGCGGTTCGCTTCGGCGGCCAGTACCTTCTCTTCGTCGCTGGCGTATTTCTCATCCCACTCCAGCACTTTTGGCGTCATCAGGTGGTGCCACAGCGGTGGGATCAGGGCGACGACGATGGTAGTCAGGTAGCCATTGATCATAGTCGGTGCTTCTGGGTATGGGCGCAGGTCCTGGTATGGGACTTCACCGTGTGCGTGGTGGTGAGAATGACGGGTCAGGTTGAACATGGTCCATGACGAGAAGCGCTTGTTGGTGTTCCATGAGTGACGTGGCTGCACTGGCAGTTCTGGGTTACGAACCATGCCGTAGTGTTCCATGTAATTTACGATTTCCAGCAGGGCTTTACCGAACAGGCCAGCACCGATGAACATCAACATGGTTTCTACACCACCAGCCAGGAATGCCAGTGCAACAATGATGGCACTCATACCGTAACCACGCAGTACCGAGTTACGGATCGACAGTGGGCTGTGACCCATTTTACGTAGACGCTCAGCTTCGAGTTTCAGTGCGCTGATGTTGCCTTTAATGGTCGATGCCAATACATGGAAATATACGTTACGGCCACGAGGCGCAGTCGCAGGGTCTTTGGTGGTACTGACATAACGGTGGTGACCGTAAACGTGCTCAACGGCGAAAGCGACGTCAAAGCTGAAGGCGAGCAACCAACGGCCTACAAACATAGAGATCGGATCCCAAGTGCGGTGTGTCAGTTCGTGTGCCGTAATGGTACCCACCATACCAATCATCAGGCCGGTAATAATCAGAGCGCACAGGTTAGATACCCATGAACCTTCGGCTTTCGCGGCCAGCACATCGTAGCCAGTCAGGCTGGTGAGCATTTCACCCAGACCAAACAGGTCGCCGGAACTCACCTGCCAGAAATAAGAGAATACAATCAGCGACAGTAGTGGCAGCGCCAGCCAGAGCTGTGCTGTCAGAATACCAGGATGCTTAAATGCTGGCGTCGTGGTGTCATCCCCCAACACGGCGTCCAACACAATATAACCACCGAAAATGGCGATCAGACCAAAAATTATCCAGTCGCTGCCCAGAAACATTGCCGCTGCCGCAAGCAGGCCGATGGCGTGGAAAAGAAAATATTTGAGATAGTGGAACATAGGACTCTCCTTCCGTTATGTTCTTTTTTTTAAAAGCTATTTTTAAGGTTTATTTTGTGTGCGAACGATCGGTAAACCGGTCGCAGTAGATTCCGTTATTGCTCATGCCCAGTTCTTTCAGGCAACTTTCTGCAGCGTCCAGCATGGGCGGCGGGCCGCACATGTAGGTCTGGGTAATGTCTGTTAATTCAGGGATAACATCGGTGACTAAACCGCGACGACCATCCCAGCTGCTGTCTTCTGGCTCTTCGGAGAGCACAGGAATAAAGCGGAAGCGGCCGGACCAGTTGCGGGAAATTCGGGAAATATCTTCCAGTGCACACAGATCTTTCTCGGTGCGGGCACCAAACAGGAAGGTCACATCACGGTCGATCTTGTGGTTCATGGCGTCTTCGAGAATCGCCAGTACCGGCGCTATGCCACTGCCACCAGCAATCATCAGCATTTCACCACCGCGTTTTTCACCCGCGTCCTGACGCAGATAAAAATCACCATAAGGGCCATCCACAGTCACTTTATCGCCGACAACGGCATGGTGATTCGCCCAGCCAGACATTTCGCCACCCGGTACTTCACGGATAAAGAAACGCACATGGTTCCCCTGAGGCGGCGTCGCGAATGAATAGCTACGAGAACCTGAAGGCACAGCAGGTGTTGAAAACAGAGCGTATTGGCCAGGTACATAGGTGGTTTCTTCAGGCAAAGTCACCGTGACGCAGACCATGTCGGCGGTAAGCTTTTCAATCGCTGTTATTTCTCCTTCCTGCACATTTGCCACAGACGTGCCATCAGACAGGCCATCCACAAACACCGTCACGTCAGACTTCAGTTGTGACTGACAGCCGAGAATGTATTTCTGTTCGATATCCTCAGAGCTGAGAATAAAGGCCGCTGAGGTTAATTCTTTAACCTGGCCGTCCTGCAATTTGCACTTACAGGTTGCGCAACCACCCACTTTGCAGCTGTAAGGAAAACGAACGCCCTGACGCAGGGCAGCAGTCAGAATGGTCTCTTTCGGATTTACCGTGAACTCTCCAACGCCTTCGATGGTTAAGGTATGTGGTTTCGCAGATTTAAACAGCCCGAACATTGCTCTGTCTTCTCATTGTTAGATTGTTAGACAATCCTACAGTTGAAAACAAACATGAAAAGGTTTGATTCTGCCATCCACAGAGAAAATGGCTCATCACAGAGCACTGAAGGAAGCCAGTAGATGAGAATAAACCAACCGAAGAAAATGTAAGGAAAAGGATAAAAACCGGAAAATGTCCGGGTAAATAAAGTAATACCCAGAAGAAAAGATACGGAAAACAGGGAGAAGTAAGAGAAAGTGTTTATCAGCCAGAGCGGCTTCAGCACAGTGGTAGTAATGTGTCGCTCACTTGACCTGCATCAAGTGAGCCAAAGCCCCAGCTAGCACTGAGGACTCAATACAAGGCTAACGGCTTAAGACATGCCGTTTGGAAAATCTTCCAGGCCCGCAGTCAGTGCTTCGCGTTGAGGCGCAAGCGCTTCGGTGTAGGTCTTGAGTTGCTCAACCGCATAGTGGGCACGCTTCTCAAGATACTCATCTGATTCACGGCCCTTACCCTGCCAGAGTTCGGAGGCATCTCGAAGAATCAGATGCTCTGGCAACCAGAGTAAACGCGAGTTTTTGTAGCCGCTACCGCGAAGCTCAGCGACAACAAAGGCGCCACCGACCGACCCAGACACGGCAACCAGCAAAGCAGGTTTATGCGCAAACTGCGGATGGCTGCACCAGAGAAACAGGTTTTTTAATCCGGCAGGCGCCATGCCGTGCCACTCAGGAACCACAAACACCAGGCCGTCAGCCTGCGTAATTTTATTCTGTACTTCTTTGACCTGCTCATTCGCTTCGCGCTCGCCATTCCACAATGGAAGGTCCGCTTTGAAGAGATCAATCACGTCAGCGCCGCCGTCGAAGAAGCGCGTGTTCAGTTCTTGTGCCAGACGCAGGCTTTGTGCGCCATCACGATGGCTGGCGCTGATAATTGCGTAATTCGCCATAATTACCCCTTATAACTAATCCGTAAAGTTGCTTCTATTTCCGTGTCCAAAAGAGCGGAAAAGTTCGTTCAGGCCGCGTACGACGGACGCTCTTTCATTGCCGCGTACCAACGCTGGATATTGGGGTACTCGTCGCCGACCCGGACTTTAACAATGCGTGCAAAGTCGATGGCACAAATCGCAGTGATGTCGGCAATAGAAAACTGGCTGCCTGCTATCCACTCGTTATTAGCAAGCTGAGCATCCAGAACAGGCAAAGACTTCATGAAGTTTTTAGCGCTCTCTTTGCCGAAGTCTTCGACTGGCGTCATACGATCCTTAAAGAAGCCCGTAATGTGCTGGAAGGCAAACAGTGCAGGATAGAGAACCATAGATTCCATCCGGTGCTCCCACATATCGATAATGGCACGTTCTTTTGGTGTGGTCCCAAAGAGGCTGCCTTCATCGGAAACTTCATCAAGGTAACGACAAATAGCCGGCGTTTCTGACAGGCAAAGGCCATCGTCCAGTTCCAGTACTGGTACTTTGGCAAAGGGATTTTTAGCGCAGAATTCTTCTTTCAGATTATCTCCTGCACCCAGATCGAGTTCCTCACGATCGTAGGTAATGCCTTTTTCGGCCAGCACCATACGGACACGTCGTGGGTTCGGAGCATGGGGATTATCGTACAGTTTCATGAAGAATCAGCCTCTGCCTGAGTAAATGTAGCTCCAAGCTACCCAGAGGCTATATAACGGTCAAGTTCGACAACTTATTGTTGTCCAGATATAGCTAATGCGGTGGCGACTGCCGCCGTGCGGTTTTCTACGCCCAGCTTGCGGAATACGGGTTCGAGATGCTTATTCACTGTACGGGGGCTCATCTCAAGTATCTGGGCAATCTCCTGATTGGTCTTACCCCGGCTAAGCCAGAACAGTACCTGAGTTTCACGATCCGTCAGATCAAACGCCGCCTTAAGCGCCTGCCGTGCCGCCACCTCCTCGTTGAGTACGAAACGCATCAGATATTCACCCGGTAGCGGACGCCCGAGATAGCGCACGCTGACTTCGGCCTGCTCAGAGGTCAGTCGCAGGGTCGCGTTACGTTCCGGCGAGCGGGTCAGCCATGAAGGCAGATCCCGGCTTAGTACCGGCTGCCAACTTTCAAGGTCTGCGCCTGTGCTTTCCAGAAGCTCTTCTGCGACGCGCGTCGCCCACAGTAAAGTGCCATTCACGTCACAGGCAAAGGCGGGCTGCCCCATTTCTTCAAGTGCACGACGGGCACTCTTTGTTTTCATTGCCGTCGACAGATGTACCTGAACACGCGCTAACATTTCATCGAGGTTCACAGGCTTGGTCAGATAATCGACGCCGCCAGCCTCAAGCCCTTTTAATACATCACTACTGTCGCTCAGCCCGGTGAGAAAAATGACCGGGACATCTTCGCTGTCAGGCGACGCCTTGAGAGCACGACAGGTTTCAAAGCCGTCCATGCGAGGCATTACACCATCCATCAGAATCAGATCGGGCGTCATCAACCGGGCGATATTTAATGCCTGTTCACCATCCATAGCGACTAAAACGGTATACCCTGCCCCTGCCAACGCCTCATTCATAAAGGCCAGAGACTCCGGTGTATCGTCAACGATCAGAATAGTGCCGGACGCTGTTGTGCCAGAAGTTGTAGCACTAGGTTTAGCCGAGCCTGCTTCAGGACTCATGGTTTTTTACTCCCAATACTGTGCTCATCAGTATTATCTTGTGACTTCGGAGATTGAGCACCCAGGCGCGCAGCGCACATGGCGTGGACGTCAGCAAAGCGGAATGAGGTAGTACAACGCTTCAGCTCTCTGACGAATTCAGGGTCCAGCTGCTCCTGCTCGCAAGCCTCGGTTAATGCCTCAAGCCCCGCCACATAGCCGAGCTGAGAAAATGACATGAATTCGCGTAGCCTCGCATCAGTGAGAGGAGCGACCGTTGCCTGACCCAGGGCATCCTCAGGGCTGCCTTCATAAATCCAACTGAGATCCAGCTGTCGCGCAATTTTATCGAGTAATACCTGATCCTTCATCGGTTTGATCAGATAGTCATCATTCAAACGTCGGCCCGGTTCAGAAAATGCCCCGTTACCTTCGGCAGAAATCCGGTCTTCCGCATCAGCAGATACCATAATCACAGGCGCCGAAAATCCATCGTTACGTAGCTTCTGTAACAGGGTCCAGCCGTTGCGGCCCGGCATCGAAATATCCAGTAACAGAAGATCGACTCTTACCTCACCAAGCACAGCCTCGCATTCATCGGCACCGGAGGCTTCAAGCACAGTGAAGCCAAGTGGTGATAAGGTCTCACTGATCAGCCCACGATGTGATGGTTCATCATCCACAGTGAGTACGACTCGTTTATCGCCTTCATAACCAATGATTTTCTGTGCCGGCGCTGCGGGTTTATCAGCAAGGTGAACTTTTCGTTCAATGCTGGATAACATCATGGTTAAGCGGAACGTACTGCCGGAACCCGGTGCGCTTTTCAGTGTGATTTCACCGCCCATAATATCGGCAAGTAATTGACTGATCGTCAGACCAAGACCGGTGCCCGGCTGCTGCGGATGGCCAGGTTTACGAATACGTTCAAACGGTTGAAATATCTTTTTGTGCTCTTCTGCGCTGATCCCCGGCCCGGTGTCTTTTACCGTAAATTCAGCAACCTGACTGCGGTATTTTACGCTCAGGGTAACACCGCCTGACTCGGTATATTTCACGGCATTCGACAACAGATTGGTCAGAATCTGGCGCAGGTGTTTTTCGTCGGTACGTACCATGTCCGGTAAATAGGACGGTGCCTCGTACGTAAACGTAATGCCCTTGGCGACCGACTGCAGACGGAACATTTCGGCGAGATCATCCAATAAGCGCTTGAGGTTGACTTCATCACGACGAATTTCAAGCCGTCCGGCTTCGATACGCGACAGGTCGAGCAAGCCTTCAATCAGGTCTGCAAGATATTCGCCACTGCTGCGGATCAGACTGATCTGACGCTGCTGTTTTTCACTGAGGCCGTCACTTTTTTCGAGTAACTGAGCGTAACCCAGCACGGAATTCAGTGGGCTTCTTAACTCGTGACTGATACCACCGAGATAGCGACTTTTTGCCTGGTTAGCAGCCTCTGCTAATTCTTTCGCCTGCTGCAAAGCACGGTCTGTCTCTTCGTGCGCAGCAATTTCCTGCGATAACAGATCCGTCTGTTTTGTGGCTTCATCTAGCGCTAACTCGCGACTCTCGTTGGCAAGTACAAACAACCAGATCAGAACACCGACGATAATCATCAGCAACACATAGACCTGCAACAAACTACTGCCAAGCAAAGCCTGCATACTGTTATCAGAAGGTGCCTGCATGTACACCAACCAGAACAGGAGCCCAACGATTCCGCCGATAATGGTCAATAAACCTGAAAATTGCAGAATACGAGGATTAAGACGATGTACTAAGCGGTCGGGAAGTATGGTCGTCAACGTCGCGGCAATCTGATCACTGAAACGTGCGTTGTCTTTGCACTGGTCATGACAGCGTGATTCCAGCGTGCAGCATAACGAGCAGATGTGCCCGTTGTAAGCCGGGCATACGGCGATGTCTTCACGGTCGAATTCGTTCTCGCACACGATGCAGGTTAACTGCTCAGTGGCCGGCGACAGCGGAATAATCTCGCGCGCCAGATAGTATTTACCGCCAGTTATCAAAGCGATAACAGGCGCCAGAAAGAACGCAGTAAACAGAGAAATAAACGAAGACAGCGCCTGTGCCGTCTCACCCCAGATACCGGTAAACGACAGAATTCCGCACAGGGATGCCAGCACCATAGCGCCAAAGCCTACCGGGTTAATGTCATAGAGGTAGGCACGCTTGAATTCAATATGCTTCGGGCTCAGGCCTAACGGTTTATTAATCACCAGATCGGCAACCAGCGCTCCGACCCAGGCGACTGCGACATTCGAATAGATGCCTAAGATGTGCTCGAGCGATTCGTACACTCCAAGTGCCATCACCAGAATGGCAATCATCACGTTGAAGAAGAGCCAGACAACACGCCCCGGATGACTGTGGGTCAGACGTGAAAAGAAATTCGACCAGGCAATTGAGCCCGCGTAGGCGTTGGTCACATTAATCTTCACCTGACAGAGCACTACAAAAATACCCGTCAGTGCCATCACAGCCAGTGGTGATTCGGTCAGGTAGCTGAACGCAACAGCGTACATTCGGGTCGGGTCACCCGCCTCGTCGTAACCCAGTCCGTGGCTGAGTGCCAACACAACCAGAAATGATCCGGCCATGATTTTAATAGCGCCCATCAGAATCCACCCCGGCCCGCCAATGATCAGCGCGGTCCACCAGCGCAGGCGCTGATCCGGTTTTGGCTCCGGCAAAAAGCGCAGGAAGTCGACCTGCTCACCTATTTGGGCAATCAATGAAAAGATGACGGCTGATGCAGCACCAAAATAGATCAGGCTAACGCCGTTGCCCTCTGACGGTGCAACCGGTGATTCAAAGTTGATCCAATCGCTGATGGCCTGAGTTTCCTGCCAGAGAATAAACACGAACGGTGTCAGCTGAAGCAGGAACCAGAGAGGTTGAGTCCATAGCTGAAACCGTGAAATCAGAGTAATACCGTGCGTCACCAGCGGAATCACGATCAAAGCACTGATCAGGTAGCCAAGCCACAAGGGCACCGAAAAGAGGATATCCATGGCCGACGCCATGATGGCCGCTTCGAGCGCCATAAAAATAAAGGTGAACGACGCATAGATCAGCGAAGTCACCGTCGAGCCGATATAGCCGAACCCGGCTCCCCGGCTGAGCAGATCAATATCGACCCCATAGCGGGCTGCGTAATAACTGATGGGAATTGCCGTCAGGAAGATAATGGCGGACACCACCATGGTCGCCAGAAGCGCCGCATGGACGCCATAGACCAGAGTAATTGCAGCCCCGATGGCTTCCAGCGCCAGAAACGAAATCGCTCCCAGTGCGGTGTTGGATACCCGTGCTGATGACCAGCGACGGGCGTTCTTACCCGTAAACCGAAGCGCAAAGTCTTCGAGTGTCTGGTTGGCAACCCAGCGATTGTAGTTACGGCGGGTAGTCAGTAGTTGTGGGTTTGCCATCCGGTCTCCAGGAAATCTGCTGTCGTATCCATGAATCTGCTTTCGCGTTCATAAAATCTGTTATCGCATCCTGGCGACTTATATTAATCATATCCCGTGCCAACTCGTATGCGTCAAATGACGTACCCCGGTGGAGCGTTCAACGAATGTTCCAAAACCGTCGCTACAGGCAATCTGAAAAGGTCACAGCAACCACAAACTACCTAAGTGAGGCCTGACTATGCGACTACCAACCTTTGAAAACACAGCGCTTGCACGGCGCGGTTTTCTGAAAAATTTACTCGCAATACCTGCCGCTCTGATGCTTGCACATACAAGTGTTCCAGCGCTGGCGGACGAAGTGAACAGCACTGGGCTGGCAGTAACGGACGATACCGTTAAAGTCGGTATTCTACACTCTGTTACTGGCACCATGGCGATCAGTGAAACAGGTTCAGTACAGGCTGAGAAGCTTGCCATTGAGCAGATCAACGCCATGGGCGGTGTACTGGGTCGTAAGATCGAATACATTCAGGAAGACGGCGCCAGTGACTGGCCGACCTTCGCTGAGAAATCCAAGAAGCTCCTGGTGCAGGATAAAGTCGCGGCCGTCTTCGGTTGCTGGACTTCAGCGTCACGTAAAGCCGCTCTGCCAGTCTTTGAGCAGTATAACGGTATGCTCTACTACCCGACTTTCTACGAAGGTCTGGAGCAGTCACCTAACGTGATCTACACCGGTCAGGAAGCGACTCAGCAGATTCTTGAAGGTCTGGACTGGGCAGCCCGCGAAAAAGGTGCGAAGAAATTCTACCTGCTCGGCTCTGACTACATCTGGCCACGTACCTCAAACAAAATTGCACGTAAGCACATCGAAAACGTACTCGGCTCTAAAGTTGTGGGCGAAGAGTACTACCCACTGGGTCACACTCAGTTCAACTCTGTGATCAACAAAATCAAGCTGAAAAAACCTGACGTTGTATTCATCTCAGTGGTGGGCGGTTCTAACGTTGCTTTCTACAAGCAGCTGAAAGCGGCCGGTATCGACATGGGCAAAGAGAAGCCACTGTTCCTGACCATCTCAGTAACAGAGGATGAAATCCTGGGTATTGGCGGTGAGAACATTGAAGGTATTTACGCTTCAATGAAGTACTTCCAGTCTCTGCCTAACGAAAACAACCAGGCCTTCGTAAAAGCATTTAAAGAACGCTGGGGTGACGACATCGTGATCGGTGACGTAACTCAGGCAGCTTACCTTGGCCCATGGTTATGGAAAGCAGCGGTCGAAAAAGCCGGTTCTTTCGATATCGATAAAGTCCGTGAAGCCTCTCCTGGTATCGAGCTGACAACAGCACCAGAAGGTTACGTCCGTGTTCACAAAAACCACCACCTCTGGTCGAAAACCCGCATCGGTCTCGCCGAGCCTGACGGTCAGTACAAAGTGGTTTATGAAAGTGATGAACTGATCGAGCCTGATCCATTCCCTGAGGGTTACCAGTAAAACCCCACGCATGACCCGGGCTGAGTTTCCTCAGTCCACCCTTCCGGTAGCGCGCCGGTGATCCAGCCGCTACCGACTTCTGATCCACCGGGGAGAAACATCATGTTTGCCGAATATTCTGCATCCGAGCTTACCTCCATCTTTGCTATGCAAGGTTTTGCCGGACTTATCCTGTTTTCTGTTTTTGTTCTGATGGCACTCGGTCTGGCGATTATTTTCGGCCAGATGGGTGTGATCAATATGGCACACGGCGAGTTTATGATTCTCGGTGCTTACGTTACCTACATAATTTCAAATCTGTTTGCTGACTACCTGCCAAGTATTTATGGCAGTTACTTCTTTCTGGCCATGATAGTGGCCTTCTTTGTCACGGCCGCTCTCGGGGCCTTTGTCGAGTGGGCGATGATACGCCACCTGTATCACCGCCCCCTGGATACTCTGCTTGCTACCTGGGGCCTGAGCCTGATTCTGCAACAACTCTACCGCACCGTATTTGGCGCACGCGAAGTGGGCGTCACTCTGCCTGACTGGTTGATGGGTTCGTACCCGGTAACCGACATGGTTGAAGTGCCGGTGAACGGTCTGTTTGTGATGGGCCTGACGATCGTGATTACCGTCGGTGTTGCATTAATGATGCAGAAATCCCGTCTGGGTAAACAAACCCGCGCCGTTGTACAGAACCGTCCGATGGCTGCTGCTGTTGGTATTAATACCGAGAAAGTTGACCGTATGACCTTCGCTCTGGGTTGCGGCATCGCAGGTATCGCAGGTTCTGCGTTCACCATGATCGGTTCTACCGGTCCGACGTCTGGTCAGCTGTATATCGTTGATACCTTCCTTGTTGTTGTGTTCGGTGGTGCATCCAGCCTTCTGGGTACCGTCGCTTCGGCCTTCACTATCTCTCAGGCCCAGTCAACGATGGAATTTTTCCTCAGCGGTTCGATGGCCAAAGTACTCACCCTGCTGTTTGTGGTCGGCATTCTGATGCTTCGTCCTCAGGGTCTGTTCACTCTCAAAGTACGTCACTGAGCAGGAGTCTAATTGATGAATAAATTTGCCGATTTTATTGCCCGCAATCAGTACAGCCACATGATCATTCTTGCAGTTCTGCTGCTGGTGATCCTGCCGCTGTCGATGGATATCTTCCGCCTTAACCTGGTGGGTAAATATCTCACTTACGCTTTCGTTGCTCTTGGTCTGGTTCTTTGCTGGGGCTACGGTGGCATTCTCAGCCTCGGTCAGGGGGTATTCTTTGGCCTGGGCGGTTACTGCATGGCGATGTTCCTGAAACTGGAAGCCTCGTCACCTGAAAATACTGCGATTCAGTCTACTCCTGGTATTCCGGACTTTATGGACTGGAACCAGCTCACCGAACTGCCATGGTTCTGGGAACCCTTCCACAGCTTTGGCTTTACTCTGTTCGCAGTTATTGCTGTGCCTGCTGTCTTCGCTTTCATCATTGCTGTTGCCATGTTCAAGCGTCGTGTCGGTGGTGTGTACTTTGCCATTATCACGCAAGCAGTTGCGGCTATCCTGACCATCCTGATTATCGGTCAGCAAGGCTACACCGGCGGCGTAAACGGTATTACCGACCTGCGCACACTGCACGGCTGGGATATCCGCACCGACGAAGCGAAATACATTCTCTACTACATCAATGCACTGCTGCTGTTTCTCGCTCTGTTCGTTGCCGCCTTTGTGATTAAAAGCAAACTCGGTCGCTTATTAGTCGCGATGCGTGAAAGTGAAGAACGCGTTCGTTTCTCTGGCTATGACGTCTCCGGCTTCAAGATTTTTATCTTCTGCCTGGCCGCTGCGATTTCAGCTGTCGGCGGTGCCATGTTCACTCTGCAGGTTGGCTTTATGTCACCTACCTTCGTCGGCATCGTGCCATCGATTGAAATGGTGATTTTCTGTGCACTGGGTGGTCGTCTGTCAATCCTCGGCGCTGTGTACGGCACCCTGTTGGTTAACTGGGCGAAAACCAGCTTCTCAGAATCCTTCCCTGAACTCTGGTTGTTTGCCATGGGCGCATTGTTCATCGGTGTTGTGATGGCCTTCCCGAATGGTCTGGCCGGTGTTTACCAGCGTTACATCGAACCTCTGTTGCTGAAAATGAGTAAAAAAGACGATTCACCTTCGGCACCTACTCCTGCAGCGAAAGATGCTTCATCTGACAAAGCAGATACCAGCGAAGAGACCCTGACTTCTGAGGAGCGCAAACATGCTTGAGTCAACGAAATCTATTCCGGCAAAAGACTTTGTCTTGAGCGTAGAAGGTCTGACTGTGTCCTTCGATGGTTTTAAAGCAGTGAACGATTTATCGCTGTACGTCGAAGAACAGGAAATCCGCGTCATTATCGGCCCTAACGGGGCCGGTAAGACCACGGTACTGGATCTCATCTGTGGCCGTACCAAGGCCACTGAAGGTTCGATTAAATTTAAGGGTAAAGAATTAACCAAGCTGAACGAGCACCAGATTGTTCACGCAGGCGTTGGTCGGAAATTCCAGAACCCATCCATCTATGAAGACCTGACGGTATTCGAAAACCTTGAGCTGTCGTTCCCGCGTGGACGCAACGTCTGGGGTGCCCTCTTCTTCCGTCGCGATAAAGAGGTCGTCGACAAAGTAAAAGAAATCGCCGACATGATTTTTCTCGGCGACAAACTGGATACCTCTGCCGATCTGCTCTCTCACGGTCAGAAGCAGTGGCTGGAAATTGGCATGCTGCTGATCCAGGACCCTGAACTCCTGATGCTGGACGAGCCGGTTGCAGGTATGTCGGTCTCTGAGCGTAAACAGACAGCAGACCTGCTGCACCGAATTACCAAAGACCGCTCAGTACTTGTGATTGAACACGATATGCAATTCGTTGCCGACATTGCCGACCGGGTGACCGTGCTTCACCAGGGCAAGGTTTTATCTGAAGGCTCAATGGACCGGGTGCAGTCTGACCCGAAAGTCGTTGAAGTTTATCTCGGTCACTAAGGAGGCCTGCCATGCTGCAATTAAACGATTACTCAGTGGCCTACGGCCAGAGCACCATCATTGATGGTATGAACCTGACCCTCAAAGAGAACGAAATCATCGCCATTCTCGGTCGTAATGGCATGGGCAAAACCACATTAATGAAATCCCTGATTGGCATGATTCCAAGCAAGGGAGGCACGGTTAAATTAGCAGACAAAGAACTGTCGCCATTAAAGAGTCACGAGCGTGTCAGCGCTGGTCTGGCGTTCGTGCCCCAGGGCCGGATGATTTTCTCGACCATGACAGTAGAAGAAAACATTGAAACCGGACTGACCAGCACCGGCGAACGTCATATTCCATCTGACCTCTACAGCATCTTCCCGGTGCTCGATGAAATGAAACATCGCCGCGGTGGCAACCTGTCGGGCGGTCAACAGCAACAGCTTGCCATTGCGCGAGCGCTGGCAAGTAATCCGGATGTCCTCATTCTGGATGAACCTACCGAGGGTATTCAGCCCAGCATCATTAAAGATATGGCGAAAACGCTGAAAGAAATACGCACCCAGCGTGGCTTATCCATTCTGGTTTCCGAGCAGGTACTCAGTTTTGCACTGGATGTCGCTGACCGGATTCTGGTGATTGAAAAAGGAAAAATTGTACTGGACGTACCGGTCGAAGAAGCCGACCAGGAAACCATTTCAAAATACCTTTCTGTTTAAGCGGAGAACATTATGCGTCACGGTGATATTTCCAGTAGCCCAGATACCGTTGGTGTTGCAGTCGTTAACTATAAAATGCCACGTCTTCACAGCAAAGCTGAAGTCCTCGACAACGCCCGTAAAATAGCCGACATGATCAAGGGCATGAAAATCGGACTACCAGGCATGGATCTGGTCGTATTCCCGGAATATTCAACCATGGGAATCATGTACGACGAAGAGGAAATGTACGCGACCGCAGCCACAATCCCGGGTGATGAAACGGACATTTTTGCAGCAGCATGCAAAGAAGCCGACACCTGGGGCATCTTTTCACTGACAGGTGAACAGCACGAAGAACACCCGAATAAAGCACCCTATAACACCCTGGTTCTGATCAATAACAAAGGAGAAATTGTTCAGAAATACCGAAAATGTATTCCATGGTGCCCGATTGAGGGCTGGTATCCGGGCGACCGTACTTATGTAAGCGAAGGCCCTAAAGGATTAAAAATCAGCCTGATCATCTGTGATGACGGTAACTATCCGGAGATCTGGCGCGACTGTGCCATGAAAGGCGCGGAGCTGATTGTTCGCTGTCAGGGCTACATGTACCCAGCCAAAGAACAGCAGATCATGATGGCGAAAACCATGGCGTGGGCAAATAACTGCTACGTGGCTGTTGCCAATGCAACGGGCTTCGACGGTGTCTATTCCTACTTTGGTCACTCTGCTCTGATCGGCTTCGACGGCCGTACACTCGGCGAATGTGGCGAAGAAGACATGGGGGTCCAATACGCACAATTATCTGTGTCACAGATTCGCGACGCCCGTAAAAACGATCAGTCGCAGAATCATTTATTCAAGCTTCTGCACCGTGGATACAGCGGTGTTCATGCCTCGGGCGATGGCGACAAGGGCATTGCCGATTGTCCGTTTGAGTTTTACCGCACCTGGGTAACCGACGCTGAAAAAGCCCAGGCCGATGTCGAAGCCATGACGCGCACAACAGTAGGCGTAGCAGACTGTCCGGTCGGTACTCTGCCCGTCGAAGAGCGCTCAATGGAGGCTGGCGAGTAATCGCCTGATTGCCGATGGTCTTCGTCACTGATCGCATTCGTTCACAAGCACAATCACAGAGCCAACCGCTTCTGTCGCGGTTCGCTTTTCAGCCGGCTGAAGTATCAGCTCACCTGAAAGCCTGTATCCGTAGTCAGGATGCTGTGATTGATCGACTTGAATCGCAACTGAACGTGATCAGTGCCGGACTTAACGACCGTCGGCGCCCGCTTCTCTCAGCTTTATTTATCGGCGCGACCGGCGTTGGTAAAACCGAAATGGTGCGGCAGGTCGCGCAGGCGATTCACGGTCGCAGCGATGCTTTCTGTCGTATCGATATGAATACTCTCGCACAGAGCCACTACAGTGCTGCTATTACAGGCGCACCGCCGGGCTATGTGGGCAGCAAAGAAAACCTCAGCTTACTTAATGAAGAACTGATCAGTGGCACAAGCTCGCGCCCGGGCATTGTCCTGTTCGATGAAATAGAAAAAGCAGACCACTCGGTAGTACTGAGTCTGATGAACATCCTCGACAACGGCACCCTGAAGCTGGCGTCAGGACAGAAGTCGATCAGTTTCACCAATACGCTGGTGTTTATGACCAGCAATGTCGGCAGCCGCCTCGCGGAGTCATTACGCTGGCTGGACTCCGTTCCCGGCGTTAACCGCAGTGGTCTTTATAAGCGCGCACTGGAACGCCATTTTAATACGGAATTTATCAACCGCATCGGCATTGTTGAGTACTTCTCTGCACTGACATCCGAGGATATGCCGAGTCTGGTTGAAGGCCTTGAGCAGTCGCTGAATTCCCAGCTGAAACGCCACAACACCAGTATTGAGCTTGAACCGGCGGCTCGTGATTTTATCGTCATGACATCCGGATTCCGTAAGTACGGTGCCCGCGCCATCGAACGTCGTTTCCGCGACCTGGTTATTACCGAGGTGGCTCGTCACCTCACTGCGCACAACGACACTATGAATACACACCTGCAGGGCATTCTGTCTGACCGACAGGTCACTCTGCTCCCGGTTTCCCTTGCGGAAACGCACTCTGAATTCCCTTCCGAACCGGAATTTACCCCGAAAAGCCCCAAGGCTACCTAAGGAGAAAACCATGACTGATACCATCATTAAAATTGATCTCAGTAAATCCGCTTATGAAAATGACCAGGTTCACAACCGCTGGCATCCGGACATTCCGATGGTAGCAACCGTAAAACCCGGTGATGACTTCATTGTTGAATGTTATGACTGGACCGGTGGTCAGATTGAAAATAACGACGACGCATCCGACGTCCGTGATGTCGACCTGAGTCAGGTCCACTTCTTATCCGGCCCGATTAAAGTCGAAGGTGCCGAACCCGGTGACCTGCTTGAAGTCGATATTCTGGACATCGGAGCCTTCCCTGATAACCAGTGGGGCTTTAATGGTTTCTTCTCGAAAAAGAACGGCGGTGGCTTCCTGACCGATCGCTTCCCGGAAGCACAGAAATCCATCTGGGACTTCAACGGCATGATGACCAGCTCACGTCACGTTCCAGGCGTTGAGTTTGCCGGTATTCTCCACCCCGGTCTGATCGGCTGCCTGCCAGACAAGAAAATGCTGGATATGTGGAATACCCGTGAAAAAGCTTTAGTCGACACCGATCCAGAACGCGTCCCTGAACTGGCAACACTGCCTTATGCAGAGACCGCTCATATGGGGCGTTTATCGGGCGATGAAAAAGCCAAAGCCGCAGCAGAAGGTGCGCGTACTGTGCCTCCTCGTGAGCACGGTGGTAACTGTGATATTAAAGACCTGACACGCGGTTCTAAAGTCTATTTCCCTGTCTATGTTGATGGTGCGGGTCTGTCTGTTGGTGACCTTCACTTCTCACAGGGTGACGGCGAAATCACCTTCTGTGGCGCGATTGAAATGGCCGGCTGGATTCACATGCGCGTCAATATCATCAAAGATGGTATGGCGAAATATCAGGTTAAAAACCCAATCTTTAAGCCAAGTAAAATGGTGCCGAAATACGACGATTACCTGATTTTTGAAGGTATTTCTGTTGATGAAGACGGTAAACAGCATTACCTGGATACCAGCATCGCCTATCGTCAGGCCTGTCATAACGCCATTAACTACCTGACCCAGTTCGGTTACAGCGAAGCTCAGGGTTACGCCATTATTGGTTGTGCGCCGGTACAGGGTCACATCAGTGGTGTGGTTGATATTCCGAACTCCTGTGCGACGCTTTGGTTACCAACCGATATCTTCGAGTTTGACGTGCAGCCGAATTCCGAAGGGCCTAAGAAACACCTCGATGGCAGCATCGATATTCCAAAAGCACCGGATCTTTAATAAGGGGATTTCACTATGCCACTCTATGATTATAAATGCCCTGAGCACGGTGTATTCCAGGAACTGGCGTCGATGGAGCACCACGATAAACCCGCGTTCTGCCCGCAATGCCAGACTATGTCTGCGCGGGTGATTGTGTTGCCACCAGAGATTGCCAGCATGATCAAAGAGCGGCGGGAAGCCATGGAAGCGAACGAAAAAGCAAGTCACTCACCCGAGGTTATGACCGCCGGTGAATTCCATGCGCGCGAGAAGGAAAAGCAGGAGCGCCATGCCCACAAGCATGGTAGCAACTGTGGTTGTAACGCGAAAAAACGTCGGAGCAATCTGATGTATACCGCGGAAGGCAACAAGATGTTCCCCTCGATGCGGCCATGGATGATCAGTCACTGACAGCTCATTGCAGCTCTCGAATCACCTTGCAGTTTTTTCGGGGCTGTTTCTGAGGCGATCAGTGTTTTGAGACTTCCCCGGGCATCTGCCCGGGGCTTTTTGATAAGGCGACGAAGTAAACCTGTCGCCTTATTTTACCGATAAAAGATATATCAGTCGGCTTTACGTGCAGGCGCGTTTCCGCCTTTACGGTGAGGCTTACGTGGCTTGTCTTTAAAGTCGCGGCTGCCTTTAAAATCACGGTCTTTAGAACCTTTGCCTTTAAAGCCGCCGTCACGGCGCTTAGGACCACCCGGCTTACGCTCAGGAATACCCGCCTCGCCTTTAAACTCTTTAATTTCCAGTGCACGGCCACACACGCGCGCATTGCGCAGTGTTTTCATCGTTTCTGGTGGCATGCCCGCTGGCAGGTCAACGATAGAGTAATTTTCCAGAATTTCGATATGACCGATATAACGGCTTTCGAGATCGGCTTCGTTCGCCACTGCACCTACGAGGTTACCCGGACGCAGGCCGTCGTCGTATCCGACGCCAACCATGTAACGCACCATATCGACATTTGGCTGACCTTTTAATGGCAGCGGATTAATGTCTGGTGTCGCCTTACGGCCACGGTTTCCACGATCACCTCTGTCGCGTGGTTCACGCTGCTGACGAGGCTCACGATCATCGCGGTCGCGCTTTTTGCGTTCCTGCATTTTCTGATCGGCTTTTTCATCAATAAACAGCGCTTTGTCACCCTGAATCAGGCTGGCGCAAGCGGCAGCAACGTCGAGTGCATCGACCGGATGCTCGGTCAGTACCGACTCAATAATCTCGCGGTAAAGTGCATTTTTCTCGGTGTTGAGAGCATCAATAATGCGCGCTCGGAAAGCTTCGCGACGCTTTGCATTCACCTGGGCTGCGCTTGGCAACGGCATTTCTTCAATCGGCTGACGCGTGGCTTTTTCAATATCACGCAGCATGCGCTTTTCACGACCACGTACAAATACAATCGCTTCACCTTCACGACCGGCACGGCCAGTACGACCAATACGGTGAACGTACGACTCTGTATCCTGTGGAATGTCGTAGTTGATAACGTGACTGATGCGTTCAACGTCAAGGCCACGAGCGGCAACGTCGGTCGCCACAATCATGTCGAGCTTGCCTGCTTTCAGCTTTTCAACAGCGCGTTCACGCTGCTGCTGCGGAATGTCGCCGTTCAGAGGCGCACAACGAAAGCCGTTCGCAGCCATAAAGTCAGCCACTTCTTCCGTTGCCTGCTTGGTGCGCACGAAAATCATCATGGCATCAAAGTCTTCGGTTTCGGCGATACGCAGCAGTGCGTCATTCTTATGCACTCCACCTACAAACCAGTAACGCTGACGGATACGGTCATTGGTGGTTGTCTTTGATTCAATCTTCACCTGTACCGGTTCGTTCAGGTGAGTTTCAGCGACACGCTGGATTTCTTTTGGCATGGTTGCCGAGAACAGAGCGACCTGGCGTTTCGCCGGTGCCTGCTCCAGAATCCAGTTTACGTCGTCAATAAAGCCCATGCGCAGCATTTCATCGGCTTCATCAAGCACGACGGCCTTGATGTCAGCCAGACTCAGTGTGCCGCGACGCAGGTGATCCATAACACGACCCGGCGTACCAACCACCCACTGTGGTCCGCGCTTAAGATCACGCAGCTGGCTACCATAGTCTGAACCACCGTAGATTGCGGTAACATTGATGCCGCTCATGTGCTTGCTGTAGGTTTTCGCTGCTTCCGCTACCTGCTGAGCAAGTTCGCGGGTTGGCGCCAGTACCAGCACCTGTGGTGTGCGGAAGTCTGGGTTGGTTCGTACCAGCAGTGGCAACGCGAATGCTGCGGTTTTTCCGGTACCCGTCTGGGCCATACCCAGCACGTCTTTGCCTTCCAGCAACGGCGGGATACTGTTTGCCTGAATGGCAGAAGGAGTTTCGTAACCCAGCTCTTCAAGAACACGGAGTACAGGAAATGGCAGGCCCAGGCTCGCAAAGCCTGTGCTGTTCGAATCGGTCATATTTTCACCTGTGTACAATCGCTTAGGGGCTTACCGTTGACGGTCAGTTCTCTGCTGTCCGTGCAATGCTCAATGAGGCATCTGTTGACCCCGAACACCCCTCAGGGTGCTGCTGACACGGTGTTGCCCGACGATCTGATTTAAAAGGGTGGCGGAGTATACACAAATGATGGGGCTTTTGCTCGTCTATTTTGCGCTTATGGACAGTGCCTGCGTATAATCGCCCGCCAGATCCACAGGAGAATCTAAAATGTTAAAAGTAAACGAGTATTTTGACGGCAAGGTGATGTCGATTGCCCTGCAGACCGAGACACTGCCAGCGACTGTTGGCGTTATGGAGCCCGGCGACTACGAATTCGGCACCAGCCAGAAAGAAGTCATGACTATCGTGTCAGGCAAGATGGACGCTCTGCTGCCAGGCAGCGAAGAGTGGCAGACCTTCACTAATGGTGAATCCTTCGAGATTGAAGCTAACGTGAAGTTCAAAGTCCGCCTGTCAGGTCAGACGGCTTACTTCTGTACTTACGAGTAAGTTGCTCGGGTACAAGTCTTGGGTACAAGTTAAGTACCTGAGCGTCGTTATCGGGCAGACAACCGCCCGATAACGCTGAGACGTCATCAGTTAAGTCTCAGTTCTTCTACCGGCACCGGGCGACTGAAGAAGAACCCCTGGCAGGTTTCACAGCCGTTATCCCTCAGGAAGTGCAATTGACCTTCCGTCTCGACACCTTCAGCCAGCACCTGTAAACCCAGGCCTTTCGCCATCTGAATGATGGTACGGGTAATAACTTTTCCTTCATCTTCAATTTCGACGCTCTGAACGAAGCCCCGGTCGATCTTGAGCTTATCAACCTGATAACGGTGCAGATAAGACAAGGAAGAGTAGCCAGTTCCGAAATCATCAATCGCCAGAGCCACCCCTAAGGCTTTCAGGCCCGAAATGGTACTGAGCACCTGAGAACTCGGCTCCAGTAAGGCACCCTCGGTAATTTCCAGCTCAAGCCAGCTGGGATCAATGCCAGTCTCGTCTAAGAGAGCGGTCAGCCGTCCTACCAGACCACCGGCCATAAATGTTGGCTGGGTGATGTTTACCGCAACCGTAATTTTATTTATCCCCTCATATTGCCAGTCTGCAATCTGGCGACAGGCAACACCAAGCACGTAGCTATCGAGGTCCGGCATCATGCCGCCCTCTTCCGCCACTGGAAGGAAGCGCCCAGGCGGAATGACTTCGCCGTCCGGCGTATGCCAGCGTATCAGTGCCTCAACACCCACAACGCGACCTTCGGTGAGCTCTACCTGAGGCTGATAATATAATCTCAGTTCATCCTCGCTGGTGAGCGCCTGTCGTAATCGGTTACCCAATTCAAGACGGTCAGCAACGACCTGAGTCATTTCGTTGCTGTAGACCTTGTACATATTACGGCCTTCTTTTTTAGCCTCGTACATAGCCACATCAGCGTTACTGAGCAACTGGGTCACATCTGCCCCATGATCCGGAAACAGGGTGACACCAATGCTCGCACCGATATAAAAGTCTTTGCCGACCCCCACATCGAATGGCGTCTTGAGTAGTTCGAGAATAATACCTGCAACATTCTCGATCTGAGAGACGTTACCCACACTTTCCAGCACGACAACAAAATCATCACCACCCTGACGTGCAACGGTATCCGAATCTCTCAACCTTTGACGCAGACGTTTGGCAAAGTCCTGTAACAAACGATCGCCCGCGGGATGTCCGAGGCTATCATTAATGTGCTTAAAGTGATCCAGATCGATCGCAATCACTCCGACCTTGCGCTGATTAATCGTGGCATCAGCGATCGCACCTTCGAGGCGACTCAGTAATAAATGGCGATTAGGAAGATTCGTTAAAGAATCGTAATTGGATAAATGTTTGAGTTGTTGTTCGTGCTCTTTTATACGCGACATATCCGAGAATACACCGACGTAATGCGTCACTCGTTTCTGTTCATCACGAACTAAGGTCAGAGTAAGCCACTGAGGATAACTTTCGCCGTTTTTACGTGTATTCCAGATTTCTCCGCGCCAGTAGCCACGTTCATTCAACTGACTGTTAATGCGCTGGTAAAATTCCCGGTTGTGCCGACTGGAACGAAGAAAACCAAGATCTTTGCCCAGAGCTTCTCGTTCAGAATATCCGGTAATGGTACTGAACGCCGGATTAACCGCTTCAATTTTCTGGTCAGCATCGGTAATCACCACACCTTCCATTGAAAACTCGAACACTGTCATCGCCAGGCGCAGGCGATTCTCCCGTGCCTGCTGTTCGGTAATATCCTGCACCGAACCAACACGAGCAACAACCCGGCCCTCGGCATTAACAATAACTTCAGCACGGCCGTGAATAACTTTCTCTGCTCCGGACGGTAAGCTGATCCGATAGGTCATGTCCGACGGCTTACATTCGTTCATGCTTTCCGTGAGTGTCTGCGCAACACGCTCTATATCTTCGGGGTGAATGTACTCGAAATACTGAGAAAGACTGACGACTTCAAGATTTTCATCCTGCTCAAAAATTGCTGCCGTTTGGGGAGTAATAGTGATCTGATCGTTTTCAACGTCGTCATACCAGGAACCAATATTGGCAAGACGCTCTGTCTGACGTAAAAGATGCTCACGATCTTCGAGTACTTCCATGACATGCAGGCGTTCCTGCATAAGCAGGCAGAACTGCGCGAACGTTCCCAGCTGAGTCAGCTTACGTGGAGAAAGGCGCTGCGTAGGATCATCGAACGTGAGAAATAACCACCCAGTCACGCCATAGTCATTTAACAGGGGAATAGTAGAAAGGCGGTTGCCTCCGAGATAATGACGTAATGCTTCTTCGTCCGAATTTTCATCATCAGCAAAAGAGCAGCGTGGAGATATACTGGCACCCTCTATGGTCCATCCATCGCGAATAACCGTCGCCAGTTGCTCCGTATCATTCGGTGACACAGCAACGGCCAGCTCGGGACGTTTTCCTGAGCCGTCTGTCGCAATATAGAGTGCAGCCGCCCTGGCCTTGAGGACTCGGGCCATCTGGAACAACGCTCCCTCAACGTCAGTCGCAAAGGTCGCGGCACGGGTAGTAATAAATACCCGCATGGTTCTCTCCAGAATGGTTTCCAGACGCAAATCAGCCGCACCGAAACGTCCACCATTGGTGACGCCAGCGCGACGACTTTCTTCTTCTACGCGTTTCCATCCCTCACTAGGCTGATATTTCCCTTCAGCTGTTGAGGTCAGCACAACCATACAAATTCTCTGACTCCTGATATTACTGTCTCTGGCACAACCTGATGACCCGTGGTCATATGAATATCAGACGAGCCTTACTACTCAATGTCCGAGCGCCCTAACAACTCTATCACCCGGTAGATCTCTTAAAGTGTAGACTATCAATATGAGGTTTAACTGACTTTTTAACAATTTGAAAGAATCTGGGGAACTTTTTAGAATCAAAACTGTTGCTGCATTGCCCCCAACCATCCATACAGGCCAAATAATGTATACCAAAGAGCACCTTCTACAGCTGGTTCAGATGACCATGCCGTTCGGTAAATATCAGGGAAAACGCATTTGCGACATTCCTGAAGAATACTTGCTCTGGATGCAAAAAAAGGGGTTCCCTCAGGGGCGTCTGGGTGACTTGCTTGCTATGATGCTCGAGATACGGATTCATGGGGTCGAAGATGTCCTTCTCCCTCTCAAAAAAGCTTATCCGGCAAAGTTGATACAACCAGCAGCAAAAGGGACCCATTGATCTATGGCCACTCTCGGTATCCTTGAATGTGATGTTCTCTATGATGACCTTATCGGCGATTATGCGTCCTATGGCGTCATGTTGTCTGAACTTCTCGCCAGCATTGATCCACACCTGAACTTCACTTTCTATCAGATTCATGACGGCGAGTTACCGTCAGCGGGGGAATGCGACGCCTACCTACTGACCGGCTCAAAGACCGGTGTCTACGACCCTGAGCACTGGGTTCAGCCTTTGATGGAGTGGGTACGCGAGGCTCATGCACGTAAAGAACGCATGCTCGGCATATGCTTTGGCCATCAGTTGTTGGCCCATGCATTGGGTGGCCACGCAGGCTTAAGCAACAAGGGTTGGGGCGTCGGTAATCATATGACGGAGATTGATCACCGCCCCATGTGGCTGAATGATGATCAGCCAGCCTATCAACTTATCTACAGTCATAAAGATCAGGTCTCCGCGCTACCAGAAGGGGCCCGCAGGCTAGCGGGCAGCGACTTCTGCCAATTCGCCGCCTGGTACCTCCATGATCTGATCCTGAGCTTTCAAGGGCACCCGGAGTTCACACCCGAATACTTCAGAAGGTTGCTGGGGCGGCGCAGAGAAGACGTTGGCGATGAGCGTTTAACCCAGGCAATGAATACTTTGGAACAACCGAATGACAGCAAAACCATCGCTCGCTGGATGACTGAATTTATTCACCTGCCGCGCGCTTAAGCGTGGTATCGATGGTTTTATTTTTACTGACGATTTTCTCGAGTCCTTATGCATTCAGCATTTAATTCTCTCTGGACAGAAATTCGTAAATATCAGTGAACGTCCTGCCAGGTTTGCTGATACCTGAGCACACACAATTCACTATGGATGAGGCTATCGAGTGTGCAGATTAGACAGGTTGTAAATGCTTACAGAAATTTCTTCACATACCAACAACTGGCCTTGATATTAAGCGAATTCTCATTCGCCCACCGCAGTCCAGAGCCGACAAGCTCTTCGGCTAACCCCTTGCCGCGCAAAGCGAACGGGACGTAGGTGTGTGTAAAATTCACTTGATCACCTTTCAGTACGTAATCAAGTACACACTCTTTACCGTCCTGTTCAATCACAAAGCGGGACTTCTCTGTTTCGTGTTTAACCATCATCCTGTTCCTGTTGAGCGATTATTAATGGCAGACTGTCAGGCCTGAGGATCAGAATGCACCGCCAGCACCACAGATACCGGCCGGTAGCCCTCCAGTACCAGGGAACCCGGATAGCGATCTCCTCCGTCGACACTGAATTCAAATTCGTAGCCGCGTACCAGCACAGGTCGCCCCTTAATAAACTTAAGACGCATACGTGCCAGCGACACAGTGTCATCGAGCAGCTGTAGATTTTCCTGCTGACACTGTTTCCGTAGATACCTCAGCGCAAGCACTCGCGCCGCCTGTTGCCGCTGAATTGCGGGCCAACCAAGCAAAGCCAGCCCGGCGAGTACCGCTATGACCAGTAATTCCACCCGTACCTCACCTGTGGGCCTGTGATATTATCCGCGCTGAGAGTAACACACCTGTATGACCCGTCAGTATTCCGGAGGTTTCCACCATGGCCAACCGCGCCTGCGCCTGCCATATTCTCGTCAAAACCCGTGAGGAAGCCGAATCTTTGTTGAAACAGCTCAACAAAGGCGCTGAGTTCGACAAGCTGGCGCGTAAACACTCCACCTGTCCGTCCGGCAAACAGGGCGGCTCACTGGGAGAGTTCGGTCGCAACGATATGGTGAAGCCCTTCGCCGATGCCGTCTTCAAAGGCCCCCTGTTAAAAGTACAAGGGCCGGTGAAAACCAAATTCGGCTGGCATCTGATCAAAACACTTTACCGTCAGTGAAGACGCTGACGCCCCTCAAAATACGGAGAACCCCATGATGACACCCGGTCTGTTTCACACTCTGACGGTCGCCGACACGCAACCCCAGGGCCTGTACCTGAGCGACGAAAACGGCGAGCGCGTGCTCCTGCCCAACCGTTTTGTGCCCGAGGGCATAGAAACCGGCAGTACGCTTGAGGTATTTATTTACCTGGATTCCGATGATCGTCTGATCGCCACGACTCAGCGCCCACGGGTACAGCTGAATCAGGCGGCCAGCCTGATGGTGAAAGACGTGAACCGTACCGGAGCGTTTCTCGACTGGGGCCTGCCGAAAGATCTGTTCGTTCCTTTTGCTGAGCAGAAGCAACGCATGGAAGCCGGGCAGTCGTACGTGGTCTACGTCACCAGCGACAATACCGGGCGTTTAATCGGCACTACACGTCTGAATCGCTTTATTAAAGACGAAGCAAGCGCGAACTGGCCTGGCGCGGCTGCCCCGTACCAGATGGGCGATAAGGTCAAGCTGCTGATCGCGCAACGTACGGATATTGGCTACAAAGCCATCGTCGATAACACCTACTGGGGTGTGCTTCACAACAGCCAGATTCATAAAGCGATCCGCGTTGGACAGAAGACCGAGGGCTTTATCCGTCAGGTACGGGAGGACCAGCGTCTGGACCTGAGCCTCGAGCCCATTGGCCATCAGAGAGCCGATTCGCTATCAAAGCGCATCCTGCAGAAGCTCAAAGACTCCGGTGGCACGCTGGGCCTGAACGATTACAGCCCGGCAGAACTGATCGAAATGCACTTCGGAGTCAGCAAGCGTGCGTTTAAGATGGCCATCGGTAAGCTCTACAAAGAGCGGGAAATCGTGATTGAAGAGAATGGCATCCGGCTCGCCAGCGAAGAAGAGCGTAAGAAAGCCATCAAACATGCCGGTGACAAGTCCAAAAGAAAGGCGAAGCCAAAGGCCGGATCAGAACAGAAACCGAAGCAAAAGCCAAAGAATCAGGCATACAAAGACAAGACTGATAAGCATACCGCCCGGAGAGAACAGCCCAACGACAGCAAGGATGACAGCAGCTCATCTGCACCGCGCAAAAAGACGGTGTACCGCAATCCTAAGAACACTTCGGGCAATACCCTTCGCCTGAAAAAGTAAGTCACTCAATTAAGTCCCCCGCGACAGGCACTCTGGTGTATGTGGTGGGGGTTCAGACTCGTTTTCTGTGGCGAAAACGCGTATAGTCGCGGCCTTTGAATACGTCCCAAAATCTGCCTACGCAATTCAGGAAGTGCCTGTGATTTCTACCGCTAATATCACCATGCAGTTCGGTGCCAAGCCGCTGTTCGAGAACATCTCTGTCAAATTCGGAGATGGCAACCGCTACGGCCTCATTGGTGCCAACGGTTGTGGAAAATCTACCTTCATGAAGATCCTCGATGGTTCACTGGAGCCAAGCGCGGGCAACGTCAGTGTGTCACCGGGCGAACGCCTGGGTAAGCTGCATCAGGATCAGTTTGCGTTTGAAGAATGCACTGTGATCGATACCGTAATGATGGGCAACAAAGAGTTGTGGGCCATCAAAGAAGAGCGCGATGCGATCTACGCTAACCTGGAAGCCACCGAAGACGACTACATGCGCGCCGCTGAGCTTGAAGGTGAGTTCGCAGAAATGGACGGCTACACCGCCGAAAGCCGTGCCGGTGAGCTTCTGTTAGGCGCGGGCATTGAGACCGAACTTCATCAGGGCCCGATGTCTGAAGTCGCGCCAGGCTGGAAACTGCGTGTTCTGCTGGCGCAGGCGCTGTTCTCAAACCCGGACATTCTGCTGCTCGACGAACCGACCAACAACCTCGACATCAACACGATTCGTTGGCTGGAAGGCATCATCAATGACATGAAGTGCACCATGATCATCATCTCGCACGACCGTCACTTCCTGAACTCTGTGTGCACGCACATGGCCGACATTGATTACGGCGACATTAAGATTTACCCGGGCAACTACGACGACTTTATGATTGCCTCGACCGCAGCCCGTGAGCGTCTGCAATCGGAAAATGCCAAGAAGAAAGCTCAGATCGCTGAACTGCAGCAGTTTGTATCGCGCTTCTCGGCCAACGCGTCGAAAGCGAAGCAGGCCACCAGCCGCGCGAAGCAGATGGAAAAAATTAAGCTCGACGACATCAAGCCTTCGAGCCGTCAGAACCCGTATATCCGCTTCAATCAGGAGAAGAAACTCCACCGTCTGGCGCTGGAGATCGAAGGTCTGGCACATTCTTACGATGGCGAAGCACCGCTGTTCAAGAACACCAATCTGCTGATTGAAGCCGGTGAAAAAATTGCCGTGATCGGTGCCAACGGCGCCGGTAAGACGACCTTCCTGAAGTGTCTGGTCGATGACGTCACTCCGACCGAAGGTACTATCAAGTGGGCTGAAAACGCCGACCTTGGCTACTACGCTCAGGATCACGAATACGAATTCGATATGGGCGGCAACCTGTACGACTGGATGGAACAGTGGAAAACCGATAAGCACGACGATCAGGCAGTGCGCGGTACTCTTGGCCGTCTGCTATTCAACCAGGACGACATCAAGAAATCCGTCAAAGTGTGCTCAGGGGGTGAGAAGGGTCGCCTGCTGTTCGGTAAGCTGATGATGAACGACCATAACGTTCTGCTGATGGACGAACCGACCAACCACATGGACATGGAATCCATTGAGTCTCTGAACATGGCACTGGAGATGTACGAAGGCACCCTGATCTTCGTCTCTCATGACCGTGAGTTCGTGTCGTCTCTGGCGACCCGCATTATCGAGATCCGTGACAACGAGATCGTCGACTTCCACGGCAGCTATGACGAGTACCTGAAATCTCTGGGTATTGAGTAAAGTCAGGTGGGTGACTGAGCCATAACGGCTCAGTCACAAACAAACCGGAAACTGTCGTCCAGTTCGAGCGGCAGCACCATTGAGCTAAAGCCAAGCGCGACCATTTCATCGCAGAACAGTGCTCGCGCTTCGGGGTCGTTGACGAGTGTCTCCGCGTATTCCGCATGCAACACCGGCTTTCCAGCTTCGATAAAGGGTGTCAGTCGCTCACACTCGTCATATTCATAACATTCTTCATTCACGGCAAAGTCAAACGCAGCGACTAACTCGCTGATCTGATCGAGATCATTCTTGAGGCCAATCAGTAACCCCCGCTCGTGAGCAGCGGAGGCAAGGAAGCGGTTGTAGGCAAGCTGGTCATTGCCTGATAACGGAAAGCCCGAATCATTGGCATAACCATCGACGTTATCGGGTTCGACACCATCACAGCCTTTCTCTACCGCGACATCAAGACGAGCCTCCATGACAGCCTCAAGCGACGAGGCTCTGACATCCAGCCACTTCTCGCCTGGCCAGCCGTCCAGAGGGTTGCCCAGCGCCGCCTGCTCGAAGTCATCCGCATCATCGCGCCAGTCCTCCCAGGAGCCTGCCGAGAAGTAGCAGATCACCACCCGCCCCTGAGCCTTCAGGTCGTCGATGATCTGGGTGTCTGTATCGAACAAATCAATGTCATACAGATCCACGTCATAGCCCGTATTCAGGTCTCCCTGTAACTGCCAATGCCAACTATTACCCACCTCCAGAGTACGGGGGACAGGGGTGTCTGAGCCTGTCGGGCCGCTATCGTCCCCGACCTGCGGTAACGGCTCAGGGTCAGAGCCTCCACAGGCACTGAGCACGGCAGACGCCGCCAGCACTAACACTGAACGCAACATCATTTTATACAGCGATGACTTCATACTGGGCTACTCTTAATCAGACGATGCGATAATCTGCCACAATGCGAGCCGATTCTCATTTTCATCGTAAAGCGAGTGGTATGCTCCCGTCGTTCGTATGTGGCTGAGCCGGATTACGATTGGAGCTACATAAATCATAGGGCATACCTGAGCGTTAGGTGTGCGTTAGACAACAGGATCTTTTATGCGCCCCGTCACCCGGGAAGAGTACCCGCTTGAAAACCTCCACAGAATCGTTTCCGGCGTCACTTTTTTCAAAGAGCTACTGAAGACTGATCCAGAACAATTCGAGTTATTGATGACGCAGGCGCGATTTGTGACCGCCGAGCAGAATGAAATTGTGCTGCATAAAGGTGATGGCGCAAACGTATTGTATTTTCTGCTGCGCGGTGAGCTCGACGTCATTGCCGATGATCACGCAGAAGAAGCCTTGGGCACAATCAACCCGGGGGAACCATTTGGTGTCATGGCAATGGTGCTGAATTTTAAGCGCTCAGCATCTATCCGGGTCTCGAGTAAGAACGCCCTGCTGGCAGGCATTGAGTTTGACCACTTCCGTCACAACGACAACGCCAGTATCTTCAGCCTGACAACTCGTATTACCTTCTTCCGCATGCTGAACAGCAATATCCGCTGGGCACTTGAGCGAAACAAAATGGAATCACCGGACCACGCACTCGTACAACGCATCCGCTCTCTGCCTATCTATTCTGGCGAGAAGAATACAGCCGCCGAACTGCATGCATTGATGGAGCTTGCTCATCTTCAGGCAGAACTATTGCGCGACTGGAACGACGCCAGCCTGTCAGATAACTGATCTCACGTAACAGCCTCTGAGCTGGATCAATTTGTTCATCAATTAGGACATATGTCTGCTTTCACGCCTGTAGTGATGGGCATAGAATAAAGACTCTCCTGTCCTTAATAAGCGCTGCTCATGCCTGAATTTGTTTCCTGGATTCTGATTACACTCGCCGTGCTGGCGTTGATCGGAATTATCTTCGAAGAAGTTATTCATATTAATAAAGCCCAGTCGGTATTGTTCTTCGGCTCAATTTCCTGGGTCATTCTGTTTGCCGCCAGCATCGGGACACCGGAGCATCATAGGATTGAGGAAGGGCTGAAAGAAAACATCGGAGAAATTGCCGCACTCTGGCTGTTCCTCACCGCAGCGATGACCTTTGTCGCTTACCTTAATAAAAAGGGCTTGATCGAAAGCGCCATTTTCAAGGTACTTCCGCAGCAAATATCCGAACGAAAACTGATGCTGCTCACTGGTTTATTTGCCTTTGTCTTCTCATCGCTCGCCGACAACATTACCGCGACACTGGTATCCGTCGCTCTCATTCTTTCGTTGCAATTACCTGCTCAGAAGACACTGAGGTTCGCCGCGATTGCTGTCTTTGCTGTGAATTCAGGCGGTGTCGCCATGATAACTGGCGACGTCACCACCCTGATGATATTTCTCGCTGATAAAGCAGAAATTACCAGCCTGCTAATGCTTTCTCTGCCAGCCTTCTGTGCCGTTCTCGCTTTGATCGCTCTGCTGATGTTGCCTATGTCCGACGAGGTAACTGTCACTAAGACTTCACACGACCTGCAGCAGGTCGACATCGTCGTAGCCGGTATTTTCCTGCTGACGATCATGACCACCATTGCCTTCAATGTACTCTTCGATATTCCACCTGTACTTACCTTTCTGACCGGGCTGTCCATTATGTTCCTGGTCGCGAAAGGGATGGGAGAAGATACTGAGGATGACCCTATCATGGACTACGTACGCCGTATCGAATTCGATACCTTGATGTTCTTCCTGGGCATTCTGTTGGTGGTTGGCGCACTGAAAGAAATACGCGCACTGGATTCGTTTGTTGCTGTGTATGAGTATCTTCCGGCCTGGCAGGCGAACTATCTGATGGGGCTATTTTCATCCATTATCGATAACGTCCCTCTTACTGCTGCCCTGCTCAAATCAGACGTTGTGATGAACCCAGCGGAGTGGTTGGCACTGACCTATGCCGTGGGAGTGGGTGGATCACTTCTGATCATAGGTTCAGCCGCAGGCATTGTCGCAATGAGTAAGATTGAAGCGTTAACGTTTGGCTCTTATCTGAGGTTTATCGTCGCTTTACTACTGGCATACACCCTGGGGTACGCTCTGACGATGGGGCTCGGTACCCTGATCTTCGCTCAAACCTGACGCCTTAACGGTTCTGTTCGTAGCGAATAGCCAACGATTGCAGGGCTCGCTCATGAGACGCTTTCCAGTGTTGCATTTCGGCGGGTTCCTCGACGTCAGTCGGCCACTTAAGGCCATAGCCATTCGGTCTGAATAATGGTGCAAACAAAGCGCAGGCAGTGAGATCAGCACGCGTAAATTCATCACCGACCAGATATCGGGTATTCGCATATATCTGTCGCAATTCGTTCAGCAGTTCATCCATGTCGTTCATTGCTTTGTGAGCACTGGTTTCGTTGATGTTCATCCAGCCACGTAAGGTATTCGAGAGCTTACGATAACCAACGTAAAACATCATGCTGACTATCAGGCTCTGTTTCGCAGTAAGCAAAGGCACGATTGCTCTCGGGAATGGTAACAGGAAATGATAATTAAACGTTCTGACCGCTGGGCCAGCGATCCGATCCAGACGCTCCTCCCAAGCCCTGGCTTGCTCTGCCAGCGACGGGTCTTTTGGCGTGAGTGAGCGTTCGGGGTATTTCGATTCGAGATAATCAATGATCTCTGCACTGCCCTGCACTATTACTTTGCCGTCTTCAAGAACCGGCACCTGTGATCTTGAGGCCATCTGCAGAACCTTGCGCACATGAGGGCCAGGCACAAGATTAATTTTCCGGTATTTCAGTCCCTTAAAATCCAGCGCCCAGCGAACTTTTTCGCAGTAATGCGACACCGGGAACTGATATAGCTTTATCATCGGACCTCCTCAGCGGGGTCCCGATGCACTCCGGACTTCCGCCTGAAATTGCTGCCAGCTCTCCACGATACCCGCAGCACTCTGTGGACTTTCTCCACTGAAAATATCTTCCGGGGACAGAACTGCTCCTTTGGCGACACACGCTTCCTTCACGATTCCGGTTGCCACCAGTTTTTTCCCCACGTAAAAATCGTGTCTGAAATATACGTACTTTTTATCCCACCCCAGAAGCGTGGTCTCCATATCCAACCGGGCGAGAAAACCTACCGGGCGGATATAAATCATGTCCTGCGCGGCAATCAGACGCATCCCAGCTGGCCGCTTCAGTTCTTGTTTAAGCCCTCTCCAGAACTGAAACCTTCCTAATTCCATAAAACTCAGAAAACGGAAATTTGGAAGATGGTTCCGCCAGCCCATATCATGAGGCTGGATGCGGTAACTCTGCCTGACCGTATCACTCTGGCTATGCTGTGTCTGGCCGCTGAACAGCCAGAGAAGAAAAAAACGTATTAACAGATTCATGGCCTATCCTGTCAGGGCAAATAGAACTGCAGTTCTACCTCTGCGCCTTTAATAGTATCTTCGATCGGCATTCGCCTCGCCTCTTCTGATTCATCCCAGAGCAGTTTTCCGGAGAAGTTCAGTGTCGACTCCTGTGGTATTTCCCGGAATACATCGGGGAGCACGCCACGAGAAGAACCGTCATCTCCTATCGTCTCCCAGGACATCGAGGGCAAAGATAAATTCAGGGGCCTTTTGTCTTTATTTTTATTCTCTTCTTTTACTTTCGTTACTGTCTTCAGAAACGTCTTTTCAGCCTCAGAACTCTCTTCTGATTCTGATACGTCTTCCAGATCTGAATTCTGATCTGACTGACTCTGAGCTGAAGTATCGTCGCTAGCCTCTGCCTCTGTCTGAGAGGCAGTCCCCATTTCAGACCATAAATTTGAGACTGGCTTTTCTCCACGCAGTATTTTTGCGGTCTGATCGTCACATCCGACCAGAAAGATCATCGATACAATACTTATTACTGCAGACATCCTTATCCAGCAGCGCTTCGTTTTTGAAGTTTGCTTTCTGCTGTCTGTCATAGATAACGTCATAATATCATTCAGTTGTTTCCCTCCAAATAGCGCCTCGGCGCCATTTGAGGCTCAAAATGTCTACCGGTTCACATTTCAGAGAACAATCATTCACCAAGCCCAGAGCAGCCACAATCTCACCGGCGTAAATCAGCATGGGCCAGTCATCTCTGAGCCAGACAGGAACACCCTTCTCCTGCCACACATTCTTTAGTGATTTCGTCTGCTGCCCAACCCTGCTCAGAACTTTCGACGCACATTGTCGGGTGGGCGAGACCGACCAGCCCTCAGGCAAGGGTTGACTATTTGCTGAAGGCGCGATGGTACCCCGCCCCCATGTTACCGGTATACAGTCGACACTATCGGGCGTCTTTTGTTCACTCCACACGTAAAGGTGTTGTCTGAAACGCTGTAGTACAACACCGTCAAACCGTAAGCTCGGATGACGGTCTGGCCCTGCGTTCAATGCCTGTTCCAGCCAATGCCAGACCTTCTTTCCCTGCGGTACGGGTAGCCCGTTTTTCTCAAGCCAATACCTGACCTGATGAAAGCGCACACGCGAGGGCTGCTTCAGGACGGCTTCGACGGAAAGACAAAATGGTGCGGTGGCGGGCCAGTCACACTCCGAGACAGCCGAATTCAGTACTGGGGTCAGTAATTCCATCAGCAGGTAATAGTCAGCGGACAAGTGCTGGGTTGTTTCAATCAAGGTTGATTCAACGGCGGGATACCTGACCTGTAACAAGGGCATCAGACTGTGCCGCATCCAGTTGCGGTCAAAGGTCTGGTCCCGATTAGAATCATCTTCAATCCAGCTCAGCCCTCGTGCCGCCAGAGCCAACTGCTCTCTCGTAAACCCCAGCCACGGGCGGACGACTGTGCGTTTATCGTCAGAGTGACGAGTCAGCTTACGACTGGGTGACATGCCTTTGAGTCCGGCCAAACCGCTGCCACGAAATAACCGCAGCAGTAGGGTTTCTGCCTGGTCAGAGCCGTGATGTGCGGTCAGTAACAGGGCATGTGGCGGGAGAAGCTGCTCGAAAGCGGCATAGCGGGCGTCTCGGGCAGCGGCTTCGGTTCCCTGCCCTGTGTATTCCAGCGTTACCTTCTGGCCGATGAAAGAAACACCACAGGCTTCACAGTAACGCTGGCATTCCTGCTGCCAGAGGTCTGCGTCACGGCTAAGGCCGTGATTAACATGAATCGCCATCACCCGTGAGCACCACTCTGGCCGAGAGGCAATGCAATCGAGCATCAGGCGGGAGTCCATGCCGCCACTCAGCGCGAGATACACAGCCGTATCGGGGGATTCTGAGAATACCGGTGCGAGTGCCTCAGTTAACTCAATGCGCAGCTGCTCAGCTGAAGACAAGCTCAACGGAGGCCTCGCCGAATTCGTATCTCAACTCCTGCAATAGCTCATCGGTTGGATTGATACGCCAACGATCATCGAGACGGATATCACAACTCGCAACTTCGTTGCGGTAGTCCAGAACCACAGGGCAGCCGTTTTCTAAGGGTTGCAACAGCCTGGTAAGGCGCTGACAGAAGGTGTCCGGGTTGACCTCACCGTCGACGCTGACACGTACTGAATTGGCGTAAGTGAGCCGAGCCTGGCTGATTTCCATGGCATTGCGCCCGGTGGCTTTCAGGCCACCTGAGTAATCGTCGTGGCTGATCTGCGCTTCAACGACCAGCACTTTGTCTTTGGCAACGACTTCCCGCACCTGCTCATACACGTCGGAGAAGAGTGCGACTTCCATTCGACCGGATCGGTCATCAAGTGTGACAAAGCACATGTTATCGCCACGCTTATTTTTCATCACCCGCATATCAACCACCAGACCAGAGAGCTTCTGCGGTGCTTTGGCCTCCTGCAGGTGCGACAGGCGGGTCGGCACTAACTGGCGGACCTCTTTCTCATATTCATCAAATGGGTGGCCAGTGACGAATAGACCGAGCGTATCTTTTTCGCCTTGTAAGCGCTCTTTCAGGCTCCAGTCACGCAAACGACGGTGACGCTCGTAGACATCGCCAGTGACCGCCTCTTCGGCTTCCACTTCACCAAACATGTCGAACATGCCAGCGGCTTCGTTTGCGGCGCTCTGGTTAGCTGCTTTGATGGCATCTTCAATGCTGGCCATCAGCACGGAACGCGGTGCGGTGTACTCCAGTCGGTCAAAAGCGCCGCAACGCACCAGCGCCTCCATTACCCGTTTGTTGATTTTCTTTGGGTCGACACGCTTGCAGAAGTCAAACATGTCGCGGAACGGACCGTCTTTGCGGGCGGCAATAATGGCGTCAATCGGGCCTTCACCCACGCCTTTTACCGCGCCCAGACCGTAGACGATGGCGTCGTCATCGTTCACGGTAAAACCGTATTGGCTCTGGTTTACATCCGGCAAAATCAGCTCAATGCCCATCTCCCGACACTCTTCGATAAAGACCACCACCTTGTCGGTGGTCTGCATATCCGAGGTCAGTACCGCCGCCATAAACGGCGCCGGGAAGTGCTGCTTCAGCCAGAGTGTCTGATAAGACACGACCGCATACGCCGCCGAGTGCGATTTGTTAAAACCGTAACCTGCGAATTTTTCTACGAGGTCGAAGATCTTCATCGCAAGATCAGGATCAACGCCGACGGAAATCGCCCCTTCACGGAAGGTATCCCGCTGTTTGGCCATTTCTTCGGGCTTTTTCTTACCCATGGCACGACGCAGCATGTCTGCGCCGCCCAGCGTGTAGCCCGCCAGGATCTGGGCGATCTGCATCACCTGTTCCTGATAGACGATAACGCCATACGTCGGCTCGAGCGTTTCTTTTAGGGTTTCATGTTGGAAATCCGGGTGTGGATAGGCGACTTCGGCACGACCGTGCTTACGGTTAATAAAGTCATCTACCATGCCGGATTCGAGCGGCCCCGGACGGAACAGGGCCACCAGTGCGATCATGTCTTCGATGTTGTCCGGCTGGAGACGCCGGATCAGGTCTTTCATCCCGCGTGATTCGAGCTGGAATACCGCGGTGGTTTTGGCTTCTTTAAGCAGCTTATAAGAGGGCTCGTCATCGAGTGGAATCATATTGATGTCCACCGGCTCGAGACCCTTTTCCGCCTGCTTGCGGTTAATGGTTTCGAGCGCCCAGTCGATGATAGTCAGGGTCCGCAGACCCAGGAAGTCGAACTTCACCAGACCGGCTTCTTCCACGTCGTTCTTATCAAACTGAGTCACCAGACCGGTACCGTCTGGTTCACAGGCTGTCGCCGAGAAGTCGGTCAATTTAGTCGGTGCGATCACCACACCACCAGCATGTTTACCGGTCTGACGGGCAATCCCCTCAAGCTTGAGGGCCATTTCCCAGATTTCCTGGGCTTCTTCGTCTTCGTCGAGGAATTCTTTCAACAGGGCTTCGGTCGACAAAGCTTTCTCCAGCGTCATGCCCGGATCACCCGGAATCAACTTAGAGAGCTTATCGGCCAAGCCAAACGACTTGCCCTGTGCACGGGCCACGTCACGCACTACCGCCTTCGCCGCCATGGTGCCGAAGGTCACGATCTGAGACACCGCCTCACGGCCATAGTTGTCGGCCACGTACTGAATCACCTTCTCACGATCTTCCATACAGAAGTCGATATCGAAGTCAGGCATGGAGACACGTTCTGGGTTCAGGAATCGTTCGAACAGCAGGTCGTATTCGAGCGGATCAAGGTCGGTAATTTTCTGCGCGTAGGCCACCAACGAGCCCGCACCAGAACCCCGCCCCGGGCCGACCGGAATATCGTGATCTTTGGCCCACTGAATAAAGTCCATTACGATCAGGAAGTAACCGGGGAATCCCATCTGGATAATAATATCCAGCTCGAACTTCAGACGGTCATCGTACGGTTTACGCTTTTCGGCGTACTCGGGAGAATCTTTCGGGATGCCAGCGAGAATAACGTCCAAGCGCTCATTCAGACCCACCTCAGAAATCTTGCGGAAGAAGTCGTCCTCGTTCATACCCTCCGGAATCGGATAGTCCGGCAGGTAGTAGGTGCCCAGTTCAACTTCTACCGAACACCGCTTGGCAATCTCCACTGTGTTTTCAATGGCGGACGGAATATCGCTGAACAGCGACTCCATCTCTTCGCCCGAGCGGAAATACTGCTGCTCGCTGTAGTCACGCGGGCGGCGTGGGTCATCCAGTGCGAAGCCCTGACCGATAGACACTCGGGTTTCATGGGCTTCAAAGTCATCGGCGTTGATAAAGCGTACGTCGTTGGTGGCGACTAAGGGCACATCCAACTTGCTGGCCATCGCCATGCCCGCGCGGACAATATGTTCATCGCCCTCACGCCCAGTGCGCTGGACCTCAAAATAGAAGCGATCCGGGAAATGCGCCATATACTCTTCGACCAGAGCCTCAGCCGCTTCAAGCTTACCTTTAATGATCCGCTGACCAACATCGCCATTACGCCCACCCGATAACAGAATCAGGCCTGCAGACTGTTCGAATAGCCATTCTTTTCGAACAATGGCTTTATCAAAGTGCTGGTTCTGGCTGTACCCGCGTGACACCAACTCACGCAGGTTTTTGTAGCCCTCACCGTCGATGCAGAGCGCACAAACGCGAAAAGGCGCCGTCTGGTCATCGGGGTTTTCCAGCCAGAGGTCCGCGCCCAGAATCGGTTTAAGGCCTGCTCCCAACGCGGTTTTGTAGAATTTAACCAGCGCATAGGTATTGGCCTGATCCGTTAAAGCAACCGCCGGCATGCCCGCATCTGCGGCTGCCTGAACCAGTTTTTTTACACGAATTGTGCTGTCGTAAAGCGAGTACTCGGAGTGAACTCTGAGATGAACAAAGCGACCGGCCATGTTGCCCCCTGTTAATGATCGGGAGATTGTACCGGTTTTCTCTGAGCGCCAAAACAGACGTCCTTTGACCTGAGCGGCCCATACGCCTATATTGGCCGCCCCCTGCAAAGGGGAAACAACCATTCTCGGGGCGGGGTGCAATTCCCCACCGGCGGTATAGCCCGCGAGCGCCTGTTAAACAGGGTCAGCAGATCTGGTGAAACTCCAGAGCCGACGGTCACAGTCCGGATATGAGAGAGAGACGATATGAGTACTACGTTTGACCCAAGCAAAGCCCGCTTTGCCTTTATCCATGCCAGCTGGCATACCGACATTGTTCTGAAATGCCTGGACGGTTTCCGTGAAGGTCTGGCAGAACGCGGTTACAACACCGATAACATTGATGTCATCGCCGTTCCCGGCGCTTATGAAATCCCACTGCAAGCCAAGCTTCTGGCGAAAACCGGCCGCTACGATGCCGTTGCCTGCAGCGCATTAGTGGTAGATGGTGGCATATATCGCCATGACTTCGTGGCCAATGCCGTCTGTCAGGGACTGATGCAAGTGCAACTGGAGACAGAAGTACCGGTACTGACCGCAGTGCTGACACCGCATAACTTCCACGAGCACGACGAGCACAAGCAATACTACACTCGCCACTTCGTGGTGAAAGGTCAGGAATTGGCCAATGCCGCCGATGGCTCTCTGCGCGCTAAGGCAGCGATCGCCTGAAGAAACACTCGTTTGTTCGGGTACGTTGAGTGACGCTAATCAAACAGCTCACTCAACATCTTTTCTTACCATTAATGAACCACAAACGCCGATGATTCAACGGTGACCCAGCACAGTCTGAAAGCGCCGGATTCGCTGGCACTCGCTGGCAATATCGTCACACACATCGCGGAGATCAGTCTCAGAATGCGAGTGGGCTTGGGGGATGTTGTCGACTGTTGTGCCGGTTGCTTCGGAGTGACGTGCTTCAATGGAAGCATCGTTCGCCGAAAAACGACGCGGTCCACACAGATTACGTACCAGGTTGGCACATAAGTGCTTCAGGTGATGCTCTATCTGAGGTTCTGAATGACTACTCACTGTTCATACCTTCGCGTGTGGGGCTCGTTCTTTTAACCATAGCGGCTATCCCGATTTCTGCCCGTCACACTGAACTGTCATACTCGCCTTTCGGCCCGTATAATGACGTCGATCACATAATGACCAATATCCAAGGGTCGTTGCTTATTTGCACTTTATCCCATTCATGACTTTTTATCACATTCGACATGGCCAAAAAACGCAGAGATATCCCCAACTATCAGCAGCCCATCATTGAAACGCACTTTCATCTGGACTATCTGAAGGAACAACCGGCATCAGACATCCTGCAGCAGGGTCGTGATATCGGTGTCGAGCGCTTTATGACAATCGCTGTCGCGCCAGAGAACATGGGGCAAGTACTGGCTTTAACAGAAGAGCACCACGACGTTTATGGCACACTAGGAGTGCACCCGCATGATGCGGAAAAGTACACCGAAGAAACTGGCAGCTTTGTTCGTGAGCATTGTCAACGCGAGAAGATTGTCGCCATAGGTGAAATTGGCCTCGACTATTTTTACGACAACAGCGACCGTGCCGTGCAGCGTAAGGTCTTTGCTGAGCAGCTTCAGATCGCTGTCGATACCGGCCTGCCAGTCGTCATTCACACGCGTGAAGCCGACGACGACACCATGGCGCTACTGCGTGAATACGCCCCAAAGATGAAACGCAAAGGCGTGGTTCACAGCTTCACCAGTGGCATGGAGCTGGCCCAGTTGGCGGTTGAGCTGGGCTTCTGTTTGGGCATAAATGGGATTGTGACCTTTAACAAAGCTGAGAACGTGCGAGAAGTCGTTGCCGCCACCCCGATTGAGCGTCTGTTACTGGAAACGGATTCGCCGTTTCTGACTCCAGTTCCATACCGCGGAACCGAGAATGCGCCGAAGTATCTGCCGTTTATTGCAGAGAAAATCGCCGAGGTAAAAGATCTCTCTGTTGAAGAAGTTCTCAGCGCTTCTTACGATAATTCGTTACGTACCTTCTTTAACTGATAGGCACCAGCTCCCGCAACAAGTAGAGCGGCAATCCTTGCAAACTGTCTGACCTGTCGTCATTCTGAGCGATTAACTCACTGACGACAGACTCAGGAACAGGGAATGACACTACAGAACTGGTTCGGCCGCGGATGGCTTGCGTTGGCTTTTGCAACCATCTACATCATTTCGCAAGCCACTATTGCATCAACCTTACACAGTGCAAATGCATCGCATCTTCTGTTCGCATTCCAGTTTACTTACGATGCGGCCAGCTTCAGGGAACTGTTAGCGTCGATCAGTGCCGTACAACAAGCCGGTCTTCAGGCGCATTTCACTTACGATCATATCCACCCTCTCTGGTATGGCGGCCTGATTGTGACCCTGACGGCCTGGTTACTTAAGAAGAATGACTTGGGTGGGCGCTGGAATCTTCTGATTATTTTCGGTGTTATTCCTTCGTTGATGGATGTCATCGAGAACAGTATTCACGAGCCACTGCTGTTTGAAACAGCCATTCCCACTGACCCTGCTGTTACCATCGCAGCAATCTGCGCTACCATTAAATGGTCCATGGCATTGGGCTATCTGCTGATGGCCATCACCCTTGGGATACGAGCAGCGGTTCAAGCGAAGAATGAAAAAACGAGCTAGTAAGCAAGAGATTCGTGACAGCCTGAAACAGGATATCGAGCGATACCTGAGCGATGGTGGTGAAGTCCACGAATTTGAACGCGGAGAGAGTGGCCTGGTTGATGGCCGCTACAACGAACAGGCCATGTCGTTTGAAAAACGACAGGAACGTACCCCAGTGTCTGACGTTCTGCGCGCTATTGATGAACGCCGTGATGCCCGACGCAAACCCCAGAAGAAAACCACAGAAAAACGCTCGTCCGGCCCAAAAAAGAAAGTCATATACGACGACTTCGGTGAACCTTTACGGGTTGTCTGGGAAGACTGACCTCAGGAAACATTAAATGAGTAACGACCCTCTCCTGCTGATTCTTGCGGCAGGCCTACTCACATTCGGACTTATATCTCAGCGTATCGAACGGCTCGCACTGACAGCCCCCATGCTGTTTCTGCTGCTTGGGGTAGCCTGTGGCCCTGTCCTGCTTGATTGGAGCGCGCCTGCAATAGAAAGCAGTGCACTCAAAATCATCGCTGAGTTGACCCTGGCCCTGATACTTTTCACCGACGCCAGTCAGGTTCAGAGATCGCACCTGGTAAAGTTCGAGAATCTTCCGATACGGCTTCTCGGCATTGGTCTGCCTCTAACCATGCTGGCAGGCGCCGCCGTCGCTTTCTTACTGTATCCAGGGTATTGGCAGGTCGCGATTATGATCGGTGTGATTCTGGCCCCTACCGATGCGGCGCTTGCCCAGAGCGTATTCTCAGCATCGGCCATCAAAGAAAAACTCCGTCATTCAATCACAGTTGAAAGCGGCCTGAACGATGGCCTTGCTCTTCCTTTCCTCCTTTTGATTATTGCCATTGCCAGTGCCGGTGACCTCAGCACCGTAGATCCATGGTACTGGGGTAATTTTCTGTTTCAGCAGATTGCACTTGGGGCCTTAACAGGTATTGCCGTGGGCTACTTTGGTGGATACCTGCTTGAGCAAGCCGGAAGGCATGATTGGATGGATCCGGTATTTCAGCGGTTATCCTCTGTCGCACTTGCTCTGGTAACCTACACCGGCGCTGAACACACAGGCGGAAACGGGTTTATTGCCGTATTTATGGCCGGACTTTTCCTACACGCAGGGCGCACTATGGTTGTTACCCGTCTCAAAGAATTCGGAGAAGCGGAGGGCCAGTTATTAACACTGGTCATGTTCTTCCTGTTCGGTCTTATTTACGTGCCCGATGCGCTGCCACAGATCACCCTTGAAACGGTCATTTACGCACTCCTCAGTCTCACCCTGATACGCATCATTCCAGTCGTATTAGCCCTGACTGGGACAGGGCTTGATATCAAAGAAAAGCTGTTTCTGGGATGGTTTGGTCCTCGCGGAATCGCCAGTATCCTGTACCTGTTAATGGTGATTGAGCAGTTGGGTTTTGCAGAGCAGCTACCCGGGTATCAGCTGCTTTTCCCTACGGTAGTCACGACGGTTATGCTCAGTATTTTTGTACACGGGATGTCGGTGCCTCTGTGGGTCCGATGGCTCAAACGCTAAGTACGGGCACTCCGCAACAGCACCACCGCGTATCCAACAGACACCAGGGCAACCCAGATACCGTTAATCAGTACAGCATCGTAACCTAGTTGCTGAAAACCGAGAGTGCCCGCCGCAGCCCCCAGGATAAAGGCAAGAAAAATAGACAATTGCAGTAGCAACTGTTGCCTGAGCAGACCACGCCCTGCAAAGAAATTCCCGAGCGCAGAACCTATATCAGACACGATGCCGGTCAGGTGGGTTGTACGAATGACTGAGCCGCTATAGGTCGCTACCATAGCATTCTGCAACCCACACGCCGCTGACGCCAGCCACTCCGCCGACATATGGTCAGTACGGAAAGCGTACCAGGCAAAAAACAGAAGAAAGGCTTCAATGGTCAACGCCAGACCGTAACGGCGGCCGAGTTGCAGCGCCTCATTACCAACGATGATGCCGCTGATAATGGCTCCAATTACGAAGCTGAGAAGTATGCTCGCTGTATGGAATAAAACTTCAGACCGCCCTGACACCAGCGCATCCGCTGCAATGGTCGCCGTCCCTGTTACATGAGAAACCGCATTATTCGCGAAAGAAAGTAAAGCGACGCTATTGATAAAGCCTGCGTTCAGCGCCAGCATCACACTGCCCGCCAGAACCCAGACGGGAAGTTGACGAATCATTCTGCCTGCTCCTGTCGAGCGTTTTATTCTATCGGATTTGCGCACTCAAAGTGATCGGGATGAAAGCGACAGCGCACTTTGCGTTGCAATGTCAGCATTTCAGGGTCGTAATAATCATGTTCCCTGAGTGCTATCCGGGCCTGCTGCATCATGGTCTGGTATCCCGCTTTCTCATCCTCGGGAATCTCAATCCATAATTTTTCAGGGATTTCTCCCGTCGCGCGATTAATCTGATTAATAATACGATCAAAATTGGCGATAAATTCTTCTCTGACCAGCTGCGCAACCTCATTAGGAATGCGATCTACCTTACCGATCATCTGTACGGTCAGCTGAGTAAACGGATAATTAATGATGCCACCAGTCTCACCTATCCCCTTGTGTAGCTCGAGAATATGGTATGCTCCAAGCGGAGCCGGAAGCACATCCACCGCACCATTGTTAAATTTAGGCCCTGCACTCACGATACTGACCGGTACCGGGTTGGCACCGATATTCTGAATCATTTCTGCCTGAATCGGGTCGTAGTCCATCACAGCAACACGCTTACCCGCAGCTTTATTAAGTGACGTTATGGATCGGTCATTAACAAAAATATAGGCCGCCCCCGCTGGTGCATACCCCATGACAACATACTGGCCACTGACCATTTTTTCTGCATTTTTTGGCTGAGTTATCGCTTGGAACAGTAATTTCATCTGCGCGGTCTCAGGTAGTGCACCGATGGCATCCAGAGTCCCTGTATATTTATTAAAACTGCGCGCCCGCATGCCCGTCATTAAGGCTGCATCACACTGGTCTGCTTTGAAGTCCTCTACCAGTACGGCTTCATTCGTGTACACCCTGAGATCAACATGAATATCCCACTCCAGCAACCGGGTTACCTGATCCTGCGCGGCAGCATAGATAGGGCCATTTTTACCAATTGGGTCCCAGATGCAGACGCTACGCGCCGGGACACTGCCATCATCGTTGAGCATGTGCCGATACATTTCGCGCAGCGCTTTTATGCGCTCCATCAGGTCTGCATTCGAGTCCATTGCGATGACTCTGAGCTCGTCCCGTCGCTCTGCTGAAACAGATGGTTCAGCCGCCATTAAAATCGTTGGTATGGCTAACAGAAAAACAGCAATAGAGCGCTTCAGGTTACTCATAATGACCTCTTAAAATGTGTAGTTTTCAGGCCTCAAAGTGAGATCACAATGAGAGCGCTGCCCAATAGTATGGGCAAAAAAATACCCAGCATTGCTGGGTATTTATTTCAATCACCGGTGATGTTCTCTTACTCTACCGGCTTATTCTACTGGGTTGGCACATTCAAAGTGCCCTGGCTCGAACTTACAGCGAACCTTACGCTGCAGCTTCAGCATATCGGCATCATAGTATTCACGCTCGCGCAGCTGGATACGGGCTTCCTGCATCATGACCTGATATTCCGCTTTATCGTCGTCAGGAATATTAATCCAGTACTGTTCCGGAATCTCACCTTCCTGTGCTTTAACCAATTTTTCGATTTTATCGAAACGCGTCAGGAAATCTTCGCGCACTAACTGCGCCAGCTCATTCGGGAATTTATCAGCACGCCCGACGAGCTGCAGAGTGATCTGTGAGAACGGATAATCGACGATACCGCCGTTATCCCCCAGCCCTTTGTAGAGCTCCATGATCTGATACGCAGCCAGTGGCGCAGCGAGTACGTCGACAATTTTGTTATTGAACTTAGTACCCGCGTTCACGAGTGCCGTTGGCACCGGGTTAGCACCGATCTGCGATACCATTTCAGCCTGCACCAGATCGTAATCAAGAACGGCTACACGCTTACCTGCCGCTTTTGCCAGCGTATTAATCTTACGGTCATTCACGAAGATGTAGGCTGCCCCCATTGGCGCATAACCCATCACGACGTATTGGCCATCCAGCATGCGCTCAGAGTTTTTAGGGCTGGTAATCGCCTGCATCAGCAGCTTCATGTGATCACGGCTTGGCACCGCACCGATCGCATCAATGGTGCCTGTGTAGCGGTTAAACAGACGTGCGCGTAAGCCAGTAAACAGTGCCGCATCACACATGCCCGCTTTGAGTTCTTCAGTCAGAACAGATTCGCTGGTGTAAGCATCCAGTTCAACGGTAACGCCCCATTCCATCAATTGAGCAGCCTGATCGACTGCGGCATTGTAGATAGGGCCATTTTTACCCGCAATATCCCACACACAGATACGGCGCGATGGAATCGAACCATCTTCATTCAGCATATCGGGATACATGGCCTTGATCGCTTCAACACGCTCAGCTTTAGCGACCTTAGGGTCCATGGCTTTGATTCTGAGGGCCTCAGTATCGGCAGCGATGGCCGACGCCGAAACCAGAGTCGAAACAGCACATACGGCTGTGGCGATAAAACGCTTCATAGTTTGTTCCTGTTCTTATTTTATTCTCGGCGACCGCGTTACCTAGGCAGTGCCGGTTATTTTTGTTGTCACACCGGGCACAGCATCTGCCGGGTGTTTGTCGTCGGAATAACCCCATACATCGACGAACACGAGATACTTTACACCTGTCTGTAAAAATTAACCAGTACTCAGATATGAGTCGCCCGGTAAGGGCGGCGGCTGCGTTCTTTACGCATGCAGTGTAACCACCAGATGCAGCAGGTTGGCGCCAGAATCAAGCCTATCGGTACGCCCACCAGTAGGGTCCAGCCCAACATTGACAGCCCGTAGAGAAGATCAGCAATATTCACGTCCCCCAGATGGCAGACGCCTCCGACCGAGGATATCAGGTCACACCCCAGAAACTCTGCCAATGAAGTTGCAAAGACAATAAACAGGAAAGGAGAAATCAACAGGAGGGCTGATGTCCAGAGGCTGATCAACGCTTTGTATGACAACTGCATCTGGCCCTCCAGACTGCTTACTTAGTGACGGTTCTTCGCCTCTATCCACTGCGCCATATACTGGGTGCTCTTGAGGCTATGGTGGCGAAGCATACCACCAATAAAGTCGCACTGGCGGTGTCTTTCGAGGCCATTGAGCAGGTCATCAATCCGAGTCAGTAAATTCTGGCCATGAATGGCCTCATTGAACCTGCCGATGGCCAGATGCGGCCCCCTTGCACTGTATTCGGACCACAGAAATTCATCCCTGTAGAGTGCAACCGCCGATTCAACGAACTCACTGGCTTCGTCGGCGACCATAGCTGGCGATGGCTCACTACCGTACATACCTTCTGCGCCAATCCCTGAGGTCACCGCTGGCGTCCCCAGTGTGGCAGCATCCAGTAACTTCCCTTTAAGGCCCGCACCAAAGCGCAGAGGTGCCAGCATCACTCGGGCGTTACTGATCACAGCCTCTGCGGACGGTGCCCAGCCTTTTACTCTGAAACCAAGGCCTGGGGTATCCAGCTGCGTTGCTTTCTTTGGCGGGTACGCGCCGTAAACGTGAAGTTCCGCAGAACGGAGCTGACGACGAATATTCGGCCATAACTCGCGTAACTGCAGCACGGCATCCCAGTTCGGTGCATGGCGAAAATTCCCGATTGCGACAAAGTGTTCACGCTCATTAAATGCTTTGATCTCCCGATCGGACGGACTAAGCATAAACGGCAGGTACAGGATCTTTGATCGATCAACCGGAAAGTTATCCTGCAGCCAGCTCATCTCATACTCTGAAATGACGAGCGTCAGATCACAGCGAAGCAGCGAGGCGATTTCCCTGAAGGCCATATCCGTCTGCCACTCCAGCTCAGTCGCCGGGCGCCCTGCCTTAACTGCTCGGTGTCGAGCATCACGCAGGCAGTGAACGTCTTCCATATCAAGTATACGAAGCGCCTTCGGGGCGAACTTCTCGACGCGCCAGCCAAACTGCTCCTCCATCATAAAGCGATCAAACATCACGATATCAGGCGACTGTTCCGTCAGCCAGGTATCAAAGGTCGATGAGTTCAGCTCAATACGATGCTTCTCTATGTCCATCGCAGCGAGGTTAACCGCATGATCACTGTCATCGGCGGGAGAGGCAAACAGCACACGGTAGCCGCTCGCACGCATCAGCGAGAGAATCTGCAGCATACGACTGCCAGCTGCTGATGAATTGGGTTCTGGCCAGACGTAGCCAATAGCAATAAAGGTTTTCATGGCGCGATTATAGCGCGTTGCACCGCACAATTTGGTCTTAACACGGAGACGACCAAAAACAGCCCGGATGCTGGTATACTCCGCTCCTGTTTTTAATTGCCCGACGGTTGAATAATGAGCGAAATTACCACTCCTGATTACCTCAAAGACGCCGAGCAACTGCTCAGCGAGAACGGTTTTGCAACCAGTGATGACTGGTATCACGGCACGGCCTCTGGTCTGGTAGACACGATTCTCAAAGACGGCCTGAAAGGCGGCGGCGATACAGAGACGGCTCAGCGTGAGCAGGGCACTCTGGGCACTATCGGCAACCGCCAATTCGAAACCAGCGAACCGGTGTTCCTCACGCAAAGCAAAGAGTTAGCGTACTTCTGGGCCGCACGTAAAGCCCACATGCGTAACCTCTATTTCCGCAAAGAAGAGACGCCTGTCGTTCTCAAGGTGACGGCGCCTGAAAAAGTGACTCCTGATGTCGGCGGTACCGCTATCCTGCTGGAGCCTTCCAACACGTACATTATGATGTTGAAAGAACTCTACGAGAAGAAAGGCATAGCCTGGGTCGATGAATCAAATCCACTCAAGCTGCCACGTGAGACCTATCTCAACATGCTGGGTCTTGGCTACAGCTACAATGACATTCCGGCCGATAAAATCAGCCTTGTCAGTGAGTGACATGGCCTGAATTAAAGGTCTGAAGAGCGGCTGACACAGTGCTTTATCAGGCACTTGATATGGATAACTAAGATGAAGATCTACCTTGCGGGCCCGGAAGTCTTTTTCCCTGACGCGGATGAGCTCGGGGCCCGCAAGAAGCAGATCTGCGATCAGTACGGTTTTACCGGTCTGTTCCCCCTCGACACCCAGATTGAACCGGCCGCAACGGCCTCGGCAACCGGGTTCCTGATCAGCCATGAAAATGAACAACTGATCCAGGCCTGCGATCTGGTGATCGCCAACCTCACGCCTTTTCGTGGTGCCAGTGCCGACGTCGGCACCGTCTATGAGATTGGCCTTGCCCGCGGTATGGGTAAACCAATCCACGGCTACACTAATGACCCGGAGCTATACCACTCCCGTCTGAACGCTCTGTTTGGAAGCGGGACGGAACAGCCACAAGGTCAACTCCGTGACCGCGACGGCCTGAAGATCGAAGAGTTCGACCTGCGCGACAATCTTATGATTGATGGTGGTATCCATGCCGGCGGCGGACACTTTATCGCAGCACAAAAAAAGGCCGCCATCACAGAGACAGCGGCCTTTGAAGAAGTCCTGATCAGACTCAGCCGTTAAGCTTCACCCCGGACATTCTGCGCACCAGAACATAGAAGAGCGGGATAAAGAAGATCGCCAGTACAGTTGCGGCAACCACCCCACCAAACACCCCGGTACCAATCGCATGACGTGCACCTGAACCCGCGCCGGAGCTGAGCATCAGTGGTGTCACACCCAGACCAAAGGCCATCGATGTCATCAGGATCGGACGTAGACGCATACGGGTGGCATCAAGCGTTGCCTGAAGCAGTGTTTTACCCTGATCCTCCAGCGCTTTGGCAAACTCAACGATCAGAATCGCATTCTTAGACGACAGACCAATGGTTGTCAGCAGGCCGACCTGGAAGAAAACGTCATTGCCGAGCCCACGGAAGTTCGCCGCAGCAACCGCACCAATAACACCCAGAGGCACAACCAGCATCACAGAGAACGGAATCGACCAGCTTTCATAAAGTGCCGCCAGGCACAGGAAGACTACCAGCAACGACAAGGCATACAGTAACGGCGCCTGGTTACCGGCCTCAGCTTCCTGATAGGAAAGCCCGGTCCACTCGAAACCAAACCCGTCCGGCAGTTGAGCAGCGATTTCTTCCATCGCCGCCATGGCATCACCGGTACTGAAACCTGGCGAAGCTGAGCCCTGAATATTTATCGACGGCACGCCGTTATAGCGTTGCAGCTGCTGTGCACCGTAGGTCCAGTTACCTTCAGAGAAGCTTGAGAACGGTACCATCTCACCACTGGTATTGCGTACGTACCAATCCGTAATATCATCCGGAAGCATTCGGTAAGGTGCATCCGCCTGAACATACACACGCTTGATCTGACCGCGGTCGAGGAAGTCATTCACATAACTCGAACCCCAGGCAACGGCCATGGTGCTGTTAATTTCAGAGACTGGGATACCCATCGCCAGCGCTTTCTGATGATCTACTTTGAGGTCAAACTGTGGCGCATCCGGCAGACCGCTGTAGCGCACCTGGCTCATTTTCTCATGCTGATTAGCCTGGCCAAGTACCTGATAGGTCGCTCCCATCAGCGCTTCGTGCCCCATACCACTGCGATCCTGTAGCTGGAAGTTAAAACCACTGGCCACACCAAGTGCAGGAATCGCTGGCGGGTTGATCGCGAATACAAAGGCTTCACGGATTTGAGAGAAAGCCCCCCATGCTCGGCCAACAATCGCCTGCACACCGTCTTTTTCAAGATCACGCTCATCCCAATCTTTAAGACGGATAAAGGCGATACCTGAGTTCTGACCACGACCTGAGAAGCTGAAACCAGCGGCCGCGAACATTGACTGCACAGCATCTGATTCATTATCGAGGAAGTGATCTTCAATCTTCTTCAACACCTCAATCGTCTGCTCCTGTGACGAACCCACCGGCAACTGAACCAGCGCGATCAACATGCCCTGATCTTCTTCGGGTAAGAACGCACTTGGCAGACGCATAAAGGCAAAGATCAGCACGCCAACAATCAGCACATACATCACCACGTAACGAACCCAGTGACGGATGGTGCTATCAACGCGATTACGGTAGCCGTTCGTTGCTTTCTCAAACGTGCGGTTAAACCAGCCGAAGAAACCACTTTTGGTCTGGTGATCACCGTCGTGAGGTTTGAGCATAGTGGCGCACAGTGCCGGCGTCAGAATCAGTGCCACCAACACCGATAACACCATGGCCGACACGATAGTGATCGAGAATTGCTGATAAATTGCACCTGTCGAACCAGGGAAGAAGGCCATCGGAATAAATACCGCAGACAACACCAGGGCAATACCGACGAGAGCACCGGTAATTTCACCCATCGACTTGCGGGTTGCCTCAACGGGCCCAAGGCCCTCTTCGGCCATGATCCGCTCGACGTTTTCCACCACTACAATGGCGTCATCTACCAGAAGACCAATCGCCAGCACCATACCAAACATGGTCAGGGTGTTTACTGAGAAACCAAAGGCATAAAGAACCGCAAAGGTACCCAGCAGAACCACGGGCACTGCAATGGTCGGGATCAGTGTCGCACGGAAGTTCTGCAGGAACAGGTACATCACCAGGAAGACCAGTGCGATCCCTTCAAACAGTGTTTTCACAACCTCGGTAATAGAGATCTCAACAAACGGTGTAGTGTCGTACGGATAGCTGACTTCGAGGCTGTCCGGGAAGAAATCCTGTAGTTCAGCCAGGCGAGCTTTTACCAGTTTTGCCGTGTCCAGCGCGTTCGCACCGGATGCCAATGTGACGGCTAGACCGGCCGCTGGCTTACGGTTGAAGCGACCACTGATTTCATACGACTCAGAACCGAGTTCAATACGGGCAACGTCAGATAGCGTGACGCGCGAACCGTCAGGTGTCACTTTCAGAAGAATCCGCCCAAACTCTTCTGGCGTTTCCAGAAGCGTCTGCACAACAATCGACGCATTCAATTGCTGGCCTTCAACAGCCGGCGTACCACCTAACTGACCACCAGCCACCTGATTATTCTGCACCTGAATCGCAGAGGTTACGTCGTTAGGCGTCAGGCTGTACTCATTCAGTTTGTTCGGATCCAGCCAGACACGCATTGCATACTGAGAGCCGAACAAGCGCGTATTACCCACGCCTTCAACACGGGCAATTGAGTCCTGAACATTTGCACCGATAAAGTCTGCGATATCAGAGCGCGTCATGCTGCCGTCTTCAGAAGTGAAACCAATCACCATCAGGAAGGTATCGGACGACTTGGCAACGCGTACACCCTGCTGCTGAACCGCCTGAGGCAGGCGTGGCGTCGCCATCTGCAGTTTATTCTGAACCTGAACCTGTGCGATGTCAGGATCAGTCCCAGCAGCAAAGGTCAGTGTGATCGACGCGTTACCCGATGAGTCACTGCTCGCCGACATATAAAGCAGATTGTCGATACCGTTCATCTGCTCTTCAATCACCTGCGTCACAGAGTTTTCAACGGCTTTCGAAGACGCACCCGGGTAAGTCGCAGTAATCTGAACTTCGGGTGGCGCCACCTGTGGATATTGCTCCACTGGCAGGTTGATGATCGACAGTGTACCCGCCAGCATCAGAATGATGGCGATTACCCAGGCGAAAATCGGGCGATCAATAAAAAAACGAGCCATAAATTATCAACCCTCAGCTGACGATTGTGCAGATGCTTTTTCAGCGTTGACGTCTACTGGCGTCACCGGTATCCCAGGGCCAATTTTCTGCAGGCCGTCGACAATTAGTTTATCTCCTGCATTCAGGCCAGACTTGATTAACCAGTTACCGCCCACGGCTTGCTCAGTTTTCACCGTACGCTTCTCGACGATATTGTTCTCACCAATCACCAGCGCAGTTGCAGAGCCGTTAGGCTGACGGGAAATGCCTTTCTGAGGAACGACAATGGCTTTTTCACGCTCGCCCTGAGGCAGACGCGCACGAACAAACATGCCCGGCAGCAACGCACCATCAGGATTTGGAATCAAAGCGCGAAGAGCGACAGTACCTGTCTGTTCATCCACTGCGTATTCAGAAAACTGCAGCGTACCTTTGTGTGGGTACACGGTACCGTCAGGGAGAGCCAACTCGACGGTTGCCTGATCTTTACCGGTCGTGATCAGTTCACCATTAGCCATTGCCGCGCGCAGGCTGCGTAGCTCTTCATAAGACTGAGTTAAGTCCACATAAATTGGGTCAAGCTGGCGGATCGTCACCAGCGCTGCTGCCTGATTCGCGGTGACCAGAGCACCTGCGGTCAGTGACGAACGACCAATACGACCGTTAATCGGCGCCTTGATCGTAGTGTATTCAACATTGATTCGAGCCGTATCCAGACGTGCCTGAGCTGCCGCCACCTGAGCTTCACTGACAGCAAGATTAGCGTTGGCATCTTCAAGCTCCTGTTGGCTGACAGCTTCAGACTTACTCAACTTGTCGTAGCGACCATCGGTCAACTTCGCCAGTTCCCGGTTCGCTTGCGCATTCGCCAGGTCGGCTTCAGCACTGGCCAGTGCTGCCTGGTAAAGCTTGTCGTCCAATTGATATAGAGGCTGACCCGCCTTTACCCGATCCCCTTCCTTGAACAGGCGCTCTTCGATAATGCCTGTTACCTGCGGACGAACTTCAGCGACCTGATAAGGCGTTGTCCGGCCCGGCAACTCGTTCACCAGGGTAAACGGCTGTGCAGTCACTTCCACATATCCGGCCTGAGGCGGTGGCATCTGCCCAGCACCGGCGGCCTGTTGGCCCGACTGCTCACCGCAGGCAGCCAGAAGAAATGAAACCGTCAGCGCAGCTGCTGGTAAACGGAATGATGTACGCATGAGTAACCTCAGTCTGGTGGTACTTTAAAGGGCACAATATACATACATGCACGAATGTATGTATAGTGTGAAACAGTGAGTTGTCATTCGTAGTACAGTGAGCCCGCCATGCCCCGCCGCACCAAAGAAGAAGCCCTACAGACCCGTGAGACACTAATCGAAGCGGCGGAGGTAGTCTTCCACCGGAAGGGCGTCTCAGCATCCTCATTAAACGACATCGCGAAAGAAGCGGGTGTGACACGCGGTGCCGTCTACTGGCATTTCAAAAACAAACACGACATTTTCCAGGCCATCGTCGATCGTCTATTGGCTCCACTCGATGCCTTACACGACCAGATAGAAGACCCTTCGGAGCCTGATCCACTCAGCCGTTTCCGCGAGTTACTTGAATACCTAACTCTCGAAATCGCCCGTGATCCACGGCGCCGCCGCGGGTTTGAAATAGCATTTCTGAAATGCGAGCAGACCGAGGCCAATGCGATGCTGAACGAGCGTCATCGCCAGAACTATCTGGATGGGTCAGAACGGATAAGAAAAGCTTTGGAAGCAGCCGTAAACAAAGGGCAGCTTCCGGCGGATCTGGACATCGAGCGCGGCGTTGCACACCTTCATATTCAGCTCACCGGAATTATCTACCTCTGGCTGGTACTGCCAGACGTAATCGATTTTAAGAAAGAAGCCCTCCACATGATCGATAGCTTCTTTTTGACGATTAAGCAGAATTTTGGCTCTCACTCCGAAGGCGAAAATGAAAGCCAATAAGGGATTCAGCCTTTAGCGGCTGAAGCACTCTTCAGATACACCCAGGCAAAAAAGACCATAAACACGGCATCGTTCAAGCCATAGATACTGTAGAAAATCCCTGCAAAGAGATCCTGCTCGTACACCGCCTGCAAATTATCTCTACTGAACCATGTCAGCCAGCAAACAACGTAGACCAGTTTTTCAACAGCAAAGGCTCCTGCGATCCAACGCAAATTGCCCGGCGTAAAAGCGGCCCCCAAATACGCCAGCCCCCAGACCATGATCATGATCAGACCGAAAGACGACATAACCACAGGGTCGGCTTCCATTAAGGCTGTATTCGTCAGGCCCTTTGAAAAAATAAGAACACCACTGATGTTAGCAATGGCAGCGGCGATAAAGCCTTGCTTGACCAACGAAGAATTCAACATTTAATTATTCCTGACGCTCTTTCAATGTTTCTTGCGCGCGTTGCATCAATTTTATGCCCCATTCCTGACCAACCATCATGGATTCCTGCATGATCAGCGGCTGCACTTTGATCATTTTCTGACCTACATCTGACTGCAGGAACTTCAGCTGTGCATCGACATCTGCCTGAGTGAGGTGCTTCTGATAGATCGGGATCACCATATCTTCCAGCTCGTCGCCATCGACCTGGCTTGCAAATTCCTCCCAGAAAGCTTCTGGTGCATCCGGCACCATACGCTTCATGGAAGGTATCATCTGCTCCATCATCTGCGTGGCCATATTACCCGCACCGGTTACCTGAAGAAGCTCTTTAACACTCTCACTGCTCGGGGCCTCTGCCCACGAAGTCGCAGAAATAATGAACATCAGGCCCGTGAAAAAAGTTAACTTAATTGGTTTCATGCGATAGTCCTTCAACAAATGAAGGCCTATGCTAATCCCATTGCGGAGCAAAGTCAGGGTCAATTTTACGGTCACCGCGATCAAGCTTGCCGATTGCAATCATGTCTTCAGCATCAAGCTGTAAACCGCGACTGTTGAAGTTGTCTTTCAGGTGATCTTTATTGGTCGATGCAGGAATCGTTATCAAGCCGTTCTGTAACTGCCATGAAATAGCAACGTTTGCAGGGCTGACACCATGCTTGTCAGCAATACGTACGATCTCAGGATCAGAGAGAACCTCACCCACGTAGAATGGGTTATAGCCCGTGACTTTAATATCATTAGAAGCACAGAATGCGCGCAAATCATGGTTCTGAAGATACGGTTGTACTTCCACCTGATTCACATACAACTCGCCTGCTGGGAGAATACGCAGTGCATCTTTTAGCTGAGCGATAGTAAAGTTTGATACACCGATGTGCTTTGTCAGCCCCTGTTGCTTCGCCTTTAGAAGCTCGCCCAGATACTCATCCATCGGTGCATTATCTTCTGGCGATGGCCAGTGAATCAATAAAAGATCCACGTAATCCACAGACAGCTTTTCAAGGCTTTCCTTCACGCTGGGGATAAACCCGGTGCGGTTCAGATGACTATTCCAGACCTTAGTCGTCAGAAAGAACTCGTCACGCTCTAATTCGAAATCAGCGAGTGCGGAACCCACCTCAGATTCGTTATCGTAAATCTGAGCAGTATCGATGTGGCGGAACCCCACATCGAGTGCGTCAGTAACTGCCTGATACGCGGTTTCGCCCTTCAGACGAAAAGTGCCCATACCCAGTGCTGGAATGTCTTTCATAAGAGAATATCCTCGAAAATTAAAAGAGTCTGTACAGATGACTTAAACGCTTAATCAGAAGCGTGAAGCGGCAGAAGAAACAGCGTCGGACATTGAACTCCAGGCACTCTCTGCTCCGTCTTTTATATCCTCCCAGGCATCTTCACTGGCAGACTTAAGCTCGTCGAGTTTTTCCTTCATATCATCACGACGACTTTCGAGCTTATCGATTTCTTTCTCATGATCTGCTTCAGCATCTGCACTGGCTTTTTTAGCCTGCGCCTTGAGCTTGTCGATGTCGGCATTCCACTCGTCGATTTGAGCTTCCAATTTTTTCTCATACGCTTGTTTATCGCTCATAGTGGCTATCTCCTGAGTTTCTCTACTTAAAAAATTGTTACCTGTTTTGTGACGTGTATGAGCCAAACAAGTTCGCTTTTTTATAAAAATCAGGCATAAAAAAACCGGCCCTCGTGAGGCCGGTTTTAATTGCTCCCCGGTAAGGTCGCAATGTTCTTAAATACATAGTGAACAGCGTGAGCTTCGACTGTTTGAGTAAATTTAAAGCTGAGAGCAGTTCAGTCTAGACGCTGGTTTCGATGGTCTGCAATCTGTTCGATGATTGAACGAGGCGTGAGCTTCGACGTGTAGTTCACCTACACGAGAAGCTCACACTGGAAATGAACAACGTCGAAGACATGAATCAATTGCAAGCTGAGGGCAGTTCAGTCACGGCGCTGGTTTCGACGTGTAGTTCACCTACACGAGAAACCAGCAACAAAGAATGAACAACCTCAGGCAGCAATTTTTACATCATGCCGCCCATACCGCCCATTCCACCCATACCACCCATGTCAGGGGCAGCAGCCGCATCCTGAGGAATCTCAGCAACCATGGCTTCGGTGGTGATCATCAGACCAGCAACAGAGGCTGCAGCCTGCAGAGATGAACGGGTCACTTTCGCTGGGTCAAGAATACCCATCTCGATCATGTCGCCGTATTCACCGGTGGATGCATTAAAGCCGAATGAACCTTCACCGGCTTTTACTTTATCAACAACGACTGAGCCTTCAGCGCCAGCGTTACCAGCGATCTGACGGATCGGAGCTTCCATCGCGCGCAGGGCCAGAGCGATACCTACGTTCTGGTCTTCATTGTCACCTTCTACAGTGATTCCGGTCAGAGCGCGAACCAGAGCAACACCACCACCAGCAACGACGCCTTCTTCTACTGCTGCGCGGGTCGCGTGCAGAGCATCGTCTACGCGGTCTTTCTTCTCTTTCATTTCAACTTCAGAGCCTGCACCGACTTTAATGACAGCTACACCGCCAGCCAGTTTCGCAACACGCTCCTGCAGTTTTTCTTTGTCGTAATCAGAGGTAGAGGCTTCCATCTCAGCGCGGATCTGCTCAACACGTGCAGTCACATCCTGCTGAGAACCTGAACCATCAACCACCACTGTGTTTTCTTTGCTGATGACAACGCGTTTGGCAGTACCCAGCATATCGAGCGTGGTTGTCTCGAGTGACATACCCACTTCTTCAGAGATCACCTGACCACCAGTCAGCACTGCGATGTCCTGAAGCATGGCTTTACGGCGATCACCGAAGCCTGGTGCTTTCACTGCAGCCACTTTGAAGGTGCCGCGCAGGTTGTTCACAACCAGAGTCGCCAGCGCCTGACCTTCAACGTCTTCTGCAATGATCAGCAGCGGACGGCCAGATTTAGCCACATTTTCGAGAACCGGAATCAGCTCCTGCAGATTGTCGATCTTTTTGTCGACCAGCAGCAGCAGAGGGTTTTCAAGTTCAGCAACCATTTTTTCCTGGTTGTTGATGAAATACGGAGACAGGTAGCCGCGGTCAAACTGCATGCCTTCTACAACGTCCAGCTCATCAGTCAGGCCTTTGCCTTCTTCAACAGTGATGACACCTTCTTTACCGACTTTTTCCATCGCTTCGGCGATGATGCGACCTACGGTCTCGTCAGAGTTTGCTGAGATAGTACCTACCTGAGCGATGGCTTTGCTGTCTTCACATGGTTTTGCCTGAGCTTTCAGCGCTTCAACAACCGCAGCAGTCGCCTTGTCGATACCGCGCTTCAGGTCCATTGGGTTCATGCCAGCAGCAACCGCTTTCAGACCTTCGTTAACAATCGCCTGCGCCAGTACGGTCGCGGTGGTTGTACCGTCACCCGCCTGATCGTTCGCTTGCGAAGCAACCTCTTTTACCATCTGGGCACCCATGTTTTCGAACTTGTCTTCCAGTTCGATCTCACGTGCTACAGATACGCCGTCTTTGGTAATGGTCGGGCCACCGAAGGCCTTATCCAGAACCACATTACGGCCTTTAGGACCCAATGTTACTTTTACTGCGTCGGCCAGAATATTTACGCCGTCGAGCATTTTTGAACGGGCGTCATTACCAAACTTAACTTCTTTTGCTGCCATGGTAGTTTCCTTAAAATTCGTTGAGTTGAAGTATCAGAAGACGGATAACAATTAGTCTTCGATTACACCGTAGATTTCGCTTTCGTTGAGAATCAGCAGTTCTTCGCCGTCTACAGTGATTGTGTTGGAACCTGAATACTTACCAAACACAACGATATCCCCTACGTTTACAGCCAGAGCCTGCACATCACCGTTATCCAGAACTCGGCCATTACCGACGGCTACCACTTCACCCTGATTCGGCTTCTCAGCCGCAGCGCCCGGCAGCAGGATGCCACCAGCAGTGGTTTGCTCTTCTTCCTTGCGACGAACTACGACGCGATCGTGTAAAGGACGGATTTTCATTTGAAGTTCTCTCCAATGTATATGCAAATAAGTTGCGTGTTATGAAACCCCGCTGTCAGCGTGCTCGCTGATCAGGCGGCCCCAAAATCTGTGTGGTTTTCTTTATTGGGGTGGTGATCTGGTTTTCAACACCCCGAAATGAAATTTTTTACTCTTGTCGCTTTTCGATCTTCACGCTTCAGTCTTCGCGTTTATAGTCGCCCTCAATCACATCGCCACCAACCCGGCCATCGCGCTGAGGCCGTTGTGATTGCTGACGCTGATTGAACGGCTCCTGAGTGCCGGGCTGCTCGAATGGATTCATTACCTGAGGCTTGAATCGCTTCATGATCGACTGCGCCATCACTCCACGCACACCGGGAAGCAGAAGACTGAAGCCAAAGGCATCAGTAATGAATCCGGGAGTCAATAAAAGTGCACCGGCGAGAGCTAATAAGAAACCTTCAGCCAATTCCTGCGCCGGCAGGCTACCCTGCTGCATACGTTCACTGGCACGCATCAATGTGGCGAGACCCTGAGCACGCAATAGAGTGACACCGACCAGAGCGGTGAGAAGAATCAGAGCGAAAGTCCACAGTATGCCGATGGCACTGCCAACTTTGATCAGGACGGCCAACTCGGCCATAGGAACAAGAATAAATATAAAGAGTAAAGGCACGTATAACTCCCGTAAGCTTTGCTATCTGAAATGGGGGCCAATCTTCTGAATACAACCCCAGCGAGACTGAAGCACAAGTCCGGGGATGACCCATAAGTGTCACGATTGCCCGTAATTTGTCTTCTTTTGCCCTACTATTTGATACCTACACAACGGATAGTGCCCGCGTCAGATAATAATTGGAGTAAAAAAATGGCAACTGAACATTTCGACGTATTGATTGCAGGCGCGGGACTCTCCGGGATCGGGGTAGCTTGTCACCTGACAAAAAAGTGCCCTGATAAGTCATTTGCCATTCTGGAAGCCCGCGACGCCATTGGCGGCACCTGGGATCTGTTCCGCTACCCTGGAATCCGCTCTGATTCCGATATGTTCACACTGGGCTACCGCTTTAAGCCCTGGACCAGCGATAAGGGCATCGCCGACGGCGGTGACATCCGCCAGTATATCCGTGACGCCGCTGCAGAAAATAAAGTCGATGAGAAAATCCGCTTTAAGCACAAAGTTAAGAATGCCGACTGGAACAGCCGTGAAAAACTCTGGACTGTGACCTCGGACGTTGACGGCGAAACCCGCACCTACACGGCCAAGTACCTGGTCGGTTGTACCGGTTATTACGATTACGATGAAGGCTTCACGCCAGAATTTGCAGGACGTGAAGACTTCAAAGGTCAGGTTATTCATCCGCAGTTCTGGCCGGAAGATCTCGACTACACAGGTAAGAAAGTCGTGGTGATCGGTTCAGGTGCAACGGCGGTTACATTAATCCCGTCTATGTCACGCGAAGTTGAAAGCATTACTATGCTACAGCGCTCGCCAACCTACATCGTACCAGTACCGAGCAAAGACAAACTCGCTATCCGCCTGCGTAAGTTCCTGCCTGAGAGTTTCGTATACAGCATCATCCGTAGCCGTAACATCATGCTGACCATGGCGTTCTACAACTACTGCAAGCGCTTCCCGCAGAAAGCCCGTGACTTCATTTTCAATTTCAACAAGAAGATTCTGCCGAAAGACTTCGACATGTCGCACTTCACTCCGAAGTACAACCCATGGGATGAGCGTTTGTGTGCCGTTCCCGGTGGCGACCTGTACAAGGCCATTCACAAGGGCAAAGCAGACGTTGTGACAGACCACATCGATAAGTTCGTCGACAACGGTATCCTGCTGAAATCAGGTAAAACGCTGGAAGCCGACATCATCATTACCGCTACCGGCCTGAAGGTTGTTGTACTTGGCAAGATCAACGTCACAATGGACGGCCAGCCGTTCGATGTCACGGACAAGATGAGCTACCGTGGTGTGATGTTCGAGGGCATCCCGAACGCCGCGATGGTATTTGGTTATACCAACTCATCATGGACGCTCAAAGCCGATCTGATTGCTGATTACTTCTGTCGTGTTGTGAACTACATGGATGATAAGGGCTATGACGAAGTTATCCCGGTCAACCACGATCCGGGTATGGCGAAGAAATCCTTTATCGACCTCACATCAGGTTATATCTCCCGGGTAAAAGATCAGCTGCCAAAGCAAGGCACCAAAGGCGCCTGGAAGCTGCATCAGAACTACTTCCGTGATTGGCTGTCTCTCCGTGCCAGCCGCATTACCGCAAAAGAGCTTCAGTACGGTAAGAAGTAAGCTCTATCGCTCTGCTTGTCCGGGCACCCGCCCGGGCAAAGCGGACAGAGCTGCCAGTGCCTGCAAGGTACACCAGCGAACCGCTATACTCTCAGGGCATTCAGCCGCCCCAGGAGCCCCCCATGAATATTCACGGACACACAATCGCAATCACTGGCGCAGGACAGGGACTCGGCCGCACTATGGCTGTAGAACTCGCCAAGAAAGGCGCCCGCCTCGCTATTATTGATCTCAACCCTGAGCCGATGCAGGAAACACAACGCCTGATCAGTGCTTTGGGAGGGGAAGCTCGAATATACGAATGCAATGTCGCCGATGAAGATTCCGTTGTCTCCACCTTCAATACGATTAACACCGACTTCGGTGGGATTCACGGCCTGATAAACAATGCGGGGATCTTACGGGACGGTCTCTTCATCAAATCAAAGAATGACGAAATTACGACCATGAGCCTGGCTAACTGGCAAATGGTCATCGACGTTAACCTCACCGGTGTTTTTCTGTGCGGGCGGGAAGCCGCCAGCCATATGGTGCGCAATAAAGAACCCGGCTGCCTGATCAATATATCCAGCATCAGTCGAGCAGGTAACGTTGGCCAGACCAACTACTCTGCCGCCAAGGCTGGTGTTGCCGCAATGGCAGTGACCTGGGCGAAAGAGCTGGCGCGTTACAACATCCGTTCAAACGCGATTGCGCCAGGCTTTATATCTACAGAAATGACATCTGGTATGCGCCCTGAAACACTGGAGATGATCTGCTCTGGCATCCCGGCATCGCGTATGGGGACGCCTGAAGAAATTGCTCATGCTGTTATTTTTCTGCTAGAGAATGAATACGTTTCCGGCCGGGTCATTGAAGTCGATGGTGCATTACGTATCTGAGTCTATGCCCGAAGAGATCCAGACGCCCTCTGATGAAGAGAGGCTATACATTGCCTTGAGCAGCGTGCCGGCTGGGCGGGTCATTGCCTATGGAGAGCTTGCCCGGTTGGCCGGGCTCCCGGGACGAGCGCGCTGGGCCGGACGCACACTGTCAAAACTTCCGGATGGAACAGCTCTGCCGTGGCACCGGGTAATCAATGCCAACCGGAAAATAAGCCTGCCAAATGGCTCACCAGGCTATGAAGAACAACGGCAGCGTCTGCTCTCAGAAGGCATCCATTTCTCTCCTGCTGGCACAATCGACAGGAAATTCCTCCTGACCTGAATGCACAAATCCGACGGATATGACGTTAAAACACCCCGTAAGATTCCGGGTGCTGAAACGACGTCTGACAGATGCCACGCCATAACCCAGCGCACATGAGAGACAGAAAAGCTATTAGACTTATACTGTCGATAGCTTTAGTGCATGATATTAAAAACGCCAGATCAACACCAAGTGCGATAGTGAGTACAAACTAACAAACAGAAGCGGACACCGCTATAACAATCCCGGCCAAGGCAATGAAGCCAGCAATGACGGGGCTTTTAGAGCCAATCAATAGTGTATTCTGCATCAGGCAACTGGCGGGTTTCACGACATGTGTCAATTAAGTACAGATTTGTGTCGGCCAATCACCTTTCCCCCTTGCTTTATTTCAGACAAATTACACACCATCAGCCGCAAGGCACCCTTGAACAACGAGGGCCTGCTACCGACATATACCGGTCAGCAAGCCGACTCATACGATAACAACAGGTGTGACTATGTCTCAGACTAACGAATATTTTGACCTTCTAATCATCGGCGCAGGCCTGTCAGGCATTGGTGCTGGTTGCCACATGAAAAAAGAATGTCCAGGTAAAAGCTTCGCCATTCTGGAAGGCCGTCAAGCAATTGGTGGCACCTGGGACCTGTTCCGCTACCCTGGTATCCGTTCAGACTCTGACATGTACACTCTGGGCTATGAATTCAAACCATGGGTAAACAAAAAAGGCATCGCTGATGGCGACGACATCCGTAACTACATCCGCGAAGCTGCCCAAGAAAATAAAGTAGAAGAGCATATCCGCTTTGGCCACAAAGTGATCGGCGCTGACTACTCGAGCAGTGAATCACTGTGGACAGTCACGGTAGAAGTTGATGGCGAGACACGTACCTATCGCTCACAGTTCCTGCTGAGCTGTACTGGTTACTACAACTACAACGAAGGTTTCACGCCAGACTTCGAAGGACGTGATGACTTTAAAGGGCAGATCCTTCACCCACAATTCTGGCCTGAAGACCTGGATTACGAAGGTAAAAACGTACTCGTAATCGGCTCTGGTGCAACGGCGGTTACTCTGGTGCCGGCGATGACCGACAAGGCTAAGAGCGTCACCATGCTGCAGCGCTCACCGTCTTACGTAATTTCTGTACCGCAGATGGACCCTATGATTAACTTCATGCGTAAAATCATGCCTGAAAAGTGGGTCTACAAAATCACACGCGGTCGCAATGTAACTATCACCCTAGCTATCTACAATTTCTGTAAGAAATTCCCGGGCCTGGCTCGCAAGCTTCTGCAGAAGCAGGTATCCAGCCAACTGCCTAAAGACTTCGATATGTCGCACTTTACGCCTAAGTACAATCCTTGGGATGAGCGCCTTTGCGCTGTGCCAAATGGCGATATGTTCAAAGCAATTAAGGCCGGTAAAGCCAACGTCGTTACCGATCACATTGATCGTTTCGTCGAGAACGGTATTCTGCTGAAGTCCGGCAAAGTACAGGAAGCGGACATCATCGTAACGGCGACAGGCCTGAAAATTCAGTTGCTCGGCAACATGAACCTGACGATGGATGGTCAGGAAATTCCAATGCCAGAGAAGATGAGCTACCGCGGCGTGATGTTCGAAGACATCCCGAACTTCGGTATGATTTTCGGTTACACCAATGCGTCATGGACACTGAAAGCGGACATGCTGTCTAAATGGTTCTGCGGTCTGATGAAGCACATGGATCACATTGGCGCACGTGAAGCTAAGCCAGTTAATCATCACGGTAAAATGGAAACTCGTCCGTTCGTGGATATGCAATCTGGCTACATCGCGCGTATGGCCCACACACTGCCTCGTCAGGGCATGGAGAAACCATGGAAGCTTTACCAGAACTACTTTGCTGATATGGCGGCCCTGAAAACAGCGAACTACGATGAAGAAACCATCGAGTATGGCAACAAAGTAGTAACGACCGAACCACGCCCTGCGTGATCATCCTCTGTTACTGATGAAAAGAGCCCACTCTGAACGAGTGGGCCATCAACCTGCATAGCGGTCAGTTAACTTTAAACTGGTCGACTTTATTGCCCAGCGATTCAGCGATTGAACGGGTCTTGGCAACGGCCTGAACCGTACCTTCTGCATTGCGTGACGTTTCTTCACCGGTACTGCGGATCTCACTCAGGTTTGTGCGCAAGCGCGTCGCCGCCTCACGTTGCTGCCCAGCGGTACCCGCAATACGGTCCGTACGCTGCTGAATATCCCCCATGCTTTGTTGAATCTCCGCCAGAGTATCACTCACCTGTACTGAATTTTTCACGGTTGCATCCACCATGTCGCGGTTGACGCGCATGGTGTCGACTGCTTTGACAATGTTTTCCTGAACATCGCTGATCAAGGTTTCAATCTCCTGAGCGGACCCCTGAGTTCGGCTCGCCAGTGTCCTTACTTCATCCGCCACCACAGCAAACCCGCGGCCCTGCTCTCCAGCGCGTGCAGCTTCAATGGCTGCGTTCAAGGCCAGAAGATTGGTTTGTTCAGCAATACCTTTAATCGTTTCAAGGATAGAGCTGATGCTGGTCGAGTTATCCGCCAGCCGGTTTACCGCAGCCATCGAATTTTCCATCTCGTCAGACAGACGACCCACCTCACCCATCACGCGTGTCACAACCTTGCCTGCTTCGTCGGATTTGCCTTGTCCTGACCGGGCTGCCTCTTCGGCTTCTTCTGCAAGACGACTGACATCAGCCGCACTCTCAGCAACCTCTTCAATGGTGGTACTCACTTCGTTGGTCTGTGCCAACTGAACGGTGACTGCCTCACGACTGCGGTCTGCAATGGATTCAACCTCAGACACATTGACCCCGACTTCAGACGCAGAGTCTTTGACCGCGGTCAAAGTCTGACGAATATTATCAATCATCTGATTAAATGCATCGCGTAACTGTCCCATCTCATCACTGCCGACTACGTCAATCCGACGAGTGAAGTCACCTCCCGCCACAACGCCTGCAGTTCTGGTAAAGCTCTTAATCGTAGCCCGGACAGACATAAAGAAAGAGAGATACAGATAAACGATAATCGAAAGGGTTACGAGGAGCACAGTAACGAGCGTGGTGACTCGTGCGCTCTGGCCCGCAAGTCGCTCTTCAAGTCGGGTCTTAAGCAGAGGGAACGCGTTGCCACGCATATTACTGAAGACGGACGATGCATCAAGATAGTAACTGTGAAAATCCTGCCATGGCCGCTCAACGGAAGCGGCCATAATCACCTCTTCATCCAATGTCATTCTCAGGTCATTCAGAAACGCCAGGACATTGCGTGCATTGTCGGCAAGTGCGGCATCGCCGGTCACTTCAGCGTTAGCCATAACCAATTCCGTACCCTGTTCAGCGGCAAGAATTTCATCATAAATAAGATTCATCAGATCGTAAGTCGATGACTGCAAGTACTGCTCTGCAAAGGCATAAATACCCGCAGAATGGCCAAGTCCAGCGGCTCTTTCAACCTGAGGAAGATCAATCAGCAAGGTAGAAGTCAGACGCTGAATCGTGTCGTCAGAATCCAGCGTAAGTCCGGAGGTCTGCGCATACTGACGGGCAGTCAGATAGATTTCTTCGATGTTCGTCTGAAAGTAATTAAATTGATCAAGAAAAGCCGGTTGGCGTTGCTCACCAACGATGCTGAAACGTCCGAGGTATTGAGAGCGCCACTCTTCAATAGAGGTGATCAGATTATCGTCTTCAAGCTGATCAAGAAGGGTATTGGTTTTTTGCGGCAGCAAGCCAATCAGACGAGTCGCTTCATCCCGAAGGGCTTGATCACTCTGAATCACCGCTGCTGCAGAAATATCGCGGACGATCTCAAGCTCTTCGGCAAAAGCGAGCAACAATTCTACAGAGTGTACGGCGTTAATCTCGCGCTCAGTTTTCTTCATGGAATCGAAAGCGGCCAGAAAGACCTGACCGCTGAGAATAACGAGAGGCACCAGAAACAGGAAACTGATGAGGCTGAACTTTGAGGCATAACTTAGACGCCCCATGAACTTGATACCCGGAAGCATCAGTGACCTGAACATATGTACAATCTCCGCTAGAACATCACATCAATAGCTGCCTCATATCCTCCAGATAACTCACGAGTTTCTGACTGAAGCGCGCTGCTTCAGCCCCGTCGATGACCCGATGATCGTAGGAAAGCGACAAAGGCAACATCAAGCGAGGTACAAACTCAGATCCATTCCAGACGGGTTTCATCTCAGACCGTGACAGGCCCAGAATGGCAACCTCTGGCGGATTAACAATCGGTGTAAATGCAGTACCACCAATTCCGCCCAGACTGGATAGACTGAAGCAACCTCCCTGCATGTCCTTTAAGGATAGTTTACCTTCACGGGCCAGGCTGGCCTTATCGCCCAGTTCTTGTGTAATTTCTGTAACCGACTTCTGATCGACGTCACGAATTACAGGAACCAGCAATCCTTTCGGTGTATCCACCGCGACGCCAATATGAACGTACCCCTTCATAATCAGAGATTCACCGTCCGGCGCGAGCGACGCGTTAAAGGTAGGAAATTCCTTCAACAGTTTCGCGATGGCTTTAAGTACGAAAGGAACAATTGAGTAGCGCACGTCTCCGTTGGCGTTCTGTTCCTTACGGAAAGCCTCCAGACCCGTGATATCCGCGTGGTCAAACTGAGTCACCTGAGGCACGTTTAACCAAGCCGTCGTCATCGAGCGTGCAGTCGCTCGCTTAATATTGTTAAGAGCCTCTGTAGTTACCGGGCCAAACTGCGAGAAGTCCACCTCTGGGACTGCTGGGATGCCTGTTCCGCCTGCGCTTGCAGGACCGTTCACACGCTCTTTAACGAAAGCCTGAACGTCCTCTTTAAGAACACGCCCTTTAGGGCCAGAGCCCGCAACTAACGCCAGATCGACACCAAATTCCCGTGCGACCTTACGGACCGCAGGGCCCGCATGAACCTGCTTCGACGGCGATGCCGCCGCAGCATTACTCTTGGCTGGCGCAGACTGAGAAGGCAGTGAAGCCGGTGCGGACTCCGGTTTCTTATCGCTGCTTTCGGCAGCCCTGTCAGTCGCCGCCTTACTCTTTTCTTGAGTGGCGACAGAGGCAGCGGTTTTTATCACCACCATAGGGTCGCCTTCGCTGACCTTATCACCCATCTTAATCAGGATTTCTTCAACCGTGCCGGCAACGCCAGCAGGAATCTCCATGCTGGCTTTATCGGTTTCGAGAGTGATCACTGACTGCTCTTCGTCAATCTTTTCACCGACGCGAACAGACACTTCGATCACTTCAACATCTTTAGAACCACCTAAATCAGGAATCGGTACGGTTTTGCTTTCACCACCGCCAGCAACTTCTTTACTCTCGGCAGGTTCCTCAGAAGTCTCGGGTTCAGGCGCAGTATCAGAGTTACTTTCGCTGTCGTCGCTGTCTGAACTTTGAGCGTTGCCGTCTCCTGAAGATGCACTGTCCAGTTCCAGAAAATCGTCTCCCTGGCTGACTTTGTCGCCGACCTTCACCAGCACACCAGTTACTGTACCCTCTTCTTCGGCCGGAATTTCCATCGTAGCTTTGTCTGTTTCGAGGACAATCAGAGCCTGCTCTTTCTCGACGCTGTCCCCCTCACTGACCAGTACCTCGATAACTTCGACGTTGCTGGAGCCACCCAGGTCAGGAATTTTCAATGTTGTCATCGGTTCCTTCCTCAGCTGTACAGCGGATCTGGTTTAGACGCATCAATAGAAAGCTCTTCTCTCCAGCTTTCTAACTCATCGGCAGACAGAGAGCCCTCTTTCATCAGCTCATAACCTGCGGCCCAGGCGATATGCTGCCAGTCGACTTCGAAGAAGCGACGCAGGGCATCACGCGTATCACTGCGGCCGAAGCCGTCTGTACCTAACACCTGATAGCTACGCCCCTCCGGAATGTAAGGACGAATCTGATCGGAATACGCCTTCATATGGTCGGTCGCAGAAATCAGCGGGCCTGCACTCTGTTTTAGCTGCGAGGTCACATACGGCTCAGGCGTTCTCTGCCCTGCTGACAGAAGCGCTTCACGCTCACAGGCCATACCATTACGGCGCAGCTCGTTGAACGAAGTCACAGACCAGACGCTGGCAGCGATACCTTTTTCGTTCAGCCATTCGGCCGCTTTTTCAACCTGTCTGAGAATAGAGCCCGATCCCATCAACTGTACGGGTTTGTCGGTACCTGCCGACTCACGCAGCCTGTAGATACCGCGGCGTATGCCTTCTTCAACACCTTCTGGCATCGCTGGATGTGGGTAGTTTTCATTCAGAGAGGTGATGTAGTAGAAGACTTTTTCTTTCTTCTCGTACATGCGCTTCAGACCATCCTGAACGATCACGGCCATTTCATAAGCGTAAGTCGGATCGTAAGAAATACAGTTCGGAATGGTCGACGCCAATAAGTGACTGTGACCGTCCTGATGCTGTAGGCCTTCACCGTTAAGCGTGGTGCGCCCGCTGGTTGCACCAATCAGGAATCCCTGACACTGCATATCGCCTGCCGCCCAGGCAAAATCGCCGATACGCTGGAAACCGAACATCGAGTAATAGATGTAGAAAGGAATCATGGCCAGGCCGTTAGTGCTGTAAGAGCTGCCCGCTGCCATCCAGGCAGAGAATGCACCGGCTTCGTTGATGCCCTCTTCAAGGATGCGGCCTTTCTTATCCTCGCGGTAGTACATGACCTGCCCCTGGTCGACCGGCTCATAAAGCTGGCCTTCAGATGAGTAAATCCCCATCTGACGGAACATGCCTTCCATACCAAACGTGCGCGCCTCATCGGGAACGATAGGCACAACGCGCTCGCCCATGTTCTTGTCTTTTACTACCTGTGACAGAATCCGGACAAACGCCATGGTCGTTGAGATCTCACGTTCTCCAGTACCATCAAGCTGGGCCTGGAAGAACGACAGATCCGGCGCAGTAAGGCCCTGCCAGTTCTCGGTACGTACCGGCAGGCTGCCGCCCAGTTTCTCACGTTGCTTACGCATGTAAGTCATTTCAGGGCTGTCAGCAGGCGGACGGTAGAACGGCAGGTGCTCTAGGTCTTCGTCACGTATAGGAATACCGAAACGATCCCGGAAGGCTTTCAGGCTATCGATATCCAGTTTCTTAACCTGGTGCGCCTGATTCTGACCTTCGGCTTCGCCACCCATGCCATACCCTTTTACGGTATGAGCCAGAATTACCGTGGGCTGCCCTTTGTGATTCACGGCTTCGTGATACGCCGCGAATACCTTGTACGGGTCATGTCCGCCACGGTTAAGTTTAAAGATGTCCTCATCGCTGAGGTCTTTAATCAGATCTTTCAGCTCAGGATACTTTTCGAAGAAATGCTCACGCGTATACTTACCGCCTTTGGCCTTGTAGTTCTGATATTCACCATCAACGGTTTCGTCCATGCGTTTCTGAAGGAGGCCTTTACGGTCTTTCGCTAACAAAGGATCCCAGTGGCGACCCCAGACGACTTTAATAACGTTCCAGCCAGCTCCACGGAACTGACTCTCCAGCTCCTGAATAATCTTACCGTTACCCCTGACCGGGCCGTCGAGGCGCTGCAGATTGCAGTTAATAACGAAGATCAGGTTTTCGAGCTTTTCGCGCCCAGCAAGACCGATGGCGCCCAGAGTCTCTGGCTCATCACATTCGCCGTCACCGAGGAAGGCCCAGACTTTACGGCCTTTACGCGGCACGAGCCCACGCGCAGACAGGTAACGCATAAAATGCGCCTGATAGATCGCCTGTAACGGGCCAAGGCCCATGGAGACCGTTGGGAACTGCCAGTAGTCCGGCATAAGCTTAGGGTGCGGATACGATGACAGTCCTGGTGCCAGTGCTTCCTGTCGGAATCGTTCAAGATCGTGTTCGTCGAAGCGACCTTCAAGGTAGCTTCGCGCATAAATGCCCGGGGATACGTGACCCTGGTAGTAAATCAGGTCACCTAAGGGTGACTGCTCACTGTCAGCGTTCGGAGCACGGAAGAAGTGATTGAACCCCACATCATATAGCGTCGCACTGGAAGCAAAACTGGAAATATGACCACCAAGATCACCCGCGCCCTCTTTATTTGCTCGCAGTACCATCGCCAACGCATTCCAACGCACCAGAGAGCGGATACGTCGTTCCATGAAAAGGTCACCGGGCATCGGCGCTTCTTTTTCAGGTGGAATAGTGTTGCGGTACGGGGTATTCAACGCATACGGGAGTGGCATCCCGTCCCTGGTGGCCCTTTCGGCAATACGTTCAATTAAGAAGTGGGCTCTGTCTAACCCTTCAGCTCGAATAACGGAGTGGATTGCATCCACCCATTCTTTGGTTTCCTGAGGATCTGCATCGTTCGTGTAGACCTGATCATCCATTTGCTAGGCTCCTGACCTTGGGCATGTGCTGCTTTCAGTATAGATAAAGTCTCGGAAAACACTCACTCGGGGCCGTAAAGAAATTCGAGGCTGGTCGCAAAACTCTCAACCAGCCCCCTATCATTTCCACGAATGTTGACGCCCCCGTCACAAAGGTGACTATTTTGTCATTTAAGACTTTCACGAAAATATTGAGACATCGATATGTCCGTAGGGTTTCATCCTCGCCCAGTGACTCTTTTTGTCCGGATTGATGAGCCCATCTTTACCAGTGTCCCTAAGCGACACTCCGAACAACATATTCCTTATAGAATCTAGGGTTGAATGCATGGAATTAGTTCAAATAGTTCTAAGACACTTTACGTCAAGATAAGTAAACTCTCGGCCACTTAACATGCTGGCTACGCCAGTGCAGGGAATAACACTAAATCAGGCAGGACTTATGCCCTTCAATGCGACCACTCTCCTATCAAAAATACTAATAATTATGCCAATGACGGCAGCCGTCAGCGGGTGTCTCTTCGACAACGATGGCAAAACCCGTGAAGAAAAACTGGACCGCGATCTGAGTGCCGTCATAGCCAGTCAGAATCTGACCGGCGACCCGGCTTCCGGCCGATCTCTACCAGAAATTTCTGAGCCAGAAGCTCAGCTGGGTATGAAGCTTTTCTTTTCTAAATCTCTCAGCGGAGACCAGGACACCGCTTGTGTCAGTTGTCACCACCCTGCCCTCGGCGGCGGCGACGATCTCTCTCTGCCTATTGGTGTCGGTGCAGATCGTCCTGAATTACTAGGCCCAGGTCGTACCCATTCAGGCAGTACGCACCCAACCGTGCCGCGTAACGCCCCCACGACCTTTAACATTGCCCTGTGGGATCAGGTGCTTTTCCACGATGGGCGGGTAGAAAGTATCGGTAAAACAGCGGGAAGGAATGGTAATGATGGTCAGGGAATCCGTACACCAGACAGTACATTTAATACTGCTGACGCAGACTCCGGCCTGACAATGAGCGCAGCACAGGCCCGCTTTCCTGTCACCTCTGCTGCCGAAATGCGTGGCCACACTTACGCGCCAGGTGACAACACAGTCATCCGCACCCGCCTCGAGCAACGCCTTCAGAATGTGGGTGACAGCCTGAACGAAGTAAATGTTGATCCAGATGGCGACAGCGTCAATAACTGGGTAAACGCCTTTGAGGAAGTCTACGATGCCACCGTTCCGGCAGAAGATATTATTACCTTCGAGCGGATCACGTCAGCTATCGCAGCGTATGAAAACTCACAGGTGTTTACCGACAACCGTTGGGCTGAGTACGTTGCCGGAGATACCGAAGCTCTGACTATTGAAGAGAAAGCAGGGGCCTATCTTTTCTTTAATAGCGCTGAGGGCGGTGGCGCCGGCTGTTCTTCCTGTCACAGTGGTGACTTTTTCACCGACGAAGGCTTCCACAATATTGGTATGCCACAGATCGGCGAAGGTAAAGGAAACGGCGACAACACTCATGAAGATTTTGGCCGTATGCGCGAAACCGGCAACGAATCAGATCAGTTTGCTTTCCGCACACCGTCACTTCTGAATGTGGAGCATACGGGGCCGTTTGGACACGCCGGTGCCTATGACTCTCTGGAAGCCGTGGTGCGCCATCACCTGAATCCGACTCGAGCCGTTGATGACTACTTTTCGGCCGGTGGCGCCTGCGCCACTCTGGCTCAGAATGAAAGCGATGCCTCGTGTGAAGATTATTCAGGTGGTTATGCCGAAGAGAACAGCCGCAAAGTGCTGACCGCACTTGAGGCTGAACAGGCAGCAGGGGCTTCATTGCTCATCAATACCGAGCTCAGCGACAGTCAGATAAATAATCTGGTGGCTTTTCTTGAAGCACTGACCGACCCGTGTCTTGAAGACAGCACCTGCCTGAGTCAGTGGATACCGCAAGACCTTGATGAGGAAGACGGTAACCGTCTGGAAATCATTGATCAGTACGAGTCGCAACTGCTGGCCAACTAATACAGCGCACTCTGACTGATCGTAAAAGGCCGGAACGTGCAGATCGCGTACCGGCCTTCAGTTACCGGATCCGTGACTTTAAGCAAATAGAACATTTTGCGATTAAAAATAAAGGAACTAAATTTCTCAGTTATAAATTTCTGCTCGAAACAGCCGCTATTTACCACCTGTAACATCACAGCCCTATCGCTCGAAACAATGCTGATTAATTCTGTTGAATTTGTGTAGCAAACGCTGCGCACCAAAGAATTTCAGCTACCGCGTATTTTTTGACAAGACCCCCTCCCCGTCTATCGTTTTAACCATGAGTGGCCCGAAAGGCTAACTCATTGTCTCCTTAAGGGACAATTAACTATCCACTGGCCGTGCTGCACCACCTTCTGTCGGGAGGCTAGCGCTGCACCCCAATACCTGAAGCAGGATCACGAACATGGCACTTGTGAAAAAACCTCAGAACTCCAGCGCAAAAACCTCCGACAGTGCAGTCGACCCTAACGTCGCGAAAGAAGCCGAGGCGAAGCGCCGTCGTGCTCGCACTCTCGCCAAACAACAACAGGCAGCAGAACGCATTGCAGCGGCCACCGGGCAGCTATCATCCGGGATTACCGAAGCCGCAGCAGCCAGCCAACAACTGCAAAGCGCATCCGATCAGATCGCGGTAACGGCAGAAGAAACCAGCGGCGCCGCTCAGGAATCCCTGGCTGCGTTTAACCAGGTCAATGACTCTATTTCATTGCAGCTGACCAATGCCGAAGGCTCTCGTAACCGGTGCGAAGAATTAACAGGTATCGTGTCTGACACCAGCGAAAAAATTGACAGCCTGGTCGCGAACGTCCGTGAGGCTGCCACTCGCCAATCGGCTTCAGTAGTGAAAGTGTCTGAGCTTGAAAAACAAGCAGCCAATATCGGCGACATCGTTAAAGCAGTTGTGCGCATCGCCGACCAGACCAACCTTCTGGCGCTGAATGCAGCAATCGAAGCTGCCCGTGCAGGCAAGCACGGTAAAGGCTTTGCTGTCGTCGCAGACGAAGTGCGAACGCTTGCTGAGACCTCTGAAACCAGCGCGAATGAAATCCAGACTCTGGTGAAGCAAATTCAGCACGAGGTTAAGGGCATCGCCGAAGGTATTAAGACGTCGTCTGAGCAGGTCGAGGTTGAAGTCGAAAAAGGTCATGTTATTCGCGAACAGCTTACTGGTATTCGCCGTAATATGTCGGAAATCATGGACGGAACCCAGGAAATCGCCAGCGGTGCATCCCAGTCCAGTATCGCAGCAAAACAGGCGCTCAAGGGCATCGAAGACATTGCCACTGCGGCAGAAGAACAATCTGCGGCGGCTGAAGAATCAGCCAAGACAGTCAACGAACAGAGCCAGGCTCTGAGTGAGTGTGAGCGAGCATCCCAGAGCCTCTTTGATCTTGCTGATGACCTGCGAAATTCAACAGACGTTGCAAAGAGTGCCGAAGAAGTCGCGTCCAGCGCCGAAGAGCTCTCTTCTGCGGTGCAGGAAATTAATCGTGCATCCACCCAAATCATGACAGCGATTGAGCAGATTCGACTTGGATCACAAACCGCCGCTGCTGCGACCGAAGAATCTTCGGCCGCGATCAATCAGATCGAACGCGGTCTGGAGATAGCTCAGGAGCGAGCCACTCGCAGTCAAAGTCAGATAGCCGAAATTAAAGAATCATTAGCGACCAACAAAACGTCAGTGGATGAACTGATACATGGTATTGGCGCATCGGTTGAAGCCACTCAGAACAGTATTAAACAGGTACGTGATCTCGAGACTGTATCCCGACGTATAGACAAAATCGTAGAAGCCATTGCGATGGTATCGATTCAGACCAACATGCTTGCTGTGAACGGCTCGATTGAAGCTGCACGGGCCGGTGAATTTGGCAAAGGTTTTGTTGTAGTTGCTACCGACATACGAAACCTGGCCCGCGATTCTGCTGAGAATGCCGATCGCATCAAAGACCTGGTGAAGTCCGTGCAGGATCAGATATTTGCCGTCGGAACAGACCTTGATGAAATTGTAGAAGCAGCGATAGAGGAAACAGAAAAGGCCAAAACATCAACCTCCAACCTGACGCGTATTGAGAAAGAAATCCTCGTAGTAGAAACAGGCTCCGATGAAATTCTGAAAGCATCTAACGATATTTCCTCCGCGATTCTGCAGGTGAAAAACGGGTCTGAACAAATCGCGGCCGCCTCAGAAGAAGCAGAAAAAGCCGCAGACGAAGCTGCCAGTGCTGCAGAGCAACAGTCCCGTGGTGCCGATGAGCTTGCCTCCGCTATTGAAGAGATTGCGTCGCTTGCTGATGAACTCCAGAGCGTCTGAGGTGAATAACTATGAGCGCAGCCGAAGAAATAAACGAGCTGGACGAGCTGGATAATGACGAGCGCCAACAGTACGTCACCTTCCGTGTCGGAGATGAACTGTTCGCCGTAGAAATGAATCCAGTTCAGGAGATCATCAGGGTTCCGGATGTCGTCCGGGTGCCGTTAGCGCCACCGTCACTTTGTGGGCTGGCTAATTTACGCGGCAAAGTCCTTCCTATTCTGTCATTGCGTTACCTGTTTGGTATTCCGGATGCAGAAACCGACGAAGCAACGAGAGCCGTCGTTATCGATGTAGGCCAGCCATTGGGTTTCGTAGTTGACCGGGTGGCCAGTGTCATTGATTGCGATCCAACTCAACTGGAAGACGCTTCAAAAATTAAGTCGTCGGTAGATACGACGCTCCTTAAAGGCGTCATCAAAAACAGTGCGGCCAGTAGTATGGTCATGGTGGTCGATTTCAAGCAACTGATCGAGCATGAGTTTGCGCATCTCGAACAACTGACCAACGAAAACAGCATGCTGTCGGATGGCTTAGTCGACGACAGTATGAATCAGGAAGAAGTAGAAGAAGAAAGTGATGAGATTCAGCTGGTAAGTTTCAGCGTAGACCGGCAGGAGTACGCCATCCATATCGATGACGTCAAAGAAATCGTGCAGATGCCAGAATCAATTACGAGTGTTCCCAGGTCTCCCCACCATATTCTCGGGCTGATGAACTTGCGTGATCAGCTGCTTCCCCTGGTAGACCTACGCACTATGTTCGCCCTGATGGATAAAGATCCTGACGAGAAAAGCCGGGTCATTGTGGTCACGTCAGGTGGCTATTTCCTCGGCATCGTTGTCGATAGTGTTAGCGAAGTTCTGAGAATAAATAAAGATACAGTAGAAGCACTGATTCCTGCTCTGGCCAAAGAAACTGAGCTTTCGGATATTACCGACATATGCCGACTGAACGACGGTGAAAGACTCGTATCCATCCTATCCATCGAACGTTTCTTTGATAGCGGAAACTTGCAGGAAACCATCAGCGAGTTAGCGGAGGAAAATATGCTTGAACAGGAAAACTCAGATCACGACTACAACGATGATGATGTCGAAGACGATAATCAGGTCGTGGTGTTTAAGCTGAATAGTGAGGAATTCGCCGTACCGATCACCAGCATTCAGGAAATAGTGCGGATCCCGGATGAACTCATCCGCGTACCTAAATCACCGGATTTTCTTGAAGGGGTTATCAATTTACGCGGCATTGTACTGCCGGTCGTCGACCTGCGCAGACGCCTGGAAATCGAGAGCACTGAACGCTCTGAGCGTCAGCGCATCGTTGTATTCCTGATTCACGGAATCCGCACTGGCTTTATCGTCGACCAGGTCACAGAAGTTCTTCGCCTGCCAGATGGCTGCGTTGAGCCATCACCGAGAATTTCCGAGGAACACGGTGAAATATTCTCTGGCATGGCCAACCTTCGTGATAGCAAGCGCATGATTCAATTGATTGCTCCTGATGCTCTCATCGATCAGGAGTCGGTAGAACAACTGGAAAGTGCTGCTGGAGGAAACTGACACCATGATAAAACTTCTGATTGTTGATGATTCTGCTCTGATGAGACGCCATCTGACACAATTATTTGAATCAGAGGGCGACTTCACCATCCGTCACGCGCGTAATGGTAACGAAGCCGTACAAATGAACCGGGATTTCCAGCCCGATGTAGTAACACTGGATATTAATATGCCAGAAATGGACGGCATTTCAGCTCTATCGCTGATCATGGCGGAACGTCCAGTTCCGGTCATCATGCTGTCTTCACTCACTCAAAAAGGAGCCCTCGCCACATTCGAGGCCCTGAATCTTGGCGCCATCGACTTTGTGGCGAAACCCGGCGGTACTATTTCTATGTCGCTGGACGATGTCGCCGCGGATCTGATAGGTAAAGTCAGATCAGCAACAAAGGCGAAGTTGAGATCAGGCTCTCAGACAAAACAGGCAGCCATACCGCCAACAAGTGCACCCAGAGCCCGAGCTGCACGCCCTGCCCCGGCAGTTCAGGGAAAAGCCACTGGCGTCAAAGACAAAGTCATTCTGATCGGTGTCAGCACCGGCGGGCCACGAACCCTCGAAGATATTCTACCGGCGCTGCCCTCAGATCTGGCCGCCCCTATTGTCATCGCTCAACACATGCCCGCCAGCTTCACTAAATCGCTGGCTAGCCGTCTCGACCGCGCCTGCCAGATGTCAGTTGAAGAAGTGGATAAAGCCACACCTCTCAGCCCAGGAACTATTTACATCGGACGAGGCAATGCCGATATCACAATTGCCATCCGCAACAGTCAGCTATACGCCCTGAGCAAACCCGAAGATAAAGAATACTTATGGCATCCATCAGTCGAACTCTTGGGTAAGTCTGCAATGCGCCACTGTGACCCCAAGAAAGTCATGGCCATTCTTCTTACCGGCATGGGACACGATGGGTCACGTGCATTTGCAGAACTACACCATAAAGGATCTCAGACCATTGCTGAAAGTTCGGAAACAGCCATTGTCTTCGGCATGCCTGCTGAGCTGATCGAACGCAGGGGGGCTGGAAAGGTGCTACCTGCTCACGCTATTGCCAATGAAATTATCAGATTCGCGTCTAATTAACCGGAGAATGTTATGGCATTAAAAAAATCAAACACTACAGCACCGGAAGAGACGCAATCAAGCCAACGTGACTGCAGCGAAATCAGTAAGGATCTCATTTCAGAAGATCCATCGAAACGCCGTTGGGCGGCACGGGACATTGTTTCATGCGCCCATGCTTCGGTCATGCTTCTGGACCAACTGGAAGCAGAAAAAGATATGTCTGTTAAGCAGGTTATCCTGAGTTCTCTCACTCAGATTGGTGACACTGAGGCAGTCAACGGCCTGGTTCGCTGCTTACGCACGGAGGATGTGAGCCTGCGAAATGAAGCCATTGAAGCTATGAAGCACCTGCCCAGGGAAGTAGCATCAATTATGGCCAGCTTACTCAATGACCCTGATCCGGATGTTCGTATTTTTGCGGTCAATATCCTCGAATCACTGTGCCATCCTGACGTAGAACAGTGGCTGATTGATGTCATCCGTGATGATGAGCACGTCAATGTATGTGCAACCGCAGTGGATCTTTTAGGTGAAGTAGGCAGCGAAAAATCAGAACCGGCATTGTTAGCACTCAAAGAGCGTTTTACGGATGAACCCTACATCCAGTTTGCTGCAGACCTTGCCATCAAGAGAATCATCGGGAGCTGATATATGAGCGATCAACTCATCAGCGACCAGGAGTTTGATAAGTTCGCTGAATTTTTCTACCGAAAGACCGGAATTAAGTTTGATAAGAGCAAGCGATACTTCGTCGATAAGCGCGTTGCTGAGAGAGTGAAAGCGACCGACTCCGAATCTTTCAGACACTATTTTACAACACTGAGATTTCAGGCCAGCGGTGAAGAGCTTCAGAAGCTGACTAACCTGCTCACAGTTAATGAAACATACTTCATGCGTGAGGATTATCAGTTCCGTTGCCTCATTGATTCGATGCTACCCGATGTTATTACTCGCCATGACCCTAATAAGCCAATAAGAATCTGGTGTATCCCTTCATCGTCAGGCGAAGAGCCCTACTCCATCGCAATGTATCTCCTGGAAGAGTGGGATGGTATTGATAAATGGGATGTTGAGCTTATTGCCTCAGATATCGACACACAGATACTTGAAACCGCTAAACGCGGTATTTACTCAGAACGCTCTATCCGCAACGTTCCCAGCACATGGAAGCGTCGTTACTTCCGCGATGTTACCGGAGGGCAACAGGTGATTGAAGATATACGTGACGCCGTCGAGTTCACTCGTGTCAATCTGTCAGAGCCCGCTGATGTTCGTGCGATGCGGAACATCGATATTATTTTTTGCCGCAACCTGCTGATTTATTTCGACGATCTTTCACGAAAAGTCGCCGCTGAATATATGTTTGAAGCCCTGTCTCCCGGTGGCTATATCTGCCTTGGACACACCGAATCAATGGGACGTATCTCTCCACTTTATCGGGTCAAAAAATTCCCGGCAGCCATCGTGTATCAACGACCACTGGAGGCAAAATAATGAAAGTTCTTATCGTAGATGATGCCAGCACAGTGCGTATGTATCACCGCAATGTACTTGAGGCCGCCGGATACGTTGTCGATGAAGCCGTCAATGGCCTCGAAGCTCTGGAAAAGGCTCTGGAGAATACGTTCGACCTCTACATAGTCGATATTAATATGCCGAAAATGGATGGGTATGAGTTTCTTATGCAGCTCAGATCTGAAGATATCGATCAGGCACCCGCCATTATGGTGTCGACAGAGGCCGCCGAACTGGATCACACCAAGGCGTTCACCGCAGGCGCAAATCTTTATATGGTGAAGCCCATTAAACCCCTGCAGATGATGACCTACGTCCGTCTGCTCGTGGGAGAGGAAAGCGTATGAGTCCTTTACTACAACAATTCGTCTCTGAAACCCGCGACCTGTTGCAAAGCATCAGTGAGCAGCTTCTCGAGGTTGAAAAAGCAGACGACAAACAAACTACCCTGAACGAATTATTCAGAATCGTTCATACGCTGAAAGGCAATACAGGTCTGTTTGAATTTCCGGATCTGACGCGCGTACTCCACGCTGGTGAAGACGTTATGTCAGAAGCCAGAGAGCGTCCTGAGATATGGGACCAGGCATTAACCGACTTGCTCTTTGAATCCATGGATTACGTCAGTAGCTTCTGCGATAGCCTTGAAGAGAACAATGGTGAACCGGTCTCAGACAGCAAAGCAGCGACACAACTCTCAAAAGATCTGAGAGCCTACCTTGACGGCAACAATTCTGAAGCAAACGCTGAGGCTACCGACTCTGGCGCTGCTAACGAGCCGCAAAAAGCTAAAAAAGCAGCGACTAAAACGAAGAAAGCAACAGCACAGAAAAAATCCGCCGGTGGATCATCTAAACGTCGCCCTCCCCGCGCAAAGGGTCTGCCTCCAGAACATAGCCTGTTAAAAGTTCTTCCGGTCGATACATTGATTGAGGCATGGACAGCGAGCAGCCCTGACGAACCTATCTGGTTAGTAAAATACTCTCCTCTGGCAGAGTGCTTCTTTCAGGGTGACGATCCTCTGCATACGGCACGCAGTACGCCTGGCGTACTTTGGGGCAAAGTCGAGAATGCCTGCGCAACTCAAGACATCAACGATCTCGATCCTTATCAGTGCGTCAGTACTTTTACACTACTGAGCAACGCTTCCGAGGACGAGCTTCATGAGCACTATCGCTACGTTACTGAGCAAACCGATATTGAAGAGCTGAGCAGCCATCATTTATTACTATTGAGCGGCGATGACCAGAACGATGCGCTTCCAGAAGATACCGTGGATGCTCTCTGCGATGCTGTAGAAGCCATCCAGTTTGATACGGCTTCCGATATCGCAACAACGGCACTCGAACTGCTGAATAAAGATCTACAGGCTGCTGCTGCGCTGCGATGGGTTATCGCAATCACCAGTGACACAGACGCTCAGGAAAATGAGGCAAAAGAAGCATTGATCGTTGTCTGTCAGCGACTTCGACACAATCAGCATCTGAGTGGTTATCGCTTCTCAGAGCCGGAGCCCGATGAAAAAATCGAAGAAAGAAAAGAAGAACACGAGCCTGAAGAAAGCCGCCTAGATACGTATACCGAGTCAACCACTGATTTATCCGGCGCAGATACTGAGGATCTGCTCGATGCCCTCGTCGAAGACGACAGGGAGGCCTTCGAACATATTGTAAGAACTCAGGGGCGCATTCTGGAGCTCGACCCGACCGTCGATTGGGCCAAGGGACGCCTGCGCGCCACTTGCAATGTGTTGATAAAGACAACAGCAAGTCTGGGGCTCAGTAGTCTGATCCCAGCACTGGAAGAAGCTGTTAACGCTGCACTGTCTGGCAATACTGAGCCATTGGCTGACTGGATCAACGAAGTCATTCCGGGCGCCTGCAGCGCAGTTGGCGCGGGTTCAGAGAGCAATAGCGCTGAAGACGAGTCACGTAATCCAGATAATCTGGATACCCAGCAGGGTCCAGAAGATACAGACATGGAAGCAACAGACATTTCTGAGGAATCGGGCGAAGAAAACCCTGACGAAAGTTCTGACGAAAGTACTGCCGATGAGGCCGCGGAAGGGTCCTCAGAAGATACTGAATCTCAGGATACAGAGACAACTGAACAACCAGAGATACAGGCTCCTGCAGCCACTGCTCCAGTCGAGACACCGGCAGAGAAACAGACCGCAGACAAGGCGTCCTCATTCAAACCCGAACCTGCAGTCGCACCATCGAAAAGCGTTAAAGTAGATCAAGAAAAAATCGACCGTCTCATGAACCTGATTGGCGAAATGACGGTCGCTAAGAATGCCCTTCCTTTCCTGGCCAAGCGCGCGGAGGAACAACATGGACTGCGCGACCTCGCCCGCGAGATTAAGGAGCAGTTTGCTGTTGTAAACCGTATCGCAGAAGAAATGCAGGACTCCATCATGCAGATTCGCATGATGCCGTTCTCATTTATTTCTATGCGCTTCCCTCGCCTCGTACGCGATATTTCCCGACGCCTGAACAAAGACGTGCAGCTCGTTATAGAGGGTGAGGATACCGAGGCCGACAAGAATATTATCGAATCTCTGGCAGAACCATTGATTCATATTGTCCGCAACAGCCTGGATCACGGTATAGAAGCACCGGACGTCCGCAAACAGAAAGGAAAACCCGCAACCGGCAGTCTGACAATACGAGCATCTCAGGAAGCTGACCGGGTAATGATCGAGATACAGGACGACGGTAAAGGTATTGATCCTGAAGTTATACGTAATAAAGCCTTTGAGAAAGGACTGATCGATGAGGCTACCCGTCAACGCCTGACCGATAAAGAAGCCGTCAATCTGGTACTGATGCCGGGTTTTTCAACCGCCGACGAGGTCTCTGACTTATCAGGTCGCGGAGTAGGTATGGATGCCGTTCGCAGCGCGGTCGATAAAGTGAACGGCACCATGGCACTCGAAAGCCAGGTTGATAAGGGCACTCGTATCCGCATATCCCTGCCTATGTCGATCGCTGTGACCCGGGTCATGATCATCGAATCAGACAACCAGTTGATGGGTATCCCGATGGATCAGGTGCTCGAAACCGTCCGCGTACCACGCTCTGACATTCACACGGTTAAGCACGTCAAAACAACGGTACTACGGGATCGTATTGTGCCGCTCAAGTCACTGAACGAGCTACTGGCTCTGCCTGCCGAGCAGATTATCAACGAAGAAGAAGAGCACGCGGTGCTCGTAGCACGGGTCGGTAATGACGTCATTGGTCTGGTCGTCGACGACTTCCGCGGTTCGGTCGATATTATCCAGAAACCGATGACCGGCGTGCTTTCCGGAATGCAGGCCTATTCTGGCGCAGCTTTGATTGGTGATGGTTCAGTTCTGATGGTCCTGAATCTTAAGGAGGTACTCTGATGGCTATCGACTATAGTGAAGAAAGAGCAATATTGAAATCTGTGGTAACCATCCAGGAGGTTGATGACTTGCAGGAGTGGCTGATAGCTCATCCGCAAGGCGAGATTGACCTAGGAGAATGCGAGCACATGCACACTGCAGCGCTGCAAACCCTGACATCCGCCCGGCGCACAATCAACGCCTGGCCTGCAGATACCTCATTCAGGGGCTGGATTGAACCACTGCTGGCAAAACAGGAAGCACAGTAATGAGTAAACTGATATTTGTTGTTGATGACTCTGCCACTATGCTGATGAGTGTGCGTTCATCACTCGAAATGAATGGCTTCAGAGTCGAAACCGCATCTGATGGCGTTGAAGCTCTGGACCGTCTGAACAGCATGAACCCTGACCTGATCATTACCGACATGAACATGCCCAGAATGGGAGGTATGGAGCTGATACAGGCTCTCCGGGCCATGTCTAAATTCCGATTTACGCCGATTCTCACGCTCACAACAGAGAGTGAATCGTCAAAACGTGACCAGGCAAAACGCCTTGGAGCTACAGGTTGGTTAGTAAAACCTGTTCCCGCTATGGATCTGGCAAAAATTATTAAACAGGTTCTGCCAGGCGCCTGAGCGCGGAGGTGATATGAAACAAGATACTGATCTGATACCGCTACGCATAAAACGGAATCGCCTTGCTCTGCTTGGCAACGCTCTCGTCCCATTCATTCTTCTGATCGTACTGGCAACAGGGCACCGTACTCTGGGCGGCATATTTTCCGATATTCTCGATGCTAATGCGATTGGTGGAGCACTGTTTCTCTCATTTTTAACATTCGCCATCATCCACTTTAATCGCATTTGGGTAAAATGGTTTGTCGCTAGAATGACAGGAGATGAAGCCCCACGCCGCGAAAGTAATTTTGACGAAGCTGAACCCATGATGGTGTTGTCGGCTGCCGAAAAGCAAATGCTGGCCGACCTACGGAACGTATTAATCAGCTTCAGTCCGATTGCTGCACTGTTTAACGCCCACCTGAGCAAAACGAACGAAGTCACCGAAGAAGCAGCAACCACAATTATGGAACGTCTGATGTCAATTAATGACCGTTCGCAGATGTTTCTTCAGACACTGAACATGGGTAAATCCGAAGCTGATGACATCAGTGAAAATGCCCACAACATTATCAAACGCAGTCAGGAACTGCTCAGCGAAATGACGCGTTACCGGGAAATTCATGAGCAGCAGCGTGAAAAAGAAGAGCAGGCGATCCGGGATGTTGTTACTCAGGTTGAAAGCTTTAAACCCCTGATTGGCCTGATCCGGGATGTGACTAAACAAACCAACCTTCTGGCATTAAATGCCGCCATCGAGGCCGCCCGTGCTGGCGAAGCCGGTCGTGGCTTTGCCGTTGTTGCCGATGAAGTGCGTACTCTATCTATGCAGATTGAAGACGCTGCAGGAAAAATCGAGGACAGTGTTCTTCAGGTTTCGAATACCGTTGAAAGTCAGCTGAAAGAAATGGCTGTCAGCAGTGAAAAAACAGCGGATGAAATGAACTGGCTTGCCAATATTACCGATGCCGTTTCCTCTATTTCTAAAGACTTCGAACAGGCGGTCAGTGCACTGGATCACTTATCCGGCAACACCGAAGAAGCGATTGATCTCGTGCGCAACTCTGTCATGGATGTATTGAGCGAATCTCAATTTCAGGATGTTTCAAGACAGCAGATTGAACACGTTCAGCATGGCCTTGAACTGCTTGAAGAACGCTTTCGTCTTCTGAGCCAGGCCGTGGCTGGTGAAATTGACCACCCATTGCTGGACCTTAGTGATGTCGCAGAAGCCCTGAAGAAAATTTATACCATGCAGATTCAGGCGGATACTCATCAATCGGTCGTGACAGGTGAAGCGACTGAAAGCAAAGACGAGCGCCCAACCATCGAACTGTTCTGAGAAAGGTAATCACGACATGGCTGTCCGGATCGCGATCTGTAACCGTAAGGGAGGCACTGGAAAGTCAACGGTATCAGTGAATCTGGCAGCCGGGCTGGCCGAACACGGCTTCCGGGTACTGATTATTGACCTTGACTCTCAGTCTCATTGCGCCGCTGGGCTCGGTATTAAGCCCTCTGCCCCCTTTGTTCACGATATCTTCCGAGGCAATCACCAGACACTCAATGACTCCATCGTACTGAGTGATTATCCCGGCTTATGGCTGTCCCCCGCTGATCCGACATTTGACCACAACAACGCCGGTGAAAGTCAGCTTCAGCTGGATGAAGCACTGCGCCAGAATAAAATTGATGATCGCTTTGATGTTGTTCTGATGGACACTCCTCCTTCGCAGGATCAGCTGTTAATGAATGCGTTAATGGCTGCCGACTGGGTTGTCGTACCTTTCGTGCCGCATTTCCTGTCCTACCAGGGGATTAAACAGTTGGTCAGACTTATGCACTCGGTAAAGCTCAGTAATAACCCTAAACTTCAACTGGCTGGCTTTTTGCCCACCATGGCCAGTAAAACCATGAAGCATCATAAAGCAGTGATGGAAGAAGTCAGTCGACACTTTGGTCACGACCGGATATTACCCGCCATACGGACCGATATACGCCTTGCTGACGCATTCAGAAAAGGCCAGCCCGTCATTGGTTTTGCGCCAAAATCACGGGCAGCGGAGGATTTCTCGGTGCTGAGTCAGTGTATTGGTGAACGACTATCGGTGCGTGAGCACGCCTGACTGTTCCGAGATTGTTGTAGCAAAAATAGCTTTAAGTTGTTCAAGTTCCTGAGGGCGGTCAAACAGATATCCCTGCATCAGGTTACAACCGTGAATCTTCAGAAAATCACGCTGAGCTTCGGTTTCTACACCCTCTGCACACAGTTCTATCCCCAGACGCTTTGCCATCTCAATAATGGTTAAAACCAATGCATCATCGCGGGCTGTAAGGCCAATATTCTCAACAAACTGTTTATCAATCTTGATCAGATCGATAGGAATACGAGTCAGGTAACTGAGCGACGAATACCCTGTGCCGAAGTCGTCTAACGCGACGCGACAACCAAGTTCGCTGATGTCATTGAAGAATCGGTTCGCCATCTCAAGATTATCGAGATACGCATGCTCCGTCACTTCAAACTCAATGAGCTCAGGACGAACAGAATGGGTTTCAAACGTACTGCGGATAAAATCAGAGAACTGGTAGCGCTTAAGATCGTATGCCGACAGATTAAGAGAAACCAGTATCGGAACAGGAAGGTCCTGAAAGTAATCCGCAACATCGCGGCAGACACGCTCAACAACCCAGTCGGTGAGCGCAGAAATTTTGCCTGAGCGTTCAGCAATAGGGATAAAATCTGATGGCGCCACTCTGCCCAGCGAGTGGCTGTTCCAACGCACCAGTGCCTCGACACCCCGGGGTTCAGCGTCACTGCTGACCTTGGGTTGATAACAGATGTAGAACTCACCACGCTCCAGACCCGGCTCAATGGCATTAGCAATGTCAATTTTACGCTGATGCTCTATGAGCATATTTTCCTGGAAGAAGCAGTACTGAGACTTACCCTCTTTTTTGGCAACGTACATGGCGACATCGGCATTACGTATCGTGTCCTGCGTATCAAAACCGCCTTCGGACGCCCGCGCAATACCGACGCTGGCGCTGATCCGGACCTCCCATGAATCAATCAGAAAAGTCGCTCTCAGACCACTGACAATGTCTTCAGCCATATTCTCCGGATGATCAGGAGAGGTTCGACACAAAACAAGGAATTCATCACCGCCATGACGACTGACAACGTCTTCTCTCGGGATGTACGATTTCAGCCTCTCCGCAACCTCAACCAGCAGTTTGTCACCGACCTCGTGGCCCAGCGTATCGTTGACCTCTTTGAAACCGTCGAGATCGACGAACATGACTACCAGGTCGCCTTCCTTGCTATCACGCAATTCACGTAATGAAGCATCGAGAATGCCCATAAAACTCTGACGATTAAGCAGACGCGTCAGGCTGTCGTAGTTCGCCAGGTATTCCATTTCTTCCCGGCGCTGTTCCAGAAGTTCGACATACTCCTGATTTATGTCGGACTCAACACGGATCGCATCCATCATATTGTTGATGTCCTGCGTTAACGACGACACCTCGTACTTACCGTATACAGGGATCTTGAGTCGATAGTCTTTGGTCTCCTGAACTTTTCGGGCAAATTCAGATAACTGAGTCAAAGGCCACAACCAACGGCTGGCCTGTACATAGAACAGACCCACCATGATCAGGATCACAGCAATCGCGACAGGAAGAATACGTAATGCCAGGCTGATAGTGCTGGAAAGCAGTGGTCCCTCAAGGTCAACGATCAGGGCCAGATGCCCCATCACCAAAGGTGGTTCGCCGATACGTCGGACAGCAATCAGACGTCCGTCGTCGCGTAGTACACCAGACTCGAAAAACTTCCAGTCCGTGAAATCAACGGGGAAATCACCCTGGCTCTCAAGCATGGCCTGGCCAGCATACAGTTCAAGTACGTTCCACTGCGGGTCAAAAATGGCGGCACCCACCACATTTTCGTAAGGCTCAAGGCTCAGCAGATAACGCTTCAGGTCGAAGAAATGATCCGACTTACTGAGAATCCCAACCAGGTCGCTGGCCATGTTGTCAGAGAGTGCACGGAGATCGCTTTCAACATAACGGGTGTAAAGCTCCCGATGCTCGCGCAGGGCAGAATAAAATACAGAAGTAGCGACCAGTGCAATCGAGATAAGACTCAATAGCATTACCGCCGTTCTGATGCTTCTAATCAGCATGTAACTCTCTCTGTTCCCTGACGTCGTAAATTTTTATACCTGCCATCAGATCATAGTTCACTATAAGTTCAATGTCTGGCCGTTAAGGAATGATATTTATCCTTCTCAGCCTATCACTTATATGACATATTAGGCCAAACTGTCAGAAGTGGGACATCCCGCAAGCTGTATGGGCAGAATTGATTACTATACTCCTGCAACAGAGCCGACATTGAGTACTCTGACGCAACTTGGAGCAACCATATAATGATAAAAATACCCGGTGTTGCTGCCGTTGTATCTGCCCTCCTTCTGAGTGCAGAGGCATGCTATGCAGAAAAACTGACCGACAATCTGGAAATCTCGGGCTTTGCCCGCGTCATTGGTGGCTACCTCAGCCACAGCAGCCGACGTTTCGATGGCTATACCAATGAAGTATCTCTGGATGAGCAATCACTGTTAGCAGTACAGCCATCCTATTCCTTCAACGATAAACTGTCCGTTTCGAGCCAGTTTGTCGCACATACCAGTGACGATCGTGACAGCGGGCTGGAGTGGGCTTACCTGAGTTACCAGCCAAGCAGCGCATGGCACTTCAGGGCTGGGAAACTGCGTACACCGTTTTTTATTTACAGCGACGGTTACGACGTTGGCTACAGCTATCCATGGGTAACCGCACCTGTGCAGGTTTACAACAATTACCTGTTCTCTAATTTTAATGGCGCCAGTGCCAGTTATTATCACGCCGGTAACTCTCTGGCCCTCAACCTTGAAGCTTACTATGGATACTTCAAAGGCGATTTGTTCCTTGCCGGCACAAAAGTAGACGTTGAAACAGAAGTTGAAGACCTGGCGGGGATCGTCGCTACGATTAATCGCAATAACCTGTCTTTACGCATGTCATACCATCAGGCGCACAACACGACCGAGATCCCGAATGTATCTGAACTGCGCTCACAATTGTATGCCCTCGGCTACAACGACAGCGCCAAAAGTCTGGAATCTTCCGGTAATGTATACGCTCTGCAGACATCTCTCAGCTACGACACGTTAAATTCATTCTATAAAGCAGAATGGGTCAACATAGTCACAGGGTACGAAATTGCTCCTGAGATCACGGGTTACTACCTGATGGCAGGTCGGGTTATCAACGACTGGACACTGCACGCGACATACAGCCGCAGCGAATACAGTGCAGTCAAAATGTCGAACGAGCTGCCGATGCCCCCGACCGGAAACCCGCAGCAGGATATGTTATCAACGGCCTACTACCAGGTATTTGCCAGCACACCGAATGGCAACCTGGATAGCTACACCCTGGGAACACGTTGGGACTTTCGGATGAATATGGCACTGAAAGCAGAAATAACTCTGCTTGAAGAGTCACGAAGCCGCAGCGGTTTCTTTATGAGCCCATCATCAAATGACTCCACTGAAAATGCCTACCTCTACCAAGTGGCGTGGGAGTGGATCTTCTGATGAGACTCATATTTAGCTCTTTACTGGCGCTGACCTTATTGTCTGCACCAGGAGCATTTGCTGCCTTCGCCAGTGAGCGGATCATTATTGTGACGCATTCCGACAATACCGGCGTGCGATTATCCCGTGAACAGATACGCAATCTGTTTATGGGGGCTTCGGTGGGTCGTGATCTGCAGCCTGTAGCCCTACCTCCCGGCAGTCGTACGCGCAGTCTGTTTAACATCAAGATCGTCGGCCTGTCTGACTCCCGGGTTCAGTCTTATTGGGCTCAAATGAAGTTTACTGGTCGCCGCCCGCCGCCTCAGATAGTCAATTCAGAGGAGGCGATGGTTCAGTATCTTCTTAATACACCAAGCAGCATTGGCTATCTCACTGCGGACACAGACCTACCGGAAGATCTGGTTATTATTTATGCCACCGACTGACCGGTAAGCGTACGCCGACCAAGACAAGTACTGAACTGAGAAAGGGCCTGCGAGGCCCTTTTTTTCTGCGTCTTTCACGCTCTGTCGTAGCCACCCCCTTGAATACTGTTTTTATATACAGTACTGTATATAAAAACACATAAAGGAGAGAGGTATGCCAGCGACACAATCACATTCGTCATCCGGTCTGAGTTACCCTCTCGACCAGGCTCTGAACAAAGGACTGGTATGGCAGGCGGCTCAGCAACCTTGTAGCAGTGCCAGCGTCATCTCCTCTGGGTATCAGCAGCTGAACCGTGAACTCCCACAAGGGGGCTGGCAAGCTGGCCAGGTCTGCGAGATTTACCCTCATAGGTACGGCTGCGGTGATATGCACATTCTGCTACCCGTGCTGGCGACATTAAGTCATCAACAGCAGTGGATCATGATGGTAGCTCCTCCTGCTATTCCCTACGCGCCAGCCCTGACAATGGCAGGAATAGATACCCGACGACTGTTGATGGTGCACCCCAAAGATCGCAAAGAAGCACTCTGGTGCGTCGAAGAAGGGCTTCGGTCTGGTCACTGCAGCGCCGTCATGGGATGGCTGCCTGAATCGGACCCTAACAGCATTCGCAGGATTCAACTGGCCTGCGAAGCAAGTAAGAACTTCTGCTGGCTATGGCCCGACGCCAGACACCAGAACAGCGCTTCAGCCGCACCATTGAGGCTTCAGGTCACACGAATCTCAGCAGAACAGGCAAACCTGCGCTTTATTAAACGTCGGGGACGCTGGCCGGGTAATGCCTTTTCACTGTCACTGAACAGCGCAACCCGAACAGGTTAAGCCCATGAACGCCTGGCTCTATCTCTACTTTCCGGATATGTACCTGCACAGTCTGGTCCATGATTATCACAGCCCGGTTATTGTGATTACTCAGGATCAGCAGCGGGTCGTTCAGGTATCAGCGGCTGCAAAGCAATGTGGAATTCGCCCAGACATGCCCCTCGCCAGTGCGTTGTTTCTGTGTCCGGAAGTTGTCTGTCATACCCTGAACCAGGAATACGCAGAGCAGTTACTGCAACAAAGGGCATTGTGGGCATATCGCTACTCTGCACAGATATTTCCCGACCCAGCGGACGGCTTATGGCTCGAAGCAGGAAGCATGCTGAGGCTGTTTGGTGGCATTGAAGCCTTCGTTAACACGCTCAAAGACGGCTGTCAGCAGCATCAGTGGCCACTGCAATATGGCTTAGGCCTGACGCCTGTTTCTGCGCGCTGGCAGGCACTCGCTGATGTACAGACACTCTCTCTGAATACCGCACAACAACAGCATGCGCTACAGACACTTCCTTTGGATAAGTTGCATCTCAACGATGCACAGCTGCTGGCATTACAGCGACTGGGTATTCAGCATCTGGGAGAGTTATTACAACTGCCACTCGCAGAAACTGGTCGTCGTATCTGTCCGCAGTTGATGCAACAACTGCAGCAACTGCACGGACAGCAAAAACCGCCCTCTAGTCTTTTTACTCCGCCGCTGAAATTCTCTGAGAAAGTCATATTCAGTCATGATGCCGAGCACAGAAATGGGCTATTTTTTCCATTGGCTCGTCTGCTCGACAGCCTCTGTGGATTTCTCCACCACCATCAGCTTTCAGTCCGCTGGCTGGCCTTACGTCTGTTACACAGAGAACCTCCGGAAACCCGCTGGCTATTCAGCTTTGCCAACCATGAATACCGCTATGAAGAACTGTTACAACTGTGCCGTTATCAATTGGATAAGCAGTCTCTGCGGGCCCCGGTCACTGAGCTTCAGCTTAGTGTCACCCAGTTCACTTCAAGACAGCATGAGCAGGCATCATGCCTTGCAACAGACGACCAGACGCCTCTGTCAGGCAGTCTGATTAACCGCTTACAAGCCAGGCTATCAGCCAGCCAGGTGTCGGTACTGCAAAGCACTGGAGACCCGCGACCAGAAGCTTCATGGCAAGCACAGCCCGCAGATGAAAGCGTAACAGACAGCCTGAGCCGAACCGGAGACTGGCCTATCTGGTTGCTGCCTGAGCCAGTTCCCTACCCTCCTCCCGCAGACATTATCCAAGGCCCTCTGCGCATAACCAGCGGCTGGTGGGATAGCTGGATGACGCGCCGGGATTATTATCAGGTTATGCAGGATGAACAATTGCTCTGGGTATTCAGGGATGACCAGAAACGTTGGTTTCTGCATGGCTATTTTTCATAGGCTGACACTCCGTGACTACGCCATATGCTGAGCTTCACTGTCTGAGTAACTTTACCTTTCTTCGGGGCGCTTCTCATCCCGAAGAATTAGTCCAGCAAGCCGCTGATCTTGGCTATCAGGCATTGGCTCTGACCGATGAATGCTCTTTCGCAGGCGTTGTGTGCGCCCACCGGGCCATTAAAGAAGAAAATCTGTCACTGAAGCTGATTATTGGTAGCGAATTTCGTCACGCCAGTGGCCTCTATATTGTGCTCGTTACCGGGCGCAAAGCGTACGCTGAACTCTCAACACTGATTACTCAATGCCGGCGTCAGGCAGAAAAAGGGCATTATACGTTTACGCCCGCACAGCTCACTGATTTGCAACATTGTCTGTTGCTCTGGCAGCCAGCTGAACAAGAGATACTCTCTGAGTACGCAGCATTAATCCGACATTTTCATCAACGTCTGTGGCTATTGGGAGAGCGGACGCTGGATGAATTTGATGCCCATCACTATATCGATATCGCCCGCTGGGCAGATACCCTCGACCTGCCTGTTGTCGCAGCGAGCAATGTACATATGCACCACCCGTCACGGCACAGCTTACAGGACTGCCTGACAGCTATACGTATGAACCAACCGGTTCAGCAGATAAAACATCGCTTATACGCAAACGCCGAGCGTCACTTACGGTCTCTTAAAAAATTATCACATCTTTATCCTGAACATTGGCTACAGGAAAGCGTCAGCGTCGCTAATAAATGCACATTTAATCTTGATGAAATTTCCTATCTTTACCCCACAGATTCAGTTCCTGATGGTCTGTGCGCCCGGGAATATCTCAAAACTCTGGTAGAAAAAGGCCAGACAATCCGCTTCCCTGAAGGTACCCCTGCTCATATCCAACAAACCATCGATAAAGAGCTTCGCCTGATCGCACAGAAAGAATACGAGCATTACTTTGTCACCCTCTACGATATCGTCCAGTTCGCCCGCTCAAAAAATATCATGTGTCAGGGACGTGGTTCCGCGGCCAATTCCGTGGTCTGTTATTGTTTATTTCTGACCGAAGTAAATCCGCAAGAGGTACAACTACTTTTTGAACGCTTTATTTCAGAAGAGCGCCACGAACCGCCAGATATTGATATTGATTTTGAAAGCCAGCGACGTGAAGAAGTTATTCAGTACATATATCAGAAATACGGGCGCGAGCGTGCTGCACTCGCAGCTACTGTCATCCGTTACCGTCCGCGTAGTGCTTTGCGTGATGTCGCAAAAGCACTGGGAGTCAATACTGCAGAGCAGGACCGTATTGTTGCCCGCTACGCTGGCCGCTATCACGGTCACGAATGGATGGATCATGTCTATCCAGACTCCGATCAAAGCCCTTTAACGCAACGCCTTCGTTCACTGACTCAAGAGATTCTGGGTTTTCCTCGCCACCTGTCACAGCATGTTGGTGGCTTTGTTATTGCCGAAGGTTGTCTGCATGAATTAGTTCCGGTCGAAAATGCCAGCATGAAAGAGCGCACGGTGATTCAGTGGGATAAAGACGATCTGGAAACGCTTGGTCTGATGAAAGTGGATATTCTTGGCCTGGGCATGATGACAGCGATACGTCGTAGCCTGAATCATTTAGAAATGCAGATCAGTGACATTCCGCGTGAAGACCCGGCGACGTATAAAATGCTGCAGAAAGCAGATTCCGTGGGGGTCTTTCAGGTCGAGAGTCGTGCTCAGATGAATATGCTGCCACGCCTGAAACCAGCTTGTTATTACGACCTGGTGGTCCAGGTTTCGATCGTACGGCCGGGCCCCATTCATGGTGATATGGTGCACCCTTATTTAAAGCGACGTAATGGCCACGAGGCCGCAGATTATCCACTCCCTGAGCTCAGGCCGATTCTTGAACGCACCCATGGAGTGCCATTATTTCAGGAACAAGTCATTGCCTTTGCCATGGTCGCCGCAGACTTTACTGCCTCTGAAGCCGATCAATTAAGACGCTCCATGGCCAGCTGGCGAAAGAAAGGTCACATGCACAGACTACAGAATCGTCTGCGTGAAAACATGCTTAAAAATGGATTTTCAGAAGCCTACATAGAGAGAATTCAGCGCCAGCTCGAAGGCTTTGGTGAATACGGTTTTCCAGAATCTCACGCCGCCAGTTTTGCCTTGTTGGTGTATCTGACTGCCTGGCTGAAATGTCATCACCCTGGCGTATTTCTGGCGGCCCTACTCAATAGCCAACCTATGGGGTTTTATAGCCCAGCTCAGCTGATCAATGATGCGCGACATCATAGGGTTATGGTTTATCCGGTCGATGTTAATCACAGCCATTGGGACCACGAAGCACTCCCTGATGGCTCAGTCAGGCTTGGCTTTCGTCTGGTAAAAGGCATGAACCAAGAGGCAGCGGTGCGAGTGTTAGCAGCCCGACCCGAGACGGGATACAAAAGCATTTCTGACTGCACCCAGGCTGCTCAGCTCAATCGTAAAGAGCGTGAGGCGCTGGCTTCTTCAGGTGCATTCGGTGCTCTCAGTGAGCATCGTTACCATGCACGCTGGCAAGCCGCTGAACCCGCTGCGGCATCTTATCAACCCGACCTTATTGAGAACCTTTCACAAGCCACAGACTGGGAGCTGGCAGCGCCAGATGAAGTCGATAATCTACTGGAAGATTATCAGAGCCTGGGCGTGACTTTAGGGCGCCATCCAATGGAAGTTCTGCGTGAACAGGGTCTCTTAGGGAACAGTGTGACAGCAGAAGGTTTAAAACAACTGAAACACGGAGACGAAAGCTATATCAGCGGTATTGTCACGTGTCGCCAACGCCCCGGAACCTCAGCAGGCGTGACCTTTATTACGCTCGAAGATGAAACCGGTTGCTCGAATATTGTGGTCTGGCTGGCTACGGCAAAACGTCAGCTGGATACTTTGATTCATGCACAGTTATTACAGGTATACGGCAAAGTTGAGCAAGACCCCGAAAGCGGCATTACCCATATGATTGCATACCGGCTACTCGATCTGAGTGGTTCACTGGAGCGGCTGAAAGTACAGTCGCACGACTTCCACTGAGTGCTACGCTCTTAGTCACGGGACAAGAAGTTGCGGGCCTGCAACAGACGAATCAACCACCAGAGAATCACCAGGCTCGGTAAGACCATCAGGGTGGTTAATACAAAGAAGGTCGCCCAGTCACCGTTGAGGTAATCGACCACATAACCGCTGGCACCTGACACTGTCGTCCTGCCAAAATTCGCGATCGATGCCAGCAAAGCGTACTGAGTCGCTGAAAATACCCGGTCAGTCAGCAGAGTAACAAAGCTCACCAACACAACCGTCGCAAACGCGCTGGTAAATCCATCCGCAATCACAGCAAACAGATAGAGACTCTCCAGAGGCCCGGTAACGGCAATCCAGGCAAACAGGAGATTGGTTCCGGCCATCGCCAGACCACCGATCAGGAGCCCCCTGAAGATACCCAGCTTCTGATTAAAATACGCACCGATCAGACTGAATACGATGGTTACCCACCAGGTTACCATCTTGGAATAAGTTGCAATCTGGGCGTCTGTAAAACCGATTTCCTTATAGAAAGTAATCGACATACGGCCAAGAAATGCCTCGCCCATTTTGAACGTAAACAAAAAAGAGAGCAGTAAAAGTACAATCGTGCTGCCATAACGGCGAAGCAAGGCTCTGAAAGGCTCAATCAGCGTAAACTGCAGCTGAGCACGCAGACTCAGACCAGCAACACGACTCTCAAGTTTTTCGCGACGGCGGTTATCGCGCTCTACTAATACCATCACCAGTGCGGTAATGAAGAGACAAAACATAGCCAGATAGAAAAACACATCGGCCCAGTCCATCGACGACAGGCCTTTCATATAAAACGCCGCCGCACCAAGCAGGCTGTATCCCGTCCACCAGCCGCTGGTAGCGAACGCCGCGGCATAGGGAATAAGTGCCTCTTCAGCTTCTGGATCGAAACTGTCTACCCTGAATCCATCAATAGCGATGTCACAGGTCGCTGATGCCAGTGCAATCGTCATGGCCAATATGCTCAGCCAGACCATGCTGGCCTGCGGAGAAATCTGACTGATGCCCCAACATGCCAGTGTCATTACCAGCAACAGAAACACAATCCAGGATTTGCGGTCACCTAAACGCCTGAAAACAGGCAGCTGAAAACCATCGACGAGTGGCGCCCAAAGAAAATTAATGGCGTATACGAAGAAAATAGAACCAAACAGCCCGATGCTGGTACGGGACAAACCTGCATCGGTCAGCCAGCCAGTCATTGCCGAGCCAATCAGAACCCAGGGAAAACCACTGCAGATGCCTAATAAAAAGATCATCCGCAGACGAGGTTCACGTAGCAGCTGCGTCAGCGGCATCCCGCTCATAAATATCAGTCTTTAAAGTTCTTGAATGCCAGTGGCATATCGATGGATTCTTCGCCACGAAGCATCGCCATAACCTGTTGCAGATCATCGCGTTTCTTACCCTGCACCCGCACGGTATCGCCCTGGATACTGGCCTGAACCTTAATTTTGCTGTCTTTAATCAGCTTAGCTATCTTCCGGCCCAGATCTTTATCGATCCCCTGACGCATGGTTGCCAGAATTTTCACCTGTTTCCCAGTTCCCTGAGGATCAGAAAATTCGAGGCAGTTCGCTTTGATAGAGCGCTTAATCATGGCGCTGATCAGCATAGACTTCATCTGATCAAGCTGAGTGTTGTTATCAGCGATCATAGTGACAACAAAATCTTTCAGCTCAAAGCTGGCACTGACACCACGAAAATCGAAACGGGTACTCAGTTCGCGGTTCGCCTGATCAACGGCATTCTGTGCTTCGTGCTTATCTACTTCTGATACTACGTCAAACGATGGCATATTGAGTCTCCTGTAAATGTCGCCATATATACCGCGCTGTCTGAGATATTGCAAAGAAAGGCCCTGCCCGGAGACTGGCGAAACTTGCTAAACGCACTAGTCTTAGAGCATATCTGCACCACTATTCGAGGCATTGAATAGTCCAGGTCGCTGAACAGGCATATTGAGAGCAACGCATGGATAATCGTCAGAAAACTTTGCATGGCCCGGGAATTTACTACTTCCGGCTGACCGGAGCCCGACAGCAAGCGATATTCCGCTCTGTCTTTGAGTACGACTATGCTGCTCAGCTGCTCAGTCATATTGAAGGATCAACGCTCCTCGCCTACGTATTCTTCGATCACGAGATTCATTGCGTGCTTGATTGTCAGCGCGACTGGCCCGGTATTATCGACGATATACGCGATGCCTTCACTGACCAGCACGAACGCCTCTGGGATGCCCACAAGGCCGTCATTTCAGAAGAGATCAGTCCGGTTCTCGTTGACGAGCAGGCGTGTCTCGCTGATCTCATCATTACCCTCCACCAGCTACCTGTCAGCAGAAATCTGGTACCTGATGCCAGCATGTATTCGTGGAGCAGCGATCATCACTATCGCTCATTGAATCCGCCAGGCTGGATCGACTGTGGACGCATGCTCAATCAGCTCTGTCAGACCCGGCACAACCGCTCGCTGCGTTACGAATCACTTATGAATACACCGCACGTGACACAGCTCAATCTCAATGAAAGCAACCACCCGGAATTTCTTCTGTTTGGTCGCCCCGCATTGGCTGAGAAACAGCAGGCACGCGCTGAAATGAATCAACCCGGACGCAGCGCAAATGAACTGAAGCGACTGAGGGACGACGCCCTGCAACTCATCGCCGGCCGCTTTGGGATTACACTGGAATCATTGCAGGACTCATCGTTCAGACGACAGTACCAGCGCCTGATGCCGTTGGTCGCCTGGTTACTGGAAAAACGCCAGCTCAGCAATGAAACCATTGCTGAGCTGCTGGACGAAGATGAAGGCACCATTCCGTTTTGGTTGCGAGGGATTCCCGCAGATCACCCCCAGTCGCTTCTCGATAAACTGAGTGCGCTCTGGTCGCCTGCGGATTCACCCAGTGCGTCTCCACAAAACCAACTTCCCGCTGATACTCCGACTGATGATGCCTCCGCCGACAGCGAAGAAAACGGTTCCATTGCCCCCGCTGACACTGCGGAAGACGCCGACAAGCCAGAAAGTAAGGACGTTGTGAATCAGTAGTCATATAATCGGATTATGACGAATATTGAGATTCATCCTCCCCAGAGTTCCACCGAGCGCCAGCGTATTGTAGTCGCGGGTCTTGGTGCTCTGGGCACCCTGATAGCATGGCACTGTCGCTTTGAGGCGCTCTTTACGCACAACCGCCAGCAACAGACAGAGTTCTCTTTACAAACATCCGCCAGCGCCTCAGATACCCCTCCCAAGGTCGACACGTTTTCCGCTCCCCTCTGGCGTGGCGAAGAGGCCGACTGGCTGATTGTTACAACCAAGGCAGCTGCAACATTAGAGATTTTAAGTGATCTTAAAGATCACCTTAAAAACACTTCCCGGATTCTTCTGCTTCAGAACGGAATGGGTCAGCAGGAAGAAGCTTCTGCATGGTTAAAACAGAATAGAATCAGCGCTGAACTCTGGGTAGCTTCATCCACAGAAGGCGCCTACAAGGCGGATAGCGGAACCGTAAGCTACGCTGGCAAGGGGCAGACAGTGGCAGGACGCTGGCAGCTGTCAGGAGACATTGGAACGGCTCAACTCCCACCCGCCATGAAGTTGGCCACCGAAATAAAACAGGTCCTGCACGAGAAGCTGGCCATCAATGCCATCATCAATCCACTGACTGCACACTATCGCTGTCGTAATGGTGAACTGCTGACCAGTTCAGAAAAGCGTAGCGACTTCAACGCCCTCAGCAGTGAAGTAGCGACACTGTTTAATCAACTGAATTGGAAAACCGGTTTCGATATTCAACAACAGGCAGAGAAAGTAGCTGCAGCAACGGCTCAGAATCAATCGTCAACCTTTCAGGATGTATTGCATCAGCGCCGAACTGAGTTACCTTATATCTGTGGGTACTTACTGCAGCATGCAAGACAAAATGGACTGAATGCACCGCTGACAGAAAGTCTGTACCAATCAATTTCTGCCCTGGAGGCAGCATGGTAATGCGCAGAAAAGGAAGCCGGTTCATATGATGTTGGCGCGACAGAAATCGATGCTCGCCATGGTACTGGTTTGTTCAGGCATCATCCTTGTCGCAACCCTCGCATACGTTATTGCCGCTGAACGCATTGGCCGCGAACATCTGGCGCCTGACCTGTCACGCACCATGGGGCATATCATTGAAGCCCAGATGGCAGCCTCTCCCGGTAAGCTACAGGCCGTACAGACCACCCTGTATCACATGGCACAGCACTACCAGATTCAGGAGGCTGGGCTTTACAACGAGCGTGGAGAACGTCTGGCGCACAGCCACTCAGGCGAAGGCCCCACGCTTCTGGCGCCCAATCTTCATGCTCAGCCTCTCCCTGAGGACTACTATGAATATCGCTTTGCCATTCTCGGAGACGAGTTCGATTTAGTTGTCAGGAACGATGTCTCCCTGCCCGGCTTCTTTTACATGGACACCCTGAGCACCAGCCTGGTTATCGTTACCTTATCGGCGATGCTCGTATTTATGTTGTATCTGATGACCCGGCAGTGGCAGCAGACCCCCTACATGCATTTGCTTGAAGACATTCGGGAAGCCAACACTCGCGACGACGATGGCCGCATTACCCTGAAACTCAGAGACCCTGATCTTCACCCTCTGATCGAGGCGTTAAACGATCTTTTCTGGCGCCGCAATCAACGCACTCAGCATCTGAAAACAGCTCATCAGCAAGCAGAACATGCCCGTTTACGCGCAACACGATTATCGACGGAAACCCGCCAGATGAACGAAAACCTGGCGAAAGAGGTCTCCGTCCGCCGTAGTATTGAAGTGCAGCTGAAAAACACTCAGACACTGCTCGACGGTATCCTGAACGCCATGCCAACCGCCCTGTTCGCGCTTGATTCCCGTAATCGTATCGTTCAGTGTAATGAGCAGGCTGGTGACTGGTTGAACATGGAGTATTCACAACTCAACGGCCTGCCTCTGGCGCAACTGATACCAGAACTTGGCAAACTGAACCTGATGCCGGCCACTCCCGGCGAAACACCTCACATGGTGAAATCTGAACGCGTCAAAATACGCTTTGCAGAAAAAGTTCTGGTCACAGACGTACTCGCTTATCCTCTGCATAGTGGGCAGCAGGCACGGTTGGTAATACGTATCGACGATGTGTCTCAACGTCAGCGTATGGAAGAAGTCATGGTTCAGACGGAGAAAATGATGACGGTCGGTGGGTTGGCTGCCGGCATGGCCCACGAAATTAATAATCCGCTTGGGGCCATTCTGCAAAACCTGCAGAATACACGGCGTCGCTTAGATCCGAGCCTGGCTGCGAACCAGCGCCTTGCTGATGAACTCGGGTTAAGTATGGAGCTTCTGAATCAGTACCTAACAGGAAGAGGCATTGATCAGTTCTTTGACCATATTCAGAACGCTGGTGAACGCGCGGCACGTATTGTTGCCAATATGCTGCAATTTTCCCGTAACGATCACCTCCAGAAACGCGACATCGGCATCACTGAACTCATTAATACCACACTGAATATCGCCCACAACGACCTGTCGCTGAAACATATCGATCTCGACATCGACAAAGCTGCCGGCGATGCTCAGATCCACTGCGTCCCCAGTGAAATAGAACAGGTACTACTCAACTTACTGCGCAATGCACAGCAGGCACTGGAAGAATATAATGGTGGTGAGGGCTGGCACCCTAAAGTTCGAATCAGAGCCAGTCGCCAGAACAACATGACCTGCCTCGAAATTGAGGACAACGGCCCCGGCATTCCGTCTGATGTCGCACCGCATATTTTCGAACCCTTCTATACAACCAAAGAAGTCGGAGACGGCACAGGACTTGGGTTGTCGGTATCGTATTTTATCGTTACATCCCACCATCAGGGGCGCCTCCGTTATCAGCGCAGTTCGCTTGGCGGAGCCTGCTTTGTGTTGTGCCTTCCCGCCGAAGAAAACGGATGACCAACCTGCCCTCAACTTGACCAAACCGGTCACCACGAGTACTCTCCACCGCAATTCAGGTGCCTCTGTCCACCAGACAGAAGTTAAACGGGAAGACTGGTGAGTTTCACAACAAACCCAGCGCTGCCCCCGCAACGGTGATCGACCAGGTATTGATACAACGCCACTGTGCATAGCATGGGAAGGCATCAATGCCGGAAATCCTTTGAACTTCAGGGTTTCAGTCGTCAGCCCGGATACCGGCCTGTGAAGATTAACCGATGTTGCGGTGGGCGACAGGTCGGTGGTCAACGCTGAGCTGAAACACGCTGCGCGTCTCCATTGGCTGATCCCAGCTGCAACATCTGCGGATGTTGTTGTGACTTTTCCATTCCGAACTGTATTTTTCATATCTGTTGTTAGTCCTGCTCTGGCCTGGGCGAACGGTGAGTCCGCGCCCGGCTCTCTGACGCTGCCAACCATTACCGAAACAGCGAACCGGACAGGTAACACTGGACTGACAAGCATCAGTGGCGATGACATTCAGTCGCGTTATGGCAGCCTTCAGAACTACCTCAAAAGCCTGACAGGTATGCAGGTGCAGCACAGTGGTGGCCTGGGCGACCCGGTATTGCTCTCTGTCCGGGGCGCCAGCGGACGGCAGACGACCATGCTCGTCAACGGCGTCCGTATAAACGATGCTCAGGGCGGTGGCTACGACCTCAGCCAGATTCCCGTCGATATGATTGAGCGGGTTGAAATATCAGCCAGTGGTAGTCATGGAGGGCTCTATGACAGCGCCATCGGCGGCACGATCAATATCATTACCCGCCAGCAGGAATATCAGAATCAAATCGCTGCAGCAGTGGGTAACCACGGATATTACAGCGCCTCCGCACGAGGCAATATCAGCAATCATATTTCGGTCTACGCAGGCAGCGAATACAGTAAAAATAATTTTGATTACCCGGTTCCCGCCCCCTGGAATGGCGATGCACGTAATACTGAAGAATCCCTGGATAACGCGGAGTTCTTCCGTCACACAGCGCAACTTGCGGCGACCACAGGCGATATCACCAGCCAACTCAGCTGGCAGCATCAACGTAAAAATATCCCGGATTATTTTCGGAATTCACCAGTAAATAAAGCCCACTACAGCACCCGTGAAATCCGGTTTACAACGTCCAATGCGAGCGCCTCAGACAGTGAAGGATTCCAGCTGCCCTGGTCATTTGCGCTTTCGCATAAAAACGAATCCTATCGTGATCCTGAAAGCAGCATAGGCTTAGGCGAAGACGATAATCGCTACCGACTCCGCCATGCGGAAGTCACCACATCGCCACAATGGCGCTCCGGAAAACTAACACTAAGAAGTGGAGTACGGGCCGAATTTGATGATTATCAAAGCCGCTATGTGAACGATGAAGACAGCCGCGAATGCAATACCCTGCAAGGCAGTTGTGATCAGACAGCAAAGCAGCAGAACTTCAACCTAAGTACAGGTGCCGACTACCGAATCAGCACTCCCTGGATCACTAGCGCCAACATTTATCACCGCAGTTATCACACCAGCAATGAGCGTACGCACGCAGAAGACGCCGCGCGTACAGAAGATAAGAGCAGCTTTACGGGAGCCAGTGCCTCTCTTTCGCATATTTCTGCCATCAGCGAGATCGCATTAAGCGCCCGACGGAGCGTCCGTATCCCCAGCCTTTATGAGCGCTATGGAGACAGAGGCTTAATGCTCGGCAATGACGACCTGACAGCCGAAACCGCCGATAACCTCAGCCTGGATCTGCGCCTGTTCAACCAGCAATCTGAGATCAAGCTGTCGGTCTTTGCGCGTGAAACTAAAGACACCATAGTGCCTATCTATGACAGCCGCGGTGTCGGCCGTTATCTCAATGTGTCCGACTCAACGATGCAAGGTGTTGAAGTTGAGCTGGTACATAGTGAAAGACTGCAAGAAATCACACTAGAGCCGACGTTATCAGTAGCAAGCTACACCAGTGAACTGATCAGTGATGTGCGCGCCTTCGATGGTAAGCAGATACCAGGAATTTATCACGATCGCTATCTATTCGGCCTTACTGCGTACTATCGACGTCATTCACTGGCGCTGGATTACGAGCTGGCGGGCAACCTGTATCTGGACTCAGGAAACAACAGTGAAGGCGATGTCCGGCGCTCACTCGATCTGACTTACCAGTTTGAACAGAACCGCTGGAACCTCAGAGTAGCAGCAAACAATTTAACCAATAATCAGTTCCGGGATTATTCAAACCGACCTGTTGCAGGGCGGCAGATTTATGTTTCGGCAAATATCAGTTTTTAAATACGCTTAAAAAACGAGGTAGTACCATGAAAAAACTCGCACTGACTGCGCTCTCCGCAGCCCTGTTAACCGGCTGTTTTGGTGACGACTCTTCGAATGACAGCAACACTGTCGATACCGACGATATTCAGGGGCATATTTTCATTGCTCAATTAATCTCTGGAGATTACAAAACCAGCGAAATAGCGATTGGAACAGTCGGCGAAAGCGAGTTCGTTGAAAATTACGCCAGCCAGGATGCCTCAGACTACACCATCGATGTTTACGAGCAGTATCTCTACCACATCGGTAGATTTAATATTGATACGCTGACTCGTTACGACGCAGCAGCCGACTTCCTGCAAGCGGACTATACCTACAGCCTCGCCGAAGCAGAAAGTTCATCAAGCAATACTCATCAGTTCGTTCAGGTTGCAGAAGACAAGGCATATGTCATTCGCTACGGTAAAACCAGTATTCAGATTGTTGACCCTTCTGCTGTTGATGAGCAAAACTTTGTCATCGGAGAGATCGAGCTGTCCGAGTATGTAGCAGAGGATGCGACTTACCCTCGAATGACGCGAGCACTCGTTCATGAGGACAAATTGTTCGTCGGGCTACAGCGACTGGGAAATGCTGATAGTAGCTATGCCGTAGCATCGGACTCTTATGTCGCTGTGATTGATATTGCTACTAATACAGAAATCGATACCAACGAAAGCGCACCTGGACTCAAAGGTATTCAGTTAAATGCTGATAACCTCAAAGCAATGGCAATTGAAGATGACTACCTGTATGTAGCAGGTCGCGGTGACTACAGCGACAATTCCGGTGCTCTTGATCGCATCAGCCTCAGTGACTACTCCGTCGACACCCTGATTGATGGATCGACGTTCGCTGCACTGAATGACGTTGACAGCGGTGCCTATTACCACGTACAGGCTGTAGAAGTCGTGGATGACACCCTGTTCGTACAGATCAACCTGGAGGGTGGCGAAGCCCCTCGTGGATATATCTACTCAGCTCCGATTAGTAATCCTGCGAACTTTACTGACGTAACACCTGAAGCTTTTGCTGGCGAGAAGATTGCTGTCATCCAGTCAGGGCCGGACGATACACTGTGGGTGAGCCTGGATAATGTAGAAACACCTGATGTCTACGTATTGAACGAGAGTGCTGAAGTTCAGGGCGAAGCATTAGAGTTTTCCATGCCAGTCCGAGAGATCGAATTTATGGAAATCCAAGACTGACCAGGATCAGTCAATCAGTTACAAAAAGCCCGCATCAAGCGGGCTTATTTGGGTTACGTATACCGGATCAGATATCCGGCTCTGTAAGCGGTGTTTACTCAGCTGGTGCCGCTTCTTCAAGCAGAGTCTTCAGCTCACCTTTTTCGTACATTTCAGTGACGATGTCACAACCACCGATCAGCTCACCTTTTACCCACAGCTGCGGGAACGTCGGCCAGTTGCCGTATTTAGGCAGGTTCGCACGAATGTCCTGGTTAGACAGCACATCAACGTACGCAAACTTCTGACCGCAATCCATAACCGCTTGTACGGTGCGGGCAGAGAAGCCACACAGTGGCTGGTTCGGTGAACCTTTCATGTACAGAAGGATGTCGTTGTTTTCGATCTGATCTTTAATGACCTGCATGATATCCATAGCGTCTGTCTCTCACTGTTCGTATTAACTGAAACTGGCGGCAGTCTACCATAATCCCGACCATGATGCTCAGGTATGAAACCTGAGGCAGGTTCATTATATGAACGGGCCAGAGCTCAGTTACGCACAGGGGTCGCTGAATCAGCCTGAGACAACTGCTGTGCAAACACACGCTCGTCAGGATCAAGGACCGCCGTTACTTCTTTGCCTTTCAGACTGCTGAAAATAACGCGGTATGCAAGTACGGCTTTGACGTAGTCACGGGTCTCACGATACGGGATGCTTTCAATAAACTGGTCGTAAGCCACCGGCGCGTCTTTCAGCCAGCGATCGACCTTGTGTGGGCCAGCATTGTAGCCGGCCAGAGCTGCAATCAGGTTCCCCTGATAACGCTCCAGTAGAGAGCGAACATAGTAACTGCCCAGCGGGATGTTGGTGCGATAGTCCATCAGGTCTTCATTGACGTCATGTAAAACCAGATTCTTCTCTCTGGCTACCTGCTTCGCGGTCGCCGGCATGATCTGCATCAGACCGCGCGCACCAACAGGAGAGCGGGCATGAGGGTTGAAGGCGCTCTCTCGCCGGGCGATTGACATCAACAAGGAAGGGTCGAGGTCATACTCTTCTGCCCAACGGCTGAACTCATCCTGATACGCCAGCGGGAAGCGATGCTCCAGCAAGTTCCAGTGGCGTCCTGAAATCGTCGCCTGCACTGCCAATGCTGGCCAGCCATTCTGCTTCGCCAGCTCGGCATACACAGGCGTATCAGAAGGATGACGCAGCAGAGTGAAATTCCATTCATCGGCCGCCAGCCCTTCTTCACCGATAGCCCAGAGAGCACGAATACGGGCAATAGCTGGTGAATCAGCAACGGCTTCGAGCTGCCCTTCCTGCAGACTGGTCTTTGTCTGTTTCAGCTCATAAGGCAGAGCGAGTTTTTCTGCTGCAAGAAAGCCATAAAATTCGCGGGCCGAGGCGGCTTTCGTGTAGGCGTGATGAGCAGCTTCAGATCGCCCAAGCGCTTCCAGTGCGCGACCGCGCCAGTACATGTGGTATCCAGATTCTCTTTCACTGCCCTGCACTTTATCAGTCCAAGCCAGCACGGCAGTCCAGTCAGACTGGGCGATCGCTTCACGAAGTACAGGGCCAATAAGGTTGCCATCGCCCAGGTCTGACAGGAGCTGGTCGACGATCTCTGGGCGCTCGTCGGCGTCAAACCGATAACTGCGTGCAGCAAGCATATTTCCGACACGCTCAAGATGAGCCTGGCTCAGCACACCCGCCTCTGCCAGTTGCGGATACAGCTTAGCAACGGTTTCAGGCTGACGGCGCACAAGGTAGGCAAGAACAGCGTATCCCATGTCACTGCGTTCAACGCCATCAGGAAAGATTTTATCCAGGGTCAGGAGCTTCTCCGGCGAAGTACGGAGCTGACGAAAGGTTCTTGAGGTCGCCTTCCATTCCGCCGGCAGTTTACGCAACAGATAATCAGATAAACTCCGGTTACCAGCCTGCAGTGCCAGAACAGCGCGCTGCCAGATCGCCTGCTCATTAATTTCGCCACGGCTCAGCATGGCTTTGAACAGGTCATCGCATTGCTCAGGGCGCGAGCTTCCGCTAAGCCACAACTGACGACCGCCATCGAAAGCTGCCGCCTGATCTTTAATCAGTTTCGCCCGGTAATAAATGCAGCGCCCCGGGGCATCAGCCGGTGCGTATTCATTCAGAGAAAGAACTTCGTCCCATTTACGGGCAGCACCGTAGGTCAGTGTTGCATGGCGTACAATCCAGCGTGAAAGAGGCGAATCCGCATTTTCAGTAGCGTAGGCTCTGACATCCGCAGCAGATACATCAGGCAGGTTACGCTTGATACGATGGTATTCAATATAAGGGGCGAGCACATGATCCGATGCGTTCTCAGAAACCTTATTCCACTGCCCCTGACGAGCAGCTTCCAGAGACGTTCTGAACTCCGCATCCGATAACGCAGACGCAGTGATACTGAGTAGCCCCAGAAACAGGCCAGTGACAACTTGCAGATACGTTTTACTCATCGGCTTCGCAAAGACCCCGAAAAGAGATTGTCTGTACAGGTTAGTTATTATATTCCAGGAAGACACAATACCAATGGTAATCTGGCACAACCCGCACCGCTGGTTACTTTCTGTTACTGACACTACCGGAGTTTGGCTCAAAATAACACCAATTTACAGTTCTCTTCACCGTATAGTGCAGGCTGTTTCTCAACTTGGTCATTCACAGGAGCCAACCATGAACGCCAGCCAGACCCTCGGACAGCCACTTACGCTTCCAAACGGCAGTGTTGTACCGAATCGTTTCGCGAAATCTGCTTTAAGTGAAACTCTGGGTAGCGTCGACCTGCGTGTGACCAAAGCACTACCGAAACTCTACCAGCGCTGGGCCGAAGGTGGTACCGGCCTGAGCTTTACCGGCAACGTTATGATCGACCGTCGTCACCTGGGTGAGCCTAACAATGTCGTTCTGGAAGACGATCGCGATATGGATATGCTCAAAGCCTGGGCCGCGGCCGCCAAATCTCAGGGAGGCCTTGTCTGGATGCAGCTCAACCATCCAGGGAAGCAGACACCGAAGATGCTTAATAAAGATCCGATGTCACCGAGTGCCATTCCATTTCGCAAAGAGATGCAGGCCTTCTTCGGTACGCCGCGAGCGATGACCGAAGACGACATTCAGGATTGCATCAAGCGCTTCGCTAATGCCGCTGCACTAGCCAAACAAGCCGGGTTCGACGGCGTTCAGATTCACGGCGCACATGGTTACCTGGTCAGCCAGTTTCTGTCCCCTCACCATAACCAACGTGAAGACCACTGGGGCGGCTCGATAGAAAACCGTATGCGCTTTGTTGTCGAAGTCTACAAAGCGATGCGTGATGCGACAGGAAAAGATTTCAGCATCGGCATTAAAATGAACTCCGCAGACTTTCAACGTGGTGGCTTTGATGAGAATGATGCAGCGACCGTTGCAACCACCCTCGCTGGGCTCGGCATTGATCTGATCGAAATTTCAGGCGGCACGTACGAAACACCTGCAATGGCTCAGGGCAGCGAGCATCACAACAAAAAGCTGGGTAAAGACGAGCCAGTCAAAGAATCTACTAAGCTGCGCGAAGCCTACTTCCTTGAGTTTGCTGAAATGCTGCGCAGTAAAGTGGATGTCCCTCTGATGGTCACCGGAGGCTTCCGCACATCAGAAGGCATGGCCGCTGCCGTAGAATCTGGCGCATGCGATCTCGTCGGCCTGGGTCGTCCACTGTGCGTTGAACCCGATCTGGTAAAACGTATTCTGAGCGGTGAAGATTTCACCAGCGTGGTGCGTCCTATCAAAACCGGTGTCAAAATGATCGACAAAATGGCTCTGATGGAAGTCTCCTGGTACGAACGCCAGTTGCATCGTATGGGCAAAGGAAAAGCACCACGTCGTCAGGATCAGGGCTTCTGGTCATTGATCGACGTACTCTGGCTGATGACCTACCGTGGCCTGTTCAACCGCGTTGGTCGTCTACGAGCCTGACCGATGAAAGTACTGCTCAACCGCTTAAAAGCCGCTTACGTTTCTATTTATCTGGCCGTTGCTTCTGTGATCGCAGCCTATGCAGCCTGGCAACTGTTGCAAGGTCATGATGTTCTGACGTGGGCTGGCGTGCTCTTATCGGCCGCGCCTATGGCTCTCGTTATCGGATTTTTAATGGTCAAACCCGTGATGGCGCGCACCAGTGCAGATCTGCCCGAGGCCCATGTGCCGATTGCCGCTGGCGTCGCTCTGACTGCCTGGGGCTCATCAGGCGACAGCTGGCTTCCACTGAGCCTAGCCCTGATCAGCTACGTAGGTTTTCTTTTATACGTCTACTGGTACTCCCGCTACGGCCGCCTGAAGAGCGAGTCTCTCACGGTGGGCAAGCCTCTGCCAGCATTCACGCTCACCGACAAACAAGGAACTGTTGTCTGGACCCATGAAACAGATAACTATCGTGTACGCCCCGAACCAGAGACCTTTCTCGAGGTTATCCGGGCGATTTAACCTCGCCCGAACGCCGTAGCGTTTTACAACGTCGTGCTCTCTATTGCCAGGTTAATTACTGTATAGTGGGGAGCCTGTTTCAAGTCGCTATGGATTCGCTATGCCACGCCAGGTTGTGACCACCGCTCTACTTATCACTGCTCTACTCAGCGCGCTTCTTTCGGGCTGTGTCACCGTTTCTCCTGAACGCAAAAACGAGGTGGCCGAAAAGCTTGGCTGGGTAACTGGCAGCTGCCTCGCCATCCACAACGAAAATCTGAAAATAGGCGATGAGTTCACTCTGCACCAGGTCTCTGATCAGGAACATAGCCGCTCGATAACCGTTATTTCAAGAGCCACCTCGTCCGAGCAGTGTAAGCCTCTGCAAAAAGACCGCCGCTTCGTAAACCAACTTACCGATGCTACTTTTTACTACGTGAACGCAGAAGAGCTCCCTGAGCTGGCAGTCGCCAGCATCAAAGGGTATTCCACACGTGGCATTAAATTCCGCGCCTGTTACAGCAATCAGGCTGTGCAGTTTTTTGCGTTCAAAGGCGACCAGCAGATCTGGCAAGGCTACTACTTCGTCGCCGCTCAAGTGCCGGAAACCTGCCGAGGAACACGTTAAGAACTGCTTTGGCTATTCCAACCACCACCACCCGGTGTATGGATACAAAAAGTATCGCCCGCCGCTACGTCCGTCGCGGCGCAACCTTCCAGCCAGTCTATCTGGCCAGTATGACGTAGTACGAAGTTGACACCGGTTTTGCCTTCACCAGCACCATTCAATGCAAACGTAGGCACCGAACGATGGCCACTGATGATGTTGGCGGTCATGGGTTCAAGGAAGCGAATATGACGCTCAACGCCATTTCCACCAGCATGATCTCCGCGGCCGCCACTTAGCTGGCGAACATGAAAGACGTCGAGTACAACGGGGTAGCGCTGCTCCAGAATTTCAGGGTCTGTAAGGCGGGAGTTGGTCATGTGCGTATGCACTGCATTTGCCCCCGCCCCGTCTTCTGTTGCTCCCGCTCCACCGCACAGTGTTTCGTAATATTGATAGCGCTCATTACCGAACGTAAAATTATTATTGGTTCCCTGCCCGCCAGCCATCAAACCAAGCGCCCCCATTAAACAATCCACCAGGTATTGAGCTGTCTCGACATTGCCTGATACCACAGCAGCCGGATATTCCGGCGCAATAATCGACGCGTCAGGTACTCTGATTTCCAATGGTCGGAAAAACCCTGCATTCAGAGGCATCTGCTTATTAACGAGTACGCGGAAACTGTAGAGAACAGCCGCCTTAACCACCGACGTCGGTGCATTAAAGTTGCCAGGGTGCATTGGCTGGCCTTTGCGATATCCGGTGCCTTTAAAATCAATCAATGCGGTGCGATTTTTATTATCAACATCGACCGAGACTTTAAAGCGCGTCCCATCGTCCATGTCATAGCTGAAACTTCCCGATGGCAAATCAGCCAGGCAATCCCGCAATGTCTGTTCAGCGTTGTCCTGCACATAGATCATGTAGGAATGAACCATCGCTGCTCCATACTGCTGACAAAGTCGCTTCAGTTCTTCTGCGCCTTTTTCACAGGCCGCCAGCTGAGCCATCAGATCGGCAATATTCTGATCCGGGTTACGGGCTGGATATTTTGCAGATAAAAGTACTTCACGAAGTGCAGACTCCTGGAATACTCCGCTTCGCATAAGCACCAAGTTATCTAACAGTACACCTTCCTCTTCGATATGCTGACTGTAAGCGGGCATAGAGCCCGGTGTAATGCCTCCAATATCAGCATGGTGACCGCGTGCCGCGACGAAAAAGTCAGCGCATTCACCCTGGTCAATAAATACGGGTTTCACCACAGTCACGTCCGGCAAGTGAGTACCACCGTTGTATGGGGTATTTAATACGAAGGCATCACCCGGCTGCATATCTTTATGCTCACGCATCACGACATGAATACTTTCACTCATGGAACCCAAATGAACGGGAATATGTGGTGCATTGGCCACCAGCTCGCCCTGACGATCAAAGACAGCGCACGAAAAATCGAGACGCTCTTTAATGTTCACGCTGCTGGCTGTTTTTTCGAGGACAAAACCCATTTGTTCAGCGACTGACATAAACAGGTGATTAAATATCTCAAGCGTCACTGGGTCGTAGTTTGCTGCAGTTTTCTTAATTTCAGGCGCGTTAATCGCCTCTTCCTGAACTGCTTTTTCGTTGGTTCGTTTTTCAAGAACAAGCGCGCCGCTTGCGAGCACTTCAAGGTGCCAGCCCGGTTCAATAAAGTGTGTTGAGTTCTGATCAGTCAACAATAATGGGCCGAAGCCTTTATAGCCTTCAGGTAAGTCGGATCGATCATAAACATCGACCTGATGCCAACTTCCCTGAACGTATAACTGAATCGCGTTGCGGGTTTTTACGTCATCTACAGATACGTCAGGTAAGCTAGCTTCAGGCAGTGTCTCGCCGCTTACAGTGACCTCTACTTGCAACGCATCAAGTAGTAGCGCTTTTTCTGGATATATGAACCCAAACAATTGTTTGTGCTGTATTTCAAACGCCTTTTTAGCCTCCACCGCATTTTGCCAATCGACCAGTAGTGGCGTATCCGAGCCTTCGTACCTCAGGTAAACACGTACCGTGTAGTCGCCGTCCAACGGACTCGTTGCTAAAAGCTTTCTCACACGAGTATTAAGTTCTGTTTCAGCCACAGACAATTCTTTCTCAACCGCCTCTTCACCCAGCCAGCGCTGATCGGCGATGCCAATACCGTAGGCCGATAAAACCCCTGCCATCGGATGCAGGTATACCTTGCTGATTCCTAAAGCTGCGGCAACGGCACACGCGTGCTGACCACCTGCTCCGCCAAACGCACTGAGTACGTAATCCTGAACATCGTATCCACGCTGCACAGATATTTTCTTCACCGCTGCCGCCATATTTTCTACAGCGATATTGAGGAAACCTTCAGCCAACTGCTCTGACGTCCAGGCTTGTCCTGTCGCATCAGCGACCTGCGCTGACAATGCCGCGAACTTATCCTGCACTGTCTTCAGATCCAGCGGCTGATTTTGCTGGGGGCCAAACACGGACGGAAAGAACTCTGGGGTTACCCGGCCAAGCAACAGGTTGCAGTCGGTCACTGTCAGCGGGCCACCGTTGCGATAACAGGCGGGGCCTGGGTAAGCACCGGCCGACTCCGGGCCTACCTGTAACCGGCCATCAGCAAAGCGAACGATAGAGCCACCGCCGGCTGCGACCGTATGAATATTCATCATAGGGACGCGTAAACGTACACCGCTCACAACGGTTTCGGTTTCCCGCTCAAGCGTTCCGGCGTAGTGGCTGACATCGGTGGACGTGCCACCCATATCAAACCCGACAATACGATCAAAACCATCCGCCTCGGCGGTTCGCACCATGCCGACAACACCACCTGCAGGCCCGGACAGAATGGCATCCCGCCCCTGAAATAAATCGGCTTTGGCGAGACCGCCGTTGGACTGCATAAACTCCAGATCCACGGTCTGAGAAGCTGACAAAGCGCCGGCAACCTGATTGACATAGCGACGCAGAATAGGCGAAAGATATGCGTCCGCGACCGTTGTCTGACCACGCGGGACAATTTTCACCAGAGGGCTGACTTCGTGGCTGAGTGAGATCTGTGTGAAACCAATGTGTTGGGCTATTTCCCGTATGCGTTTCTCATGCGCTGGGTGACGATACGCATGCATAAGAACAACGGCAACGCACCGGAAGCCTTGATCATAGGCTTCCTGAAGCTGAACCAGAGTGGCCTCTTCATCCAGCGCATAGTCCACTGTTCCATCCGCGCGAACCCGTTCAGGTACTTCATACACACGGTCATAGAGAGGATCAGGCAAATCAATATGGGTCGCGAAAATATCCGGGCGGGTCTGATAGCCAATATCCAGCTGATCCCGAAGCCCCTTACTGATCAAAAGAACCGTCGGCTCTCCTTTGCGCTCAAGCAGAGCGTTGGTCGCGACAGTCGTGCCCATACGCACTGACGAAATATCGGTCGGTAAATCCGGATGGCGAGCCTGAAGACGCTGAATCCCTTCAACGGCAGCGTCTGCATAATGATCAGGATTCTCTGACAGGAGTTTATACGTCAGCACCTGCTGATCTGGCGTCAACGCGACAATATCGGTGAAGGTACCGCCCCGGTCGACCCAGAACTGCCAATGTGTCTGCTGTGAAGCTGATGCCATGATCCGCGCTGCCCCTGAAATTCTTAAACAGCGCGGATGATACCATCAGGGCATATTCGCAACCCAGCGTGCGACGGCCCTGAGATCTTCGTCGCTCAGATTCCCGACGACAGCAGTCATCGGAGAGTTCTTTCTCGACTCATCACCCTGCTTGAATTTCAGCAGTGTTTTCTCAAGAAATTCGTAGGGCTGACCCGCAATGCGGGGGTACGTATGACTGCCGTGCCCCTTATCACCATGACAGGCAAAGCACAGCGATTGATATACCTGCTGGCCCTTCATGTCGGGCTCGGGCCGGTTATCACGAGGAATCACTGGCTTATCTGAAAAGTACACGGCCACCGCGACACGCTCGTCGGCGCTCAGAATTTCTGCCAGTTTACTCATCACGTAGTTTTTACGTGTGCCTGAGGCGAATTTCTCAAACTGAGTAAAAAGATAAGCAGGGTTCTGGCTGGCGAGATTCGGCACGTAATCACGTACAGAGTTACCGTTTTTGCCATGGCAACGAAAGCAGAACTGCGCGCGCTCCTGCCCTTCTGCATTGGCCTTCTGGCGGGCCTCTGGGTCGGCAACGATGTTATCAAACCGCTGCAGCAACTCAGTCGTATGTTCCGGATCTTTTACTGCCAGCGTTTCCGCAGTCGCCGTGGCTGAAAAAGGCGCCAGCAGCAACAAAGACAGGACACAAAGGCTGAAATTGATAAAACGAATATTCATAGAGAATGACAACTCTTTCCGGCATAACGATCGTAAGCGCCGACCATACTCAAGGCCGCCAGCTTATGGCCAGCGGCAAACAATAACTAAGTGTCTATTTCTCGCTGAAAACTGATTCAGATCAGTATTTACGAAAGCTGTTTCACATCGGAGAAAATAAACGTGCTGTGTGTGCTACGCACTCTGAGTTATCGAAACAAAAGGTCATAGGCAGCTCGCTTTTCAGCGGCGTTTTCAGACCGAATAACATCAGATGAAGACCACCGGGCTCCAGAGTTACGCTCTCGCCTGCCGGTACTTCGAGCGATTCGATCTGACGCATTTTCATAACACCGTTTTCATGCAGGTGAGTGTGGATCTCTATCGAGCTGGCCCACGGAGCAGAGACCGACACCAGCCGCTGTGCTTGATCACTGGAGTTAGTCAGTGTCATAAAGGCTGCACTCATGCTCCGACCCGGAACGGGTTCACGAACATAAGGATCGTGGACAAGTACAGACTCCGCCGTAGCGGAAAATGAAGCAACGGTGAGGAGAACAGATCCACACACACGTTTCAGACAGAATTTCATAGCAGACAGCCTTAATTGCAACCAATATCACCTTTCTGCCCGCACGGGGCAGAAGGTGCATCAGGATACGGCATTTGCTTCAGTTTTCAGAGCGGCAGATTGTCGCACAGATGACTGAAGGTCACACTGTTGGGCGCCAGCTCACGGCATCTTCCAGGCTGTCGAGAGGTCGGGTGAAGTAATAACCACCCAGACCATCGACACCAGTCTGGCGAACTGCATTGACGTCTGGTGCCTCTTCCAGCCCTTCCGCAAGCACCAACAGATCCAGGTTATGGGCAATCTGTACCATACTCTGGATGTAGAACTTATGATCCTGAGCCAGGTGAACACCCCGGTTAAAGCTCCCATCAATACGTACATACGCCAGAGGTAAGCGCTGCAGGTACGCGAACGCCATAGTACCGGTACCAACCTGATCAATACCCACATCAACACCAAACGGCTGAAGCTTGAGTGCGAGTCGGGCTATCGCGTGCTCCGCGGAATAAAGTGCAAACTCAGGTACTTCAAGCGCGATACGGCGGGCCTGCTGTGGGTAACGTGCAAGAAGCTCCGCCAATGACTGATGGAAACTCTCATCCAGCACCGAGGCAGGCGACAGGTTGATGCAGAAGCGAACCGGCTCGGCGTCTTTATCGAGGTCATCCATTGAGTGAAACACTTTCTCGATCACTACCAGGTCGAAACGCGCGGCCAGTCGATGCTGTTCAACCATCGGCCAGAAGCGGGCCGCAGATAACGTCTGCCCTTGCCAGCTGACACGACTGAAAACCTCTACCTGGAGCAGTTTCTGATCGTGGTTAGAAATAACAGGCAGGTATTGCAGCTGAATACTCTGCTCTTCGAGCACTGTATTCAACAAGGTACGCCACTCACCGGCGGTCCATTCATCAAACTCAGAATCACTGCGCTGATACAACTGATACTTAGCGGTCGGCTGACGCTGCGCCTGACGTAATGCAGCATCAGCGCGGCTGAAGGCATCCACAGGATCATCCTGATCCCCTTGCAGGAACACGGCGCCCATGTGGAAACAGAGCTCATTTCGTTGAGACAGGGCCGACACGCTCATCAGACTGAACGCCTGTTGCACAATATCGTCAGCCTGAGTGCGGTCAGCACATGGCACAAACAGAGAGAAATCAGCACCAGCGCGACGGCCCAGCAGACTGTGTGGGTAATCGGTACGCCATTGCTCCAGCGATTTACCCAGCAGAGCCAGAAGATCATCACCGGCCTGACGACCGGCATTCAGGTTGAATTCAGTAAAGTTCTGAATCTGCATAATGACAAGCACACCACTGTGTTCATCATCGCGTGAAAGAATGTGACCAAACTGCTGATCAAAGCCCCGACGGTTAAGCAGGCCAGTCGGCGCATCGAGGTATGACTCTTCGCGCAGGCGCTCGGTCATTTCTGCCTGTTCGGCAAAAATCGCCTGAAGCTTACGTACCATCTTATTCATGGCTTCCACGACGCGACGCAGTTCACGCGCGCGCGGTATGTTTTCCTGTACCTGAAGATCACGTTCAGATATTGCCAGCGCCTGTTTCTCTACGCGCACCAGTGACCGGAACAACAGCCGCAACAGCAGTTGCAGTGCCACCAGAGCAATCAGAAGCACCCAGGCAAACCAGATCATTTCTGCGCTGATCATGTTCCACAGGTCACGATACGCAAAGTCTGCATGACTGATCACAGTCACAGTCCCGAGGCGCTGCCAGCCACGGGTAACATCGGCTTCGGCCGGAATAAGCTCAAGCGGTACCAGTTTCTGGAACCATTCGGGCGCACCGCCGCTGCTGAACGCTTCGCGTGCACGGCGATGCAGAGTTTCACCGTCGGTCCGGGCGAAAGTAATGTCTTCGAAGAAGCCACGATCAAACAGTACGTCCATCAGGCGAGTCTGTTGCACCGAGTCTTCCGCATCAATCTGCGACATAGACAACGCCAGTGAGGTAGCCGCGTCGTACGCACGCCCGTTGAGTTGTTGCTCAAAGTAGTCTCGCCCGTTGATCACGGTAACGACCAGGTTTCCTGCCAGCAACACGACGACCAGCAGACTGGCGAGTAGAGAGAATTGTTGTCTGAGTGTCATGAGCTTATAAGTCCATACCTAGGTTATTCATCCGGACACGCAGGTCCGTCCACAAATCGAGTTTGTTGGGGTCTCCCAACAGTATCCCCTGCCCCTTCATCTTGTCGAGCCACATTCCATTCGCATTGAAGCTGTAAACCGGATCGAGATCCGGGCGTTTACTGGCCGGGCGTATCTGATTAATCAGATTATCAAGCACCAGAGGGATCGCATCCGGGGTGGGGAAATACGTCAGCACCATGTGGGCCTGATTCAGTCGCACGGCCTTAACATAGGTAATACGCAGTTTTGAGACGTCGATTCCGATCTTGGACAGGGTGTAATATTTGGCAATGACGTAATCCTCGCAATCACCGCCATTAGTACCCAATGCCTCGTAGGGCGTCGCCCAGTAGTCGATCTTGCCCCAGTGCTTATCATCGTTATAAAAAGGTACACGCTTGTTGAAGAAGTAGTTCACCTCTTCAAGTTTTCTGTCTTCTGGGTAATTCGCTACCCGCTCCATCATACGGCGCCAGTCTTCTATTCGGCGACCAGCACTGTAGTCATATTCTTTTTCAGCACGCGCAACCAAGTCCTCAGGAACCCACTGGTTCACGTCTGCCACCAGCGTTGCTGATATCAGCAGCGAACTCCAGAAAAGCTTTCCGGACAAGGCGATTGTCAGACGTTTCAGCTTCATTAACAGTAATGCCAGACTCAGGTGAACAGTGGATGCCCAACAGACCAGAATCAGGGGCTGTATAAACTATAGACGTTCCCAGCATTTTCGCCGGCAATCGGCCGCTCAATGCCCACCCGCTGGACGCTGCGGCGCTTTTTCGGCAAACTCGCAGCAGAAACACACGCATCTGGATACAACCATGTCACGCATACTCCTTCTGCAAGGGCCAAACCTGAACCTGCTCGGCACCCGCGAGCCACATATTTATGGCTCGACCACGCTTGCAGACATAGAGCAAACACTGGGGCCAATAGCAAAAGCCGCAGGACATGAGCTGGAACAGTTGCAGAGCAATGCCGAGCACATTCTCATCGACCGGATTCATGCTGCACGCGACGACGACACCTGCTTTATTCTCATCAATCCCGGTGCCTTCACTCATACCAGCGTGGCGATTCGCGATGCACTCGCTGGCGTTGCGATCCCCTTTATCGAAGTTCACATCTCTAATGTGCACGCGCGTGAGCCATTCCGTCAGCACTCCTATCTGTCGGACATCGCTCAGGGCGTCATCTGCGGACTGGGCGTACAGGGTTACGAGCTGGCGCTTCAGGCTGCAATCACACAGGTAAACGCTTAACTATGTCCTGGATCCAGATCCGAATTCATACCCACAGCGAGCTCGTCAGCAAAGTTGAAGACACTCTGATGGAATGCGGCTCGCTGTCGGTTACCCTAAAAGACGACGCCGATCAGCCAATTCTTGAACCTGAACTGGGCACTACACCCGTCTGGGATGAAACCTGCGTCATCGGCCTGTTCGAAGCGACACGAGACCCGGCTGAACTCAGTGCAGAACTGAACACCGTGTTCTCTCTGAAAGCCAAAACTGAGCTGCCGCGCCACAAGATCGAGATCCTCGAAGACAAAGACTGGGTTCGCGAATGGATGGATAATTACCATCCGATGCAGTTCGGTAAGCGGCTCTGGGTGTGTCCAAGCTGGAAAGAACCTCCTCAGAAAGATGCGGTCAACCTTATGCTCGACCCAGGCTTGGCTTTTGGTACCGGCACCCACCCAACCACATCACTGTGTCTGAAGTTTCTGGATCGTGAAGTGGAAGGCGGAGAGCTGGTTGTCGACTTTGGCTGCGGCAGCGGGATTCTGGGCATCGCAGCTCTGCTACTGGGCGCACGCCATATGGCAGGTACCGATATTGATCCACAAGCGCTGTTAGCGACAGAAGACAACGCTAACCGCAATGGGATCAGTCGTGACCAATATGAAATATATCTGCCAGAGAATACGCCTGAACTGCAGGCCGATATTATGGTCGCAAACATATTGGCTGGTCCGCTTGAGCAATTAGCGCCAACCATTGCCGGGCTGACACGTAGTGGTGGTAAACTCGCCCTCTCAGGTCTGCTGGCAGAGCAAGCCGAAACCATCAGTCAGTGCTACGGCCAGTGGTTTGATATGAACGCACCGGAGCAAGAAGGCGACTGGGTCGTACTTACAGGGAAAAAACGCTGAAAATGATGTTGTTTACGCAGGTAACCCGTTGTCCTCATTGTCAGACCAGCTTCCGGGTTGGCGATGAGCAGCTGGAAGCAGCTAACGGCTTTGTCCGTTGTGGTTCCTGCCTGCAGGTGTTTAACGCCACCGACTACTTTGTTGGTGAGCGCGAAGGAGCACAAAACGCTGCTGAAAGCGAAGACGCTGCGACCGAAACGGTATCTGACATAGTCAGCGAAGACGCCGAAGAGACAACAACTGAAGAAAAGCCTGCCCCGCAATCGTTCGCGTTTACCTTTGCCGACGACGAGCCAGAGCCAGAGCCAGAGCCAGAGCCAGAGCCAGAGCCAGAGCCAGAGCCAGAGCCAGAGCCAGAGCCAGAGCAGCCTACGGCTAAGATTTTCGAATTCGAACCCCTGTCTCCATCCCGGGCGGCACAACAGAAGTCTGCGGTTGCAAACCATCTGATTGATCTTTCAGAAGAAGATCACGAAGACACCACCGACGACGAGCTCGATCTTGAAGGCTCTATGCTGATTTCGGACGACGGCATTATTCACGCGCCCTCCAAAGACAACGACCGCAGAAATAATGACGAAGACGAGCGCCAGCCTGACGAATTTCCCACTGAAGACACCAAACCGTTTGTAACTGACGACATCACAGCGTTTGATGTCAGCAGCGTATTAGATGACTCCGATGCAACCTCTGACGATATACCGGACGTCATCGAAGACATTATCGCAGCAGATCAGCCTGATCTGCCGACCGACACCCCGGAAGAATCGCCGCTACCATCGACGGATACACCAGAGATTGATCTGCCCGATAACGATTCTCCAGGAATAGAGTTCCCTCAGGGAGAACCCGCAGAGCCGGAGCTACCGGACGAAGCACCCGAGCAGATACCGGATGAAGTTCCGCTGCCTGACGTTGAAGTACCAGAGGAACTGCCACCAGCACCGCCTGCGAATATTCCAGCGACCGAACCTGCTGAAGTACCTGGTGTGCCAGAACAAGAAGTGCCTTTCATCCCTGAACAGGATAATGACCCTGCACCGATCGACTTTATTTCTGGTGCACCCGAGAACTCAGACGACGACTTTGCCAGTCTGCTCGATGATGCCGTTGCAGAAGCCAGCGACGACAACACCTCACTGGATGAGCTGTTGGAGAAAGCCAGTGACGATGACCTGCTGATCAGCGATCTTACCAATGACGAAACGCCGGCAACCCAAGAGGCTGATCCCGCCCCGGAAGACGATGACGACGATTTCCTTATCCATGATGATATGGAGCCGGGTGACACCCTTGCTGACCTGATCGGTGAAGACGAGAAATCTCCGACAGAGACCGACGACAGCCTGCTCAACAACCTCGAAGATCTGGTATCAGACGATTACTCGGATATTCTCGCTTCTACACCCGAAGAGCACGATGATAGCCAGTATGAAGACAAATGGGCGCTGGAACTGATCAATCAGGAGCCAGCGACAACTGAAGCTAAAGACGACCTCACAGCACCAGACCTGGATACCATTGAGGCCTTCGAGCAGGGCGAAGAGTTTTCTTTTACTGATATCCACGACAGTAACAGTGGCAAGCAATCTGCAAAAGAGACAAGTTCTGCAGATACGATGGGCGCTGCACTCGCGGATGACAGCTACACAGACGATTACTTCGATAGCTATGTAGACGATTCTGACGAGGATCTGCCCGCAGGGCCTGAGCCGTTCGTCGAAGAAATCGCCTATCCGGAAGCGGGCTTCCCCGAAAGCCCGTCAACACAGCGTGAAAGCGACACCACGTTCGCCAACGTCTCAGAAGCGCAGCACGAAACCGAAACCCTTGATGGAAATCTGAACTTCAGCCAGGGAATCAGTCTCGATATACCAACAGCCGAACTGGACCCACTGGAACTTGAACAACAGCAGAAACCAGGCAGCTATACCGGGCTCTGGTCTTTTGCAGCGGTCGTTATGATTTTGATCGCGGTTGCACAGGTCGGCTGGTTCCGCATGGACACCCTGGCTAAAAATGATCAGCTGCGCCCACTCTACTCCGCTGTCTGTGACCTTGCCGGATGCACACTGCCGGGGATTCAGGACACTAGCCTGATTCGCGCTGCAAACACAGTATTCAACCCGCACCGCAGTATTGCCGATGCGCTAGTCATCGATACTCTGCTGACCAACAGCGCGGGATATGCACAGCCTTACCCTGATCTTGAGCTCGAGTTCCGCGACCTCAATGATCGCATTGTTGCCCAGCGCACCTTCTCTCCCAAAGAGTACCTCGCGGGTGACGTCATGCCCGGTGACCTGATGCCTTCCCGCGTGCCGGTTCACATAGCAATCGAAGTCATTAACCCGGGCCCTGAGGCCGTCAGTCGCCAGATTTACATACGCCCCAACCAGTAAAAGTCAATGCTGAAATTGCGCAAAATATGCGCAGTTTTCCCTTTATTCACAAAGGGGTTGGGAGTATCATAGCGCCTCTTTTTCAGCACACTTTTTAACCAGAAGGCCACCGTCTTCTATGCCCTCAATTGGCCCTTACACGCTACCGAACCCCGTGGTTCTGGCTCCTATGGCGGGAGTCACCGACCGCCCGTTCCGCCAGCTCTGCAGAGAACTGGGCGCTGGACTGGTTGTGGGTGAAATGGTCTCTGGCAAGCCTGAACTGCGCAATACGCGTAAGTCAAAGCTGCGCCTGGATCATACGGGTGAGCCGGAACCGATTGCAGTTCAGATCGTCGGTGGTGATCCGGAAATCATGGCCAACAGCGCCCGCTTCAATGTTGAGAACGGTGCTCAGATCATCGACATCAATATGGGCTGTCCGGCGAAGAAAGTGTGCAATAAGGCTGCGGGCTCCGCATTACTGCGCGATGAAGCTCTGGTGAAAGATATATTGCAGGCCACGGTAGAAGCCGTCGATGTACCCGTCAGTCTGAAAATACGCACCGGCTGGAGCCCTGACTCCCGTAATGCGGTGCGTATCGCTGAGATTGCAGAAGCAGCAGGTATTGTATCTCTGGCAGTCCACGGACGGACCCGGGCATGTGGCTACGCCAACACCGTTGAATACGACACCATTCGTGATGTTAAAGCGAGCACCTCGTTACCTGTGTTCGCAAACGGCGATATCACCAATGCCCGCAAGGCCGCCGAAGTCATGCAATACACCGGCGCCGACGGCGTATTGATCGGCCGCGCCGCTCAGGGGCAACCCTGGATTTTCAGAGAAGTCGTTCATTTCCTGAACACCGGCAATGAACTCGCAGCGCCAGACCTGCACGAGGTAGAAACCATCCTCCAGCGTCATCTGGTTTCTCTCTACGATTTTTACGGTGAGTACTTAGGGGTACGCATCGCACGGAAACATGTCAGCTGGTACCTGAAAAGCCAGCCGGGTAACAGTTTCCGGAAAAAGTTTAATCAATTAGACAGTCCCACCGCACAGATGGAATCCATTGCGGAGTATTTCCGGGACCCATCGTTAAGGAAGGAAGCAGCAGCATGAGCTCAGAAGCAATTATCAGACAGGTTGAACCAGTGACAGAACCAGCGAACTCCGAGAACCATTTCACCACCATCGCAGACTCCACACACACGCTGCGTGAGAGCGTAGAGATCGCGCTCAAGAATTATTTTGATGCTATGGACGGCCAGCCAGTATCTGAACTCTACGAAATGGTTCTGGCAGAAGTTGAAGCGCCGCTTCTGGAAACTGTTATGCGTTACACCCGCGACAACCAGACCAAAGCGTCCATCGTGCTGGGCCTCAACCGCGGCACACTGCGTAAGAAACTCAAGCAATACGGCATGCTCTGAGCAGCACCCAATAAAAGGTTTTCAGACGGCTGAGATACTCAGCCGTTTTCACTTCCCGACTAGTTAAGATGACAATGACTGAAATCACACAAATCCGACGCGCCCTTATCAGCGTTTCTGACAAAACCGGAATCGTAGAATTCGCTTACGCACTGACTCAGGCAGGTGTAGAAATCCTGTCAACGGGCGGTACTTACAAACTGCTGGTTGATAACAATATCCCGGCCGTTGAAGTGTCAGACTACACAGAATTTCCTGAAATGATGGACGGCCGTGTTAAAACGCTGCATCCAAAAATTCACGGTGGCATTCTTGGTCGTCGCGGTCAGGATGATGAAGTCATGCACGAGCACCACATCAACCCGATTGATCTGGTGGTTGTGAACCTCTACCCGTTTGCAGCGACTGTTGCCCGCCCTGATTGCGACCTGCCCCTGGCGATTGAAAACATCGATATCGGTGGTCCGACCATGGTGCGTTCAGCAGCGAAGAACAACGCCCACGTTGGTATCGTCGTAAACGCCTCTGATTACGATCAGGTACTGCAGGAAATCAATGCTCACCAGGGCCTGACGGCCAAACTGCGTTTCGACCTGGCACTGAAAGCCTTCGAACACACAGCAGCTTATGACGGCATGATTGCTAACTACCTGGGCACCATCGACCAGACAGCTGAAGTACTGAGCGTTGATGAACGTGACGCCTTCCCGCGTACATTCAACAGCCAGTTCATTAAAACGCAGGACATGCGTTACGGTGAGAACCCACACCAGAAAGCGGCCTTCTATGTAGAAGCCAACCCAGCGGAAGCATCCATCGCTACTGCTAAGCAGATTCAGGGCAAAGAGCTGTCTTACAACAACGTGGCTGACACTGATGCGGCACTGGAATGCGTTAAGTCATTCACTAAACCAGCCTGTGTCATCGTTAAACACGCGAACCCATGTGGTGTAGCTGTTGTACCTGATGATGAAGGCGGTATCCGCAAAGCCTACGATCTGGCTTACGCAACCGACAGCGAATCAGCTTTCGGTGGCATCATTGCCTTCAACCGTGAACTCGACGGCGAAACTGCACAAGCCATCGTTGACCGTCAGTTTGTTGAAGTCATCATCGCACCAAAAGTCTCTGCCGAAGCTATCGCCGTGGTAGAAGCGAAGAAGAACGTTCGTCTGCTTGAGTGCGGCGAATGGTCTGCGGAACGCGTTGAAGGTTTCGACTACAAGCGCGTAAATGGCGGCCTGCTGGTTCAGGACCGTGATAACGGCATGATCACCAAAGACGACCTGAAAGTCGTGACTAAGCGTGCACCAAGTGAAGCCGAACTGAACGACCTGATTTTCGCCTGGAAAGTCGCTAAGTTCGTTAAATCAAACGCCATCATCTACGCAAAAGACCGTCAGACTGTTGGTGTAGGCGCTGGCCAGATGAGCCGCGTAAACTCTGCACGTATCGCTGCAATTAAAGCAGAGCACGCAGGTCTGCAGGTTGAAGGTGCGGTCATGGCATCGGACGCCTTCTTCCCGTTCCGCGACGGTATCGATAATGCGGCCAAAGCCGGCATTAAAGCGATTATTCAGCCGGGTGGCTCGATTCGTGATGAGGAAGTGATTGCTGCTGCCGACGAGGCTGGTATCGCAATGGTGTTTACAGGTATGCGCCACTTCCGTCACTAATTCGGAGCTACTGCGCTTGGCCTGGCGGTGTTAAAAACGTTTTCGGGATGCTCATGTAGGTGAACTACACTCCGCTCCCTCAAACCTTTTTGCCTTGCCAGACCTGCGCTCGTGACGCTCCTACAGCGTGGATAACGCTTCTGCACCGCAATTAACGCGTCAGTTAGGGCGGTGTGAAATGAAATTTTGCGACAACGAATTTAATTCGCTGTCGCGTTGAAAAGAATTGGGCGTTGTAGCCCCGGGAGATGAAAGGTTTCTGAGCAAGGCAAAACCTGAGGAAAAAGCGGAGTGTACTTTAGTACATGAGCATTTTGACGAAGGTTTTAACACCGCTCAGGAGCGTTTCAGACCCGCAATAAGAGAAGTCAGCTATGAAAATCTTAGTAATTGGCAGCGGCGGTCGTGAACATGCTCTAGCCTGGAAGGCGTTACAATCTCCGCTGGTTGAAAAAGTATTCGTTGCTCCGGGCAACGCTGGTTCAGCCATCGAAGAAAACATCGAGAACATCGCCATCGACGTATTGGACTTCGATGCGCTCGAAACCTTCGCTAAAGAAAACGAAGTAGGCCTGACCATTGTTGGCCCAGAAGCTCCGTTAGTCGATGGCGTGGTTGATCAGTTTGAAGCCGCTGGCCTGAAAATCTTTGGCCCTAAAAAAGGTGCTGCGCAGCTGGAAGGTTCCAAAGCCTTCACCAAAGATTTCCTGGCACGCCACCAGATTCCTACGGCGGAATACCAGAACTTCACCGACGTTGAGCCAGCACTGGCTTACCTGCGAGAAAAAGGCGCGCCTATCGTTGTTAAAGCCGATGGTCTTGCTGCGGGTAAAGGCGTGATCGTTGCCGAAACTCTTGAGCAGGCTGAAGAGGCTGTGAAAGACATGCTGTCTGGCAACGCCTTTGGTGATGCAGGCTGCCGTGTTGTAATCGAAGAGTTCCTCGCTGGCGAAGAAGCGTCTTTCATTGTGATGGTCGATGGCAAAAACGTGCTGCCAATGGCCACCAGCCAGGACCACAAACGCGTTGGTGATAAAGACACTGGCCCTAACACCGGTGGTATGGGTGCCTATTCTCCAGCGCCTGTCGTCACACCAGAAATTGATGCCCGCATCATGAAAGAAGTCATCATGCCGACCGTTGAAGGCATGGCCGCTGAAGGCAACGACTACACAGGTTTCCTTTACGCTGGTCTGATGATCGACGAGTCTGGTGCGCCTAAAGTAATCGAATACAACTGTCGCTTCGGTGACCCTGAAACTCAGCCAATCATGCTGCGTATGCAGTCCGATATGGTGGCTCACTGTCTCGCCGCTCTGGAAGGCAAGCTGGATTCTGAAACTGCCAAGTGGGACCCACGTCCTGCACTGGGTGTGGTTCTGGCAGCCGCAGGCTACCCAGCGGATTACCCGAAAGGTGATGTCATCTCTCTGCCAGAGAACGACGGTACCGACCGTAAGGTTTTCCATGCTGGCACTAAGTTGAACGACAAAGGTGAAGTGGTTACGGCCGGTGGTCGTGTACTGTGTGCAACGGCTTTGGGTAACAGCGTCAGCGAAGCTCAGGCGCAAGCTTACGAGCTGGTGAAACTGGTCTCATGGGAAGGCATGTTCTGCCGCTCTGATATCGGTTACCGTGCAGTAGCACGCGAGAAAGAGAACGGCTAACGCCGACTACCCAAGCAGGGCCAGTAACTTGCTGGCCCTGTCTTATCGCTAATGCCTGTCTGGCTGGCTAAACGCCACGCTCTATAGTGAGGGATCACTGCAGTAATGACCGCTCAACAATTCTTCCATCGTATTTTCCGGGTTCTGGTTCTGCCGGTCATGTTGTTACTGGTCGCTCTGCGTGCTTCTGCGCTTGGCCCAATTATTCTGCCCGAGGGTTCTTTCAGTCAGACCATCACACCTTACACGTCTTTCTATGAGGACAAATCAGCTTCTCTGACTCTGCCTCAGATACTGGACAGTGACCGACAACTCAGCTTCACCCCAACGCACACGATATCCCTGAAACGCGGAGTTAACTCCGGAGTCGTCTGGATAAGAATGTCAGTCTTAAATCCATTCGCTCAGGAAATGGACACCATACTGACACTGTCGAACTCACGAATCGACTCGGTACGTATCTTCAATATCTCTGACACTGAACGTCCGCTGGAGCTGAATGCACCTCAACCGCAGGGGTCGTTAAGTCAGGCACACGTTTTCAGCCTGAACGTAGAGAGTAAGGCCACCAACAGTTATCTGATCCGCCTCGAAACTGATGCCATAATGGCAACCCGCATCGCCCTCAAAAGCCTGGATCAGTTCAACCTTGTAGAGCGCATCAGTAACCTGTTGACCGGGGCGCTCCTTGGGTTGGTATCTCTGGTTTTACTGTATTTTCTGTTCGCCTTTGCCCGCGGTGATAAAGGTATTCGCGCCGCTGGAGTTCTCGGCTCAACGTCAGTCATGTTCTTTGTGCCCGCCAGTGTAGGCATCAGTTTCGACCTCCCGATCAATGTCTACCTGCCAAACGGTTGTATCGAAACCTACTCAGTAGGTGGAATACTCATCGCCCAATTGCTGGCCCTCTTAAAGCTCAAGTGGCGGCAGGTCTGGATACGCGCACTTATCAAACTGAACATCGCAGCCCAGGTCGGCATTCTGCTCAGCGATGTTGTTACGCCCAGCTATCTGACCGAAACCATGCTGTACACCACCACGACCTTTGCTCAGCTGCTCACCATTTTTGTGACCACGGTATATCGCAGTAAGTATCCGGAGTGTCATGTATATCTGCGCAGTGCGGCCATCGTGATCACTCTGGGGATGGTGATCACACTCATGCACAAAATGAACTTAATCAATATGCCAGTGACCGAGCAGGTGTTGGTGTTTCTGTTACCTCTGGCAGCGGCTGCGGGCCTGTTCTTTTCACAACTGGCCATCAGCGCCAAACACAGCCATCGCGAAATCAGCGGTCAGCCGGGGATTCCGCCTGAGACCATGGGGCAGATCAGCCATGAGCTCAGAACCCCGATCAACGGCGTGATTGGCATGAGCGAGCTGCTCACTGACACGCCGCTATCGATCACACAACGCGACCACCTTGAGACCATCAAGATGGCGGGTACCGATTTGCTGGTACTGGTAAATGAACTTTCAGACCTCGGCAAACTGAAAGCCCGTGAAGTGTTTCTTGATATCAAACCCGTTCGGGTCATCAATCTTCTTAACCGCACACTCGGACACTTCCAGCAGGAAGCCGCGCGTAAGCAGGTTGAGTTAATTCTCGACCTGTCTGACGATTTTCCTGAGCGCCTGCTGTGTGACCGTAACCGCCTGCTCTCCGTCTATTACAACCTGCTGTCACGCACGCTGGCATACACCGAGCACGGTGCCCTGACCGTGTATGCCTCTTACTACTGTGGAGAACAAGCCCAGGGCCTGCGCCTGCAGCTGCAGATCAGTGGTACAGTCATCAAACAGCAGGAACTCGAGTCTCTGTTCCGAATGCTGCAACCGGGCAACACGAAAGTCGATGGCAACGACCCACACACCTGGAATCTAACAGTTGTAAGGGGTCTTATACGCCATATGCGCGGCACGTTGGATATCGAAAGCCTGAGCAGCCAGGGCGGCTCAGTTACCCTCTTTCTGCCGATGCAGACAGACACCAGCGAAGACCTATCACAGAAAGAGCAGGACTCCTCTCTGAAGGGCCTGAATGTACTCATCGTTGATGACAACGCTACGCTGCGTTCAGTCATCGAAAAACAGCTGAAACGCTGGGGAGTAAACCCAGATAGCACCTACAGCGGCAAAGAAGCCCTGGCTATGCTGAGGACAGAACACCGCAACGGAACACCTTACGATATCGTTATCATTGATCACGATATGCCGGTGATGTCAGGCCTGCAGCTGGCAGAGCGTATTCGCTCAGACGAGGAAATCCGCCGTAAGCCCGCCAACCTGATGCTGACAGGGCTGAGCACCAACAGTGTCGAACGCAGCGCCTCGGCCGCCGGTATCGACTACGTGATCGCCAAACCAGCCAGCGGTAACCGCTTGCGGGAAGCCCTCGCGATCCTTCAGAAGCGGCGCACTCCAGCCTACTGACCTGCATCATGCAGCTCGGCGTTCAATAGGTTAAAATGGTTACCAGATTTCAAGAAGGTGACCTTCATGACCGCCAGAAGACAATTTTCTCTGTTCGATAAACTCATCACCAATGCCGATCAGGCGCTCCGCACACTGGTACCTGGTGCCGCAACTGCCGAGCGTGCTTCGCCAGCACAGAGCCGCGAATACAGTGAACTGTCAGAGCAGGAACGACAGCATGCTGCCGGATTGATGCGAATTAACCATACCGGTGAAGTCTGTGCACAGGCGTTGTATCAGGGTCAGGCCCTGACAGCAAAACTGCCTGAAGTGCGCGAAGCAATGGAAGAAGCGGCCGAAGAAGAAATCGACCACCTTGTCTGGTGTGAAGAACGTATCAAAGATCTTGGCAGCCACACCAGCCGCCTCAACCCTGCGTTCTACGCACTGTCATTCGGCATCGGTGCAATCGCGGGTAAGATCAGCGATAAGGTAAGTCTGGGCTTCGTCGCCGCCACAGAAGAGCAGGTCTGTAGCCATCTGAGCAAACACATGACGTCCCTGCCGACACAAGACGAAAAGAGTAAAGCTGTACTACTACAGATGCTTGAAGACGAAGCGAAACATGCGACAACGGCCATTGAAGCTGGCGGAAAGCGCTTTCCTTTGCCCGTAAAAATGGGAATGACTGCGCTCTCAAAAGTGATGACAAAAGCCACTTACCGCATCTGAGTCCCGCCCTCCTGCCCCACTTTGGTTCAGAAGTGGGGCATCTATCGTTCCCCCTTTTATAGAACAAATCGCTGTATAGAGGCATCTCTTCTGTAAACACTTGTCATATGACCTACTCTTGAAAAGTGGGCCTATTCTGAAAAGAGACAAGCGGGAGAAAGATATGCCATCGTTCAACCTCATCAGCAAGATCCGCCGGTTTTACAAGCTACCCGAGGATCACCCAGACATAGAGTGGACCAGAACTGAAACCTATCGCAGACGCCTGGAGCAGGTAAAAACAGGCTGGATTATCAGTGGTGTACTTATGTTAGCCGCAGAAAATGTTGCTGCGATTCTTGGCATATTCTTTTTCAGTAGTTTTATGAGCTTCGCATTTCTCGAACGGGACGAAGAATAAGCAACTTTTTTTATACCCGCTCTGCTTAAAGTAAAACAAACAACAAGCTGCAGAGTTCAACACGTCGCAACATCTTGAATCATCAGTATTTTTTCTGCAGTTTTTCCGCTCTCACTCTCCTGTTAAAACTTGTTCATCAAAAATCCCCTGAACTCTTCACCGGATCACCGGTCGTAAAATTGACAGTAAAGAGACTGTAACGCCGGGAGAGGCCCTTTTTAACGCCCTCACGCGAAATCAATCTGAAGCCCGAAACAATCCCAAAAGGAGAGTTATTATGGCTAATGCAAACTCAAAATCAGCAAACAATTCAGTCGATAAGCAGGAAGAACTGGCAGCAAGTCGCGAAGCAGTTTCTGAAGCTTATAACAAGCTGATCGACGCCAAAAATCACTTCAAAGTAGCCGCAGAATCAGCAGGTGTAGATGTCAAAAATGACGCCACTGAGCAGCTATTAAAAGGTCGTGATAAAGCCTCTGAACTTGCAGACCAGGCAACCGGCTACATGAAAGAAAAGCCACTGGTGACTGCGGGTATTGCATTTGCTGCAGGCTTCCTTGCTTCGAAAGTGCTCTCAAGTAAATGAGCCCGAAAAGCAATAAAAAGCCAGAGCAGAGCGAACAGGAAGCTCTTGCTCAAGCGCTGACAGAACAACTGTCAGCGCTGTCTGGCCAGACCACAACGGCTGCAAAAGAACTGTCTGAAATATTCAGATTAGAGATGCAGTTAACGGTCGATGATACCCGAAGATTACTCATCACCTGGCTGGCGATTATTCCAGCAATTATTCTGGCATGGGTTTCTTTGGGTGGATTAATTGCCTGGTGTGTTTATGCCCTGTCAGCATCTGTGACCTGGGCAATTTCCAGTTTTACTTTGCTTCAGATTGCGCTCTGCATAACGCTGCTTTCAATGAGAAAACGATTCCGCAACGGTATCGGTTTTCGGCGCACCAAGTCGCATGCACGTCGAATCATACAGGAGGTATCCGGTGAAGCGTCAGACTATGATCAACCGACTCGATCAACTTGATGAACAGCTGACGCTTCGCACAAAAGCGATCGGCGTACTCGCAAAAGACTCTCACGAGACTCTTAAAAAAGTCCCCCCAGTCTGGTTAATAGGCACTGGCGTGGCAGCAGGTGCACTGGTCGGCTTTCTTGGCCCTACCCGTATCTCTGCCCTAAGCATTCAGGGCAGCCGGTTAATTCCGTTTACGCGTGATGCCTTCGCCTTAGGCCAGCAGTTCGGAACCGGCGAATGAGTCAGCTTCGGCAGATTGCCCTAAAAAATCAGAACGATGAGTCAGAAGATCAGCCCAAAAAGCTGACCTCCATGCAAATGGTAATGTACTGGCTTATCGCATTTGTCGTTTTCTACACGCTGTACATTGCGCAGACACTCTTCCTGCCCGTTGTAGTGGCCGCACTGTTCGCACTGCTACTCAGCCCATTGGTACGAATACTCAAACGCTTCTATATTCCGAGATCATTCTCTGCCTTGCTGTTACTGGCCTCACTCGGTGTACCCTTTACACTGCTCGGAATGCAATTGGTCGAGCCCGCAGAGCGCTGGGCAGAACGTATTCCAGAGCTGTCGACACAGCTGACCACAGAGCTGAATGAAATCAGCGAAAAACTCGCGCTCAGCGAACAGGCGCCTCCACCAAAAGCTGAACCAGAAGAAGACAGCGGCGGATGGTTCGGCTGGTTCAGCAAAGATGAGCCCGAACCGCCGAAACCCGAACCTGAGCCAGACCAGAACGCTGTCTCAGACCGTTTCAAACAAGGCGGTGTTGAGTTAATGATTCAGATACTGGGCGCAACACCGGTCATGCTCACCCAGTTCTTCACCTTTGTGATTCTGGTCGTTTTCATGCTGGTATTCGGGCCGCTACTCTACAGTAACTTTATCAGTGGCTTTACCCAGCAAAGCGACAAGCAGGCGGCAAACTCGCTGCTCGACGAAGTACAACGCGAGCTATCGCGCTACATATTAACAGTGAGTGTCATCAATACCGGCCTTGGTATCGTGACAGGAGCGGCGCTCTGGGCCGCTGGTGTGCAGGATGCCCTGCTGTGGGGTGTGATGGTCGCCCTGCTGAACTTCGCCCCTTACGTGGGCCCGATTGCAGGCATGATGGTGCTGTATCTGGCTGGAATTATTCAGTACGGTGCAAACTGGATGGCGTTCATACCGCCATTGATCTTTTTTGGTATTAACACCATCGAAGCTCAGTTCATTACCCCTACCGTGCTCGGCCACAATATGAGGCTGAACCCTCTGATACTGATACTCTGGCTTATTCTGTGGGGCTGGATGTGGGGAGCTGTAGGCGTCTTGATTGCCGTGCCTTTACTGGTCTGCCTGAAACTGGCGGCCGCACGCCTGAATATCTTCTCTAGATGGGTAAAGCTGATCGAAACTCCTGGCTAAACAAAGCACAGATATAAGAGCGGCACAGGGGTATAAACAGTGCCGCTCATCCCTTCTATCGGATATCAGCCAGATTCGGGTTATCAGGCCTTTTTAACGAACTTGGCTGTCACCATAATCTCGCCAGCACCGGCAAACTTGCAGTCCAGCTCATGATCCTTGCCTTCAACGATGCGGCGGATGGTCGTCTTAGAACCGATCTTCAGTGGCTGCGATGAACCTTTCACCTTCAGATCTTTAATCAGAGTGATCTGATCGCCTACTTCCAGCACCTTGCCGTTCGAATCACGAACCACAAACGCATCGTCATCGCTGTTATCTGCTGGGTTCCACTCGTGACCGCATTCCGGGCATACCAGGTTTGCCTGATCTTCATAAACATACTCAGACTGACACTGAGGGCATGGAGGCAAAGACATAATGAACACTTCTTATCGGTTTTTAAGGAGGCCGGAGTATACCCGAATAGCCCTACAAACGGTATGGGGTCTCAGTCATCATCCTGCATAGGGATGCCGTAAGTACCCGCATCCAGCCCAGCCAGCCGCTCATTGATGGCCGCCTGCTCTGCCGCCGTAACCTCAACAACATCATCAGGCTGATAGAAGATATGCCTCCCTTGGGCGTCATCGAAGCGAATCTTGCCCAGAATCACACCGCGTTCGCTGATGCAGTCCAGCTCCTGCTGGATAGGGAAAAACAACATACTGAACAGAACCTGAATAACGTAAAGGGGCGGCGATTATAGCTATCGGGGCAACCTCTCTCAATTTGTACAACTTACGTATAAGTTCTGGATTTTATCACCACTTCTCGTACACAATGAGACGACTTAGCTATCTGTCTTAACTCACCGGAGTCATGCATGTTCTCATTCTTGAAAAGTGATCCGACCAAGAAACTCAGAAAACAGCACGCCGCGCTGCTTGAACAAGCCATGCATGCCCAGCGAGGTGGCGATATCCGCACTTACTCTAAGCTATCAACGGAGGCTGAGGATATTTATAAGAAGATTCAGGAGATAGAGGCTGCAGAGAAGCTGTAAGACAGCTACTCGCAGGGTATAGCGAAATCCACATGGTAGTGCTCGTCATGGCGCACCCAAGAGCGCTTTTTCGAAAACTGAATATTGTCTTTAAGATACTGCCCGTACTTAGTATCAAGCAAATTTGGTTGCAGGGCCGGATCAAAGATTACCCGCCATAAACCGTGCCCGTGCGCTTTCGCCTGTTGGTCCAACGCTACTATATGAGCAGCGAGCGCCTCGTAATCAATGTGCATTTCATCGAAATGATCACTGCCATCGAACTCGATATTGTAGCCAAACTTATTTAAAGGATTCGTTGGCAGGTGAACGGATTTACCATTCCCATCCACGACTGGAGTCATGAAGTCGACAGATAGTCCGTTTCTGTGAGTCTTATGAGGTTTAAACTGACCGCCCTCTTTAAAACCTGTTTCTGCGTACTTATAAACCTTATCAGGTTGCTCTTTTTCCAACTGTACGTAGGCAGACACTACAATATCCCTGACTTCAGAATGAACATAAGTGCGACCAGCCAATCGGGCAATGGAGCTGTAGCCCACATAGTTGCTTCCTTCAGAGGGTAGCTGCACACCTCCAGACAAGCTGCCATTGGCTGTTGTGCCATAGCAGGTGCTCGTTTCGGCGTGTAACATCACAGGGAACGATAAGATGGCGAGTAGTATGTATCTCATAAGCATATTGGGCTTCGTTGACTGTCTTTGGTTTCCGTTTTATCGGGGCAAGATCATTGGTCCAATGCTTGTGCTTGTTATGCGCATGCTGCACTTTAACGTTTTTAATAGGATTTTATTGGTACGAAATCATAAGATCCTTTTTGGACCAATAAATATTCTGATGCGGAGTTTAATCGATTAATTAAGTGGTGCCCATCTAGTGGCTGAATATCAATCAAATTTCCCGGCTTTAAAATATTTGGATCACTACTAGAATCCAGCACAACTTCTATTTCACCACTTAAACATACTATGCTTTCAATAACATTCGAATGATAGTGTGCGGGTGAAATCTCTGCTGCTTTTAAACAGATTCTTGAAACTCTTACTTCATCTGTCTTGATTAAATCAATTTTATTCACTGACTTTTCTCTGACTCATAACGCCGCGTTCAGTTGCGGCCGGAATGGAGTTTGCCTTGTGCTAATGTTTTCTAGCACAAAGCAAGCGGAGTGTAGGGCGTCAATTGCAACGCTTTGTTATGCACTTATTCCTTGCCTTTAATAGGGGTTAATTTAGGCTTTGCCCCTTCAATATCCGAAATCTCTTGGTTTACAAGAGCCAAAAGTCGATTTAAGTAAAGACGATCATCTTGAATTTCAGAAAATTCATCGTCGTCCGAGCATTCATCTTCATTTACCTCAGAAAGGATGCCCTCATAGGCTTGAATAGATGCCCGTATATATGTTAGGTCCTTGTATGAAAAAGCCATATCATACCTTCTGTTTCATGTATTTTTTAAGCTCTTCAAGTTTTTCAATGTACTCAGATAACAGCATATCTCTATCAGGCTCTATTGAGTAGTGAGTATTTCCTTCGCTATCAGAGAACATATCCTTAGCGATAACTAAACCTTCTTCTAGTTTGGCATTCTTAGTTATTACCCACCAGCAATCATTTTTTCCGAGTTTGACCTTGCTGCTCATCCCATCAAAAAGTGAAACCCCGCCGGATTTCGCTAATACGTATAAGTCATCAGTTCCACCTTTTTGGTAGGTAACTATATCATTTTTCTTATCTTGCTCAGTTTTTGTCCTGCTGTTATAAGACCTTTGAGGCCTTGAATCTTCCTTGTATCGAACCTTGCCAATTTGCTCGTCACTCTTTTTTCCTTTCCGAAATACCACATCGACATCGAATTTATACATATAAATCTGATTCGATCGCTTAGTTCGGTTAAGGTAGTCAATAGCTTCATTTTCAGTGAAGGTTAATATATTGGCTTTCATCATTACTCCTTTAATAGATGGTGATTGCATAACATCTATGGACACCCCTCATTGTGCAAGCGAAATCTGTCTTTGGTGTAGTGCAGCCATCTATTCGGATTCCACTTGGCCTGCAGGCCAGATCCTT
>NZ_FTOH01000016.1 GCF_900156675.1 Thalassolituus maritimus
TAATCTATTGTCTGAAGACGCTCCTGCATCGGCTGAGGGGAAACACTGGGCAGGAGACTTCACTTATATCCGCACAGGCTCTGGATGGCTCTATCGCGTGAAAGACCATCTGTTGGATGTATCTTTCATTCGGACCAGGGGATTGAATATGCAGCTCACGAATATCGAGATTTAGTTGAGTCTGCGAATATGCGACGAAGTATGAGCCGGAAGGCGACGCCATTGGATAATGCAATCGTTGAATCCTTCTTTCATACTCTCAAAACAGAGCTGGTTCATCAGCAGAAGTTTGAAAGTGATATAGAAGCTGTTGCAAGAGTGGTGGAGTTTATCGAGTTTTATAACCGTGAGAGACTTCACTCTGGAATCGGGTATGAAAGCCCTGAAAACTATTCAAGGGCGTGTGCCTGAAGTGTCCACGAAAGTGGTAGCAGATCAATCTGCATAATCGAGGCGTTAAAGACATTTTGATTTCCTGTGTAGATGGGTTAAAAGGCTTTCCTGAAGCGATTGAAAGTATCTATCCTAATACCGAAATTCAGCACTGCATTATTCATCAGATTCGCAATTCGATGAAATACGTTGCGAGCAAAAATCAGAAGGCATTTATGGCGGATTTAAAGTGTATCTACGAGGCCACGACCAAATCGGCAGCAGAGAGCGCTCTGGATGAATTAGACGCCAAATGGGGAGGCAAGTATCCGGTCGTAATAAACTCATAGCGTAACAAGTGGGACACGCTGTCAGCGTACTTTAAATACCCTGACTATGTACGAAAGGCGATTCACACGACGAATGCCGTTGAAGTGGTGCATCGTCAATTCAGGAAATTGACCAGAACAAAGGGCGGCTTTCCGAATGAGAATAGCTTGCTGAAGTTGCTTTATGCCGGTATTTTGAAAGCGTCAGAGCGATGGACGCATCCAGTGCAAGATTGGAATCTGACACTGTCTCAGTTGTCGATAAATTTTGAGGGTCGGTTAGACGCTCATATTGACCTTTGACTTAACTGACACAGAGTTTTGAACACCCTCAAAGACAGGGATAGTAAGGCTCGTAGTTTTAACAGCACCATCATTAGTAAAACGCCAAATGCGATAAGTAACATGGATAGCATCAGTGGGGAGGCTCGTTGAAAAGTATTATTCATTACATGTGCGTTGTTTAGGATTATAGTTTATGCAAAACATTTACATTCTATATCATCATTATGATACTGACGATGACTTTTCTGCGCGTTATTCGCATTACCTCAATGCTGAGCAGAAAAAACGGGCGGCAGAGTACAGAGTTGCTAAAGCACGTATGTGCCATGTAAGTTCCCGCGCTTTACTTAATGCAGCATTTCGTCAGTTTCTCTCGTGTGATGTCAATCAACTTGAATTGGAATGGGTGAGAAACCAAAAGCCTCATATTGTGACACCGGGTTATGATCATTGGCAATTTAATGTATCTCATGCCAATGGTCTGAGTGCAATGATTTTAACTGAGAATTTACAAGTAGGGATTGATGTAGAAAGCATTGACCGCAAGGCGCAACCGTTGGAAATTGCTAAGAGTTTTTTTCATCTCGGTGAATATGTAATGCTACAACAGTGTGAAACAACGCAAGCGCAGCAGCACTATTTCTTCAAAATATGGACATTCAAGGAAGCTTATTTGAAAGCGCTGGGTGTGGGCTTGGCGAAATCGTTGAAGAGTTTTCAAATTGATATACACCAAAATCATTTTGACTTTAAATCTGAACAAGTATCGGAATATGACTTTTTGTACTGTGATCAATGGATGTTTGCGAAGGATGTGATGTGCACATACGTGGTGCTGTCGAATGAAGCTTTGCCGTTTCGAGTATTTGTTTATAGCTATGATATTGCAAAAAATTCATTCTGTTTGCAATCCGACTCGACTGAAATACACAAGCTTGATTTAGCCTAGAAATAAAGGAGACCAAAGCCTCTTTGCTTAAACAGATTGTTGCTTGTTTGATGATTGCCGCACTGGTTTCTGTGGCCTGTTACTTTCTGCCGTTTATAAGTAGGTTGTTTGGTGATTACGTTTTCGGGTTTTTCATCGCCGCTTTGATACTGCCTATTGGTTTGAAGTGGTACGAGACTCATATGGTTAAAGTAAGAGCATTGTCTAAAAATGGGAAAGTTAATTGTAGTCAATCTTATGGAGAGGATAATGAGGTAACAACCTGCCTGAGTAACTGCCATGATTTAAGAAATATTGATCAACAGCATCATGTGCTTAATGGGTTTAAAGACTGACGTAGCATGCTAACTAATCAAACACATCTTTGAATGTATTGGTTAGTTTCTTTTTTGGGGCGCAGAAATAGGTGGGGCGTTTGGCGGTGAGAAGGAAACCGGCGGTGGCCGTGAATCTTGGCCGGATACTTGGAAAGCTTATATGCGTCGGCAGACGAACACCATCAATTATGGTGCCGAGTTACCGCTCGCGCAAGGCATTAAGTTTGAGTTATAAAGAATAGTTTAAAAAGTAAAGAGCCGCCCGTTTTGATCGATGTACAGGGTTTTAAATCAAAACAATGGGCGGCTCGCTATGTGATGTGAGCATCAAGATGTCGGGTGTTTTTGTTGGGCGATATGCGTAAAAATACTTTGGCACAAGCTTGATAGTGATTCTTTTTCATCAGCTAGCATACTTGTTAAATGATTAAAAATAGCTTGTGTTTTTTCAAGTGAACCGGATTCAATAATCGCAGACAGGTGTGATAAACTTTCCTTCATATGTTGGTGAGCTTCAAGCGCATAGGGATTGTCGCGTTGTATTTCCATAAAAACATCTGGTTTTATACTCAATATTCTAGCTAATAATGCAAGCATGATATTGTGAGGTGGGGTCCAAATGGCTTTTGCGTCTTGCGGTGTATAACCGATTGAAGCAAGTGTGCTGCCAAAGGCCAGTATTGCGGCATGGGTTGCTGCTTGCACTGCGGCGGTATGTTGATCGTGTTCCGTCGCACAGCGTGTGACAATTTTGCAATCTGCATTTTCAATCAACTGAATAAAAAACTGACTAAGTGGGCCAGGCCTGATGTTGATCAATGATACGGTTTGATGCTTAAAACCGAGAGAAGGACCGAACATGGGGTTGATGCTAATGTATTCGCAAAGCGATGCTTGTGTCAGTACGGCTTGCTCGATTCTTGTTTTGACGGAGGTTGTATCAATAAAACATTGTTGTTTACCGAGTTTAGGCAAAATAGACGGGATCGCTTTTAGTGTTTGATCTTCGGGTGTGGCGAAGAGGATTAATGTTTTATCTTCTAATAGATGTGCGTTGACTTCATTGGCATCGTGCTTTATGTATTCAACGCCAGCTATCTTGTTTTTTTTATCAGGTATATGCAAGTCAGCGACAACAGTACGGAGGCCGGCTTGTGTTAGTAGTCCGCTAAATAGAGTGCCGACCGCACCACACCCGCCAAAGACTATTGCGGACATTTCATTTTTTGTTTTCATTAATTATCCTGTCTTCTATGCGACATGCTTCACGAATGATTAAATCGTAAAGATGAGTGACAAAGTCTTCACTTAAGTCAAGCGCTGCGCCAAGTTGCGAGCATCGGCTTTTAACCTCCTGAACCCTGTCTGGCTGCATGACGGGGATATCATAATCTTTCTTGTAGAGACTAATGGATTGAATGACTTTGAATCGCTCGCTGAGCAAGGAAATGAGTTCAGTGTCTATTTTATTTAATTGTTCACGAAATTGTTGTAAACTATCCACGCTTATCTTCCTCCTTCATTTAGTATTGCGGTTGCTTTTTTAGGATAAAAACTCGTTGCTGCGAGGTTGGTTTCTGACAGCGCTTTAACCAGCGCCCTGGACTTGAGTAACATTTCTTCCAGTTCTTCTTCTTGGTTGGATAAATCGATGATTGCACCGCCTACGCCAACGGTGACGTTGTCCCCATAAACGACGATGGTACGTATGGCGATGCTAAAATCCGCGCTACCGTTCAGCCCAATAAAACCAATGGACCCTGAATATATTCCCCGTGCGCCTCCTTCCAAATCATCAATGATTTCCATCGTTCGCTTTTTTGGGGCGCCGGTCATGGAACCGCCAGGAAAACAAGCGCGTATGCAGTCAATGGTCGATGCACTACGACGCAGCTTTCCTCTGACGGTGCTGACCAGTTGATGTACGGTGGCATAACTTTCTACTGCAAAAATATTATGCACATGCACGCTACCCAGATCAGAAACTTTACCGATATCGTTACGAAGCAGATCAACAATCATCAGATTCTCCGAGCGGTCTTTCTCATTTGTTTTTAAGTCAAGGTACAGCGCTTCATCTTCTTGTACAGAGGCACCGCGTTTACGTGTTCCTTTGATTGGTTTTGATTCGATGCTGCCATTGGCGTTAATGGCAATAAATCTTTCAGGTGAAGAACTTAATACAGAAACATCCTCATAGTTTAAGTAGGTGGCATAGGGGGCGGGGTTAGAATCTCTCAAGGCGCGATATGTGTTTAGTGGATCGATTTCGACATCATGAAATAGCATATTGGTTAAGCATACTTCATAAGATTCGCCTTGCTTGATTTTGGCTTTAATTTTATTAATTCTGTCTAAATATTCATCCTTATCAAGCCGCATTGTTTGTTTAATCGGGCTTGGTTTTAAAGAGCGGGTCCAATGGGGTGCCGCTTGCATATTATCGAGTTTAGACGATATGTCATTTAACCATTGTTCGGCGCGATCATAATGATCTTCATCGTCTAGGCAGACTAAGTAGGCGGTATTCTCTTCGTGATCAAACGCGATGATGCGATCGCAAAACACAAACGCTGCATCGGGGGTCGGCGACGCATGCGGGGAGGAATAGCCGCAATCAGCTTTAATCTCGTAGCCTAAATAACCCACATAGCCTAGGTTGAAGTCAAAAGGAAGTCCTTCGGTTTCAATGTAGCGGGTCTTTAGCTTTTGATCGAGATAGTCCAGGATAGATTCATGTTTTGTTGTGACTTCATCTTGATACTTGATGGTAAGTTCTTTGTTAGTGACGCGGTAAGAGAGGTATTCAGCGTGGGGGCCAGCGGCGTCGCCAATATAGGAAAATCTGGAAAAGCCTCTCACTAGTGCACTATCCAGCCAAAAACTATTTTTGCTTTCAGCATAGAAATTCATGAACACATCTTCGCAGTTCAATTGGTGGGGTATCCTGCGGTAAAACACTTTAAAAGATTTGCCGTGTAATCTACCGCCTTCAATATTAGAGCTATATAAATTTTTTTCTGTGTGACGATTTTCTACCCTTGAAGCTGATTGGTTATTCTTATTATATGCAGATGGGTTTTCTTCTAAATAGCGCTGAGACAGGTCTCTAAAATTTTCAAATATCTTATGGCCAAATTGGGTTTTAATCGATTCAGGATGAAATTGCACACTCCATATGGGTAAGTGCTTGTGTCTTGCTCCCATGGACATTCCGCTGTCAGTCCAGGCAATCGTCTCCATGTCGTTACCGGCTGTTTTAGCACAGAGTGAATGATAGCGAATGGCTGTAAACGGTGAAGGAATACCACTGAAAATATCTTCGGCGGAGTGATGTATTTCACTGGCCCTGCCATGCATAACGGTATCTGCCAAGTCGACTTCGCCACCGAACAGATGAGCGATACCTTGGTGTCCTAGGCAAACACCTAAAATAGGTTTTTTTGAATGTAAGATGGCATCCCGAGATACGCCGAAGTCTCCGGCGTTTTCTGGGCGACCAGGCCCGGGTGATATAACGATGTTGTCGAAATCCAGTTGTTCTGCTTCTTCCCAACTCACTTTATCGTTTTGAATGACAATGGGGAGCGTGCCATTTACCTCGCCTATGAGTTGAAAGAGGTTGTAAGTAAATGAGTCATAATTATCAATGATGAGTGTTTTCATATATTGATCCTGCGCCAGTCCTTGCTTTTATGAATCTAAGGCGAAGTATAGAGTCATCAGGGCGGAACGTGTCAACCTGTTCTGCACCAACTCTTTAAAAATTAAATTGCATTTGCTCTCGGTAGCGTAGGGAAATTCACTCCGCTTTCTATAGATTCCCCGTCTTCAGACGGAAGTACTGGATTATCAGCGCCATCACAGCAGTCTGGCAGGGTTTAAGCCGCGTCAGGGGTTTAGTGGAGAACACACCATGCTGCTAACAAAGCGAATTGATGTATTGAATCAGGCAAAGCAAAAGCATCCTGAGCGCTTTGCCCATGGACCGCCTGTTATTCAGAGGCCTGCGGATGTCGTTTATATCAATCCAGCACTTTCGTCTGAAGACGGGGAATCTATAGAAAGCGGAGTGAATTTCCCTACGCTACCGAGAGCAAATGCAATTTAATTTTTAAAGAGTTGGTGCAGAGCAGGTTGACACGTTCCGGGTGATCATGGAAGCATGTTGGACTCAGTCAGGGGGGCTAGCCAAACTGACAGACCGTAGCATAAAGCGAATGGTGCAGCTTCGTGACATAACGCCAAGCATTGATTACTGAGAGAGTCTGGTTGAGATCATTAGATTAGCTACACGTCGACCCTCTACGTTTAAGGGGAGGGCCGTGCTGATAGTGGGTGGAAGGGTAGATGAAGCTATCGGGGACCCGGGGTAAGGCCAGCGGTATGTCGGGAAAGAGGATGGAGACTTGGACCTGAAGCCCTACTATTTCCTGTGTGCTCCAGCACGGGTAACAGTGATCAAGCCAGATGAACCTGGTAAGTGAAACAGGATGAATAGTGGGATGACGGAGCGGCTTGAAATGATGACGCCAAAGACAACATAACATTGGTTGAGCGTGCGGCCGTACTTTGACGATGTTTGATTGAGAGCCGAGTTAAAGACAGAAATACAGTAGAATAGCCTTCTGTTTTTAGGTGTTTTATAGGTCAACTAGGAAGTTACCTTGTGGTCATGGAAGAAAAAGAAATATCGCCTCGCTCATTGCGCACAATAATTGCCGATATGTGCATGTCTCGTGGGGCTGAGCTAGCTTGCGCGGATGGGCTGTTAAGCTTTACATACAGGCAATTGGATTCATTCTCGAACGATATTTATGTTCAATGTAATGATGCTGGCTTAGCTGGCGCGGTTATTTGTTTAGCTATTCCAAGTAGTGCAAGATATATCGCCTCTGTTTTGTCAATCGTCAAGCTGCGCGGGGTGTTTGTACCAATAGATCTGGCTTGGCCGGAGGAGCGTATTCGAGCTATTTTGGCGATGATAAAACCAGCGGCAATCTTTGTAGAAAAAGATCAGCTGTCCAGGTTTGAAGGTATTCTTGCTGCTGTGAATTTATCATGTTTTGCTAAGCCAATATGCGATGAGCAACTATTTCTGCTGCAAAACAACGATAGTTCTAAACACAATGATCTAAGCAAAAGCTGGACAAATGACTCACTATATTTGATTAGTACCTCTGGCTCTACTGGTGTACCCAATATCGTCGAAGGAAAACACCTTTCTTTGTCTCATTTTATTAATTGGCAAATATCAACGTTTGGGATAGACAGCACGTGCAGGGTGTCGTTGCTCGCGCCGACGACCTTTGATGTGAGTTTGCGAGATATTTTTTTACCGCTTTGCACGGGCGGCACGGTGTTTGTTCCGCCGCCAAAAGCAAGATATCATCCTGTGAATTTTCCCATGTGGGTTCAGCAAAACAAAATTAATTTGATTCACACTGTGCCGTCAGTATTCAAAATGGCAGCATCCGTTGCGAGTTTTAAGCACTCCTTTGCATCAGTGGAAAAGATGTTTTTGTCTGGCGAGAAATTGTATGTAGACGATGCTGCAATATTTTACGACATACTGTCGCCAGCAGCCCAACTGTATAACCTTTATGGCCCTACTGAAAGCACGTTGGTAAAAACATACTACGAAGTACCAAGAGATCTGCAAGCTTTAGCGGTGGATATTGTTCCAATAGGTCACCCCATTGCCGATTGTGAAGTCCTCATAGAAAAAGCCGGTGATGATCAATGTGGCGAGATTATTCTTAAATCTAAGTACTTGTCTCAAGGCTATTATAAAAATAATCAGTTAACAGCAGAAAGGTTTGTAAATTTCGATGGCGATGCGGCAGATGTTACTTGCTACAAGTCTGGTGATTTGGGCTATTACGATAACAATGGCTTATTGCATATCGTAGGGCGCAATGATTCCCAGGTGAAAGTGGCCGGGAACCGGGTTGAATTAAATGAAATCGAGGTATGTCTTAGAAAATTTGCCGGAATTGATGATGTCATCGTGTTGGCATATACAGCCTCGGAGCAAGACCATGAGCCAAAAATATGCTGCGTTGTTACGTCATCTAAAGGAATTAAAGAGAACGAGATAAGAGATTACCTAAGGGAGCAATTACCGAGTTATTTGGTGCCTTCGAGTATCTGCGAGATACCCGCATTTCCATTATTGCCGAATGGGAAAAAGGATCGGAAAAAACTACTTAGCATGGTGCAAACAAAATGAAAGCTAGCGAAATGGGAATTACAGAAAAATTATCGAGCTATTGCCAAGATATTTTAGAGTTTGAGGTCGACACTGATATATCTCTTGTGTCTCAAGGGGTCACCTCCATGAAGTTAATGCAGCTAGTCGGTAAGATATATGAGGAGTTTAATGTCATCGTTGATATTACTGACCTCATGGAGGATGTGAGTGTTCGTACACTGGCAACACTTCTTTGTAGCGAAACTTCTACCGACCATGATATTGAACAGCAATCCGCAATTGAAACGCCGCTGAACGAAATTCAGCGTACTTTTTGGGATATGCAAGAATATTCAGAGTGCAAAAAAGCTTACAACGAAGGCGTGAGTCATTTGGTTTGTGGCGATTTGGATCTCGATCTTTGCAAGCAAGTTTTAATTCGCTTAGTTGAACGCCAGCCGGAATTGAGAACGGCCTATTATGTATCTGAGGCCAAGCCTGTGCAACGTGTGCTCGAAATGGCCGATGTTCAAGATAAGCTTAATATCGAATTTGCTGATTTTAGTGGCGAAAGCGAGCCGATGCAGGCCGTTGAACAAGCGCATCGCGCGCTTTATGCGACAGAGTTTGATTTATCTCAGCCGCCTAACTTTCGAGTTGCCATGTGGCGGGTGGGTCCTAAAAAATGGGTTGTGTCGTGGGTCGTATTCCATATAGTCACTGATTGGTGGGCTGTTGATATATTGCGAAAAGAAGCTGCGCTAATATACAGTGCTTTAATTAAGCAAGATGGCCGTGAAGCAAAATTATCCACAGTTACCCCGATAAATTACAATATCGATTGTTATGGTGAGCGTGAGCGCGACGAAGCTTTTTGGCAGTCACGTTTTGAAGCGGCGCCAGCAGAAGTGGATTTATCTACGTCACGAAGACCCCCCATTAAGTCCTACAAAGGTGATGTTCATCTGTTCGAACTCACTCAAATTAGTTATGCGGATTTGAATCATGTGCGCGAGACCTTATCGGTGACGATGTCCAGTTTTGTGTTCTCTGCGTTTAATATCTTAACCTCAGCGATGAGTGATGAAACGGATATTACAACCGGCGTGCCGTTTTTGAATAGATACCAACCAGAAGTGCAAAATGCAGTCGGTATATTTGTTAACAGTTTACCTATTCGAATTGGGGTGGATAAAAACTCACATGTTAATGACTTTGTTCTAAGTTGCCATAAAGAATTACTATTGGCATATAAACATGGTCGCTATCCCGCCAGATCAATCTTGAGCTTTCAAAATATAAAAACCAAGTTGAGTCGATCGCCTCTTTATGAGCAGCTTTTTACCTATTATGACAATACGATTGTAGAAAGCGAGTATGCTGAATTTGGCATTACAGTTAAAGAGATTGAGATACCCAGAGGAACATGCAAGTACGATATTGCTTTTTTTGTGACGAAGCAAGGGAATGCATTGCATACCAAGATTGAATACACCAAAGCATTATTTAGCGAAGATGATATAACAAATATGGTGAATGCTTACCAAGAAATACTGGTTCGCATAAGAGAAAGTCAAGCGCAGCCTGTTGGTGATTTGATTAGTGATATTAGGGCTCAATATTTTTTAAACAACGTTGATGAGATCGAACACAGTCAATCTCCCGCGTTATCGGTTGCGGAGTAAAGTAACGATGGAATTACACTCTTTAAAATACGAACAAGATGAAAGATTAATGAGGTGCTTTGGTAACCTCGACAAGGCAAAATCAGAGGTTGAATTTGCGCACAAGAAAGTTAGGTATTTCAAAGATAGTTTAAACCTAAATAACGAGTTTTCGAACAGCGCTGGATTAAATTCTGTTCCAATCTCAGATAAATCGGTTTATAGAAAAAATTTTCCAGCAGGTATTTTATCAGAAGGCTCATCGCTTAAAGATCCGTATGTGAGTCGCTTGCAAAGTAGTGGCACAAGCGGTGAGCGTTTAGTAAGCGTAATCCATTCTTTTAAGCTTGCTGAGCGGATGGCCAACTGTTTGTCGATCAATCCGGCTTTTCAATATCTGTCGAAGGTTCCCAGGATTAAAACGTGTCGATATGCCGCACCTAATTGCTCCGATGTGGAATGCGCCAATCCACGATCTACCATGCAGGATAGAATTTTAGCGGATGGGACCTTGGTTCTTCCGGTATACCATGATTTGTTAACAACCCCAGATAGCATGCTTCGCATGGCATTTGATGAATTGCACTCCTATGAACCAGATTTGTGGTACGTCGACCCTATGCATTTATCCATCCTGATTAAAAAAGCCAAGTCGGAGGGTTGGGCGTTTGACTTAGACAGAAAATTCTCGGTGCTGCTAACATATACGTTTGCGACGCGCGCATTACTTCGTCAAATCTCCGAGCTATGTGCAGGCCATGCGCCAGTGGCCTCTGTGATGGCAATGTCTGAATTTGGCTTTGTTGGTTTGGGTTGCGAGCATGGCAATTTACACCTAAATGATAAAGACTATTTCCTAGAATTTATTCAAATGGAGGGCACTCATCCAGATGATAATCTTTGGGAATTGGTAATTACCAGTATCGGGGATCGTTTGTGTCCGCATATTCGCTATCAAACAAATGATATCTATCATCTTCATGGTGCTTGTGATTGCGGAAATTCCATGCCGCGAGTTTCTTTTCTCGGGCGATCTAAAGATTTACTCAGGTTGCCCAGTGGTAAATATATTACCCCAGGTTCGCTGGATGAGGTTGTTGGTGCGCCCAAATGGATCGACATTTATCAACTGACCGAGCAAGAGGTGGGTGCTTATATTTTCCGCTTTACAGGTAACAAGGATTGTTTTTCCGACGCGGAAAAATCGCAACTTCGTCAAAAGCTTCAAGCTTTACTGGAAACAGAGAATGTGCGCGTGGATGACGTGAATTACTTTCCATTTGAGCGCGGTGGAAAATTTCAGCTAATACGAAAGAGTTAATGTTTACTTTGAACGTAAATAACGAGATACGCATAATAAGGTGATGCTATAGATGAGTATTTGTGAAGATAAAAAACTTGAAGGATTAGACTCTATTCGTGGTGATTTTCCAGTGTTGGCGCGCGAAGTGGATGGTAGAACGGTTAACTATCTTGATAGTGCCGCGACTACGTTAAAGCCACAATCAGTCATAGATGCAGTGACTCGTTACTATACTGAATTTACAGCCAATATTCATCGAGGTCGACACCGATTGTCTGAAGAGGCGTCGGATCGATATGAGGAAGCACGCTATAAAGTTGCTTTGTTAACAAATAGTGCAAGTAATGAAGTGATTTTTGTTCGTAATACAACGGAAGCTATTAACTTAGCGAATCATTGCATTGGTTTAACAAAAGACGATTTTGTTGTTTGCTGCTTAGACAATCATCACTCTCATTTTCTACCCTGGTTGCGTCATGGTAATGTGGTTTTAGTTGAACAAACTGAGGAGATGCAGCCTGATTTAGAGCATTTCGCAGAGTTACTTAAACTGAAACCCAAAGTTGTTGCGTTAACACATTGCTCAAATGTCACGGGTAACTATATTCCATTGGATGTGATGTCGAAAATGGCCCACGAGGCGGGCGCGCTGGTAGTGGTTGATGCTGCGCAATCTGCTGCTCACCGCAAGCTTAATTTCTCAGAAAGCTATATTGATTTTCTTGCAATCTCCTCACACAAAATGCTGGGTCCATCCGGTATCGGCTGCCTGATTGGAAAGGCAGACCTGTTACGCGATGGTGAGCCTATGCTAGTTGGCGGAGGCGTGGTGGATTATGTCACGGCGGATAGTTACCAGTATCGGAAATTACCCCATAAATACGAAGCCGGAACGCCAGCGATTGAGGCATCTTATGGATTTGGTGCGGCGATTGACTATTTGGAGTCAATTGGTTTTGATCGCATAGAAGCCCATGAAAAGCAACTTTCAAAAGCATTTATAGAAAGTATTAACAATAAACCGAATCTTGCCTGTCTTGGTCAAATGAGCCTTGAAAACCGCGCACCAATTTTTAGTCTTTACGTTAAGGGTGTTAGTGATTTATCAGATATCTGTCGCGCCTTGAGCGATTCATATGGGGTGATGTGTAGAAACGGACATTTATGTGCACAACCTCTAGTTGATCACTATGCAGGTGGTCAGGTTATCCGCATGTCAGCTTATATATATAACACCGTTGATGAAATAGAGGCTGCGTTGGAAGCATTGAACAGTGTTGTTCAATCTTACGTATAAATCGAAGGGTGCTTAATTAAATGGACATTGTAGAGTTTGTTGAAGCGGTAATTGAATCGATCGATAGCGGTGAAACCAATGTCGATTCGACAAAGAGTTTTATCGAGAATGGTGGTTATTCTCTTGCAGCGGTACGCTTGTCGGATATTGTGTTTAAGAAAACGCAGATAGTGATGAACTTCTTCGATATTATGGGGGATGAGTCTTTACAGGCATTGCTTAGCAAGATCAATGAAGCCGTCGTCTCCGATAACGATGAATATGCGGATGTAGACGAAGGTGTTTTATGAGCACTAAAGAGAATAGTAAGTTAGCTGCCGCACTCAATGAAACCGAGTCGCTCAATATCAGCGAAGAGACCTATCAACTGGTTGAGACTTTAAGTACAGCTGGTGTAGAAATCAGTAGCCAGGGTGGCAAGTTAGCGTTTAAAGCTGATAAAGGTGTAATGACCACGGAGTTGATGAATCGGCTGCGTTCGCAAAAAACACAATTATTGCTGCTATTGTCGGAAGATGACGCTGATAGAGGGGGTATTTGTGTATTACCGCTTTCTGAACTGCAACAGTCTTATTGGATTGGTGAGGCGGGCGAGGTTGGTGTTGCTGGCGCCGACCACTGGTACAATCAATTTGAAGTTGAAACGCTGGATCTCGACACGTTGAAGCGGGCATTGGCTATGCTCATCGAGCGCCACGATTATCTAAGATCCTATATAACAGAAGATGGTTTTTTAACGATATTGGACAAAAGCTATAGCTTTTCGTTTGAATATATTGATCACAGCGGTCTATCTTTAACAGAAGAAAAAACAGCTGTTCAAAAAATTAAAGATGAGATGTGTCGGCCGATATCCGCGAATCAATGGCCGCTGTATAGAATGTATGTTCAACAACTCTCCGGCAGTTTTCGGGTGCATGTGTGCGGACGTCTTCTGATTGGTGATGCAGCCTCTTGGCAGCTCTATGCCGATGAACTGGGGCTATTGTTAGAAGATACGGCGCGTGATGATCTGTCCGATCCGCAAAGCTTATCTGTTGCTATGCTCAATCAGTTTAGGCAGCGGCTCTCCAAAGAATATCAAATGTCGCGTCAGTATTGGCTGAGTAGAAAGTTACCTACCTCACCCGCATTGCCTATTCATTCAGTGAATTCAAAGTTTAGTCGGTTAATCGGCGATTTTGATGATGCAATCACAAACGCGTTGGCGGCTAAAGCACGCGAAAATGGCTTAACCCTCGATAGCGTATTTATGACGTTGTATGCGCTTGTATTAGATATCTGGTCTCAAGAAAGCAGATTTAGCATTAATGTTTTACACGGCAATAAGCGTCATACTGGTTTTCCATTAGGCAACTTTGGCAGTATTTTAAAGTTAGAGATAGATCTAAATAGAGATCATGCATTTGCAGAGATCGCCAAATCTATTCGCAAGCAATTTCTGCAAGATATGGCACATGCCGCTGTTGATGGTGTAAAGGCACAGCGCATGAGTAATCATCATGCTGAGTTTTCAGGTACGGCGAGTCAAGTGGCCTATTCAAGTGGCTTTGGCATCGGACGACCGAGTAAGGCCGAAATCGGGCTGGCGCAAATCGGCTGGGAACCCAACGATGCCTATCTACAAACCCCCGGCGTGATATTGGATTTTCAGGCATTTTACACAGTCGATGGCATTCGCGTTCATTTTGATGTGGATTGCGGTAGGTTAGGCGAGGATGTGGCCAATGCTATGTTTAGCAGCCTTCGCGATGCTGTAATAAATATCGCCGCAATGCCCAATTGGAATGAAACCTTGTTGATTGATCTTCCCAAGGATCAGTTGGCATCGATTAGTCAGGCAAATGCGACCCAAAAGCAACAAACCTTGCATTATTTACACGAGCTTGTGGCAAAGCGTCTCGATGATGGACAGGGCATTGCATTAAAAACAGATGAATTAACGTTAAGCTATTCGACACTGTCAGAATACGTGGATAAGATGGTGTTAAAGCTGGTTGAAGATAGTATTAATGTACAGCATCCCATTGCTGTTGTGGCAAAAAAAGGATGGCAACAAATTGTTGCGACCATCGCCATTGTGAAGGCCGGTGGCAGCTACGTGCCGATTGATCCCTCTTGGCCGGCGACTCGAATTGCCTCTGTGCTTAACCGTATCGGGTGCGAGTGTATCGTTGCAGATCAAGTTGGCTATGCGTCTATTCAACGAGAGGCTCTTGATCATGGGCGCGCTAACTATCTAATTGATCAGGTGGTGGTGGCGGGCATGAATACAACGCCGCATCAAGCTCAGATAGAAAAAGATAAGATTGCTTATGTGATATTTACCTCCGGTTCCACCGGCGAACCTAAAGGCGTTGCCATTTCGCATTGTGCAGCCGCGAACACAATCGAGGATATGATTAATCGATTTGACATTACAAGTAACGATAGTGTGCTTGGCGTTTCAGCATTGCATTTTGATCTGTCTGTGTTTGATATCTTTGCTGTGCTTGGTGTTGGCGGTAAATTGGTATTACCTCCAGATTGTGCCCGTCCAGATCCTGAGGAGCTTTTTAACTTAGTATTAACTGAGAATATTACACTTTGGAACACCGTACCGGCGATTATGGAAATGGTTGTTGAGTATGCGCTGCCAAGGCAGTTAACGCTATCTTCCTTACGCTGCATTTTTATGTCTGGGGACTGGATCCCTGTTGATTTGCCGGCAAAACTCAGGCGTGTTTGTCCTAATGCCAGGCTTATTGGCTTGGGAGGCGCCACAGAAGCATCGATTTGGTCCAACTGGTTTGAAATTGACCGCATACCCGACGGCTGGAAGAGTGTACCGTATGGTAAAGCCTTGGCCAATCAGGCGCTTTATGTCGTGGATCGCTATGGTGCGTTTTGCCCAGACTGGGTAGAAGGTGACTTGGTGATTGGCGGGCAGGGACTGGCGCAAACTTACTGGGGTTTGCCTGACGAAACAGCGGCTAGGTTTGTTTCTTCTAAGTTTGATGGTCAGCGAATATATATTACCGGCGATCGTGCGCGACGCTGGCCCGATGGCAATATCGAGTTTTTAGGGCGTATCGACAGTCAAATCAAACTTAACGGTTACCGTGTTGAACTGGGGGAAGTTGCATCAGCTTTGAAACAATGCACTGGTGTTGAAAATGCTGTTGCTGTGCCCGTTGATTTGCGTGGGCGCAAAGGCATTGCCGGATTTGTCACGCCTGCGACGTTGAACATTGAGGAAATTAGAGAAGCGCTTTATGCGAAGCTGCCATCTTATATGATACCAGCGCAAATATTTTCAGTTGATGCAATACCGCTGACTGCCAATGGCAAAGTCGATCAAAAAAAGCTTGGGGAAATTGCGAGCGAAAGCAGGACAAACGAGCACGTATCTGCCCCTGAAGGCCGCAATGAGATGGCCATGGCGGAACTGTGGCGTAAAGTACTGCAATACGATATTGAAGACAACGGTATTGGTTTTGTGGATGCCGGTGGCGATTCGCTCTTGGCTATTCGGTTGATTAATTTAATCGAACAGCGTTTTGGCGTAAGGCCTTCAATAACGGATATCTTTAGAGAACCCACGATTAAAGGCATGGCGGCAGTGTTGAATCGGCGTGACACTCCCGCAAGTAATGCACTTATTCCGTTGCGGGTGAAGGAACACAACAAGATTGTGGTGGTGCTTGTCCATCCGGTTGGTGGAACAACCTATTGTTATAAGCCGCTGATAGACGCGTCCGCGCAAACGATAAGTTTTTATGGATTGCAATCACTGGGTATCAATAGCGAAAACTATACTTTAACCCAGCTTGCCGAACTGTATGTCAATGAGTTGCAAAATGCAGGTATTCAACCTAGCCATATCGTGGGCTGGTCTTTTGGTGGCGTTGTTGCCGGTGAAATGCAAAAACGCTTTAAACAAAGAACACATGCATTAATACCCATCACTATGATTGATCCTTGGGTTCGTGCTAATGATATGATTACCATTGATGATAAAACTATGGAAGTTAGTTTTGTTTGTGATGTGCTTTTTGGCGAGCGTGAATGCGACCGTGACGAGATAAAAAGAGAACTTCAAACAAAATCAATGTTTGAATTATTAAAATCCAATGACGGTAGTGTGTTAGGTAAGCATGTCGATGAAGCTGACATCACAACATTATTTCAACAGTTTAAAAACAATACCCAAGCCTTGCTAGGGTATGACTGCGTGCCTCCTGAACAGGCGACAATTTGGATCGCTGAAGCACAGCAGGCGTCTGGTTTCCCACACTTATCAAGATTGACCCAAGTTCATGTTCAATTAGCATGTTTAAACTTAGACGCGGATCATTATTCCATTATAAGCGGTGATCATTTGAAGTCCATTGCGTCCGTATTGAACGAGCAACTAAATACGGGAGGGGCGCTGTGAAAATTGGTGCATTTTCCTGGGTGCTGGGTAAATCTACTTGTGTGGATAAGCTCCCTGAGCTAAACGGTGATGAACAGAAAATCGCAGGGCTGAAAAAGCTTGGGCTCGAATATTATCGTGTTGCTAATTCGCCATGTCGAGACATGATGATCGCGGCAATCACCGAGTCAATACAGCTGTCGGGCTGTGATTCATTAGAGATTGATACTGTTTTATTCTCTACCTCCAAGCATGATGATCGTCGCGATATCAGCTTGATTCCCGAGGTATTGTCAGTTTGTGGATTGCTCAATGCGCGACCGCTAGGCGTCTCGCTGGGCGCATGTGCAAACCTTACCTATGCATTTGAAGTGTGTGAAGGCTTGCTTAAGACCAATAGATCAAAAAACATTTTAATGGTTTTCAGCGATTTTTATGGGGATCACGAGAGGCTATTGCGGCAAAATGCGGCGCTCGGAAGCGATGGGGTGGGTGCCTGTGTTATATCGGACAACATTGGTAACGGTTACCTTATTAAGAGTACGAGCAATAAATATAATGTAAATGCGAGTAATCATCTATTGGCCGAAGATATTGTTTCCTTTATTCGCACATATTCTGAAGGGGTTCGTCTCTCCACCGAGCAGGCTGTTCGAGAAGCCAATATATGTATATCTGATTGCAATATGTTAGTTGCACCAAACTTTAATGCAGTTGTTCTTAGGAATATATCCAAAATATGTGGATTGAAATCAGATCGTATTTATAATGGGAATATTAAATCAGTTGGGCATTGTAGTTCGGTGGATCAGCTTATGTCGCTATCACAAATACTCGCCTTTGATTTGCCTAATGGCACACCCGTTTTAGTTTCATGTCCGGCCGATTTTGTTTGGGGAAGCAGTGTCATGGTGGTTGATAAGCATACCCCTGGTGTTTGCTCAAAGGGAGAATAGAAATGCATGCAAATGAATGTTTTGTAGACTTTATACTAAAGAGAGCAAATCCGGACGACGCAAAAGAGGCGATGACGTTTCAAGATGAAGCATGGTCCTATGGACGGCTTAAGCAAGAGATTGACGCCTTAAAAACAGTTCTTGTCAACAACGAAGTGCAGCCGGGTGATAGAGTCATTATTCGCATGGACGCAGAACCTATTGCCATAGCGATGTCGTTAGCGATTATGTCGTACGGCGCGATTTATGTACCCATCGCAACTGACATACCAAATGTTAGATTTCTATCCATTATTGATGCAGTGGCGCCTTCTCTAATCGTTTGCGCGCGCGATGCAGCAGAAGACTATGGTGCTGAAGAATGTATAGAACTTGATACGATAAAGCTTCATCGAATGGCGGGTAGCCCCCCTACGGATACATCGCATAACCAAGACGATAAAGATGCCTATATCATTATGACGTCAGGTACAACTGGCGTGCCCAAAGGCATTACCATGACGCATTCGGCGGCAATCGCAGCGATAAAAGGCTACCATGAGATGAGTATCGATGCAGATAATCGCGTGGGCAGTATCTCTCCACTGCATTTTGATTTTTGTATTTTTGATATGGCGATCACCTTTTATTTCGGTGCAACACTTGTGCTGGTGCCTAAAATTCTGGCACATTATGCTAAGGGTTTTATTAAATATCTGAATGAACATTCCATTACACGCATGCATTCTATTCCCTCTGTTTGGCGCCCGGTATTAGATAGCTCAGATGCCAATATTTTAAACAGTTTGACAACTTTGAAATCCGTTTTATATGCAGCGGAATCGTTCCCGGTTAAGGATTTACTTACATTACAAAGCAAGCTGCCCAATGCTGAATTTGTTCAGTCTTTTGGCCATACAGAGTCGATGGGCTGTTGCTTTAAAAAACTAAGTAACCCAATTTGTGCACACAAAGGATGTGTTTCAATCGGTAAACCGTTGTTAAATACAGAAATGTTTGTTATCAATGACCAGGGAGATTTGGCGCAAGCAGAAGAAGTGGGTGAACTATATATCAAGGGCCCTCATCTCTTTCGCGGCTACTGGTGCAATCCAGAGCAAACAAATAGAAGCCTGGTGGCTGATCCTCGAGGGGATGAGGGCATTACCTTTAAAAGCGGCGATTTAGTTTTTCAAGATGCAAATGATGATTTTTACTTTGTTGGTCGTTGTGATCATCAGGTAAAAATAGGCGGTAATAGGATAGAGCTACCTGAGATCGATCGGGTTATCAATGAGATTAGCGATGTTTCGGCGGCGACCACCATTGTCAATGACAATGAGGGAAGAAAAACCATCGAATGCTTTATTGTTAATAAAAGCAGTCTAGACTGGCGTGAATTCGTATTGATGGTACGCAAAAATGTATCTCAACTACTTCCCAGGTATATGATGCCTACTGACTTTTATGCAGCCCATTCTTTGCCTTTGCTTTCGAATGGCAAGGTCGATCGGTCGGTATTGAAGGATGTTAATAAAAGAAAAGAATATTTGGTTAATAAAGGAGTGTCCATTTAATGGAAAGGAAAGAATTCTATTCTAAGGTGATTGCCTATCTTAACGACCGTACAGATGTGCCGAGTGACTGGGCGTGGGGTGATACTGATAATCTATTCGACGTCGGCATTATTGAATCATTTGATTTGCCAGATCTTGTTAATAAAATTGAAGAGATAACAGGGAATGAAATTCAAGTATCTGGCTTAAAAGTTGAACATTTTTATACATTGCAAACGATGTACGACTCTATTTTACGAGATATGAGGCTATCATGCTAAATTTAGATACACGATCAGACGCATTTCTAACTGATCCTTGGCCAGTGCTGAAGAAATTTCGTCAAGAGGCACCAATATGCTGGTCTGAGTCCGAGAAGCTTTTTAACGTTTTTCGACACGAGGATATTGCCAAGCTATTTCTTGATCAGCGTTTTACCGTTGAATATCCATGGCGCACAACGACACATTTGTTCGGTAAAACACTACTTGATATGGAAGGTGAAGAACAGCAACGCTTAAAGAAAATCATCGCAAGTTCGGTGTTGACAGGTATTAACGTTCGAAATTTTTCTGAAAAGTTTGTTGAACCGACTGTGATTAAGTTAATCGACGATGTTGTTTATGAGCCGAGTTTTGATTTTATGGCGGAAATTGCCAGTCGCGTACCTACCTTAGCAACCTGTCAATTCTTGGGTATTCCACTAGATCAAGAGAAATGGTTGTTTGAAAAGATGATGGTGCTTATGAATCACTTAGGCGAAATAGAAATTAATTTCGAAGCCGTCGGCGATGTTCATAAGGAAGTTGACGAATGGTTGACCAACATTCTTGTTAATAAGTTTGAACAAAAACAAGAAGACCTGGGCTATATGCAAATGTTCGACTGCGTGCGTGACGAGTCTATGGAAACGATTAAACTTGTTTACTGGACATTTCTCGCCGGGGGCATTGAAACTTCAATGTGCTTATTAGGCAACGCATTTGTGATTTTGTCCAACCATCAGGAGTGGTTCAAACGATTGGCAGAAGATAGTTCCATGGCGCGCTTAATCCTCAATGAAGCGCTACGTCTTGAGCCTGTGCAAGGAAATACGGTTAGATTTGCCACACAGGACCTTGATCTAAATGGTATTTCCATTAAGAAAAATCAATGTGTAAGGTTGTTGTTAACCAGTGCGAGTCGGGATGAAAGTGTTTTTCAGGAACCTGATGTTTTTAATCCTGAACGTTCAACCCGCAAGCGGGATTTAACGTTCGCTATAGGGACTCACGCATGTATGGGGCGTAACTTTACCCTGACTAATTCTGAAATAGTGCTCAGAACATTTTGGAAAAAAATACAGGGTGTTCGTGACATAGATAAAATTGATACTGTTATTAGAGGCTCACTGTTTCGTAAGCCCGATTCAGTTTGGGTTAATTCGAAAATAAATACTGTTAAAGATTGTTGTTTACAAGCATAAGGAAGGCAAAGGATTATGATTAACATTAGCTGCATTAACTATACATTAGGTGACTCAAAACCCATAACCGAAATTCCTGAATTGGCGGGTGATGATGAAGGAGCAAAGTTTCTTCTCGATAGAGGGTTTAAAAATTTTAGAAGCTATGATGGCGAGCCATGGCAGGTGGGTGTCGATGCGGCTAAGAAAACTTTAGAAGAAGCTAAGTTTTCGCCAGCAGATATCGATCAGGTGGTTTATGCTTCAATCAGTTCTAAAAACCCGATGATTGGGGATTTAGGGGTTGGGCTTTTTGCAAACGCGATGAACATGTTGGAAACGCCTATCGCTGGTGTTTGCTTTGGTGAGTGTACAAATTCCATGTTGGGATTGGAGTACGCCACTATGTTGGTAGAAACCGGGCGTGCGCGAAATGTGCTATTAGTTTCTACAGATGTTGCATGCAGTAAAGAACAACGTATGACCAGTGGCTATACCATATGCTCAGATGGTGCGGCGGCGTGCATCGTGTCAAACGAGCGTCATGGTGAAGGTTATTCATTTGAGCTGGTGAAATTTCAAAAAGCATATCATCATTTATCCAGAGCCGGCTTGTCCAATCCGGGGCAAGCATTTCGGGATATCGCCAAAGCAGCTTCTTTTTGTAAAAGCACAGTTACCAAAGAATTTACTGGTAAAATATCTAAGTGGATACCCAATACGGGCAATACTGAAGTTGCCGGTGCATTTGCAAGCGTACTAGGTATACCGTTAAAAGACTATTACTTGGATAATTTGGCAGATTATGCCCACTTGTTCTCCACGGATCAACTGGTCAATCTTATTGACTGGGCGAGTCGTTCTAACATTGCCGATGGTGAATATGGTTGTGGTATTGCTACTGGGTTATCAGGCAGTTGTTCGGCGTTGTGGCGAGTTAGATGCTAAAGCTGGTTTGCCCTGGTTTTTGATGTGTGGATACTCAGAACTTGATCAAGGAATATTATGAACAGTATGTTTGATGTCGTTGAGCATAAATTACATAGCTTGGTGCCGACGATAGATTCAATAAGTGCTGAGATGAAGTTGCAGGATGATTTACATTTGTCATCACTTGCTCTTGTGTCGTTACTTACTACGCTTTGCGATCAGTTTGGCGTTGATTTATTAAAGCTGACAGATGCAGATCTCCTAAATTTGGTATCAGTAGAAGATGTAGTGAATTTGTTTGAAAGATATTCAAGCAAATCTTAAGTAATATAGTCAAGGATTGGTTAATTATGATATACGACTTAGTAGGGATCGGCGCCGGTCCGTCAAATCTCAGTTTGGCGGCACTGTCTCCTAAACACCTTAACGCAATGTATATTGAACGAAGACCTGAATTTTCATGGCACAAAGGCATGGAATTTAGCTTTGCAGATTTACAGGTGAGTTTTGTTAAAGATCTGGTGACATTAGCAGACCCAACCAATGAGCATTCATTTCTTAACTATCTTCACACCAACGGAAAGCTATATCATTTTTTGAATGCCCAGTTTCAAAGTGTTTCCAGGAAGGAGTATGCCGACTATTTTAAGTGGGTGTCACAACGTCTAGATAATATTTTAATGAGTGAATGTGTGCTAAGTGTGAATTTCGATGAAGATTTCATTGTTGAAACCGATAAGCGAACATTGAGAAGTAAGAATATTTCCGTGGGTGTTGGCAAAGTTCAATATATACCAAGTTTTGCCAGACCGTTGTTAGGTAATAATAACTTTCACGTCTCGCAATATAAGTATAATGACCATCAACTGGCGGGCAAGAAAATTATTATCGTTGGTGGTGGTCAATCTGGCGCCGAAGCTTTTTATGATTTGATATCAAGAGATAAAGATGATGCAGTGAAGCAGGTGTATTGGATTACGCGACGCGATAATTTTTTACCTATCGATGACTCGCCGTTTACAAATGATCTTTTTATGCCTTGTCAAGTAGAGTATTTGCAACAATTTAGTTACAGCAAGAAAAAAGAATATGTTAGAAAAAATATATTAACGAGTGACGGCATCTCCGGCAAGACCTTAAACGATATTTATCAATTACTGTATAGATACCAGTTTCTGGAAGATAATCCTTTGGAATTTAAATTAATGCCTAGTCGTAGCGTTGAGGGGTTAACAAAGATCGGTACCAAATGGTTGGTTAACTCCCGACATCTGGAATATGAAGTCGATGAGCACTTTGAAGCAGACGTGATTATTTGGGCAACGGGTTTTTGTGATGGGCCGAAAAATTTTCTGCGGCCCATAGATCATAAGCTTGAAAAGGTTGGGGTTGGCGAAGAATATATGGTCGATAATGACTACTCTGTTGTCTGGAATGGGCCCAAAGATCGAAATATTTTTATGCTTAACTCAGTGAAAAATCAAAAAGGGTTGTCTGATCCCAATCTTAGTTTAACGGCATGGCGTAGCAGGAAAGTGCTTGACCGAATTGAAAATAAGGCATGCCAGCAAGTTGCTAATAAGTCGCTTGTAGAATGGAATCCTATTCAAGAAATTGAACCCTTTGTTGAACAGGGCCTGATTCGAGAAGCTAAAGCGTCTATTTGAAAGGTTAGTCAATGAAGTATGACATTGTCATTATCGGCGCGGGTATTCAAGGCTTAATTATTGCACGAGATATCTTGGCGCGGTGCACTGATATTTCTCTTATGGTTGTGGATATGAAGTTGCCGGGCTTAGGGGCAACCGGCTACTCTGCGGGCTATGATATACCGGGCGGACGTACAGCACTTATTAAAGAAATGAGCGAATATTCGCAAGAATATTATCAGCAGTTCTTGAACGATGAGTGCGGGTATTATCCGGTTAAAACCTATATACATAGCCACAGTGATGCGAAGTTGTCGTATTTTAATGCGGGTAAGTATGCTGAGGTCTCGGCGCCTGTTGAGGATAACTTCTTGTCGCATTATCTTAAAACATGGCAATGTTCAAGTTGTTATCGTGGGGATTTGCATGTAATTACGCAACAAATTACGCGTAGTTTGGGCGATGCGCTAGAGATTATCGAGGGGCATTTTGTCGAAAGTATTGACGAGAATGATCGCGGAATCCACATTAAATTTGCGGGTGGGCGTTTAGTGCAAGCGTCATACTGTATAATGTGTCCAGGACCGTGGGTTAACTCACCTTCGTTTGCTAAATATACCGCCCCACTTAATATCGAAATCAAAAAGATCGTGGCCTTTCATGTCGCATGGCCAGTGTCTATTAATAGCGCTGCACATTATTTTACTGATGATGATGCTTTTTTGTTGCCATTGTTAGATAAACAGTATTGGCTCTATAGCTATACCTGCCAAACTTGGGGGGTTGATCCACAAGGGCTTCTCTATGTCAGTGCCAGCGATATTGATACAGGAAAGTCGATTTTGGAGAAATATTCGCTAACGATGAGTCAGCTGGTACATTCCGGACGCGCGTTCTGCGATGCGTATAGCCCGCACAGAGAACCGGTTGTTGATTATGTGAATTCTAACAAATCTATTGTGTTTGCCGGTGCGTCTAACGGGTCGGGTTTCCGCTTGGCACCCGCGATATCCAAAAAGGTTGTAGAACTTTTAAACTTTTAATTTCGAGAGTGTAAACATGAAGAAGGCTGAATATGGTGTTAACGGATTCGAAGAGGCATTTAATATTTTGTGCTCGCATAGCGATGAAGTATACGGCGAAATACAAATAGCATGGGGTGTTGTGGAGCCTGGGCACACGTCACAACCGCATCAGCATAGCGAAAAAGAAGTCTATATTATTATTTCGGGTAATGGTTTTGCGCATAGTCGCAACGAAGAGTTCTCGGTAAAGGCGGGCGATATTATTTTAATTGATCCGCTTGAGACGCACTACTTGAGTAATAATAGTGATACACCGCTCGTAGTTGCAGACCTGTATTGGCATGCAGGTAGCAGCGAATTAAACGTTATTCAGGCTAACAAGGCAAATAATCTTGATACACCGATATTCGTTTTTTCACCGCCACCAACACCAAATGGTGATTTACATTTAGGCCATTTGTCGGGGCCTTATTTGGGTGCGGATGTTTATAAACGCTTTGAACGCATGCGCGGTAGAAAAGTATTTCATCTTACGGGTAGTGACGATTTCCAGAGTTATGTGCGTTCATTGGCTGAAAAATCGCAGGGTTCAGAATATGAAGTCGCCTTGCAGTACTCGGATGCGATACGTCATACATTGGATTTGTTCGATGTGGAATATGACAACTTTTTATGTACGTCAACCGATGAGCCTTACAAAGTGTATATGCAGGCGCAATTTAATGCGCTGAGAGAATATTTAGACTATGTCAAAGGACCATCGCTCTTTGACGCAACGACAAACCAGTATTTGTATGAAGTTGATGTAAGAGGGGAATGCCCAACGTGTGGCTCGGATGGCAACGGCAATATTTGTGAACAATGTGGTGCGCCGAATACCTGTGTTGATTTAAAAAATAGTTTTTCAAATATCACTAACACGAAAGCACAGCATGGTGAGAGTGAACGTTTTAGCCTCGCGCTCCATCGTTACTATCAGGTGATTAGAGACCACTTGGATCAATCGAAGTTGTCACCACGCGTGAGAGTATTGGTAGAAGATATTTTAGCGCGCGAAACATTTGATTTACCGTTAACCCATCTGGAAAAATGGGGCGTTAAGGTAGGTGATCAAAAATACGATGATCAATCCATTTGGGTATGGGTGAATATGTTTTTTGGTTTTATGTATGCCATTGACTGTTTAGGTAAAAGGCAAGGCGAGGATTGGTCTGAGCCGAGTGATGACTGGAAGATTGTTCACTTTTTTGGTTTTGATAATAGCTTTTATTATACCGTTTTATATCCGGTTTTATTTAAACTTGCCTATCCATCTTGGAAGACGCAGGTTGATTATAATTACAATGAGTTTTATTTGCTTGAACACAAGAAGTTTTCGACCAGTCGCAGGCATGTTATTTGGGGTAAAGAGATTCTGAACCACCACACAACAGATATCATCAGATATTTCCTATCAAAGACACGATCCGAATACGATCAAACAAATTTTGATCTTTCAGAGTTACTGGCTGATATAGAGTCAACCCTTATTAATAAGTGGGAAAACTGGACCGCAGCGTTGCAACAAAAAGTGAAGAATGACTTTGCTGGTGTAACGCCTTCGACAGGACTATGGATGCCTGAGTATGGTGCTTATGTAGATTCCCTAGCATCAAAACTGCAACAAATTTCCGTTTATTATACTAGCGAGAATTTTTCTCTGCGCGCTGCGATTAAAGCTATTGATAGTATCGTTGATGATGTGATCAGTTTTTCCGCCTATTGCAACGCACTTAAAACAAGTGAAAATTTTCATAGTTACTACAGAACCGTAGTGGCCCTTGAAGTGTCTACCTTAAAAGCGCTGGCCGAGGCTGTGTATCCGGTGATGCCACGATATTCAAAACACTTATTAACACTGTTAGGTATGTCAGAAACACCAACATGGCCAGATAAAGTCACGTTGCTAGACGGCGGCATTCAGATGGATGTGGAGAGCGGCAATTATTTTGCTGAAGGATACAGTTTAATTAAGCAATATAGATCAGGCAGGGCTTAATGGTGTATACCTTGGTTACGATGGAGTTGTAGTTGTGAAACATCTATATGAAGCAATAACGCCCAGGCTGAAGAGTTTTATAGAGCGGCAAAAGATGTTTTTTGTCGCTACCTCGCCACTATCAGAAGATGGGCATATCAACCTTTCACCAAAAGGATATAATACATTTAGAGTATTGGATTCAAAAACAGTTGCCTATTTAGACTTATGTGGTAGTGGTGTCGAAACAATTGCCCATGTCAAAGAAAATCGACGGATGGTAATTATGTTTTGTGCATTTGAAGGGCCACCAAAAATTATTCGTTTATATGGAAAAGCAAGTGTTATTGCGCAGCACTCGAATGAATATAAGAGGCTTATACCTATATTTCCAGAGTTTACGGGCCTGCGCGCCATTATTAAATTAGATGTTACGCGCGTTTCTGGCTCGTGCGGTTTTTCTGTTCCTTTGTATAAATACGAAGGTGAGCGCGACCAATTGGAAGATTGGGCCAAGGCGAAAGGTAAAGACTGGTTAACGAAGTACCAAGAAGAAAATAATTTATTCAGTATCGATAATCTCGGTGCGTTAGATGAAAGTGATTTGTAAATATTTTAATGAAGAGACCCAATATTATGAATGCAGATTACGTGAACAATATTATCCCACGACTTTCTAGTAGCAGTGTTAAGCTACACTTTTTTGAGAATGGCGAGCATGTTGTATATGATGCAAAAGCGATTAAGCGCGATATCGCGCGTACAATTGAACTGTTTCAAAAACACGGATTAAAACCAGGTATGCGTATTGGCATTGTTGGTGCTAATAGCTATGAATGGGTTATTGTTGATTTAGCCTGTCTTGCCTATGGTTTGCTTTCTGCGGGTATGGATGCCGCCGCAGGTCATGATATCGATAGAATTGTCAGCGAGTGTGATATCGATTTTGTATATTATCTCGATAAAGACGAGCAACTGAATAAACATTTTGATAAGTCTGCTTCCCATGATGAAGTTGAATTGTCAATTGATCCTCACCGCTATGATGGTAAGGAAGCAATTGGATTAAAGTTCACTTCCGGATCGACAGGTCACGTTAAAGCGATGATGCTGCGCTCTACCAGCGTGAGCGATACACTCACAAATGTTCAAGCTATGTTTAATCACCAACCTGGTGATAATATACTTATCTTTCTTCCACTTTATCTTTTCCAACAAAGGTTTTGGATTTATTCGGGGATTTTATTTGATCACGATGTGATTGTTGTGCCTTACCGGTTTGCGATTACCGCCATGCAGCGTCTGAATCCCTCTGTGGTCATGGGGGTGCCTGAGTTTTTTGAACGCTTGGTGCAAGACATCGATGCCCATGATGAGCAATGTAAATTGGCGTTTAATAGCTTGTTAGGAAACAACATTCGCTATTTGTGGAGTGGATCTGCGCCTTTATCAGAAGATGCGTTGGATAAATATAAACAGTTAGGCATACCGCTATACCAAGGGTATGGAATGAACGAGACGTGTATCATCGCCAAGAATTATCCAGGTAATAACCGAGTGGGTAGCGTGGGCAAAGTGGTTCCATCTAAGAGCGTACTGCTCGAAGGGTCCGGCCAAATATTGGTGCGCTCTAAACACGCGGTAACCGATGGTTATCTGAACGTAAGCGAAGAGGAAGGCCGCCAGGTGTTTCGCGAAGATGGCTATGTCGCCACGGGCGATATCGGTTATTTAGACGAAGACGGTTATTTGTATATCACTGGAAGAATAAAAGATTTAATTGTTTTGTCGACTGGTAAAAAAGTAGCACCTGTGCCAATTGAAAAATCTCTGGAGGGGATGGCGGTAATAGAAAGGGCGGTGGTGTTTGGTAGCGGCAAACACTATTTAACCGCTGTATTGCAGCGTAAATCCTCATCAGTGTCGACTGATGAAATTAAGTTAGCGGTAACAGAGTCAGGTCGAAATCGTGTTGCCGATGAGCGTGTGCACAAATATATTGTATGTGATGAGCCGATGTCCCAGGAAAATGGATTGTTAACATCTCAGTTTAAAGTAAAACGAGACGCAATTTGGGAAAGATATGGAGATGAATTATTGGCTTTATATGAGTCCGCGAATTAATATACTGACTGCAACACAGCCCCCAAATAAAGGGGTGAAAATGTTGCACTTCAAAGTTGATGTCAGGGTCTTAGTAAGCAAGATTATATATTTAAGTATTTTAAGTGGTGATCTAAGCAGTTTGTGGTGAATAGTTTGATGATGGCCGTAGACTGTAAAATATGCGGCCTTTTTTAACGCAGTGCATCAATATAAAGGATTAGGTGGTGTTTGAGCAAATCGTGTTGGAAGACGACAAAGTTATTATGCGTCCTATGTCAATTGAGGATACTAAAGGTTTCTCGTCAATTGCTTTCGATGAAGATCTTTGGCGTTATTATGTGATGAAGTTATCTAGCGATCTTGAATTGGCAAATTATATAGTTTCATCGATAGAAGAAAATAAAGCCGGACGCCAGCATGTATTCACCATCATCGATAAAGCGACAGGCTTGATTGTCGGCAGCACAAGCTTCGGCAATATTTCTTTGAAGGATAGGCGGGTTGAAATTGGCTGGACTTGGCTTGGCAGAAAATTTCAAGGAACGGGTATAAATGATCACTGCAAATATCTATTGTTAGCGTACGCGTTTGAACAGGCGGGCATGCTTCGCGTCGAATTTAAAACCGATGTGTTAAATTTAGCAGCAAGAAACGCCTTAAAGAAATTTGGGGCAACGGAAGAGGGCATATTGCGGTCACACACGTTGATGCAAGATGGTAGACGGCGCGATACTATTTATTATTCCGTATTGGCATCTGAGTGGGATGATGTGAAATCTAAGCTAATTAAAAAAATAGCGATGTAATTTGTGAGTGTTGGTCTGGTATCTATGAGTATACAAATAGTAGAATTATCGGGAACGCCCTATCAACGGGGAAAGCAATACGGTATTGCCGTTAGAGATGAAATAAATAAGTATTTAAACGATGGCTTCTTAAGAGTTAATCGGATTAGGACACAGGCGCTGAGCATCTCAGCAATGAATGAATGTCTGGAAACCTATTTAGACGTACTTAAAGACAAAGTCCCTGATTTATTATTAGAACTGGAAGGGTTGGCGGATGGTGCGGGGATTACGCGCTTGCAGGCGCTGGCGTTCCAATATCGGCGCGAACTTATCGGTATAAATGCACAACCCGATTCACAGAAGGTTGTAGGGGATTGCACGACATTTGCGGTGAATGCGGATAACAGCCACTTGTTAGGACAAACGGTCGATCAAGATGGCTTGATATCTGAGTTTGCAACGGTATTGAAAATAAAGTCAGCTGATCCTGCTGCCCCAGAAATTCTGATGTTTAGTTTTGTCGGCATGCTTGGCTATTTGGGAATCAATAGCTTTGGCGTGGGTGTTTGCATTAATCTGCTGACGACAAACGTGGTGGCTAAAGGTGTATCGCCTTATCTTCTGGTGCGCGAGATGCTTAATTGTCGGTCTGCTGAAGAGGCGGTAGCGCGCATTCGCAAGCTGCCAAAAGCAACAGCCAGAGCATTTACGATTGTCGATAAATTTGGTATCACCTGTTGCGAATTTACGACGGATAGTTTTTATAGTTGGCAGCCCGAGGGTGACTTTTTCAGAGCAAACCACTTTTTGCATAGCGCGTTAATTCCGGATGATCGTCTTAATATATTCAGTAGAAATGGATCGTTAAAGCGCCAAGAGCTTATGGCACAGGGTATTCGGAAAGAAGGTACTTCGGTCGATGCGTGTTTTAGCGTATTTTCAGATCACTCATTATTTCCCGTGGGATTGTGCGCACATGCGCAGGGGGATTATAGGCGACCGGATACTGTGGCGGCCGTGATGTTAAACCCCAGTGAAGGCACGTTATGGGTATGTAAAGGGCATCCATGTGAGTCTCAGCCTGTTCGATTTCAAATTGGTTGTTAACTGCAGCATGTTATAGTGAGTATGCGGGAATAAAATGAAACTAGGGTTACAAACATATGGAACCAAGTAACACACAATCTAACGTTTCGGCTGTTATTGTGCAGCAGTCTTCGAGCGATCCCAAGCTTGATGCAAACAACGCAAAGCAAGAGACGCCTCAACAGCAAAAAAAGTCGAAAGGCTCTATTCTGCTAAGCTTGGCGATCGTGACCCTTTTAGCAGGTCTTTATTACTACTTTACTAGCTATCAATACATCGAGTCCACAAACGATGCTTATGTTAAGGCGGATTTAACGTGGATTAGTCCAAAAATTGAAGGCAATGTGTTAGAGATTTTGGTTGACAATAATGAAGTCGTTAAGCAAAGCCAAATGCTTGTCAAGATTGAAGATGATGAAATTTCCGTGCGTAAGGAAATTGCAGAGGCCAATCTGCGCGGCAGTTTGGCGGCTTTAAAAATGCAGGAATATGAACGGGTTCAAATTTTATCCGAGCTAGAGCGTGCAAAGGCACATATTCGGGTAGCGGAAGCGGAATATAGTCGGATGAAGCTTGAGCTGGAAAGATACGAAGTGCTGTTAAGTCATGGTGTAACGAGTCGACAAAATTTTGAACTGATCAGCAGTCAGTACAGTGTCGCCAGTGCGAATGTTGCGGCCGCTGTTGAAGAAATGCGTGCCGCTGAAGCCAGGCTGTTAAGAATTAGCACCGCGAGTAATCAAACGCAGGCGGAAATTGATGCCGCTGAGGCGAATATCAAGCTTCTCACCATCGATAAAACCTCAACCTCTATTGTTGCGCCCGTTGCCGGGGTGGTGGGTAATTTGGAATTGGAAACGGGGAGTCGTGTTTTTCCTCAATCCCGTTTGTTGGCCATTGTACCCCAGGGTTCTGCGTATATCGAGGCTAATTTCAAGGAAACACAAATACACCGTATGTCGATAGGTCAGCAAGTGAAGGTTAAGATAGATGCTTATCCAGGCCGAGTTTTTGATGGCCATATTGAGAGTTTTTCGCCGGCCGCAGGCATTGAGTTCGCCATTATTCCGGTTGATAACGCAACCGGGAACTTTAATAAAATTGTGCAACGTATTCCGGTTAAGATACGCGTAGATAATATTGACGCTAAAGTGATGTTACGACCAGGATTGTCGGCCATTGTCACTGTGGACACACGTCAATAGTTCTATTTATTAAGAGTTTGCAAGCATGACACCTGTTTCACCGACACCTCAAGATTATTTTTCAACCGCGGTTGCTTGGCGGATTTTCAGTGCAATGATGGTTGGAAACTTTCTGGCGATATTAGATTTTCAAATTGTCGCCAGTTCGATTAACGAAATGCGCGCCGGAATGAGTGCAAGCCAGGACGAGATTATTTGGATTCAGACGGTTTATATAATCGGTGAAGTTATCGCGATTGCCTTGGCCGCCGCATTTTGTAAAATTTTCTCTACGCGCATTTTTTTTGCGATATCTGCAGTGGGATTCACAATCGCCTCACTGCTGTGTACAATTGCTTGGGATCTTCCATCAATGCTCTTCGCTAGAGCGATACAGGGTTTTTTTGGCGGCGGCATGATCCCGGCTGCAATGGCGACGATGTTTATCGTTTTCCCGCGCGAAAAGCTTGCTTTGCCGTTGGCCATTGTGGGTATGGTGAATACATCTGCACCCACGCTTGGACCAATATTGGGCGGTTGGATTACCAATCATTTTTCCTGGCACTGGCTATTTATAATGAATATAATCCCAGGTTTATATGTGGTTATAGCCGTGTTGGCGTTACCGGGGACTGATACGCCAAATCGTCACTTGCTCAACAAAATAGATTGGGTAGGTATGTTTAGCATGGCGCTATTTCTCGGCACATTGATGTATGTTCTGGATCAGGGGCCAAGGCATGATTGGTTGGATGATCAAAGTGTCGCGCTTGCTTTTTTTGTTTTCCTTGTGGCGAGCATTATATTTTTTTACAGAACGTTCACCGACGACGAACCTGTTGTTGATCTATCAGTATTTAAAGATACTAGCTTTACGATTAGCACAATTATTGTATTTACGGTCGGTATCATACTCTATGGCCTAGTATATATAACGCCGTTTTTTTTAGGAACTGTTCGCGGCTTAAATAGCCTGCAAATTGGCGAAATTATGGCTGTCACCGGGGTGAGTATGTTTGTTACTGCATTATTGTACGGCATATTTTTTGGAAAGCTTGATAATCGCTACAATATTTTCTTTGGTCTGATCATTGTGTCGGCCGGCGTATGGCTGAATGTTAACTTTACACCCGAGACAGATTTTTATGAGTTGTTTTGGGCGCAGGTATTAAGAGGGATGGGACTTATTATTTGCATGATATCGATTTCTAAGGCCGCGATGGAAACACTGCCGCGCGCTAAGATTCGCGGTGCCAGTGGAATTATTAATTTAATTCGAAACGTTGGGGGAGCAATAGGTTTTGCTTTAATTAATACCTTGATTAGTTACCTATTCACCATGCATGAAACCGATATCAAATCCCAACTTCAGTGGGGAAGCTTAGATTTGGCGCTATTTAATGGCAATAATATTGTGCCATCAGATATTGATGCAGAGCATCTAATCGCATTAGATACACGAATATCCAATATTGCTATTAGTAATTCACTTAACGATTTATTAATGATTTTGGTTTTTTTTACACTCTCTGTAGCAACACTGGCAATTTTTTTGAAAAACGCCAGTAAGGAGCAGAGAGGTAGTGAGTCGGTAAAAGTAAATAAGACGACGATTAGTTAATCGTATTTGCAAGTAGAGATAGCACCTAGGTTGAAATAACGCCGGGGCAGGTTAGTTTTTGTTTTAATGGATAGCGGATATGGAGAGAGGTCTTGAATAATAATGTAGCAGAGCATGTCCTGGTCGTCGGCGCAGGAACAACGGGGATTTCTGCTTTTATTGAGCTGGTAGAGCATCATGCAGCGGAACGGATAGATATTGTTGATCCTGGCCTGCCTGGTTTGGGTATGGCTTTTGCTAATACCCGCGAGGAGCTGTTATGTAATACACCTGCTGAATCGATGTCTTTACTGGCGCATGATCCAGACGACTTTCTTAACTATTTGAGGGAGCGAGGCATTGACGCCTCACCTAATGATTGTGTGCCGCGGGTGTATGTATCACAATATACTACTCAAAGATATAGTGAATATTGCGAAAAAGCGCAAAAGAAAAATATTAAGAATGCCTATATAGCCGATCGAGTTGCGACCGTTGAAAAAATCGGCGCGAATAGATATTTGGCTACGCTAGAAAGTGGGCGCACGCTGAATGCAAGTCACATCTTAATTTGCCATGGCTATGGCAAACCTATGGTGCCGGAGATTCTTGGCGAACATATTGGTAGTCCGAGCTTGTCAATTACACCTTATCCAGAGCAAAAGCTCATTGATTCATTGAAGCCGAATTCAAGCGTTTTAGTGCTCGGAACGCGCCTGTCTGCGATTGATGCGGCCTTGTTGTTAGCAAAGCATGGTCATGGGGTCACCATGGCATCGCCATCGGGCGAGATTCCAGCGGTTCGAACACGCGCGCCGGATTTGACCGGTAAAGTTGATGTTAATCTTAAGCAAATAGACTTTAATGGCGATCGATGCCATGTGGAATTGCTACGAGAAATTAATAGAACGTTAAAGCAAATGGGCGCGCCTAGACTCAGCAAGCAAATTTGCCGTTCAACTAATACGATCGAAAGACTTCGCGCCGAGATAGCACTTGCTAAGCAAGATTCGATTCACTGGCAGGATATCCTACTTGCGTTTTTATTGCAGGGCAATGACATGCTGGCGCGTGACATGAGTTGCATTCCGCCAAAATCGCTGAAGAAATGCTTGAGAATGTCGACGCGCTATTTGTCGGCAATTCCGGTATCTAACGCTGAGAAAATGCTGCACTTTCTAGAACAAAAACAAGTCAATATTATAGGCGCGGCGCCAACAAATATCGTGCGGGATGATCAATGGCTCGTCGCATGGGGGCAAGCAGATGATGAACAGAGATTTGACGCAATTATTTCTGCCGCCGGTTACACGCGACCGACACTGCATATGGACGAAGAAAAACTAACGATTTCCCCAGAATATAAAGGGGAAAGTCGTGAACCAAAAGTTTCCGAAGAGCTGCGTATCTGTTTTCCTGGCGAAGAAAATCCCGAGAAAATATGGCTAGTCGGCGTGGCTTCTTACTTAAGAGCGCCGCTTGTGAATGGTGTGTTTCAAGCGACACGACAGTCAGAAATTGTTAGACGTCAATTGATGCAGTGCTGTTAGTATATTTTATCAGGTTGTTTTTTTATAGAGTGATATTTAAATGAATATAGCAAAAACAATGTTTAAAATTGCACCCGTAGAATGCTTGGAGGTGGATGATGCGACGTTATCTGATTTACTTAATGAAGTATTCGTTAATGGTGGATTCACTTCAGCGGAGATAGCACCAAAAATCTTTAACCCAGCGAAGGTCAGGGAGCGAGGCTTCATTGTTGGTGTATTCGATGAGTCGCAAACTGCATTGGCCGGTATTATCATTGTTGTGCCACCGGGTTCATCTGCCCAGCGCTTAGCGCAGGGGGGGGAGGCTGAATTGCACTTGTTAGCTGTTCTACCTCAATATCGTCGGCAAGGTATTGGTCGCTTACTTGTGAGTGCAGGCATAGAAAAGTCGATCGAGATTGGCTGTAGCAAGTTAATCTTGTGGACACAGCCGGCGATGACAGCTGCGCAGCGCTTGTACGAATCATTGGGGTTTGTTTTTGTTCGTAATATGTCCCAAGAAGGCCGTGAGTTCAAAGTGTATGAACGTGCATTGGCGTTATAGTTATTCCAACATGCAGAGATTGTTATTTTTAACGGGCTGGTGTTGGGCAGCTAAGTTAGCAACTTTGCTGTCGTTTAAAACAGCCTGAGGCTTTTGGAGTATCTTGGATGTTGGTTGTTAAGGCGCGGGATGAGAGAGGGATATGTTTATCACCCGTTCGTTGTTTAGCTGGTGTAGTATGTATATTCAGTGTCTTATTTTTTCATGACGCTCGGGCAACAACCTTGAATGAAACGATTGAGCTCGCGCTTCAACACTCATCGCTGCTACGCCAACAATATTTTCAAACTGATTTGGCTGTTATCGATAAGTCTATCAACGAAGCAGAAAGAGAACTTGAATTAGAGCTGCACTTACAAGGGGGATTTGGCCACGTTACGATGGGCAAAAATGCATCGCGCTATGTTAAAAAAGGCGAGCGCTTCCCGCTGTCAGCCATTGTCGAACTCAGTTATCCCATCGACATATGGGGCATTGATGATCGAGATGATAAAATCGCTGATAAGACGATTCAACAACGCATATTAGAAGCGGAAGTGGTAAAACACCGGACCATTGTTGATGTTGTAAATGTTTATGTGGCCTTGGCAAATGGCACGCTTGAGCGTCATAGCCAACAACAAAGAGTTAAGTTCCTAAGCAAGAAAGTGGAAGAGGCAAAGCAGCAGCTTGCCGTTGGCTTATACACCAAGCCATTTGTCGAGCAAATTATTGGGGAAAAAGTAGAGGCTGAGTCATTGTTAGCAGACTATGATTTGTCATACTCACTCAACAGCCTGCTCTATCGCAGGCTGACAGGACAACATCCTGATTCTATAGATAATGAAATCGGCGTGCCGTATTTTCCTGATGATATCATTAGTATTCGAGAGGGCGTTGATCGCTCGCCGCAAGTGAGAGCTTTGCAGTACGCACTGGATGTTGCACAATTGCAAGCAAAAAATACTGAGGCATCATTTCGTTCCACCTTGGAACTTACAGCTAACGGGGGAGTGCAGGAGGGGAGTATTTATCTAACGGAGCGGATCTACAATTACGAATTTATGTTGCGTTGGAATATTCCCCTGGGTAATCGTGCTTCGCGCGCGGCCGCAAATAGATCACGAACGTTAATTTCGCTTCAACAAGAAGCGTTGCAATCCACGCGCGAACTCAATGAATCGCAAATTCTACAACTGATCAGGCAACATAAAATCGTTGCACAACAGGTCGGTAAGTTAGAAGAGAAGCTCTTTGTGGACGTGGCGAATCTTGATGCAACCACGCGAGAATCTAATGTTGGTAAAAGCACTGAATTTGAAGTGATGGCGCGTCGCCTTGATTTGCTAGAAACGCAAAATCTTCTTAAGCTAAATAAAAATACACTTGCATCAATTGCTTATCAGATTCGTGGCTTGCTCGGTATTGCCGATTAGTTCGTTGGAAATTGCAAGATGAACAAAAATTTTCACCCATTCAAAATAGCCTAAGGCTGTTGGAGTCGCTTAGATGCCAGTAAACGGCTTGATTTTTATATTGTGTTTATTTTTAATATCGTCTCGTCATGATGCGCATGCCCAGACGTTAGTCGAAACCATTGATCTGGCACTGAAACATTCATCAGTACTTCGCCAGCAACACTATCAAACGGACCTTGCTTTTATCGACAAAGCAATTAATCAGGCAGCGCGCGACGCTGAAGTCGAGTTGCATTTGTTGGGCGGTGCTGGGCAGGTGGCGACGAGCAAGGGGGCTGCACGATTTGTCCAAAACGGCGAGCGCTATCCGCTCTCGGCTATATTGGAATTAAGTTATCCCATTGATATTTGGGGCAGTGATAAACGGGATGATGAAATCCACACTAAGACAATTCAACAAAAGGCCTTAGATGCTGAATTTACCAAACATTCAACCATTCTCGATGCTGTTGATGTGTACGTGGCATTGGCAAGGGGGAATATTGAGCGAGAATTGCAACAAGAGAGAGTCACTCTATTAACTAAAAAAGTAGAAGAGGCAGAAATTCAGCTCTCTGTCGGCTTGTATACGCCGCCTTTTGTCGAGCAAATTATCGCTGAAAAAGTCGAAGCAGAATCGCTTTTAATGGACTATGAGTTGGCGCTTGGCAGAGATGCGTTATTGTTCCAACGACTGACTGGGCATCGCCCTGTACAAACAACCAATAAAATAGATATCCCTTTTTTTCCTAAATCTATCGATAGTATCCGAGAGAAAATTGATGACGCACCACAAGTGAAATCTCTCCAGTATGCATTACAAACCGCCCATCTGGAGGTGGATAACACAGATGCTGATTATCGCTCTACCTTAGAATTAATCGGCAATGGTGGTGTTCAAGAAGGTAATATTTATCTGGCTGAACGAATATATAATTATGAGTTTATGTTGCGTTGGGAAATCCCGCTGAATAATCGCGCATTGCGTTCGGCCGCTAAGAGTCGATCCCAAGTATTAGCCGCCATTCGCCAAGAAGGAGTAAAGGATGCACGTGAACTCATCGAATATCAAATTATGCAGCTTATCAAGCAATATGAAACCGCGCTCGCACAGGCAGACAAGTTAGAGAGGATACTGGTTGTTAAATCAGAAAATCTTGCCGCAACCAGCCACGAAGCGAAGGTTGGTAAAAGTACCGAGTTTGAGGTGATGGAACGTCACTATGATTGGAAGGAAACACAAAGTCTTTTGAATCTAAATCACAACACACAAGCCTTAATCGCCTACCAGGTACGCAGCTTGCTTGGCATGACACATGACGTTGAGTAAATTTTAATTCTTCAGGTGGAGTGCCAACTGCCAATACTTAATTCTCCTAATTCGTGCAGTTATCTATAACACCATTTTATGTATCAGATATTGTCGCAAGCTAGCAAATGCATTGATAATGTAGTAGAATGTTTTTCACTGCTTGCACCCAGCGGGTTTGCAAATAACACAACAGATAAAGGCGTCGATTGCCAATAAACTGGCGCTGCAGCTTGGCACCGTAGTAGTTCACCC
>NZ_FTOH01000018.1 GCF_900156675.1 Thalassolituus maritimus
ATATCTTGCTGATGTTCCTCCGCAAGAAACCGTTGCCACTTTTTTAGCAGATCAAGCTCCTGTTTCAGCTTCTTGTTCTCTGCTTCCAGCTTCTTAACCTTCGAAATTTCCTTTTCTTGCTTTCTAGTCGCCTCGGTTAGCTTCTTACGTTTATCTGCCACGATCTTGCCTTCACGGTATTCTTTTCGCCATCGTGACAGCATAAATGGATGAATGTCGAGAGTATTGGCTACTTCCTGAACCTGAATTCCTTCTATCAGACTTAGCTGGACTGCTTTAACTTTAAACTCGTTCGAATACTGCCAGGTCTTTCTTGGCTGATTATATTTTGGCATTGGACACCTCGTCAGTTTGACTTTGGTGTCCGTTTTATCGGGGCAAGATCACAGTCCGACAACATGCGCTTGTTAGATGCTTTCTTCCAGCGTCGCAATGTATTGATCACATTCTTCGATAACATACTTCGGAACCGTTTGATATTTTGCTGGGTTTAACTGATAAATGTAGTCATTCTCAATATGAAAAGCTTGGTTAATAAACTTCAGGACTATATCAGCATGACCTGCACCAGCATTTCCTTCTGATATAATCCTATATATATGCAACTTTTCGTAATTATTGCCGCACGAATTATAAAGATCGAGCATTGCAGAATTATCATGTATCAATTGCATAAAGCTTTGGTAGTCAAATTCTGGTATATGTTGCTGAATTTCAGATAAAGCGTCTTGTATTTCTTCTGTAGTCATTTCACGCGATGATCCGCCCTCAAATATTACGGGTACCGATCTTCTATGAAGGGCGTTTGATACAAGCTGGTACGCCATCCCCTTCGAATTAAGAATTTCATATGTTCTACGAATGTAAACAAGCTTAGCTACCAAGTTCGCATGACCTGTAATGTTTGAAGAGTTAACATCAACAAATGTCATGATATCGTCTTTCTCAATACCAATCTCTGTTAGTTGTCCACCGTCGTTTTGTAGAAAAGAAGCGACGGGCTTTTCAAACCTATCCGTATGGTGATAAAGCATGTCAACGATTGGCTCAAAATCGTGACTAAGCAATAAGACTGTTTTCCCCCGGAAGGATTTCTCCTTTCTGAAAAGCATCTCTACAATGGCGTATTTTTTATTTTTGTCGAATGAAGAAATAGGGTCATCTAGAACGATCAAATCAGGAACGTTTTTGATTGCATCGAACATAAATAGCACTAACGCAAAGGCATTTCTTTCGCCATAGCTGAGCACATTTCTGACACCTGCCACTTCCTCAGACTCAAGGTCTACATGAATTAGTTTTAGCTTATGCTTGCCAGATTCATCCTCAATAAGATCGACAGTGTATCTGTAGCCAGCATTACGAAGGAACGAGTTAATAGCTTTCTTGTTTTCTTGTACTACCTCCTCAATATGGCGCTTCTGAATGGCAATTCGCCCCTGTAGCTGTCCAGCTTTTTCAATCAGCAGTTCTATGGAGTCATTTACTTTTTCTATTTTAGATAGTGTTTCATCTGATTGAAGATGTGCATATAGATTTTGATCGATTTTGTATCCTCGCAATTCATCGATCACTTTATCGACATCTTTGAAAGTAAAGAATCCAATATTCTTAAGATGCTTAAACATGTTGTTAAGCCGGTCGATTTGACCTTTTACCTCAAGAAGATATCCGGTCTGTTCTTCCGTGTATCCGTCAACACTCGAAACGAAATCACTTATGATTTCTTTTGTTTGATCTGAAAAGTATTTATCAAGACGTTGAAATATTTGTACGAGTTTATTCAGGTTCTGAATTGATTTCGGGTCATAGACCTCCCCAACACGCCTTATTGTTTCTTTTACATCCTTTACATCACTAACACAGTAGGGACAATTGTCAGTTTCCTCGATAAACTGCCCGCCGTCGAGCTGCCACTTGACCCACTTTACATTGTCCTGCCCTTGGATGAAATCCTGGTATATTTCGAGGCCCTCCGGAATATTAACTACTTTATTGCCTCCCTTGAGAGCTTTAGCTATTGCACTTGATCCATGTACGCCTTTCTTAGTAGGTTTGCCAAAGCTACTACTCAACTCATCGAAATCAGCTATCAATTCCTCAATTTCATAATCTTCTTGAAATTGGCTCTTTATTTCAGACACAAGCTCCTCAATCTCAGCCATAACCGAATCATATTGCTCATCTCTGATGAGGATATCAAAACTTCCTTTAAGTAATTCGTCCGGTTGAAAAGCGAATTCATTTATATAAGATTCATCAAACACCTTGATGCTATTGACTGCCTCGCACCCAGTTACAGTTGGTATAATTGAGTCATCATTGAATGCCTTAAATGGTTTGAGTTCTGTAAGGTCATTGGTGCCATTTAACTTCGATGAAACTGACTTTTGAATTGATTTCGATATCGTACTCTTACCAGTGCCATTGATTGCGTACTTTATATTCAGTACACCTTCCTCAATCTTTATCACACCATTATCAATGTTATTGCAATGACTAATTTCAATTTCCATTCAACACTCCTTTGTTTGGGGATACTTGGGCATCTAACGCTCGGCCTTGGGGCGCGCGCTTTTTGCGCGTCCCGCCACGCTTTTCAGTGGCCTCAACGGCCGCTTGTTAATTTTCATAGGGCCGAGCGCCACTCATGCCAGTAAAGGTATACAGTTCAACATCACCCGCCGTCCATTTTGTGCCTGTAACATCAACCAAAATTAAATTACCACTTACATCGGCTTTTGGTGATGATTCAAACTCACCCTTCAATTTGTAAATACTGCCACCCTCTTGCTCAACAAAATCAAATGCAGCAATTTCTCCATTATCAAGGAGGATACCTACAATCCTTCCATGTGGAGATTTCAAATTTGATTCCATATTTGTCCTTGAAAAATTAACAGTTTCTTCGTGAGCGTGCCCATCTGCACACCAGTGTCCCTTTGATGTTTCGAGAGTAACCTTCCGCCACTGTGATGAAAAGTGCCTGAGGCGACGACTTTTTTCGGTATGAAAGCGTGCGTGCTCGTTTGCACGTAAGCCTCATCTTTATGCTTGGAGCATTATCACGGTACAGAACCTTCTATACTATTGATCTTAAAAAATTTTATTATAAAGAAGTGGAATCCGCTCTAGCACAATCGCTTACCAACCCAGTTCGGCATTCCGTAGTTCTTCAACAAGCGCATCAAAGTCACTATCGCTGAACTCCGATGGATTACTATTCGGGTACCCTGAATCAGTAATTCTAAACGTGAAATGGCACTTAGATATATCGACGTCTGGGTATGCCAGTTCAACCAACCGGATTGGCAGTGATGAATCAGGCTTCGGGCAATCGTATACATCCATCAATTTTCGCAAAGCCGCAGAGGGCGTTAACCCGTCAGAAAGAACCCATTTCCGGAAATCTTCCAGGGATGTCGCAGGAAGATTCGACGGAGGCGTAGTATTGATTAAGGTCAAATCATGGTCTTTAGTCATACTAACCTCTCATATCACCAGGGCTTTTACACCAGTGTACCGATACTCCGTTCCAACTCCCTTTGGGCATACCCGTATCAAATGCTTCGACGTGTTTGTAACCAAGGCTTTCCATAAGCCCTTTTGACCATGCCAGTTCGATTTCTTCGGGTGTTCTACCCGCGTTTACTCCTGCACGGAAACGAGCGAGGTTGTCATTAATATATGAGTTCACGATATTACTGGTACCGTAGAGTTTCTGCATGCTGGTAATCAACTTTCGTATTTCATTGTGAGCAAAGAAATCTTTTACATATACGCGGGTATCAGGGTTCTGAGGATGATTAGCGTAGGATCGAATGTCCCACCAGATAAAAGGCCACCCTCCAATTGGGTGTCTGGCCTTATAGTAGCCCCGGAGGTAGGCGGCACGTGTACCGTTGAATTCAACGATATACTGCTTCTCCGTCGGATCGTATTCTGCTGCTGTGACTCCATTCCTGGCTCTTTGGGCTGATACCACGAGCCTGTCTTTCTGAAGTTCTATTGCGTCAAACGAGACAGTAAACCAATTACCATCAGCAGGTACCTTAACTTTCTTTAAAGCTACACCATCCTTTGCCATGTCGTGGATTGGCCCAGAAAGGTCAGTGAATACCTTTTGATTGTCCTTTGATATTAGCTCTAGCTTATTTTTTATAAAGTCAGATATAGCCACTGAGAGGTTCCGTCCTATTTGAATGTAACTACTAAGTCGGAGTCTACCCCGCCGCTCAAAGCAAATCAAAGTGCTCCGCACCCCATAGGATGAAGAGCAAGACTCCCCGCCCCAAGATATATTCATCAAGTATCGAAACAGGTCGTTAACAGAATCACATCTCGCCCATACCATATCAAAACAGCCCAGCATTGGTGCTTTGATACGCCAATGGCGGGCTGTGTAGTGATGGTTCAGAAGTTAAGAGAAGCTACCTGTCAGAGGTATCGCACCTGATAGTTCAGACTGCTTGACGTTGTGGCTTTACGTTTCACCATTTTGTCGTCTTTCATACTGACATTCAGGCCTGAATGCTCTTTGATCGCCTGTTCAATTTTGGCGTCGGTCAGCTCACCTTCGATTTTGATTTCTTCAGGTGATGCGTCTGCGACGCCTCCGCCCGGCAGGTAGATGGTGCCGTTACTGAAGTCGACGGCAAAGGCTATAACACCTGGAATCAGGAAGAACAGCAGGCCGATGGCATCCAGTGCCACGACTCCGACGTCGAGCTGGCCATCAACCTGGCCTTTACGCTCTGGGTAAAGGATGGTGCCGCAGGCGGCGAGCTGCATTACGATGCCACCCGCGATAGAGAGTGCGATACCCCGCCGGAGCGGGCTTACTCTGGGCTTTTCAGCATCGTATGAATCATGTGTATCGAGAGCAGCATCAAGGGCTGCAGTGTCGGCAGAAAATGGCGTTTCATCGAATGATATATGTTCGTTCATGATCGTTCTCTTTTGCTGTCGTTATACGTCCGACCAGTGAAACACTGTCTTGTTCCACGAAGTTGAGACCATAGGCGCCAATTGCGGTAGCCTTAGGGCAGGCCTAACCGCTTATGTAAGCCGCTTACTTGAACAGCCTCAAACGGAATCTGATCAGCCATGCTCTCTTTCAGTCACTATGTGGAACAAGCTTCAGCACAACACCCCGATTTTGAATCAAAACTACACCATGCAATGAAGCCGCTGGCAGAGAAGGAACTGGCTTCGATACCAGATGACCGCTGGTTATCTTGTCTCTCGCAGTGTGTGTTTCAGTCTGGCTTTAACTGGAAAGTCGTGGCTAATAAGTGGCCAAGATTTGAAGAGGTGTTCTGCAACTTTCGTACAGACGTGCTGGTCATGTGGCCACAGGAGCAATACGAGCAGTTTATGCAGGATGACACCATCATCCGTCATATGGCGAAGATCAATTCGGTGTACGAAAACGCCCTGTTCTTCACCGACCTGCAACGTGAGCACGGCAGTGCCGCGGCTTGGTTTGCATCCTGGAAGCCAGAAGATTACGCCGCAAACCTTAAGGTGTTCCGCAAGCGCGGCAACCGGGTTGGCGGGCGAACCGGCCAGATATTTCTCCGTCGTATGGGGGTGGATTCACCGATCTTCAGCGACGATATGATACTGGCGCTCACGAGCAAAGGCGTGATTGATGGTGTACCCACATCAAAAGCGAGCTGGAAAGCCTTTATGGATGCCATGTTACGGTGGCGCGACGAAACCGGTTACAGCCTCACTGAGCTGAGCCAGATTCTGTCCTGGTCTGTCGGTCCGCGAAGATAAAGGGCCGCGAAGGTAAAAGGTCTGTAGCGTCAGATAGCTTAAAGGTGTCGGTCGGGAATCTCTCGTCGTATACTCTCGGCTGCGTTTTATTTGTTTCTTTTAAGGTTTGTTATTCATGACTGCCCCTAGCACGAACACCCCAGATCATCAGCCGCGTCCGTTTGTCGATCTGATGGTCAGTATTGTGATTCCGTCCATCATTCTGATGAAGTTCAGTGGTGACGAACATCTCGGCAGTGTGAATGCGCTTCTGCTGGGTCTCGCCTTCCCTCTGGGTTGGGGCCTGTTTGAGCTGGTGAAGTACCGTAAGAAGAATTTTATCGCCCTGCTGGGGATGATCAGTGTCGGCCTGACCGGTGGCATTGGTCTGCTGGAACTTGATGCTGGCTATCTGGCGATCAAAGAAGCTGCGATTCCTGCCATTATCGGTCTGGCGGTGCTTATTTCGACCCGCACCCGCTATCCACTGGTGCGCACCATGCTTTATAACCCGAATGTGCTGGACGTCGATAAGATTCAGAGCGCTCTGGAAAAGAATAAAGCGACAGAAGAATTTGAAAGCCGCCTGATGAAAGCAACGTACTTCTTTGCCGGTACCTTCCTGTTTTCATCCATCATGAACTATGTGCTGGCAAAGTGGATTGTCGTCAGCCCTTCGGGTACTCAGGCCTTTAACGAAGAGCTGGGCCGTATGACATTGGTCAGCTATCCCATGATCGCGATTCCATCCATGGCCATGATGCTACTGATTTTCTATTACCTGTGGCGCACGATCCGTCGCCTTACTGGCTATACGCTGGAAGAAGTACTGGCTCCGCACCTGGCGGATAAGTGACCGCGGATCACAGACAGAGAGACAGCCAGATTCGTTCTATTATGCGTTCGATGCCAATTGCCACACCTGTGGTAAATTGCTACATTTGAGTTGTGTTGAATATGAGAGTACACCATTATGGCGACTACCAGCATCCGACTGGATCAAGAGCTTGTAGAGAAAGCCACCATTATGGCAAAAGCCTTGAACCGAACCCCTCCCAAGCAAATTGAACACTGGGCCAAAATTGGCGAGATCATGGAAGATAATCCGGACTTACCCTATGAGTTCGTAAAACAGGCGATCATCGCTAGAGCAGAGAAAGAAGCTGGAAAATTAGAGGACTATGACTTTGGCTAAAACGACAGGAAAAGTCACCAGAGTTGTACAGACACCCAGTTTTAAAAAAGCAGTTAAGAAACTTAAACCTAATCAAAAAGCCGACCTTGATGGCGCGGTAAGAGAGGTCATGAATGACCCCTTTCTCGGCGAGCAGAAAAAAGGCGATCTCGCCTTTCTACGCGTTTATAAATTCAAAATGACTAAGCAACTCATGCTGTTAGGTTACAGCTACGAAGACGGCGCTTTGCTTCTGGAGCTGATTGCGCTCGGGTCTCACGAGAACTTCTATCGTGATGTTAAGCGCATCACATGAATCCACTTGAAACTCCAGATCACTAAACGCCCATTCTCGTTGGGTTGATCAGTAATCGGTAACCGGAAAGATTGATTCAGCGTACATCTGCAGCTCGTATATCCACTGCAGCTTCTGTGGGTTATCCGCTACGCGCTGTGCTGCCTGCTCAAGGATTGGCGCGAACTGCTCGAAGGTAAGCAGTGGCGAACCAGGAACGCCCTGCATAAGGCGCTGTGTACGATGCTGTTCCCAGCGCTCGCGCTCGTCTTCGTTGAGGGTGTCAGAGAAATTGCGAGCCCGGTAGCGGAACAGCATTTCTTCCCCGCGCTCATCCTGAAATGGGTTCGGATAATCCGCCAGATCCCAACCCTGCATTCGCTGTATTTCATCCATTGCCTGTTTGTCAGCATTCGAGAAGAAACCATCGTATAAGCGAGCATCCACGTCGGCGATTTCAGCAAACTGGCGATTGCCAAAGACCTCAGCCATTTTGGCATTCAGAGGCCCTGCTTCACGCAGTATTTTCAGATGGCGACGCAGATCATCGCCGCTGATGTTCCAACGCTCTGCCTGATCCGGTGTCAGCGTATTTGCAGGCGCAATAACGGGAGATTTGTTGATATGAATTTCTTTCAGAGGCAGGCGGGTCATTCCTTCTGGCATGTCCGCCGCTCGGGTAAAGACGCGCTCTGAAATCTGCTCAGCACTCAGGTCATAGAGTGCGGTCGGATCGGCAGACAGATCCCACGCAATAAAACTGTTTTTGTTTGTCGGGTGCCAACACAGAGGTGCAACAACGGCCATACAGCCCTGCTCTACCGGGTACATTCCTGATACATGCATCAGTGGCTTATGAGCGCCGACATCAATCAGGCCACCCAGCGCCTGCTTACTCCGATGCTGATATAGATAACGGTATAATTTAGGTTGTTTGTCTTTGATCAGGCGTGCCAGAGCAATGGTCGCACGCACGTCGGAAACCGCGTCGTGAGCCTTACCGTGGTCGAGGCCATTGGCTGCAGTCAGGTGCTCAAGCTTAAAGCTGGTTTTGCCAAGGTCGTTCTTTGGCCATTCAATGCCTTCCGGGCGCAGTGCATAGGCACAACGGACAACATCGAGCAGGTCCCAGCGAGAGTTACCGCCCTGCCACTCACGCGCATAAGGGTCAAAGAAATTGCGATAGAGCGTGTAACGGGTGAACTCATCGTCAAAGCGAATGCTGTTGTAGCCGGCAACACAGGTACCAGGCTGACTGAACATGTCATTGATGCGAGCGATGAACTCACGCTCTGGAACACCCCTGCTCTGGCAATCCTGCGGCGTAATTCCTGTAATCAGAACCGCATCGGGGTGCGGTAGATAATCATCTGTCTGGCGACAGAAGATTTCGACAGGCTCTTCGATTTCATTGAGGTCTTCGTCGGTGCGGATAGCGGCAAACTGCGCCGGACGATCCCAGGCTGGGTTAGCGCCGAAGGTTTCGTAGTCGTACCAGACGATGGTGTTCACTCAATGCTCCTGTGTGCAGATCAAAACGCTAGTTTACCGGTTATATGGCACGCATAAAACAAAACCCCCGAAGGACAGCCTGCGGGGGTTCTGTTTAACATCAACTCAGCGGGTTGCTTACCAGCCTTTACGCGGATTACCCGGTACGACCCAGCCCTGTTCTTCATTGCCCGGAAGTTGTGGCAGCTCGCCGTACAACAGGTAATGGTGAGCGTCACGCGCCGACTGACGAGGCAACTCTTCCATCGGCAGGTGGCCGACGACTTCGTAAGAAACAAAGGTCATGTTCGGCAGATGCGTTTTGAACTGCTTCATGACGCGCTCTGGCGTCCATTCATCATCCTCGCCCCACATAACCAGTGATGGCGTCTGGATGTACTTGATGCGATCACTTTCGTTCTCGCCTTCTTCAAGTTGTTTCTCCATGGTGCGGGCAACATCAATAAAGGCCGTACGGTTGCCTTTGCGCAGCATCATGTCCTGATTACGACGAACCACTTCGTCGCTGACTTTTTCTTCGTCTGCGTACATGGACTCAACACGGTCGCGCACGCGGTAGCGCGGCAGAGTCCATGAATTCAGGCCAGCGAGGACAGGAATGGTGTTGTAACCCAATACCGGATGGACTTCCTGATCAAAGCCTGTGGAATCAACGAGCACCATGCTCTCAACGCGCTCTGGGTATTCTTTGGCGAAGTTCCAGGTAATGAAACCGCCATAAGAGGCGCCGACCAGCTTAACGCTGTCGAGGCCGAGCTTGTCCATGAAGGCTTCGACTTTGCCCATCATGTACTCGACGTCGTATGTTTCTGTTTTCGGGTCAGGCCCGGTCAGGCCGTGTCCGGGAAGATCCAGACGAATCACGCGGAAGTCGGTGGCCATGCGCTCTACCCAGGCATCCCACACATGCAGAGAAGAGTGCTCACCATGCAGCATTAACACAGCTTCATCGCCAAAGCCCTGATCGGTGTAATGCATCACCAGACCATCAACGGCGGTAAACTTCGAGCTTTCGTCGGTGTATTTTTCGGTCAGTTCAGAGAGAGGCCTCGACCCCAGGCCAAAGTAGGCACAGCCCGTAGTAACAACGGTAGTTGCGACCATACTGGCTACCAGCAGCAGCTTGATGAGTTTCATCGTGATCCCCGGATCTTATTATTGTTGTCGTTTTATTTTTGCCACAATTCTCGACACTCTACCACAGCTTTAAGGGGTCGTCTCGCCTTCTGCATCAATCTGCTACTGACTCAATTCTGCGCTTCCCCTCTGCTGCTATGACGTTAGAATGATCGTCCTTTTCGAGAACATTTGTTGTAAGCGAACTTCATGGCTCTATTCAAAAAGTTATTCAACAGGGACAAAACCCGCAACGCGACCGACACCAAGAAAGCGCCGGCCGCGAAAACTGGGCGTCAGTTAATTCTCAGCGAGAAAGACAGCGACCGCCGTCTGACACTGATTAAAGAAGTAACCGAAGAGAACGAGCTGGAAGCTCTGATCCGTGAGGCAGATAAGGAGACCCGCCAGCAGATTGAGTCTGTCTGGCTTGAGCGTCTTGCCCCGTCAGGAATGCTACCCAGTGGTGCGAATGATCAGGTACTGACCCGCATTGCATCACTGACTCAGGATGCCGCGCTGGCGAAATCTGCGGTTGCTGCAATCGGTGACGAACCGGCTCGCCTGGCGCTGGCCAAAGAGCATTCTCTGGCACGCGTACGTCTGGCAGCAGCAGAAACGATTACTTCAGCAGATGCACTGCACGAACTGCAGAAACATGCTCAGGGCAAAGACAAGGCGGTTTACCGTCACTGCAAAGATGCCCTTGCGGCACTCAACGCAGAACAGGAAGCCCGCCAGAAAATTCAGGACAAGATCGATTACATCCGCAGTAATGCAGAGACCCTGCTGCGCCTGGGCTATGGCCCGGAGTTCACAGGTAAAGTGCAGATTCTGAAACAACGCTGGCAGAACCTTCAGAACGCCATCGAAGGCTTTGACACGGCGGATATTCCCGCCTTGCTGGAAAAACTTGAAGCGATTCTGACTGCGCAGAAAGAAGAAGAGCAAAAAGCCGCAGCACTCGAAGCTGAACTGCAGCAAGCGACTGAACAGCAACAGCGCATCCTCGCTCACCTGCAGGATGCACTGGAAAGCATCAGTGATGATTCCACCGCTGAAAGCCTGAAAGAAACTCTCCTCAGCGAAGAAGGCGCCTGGGCAGAAGCCACAGCTAAGCACTCGGCATCCGCAAGCCAGCAAAAGCAGTACGATAATGCCGTTGCCGAAATCACAACCGCAGCGTCAGCCCTGCAATACCTTGCAGAGCATGAAGACGTTAAGGGCGAACTGTCTCCGGAGCAGGCCCGCGAACACCTTCCACACCTTGCCTGGCCGCACAGTGCCAGCGCTCCAGAATGGCTGACAGCTCTGAGAAAAGCGGCCGGTGAAAAGCCGAAAGCGGCAAAGCCAGCACCGGCAAAACAGGATGACAGCGAAGCCCGCGCTAAAGCAGAGGCGCTTATTGAAACGCTCGAAAGCGCGCTGGAAGCAAAAGTTGTTGCAGACGCTGCCAACGCGCTCAAGCAGATTCATCGTTTGAACGACAAGCTGACGCAAAAGACACAGAATCAGATGCAGGGACGCCTTCGTCTGCTGACCAATCAGCTGAACGAACTGCGCGACTGGCAGGGCTTTGCTGTAACACCGAAGAAGGAAGCCCTGTGCGAGCAGATGGAAGCCTTAATCGACGCCGATATTGCGCCGGACTTACTGGCCGAGCGTATTAAAGAGCTTCAGACCGAGTGGAAATCTCTTGGTCACTCGAATGACCGGGACCTGTGGCAGCGTTTCCAGGAAGCCTCTGATAAGGCCTTTGAGCCGTGCAAAGCTTATTTTGCAGAACAGGCTCAGCAGCGTGAGAAACTGGTATCACTGCGTAATCAGCTTACCGAAGAGCTACGCCATTACGAAGCCAACATGGACTGGGATAGCGCAGACTGGAAAACGGTGCAGAATACGTTGAATGCCGCCCGTGATACCTTCCGCTCTTATTCGCCAGTTGATCGTGCGTCTCACCAGAAAACCCAGAAAGCATTTAACGACGTCTGCGACGCGATCTATGCGCACCTGAAAGCCGAATACGATCGTAATTTAGATCAGAAGCGTGCTCTGGTCAGCGCTGCAGAAGCGGCTGCGAACAGTGACGATATGAGCGCAGCAGCAGAAACAGTGAAGAAAATCCAACAGGACTGGAAGTCGGTCGGCGTGACGCCTCGCGGTCCGGACCAGAAACTATGGAGCCAGCTGCGTAAGCACGCAGATTCTGTTTTTGCTCAGTTGAATGACGCACGCGATGCCCGTAAAGCTGAAATTAACGAAACGGTAGCCAATGCGGAAGCCATCGTTGAAGAAGCAAAAGCGAACGCAGAAAATCACGGCATTGCGGCAGTAACCGAAGCACGTGAAAAGCTTGCAGAGATTGAGCTTCCAAAAGGAGCACACGGACGCCTGGTTAAATCGCTCAGCGACATTGAAGAGCGTATTAACTCTGCACGCAGCGCAGCGAAAGCCGCAGAAGAACGTGGTCGCTGGGATACTCTGCTGGGGTTAATTTCAACCAATGAGACACCTGAGTCTGACGCTGCTCTGCCTTCGGGCATTGAAGCTGCCTGGTTCACTCAGGAAAGCAGTACGGCGGATGCCAGAAAACTCTGCATCACGATGGAAATACTGGCTGATGTTGAATCACCGGTCCAAGATAAGCCGGCGCGCATGGAGCTTCAGGTTCAGCGCCTGGCCGAGGGCATGGGAAGAAATCTTAGCAAAGAAGAAGAACGTAATGCGCTCATTAAGCAATGGCTTACAGCAGGCGCAGATACTGTGCTGACTGAGCGGTTTATTGCTGCACTGAAGGCAATTATATAAAGCGGAGAAAGTAGTTGTTCATCGTATTGAGGTGCAGCTGCGTCCTGAATAAAAACGGGCCTTTCAAAGGCCCGTTTTTATTTGTAGCGACGAGAGCTACTCTTCCTCTTCGGCGCCCTTCACGATCAGAAAGCGATACTCCCCATCCACTTCTTCGTTAACCAACATTTCATGACTGAGAAACGCACAGAAGCGCGTAAAATCGCGCACGGTTGAAGGGTCTGTTGCCAGTATCTGTATGACTTCGCCGATCGCCATTTCATTAATTTCTTTATGAAGCATCATTACCGGCTCTGGGCAGAAAAGCCCGCGGGCGTCTAATGTTCTGGCGATATCAGTCATAGTGATCCTGTTAATGTGAAAATCTGAGAGTCAAAAAGAGACCGCGACGCTGAGCCATCACCACGATAGAAATCACTGCTGCACACAGTGCCGCCGCAACGGTGAAATGACCCGCGTAACCAATATGGGTGGCACTATACCCCGACAAAGCACCCGCGACCATTCCGGTGATTATGACTACGCAGCTCTGAAAGGCATAATCCGCGCCCTCTGAGTGCTCGCGGCAGCGATCCATCATGACCGTAAACAGAGCTGCGGTGGCCATACCACCCGCCACGTGTTCGGCAATCACGGCCAGCCAGATCGTAAACATATCCCCTGCAGAAATCAGGGAGTAACCAAGCATTGCGACAGTCTCAAAGAGAAGGAACAAGACTAATGCATAGGCCCGGGGCATCCGGCCGGTCAGCCAGCCTCCGAACAAAGCACCAGACAGGCCCGCAAGAAAACCACCAATGCCGAGTAAAGCTCCCATCTGCTCAAGTGTGACGCCCAGGTCAGACAAATAAGGCCTGATCATCTGAGTTCCGAACGCATCTCCAAACTTATAAAGCGCAATCAACGCCAACCATAACCAGGGGCTGTCGAGACGAAAGAAACCAGACCACTGCTTCCAGACGCCCTGCTCTGCTTTGGTATGCCGACGTGGCTTCCAGAAGTACAAAGGTAAACTACCAAGAAACATCAGCGCTGCGACGGACAGCAAAGAAAACTGCCAGCCAAGGTAATTAAAGAAAGACAGCAGAACGCCACCGGCCAGAACCATGCCGACACGATAGCCACCTACCTGAATGCCATTACCGAGACCACGCTCTTCAGGTTTAAGATTCTCTACAGCGACCGCATCAGTGGCGATATCCTGCGTGGACGTTAATAAATTCACGGCCATCAGAACAAGAGCCATCGCTAACACGCCATCGCTCGTCAGCCATGGCAGCGGAACAAACGATAAACCAATCAGAACCAGCACAGCGGTGTGATTCATTGCCAGAATCCAGCTGCGACGATACTCTCCGGGAACGATGGAGACCCGGTCCAGCACTGGCGCCCAAATGAATTTCAGAGCCCAGGGCAATGCCACCAGAGACATCAGGCCGATGGACCTCAAATCGACGCCCTGCTCACGCAACAGAACGGGCATTGCCTGGCCGAAGAAGCCGTGGGGAAGGCCCTGCACCATATAAAGACTAATCAGAGCGAACCATTTAAGCGGCGTGTTCATATGTTTTTATTCGAACCGATAAAAGAAATAAAGTGCTCCAGCACAGCTTGTGGCGCTTCTAACTGCGGATAATGGCCTATTCCACTCAGGCGGACTACGTTCGGCTGAGGTATCAAAGATTCATAATGATCTGCCATGTATCCACCTGATACGGGATCGGCAGTGCCGTCGATTAATAATAGAGGTACATCCAGCTTCTGAAGCGCTCCAACCCAACGCTCTCTGTGTTTCCTTCGATCGGCAATATAATGAAGCATGATATGAGATTTTCTATGCCCATCATTTCGTGAGAACAAATGCCAAAGATCGTTCGCTTCGGGCGAAGTTAGTTTTGTATGTTCACCGAACACCGCATTCAGGTTCTTCTCAAACGTTCGACGAGAGGCGAATTTCGATAATAAAGGACCAACAGGGCTGACCAGCAACTTCTGAATCATACGCGCTCTATGCTGCTCAGGGAAAAGACCGCCATTCAGCAACGTCATAGTTAGTATCTGGAGACGCTCAGACTCTGGATCGAGGTGTCGTGCTGCTAATTCCTGCGCTACGGTATCACCATAATCATGGGCCAGAATATGCGCTTCCTGAATCCCCAGCTCGGTCAGGACAGACTCAATCAGATCTGCTTGGGCATGAATAGAAAATTGGAAGTCCGCAGGCTTATCGGAAAAGCCAAAACCCAGCATATCTATGCTAATGAGGCGATAATCGTTCTTCAACGCTTGCCATACGTAATGCCAATCCCACCCAGCGGTTGGAAAGCCATGGATCAGGAGAATCACCTCCCCACCGACACCGGAATCCTGATAAAAGATGCGATGCCCCCTGAATTCGGTCGTTTTTCCTTGCTTGTGCCACGCCGCCAATCCGTTACTTACAGTCATGCTTTTCCCGTGTTAGTTCAGAAGGTCTGACTACCTGTATACTCTCGCAGGTGTTACCCAGTATGCCTCAGATAACTGCCCGTATGAAAAAACTGCACCTCAGAAACATTCACAATCAGGAATACGATTTTTATCAGTTGATTGAGGCATCCCCGAATCTGGCTAACTATATAACGAGAACACCTTCTTCTCAGCAGACGATAGACTTCGCCAACCCGTCAGCTGTAAAAGCGCTGAACGCCGCTCTGTTGAAGCATCATTACAGGATTAACGACTGGAATATACCTGACGGTGCTCTCTGCCCTCCTGTTCCGGGCCGGGTTGACTACATTCACTACATCGCCGATTTGCTGGATTCGATAGAGCCCGATAAGAATGTGCGTATGCTGGATATTGGCACCGGTGCCAACGGGATCTACCCACTTTTGGCGAGCAGCGTCTATGACTGGGAATGTGTTGCAACCGACATCAGTGAGGCTTCTCTGGATAACGTCGCGGAGGTTCTGAAAAGCAACGCGGCTTTGGAGTCCCGCATCAGTCTTCGATTACAGCACGACAAGCACAAGATGTTTGAAGGTGTCGTTCTGCCGCAAGAGCAATTCGACGTATCGGTGTGCAACCCGCCTTTTCATGCGTCTGCAGAAGACGCTCTGCACGGCAGTCAAAGGAAAGTCGCCAACCTCAACAAAGGTAAAGCAGAACCGAATAACAAACCTCTTCTCAACTTTGGCGGTATGGAAAATGAACTCTGGTGCAACGGCGGCGAAGCGCTTTTTCTTAAAAAAATGATTAAAGAAAGTAAGCAGTTTGCGTCGCAAATACGCTGGTTTACTAGCCTGGTATCAAAAGCGGAGAGCGTGAAGCCACTGTCGAAACTTGCGAATAAAGCAGGCGCAACAGACGTTAAGGTCATTGAAATGACACAGGGTAAGAAGCAGACGCGAGTTCTTGTCTGGACGTTTCAAGCGGTAGATTGATCGAATTGATGAATCGCGAATAGCCTCCGGCTGAATCGCTCCTACAGGTCAAGGATACACGTGATGTTAGTGAATGATCAGAGCACCGTAGGAGCGCTTCAGCCAGCTTGCCTGGCTATGCGCGATATTTCTCTGCCCAAATCACAGCAGACACCAACTCGGGACCGTGTACCGCAGGGATGCGGTACCCGAGCTTCCAGGGACGGATTTACAGCGTGTCCTGAGCTGGTGCCTGCAGTGGGCGGTTACTCCATCAGATAGGAGCTAACGCCACTGTCGGGAATATGATTCCCTCCTACAAATACAAAAATATGAACGCCAGTCCCTCTGTACTCCAGAAACGAAAAAGCCCCGCAATGCGGGGCTTCTTTGGCACTAGCTTCGAAGCTTACTTCTCAACGATAGCTACAACGCCTTGTCCACCTGCCGCACAGATAGAAATCAGACCACGGCCCGAACCTTTCTCGTCGATCATTTTCGCCAGAGACGAAACGATACGACCGCCGGTCGCTGCGAATGGGTGACCTGTTGCGATAGAAGAACCGTTTACGTTCAGCTTGCTGCGGTCGATGGTGCCCAGTGGCTTATCAAGGCCGAGACGCTCTTTACAGAACTTCTCGTCTTCCCATGCTTTCAGGGTAGACAGTACGACACCAGCGAATGCTTCGTGGATTTCATAGAAGTCGAAGTCCTGCAGAGTCAGCCCAGCGCGGTCCAGCATGCGAGGTACTGCATATGCAGGTGCCATCAGCAGGCCTTCTTTCTCTTTGTTGCCGTCTTTGCCGAAGAAGTCGACAGCAGCAGTTTCGTAGAAAGAAAGGTAAGCGCGTACTGGGAGGTTGTGCTCTTTCGCCCACTCTTCAGACGCCAGCAGTACACAAGATGCACCGTCAGTCAGCGCTGATGAGTTAGCAGCAGTCAGAGTACCTTTACCAGACTTCTTATCGAATGCAGGCTTCAGTTTCGCCAGCTTGTCCATGTCTGGTTCGCGAGCCAGGTTGTCTTTTTCCAGACCCTGGAAAGGAGTAACCAGATCATCGAAGAAACCACGATCGTAAGCAGCCAGCAGGTTCTTGTGGCTGTTGAATGCGATTTCGTCCTGCTCTTCGCGGGTGATGCCCCACTCTTTTACAGTGATCTCAGTGTGATCACCCATAGACAGACCAGTACGTGGCTCACCGTTACGAGGAATCAGTGGCGCCAGGTGCTTAGGACGAATCTTAGCCAGCTGCTTCAGTTTGTCCTTAGTTGTCTTCTTGCGGTTCGCTTCCAGCAGGATCTTACGCAGGCCTTCGCTTACGCCGATCGGTGCATCAGAAGTGGTGTCAGAACCACCAGCGATTGCTGAGTCGATGTGACCCAGAGCAATCTTGTTAGCCGCCATCATCAGTGCCTGCAGACCAGTACCACACGCTTGCTGGATGTCAGTTGCTGGCGTTTGTGCGTCCAGAGCAGTGCTCAGTACACACTCACGAGTGAGGTTGAAGTCACGGCTGTGCTTGATTACAGCGCCAGCGATCACTTCACCGATACGCTCGCCCTGCAGGCTGTAGCGGTTTACCAGACCATTCAGTGCTGCAGTCAGCATGTCCTGGTTAGAAGCATAAGAGTACGCAGTATTAGAACGTGCGAAAGGAATACGGTTGCCGCCAATAATAGCGACGCGACGAACAGTCTGTGTCATGTCTCAATCCTGTCGGTGTAAAAACGGGAGCTTGTATAAAACTTGCCTATATAACGGCAGAACGCAAAATATCACAATATTCTGCCCAGTGCTGCGCAAGTCTATCGAACCAGCAACTGGCAGCATTGGCTGAAGTGACATAAGACCGTATGCCTGAGGTCAATTTCAGGGGTTATTAATGTTGGTCTAATCTGTTACCTTCCGGCGCTGTACATCGTGCCGATGTGATCCAAGTATCAACTCCCGTAACCCAAACGCATGTAAGAAACGAACGGAACGGACCATGAGCAACTTTTACGAAACAATGTTGAACAACAACCTGGGCCGCAGCCTGCTGAAAAACGTTGGCCTGCCTACCCCAATCGAACTGAAGCGCTACAACCCAAATCAGGAAACTTACTTCGAAGGTAAGGTTCTGATTGGTACAAGCAAGGGCGGTGCTCTGCTGAACGATCTGATGCGCAACCTGAAAGAAGCGAAAGCGACTGTTTACTTCCCAGCGGCTGCACAGACTGCTGCTGACATCCTGGCCGCTGCCGACAAAGCAGGCGTTCGTGCTATTGGTGTTGAAACCAAGAAAGGCATGGCTGAAAAGTTCGACGCTCTGGTATTCGACGCTTCTGGCTTTGAAAGCGGCGCTGACCTGAACCAGCTGTACTACTTCTTTAACCCAGTTATGCGTCAGCTGAACAGCAACGGTCGTGTGATCGTTCTGGGTCGCCCACACATGAAAGCAAAAACTGGTGAACAGGCTGCTGCAATGCGTGCTCTGGAAGGCTTCACCCGTTCTGTTGCTAAAGAAATCGGTAAGAAGTCTGCAAACGCTACTTCTGTATACGTTGAAGAAGGCGCAGAAGCGAACATGGACTCTGCGTTCCGTTTCGTTATCTCTGCTAAGTCTGCATACATGGACGGTCAGGTTCTGACTGTATCTAAAGCTGACGCTAACACCTACCCAGACTGGCACAAGCCTCTGGCTGGCAAAGTTGCTCTGGTGACTGGTGCAGCACGTGGTATCGGTGAAGCAATTGCCCGTACTCTGGCTCGCGACGGCGCTAAAGTTGTTGGTCTGGACATTCCACCAGCAGAAGCAGATCTGAGCCGCGTTATGGCTGAAATCGGCGGTGAAGTACTGCTGGCTGATATCTCTTCTAAAGAAGCTCCTCAGCAGATTTCAGACAAGCTGAAAGAACTGGGCGGCGGTGACGTGATTGTTCACAACGCTGGTGTAACCCGCGACAAGATGCTGGCTAACATGCCTGAGCACTGGTGGAACATGACCATCGACATCAACCTGCTGGCTGAAGAGCACATCAACGATGCGCTGATCGCAAACAAAACCATCAACAAAGGCGCAAGCATCATCTGCGTATCTTCTATGAATGGTATCGCTGGTCAGGTTGGTCAGACCAACTACGCAGCGTCTAAAGCAGGTGTTATCGGTTACGTTCAGTACATGGCTCCTGAACTGGCCAAGAAAGGCATCACCATCAACGCAGTAGCACCAGGCTTCATCGAAACTCAGATGACTGACGCTATTCCATTCATGACTCGTGAAGTTGGCCGTCGCCTGAATTCTCTGTCTCAGGGCGGTAAGCCAGTAGACGTAGCGGAAACCATCGCGTTCTTCGGTAACCCAGCGTCTAACGGCGTAAGCGGTAACGTAGTACGTGTATGTGGTCAGTCTCTGGTTGGTGCGTAAGCAGCACATCTAAGTGGTGCTTAATCGCATACGACACTAGAAACTGAACTGAAAAAGCCGGCGATTGCCGGCTTTTTTGCGTCTGAAGGAAATTCGGATTTCTAAAAAATCACCGCTTCTTTTTTGCTTTCTTCTTGCGTAAAAAATCTTTCACGGGCGTTTTCTTAGTAGGCAGAGCCCCTTCAAAACGCTTGCGCATCTCTTCGACCTTTTCTTCTTTGTCTTTGTGTGAGCGCTCTGCACGGTGTTTCTCACCCGCTTTTGCGAAATCTACCACTTTCGAGTCTGCCAACCTTGCCTCCACTGAGCCAATATCGATCATTCACCTTCATGCTATCATCACGCACTGTCAGTTCCAGTAGCAAAAGAGTGCAATGTCCACAGTTTTACCGATTGACGCCGTTCTTGACGATCTGAGAGCAGCCTTAGAGAGCCATGATAATGCAATGCTGATCGCTCAGCCCGGCGCCGGTAAAACGACTCGTGTTCCCCTGGCTCTTCTAAAGGAAGCATGGCTTGCTGGGAAAAAAATCCTCATGCTGGAACCTCGCCGTGTAGCTGCGCGTAACGCTGCAACTTATATGGCTCGCCAATTAAATGAACGAGTCGGTGAGACCGTCGGCTACCGCATGCGGCTGGAGAACAGAGTCTCTGCACAAACCCGCATTGAAGTGGTTACCGAAGGCATTCTTAACCGCATGCTCTTGGACGACCCGGAACTGACGAATGTCGGCCTGATAATTTTTGATGAATTCCACGAACGGAATCTGGCGTCCGATCAGGGGCTGGCACTGTGCCTTCAGGCGCAACAGGTGTTTAATCCCGAGTTAAAACTGCTGGTGATGTCGGCCACGCTGGATGCTCTCGAGCTGGCAAAGCTGCTGAACGCTCCTGTCATCGAATCCGATGGCCGCAGCTTCGCTGTCGAAACGCACTACCGCCCTGCCCGCGACGCCAATGAGCGTTTGGTGCCTCACGTTTGTCGAGTCATCGGTGAAGCCATGCGCGATACGGAGGGCGATATTCTCGTGTTTCTGCCCGGTGCAGGCGAGATAACCCGGGTACAGGATTCGTTAATTGAATCTACCCGTGACATTCGGATTACCCCACTGCACGGCCAGCTCAATGACAAAGAGCAGAAGCTCGCACTCAACCCCGATGATAATGGCCAGCGCAAAGTCATTCTGGCGACCAATATCGCCGAAAGCTCCGTCACTATTGACGGCGTGCGCGTTGTGATTGATTGCGGACTGGAAAAACGCATTCGCTTTCGCGCAGCACTCGGTATGCAGGAGCTGGTCACGCAGCATATTTCTGTGGCCAGCGCGGTACAGCGTGCTGGCCGTGCCGGAAGACAGGCTCCCGGCGTCTGCTATCGCCTGTTTACCGAAACCAGTATGCAACAGCGTCCGGCGCATATCCGCCCCGAAGTTAACGATGCAGATCTCGCGCCACTACTGCTGGATATAGTGCAATGGGGAGCATCTGCCGATGAACTGGACTGGCTGACGCCGCCACCGAAAGGCCACCTCAGTCAGGCACAGGATCTTCTTTCGATGCTCGGCATTCTTCAAGATCAGCAGCTCACCGATCACGGGCAGCGCTGCCTGACCACTGGCCTGGAGCCCCGTCTCGCAAATATGCTGATCCGTGGCAAGGCTGCTGGCTTCGGTAAAAGTGCCTCTGAGCTGGCGGCACTATTGCAGGAACCGGCCTTGCTACGTCAGGGCGATGATATTGAGCGCGTACTGCAACAGGCTCGCGGGTCTTCTCACTGGAAAAGCCGCGTTGCGCCCATGGCCCAGCGCCTGATGCAGAAGCTCAATATTCAAAAAGACACCTCCCCCGCCGATACCGGCTTTCTGCTCGGCTGTGCTTTTCCGGATCGTATCGGTCAGAAACGCGGAGCGGATACTCAATACCTGCTGGCCTCAGGTGCTGGTGCCACACTCCCGGACAACAGCGCCTTACTGGGCCAGACCTGGCTCGCATGCGCTGATATTACCGCCGGACAACCGAACCGTATCCGTACCGCGGCGACGCTTTCTGAACAGGCGCTGTCGCAACTGACCGAACTCCACCCGCACATGCTCAGCCGCCATATCGACGTGCGCTGGCTTGATAACGGCCAGCTTCAGGCGCAGGAACACCAGCGGCTGGGGAAACTGATTCTATCGGCGAAGAAACTCGTTACGATGAGCACCGATGACTGGCAACAGGCCTGGCGCGATCTGATTCTGACCAAGGGTCTGAAAGTGCTGAACTGGGATGACTCTGCGACGAACCTGTTAAGCCGGCTGCGACTTGCTCATGAATTCCAGCCAGAGCGCTGGCCGGATGTCTCTGACGAGGCCTTGCTGACTGCGCTCGATGACTGGCTGATGCCCTTCTTAACCAGCGCCCGCCACCAGCGCGACCTGAAGAAACTGAATCTGTGCGACGCCCTGCTTTCTCAGCTCGAATGGGATCAGCAACAGGGACTGGCCTCCTTGGTGCCAACTCATATCACAGTGCCGAGCGGCTCGAATATCCGTATCGATTACCGCCAGAACCCGCCGGTACTGGCCGTCAAACTACAGGAAATGTTCGGTTTCGAAGGCCAGCCCTCCATACTCAATGGCCAACTACCACTGATGATTCATCTGTTGTCACCGGCACAGCGGCCCGTACAAGTCACCCAGGATCTGCCGCACTTCTGGCGTCATACTTACGCCGATGTGCGCAAAGACATGCGCGGCCGCTATCCAAAGCATCCATGGCCAGAAGACCCTCTGTCGGCTGAGGCAACCAGATTTACAAAACGTCGACCGGAATCGTGAACCATCGTAAAGTATTCCATTAATTATTCGGATATAATGCGACACAACTATTATAAAAAAACGATGGAGGGACCCCATGCGACAGCTCATACTGGCCGCTGCGATCATCATTGCCGTTCTTTCTGCCGTCTGGTTTACCCAGCCAAGACTCACCGAAGATCTGAATAACCCATCGGATGCTGTAACAACTGAAGACAGAACAGTTGATGAAGCCAACAGTACCACTGCTGCTCCAGATTCAGCCTCATCCAACGCACACAGTGATCATGACCACGATCATGACGGCGAACTTCCCGCTGAGCTCGAAGAGTACATCGAAAGCCAGCGTATACCGGCAAGCGAACTCCCTATTACGGTGCACGGTGACGGGAAGGCAACCGTCCATACGAAAAAGCAGTACTCAACCGTCATGATGATGGTGATCGACGAAGATGGCACCCGCCGAATGGTTGAACGACAAATCACCCCAGAAGGAACCTTGGTAGTACCTTATGAAGAAAATAATTAATCTATTGTTTTTGGTAGCCTGCGGAGCTCAAGCCGAGATAGTTTTCGTTAATTCCGATGAGGCTAATGAAGGACTCAATGATCTGACACCCGTTGAACCCGTTGGAGGTAACTCTGGTGAAACGATAGGCCAACAACGCGCAATCGTGTTGCAGGCAGCGGCAGACATTATCGAAGACGCTCTGGACATATCTGCGCCACTAGAGATCTCTATCGATTTTAAAAGCCTCACGTGTACAACCTCGAGCGACGGTAGCACTAGTGCTATCCTTGGCGTCGCCGGTCCAACTGGTATTGCAACAGACATTGCATCAAGAACATTCACACCCAACTCCTTGTATAACCATCTATGGACACCCCTCATTGTGCAAGCGAAATCTGTCTTTGGTGTAGTGCAGCCATCTATTCGGATTCCACTTGGCCTGCAGGCCAGATCCTT
>NZ_FTOH01000021.1:2081-5197 GCF_900156675.1 Thalassolituus maritimus
GTTGTTCTTTAAAAATTTGGATACATGAGAATTGAGATTCTCAAGCGAACCGGCGGTTGCTTGATCGGATTAACGTCAATAACTTCTCACCTTAAAATCTTGTGCTTCATAGCTTGTAAGCATCGAGATGGTTTGGGGTTATATGGTCAAGTGACTAAGCGTGCACGGTGGATGCCTTGGCATCTGGAGGCGATGAAAGACGTAGTAGCCTGCGATAAGCTTCGGTGAGGTGGCAAACAACCTTTGACCCGGAGATCTCTGAATGGGGAAACCCACCTGTCATCAGGCAGGTATCCTTAACTGAATACATAGGTTAAGGAGGCGAACCGGGAGAACTGAAACATCTAAGTACCCCGAGGAAAAGAAATCAACCGAGATTCCCTTAGTAGCGGCGAGCGAACGGGGACCAGCCCTTAAGCTGTTTTGTGATTAGTAGAACGCTCTGGAAAGTGCGGCCATAGTGGGTGATAGCCCCGTATACGAAAATCTATTTACAGTGAAATCGAGTAGGTCGGGACACGTGTTATCCTGACTGAATATGGGGGGACCATCCTCCAAGGCTAAATACTCCCAGATGACCGATAGTGAACCAGTACCGTGAGGGAAAGGCGAAAAGAACCCCTGTGAGGGGAGTGAAATAGATCCTGAAACCGTGTACGTACAAGCAGTGGGAGCCGATTTATTCGGTGACTGCGTACCTTTTGTATAATGGGTCAGCGACTTAATGTATGTGGCAAGGTTAAGCAAATTGCGGAGCCGTAGGGAAACCGAGTGTTAACTGCGCGTCCAGTCGCATGCATTAGACCCGAAACCGGGCGATCTATCCATGAGCAGGTTGAAGGTTGAGTAACATCAACTGGAGGACCGAACCCACTGTCGTTGAAAAGCCAGGGGATGACTTGTGGATAGGAGTGAAAGGCTAATCAAGCCCGGAGATAGCTGGTTCTCCTCGAAAACTATTTAGGTAGTGCCTCGTGTCTAACCATGGGGGGTAGAGCACTGTTAAGGCTAGGGGGTCATCCCGACTTACCAACCCTTTGCAAACTCCGAATACCCATGAGTTCAATCACGGGAGACACACGGCGGGTGCTAACGTCCGTCGTGGAAAGGGAAACAACCCAGACCGTCAGCTAAGGTCCCAAAGTTACAGTTAAGTGGGAAACGATGTGGGAAGGCTAAAACAGCTAGGAGGTTGGCTTAGAAGCAGCCACCCTTTAAAGAAAGCGTAATAGCTCACTAGTCGAGTCGGCCTGCGCGGAAGATATAACGGGGCTCAAACTGTACACCGAAGCTACGGATGCACTTAGTGCATGGTAGAGGAGCGTTCTGTAAGCCGTTGAAGGTCAAGGTGTGAACCAGGCTGGAGGTATCAGAAGTGCGAATGCTGACATGAGTAACGATAAAGGGAGTGAAAAACTCCCTCGCCGGAAACCCAAGGGTTCCTGTCCAACGTTAATCGGGGCAGGGTTAGTCGGCCCCTAAGGCGAGGCTGAAAAGCGTAGTCGATGGGAAACAGGTTAATATTCCTGTACTTGTTTGTAGTGCGATGGGGAGACGGAGAAGGCTAGGCCAGCACGGCGTTGGTTGTCCGTGTTTAAGCTAGTAGGCAGAGATCTTAGGCAAATCCGGGATCTTAATGCCGAGAGGTGATGACGGTGACTCTACGGAGTCCGAAGTGGTCGATGCCATGCTTCCAGGAAAATCCTCTAAGCTTCAGCTACAAAGAAACCGTACTCTAAACCGACACAGGTGGGTAGGTAGAGAATACCAAGGCGCTTGAGAGAACTCGGGTGAAGGAACTAGGCAAAATGGCACCGTAACTTCGGGAGAAGGTGCGCCGGTTTTGGTGGTTCAATCGAACATAAGCTGAGACCGGTCGAAGATACCAGGTGGCTGCGACTGTTTATTAAAAACACAGCACTCTGCAAACACGAAAGTGGACGTATAGGGTGTGACGCCTGCCCGGTGCCGGAAGGTTAATTGATGGGGTTAGCATTAGCGAAGCTCTTGATCGAAGCCCCGGTAAACGGCGGCCGTAACTATAACGGTCCTAAGGTAGCGAAATTCCTTGTCGGGTAAGTTCCGACCTGCACGAATGGCGTAACGACGGCCACACTGTCTCCACCCGAGACTCAGTGAAATTGAATTCGCAGTTAAGATGCTGCGTTCCCGCGGCTAGACGGAAAGACCCCGTGAACCTTTACTATAGCTTCACAGTGAACTTTGAATTGGCTTGTGTAGGATAGCTGGGAGGCTTTGAAGCGGTGACGCCAGTTACCGTGGAGCCAACCTTGAAATACCAGCCTGGTCAATTTGGGGTTCTAACTCAGGTCCATTATCTGGATCGAGGACACTGTGTGGTGGGTAGTTTGACTGGGGCGGTCTCCTCCCAAAGAGTAACGGAGGAGCACGAAGGTCGGCTAATCCTGGTCGGACATCAGGAGGTTAGTGCAATGGCATAAGCCGGCTTAACTGCGAGACAGACACGTCGAGCAGGTACGAAAGTAGGTCATAGTGATCCGGTGGTTCTGTATGGAAGGGCCATCGCTCAACGGATAAAAGGTACTCCGGGGATAACAGGCTGATACCGCCCAAGAGTTCACATCGACGGCGGTGTTTGGCACCTCGATGTCGGCTCATCACATCCTGGGGCTGAAGCCGGTCCCAAGGGTATGGCTGTTCGCCATTTAAAGTGGTACGCGAGCTGGGTTTAGAACGTCGTGAGACAGTTCGGTCCCTATCTGCCGTGGGCGTTTGAGATTTGAGAAGAGCTGCTCCTAGTACGAGAGGACCGGAGTGGACGAACCTCTGGTGTTCCGGTTGTCACGCCCGTGGCATTGCCGGGTAGCTACGTTCGGACGGGATAAACGCTGAAAGCATCTAAGCGTGAAGCCTCCTTCAAGATGAGATCTCACTGGAACTTCGAGTTCCCTGTAGGGCCCTGGAAGACTACCAGGTTGATAGGTCAGGTGTGTAAGCGTTGTGAGGCGTTGAGCTAACTGATACTAATTGCCCGTGAGGCTTGACCATATAACACCCAAACTGGTGTATAAACAGTTAAAGACACGAACAGGCAGCCGCCGGTTCGCGAGAGAATCTCGACTCATGTATCCAAC
>NZ_FTOH01000019.1 GCF_900156675.1 Thalassolituus maritimus
AGTGCAGCAGTCAGTGTAGTTTTACCGTGGTCAACGTGACCGATAGTACCCACGTTTACGTGGGGTTTGGAACGTTCAAACGTTTCCTTAGCCATGAGAATACCTCATCAAATGTCAGTAATTAAAATCTGTTAATAATTGCATCGGCCACGTTTGATGGCGCTTCCGCATATTTCTCAAATTCCATGGAATAGGTCGCCCGCCCCTGGCTTGCAGAGCGCAGATCGGTGGCATAACCGAACATCTCTGCCAGCGGTACGGACGCATTCACCACCTTACCGGACGGTGTATCTTCCATTCCTGAAATCATGCCACGGCGACGGTTGAGGTCGCCGACGACGTCACCCATGTAGTCTTCTGGGGTAACAACTTCAACCTTCATCATCGGCTCGAGCAGTACTGCATCGCCTTCCTGTGAAAGCTGTTTGGTTGCTTGTGACGCGGCAATTTTAAACGCCATCTCATTCGAGTCAACGTCATGGAAAGAGCCGTCATACAGTGTCGCCTTGAGACCCAGCAACGGGTAACCAGCAAGAACACCGTTTTTCATCTGCTCTTCAATACCTTTTTCAACCGATGGAATGTATTCACGCGGAATCACACCACCAGTGATCTCATTCACAAACTCGAGACCTTCTTCTTCGCTCGGCTCGAAGCGGATCACTACGTGACCATATTGACCACGACCGCCGGATTGCTTCGCAAACTTATTGTTAATCTCAACAGTCCGGGTAATTTTCTCGCGATAAGCCACCTGAGGCTTACCTACATTACACTCGACTTTAAATTCCCGCTTCATGCGATCGACAATAATGTCGAGGTGGAGTTCACCCATACCTGAGATAATGGTCTGACCTGACTCTTCGTCAGTCTCGACGCGGAACGACGGATCTTCCTGCGCCAGCTTACCGAGAGCTACGCCCATCTTCTCCTGGTCGGCCTGAGACTTAGGCTCAACCGCCACCGAGATAACCGGATCCGGGAATTCCATGCGTTCAAGCGTAATAATGTCTTTCTGGTCGCAGAGCGTGTCACCCGTGGTGACATCTTTCAGACCGATCAGTGCGACGATATCACCGGCACGAACTTCCTTTAGCTCTTCACGGGAGTTGGCGTGCATCTGAACCATGCGACCAACGCGCTCACGCTTAGACTTAACAGAGTTCATTACAGCGTCGCCAGAGTTTAGTACACCAGAGTACACGCGAACGAAGGTCAGAGTACCAACGAAGGGGTCTGTAGCAATCTTAAAAGCAAGCGCCGCAAACGGCTCATCATCAGAGGAGTGACGAACGCCGACAGACGCGTCTTTATCGTCAAGAATACCTTCAATCGCTTTCACTTCGGTTGGCGAAGGCAGATATTCAATAACCGCATCTAGAACAGCCTGTACGCCTTTATTTTTGAAAGCAGAACCACAGGTCACGAGAACAATCTCGTTTGCCAGTGTGCGCTGACGCAGAGCCGCTTTAATCTCTTCCTCGGAAAGCGTTTCACCTTCGAGGTATTTGTCCATCAACTCTTCAGAGGCTTCTGCGGCTGCTTCAATCAGTTTCTCGCGCCACTCTTCGGCTGTATCAACCAGATCAGCTGGAATGTCTTCATAGGTGAAAGTCAGCCCCTGATCGGCTTCATTCCACATCACGGCCTTCATTTTGATCAGGTCGACGACACCTTTGAAGTCATCTTCAGCGCCAATATTGATCTGCAATGGCACAGGCGTCGCACCAAGACGAGCCTTCAATTGGTTAACTACCATGAAGTAGTCAGCACCGGCACGGTCCATCTTATTGACGAATACCATACGCGGCACTTCGTACTTATTTGCCTGACGCCATACGGTTTCAGTCTGAGGCTGCACACCTGACGATCCGCACAAAACTACGACAGCACCATCCAGAACACGGAGTGAACGCTCTACCTCAATGGTGAAGTCCACGTGCCCCGGGGTATCAATGATGTTAATACGATGCTGATCGAATTGCTGAGCCATACCGGCCCAGAAACAGGTCGTGGCCGCAGAAGTAATGGTGATACCACGCTCCTGCTCCTGCTCCATCCAGTCCATCGTAGCCGCACCGTCATGCACCTCACCAATTTTGTGAGACACACCCGTATAGAACAGCACTCGCTCAGTGGTGGTCGTTTTGCCCGCATCTACGTGCGCACAGATACCAATATTACGATAGCGATCAATCGGCGTTGTACGTGCCACAGCTACACCTCAGTCTGGATCAGGGATGTCAGACACAAGATCAGCGTCTGACATGAGATATTAAGGGCGCGAATCGTAATATAAGTAAACACTGGCAGTCAATGACCCGCCCTGCCCAGCCCTGCTTTCATGGGCATTAGGGAGCGCATTCGCATACCCGGAGATCGCACCGATGCGAGCCAACAACGAGATGGCAATACAAAGGAAATTAATCTGTTAGATTTCTGAAAAAGAGGAGAAAGAAATAGAGAGGAGATAAAGGCTGCGTTCTGACGAACACAGCCTTTGAGCGATCAGAAGCGGTAGTGAGAGAACGCTTTGTTCGCTTCGGCCATACGGTGAACGTCTTCACGTTTCTTAACCGCAGCACCTTTACCTTCACAGGCTTCGATCATTTCGTTCGCCAGACGCTGAGCCATGGATTTTTCACCACGGCCACGTGCAGCGTCAACCAACCAGCGCATAGCCAGTGCCTGACGACGTGCAGGACGAACTTCAACAGGCACCTGGTAAGTCGCACCACCTACACGGCGGCTCTTAACCTCAACCATAGGCTGGATAGCTTCCAGAGACTGTTCGAACATTTCGATTGGATCATTGCCGCTTTTAGAAGCAACAGTGTCCAGTGCACCGTAGACGATTTTCTCGGCTACAGATTTTTTACCACTGATCATTACGTGGTTCATAAACTTCGCCAGAATAGTATTTCCAAACTTAGGATCTGGCAGAATCTCGCGTTTCGCAGCGACGCGTCTTCTTGGCATGATAAGCCCTCTTTAGGTCTTCAGGTCAGCCTGTGCACTTAACGTTATCGAAAAATGGCACAGCCTTACTCTTATCCAATGTCTTAAAGGTATTAACCCTTAGGACGCTTAGCACCGTACTTAGAACGGCCCTGTTTACGGTTAGCAACACCAGAAGTATCCAGTGAACCGCGAACAGTGTGATAACGAACACCTGGCAAGTCTTTTACACGACCGCCACGGATCAGAACAACGCTGTGTTCCTGAAGGTTGTGACCTTCACCGCCGATGTATGAGGTAACTTCGAAACCATTCGTCAGGCGTACACGGCAAACTTTACGCAGTGCCGAGTTAGGCTTTTTCGGGGTAGTTGTGTACACACGAGTACAAACACCACGACGCTGAGGACATGCCTGCAGAGCAGGTACGTCGCTCTTAGCGACCTTACGCTTACGAGGCTTACGAACCAGCTGATTGATTGTAGCCATTAAGCAAACTCCAGTTATTACATTTCACGTGTGCAGACGTCCGCACACAATAAAAGGGGCCGGAAGGATACTCCCTGCACCTCACTCCGTCAAGCCTGCAATGCAGGGTAATCTGTCGACAGGGCTGACTCAGATAATCAGGGCTGATATTCTTCTGACAATTATCTTACGGACAAGTACCCCACCATGAGAATCAACCTGATTACCATCGTCATAGTTCTCTTTAACCTTTCCCCTACCGCGCTGCTCGCTGAAGACCTTGATGCACTGACCCGACAAGGCATTGAATACATCCAGTCCGGCAACAGTGAAGGCAACTTTTTAGAAGGTCTTTCATTACTTACTAAGGCTGCTAAAGCGGGACACCCCCATGCACGATATGCCCTGGGATTCGTCGCCTACCAAGGAAAGAACTACGAGGAAGCCCGCAAGTGGTATCAATCAGCAGCCGATGAAGGGCATATCTCAGCTGCATCGGCACTCGGGGCAATGCTATATCACGGTGAAGGCGGACCCCGTGATCCACATCAGGCAATAGACTGGTTACTGATAGGCGCTGAAGCAGATATTTCTTATGCGCAATACCTAATGTACGAGATTTATTCCGGGGCCGAAAGGCGTATCCCTTATGATACAGAGAAGTCTCTGTATTGGGCGGAGCGGGCTGCTGAAAACGGCGATGCTGATGCCATGCTCATTATCGGCAGAGCCTACGAAGAGGGAGTCGGCCGCTCCATAAACATGGATAAAGCAATCGCATTTTATAAAAAGGCGACAAAACAGGATTTTTGTGACGCCTACCTGAGACTGGGAAGCACATACCACAATAACTTATATGGCGCACCTCAGGACAAAGAACTATCGGCCCACTACCTCAACGCAGCCATTAAATCGGAAAGCTGTGGAAGCTACGAACGCAGTTCTGCAAAGAGTATGTTGTCCCGACTGAACGACGACTGAAAACAGCGGGGGCTTCAGCCAACGCATTTCCAAATCCGTGCATCCCAATCATACTCATGAACACCGGTAGATAATGTTTTGCCACTATCACGTATCAGCCACCGATATTCTGATGATCTATACGTCAGTAGATCAACCTGCCCCCCAATCTTCTCGATATTGTTACGTAGTATCATCTCTGCATTCGAATCACTGCTGTCGTACTTTTTCCCCGAATACACTTCATAAAATTCGATGATTACTTCGGGTGAATTACCATAGATGTGCGCAGCAATGAGCATAATGTAGTACTGATCAGTATACATCTCATCCACGTTCTTTAATGTGAAGTCGAGGAAGTCGGTTAAGTTTATTCCTTTGATCAGGCAAAGATTGAGCAGATGCTTAGTCAATGGCCCGTAGAACTCCTTATAGGAATAAGGACCATTCTGGCCGTTGAATGTTTTATGAGCCAGAAGACGCAGATACCTATCTAAACTCTGCTGAGATCTTTTATCGTAGAAATAATACGTTAAAACACCTTCCACCATTCTGTTAGTCCGCTCATGCTCGAAGTCGAGATCCCACATCCAGAAATGCTTCTCGAAAGAATCAGAAATCGCCGCTTTAGTTTCATCCCCCCAATTACGGAAATAAGTATCCTCATTAAAGAGCGCAGCAAATACACTGGTACTTATATCGAACTCACCATGTGCATCATCATAATTTGGGAAAAAACCTTGCTCTCTGTACCTATCGTAAAGAGCATCTAACAGCGTAAAGATCGATTTTCTTAATACATTGGCATCGCCATAGACTTCTACAACGACATTAAAAATAAACCTCCACATACTGTAACCCGACAGCCCTGCCGAATCATTCAGTACCAGTGTCGGTGTGCGCAAGCGCCGCACTACTTCACGACCAGACTGGTCGGTATCACGTTCATAGACCAGATCACTGTCCAATATCGACAAGATCTTCTCGACTACTGCAGGGGCTGTCACATCAGCCAGGCTTTCAGGGTACAGCTCTATGTAATAGCCGGGCTCCTCTATCTTGTGATTAATCGCCACAGATCATCCTTGTAAATATATTTGAGTGAACTGATTCTACTCTGTTTTTCTATACAGCAAAAAAAACGGGAGCCGAAGCTCCCGTTTTTTATCTAGATCCCCACTTTCGTGGGGATGATGCTATCGCATCACTTATCGCTGAACGCTTCGCTCAGTTTCGCTTCCATATCTTCAGCAGATACAGTCAACGATTCTGGCATTGCCTTCATGCGATCATCTTCACGGCTCTGACGCTTGCGCTTACGCTCTTCATGATACGTAAGACCAGTACCCGCTGGAATCAGACGACCCACAACCACGTTCTCTTTCAAGCCACGCAGAGTGTCCATCTTGCCGGTCACTGCACCTTCGGTGAGTACACGGGTGGTTTCCTGGAAGGAAGCCGCAGAGATGAACGACTCGGTTGCCAGAGACGCTTTGGTGATACCCAGCAGAACGCGCTCGCCTTTCGCAGCAATCTTACCTGCCGCATCGAGCTTCTCGTTCTCTTCCAGGAAGTTGGTGTATTCCACCTGATCGCCTGGAATGAAGGTGCTGTCGCCGTTTTCGCCGATGATGACTTTGCGCAGCATCTGACGAACGATAACTTCGATGTGTTTATCATCGATGCCTACACCCTGCAGTCGGTAAACTTCCTGCACTTCGTTGGTGATGTACATCGCCAGATGGCCAACACCTTTCAGACGCAGAATGTCGTGCGGGTTGAACGGACCATCCGAGATAACTTCACCTTTCTCAACCTGTTCACCTTCGAACACGTTGAGGTGACGCCACTTAGGAATCAGCTCTTCATAGTGATCACCGCCGTCGTTCGGCGTAATAACCAGACGCTTCTTACCTTTAGTCTCTTTACCGAAGCTCACGGTACCAGAGATTTCTGCAAGGATGGCAGGCTCTTTTGGCTTACGTGCTTCGAACAGGTCAGCAACTCGTGGCAGACCACCGGTAATGTCTTTGTTGCCTGACGTCTCCTGCGGGATACGTGCGATAACGTCACCCACAGTTACGATGGCACCGTTCTCCTGAGAAACCAGAGCGTTGGCTGGCAGCAGGTACTGAGCCGGAGCATTGGTACCTGGCAGGTGAACGTCGTTACCTTTTTCGTCAACCAGCTTAACCATTGGACGGATGTCTTTACCGGCCGCTGGACGATCCTTAGGATCGATCACTTCGATGCTGGACAGACCTGTCAGTTCGTCCGTAGTACGGTTGATGGTAATACCTTCTTCCATACCGACGAATTCGATCTTACCGGCCACTTCAGTCACGATTGGGTGCGTGTGTGGATCCCAGGAAGCGACCTTCTGGCCAGCTTCTACCAGCTCTCCGTCTTTCACGCTGATAACCGCACCGTAAGGGAGCTTGTACAGCTCACGCTCACGACCGTGGTCATCTGCCAGAGCAATCGAACCAGAACGGGACACAGCAACCAAATCGCCGTTTTCACGCGTTACAGTCTTCATGTTGTGCAGGCGAACCTTACCAGCATTCTTAACCTGTACGCTGTCGGCTGCAGATGAACGCGATGCCGCACCACCAATGTGGAACGTACGCATCGTCAGCTGTGTACCTGGCTCACCGATTGACTGTGCAGCGATAACACCTACTGCTTCACCCACGTTCACCTGGTGACCGCGACCAAGATCACGACCGTAACAAGCTGAACAGATACCTACGCGGCTGTCACAGGTAATCGCGGAGCGAACGATCACTTCGTCGATACCTTCGCCTTCGATCTTATGAACCCAGGCTTCGTCGATCAGAGTACCAGCAGGTACTACTACGTCGCCTTCTGAGCCAGGCTTGTATACGTCGGTCGCGACAACACGACCAAGGATACGATCACCCAGACCAACCACAACGTCACCGCCTTCAATCAGCGGAGTCATGACCAGACCTTCTTCGGTGCCACAGTCACGCTCAGTCACAACCAGATCCTGCGCGACGTCAACCAGACGACGAGTCAGGTAACCGGAGTTAGCCGTTTTCAGTGCGGTATCCGCCAGACCTTTACGAGCACCGTGGGTCGAGGTGAAGTACTGGAGTACGTTCAGACCTTCACGGAAGTTCGCCACAATCGGCGTCTCGATGATGGAGCCATCCGGCTTCGCCATCAGACCACGCATACCCGCCAGCTGACGGATCTGAGCCGGGCTACCACGAGCCCCTGAGTCGGCCATCATGTAGACTGAGTTGAAGGATTCCTGCTCAACCTCGTTACCTTCGCGGTCGATCACGCCTTCTTTACCCAGGTTATCCATCATCGCCTTCGCTACCAGTTCGTTAGCGCGGGACCAGATGTCGATCACCTTGTTGTATTTCTCACCGTGCGTCACGAGACCGGAAGCAAACTGGCTTTCGATTTCTTTTACTTCTGCATCAGCGTTTTCAATGATTTCGGCTTTCTCGTCCGGAATTACGAAGTCATTCACACCAATCGATGAACCAGAACGGGTTGCGAACTGGAAGCCGGTGTACATGATCTGGTCAGCGAAGATAACAGTATCTTTCAGACCCACGCGACGGTATGCCGTGTTGATCAGGTTAGAGATCGCTTTCTTCTTCATCGGCTGGTTAACCAGCTCGTATGGCAGACCTTTCGGTACGATGCGGAACAGCAGCGCACGGCCGATCGTGGTGTCGATCAGGCTGGTGCGGGTCTCGCTGTTGCCTTCAAGGTCGATGCTGGTTTCAGTGATACGTACTTTCACCTTCGCCTGAAGGTGTACGTTACCACCGTAGTAAGCACGGCTGACTTCGTCGAGATCAGCGAACACCATACCTTCACCCAGTGCGTTTACACGCTCACGGGTCATCCAGTACAGACCGAGTACAACGTCCTGTGACGGTACGATGATTGGCTCACCGTTCGCTGGAGACAGTACGTTGTTGGTCGCCATCATCAGCGCACGGGCTTCAAGCTGTGCTTCCAGGGTCAGCGGTACGTGTACCGCCATCTGGTCACCATCGAAGTCAGCGTTGTATGCCGCACATACCAGAGGGTGCAGTTGAATCGCTTTACCTTCAATCAGCTGTGGCTCGAACGCCTGGATACCAAGACGGTGAAGTGTTGGTGCACGGTTCAGCATCACTGGGTGCTCACGGATAACTTCCGCAAGGATGTCCCATACTTCTGGGGTTTCGCGCTCAACCATTTTCTTCGCAGCTTTAATGGTTGTCGCCAGACCACGGTGCTCCAGCTTGGAGAAGATGAACGGCTTGAACAGTTCCAGAGCCATCTTCTTCGGCAGACCACACTCATGCAGACGCAGCTGAGGACCTACGGTAATTACCGAACGGCCAGAGTAGTCAACACGCTTACCGAGCAGGTTCTGACGGAAACGACCCTGCTTACCTTTAATCATGTCTGCAAGCGACTTCAGTGGACGCTTGTTAGAACCAGTGATCGCACGACCGCGACGACCGTTATCCAGCAGGGCGTCGACAGACTCCTGCAGCATACGCTTCTCGTTGCGTACGATGATGTCTGGTGCGCTCAGCTCAAGCAGGCGCTTCAGACGGTTGTTACGGTTGATCACACGACGGTACAGATCGTTCAGGTCAGAGGTCGCAAAGCGGCCACCGTCCAGTGGTACCAGTGGACGCAGATCTGGCGGCAGAACCGGCAGAACTTCCATGATCATCCACTGAGGATCGTTACCAGAGTTGTGGAACGCCTCAAGGATCTTCAGACGCTTAGACAGCTTCTTGATCTTGGTCTCAGACGTCGTGCCCGGGATCTCATCACGCAGGCGCTGTACTTCTTCGCCCAGTTCGATCTGACCCAGCAGAGTCTGGATGGCTTCCGCACCCATTTTCGCGTCGAATTCGTCACCGAACTCTTCGATCGCTTCGTAGTATTGCTCGTCGGTCAGCAGCTGACCTACGTCGAGCGTGGTCATGCCAGGCTCGGTCACTACGAATGATTCGTAGTAAAGAATACGTTCGATATCACGCAGCGTCATATCCAGCATCAGACCGATACGTGACGGCAGTGATTTCAGGAACCAGATGTGTGCAACCGGAGAAGCCAGTTCGATGTGACCCATACGTTCACGACGAACTTTAGCCTGAGTCACCTCAACGCCACACTTCTCACAGATAACACCGCGGTGCTTCAGACGCTTGTACTTACCGCACAGGCATTCGTAGTCCTTAATAGGACCAAAGATACGCGCACAGAACAGACCGTCACGTTCAGGCTTGAACGTGCGGTAGTTGATGGTCTCTGGCTTTTTAACTTCACCAAAAGACCATGAACGGATCATTGCTGGAGAGGCGAGGCCGATGCGAATCGCATCGAACTCATCAGCGTTGTTCTGGTTACGCAGAAAATTGACTAAGTCTTTCATAGTACTCTAGCTCCGCTCCGCTTATTCGTTTTCCAGTTCGATGTCGATACCCAGTGAGCGGATCTCTTTAACGAGTACGTTAAAGGATTCCGGCATACCGGCTTCCATACGGTGATCGCCGTCGACGATGTTTTTATACATCTTGGTACGACCGGCCACGTCATCCGACTTAACAGTGAGCATTTCCTGCAGGGTGTATGCTGCACCGTAAGCTTCCAGTGCCCACACTTCCATCTCACCGAAGCGCTGACCACCGAACTGAGCTTTACCGCCCAGAGGCTGCTGAGTAACGAGGCTGTAAGAACCGGTCGAACGAGCGTGCATCTTGTCGTCTACCAGGTGGTTCAGTTTCAGCATGTACATGTAACCTACGGTCACAGGACGATCGAACGCATCACCTGTACGGCCATCGTACAGAGTCATCTGACCGGAATCCGGCAGATCAGCCAGACGCAGCAGACGCTTGATTTCGCTTTCTTTCGCACCGTCGAACGCCGGTGTCGCCATAGGCACACCCGCGCGCAGGTTGTCAGCCAGTTCCAGAACCTCAGCATCCGAGAAGCTATCGAGGTCTTCGATACGGCCGTCACCACCGTTATAGATCTCACCCAGCAAGCCGCGCAGTTTCGCGATTTCCTGCTGTTCTTTGATCATACGGTCAATCTTTTCACCCAACCCTTTCGCCGCGAGGCCAAGGTGGATTTCCATGATCTGACCGACGTTCATACGTGACGGTACACCCAGAGGGTTCAGTACGATATCGACCGGAGTACCGGTGCCATCGTAAGGCATATCTTCGATTGGTTTGATCGCTGAAATAACACCTTTGTTACCGTGACGACCTGCCATCTTATCGCCTGGCTGGATCTTACGTTTGATTGCCAGATACACCTTAACAATCTTAAGTACGCCCGGAGCCAGATCGTCACCAGTCTGGAGTTTGCGTTTCTTATCTTCAAAACGCTCGTCCAGTGCTTTCTGGCGATCAACAATGTACTGCTCAGCACGCTCAATGGTTTCAGCCAGAGATTCATCCTGAGGAAGAATCTTGAACCACTGGTCTTCAGTCAGTTCAGCCAAGTAGTCTGCGGTCAGGGTATCGCCCTTCTTCAGACCTGGAGCTGCATTAACTTTCTGACCTTCCAGAGCACGGGTCAGACGCTCAAAGGTAGCGCCCTTAACGATGCGCATTTCTTCTTTGAGGTCTTTACGGACTTCGCTGAGCTGCTCTTCTTCAATGTCTTTCGCACGCTGATCTTTTTCAACACCGTCACGGGTGAAGACCTGTACGTCAATTACGGTACCTGTGGTACCGGTCTTAACGCGCAGAGACGTGTCTTTAACGTCAGACGCTTTTTCACCGAAGATCGCACGCAGCAGCTTCTCTTCTGGAGTCAGCTGAGTTTCACCCTTAGGTGTTACCTTACCAACCAGAATGTCGCCCGGCTTAACTTCAGCACCGATGTAGACAATACCGCTCTCATCCAGCTTACCGAGAGCCGCTTCACCGACGTTTGGAATATCCGAAGTAATTTCTTCAGAACCCAGTTTGGTGTCACGCGCCACACAGGTCAGTTCCTGAATGTGGATAGTCGTCAGACGGTCTTCCTGAGCAACACGCTCAGAGAGGAGGATCGAGTCCTCGAAGTTGTAACCGTTCCACGGCATGAAGGCGATACGGAAGTTCTGACCCAGAGCCAGCTCACCCAGATCCACAGAAGGACCATCAGCCATCACATCGCCACGCTGAACAGTATCACCAGCGCGTACCAGCGGACGCTGGTTAATGCAGGTGTTCTGGTTCGAGCGGGTGTACTTAGTCAGGTTGTAGATATCTACACCTGCTTCACCAGCAACGGTTTCTTCGTCATTAACTTTTACAACCACACGAGATGCATCAACAGAGTCGATCACACCGCCGCGCTTAGCAACCACACATACACCGGAGTCCTGCGCTACCGCACGCTCAATACCGGTACCTACCAGAGGCTTCTCGGATTTGAGTGTCGGAACCGCCTGACGCTGCATGTTCGAACCCATCAATGCACGGTTAGCATCATCGTGCTCAAGGAACGGGATGAGTGACGCAGCAATCGATACAACCTGCTGTGGCGACACATCCATCAGCGTCACGTTATCCGGTGACATCATGGTGAATTCGTTTTTGTGACGTACAGAAATCAGATCACCCTGCAGACGACCTTCTTCGTCAGTTGGGACTGATGCCTGTGCAATCACGTAGTCTGACTCTTCAATCGCAGACACATAGATGATTTCGTCGGTAACAACACCGCCGTTCACCTTGCGATACGGAGTCTCCAGGAAGCCATACTCATTGGTACGTGCGTATGAAGACAGAGAGTTAATCAGACCAATGTTTGGACCTTCAGGCGTTTCAATAGGACATACGCGACCGTAGTGGGTCGCGTGAACGTCACGCACTTCGAAGCCTGCGCGCTCACGGGTCAGACCGCCAGGGCCGAGAGCCGAGATACGACGCTTGTGAGTTACTTCAGACAGCGGGTTGTTCTGGTCCATAAACTGAGACAGCTGAGATGACCCGAAGAATTCTTTCACCGCTGCGCCAACTGGCTTAGCGTTGATCAGATCCTGTGGCATCAGGCCTTCAGATTCAGCCATAGACAGACGCTCACGCACGGCACGTTCAACACGAACAAGACCAACGCGGAACTGGTTTTCTGCCATTTCACCCACTGAACGGATACGACGGTTACCCAGGTGGTCAATGTCATCGACAACGCCCAGACCGTTACGGATATTGATCAGGGTCTTCAGGACCTCAACAATATCTTCTTTATCCAGAGTGCCAGAACCCAGAATCTCTTCACGACCGATACGACGGTTGAACTTCATACGACCTACCGCAGACAGGTCATAACGCTCATCGGTGAAGAACAGGTTCTCAAACAGAGCTTCTGCGCTTTCTTTGGTTGGCGGCTCGCCAGGACGCATCATGCGATAGATTTCTACCAGTGCTTCCAGAGCATTGCTGGTTGGGTCAGTACGCAGAGTGTCAGAAATAAATGGACCGCAATCGAGTTCGTTGGTGTAAATCGCCTCGAACTCAGTGATTTTGGCTTCGCCCATTTTCTCGAGCATTTCGACAGTGATCTCGTCGTTCGCCGCAGCAACAACTTCACCGCTGCTGGCATCGACAAGGTCTTTCGCCAGAGATTTACCTGCAAGGAATTCAACCGGTACAACCAGCTCTTCAACGCCTGCTTTCTCGAGCTGACGGATATGACGCGCAGTAATACGGCGAGTTGCCTCAACGATGACGTTACCGTCGTTATCCATGATATCGAATGCAGCCGTCTCACCACGGAGACGTGACGGGATCAGCTTCAGCATCACGCCGTCTTTGGTGATACGGTATTCGTCGTTGTCGTAGAAGGCTTCCAGGATATCCTGAGTATTGTAGCCAAGAGCCCGCAGCAAAATCGTTGCCGGCAGCTTACGGCGACGGTCGATACGCACGTATACCAGGTCCTTCGGATCGAACTCAAAGTCGAGCCATGAACCACGGTAAGGAATCACACGTGCGTTATACAGCAGCTTACCTGAGGAGTGGGTTTTACCCTTGTCGTGATCAAAGAACACACCCGGAGAACGGTGCAGCTGAGACACGATTACACGCTCGGTACCGTTGACAATAAAGGTACCGTTATCGGTCATCAGGGGCATTTCGCCCATGTAAACTTCTTGCTCTTTGATGTCTTTAATTGCTTTGGTTGCTGATTCTTTATCATAAATGATCAGACGAACCTTAACGCGCAGTGGTGCCGCATACGTGACACCACGGAGCATACATTCTTTCTCGTCAAACGTAGGTGTACCCAGACGGTAGCTCACGTACTCGAGCGCTGCGTTCCCTGAGTAGCTGACGATCGGGAAAACAGATTTAAATGCCGCATGAAGGCCGACGTCGTGACGCGTATCTGCGTCGAGACCTTCCTGCAGAAACTTGCGATATGAGTCAATCTGGATTGCCAGAAGGTAGGGCACATCCATCACGCTCGGTAATTTACCGAAATCCTTACGGATACGTTTTTTCTCAGTGTATGAGTAAGCCATCAGTGATCCCCGGACTGTTTCCTCGATTGGGCAGAAGTACCCGTGGCTCGAAGAGTTGCCTTGCTAAAAAACCCGACCAATGGGCCGGTTTTACTCACGTATTCCATAACGTGAAAAAGGCTGACGGGAATAAACCCGTCAGCCGATCATCATGCCGGGTCTGGCATGATGCCAAGCAAATCGCAGAAACTGCGATTACTTGATTTCAACAACTGCGCCAGCTGCTTCCAGAGTTTCTTTAGCCGCTTCCGCGTCTTCTTTAGAAACACCTTCTTTAACAGTTGCTGGAGCGCCGTCAACCATACCTTTAGCGTCTTTCAGACCCAGGCCAGTCAGTTCACGTACTGCTTTAATTACGTTAACTTTCTTGTCGCCAGCAGCAGACAGGATTACGTCGAATTCAGTCTGAGCTTCAGCTGCACCGCCAGCATCGCCAGCAGCAGGAGCTGCTGCAACTGCTGCTGCAGAAACGCCGAATTTCTCTTCCATCGCTTCAACCAGCTCAACAACGTCCATTACAGACATTTCAGCTACTGCATTGATGATATCTTCTTTTGTCAGTGACATGAGATTGATCCTAAATTGTATTGGGCTCTACGCCCGTAAAATCATTTGAAACCGCGCTGATTAAATCAGGCAGCATCCTGTTCTTTTTGCTCACGAAGCGCAGCAAGGGTACGTACCAGCTTGCCAGCAGAGGCTTCTTTCATGACGCTCATCAGTTTCGCGATTGCTTCGTCGTATGTCGGCAGAGTTGCCAGCATATCAACGGAAACCACGTCACCGCCAAAGGCACCGGTCTTCAGTTCAAAAGCTTCGTTTTCTTTAGCGAAGTTTTTGAAGATACGAGCTGCAGCACCTGGGTGTTCTTTAGAGAACGCGATCAGGCTTGGGCCAACCAGAGATTCGGTCAGACACTCGTATTCAGTACCTTCAACTGCACGGCGTGCCAGAGTGTTACGGACAACTTTCATCCATACACCGGCTTCACGTGCTTCTTTACGGAGAGCGGTCATGGCTGCCACAGTAACGCCGCGGGAATCCGCAACAACTGCCGACAGAGCACCATCAGCTGCTTCCTGGACTTCGGCGACAATCGCCTTCTTATCTTCGAGTCCTAAGGCCACGATTAACTCCTAAAAGTTGAGTTAGGCTCTATTGAGCCATCCCGTGTGACAATTCAGTATTCTGAACGGGGTCACACACTATCTACGCAGGTACAATTAAGCGGCGGAGTGCAAAGCAAACCACCGCGCCTGCGGTCTTTGACAGCTGCCGCTGCGATACAGGATCACAGCGACAACCCCAAAGATGGTTGTGCTGATCAGAATTCCAGTGAGGAATGATCAACAACCAGGCCAGGACCCATGGTAGTGCTCAGTGTCACTTTCTTCATGTAGACACCTTTCGCCTGGCTTGGCTTAGCTTTCTTCAGATCCGCCAGCAGAGAGGTCAGGTTTTCTTTCAGTGCTTCTGCAGTGAAATCTGCCTTACCGATGGTCGTGTGGATGATACCGTTCTTATCGTTACGGTAACGAACCTGACCCGCTTTAGCGTTTTTAACAGCGGTAGCAACGTCTGGAGTCACAGTACCAACCTTAGGGTTTGGCATCAGACCACGTGGACCCAGAACCTGACCCAGCTGACCAACAACGCGCATTGCATCCGGAGAAGCAATAACAACGTCAAATGCCAGGTCGCCGCCTTTCATTTTCTCTGCCAGATCTTCCATACCCACTTCATCAGCGCCTGCTTCTTTAGCAACGTCAGCGTTAGCACCCTGAGTGAACACAGCAACACGCATAGTCTTACCAGTGCCGTTTGGCAGTACAGTAGAGCTACGTACGTTCTGATCTGATTTACGAGCGTCGATGCCGAGGTTAACGGCAACATCAACAGACTCTTTAAACTTTGCACCCGGCAGAGAAGCCAGCAGTTCAACCGCTTCTTCTACTGAGTAAACTTTGCCGAGTTCTACCTTCTCAGCGATCGCCTTCTGGCGCTTAGTCAGCTTAGCCATTACTCAACTCCTTCCACGTTCAGACCCATAGCGCGGGCAGAGCCAGCGATCGTACGTACCGCTGCATCCATGTCGGCTGCAGTCAGATCCGGTGCTTTTGCAGTGGCGATTTCTTCCAGCTGCGCACGGGTAACGGTACCCACTTTTTCTGTGTTTGGACGTGAAGAACCACTGGTAATGCCAGCCGCTTTCTTCAGCAGGTAAGACGCAGGTGGCGTCTTCATTTCAAAGGTGAAGCTACGGTCGTTGTACGCAGTAATAACTACTGGAACCGGTGCGCCAGCTTCCAGGTGTTGAGTCTGTGCATTGAACGCTTTACAGAATTCCATGATGTTCAGACCCATCTGACCCAGTGCAGGACCAACTGGTGGACTTGGGTTAGCTTTACCAGCGCCAACCTGCAGCTTGATATAGCCTTCTACTTTCTTAGCCATGTGTTTTTCTCCTAGTGGGTATTAACGCCAAAAAGTGGCAGACGCTTACGCATCGGCCACTGGCTCCCCGCCCCTGAGGGCATTAATTTTCGCTTACGCGGACTTTTCGACCTGAGTAAACTCAAGCTCAACCGGCGTAGAGCGACCAAAAATTGTTACCGCCACTTGCAGACGAGACTTCTCGTAATCAACGGTTTCAACCACACCGTTAAAGTCTGCAAACGGGCCATCAATAACACGAACTACTTCACCAGGTTCGTAGATGGTTTTATGCGTAGGCTTGTCAGCACCATCCTGAACACGCTGTAGGATTGCATCAGCTTCTTTTTTACTGATCGGTGCTGGCTTATCTGCGGTACCGCCGATAAAACCCATTACCCGAGGAGTCTGATTAACCAGATGCCATGAATCGTCATCCATATCCATCTCAACCAGCACATAACCCGGATAGAACTTGCGTTCGCTTTTACGCTTTTTGCCGTCGCGAACTTCGACGACTTCTTCGGTAGGAACAAGAACCTCACCGAACTTATCCTGCATATTGTGCAGCTCGATGCGCTCTTTCAGCTGAGTCTGAACGCGCTTCTCGTAACCAGAGTAAGCATGCACAACGTACCAACGCATAGTCATATTCTGTTCCTCAACCTACGATCAGTTTAACGATTGAGCTCAAACCCATATCGAGCAAATACAGAAACAGACCAACGAGGAAAACAACCGCCACCACAATCATCGTGGTCTGACGAGTCTCAACTGGCGTTGGCCAGACTACTTTGCGACGCTCTTTGTTTGCTTCTTTCAGCAGCACCAGGAAGTTTGAACCCTGGGTCGTCGTAAGTGCAGCACCTGCAGCCAGCAACATAAAGGCCACGACAATCAGGACGCGATAGAGCGTACCCATTTCCACACCGACGCTCTGATAAAAGGCGTCACTCGCACCTGCTACCGCACCGGCAAACAGAACAAGAGCAACCAACCACTTAACTGCATCAAACATCGAACCGCTTGCTTTACTTTCGGTACTCATACCATTCCCTAAAAGCCAAAAATGGCAGCCGAAGCTGCCATCTTGAAATTTTGGCAGGCCAGGAGGGACTCGAACCCCCAACTTTCGGTTTTGGAGACCGACGCTCTACCAATTGAACTACTGGCCTATGACTCTCAATCAGGGCGGCGTAAGTTACAGCAACCCCACCAACTAATCAACCCCTAACGCATTGATAAATTGGATTTATTTGCTATCGAAAGATAGCCGCCAGCAAAACCGGCTTAAAAACGCCCGCACAATGCAGACGTTTTTAATTACAGGAGCGAAGCATCTTCGCGAACACCGTATCAGCAGATACAGATTCAAAGACAAGCTCACCTCCCACATCCTTCTTCGCACTTACACTTCAGGAAGCGTTAGCGAAGAAGGCTCTGCCAGGCCGTGTTATCGATTTAATGAGGAGCTTACTTCTGTAAGTGACAAATCAAATCGATGACACAACACCGCAGAGGCGATGCAGGTAGCTTCATCACTCGATGATTTTAGCTACAACGCCGGCACCTACA
>NZ_FTOH01000022.1 GCF_900156675.1 Thalassolituus maritimus
CTCCGCAACAATAAGAAAATTGAGAGTAACCCCCTCTTGGAGGCCAGGAGTGGCGGGGGTTACAAAGGCATTTGTCCGTTTACGAGGGGAAATCCCCAGTACCCCAACACGGATACTGGAAAGATCCGTGTACTTTAGGGCAGAAGCCAGCGTAACAATACAGGCCTCCCGCCGCTCACTTCTCTGTTGACGATCAGAGTCATTAACACGGTTAAGACTGGGTAGTAGGGTGGGGCGGTCGTAATAACCCGTGAGGCGCTGAACAGCCATAATCAAGACAAGCGGAATACCCGCAACTCCAGTCTTAATTGGTCGAACCAGACGGAAATCAGGAACCTGCTTATCATGCCCGCATAGGTTTCCACCAAAGTTAAATGGGATCTGTTTCATTGCGTCCTGCGTTTAATTTTAAATTGAAGGCACTATATATTCAGGCCTAATATTTCGAAAAAATCCTATATAAATCAAATAGTTAATCACGACGCAGAGTCGGTGTAACTTACGACACAGAATCGGTGGAAAGGCAGGTTTTCACGACGCAGAATCGATGCTGTTGTAAAGAATGGTAAATCCGTGATCTGCACGGGTGGTTTCCTTATTGATTAGTACTGAAGGCTGTAAATTGATCTCGAATAAAAAGCTCTCGTTGATCGACAGAATCATCTAATTCCCAATTTAATACCCCACTAATAATCTCGATAGACGTACTATCGGCAAGACTACGGATATATTCGCCTATATTTTCGAATTCCTCAGTCAAGTCATCATGGCCTTCAATGATGATGAGTAAATCGTATACCGTATAGCCCTTTGGCCAGTAACGTTCGCTATCGTAGAATTGCTTAAGCATTCCGGCATTGGTCTTCATTGTCGTCTTTCCTGTGTTGTTCCGGTTCAAAGAACCTCAATTACAAATGTCGCTTTCTTACCCCTGTCAGCAAGTTGATATTCACCGATCACACCTCCAGATTGGAGTTGCCCCAGTATCGAAGACCGGGCAGAACGCCCAATCAACTGATCTCTGAAGTCGCCGGGTCTGCCGGTATAGTGAATGCGCTCCATGAAGTCGCTTATAGCTATTTCGTACAATCCAGGCCCCAAAGCTACAAGATGTCGGTGAATCGCCTTACCAGTCACGGACAGGGACATTCTCAACGGGATGTTGATGTTAACAACCTTTAGAAGCAACGAAACAACAGCCGGTGTGAATTGAATCAAGATTAAAGTTCGCAGCTCGATGCTCAAACAATTTTATATTAGTGTGGCCACCCTCTGAGGTTGTAATCGTCAACTTCGTCAGTGCCAGACGCTCAATACTCTCCCATGTTTCTTTCAACGCACTGCCTGAATCAGGCCTGCCGAGGAACTTATTAACCTCCCAAAGAGAAACAACCCCTGAATAGACGATAGTAGACTCACCGGCGAGAGGGATAGGGAACTTGCCAGGTGCGCCTTAATGCCGATGCTGGCGAGCCAAATGGAAAAGGGCTATCAGAGTATCTTCATCATAAATATTAAGTCCCGGCCCATGCCGTTCCAGACCCCCCAAGGGAAAGAGTAGGAGAACTGACCTCGCTTTTGCCAGTCGGTATCCATCTTCGACCGATCATTAACCGGCGCAAAAATTGGAAAAAGTGCAAACGTCTCAGGGTGCTGAGGAATATCAGCCCGAATCACTGGCAATGATATTGCCAACTCAAGCTGATCGACATCGTTTTGATCAGTCATGCCACTCTCCTCCACGTCGCGCTTGACGGATTTCTCTCGCATCGCGGAGAGGATCACCGCTAGGAATTATACCTTCAGCCTCTTAAAGCGCACACACCTGCATATCTATCGCCATACGTGGCACAGACAACCCCTGACGATTAAGTAATTCACGAAGGAAAGCCTTCAGGCGTCGTGTGGCAATTTCACTGTAATCCTGATTGTCAGGGGATAACATGAAGCTGCGTATTTTCGAATTAGACAGTTCAAACCGGCGCTCATCCACAGTTCAGAACAGTCGTCTGAACGCAGCTCATAAGCTGCTCGGAGCGCACGGTAAATAGCATTATTGTAGTCAGTCATTATCAGTTTCCGCATATGAAATTAGTTCGTCCCACTCGATGTCGGATGCCAATAAACGCTGCAGCGTAAAACGAGTTTGACGAGAAACGGGGGCACCTTTTCGCCATTTTTTCAGGTTGCTCAGGCTCACTCCAAGAATTAGAGCCAGCTGGTAGTTAGCAACTTGGCGGCGCTCAGCAAGCCGATGGATTACGTCTGAAACGGTAGTGACATGCCTAGAACGGTCGTACGCTGCGTGCCGCTGAGATAAAACCACCTGGCGTTCACTTGGTAAGCTACCGTTTAGGTACGCCAGAAATACAGCATGAGAAACTCCCAGATCCTGATGATTCATAGATTTTTCGCAATCTATTCACACATATCCCAAACATCCGATTCCGCGAGCGACCTAGTCGCATACGATTTCGGATATACGGCTTCAGAGCTTCCGGTTTTTGACGCGCCCAACGTCGTGACGACCCAGTGGCCACCCAACTGATCAACGGCCGCGATACAAATATCAAAGCCATCGACGGTTAAAAAATAGAAAGCTGGATGCAGATGAGCGCGTTCCTGATCGGTAAAGCGCAAACTTATTGTCAGAGAAGATAGGTCTGGATATAAATAGTTGGGAAGATGCAGCAGCGAGTTTTTTGGCTGTCATGTTGAAGTCCTCAAAGTAGAAGTTAAGAGCTGATGTTCAGCTCCGATTGTTGTGGGGTGAAAATTACCCCCTGTAAAGTCATATATTAGGAGTGGCGGAATCGCAAGAGGTAGGCGTGACGTAGGACGTAAGTCCTGAGTGGGGTACTGGTAGTCGGTCTGCCCTGGCAACAGGCAGGGACGCAAAGCGCGATCTCGGTACTGTAATCGTCACCACTTTACTGGCATAGTAAACGCCATGAAACCGGCGTTGAACCTCAAGGAATTGTCACCTGACCAGCTGCGTGAGCTGGCCGAACAGTTGCTGCGTGAGACTCAGCAGAAAGATGAGGTGATCGCCACCAGGGATCGCAGGATCCAGCATGTAGAGCTGGAAAACGGCAAGCTTAAACACGAGCTGGCCATTCTCAAGCTACACAAGTTTGCCCGTACCAGCGAGGCGCTGAATTCTCAGCAGTGTAGCCTGCTCGATGATCTGGTTAATGAAGACATCGCAGCCATTGAAGAGCAGTTGGCACGGCATGAGCAGCTACTTCAGGCTGAACCCAAACAGAAACAAATCCCACGACGCGCCCCGCTTCCCGGCGACCTTCCGCGTACGCTGACCCATCATGAGCCCGATACGACCCGATGCGACTGTGACTGTGAGTTGCGCCGTATCGGTGAAGACATCAGAGAGAAGCTGGATTACATTCCCGGAACCTTCACTATTGAGCGCCATATCCGTGGCAAATGGGCATGCCCTAACTGTGAAACCTTCGTACAGACACCGGTACCTCCACAGGTGATCGATAAAGGTATCCCGGCGCCGGGCTTACTTGCGCAAGTGCTGGTTGCGAAATACGGCGATCATTTACCGCTGTATCGACAGGAAAGGATCTTTGCGCGAGCAGGCGTCGAGCCGGCGCGCTCCACACTGGCCGATTGGGTGGGCCGTTGCGGTGTCGCCCTGCAACCGCTGGTAGACCGGCTCAGAGAACTGCTACACCAACAAGATGTATTGCATGCAGATGAAACCCCTGTATCCATGCTGGAGCCCGGCAAGAAGAAGACCCACAAGGCCTACGTCTGGGCTTATACAAGCACGGCATTCTTGCAGCTCAATGCAGTGATTTACGACTTTGCTCCGGGCCGATCCGGTGAGGGTGCTCGCAGCTTCCTGTGTGACTGGCAGGGCAAGCTGGTCTGTGACGACTTCAGCGGTTACAAGGCCAGCTTTCGTGGCGGCATCGTAGAAATAGGCTGCATGGCACATGCCTGTCGCAAGTTCTTTGATCTGCACATGGCCAACCAGAGCACTCTGGCTCAGTCTGCGTTGGAGCAAATCGGCAAGCTGTATGATATTGAACGCCTCGCCAGGGATATGGATGACGAATCAAGGCTGGCTTGTCGGCAACAACATGCAAAATGATCTGTAACCACTTTCATGGACAGTTTTTTCTGTTCATTAAAGAGGTGCAGTGTGGGACAAACAAAAAAGAGAAACTATGATCGCTATACGTT